>CAYUVH010000067.1:0-72204 GCA_964448135.1 uncultured Verrucomicrobiota bacterium | reverse complement strand
CGTCCTGGAGGCGGAGTTCGCGGGCCTCCTGGGTGATTTGCGCGAAGGGCAGGTCGAACTCGGGGATGAAACAGTAGTGGCCGGTGGTTTTGTAGGCGGGCTCAGACGTGTCGATCTCGGCGGCGACGGAATAGCCGTTGCGCAAGGCGGTCCACAGGTATTGGTGGAATTTGGAGAGGGGAAGGTTGAAGTAGTTGGTGTTGTGGAGCCAGTTGTCCGGCGCGTCGAAGGCGGCGTAGTGCAAATACGGCTCGGAGGAAGTGGAGATGAACATCATGTAGTCTTTCCAGGGCAGGGCGACGACTTCATCGGCGAACGAGCGCGGGGTGTAGGATTTGCCTTCCCAATCGAATTTCTCGGGGGGTTTGCCGAGATGTTGGTCGAGGAGTTTTTTGACCGAGGCCACGAACGCGGTTTCGTTCCAATGATTATCGGCTTTGGCGCGGGCGGTGAGGGCATCGAGTTCGGCGTAGAGTTTCGAGTGATCAGGCAGCGGGCCTTTCCATTTGTCGTAAACGGAGGCGGGCATCGCGCCATATTTTTGACAGGCTTCAAAGACGCCGGTGAAAGTATCCCCGGGCGAGAAGCGCGAGGTGCCCTTGGTTTTCGCGAACTGGCGGGCTTTTTCGACGAACTGGCAGTAGGCCGGGTAGAGGGCGGAAAGGCGGACGGAGGGGCGGTGCAGGCGGGCCATTTCGGATTCGACGAAGGAACTGGTGGCGAAGCTCCAGCAGATGGATGACTGGCCCTGGTTGCGGCAATCGAGGTGAGGGACCGGATTGAAGTCCACGCCGTTTTCGGGGTGGGGAAGTTTGGCGAGGGCATTGGAGCAGAGGGTGCCCAGGTCGTCGGCGTTTGCGCTCGAAGCTATGATAAAGAGGGCAAGCAGTGGAGCTACCAGTGAGAGAAGGGTGCGGGAAGATTGGCGCGGGTATGAAGGGTTCATGATTTGAAAGTTCTCGGAAATGGGTGGTCAAGTGTTGAAAAAATCCCCCTCACCCCGGCCCTCTCCCAAGGGGAGAGGGAGAGCGTTCGCGCGCCGGCGGTTTGAGGTCGCTCTTGATGTATTCGGCTGTGCGGGGTAATCGGAAAGTATGAGCCTCGTTACCTCGGCTGCTTCGGATGGAGGGGGCGGGCGGCGTTTCATTGTTTGGGCGCGGGGGATTTGGCGTAGAGAATTTGATCGATGTCCACCGTGCCTTCGAGGGGGCGGGTGGATTGGATTTCGAAGCCGATGAAGGCGATGTCGCGGCGGGGACTGCCGGCGGTGTCGAGGCGGCCGTCGCCGGATTGGAAAGGTTTTTCCTTGGTCGGGTAGGCGCTGATGGTGGATTTGTCGGCCAGGTTCCAGCGGAGTTGTTGCCAGCCTTCCTGGTCGAGGGGGAAAGCGGGGCTGCGCTCGAGTTCGTTCTGGCTGTCGGCGACGACGAGGCGGATGGTGGCGCCGGGCGCGGCTTTGGGGATGTAGATCGGGACGATGTATCCGGTGTCGGCGGAGGTGGTGACGAGGAGGGCGTTGCGGTCGAGCGGGTGGCCGGGGGAATCGTCGGCGAGGGGACGGTATTTGCAGAGGAGGCGGCCGGGGGCGGCGGAGAAGGCGAAGTGCAGGGCGGCCACGCGATGGCTGTTCGTTGATGCGCCGGCGGGTGACGGGATGGAAGCAATGCCGCAGGTGGAATCGGCGTGTTCGGAATCGGGCGCGGTGGCGGAGGCGGTCCAGAGCGGATCGAGGGTGAGGGCTTCGAAGTTGGCGGCACGGAAGGATTTTTGGGCCGCGGGCGCGAACAATTCCTCCCACATGGTCCAGGGCGCGGCGTAGGTGCGGCGCCATTCGGGTTTGGCGGGGGAGTCGGGTTGATTGGGATCCACGGAGCCGGGGTGAAGGCCTTGTGCGAGCCACATCAGGCTCCAGAAGCCGACGCCGCCAAGGCTCGCGCCCTTGGAGACTTCGCCGTCCCAGGAGAGAGCCAGGCGGAGTTTGCGGACATGGGAGGTGAGATCGTCGAAGGTGCTGAGGTGGTATTGTTTGTTGCCGAAGGGTTCGGCGGTCCAGACGCAGGTGCGGTCGGGCGCGTCGGTGTGGGCAGTGAGGGGAGGTTTGCGCGTGGTGGTGAGGAAATTGCCGTAATCCATGCCGATGCTGCGATGGGTTTTGCCAGCCGCGCCCCATTCGGCTTTGGCGGTGTCCCATTGCTTGCCGAAGAGAGCGAGGGTGAGAACGATCTGCCGCGGCGGGATGCCGGCGCGGAGCCAGCTATCAATGCCGCGCTTGGTTCCGGAGACGAGGCCGACATCGCCGACTTTGTCGTCGGGGGCGAAGTTGTAGGCGCTGTAGAGGATGTAGTCGAATTTGTCGCGGAACGTCGCGAGGCGGTAGCGCTCGGCGTGATAGATGCCGACATACATGGAGAGTTCACGGCGCGGGCTGAGGGCGTGCAACTGGTCGGCGAGGGCATTGACGAAGGCGTCGAAGCCGGACGCGGTGGCGGGCTTGAAATTCATCGGCTCGAAATCGAGGCTGATGCCGTCGCAGCCGGAATCGGGGTCGGTCACCAGTGCCACGACGTCCTTGATGAGTCGGGCGCGGCGTTCGGGCGAGGTCAGGACGGATTCGATGACGTCGGCCTTGAAGCCGCGATTGTTGAGGACGGCGATGACGCGGACGCCGTTGTTCGCCGCGGCGCCGCCGGCCTTGAGTTCCGGGGAACGGTTGCGGAAGGCGTCGCGGCTTTTGGGGTCGAGGCTGCCGTCGGGGGTGAAGGAGACGAAGGTGTAGCCGACATGGGTGAGCGCGTGCCAGCGGTAGGACATGAGCGCGGCGTTCGGGCCGGTGGATTGCATGTAACCGAAGACGATGTGCGTGCGGTCGGGGCGGAGCGGGACATCGGCGAGCGCCAGGGCAGGCAGCAGGAGGAGCGCAATCAATGAGGTTCGCAGGCGCATCAGGGATTTAAAGGTGCGGGTTTTGAGGCGGATTGCAGTAGAAAAGTGAGTCAGGCGAAGAAGTTGAGGGATGAGGGTTGAGAGTTGAGGGTAAAGCATGGGGCCCGCTAAATGTTTTTTGGTTTGCTTTTGGTTTGCTTTGGTTTGTTTGCTGGGGTTTTAGGTTTGCGGGCTGGTTTGCCGGAGGTTTGCTTTTTGGCTGCCAGCGCGTTTGCGGGAGGTTTGATGCTGGCTGGCAGGAGAGCTTGGAGGGTGGGACGGGTGGGACCGGTGGGACACAAAAAAAGTCATAGTGGCAATAGGGGGCATTAGAGGGCATTTGGTGGCTTTACGGTTCGCCGGGTAAGGGACGTGAGCGAGTGAGCGCAACGAGCTGGCTGGCATGTACGGCATAGGTTTATGTTGTGCCTTAAATTCTCCAAGTTGTGCCCGCGCTGAGAATCGGCTGAGTCAACCGGCGATTCCCGGGCGGGAAATCCCTCCGGCATTAGGGTGGCATGATTCGAGCAGGTGTCAAGGCGTGGAGTGGCGAAACACTGGGTTGGGCCGATTTGAAAACCAACACCCAGGGGTGTGCTAATTCCAAATTTGAGATTTGAAATTTCAAAGGAAAGACGAGGTGAAGAAGTCTTGATTGAGATACTACCGATACGCATGCCAACTTGACGTTTGGGCCGCGATGCTCAATAACTTCCTGAAAGCCGTATGAAGGATTCCGAGCACAAGGACGTTTCTGATCCGACTTACAATCTGGCGGATTTTTGGCTGCAATTTTCGGGAGGCCGGCTGCGCTGGTTGGCCAGCGTTTTCGTCGTGGCCAGCGCGGGGATGTTTGTTTGGTTGTGTGCTGAAGGGGAGAAGGCGGACCCGGTTCTGTTTGACGTCCATGGCCGGGCCGCGATCGCAATCGCAGGCGCGGTGGCCCTACTTTGGGTGGCGATTGCGGCGTTGAACTGGACGAACTGGTTGAGGAGGAAGAGGCAGGAAGTATAAGAAAATGTGCGCGAGGCACAGTTGATGGACACGAGCCGTGCTTGTCCGGTTCGTTGACGAAGCAGCCGAGGCAAGGGGATTTGTCAGAAAGATAGGGGCAGAAAAATGACCGAAAAGACAGGAAATGAGACAGAAAAATTTGGTGACAGAAAAATGTTCGTGAAGGGGCTGGGCAATCCAGCAAGCCAAGCGGTATGCACGAGGCGAGGCAGTCAGCGCGGACGAGCGATGCCGGAGTTCCGGACAGAGTTTCTCGCATCAAGCCGAGATGTACGAATGGATACTGGAAGGGCAACCATGATCTCCTTCATTATCCCGGCGCATAACGAGGAATTGTGGATTGGCAAGTGCGTGGGGAGCATTCGCGCGGCCATGGAAAAGGTCGGGGAGGATTACGAGGTGATTGTGGTGGATGATGCTTCGACGGATGCGACTTCGCGGATTGCGGAGGAGATGGGGGCGCACGTTTTGCGAGTGGAGTTGCGAAAGATTTCCGCGGTGCGGAATGCGGGGGCGCGAGTGGCGCGGGGTGAGGTGTTTTTCTTCGTGGATGCGGATACGCAGATCAATGAACGGGCGGTCAGTGCGGCGGTGGGAGTTTTGCGCGCGGGTGCGGCGGGGGGCGGATGTTTGTTTGATTTTGACGGGCCGGAGCCGGTGTGGGCGCGGATTTCGCTTTTTCTGGCGCGGCCGGTGGCGCGGCTGATGCGGTGGGGGTGCGGTTGTTTTCTTTTTTGCACGCGGGAAGCTTACGTTGCGACGGGTGGATTTTCGGAGAAGCTGTATGCGGGTGAGGACCTGGCGTTTGTTCAGGCGCTCAAGAAGGTGGGACGGTATGTGTTGCTGGGGCCGAAGGTGGTGAGTTCGGGGCGGAAGCTGAGGGTGGTGAGCCCGTGGGAGGTACTGGGATTGGCGATGACGATTGCGGTGCGTGGGCCGCGGTACGAGAGTAAGTGGGTCGTGGATCTTTTGTACGGACGACGGGCGGAGGATTCGAAGCGGCTGAACAAAGTCGGTTAACTAGTGCGAGGCAAATTCAAAAATCCCATCTTCCGAGTTTTTCATGAGACGCGAATTAGGAAAAGAATGCCGGAAGCTTTTTGCGAAGATGATGGCGGCCCAATTTCCGGAATATCGCCAGGAGAAAGGGCAGGGAGTGCCCCCGGGAAGCTACCCTTGGGTTCGCCAGGATGCCTCGGGTATTTATTTTCAGATTTGGCTGGTCCTCGATCCCTCACGGGACGCCTTTACGATTGAGGCCATCTGGTCCTTTGACAGTAACCGTCCCAAGCGGATGTATCCGGACGAGAGCCAGATTCTGGATCAACCTTGTCTGTTCCGGATGAACCGGCTTTGGGCCGGGCAGGATTATTGGTGGCTCCCGGTTTTGCGGCCCGAGGAATATGAGAAGGCCATGTTTTACGAGGACGATCCAATCGAACAATGTTTGCCTTTGATCGCCCCGGCGATTTGGGATGCGGCGGAGAAGATGAAAGATCATCTGCTCCCGGTGTTTGAAAAGGTGGTGCGTGCGCGGAAGCCTAAGAATGAAGCCTGACAAATCAGCAGTGGAACGGAAGGTGGCAGTCCCTGGTCACAATGAGATGTCCCGGGGGAAACCGCTGAAGCGGTTGAGACGGCAAGGGTAGATCCGCGGGCCATAATCATGTTTCGTGTAACCGACATATGAATTGTAAAGCACTGCGCACATTGCCGTTGGTTGTGCTCATTGTTGTCGCGCTCTCGCGCGCAATCGCACAGACTGACTCCTCCAAGACCTCCGCCGAGCAGTGGCGGAATGCGACGTCCCCGGACCACGCCGTGAGCGTGCGGGCAAGACGAAGCGGCCCAAAGGATCGCACGGAGTTAACCCTGTTGCGGAATAAGGATAACGCCGAACTGGCACACGTGGATTGCCCAGGTTCGTTGTCGTCTGCTGCAATGGCTGCAACTAACGCAATTGTTGTCTGGGATTCGCGAGGTGAAGCGGTTGCCGTCGGTATTTCCAGTGGTAACGCGAGTTCAGTGTTTGTGTGTGTCAAGCTCGCGTCTGGCGAATTCAAGTGGATTGATGTTAGCTCTGTCGAGGGGCCGAATCTGGGAGTGCTTGGCAGACCTCGGTCGGACTTTGTGCGCATTCAACACGTCCCGACGGAGTGGAAATCAGGAAGCAACACGGCATTGCGGTATATCACCATCAAGACAGTATTTTGGGACAAGGCAAACAAACGCTATGCCATTTCGCAGAACGTCGCAATAAGTGATACGGGCGAATTCGGTTGGAAATGAACTTAAGTGTTGCGTGCCGTCAAAAAGGAAGTAGTGAGGTAAGCTTATTCGACGTGAACTGAGCAAACGATTCGGTGATAGTCGAGTGTCAATTGAATCGGATAATAAGGAAATCGAAGTGGAGTAATCTCATGGCGACGGCGCTAGGGAAGCCTAGCCATGACGCGGTCGCTTGACCCGGATTATGGGTGCCTTGGAACCGGGATTGTTAAGTCACATCGAGCAGGCTGAAAGTGAAGATCCGGGCGAAACCCCGTTGGGGTTTGTCGTTTTTTTGTCCGCGTTACCCCAGGTAGCTCGTGCCTCGCAACCTGGGGCTGGAGGACGCAATCCCGTTGGGATTGGGGAGTTTGCTATGGCATGACGAAGCAGTAGGCGTCGTAACGGATTTCGCTCCAGGCGAGGTCGGGGAGGGGGTGACCGGGGAAGAGCGGGATTTCGACGGGGGTGAATTTGACGCGGACGCGGATGGCGGATTGGCCGGCGGTGAATTTGCGGGCGACGAGGAATTCGTCGTCGCGGAAGCGGCGGTTGGAGGTCTGGACGTTGTGCTGGGTGGCACCGAGTTCTTCCTTGGGATTGGAGTAGATGCAGGTGTTGCCGCCGGCGAGATACCAGATGCCGGCGGGTTGGAAATCGCCGGTGAGTTTACCATTTTTTATCGGGGCGATGGAGACTTCGGCGCGTTGGTTGGGGTATTGGTAGTCGAGTTTGCGGCGGAGGAGGACGCCGAGGTTGTTGGGTTTTAGCTCGAGGTTGAATTCGGAGGTGCCTTGGGTGGTGCGGCCGGTGTCGTCGTGGGCGGGATAGGTTTCCTTGCCGGCGAGAGTGTCGGGGCCGAGTTCGTAGCGCGAGGTGATTTCGTACGGAGCGGAGGCGTTGGGGGAAACGTAGGCGTGGGCTTTTTCGCTTGCGGGGCTGCCGATTTTGAGGGCGTTGGTTTGGATGAGGGAAGGAGAGTTGAGGCCGTACCAGTAGGCGACGGTTTGGTAGTGCTCGGTGGAGTCGTTGACAGCGCCGTGTTCTAGGCGGATGACGGCGTTTTTGCCGAAGGGCATGAGGTCGGCGAGGAGGAAGCGATAGGCGGATTCGATTTTGTCCTCGTCGTTCTTCGCCTCTTTCGGGTTGCGCGCGCCGGTCGGGTGGCCGACGAAGGGGAGCGTCATGTTCTCGCCGCCCCAATAGTCACCGCCGCCGCCCCATTCTTCGGTGCCGGTGCCGTAGGCTTGCGGGGAACTGCTGTCGTCGAAAAAGAAACGCGGGTCGCCTTCGAGGGTTTTCAAGACGGCCTGGTCGGAGAAGATCCAGGAGGTGCCGATGAATTGGCCGGACCAATCGCCGCCGCCTTCGACGTTGCGGGTGTCGAGGAGGACGAGGTCGTGGCCGGGGATGGGGTGGGGGGGGTCTTTGTCGGTGGGGTGGGAGTAGCCGCTTGGGGTGGGGGCGGAGTTTAGGGGGGAGTAGCGGAGGGAGTAGGTCGCGGAGAGGGGGGTGGGATTAGGATTAGGATTAAGATTAAGATTAGGATTAAGATTAGGATTAGGATTGGGATTGGGATTGGGATTGGGATTGGGAGGGGGAGATATTAATTCTATGCGGGCGGTGCGGAAGAAGGGCATGGGGAACCAGCAGGCGAGGTGGACGGATTGGGGGTCGAAGCGGATGTTCACGGGGAAGGCTTTGACGAGGTAATCGCGGTTGTCGCGGTTGTAGAGGGTGCCGGCGCCGAAGAAGAGTGCGATGGGCGCGTCCACGGAGGCTTCGGGGGCGTCGTCCCAGGTGATGCGGAGGCGGGCGCGGCCGAAGTCGAGGGCGTGTTCGCGCGGGACGGTGAATTCGAGGGCGCGGAGGGTGGAGGGGGCGTTGGTGATTTCGACGAGGAGATTGGTTTCGCCGGGGTTGATGATGAGCTTTCCGGAAATTTCGCGGAGGCCGAGTTTTTTGCCTTCGCGTGAATCGGCAGGCGGGATGAGCGCGGTGCCGGAGCGATTGAGGAGGTCGAGGACGTCTTGGGCGGGGATGGTTTTTTCGTTCCAAGAGCGGATGGAGGCGGAGAGCTTCGTGCCGGGGACGTATTGGTGATAGATGTAGTAGCCGGTGCCGTAGCGGGTGCGGCTGTAGGACATGCGGAAGGATTTTTCAAAGGAGATGGGAACCCAGGAGAGATCGGCGCCGCGCGTGATGGACCAGGTCCAGGTGAGGGGATTGGGGAAGGGTTCGGTGGGAAGGAAAACGGAGTTGGGATTGGGATGATCGGGATCGGCGGTGCTGGTTTCCTGCACGACGTGGTCGTGGCCGTCCACTTCGTAGTGCCAGGGGCTGCCGTGCCAGTGGTTGTAGCGGGCGAAGTAAAGAATGCCGGGGCCCTGGACGTCGAGAGTGACGTTGCGGTCATCGGCGAGTTGGTAGAGGAAGTGACTGGCGTCGGCGCCTTCATTGCCGCCGGTGCGGTCGTAGGTGCTGCGCATGTAGGCGCGCGCGCCGATGCGCTGGCCGGGCCAGTGATCCCATTGGCGGTAGGAATCGAGGCCGATGGGTATGATGGGAGGTTCGGAGGCGGCGAGGGCGGTGCAGCAGAGGAAGCCAAGGAGAAGGGGGCGGAGCATTGAAAACATTGGAACAGAATCAGGTGTGGATGGCAATGGGCAGGGACGGAGGCATGGCGAGTGGCGCGTATGTGCCGTGCCGCTGAGGAGGAGACAGCCTCGCCTGGACGGCTGGAGTCGGAAGCAGAATTCCCCTCACCCCAATCCTTCCCCAAAGGGGGCTTTGCACAGGAAGTCTTCGGATTTGATCATGAATGCCTTCGCCAAGCGTGAGTCCCCATGCGTTTGAACGTGCTGCGGCTTATAAAGCCGCGCTCAGGGACGACGATCCGCGGTCTTTACGAAAATTTAACGGTTTGGGGGCATCATTTGATTACCGTTTTGGGCGGGGGTGCGGGAAGGTGGGGCATGGGCAGGCGGCGGCATGGTCGGCGAGAGGAGCAAAGGCTCGCGCTGGAAGTAGCGGAAGCTTGCGTGGAAGTGGACGATATGAAACCGGTGGTTTCAATTCGGTTGGAGCAGCCCGCGGGCGTCGTGGCCGGGGGAATGAACTTGAAGCCCGAGGAGGAGCGGTTCCTGGTGGAGATCGGGCAACTGGGTGGGGCGGAGCGGAGGGTGGCGGTGGAGGCCGCCATGCAGATTTTTGAAGCCACCCTGTCGAAGCTGGTGCAGGAGAACCCCGCCGCATACGGGCTGAACGGAGACGCTGCCGGCCGGAAACGGCTGGTGCGGGAATTCACGGACATGGTGACGGAGTCGTTTCTGTGGCGGACGGTGGAGTCGCTGCGGCGCAAGTCGGGCTACGTGTGCGTGTGGGGTTTTTGGATTCATCGGGCGGCCATCACTTTTGTGGTGTTTGGTTTTCTGCTGGCGGCGGTGCTGCCGGTGTGCGTGGTGTCACTGATGTCGGCAATGGAGTGGGGCTGGCTGCCGGGTGTGGCGGGGATTATTTTGGCGATCGCATTGGGCGTGTGGATTTTGAGCCGCGTGCGGTGGAAGTAGGCCGCGGCCGGACAAACTGAAAGGAGACTCCTTTATGAAGGCATTCACTCTATCAATGGTTTTGGCTTCGGCCGTTCTGTTGACCGGATGCGGCGAGCAGGTGCCGCAGAACAAACTGGCGTTGCTGGTGAAGACGCTGGGGGCGCGTTCGACGACGAACGCGATGGCGTCGGCGGAGATTTACTGGGCGCGGCGCCTGCCGTTTGGCATCAGCGCGAATCCGGGCGTGCGGGTGTTTAGTTTTCCGCTGGGCTTGCAGGAGTATGAGTTCTCGCAACTGGCGAGCTATGAATCGCCGCATGACGAGGGGATCGAGGTGGATTGCCTGGGCGGGCACATGACCTTCGACGTGAACCTCCAGCTTTACCTGGACAAGGAGATGCCGAACCTGGCGGAGCATCTGCTGCAGTTCATCAACGACCATCAGCTGCAGGGCTACAACGGCGAGCACGACATGCTGGGGAGGTGGGCGGGAGAGAAATTGCGGCAGTTTGTGCGCGAGCCGCTGGCGCAGTATGCGCTCAACAAACAGGTGATTGAACTCATGCGCAACAAGAAGGAAATGAACGAGCTGCTGGTGAAACGCATGAACGAGCGCTTCAACAAGTATGGGCTGGTATTCAACTCGGCGGGGGTCTCCTCGGAGATCCGGATTCCCGCCGACCAGAAGCAGCGGATGAACAACATCGTGACGACGGAATACGCGAACCGCACTTTGCAAATGCGCAGCGCGAAGCTGATGCCGTTGATGTCCGAGATCACGCAAATCGAGCAAAGCGGCCTGACGCAGAGCCAGGAGAAACAGAACTTCGGGAGCCAGGAGGAGATCCGCATCCTGGCGGAAGCGCAGCAGCAGCGGCGGCAGATGTTCATCGGGCTGGTGGGCGAGACGAACTATGTCCAGCTCGAGCAGATGTTGACGATGATCAGGAACCTGGGCGAAGGGCAGACGAAGGTGCTGGTGGTGCCGAAGAGCATGGCGTATCTCGCGCCGGGGATGATTGAGCCGGCGACGGCCGGCGGGAGGAAATAATCATGAACAATTATCGAGCCATTATTCCACCGACGCGGCGAATTCCGGTGAGGAGCACGCTGGCGACGGTCATCATCGGGCTGTGCCTGATTTCAGTGTGCAGCTTCACGAGCTGCACGTATGTGCGGCAGGGCGAAAAGGCGTTTTTCTACAACGTCTCCTCGGGGCGGCCGGTGAATCCGCAGGACAATCCGTTGTTGAGCATGGGGTTCCATGCGACGTGGGGCCCGAATCAGAAACTGTTCTCGGTGCTGGGCACGATCATGGATTACGAGTTTACCGGGGCGGGAAGCGGTTCCACGACGCAGTATGACGAGACGCTGCGTTGGAATTCCAACGAGGGCGTGGTGATGACGGCGGAGTACAAGTTGTACGGGCAGGTGACGGATCCGTGGACCTTCTTCCTGCATTTCGGGGAATTGGAGCACGATTACCGGACACTGGCGAACAAGGACCGGCGGGTTTATGAAGCCCTGCGGTTTTCGGGAAAGGCGATCAACCAGCATCTGAACGAGATTGCGGCGACGATGGACGCGGAGAAGATTCGCACACGGCCGGATGTGATGAAACAGGAGCTGCTGGGTTGGGCGCGGCCGTACATGAAGCGGTTTGGCTTCGAGGTGACCGACTTGTTGTTCATGGGCAATTTCAAATACCCGGACGGCAATGTGATCGACCAGGCGCGGCGGCAATTGACGGACCTGGACGCGGAGATTCGCGCCAAGGAACAGGAAAAGGAAAACAAAGCCAACCAAGCCAAGGTGGATGTCAGCCAGGCGGGCATCAACGCGACGATGAAAGTTGAAGCGGCGAAGCGGCGGGCTTCGTCGGTGGTGGCGGAGAGTTCGGCGCTGGCGGGTGCGCTGAAGACTTCGATCGATCAGATCGGGGTGGAGGCGACGATGAAGCTCAAGATGGCGGAGCTATATGGGGATTTGACCAAGGGCGGAGTGATTCCGACGGTGATTGTGACGGAGGATTCCATTCTGGCGTCGCCGTTTTATCCCGCGGTCAGGACGCCGAAATAGGGGATTGGCTGAAAGCCGGCGGCGGAGTGGCGGGTGGACCAGGGGCTTTGCACACGAAGCGTTTGTATTTGACGATGAATGCATTCGCTGTCCGCAAATTCCCATGCTTTTGAACGCGCTGCGGCTCACAGAGCCGCGCTCCGGGAGTTGTGCCGAGCCGGTCCAGGGATACCGCCGCGTCAGGAGCGCCGGCTAAAGGAAGGCGCGCACCAAGTCTGCCCTTACGCCAAAGCCACACGCGGCAATATTGAAGTTCAACTTAACATCGTGTAAGATTCCATAATTCCGGGGGGAGATCGTGGGTGCGATCCCGGCCTGGCAGTTCGTCGCGGTATTCCCTATGAATGAGACAACCCGCTTCCTGATTGATCACGGGCAAGTCGTGCTTTTCCTCGTGATTTTGGTCGAGCAGATGGGGCTGCCGATTCCGGCGTTCCCCTGGCTGCTCGCGGCGGGGGCGCTTTCAGCGGGGGGGAAGTTCAGTTTTCACGAGGGGGTGCTGGTCACGGTGCTCGCCTGCCTGGCGGCGGATACCACTTGGTTTTACATCGGGCGCTTGCGCGGGAGCCAGGTGTTGCGGTGGCTTTGTCGCATTTCGCTGGAACCCGATTCGTGCGTGCGGCGCACGCAGAACGTCTTCACGAAGTACGGCCTGCGCGGGTTGTTGGTGGCGAGGTTCGTGCCGGGCATGGCCACGGTCGCGCCGCCGCTGGCCGGAATGTCGAAAATTCCCCTCTGGCAGTTTCTGCTCGTTGAGGCCGCCGGTTCGCTCATCTATGGAATTAGCCTGCTGGGCATAGGGTTTTTCTTTAGTCACCAGATCGATCAGATTGCCGCCGCGGTGAGCCGGATCAGCGGGAGCGCGCTGGCGCTGCTGGCGATCGTGGTGGTGTTGTTCGTCGCGGCCAAGTTCTGGCGGCGGCAACGGCTTTTGCATGAGCTGCGCATGGCGCGCATCACGGTCACGGAGTTGCGGGAATTGGTGAGCAACGGCAACCCGCCCGTGATCCTGGATTTGCGCTCCGCGGCCGCGGTGACGGAAGATCCGGCGATGATCCAGGGGGCGATTCACATGAGCCTGGACGACCTGGGGCGTCGGCTGCACGAATTCCCGAAGGACCGGGACATAGTGGTTTACTGCTCCTGCCCAAACGAAGCTTCCAGCGCGCGGTTTGCGCTGGAGTTGCGGCGCAAAGGATTCACGCGAATCCGGCCTTTGCTCGGCGGCCTGGATGCGTGGCGGGAATTGGGCACTGCGGCAGACAAACCGGGCGCCCGCACGACCGATACGATCACGTCAGGGGCGTGAATGTCCGTCGCGGGCGCCAGAACCGGGGCGAGTTCATGGAGCAAACGTGAAATGCGGCGGCGGGAGCGAATCGCAAATCGCGAACCAATTGATTCGATTGTCGGAAGTGCGTTGGTATGCGCTGCGGCTGGGGACAGCCGCGCTCCGTTCCAGGAGGGGTGCGCGTCGCCTTCGGCTGAATACAGCGGAGTGGCGGACCGGCTGCGATCATGCTATGATGGCGGCTGCTACGCGTGAAGTTCTTGCGAATTCATCCCACGCTCGCGGTCGGCTGCCTGCTGGCGTCCGTGTTTTCCGCGGGTTCGGCGACCATTGAAAGCGACGTTTGTGTTTATGGCGGCACTTCCGGGGGCGTGACCGCGGCGGTGGCGGCGGCGCGGCTCGGGAAGTCCGTCACGCTGATCACGGTCAACAATCACCTGGGAGGAATGACTTCGGGCGGCTTGGGCGTGACAGACATCGGCTCCCTGGGATCAGGGTATATCGGCGGGCTGGCGGGGGAGTTTTATCTGCGCGTGGGGCAGGCGTATGGGCTGGGAACGAAGAAGTATTATTTCGAGCCGCGCGTGGCGGAGAATGTTTTCTGGCAAATGGCGGCGCAAGCGGGGGTGACGGTTTACACGAACCAGCATTTGATTTCAGTCACCAAGACCGGGCAGGTCATCACCGCCGTTCAGATGAGCGACGGGAGCATTTACAAGGCGCGCGAATATATTGATACGACGTACGAAGGCGATTTGATGGCGATGGCCGGGGTGACATTCACGGTAGGGCGCGAAGGGACGAATGCCTATGCGGAAAACGCGGCGGGAATCAAATCGCCGGGCGGGAGTTATAATTACGATCCTTATTTGGTCGCGGGAAACACC
Source organism: uncultured Verrucomicrobiota bacterium (assembly GCA_964448135.1). Taxonomy (GTDB): domain Bacteria; phylum Verrucomicrobiota; class Verrucomicrobiia; order Limisphaerales; family UBA8199; genus CAYUVH01. The sequence goes on along the minus strand of CAYUVH010000067.1, from coordinate 58,192 downwards.
AACAGCGGGCTGCTGCCTTTGGTGCAGGCGGGCGGCGCGGGCACGGTAGGGCAGGGGGATGCGAAGGTGCAGGTGTACAATTACCGGCTCTGCCTGACGCGCAATCCGACCAACCAGATTGCGATTGCGGCGCCGACGGGTTATTCGGAGTCGCAGTATGAATTGGTGCGGCGCTACATCGCGGCGCGCGTGGCGGCGGATGGAGGAGTGCAACTGGATCAGATCATCAATGTGCAGACCAACCTGGTGCCGAACGGCAAGACAGACATCAACGCGAACGGGGAACTTTCGACCGATTATGTAGGATATAATTTCACGTATCCGACGAACACGTTTGCGGGGCGCGAGGTCATCCGCCAGGCGCACGAGGACTTTATCCGCGGACTGCTGACTTTTCTGGCCACGAGCACGAATGTGCCGTTGAACATCCGGACGCAGATGCAATCGTGGCAGTTGGCGAAGGATGAGTTCGTGGACACCGGCGGCTGGCCGCACCAGATGTATGTGCGGGAAGCCCGCCGGATGGTGAGCGATTACGTGATGATTCAGCAGGACACGGACGGGCGGCGGTTCGCGGCGGATCCGGTGGGGCTGGCGGCGTATGGAACGGATTGTCATCCGCTCCAACGACTGGCGGTGAGCGGCTTGACACGACAGGAGGGGAGTTTGTTTGGGACGGTGCCGTATCCTTATGGAATCAGTTATCGCTCGATCATTCCTTCCAGCAACCAATGTCAGAATGTTTTCTGTGTGTTCGCGCTGTCGGCGAGCCACGTGGCGTTCGCGTCCATTCGCATGGAGCCGGTGTTGATGATCCTGGGTCAGAGCGCGGGCACGGCCGCGAGTTTTGCCATCGATGACAACGTACCGGTGGCGAAGTTGAATTATGCGAAGCTGTCGGCGCAACTGCGCGCGGACGGACAGGTGCTGAGCTGGTCGGCGGCGTCGGCGCAGACGAACGGATATATTCTCGATCAAGGTGGGCCGGGGACGGCGAACACGACCGGCTGGACGGCAGGAGCGAATGCGGGCGGATGGAACGCGGATTATTGGCACGACGGCAATGCCGGGAAAGGAACCAAGTGGGTGCGCTACACGCCGACGCTTGCCACGAATGGGACCTATGAAGTGTATGCGTGGTGGGTGGCGGACCCGAATCGGGCGACCAACACTCCTTACGACATTGTGCACGCCGCCGGAACGAATCGCGTGCTGGTGAACCAGCAAAGCAGCAGCGGGGGCTGGTACAGGTTGATCACGACGAATTTCAATGCCGGCAGCGGCGGCTACGTGATGATTCGTAACGACAATACCACGGGCTACGTGATCGCGGACGGCGTGCGATTTCTGCCGATTGGCGGCGCCGCCCAGGGGCCGCTGCCGCAGGTGGAGATTGTGGCGAGCGATCCTGCGGCCGGTGAATTTGGGCCGACGCCCGGACGCGTCAGCATTGTGCGCGGGGATACGAATCTTTCTTCATTGACGGTTTCGCTGAACATCAGCGGGACGGCGACAGGCGGAGTGGACTACGTGCTTTTGCCAACCAACATAAATCTGGCGGCGGGCAGCATTGCCACCAACCTCGTGGTCATGCCGATTCCCAATGACATACCCCAGGGAGACCGGGCGGTGTTATTCACGCTGCTGCCTTCAGCGGGGTATAATCTTACCAGCTTGAGCAACGCGACGATCGTCATTCATGACCGGCCGATTGACGCATGGCGGCTCGCGAATTTCAGCGCACCGCAACTCACCAATCCGGCGATCAGCGGGGACCTCGCCGATCCCGACCAGGACCGGGTCGTGAACCTGATGGAATATGCCATGGGATTGCCGCCGTTGAGCGTGAATGTAAATCCTTTTCACCCGACGGTGGTGAACGGGCGGTTCACCATGAGTTATACGCAGTCCAAAACCGCGACGGATGTCAGTGTCGTGGTGGAGCAATCGAACGATCTGGTGAATTGGAATTCCGGTCCCGCGTATGTGGAAACGGTGAGCGTGGTGGACCAGGGGGCCAGCTGGCTGACTACGGTGCGGCTGGCGACCGCGACCGGCGCAGCGGCGACCGGTTATTTGCGGCTGCGCGTAACCCGGCTGCCATAGGAAAAGATTGTGAGGGCGAGCCGATTGCCGACGCAAGGAAAGGGGCCCAGGGAAAGTCGGTGGCGATCGGGCGTGACCGGCTTCATCTGGCTGGGATGGATGATTTGCGTGGCGTGGAACTCGGTTTCCGCCGAAGCGCCAAGGGACGCGGCTGAGTGGGTGGTGGATACCTGGCAAACGGATGCCGGCCTGCCGCACAATTCGGTGGCTACGGTGTTGCAGGGACGGGACGGTTACCTCTGGATTGCGACCGCCAACGGCCTGGCGAGGTTTGACGGAGTCCGGTTCACGGCCTATCGGACCGGCGAATATCCAAGGATGAAAAGCAACCGGTTGACCTGCCTGCTGCAGGATGCGCGCGGGTATTTCTGGATTGGAACTCAGGATGCCGGGCTGATGAATTTTCGTGAAGGTCAATTCTCCTCGCTCTCGACTGCGGACGGTCTGGCGTCGGACACCATTCTTTGTCTCGGTGAGGATTCAGACGCCGGGGTTTGGGCGGGGACGGCGTCGGGCTTGAGCCGTTGGGCGGGGGGGCGGCTGAGCACGTTCTTCAAGACCGACGGGCTGCCTGACGATCGGGTGGATGCGGTTTCGCAACCGCGAGGTTCGCCGGTGGTGTTTGCCACCTCGCGGGGTTTGTGCCGGTTCAGCGGGCAAAGGTTGTGGGCGCCCGCGGGTTCGGACAAGGTCGCGCAGTTGGGCGGGTTGAGTTGTGTGTTGCGCGACCGGGGCGGAAGGATTTGGGTCGGTGGCGCAGCCGGCCTGTTTGAAGTTTTGGATGGCGAAACGAATGCGGTGGCGATACCAGGTTCAGTGCCGGGGGTAGCGTGCCTGGTCGAGGGGACCGAGGGAGGGATATGGCTCGGGACAACCAACGGCACGGTGGCGCGGGTGGTGGGCGCGGGAGAGAAGGCGCAGGTGGAGACGATCTGGCGGTTTCCGAGCGGGGTGACGTCGGTGGCGGAGGATTCGGAAGGCAACCTGTGGGCCGGGACGGCCAGTGACGGGCTGAGCCGGTTGAAGCGTCGGCAATTGCAGCTTTTGCGAATTCCGGAAGTCAGTCATGCGGGATTTGCGCCGCGTTTGTTCGAGACGCCCTCGGGAGAGCGTTGGCTGCTCGCAGGAGATTTGAATCTTTATCGCTGCCATGAAAATCTGCTGGTGCCCGAAGAGCATCTGCCTTTGCCGGCGGACACCGTGGTGGAAACAGTGTGCGCGGCGGCGGATGGCGGCTGGTGGGTGGGGACGTTGGGAGGCGGACTGGTGCGCTGCCGCGAAGGCAGCGTGACGCGGTTCGGCGAGCGCAACGGGTTGTCCGACAATTCCTTTGAAGCGCTGTGTCCGGAGGCCGACGGCGGTCTTTGGGTCGCCACGAGGAACGGCGGATTGAATCACTGGAAAGACGGGAAGGTCACGCGCTTCAACACCCCGTGGGGTTTTTCCGGGAACTTTGCAAGCACGCTGGCGAAGGATCATCAGAATAATCTCTGGATCGGCACCACTGGCGACGGGCTGTTCCGGCTCAAAGACGGACGATTCAGCGCTTACACGGAAACGAACGGATTGCCCAGCCCGGATGTGCGATCGCTCCGGACGGATGTGGACGGCACGGTGTGGGTGGGCACGGCGCGCGGGCTGTGCCGGTTTCGGGACGGGCGGCTGATGGCCTACACGGCACGGCACGGCATGGTGGAGGAGCCGATCCTGCAACTGCGGGCCGATGGCGAGGGCCATCTATGGGCCGGTTCCAGCGGGGGCATCTACCGATTGCGCAAGGACAGCCTGCGCGCGTGCGCGGAGGGAGAAACGAGTTTCGTGGACGCGGTGCCCTACGGCAAGGAGGACGGCCTGCCCGGGCTGCAATGTTTGGCCGACGGTTTTTGCACGCCGGGACCGGGGGCGGGCGGGGTTTGGTTTCTGACCACCAAGGGACTGGTGGTGGGCGAACGGAGAGACTTGCATTGGAACCCGCTGCCCCCGGCGGTGATCATCGAGCAGGCGCTGCTGGACAACGAAGTCGTTGCCGGCGGCGGTTCCCTGCGCGCGCCGCCCGGAAAGGACAATCTCCAGTTTCAATTCACGGCGTTGAGTTTGACGGCGCCGGGCAAGATCCTTTTCCGCTATCAACTGGAGGGCTTGGATCGGCGTTGGAGCGAGCCGACCACCGCGCGCAACGCCCGCTATCCGAAAGTACCGCCCGGCGACTATCGCTTTCGTGTCACCGCCTGCAACAACGACGGTGTCTGGAGCGAGACCGGCGCGAGCCTGGGCGTGATCATGCAGCCATTTTGGTGGGCGACACTCTGGTTTCGGCTGGCGGCGGTTTTGGCGGTTTTGGCGGCGCTCGGCGGCCTGTATCGCTTGCGCCGCGCCCGCCGGCGCGAGTTGGAAAAATTGCGGGTCCGCATCGCCGGGGACCTGCACGATGACATTGGTTCCAGCCTGTGGAGCATTGCGCTGCTGAGCCGGTTGTTGGCGCGGCACGGCCAGCTCGGGGCGCAGGAAAAGCAGGACGCCGAGGAGATCAACCGGATCGCGGTGCAGACTTCCAATTCCATTCGCGACATCATCTGGGTCATCAATCCGGCCTTTGACACCGCCCACGATTTGGTGCTGCGGGCGAAGGATTTTGCGGGGGTCATTTTGCGTGGCGTGGAATGCCGGGTGGAACTGGACGGGATCGAGTCCTCGCACAAGCTGCCGCTGGCGTTCCGGCAGGACTTGTTCCTGGTGTGCAAGGAGGCGCTGACGAATATCGCGCGCCACGCACAGGCGAAAAATGTGGAGCTCCGGCTGGAAGAGCGGGGTCCGTTGTGGCGGCTGAATGTGCGGGATGACGGCGTGGGATTTGATGCGGGGAAGCAGGCCACCGGCAACGGGCTGGGCAATTTGCGCGCGCGGGCGGAGAAGATGGGCGGGCGGATTGAAATCCAGAGCCAGCCGGGGAAGGGCACGTTGCTGGTGCTCGAAGTTCCCAATCCGGGCTTGCTCCGGCTGTCGCGGGAACGGAAAGTGAAGTGATGAAGGCCGCCGAGCCCAATGCGAAATCAATCGTCTGGCTGATCGAAGACCATGCGGATTCACGCCGGGTGCTGGCGCGCGTCCTGAATCGCGCGACGACCATGGAGTGTCCGTTCACGGCGGCCTCCTGCGAAGAAGCCCTGGCGGCGATGCGCACCCGGCCGCCGCCGGACGTGATTTTGCTCGATGTCGGCCTCCCAGGCATGAGTGGCATCGAAGGTATTCCCCATCTGAAAGCCGGGGCTCCCCAGACGCACATCATCATGCTGACCGTGTTCGACGATCAGCAGAAGGTATTTCAGGCTATTTGCGCCGGGGCCTCGGGTTACTTGTTGAAGACCGCGGACGAGGATGCCATCGCCGGAGCCGTGCAGGAAGTATTGCAGGGCGGGGCACCGATCAATCCGCGTATCGCGCGGCTGGTACTCGAGATGTTTGCCTCGCGAGCCACGCCGCCGGCGAAGGATTACGGTTTGTCGGAACGAGAGCGGGAAGTACTTGAGTGGATGGTGAAGGGCCTGGCGAAGAAGGAAATCGCCGACCGGCTCAGCCTGAGCTACCACACCGTGGACAACCATTTGCGCAGCATCTACAGCAAGTTGCACGTTCATACGCGCAGCCTGGCGGTCGCCAAAGCCGTGTCCGAACGGCTTGTTCCTGAAAGATGAAGGCGGCGGGCAAGCTTGGATGGCTGGTTGTGGCGGTGTGGCTGCTGGCCGGTCAGGATGGTCTTTCAGCCGCGCGCCAGACCATCACTTCGCTGCACATGGGGGGCGTTTACGGCGAGGAGGCGCGCTTATTGGCGGCGGAATTCGAGCGGCAGACGGGGATTCACGTCACGATTCTGGAGGCCGGTTTGTTCAATCTGCGCGAGAAGGAACTCACCGATTTGCTGACGCGGGGAGGGAATTTCGACGTGATGCAGGTGCCGCACCAGTGGGAAGGAGAAATTCTGCCCCGGCTGCGCTGCCTCGACCAGGATGTGCCGCGCCTCGCGCCCAATGTTTCCGATTTCATCCCGGCGGTGCGGAGCCACTGCGGGGAGTGGGAAGGGCACACGTATGGTTTGCCGATGGCTTGCGACGTGATCACGCTGCTGTATCGGACGGATATTTTCGCCGCGCGCTCGGAGGAATTTCGGAAGAAAACGGGCCGGGCTTTGACTCCTCCCACGACTTGGGAGGAGTTTGTGGAAATCGCGAGGTTTCTGAATTCCGAATCGCTTTACGGTAATATCATCATGGGCCAGGAGCAGTTGTATACGGTCTGGTCCGGCATGCTTTACGGCATGGGCGGCCAGCCGGTGGATGAACACTGGAAGCCGGCGCTCAACTCCGAAGCCGGGGTGAAGAGCCTGGCCTTGTTTGCGGAGATGTTCAAATATGCCCCGGCGCGAGCCGAAAGCTGCGGGGTCATGGAGGCGAACGGGCTTTTCCTGCAAGGCCGCGGCGCGATGTATCTCGCCTGGCCGAGCCTGGTATGGGCGCACATGCGGGACACGAATTTTTGCAAGGTGTCGGGCCGGATTGCCGCCGCGGTGATTCCGGGGGGGAAGCCGCAATTGAGTTCGTGGTCGCTGGGAATCAATCCGGATTGCAGGAACCCGGATGCCGCCGGACGTTGGATCGCATTCTTTGTGAACCAGGCGAATGCCCGGCGCCTGCTGCTGGCCCATGGCAAGGGTTCGCCGTGGCTCTCCACTTATTCGGATCCCGAATGCCGGACGAACATCTTCTATCTTGGCCAGTTGCTGGAGGGAATCGGGGGCAGCCAGCCCCGGTTCCGGATTCCGCCCTCACAGGAACTGACTGATTGCCTCGACCAGGAGCTGGTGAAGGCCATTCGGGGTCAAAACACCCCCCAGCAGGCGCTCGACCGGACGGCCGCGCGCTGGCGGGTGATACTGACTGAGGCCGGTTATCTACGGCCGTAGCGCAGGCTTCCCAGCTTGCGCTACTGGAACGCGCCGCCGGTCGGATGACGCAAACGCGTCATTTGCCCCCAGGTTTCCGTGGCGTAACCTTTTGGACGATCCTGTGCGAATTCATCTTACGCCCCGTCGCGCATTTACTTTGATTGAGTTGCTGGTGGTTATCGCCATCATCGCCATCCTTGCGGCCATGCTGCTGCCCGCTCTGGCCAAGGCCAAGAGCCGGGCACTGACGACCAATTGCCTGAGCAATTCCAAGCAACTCGCGCTCGCTTGGGTGATGTACTCGGGCGACAACCAGGATACCATCGTCAACAACCACACGGCCGGAAACTCCGCCTGCGGCCCCAACGCGTGGATGACCTCTGGCAACAAGCTCGGCCTGGGATCGTGGACGGGCAACGCCCGGACGGATACGACGAACTGGTCCATCATTTTCGGCGTGCTCTATCCCTACAACTCGAACTACCGCATTTATCATTGTCCCGCCGATCGTTCCTACGTGAACGGGAACCCGGGCATCCTCCGCTGGCGCAGCTATTCGATCAGCGTTGGGATGAACTGGATGGACAGCAGTGAAGCGGTGCCGGACAACGGCAGCTTTTACAAACTTGCGCAGGTCAACAAGCCAGGGCCCAGCCAGGCCTCGGTGTTCATTGACGAGGCCGAGAACTCGATAGACAACAACGCGATCGGCATTTTTTGCGGAACGGACACGGACCCGACCGGCGGCACCATTGGCTATTGGAACCTGCCCTCGAGCCGGCACAATAATTCCGGCGTGCTTTCTTTTGCGGACGGCCACTCCGAGGTCTGGAAGTGGCTGAACCAGTGGATCCTGCAGGACAACGCCATTCCGGACACCCACGCCGGCCCGATTGGCCCGGGCTGGAACACTCCCAGCGACGCCAATGACCGCGATCTCAAACGCCTGAAACTCACGGTCCCGATCATGCATTAGCCCGGGCAGTCTATTTGAATCAGCCTCCCAACCCAACCAACCCAACCCAGCCATGAAAGACTCCAAGCTGTTCAGCCGCTCAACCTCCGCCGCCCATCACGCCCGCCCTTCGTGGTCCCGCCACTGGCTCAAATGCGCGTTGAGCCTTTTGGTCATGCTTAGCGGGCTTTCCTGCATGGCGGCGGCCTACACGCTCGGCACCTCGTGGGTGGTGGTGACAAACGTGGCGAGCCTGACCAACAACATCGTAAGCAGCGGAGACAACAACCGCGGCATGACCTACCTGTCGAAGTCGAACCTCGTCTTCGTCCCCAACAAAGGCGGTAGCACGCTGGGCATCAGCGCCTGGGACGGCACCACCGGGACTTTCGTCGGGTATGCGGCCACCAATGGAATCGGCGGCGGCACTTTTCTGATCAATCAGCTCGGGGTGGCGGATGACGGCGTAATGTATGGCGCCAGCCTCACCACTGCCATCGGTGCCGCCAGCGGGTTGCGGATCTACCGTTGGTCGGATTGGACGCAGCCGCCGGTGGTTGCCTTTGACATCATCGGCAGCCCGGTCACCAATCTCGTCGCGGGCAAACGGGCTGGGGACATGATGATCGTCAAAGGTTCAGGAACCAGCACGGTAATCCTGATGCCAATTACCAGCGGCACCACGCCGACCGCCACCAATCTGCTCTTTAGCACCATCGATGGCACGAATTTCGACGCCACGGTGACGTATGCCGTGCTGCCCACGCTCAGCAATGGCGGCGGCGGCCCGCAATTTGGTGTGACCTTTTACACCAACGGATCTTTCATCATGAAGCCGTCGGGCACCTCGTTGTACGTAGTCCAGTATCCCGCGAATTTCGGCAGCCTGGGCAGCCCGCTGCAGCTGACCGTAGCCACGACGAACACGGTCGGCAGCCCCCTGAGCGGCAACAACGTGCTCATGGTGTATGAGCCGAACTCCGGCCTGCTGGCGGCATATGGCACGATGGTTAATTCACCGCCGAGCGTGGTCCCGCTGAACCTATACAACATCAGCTCGTTGAGCGGCCTGAGCACTTCCCTGGCCGCCACCAATACGGCTCATTTTGTGGCCAATGGGAATTTCGCGGGATGGGTGGCGTTCGGCGGCCTCGGCAACACGAATTTCATTTACACGATGGATTGTAACAACCGGCTCGTAGCCACGGCCATCGGGCTGCAACAGGCTCCCACGATCATATCGCAGCCCACGGGCGGCACCGTGTTTTCGCCCTGGACGCTGGCGGTGAACGCCGGCGGCGCCACGCCGCTGACTTACATCTGGCAGGCGAGCACGAACATTTCGAATGGCGCGGGCACTTTCACGAACATCCTCTCCGCGGCCAACACCAACTTTTACGTTCTGGCAAATCCGCCTACCTCGAACTATTACCGCGTCATCATCACGAACGCGGCGGGTTCCATCACCAGCACGCCAGTGGTCGTTTCCCTGATCACCCCCGTTACCAACGCGGTGGTCAGCCAGCTTTGGCGCGTGGCGCCGGGCGCGGCGGGATATCCGTTCCTCTCGGCGAGCGACAACAATGGCCGCGGTTTGGCCTATGATACGAACAGCCAGCGCGTGGTGGTGGCCAGCACGACCGGCGGCAGCGGCTTGTATATCCTGGACGGCGGCACGGGCACCAACATCGGAACGCTCAGCATGACGGGGATTACCTGGGGCGGGGCCCTGGGAGGCGTGGACCAGGTGGGGATTGCGGACGACGGTGTGGTTTACGCCGCGAACCTGATCGCGAGTTTTGGACTGCATGGAAACTACAATCTGTTCCGCTGGCCGGCCGCCACGAACGGCGCGACTTCCTCGCCGGCCTTCGCGGGGGACCCTGGCAGCGGTTCGGGTGACCGCTGGGGTGATACGATGGCGGTGCGTGGGGCCGGAACGAGCACGGAGATCCTGCTGGGTTCCCGCAGCGGCGTGAATGTCGCGCTCCTCACGACGGCCGATGGCCTTACCTTTAGTTCGACCTTGATTACCATCACGAACGCTCCGGCGGGCTTCGCCGCCAACGGCATCACCTTCGGTGCGGGCAATACGCTTTGGGCTAAAGCGTACCTCGGCCACCTGTATCAGATCGCTTACGATCCGCTGACGCAGGTGGGCGGAGTGCTGCTCGATTATCCGAATCCGGCGAAGATTCCTTCGGCGCAGATCGGCGTGGCGGTTGATTCCGTGCGCAGCATCATGGCGGGGATTGACCTGGCCGACACGGCGAACGATTTGAAACTCTATCAATTGACCGGCACCGCCGACCCGCCGGTGCTGTTCCACCAGGCTTTCTTCGCCACTGCCAATGTCAACGGTAATGCCAACTGCGCCATCGCGATGAAGTATCCGCGAGCCTATGGCCTCGACGTGAACAATGGCCTCGTGGCCGTCACTTACGGCGTGCCGGCCACCACGCTGCCGAACATCACCACGCCGCCGGCCAGCCTGACAGTTTACACGAACAATCCGGCGCTGACCTTCAGCGTGGCCGCGTCCGGATCCTTGCCGCTCTACTATCAATGGCAGTATAGCGTCACGACCAACGAAGCGGGTTTCACGAACATCGTCAGCGCGTCCAACAGCGTTTACACCCTGAACTATCCGGCGCTCAGTGCGGCGGGCTACTATCGGGTGGTGGTTCATAACATCGCGGGATACGCGACCAGCGCGCCGCCGGCACTCCTCACGTTGCTCGAGCCGGTGATCAGCAGCGTGGTGACGCAGCTCTGGACTCTGCCCGCCGGCTCCCGCTCGTACCTGGACAGCAGCACCTACAATACCCGCGGGCTGGCTTACGATACGAACAGCTCGACCGTGCTGGTTTGCGACCATAACAACATTTTCGTGATGAATGCCGGCGACGGCAGCGATTTGTTCGGCCTGGTGACCAACGGCATTTATGCCGGGGGCGATAATGGCTGGCTCTTCGACCAGATCGGCGTGGCCGATGACGGCTCGGTTTACGGCGCGAACCTCTATGGCGCCGGGTTGGGCGGGGCCGGCTTCAGCATCACGCGCTGGGATTCGGTGAGCGTCAGCGCGAATTTGAACCAGGCTTATGGCGGCGTAAACGGCGCCGATCCGGGCAGCGGCTCTGGCGATCGCTGGGGCGACACGATGGCCGTGCGGGGCGCGGGAACCGGCACGGAAATCCTCATCGGTTCCTTTGCGGGTAACAACGTCGTGCTGTTTACGACGGCCGACGGCCAGACCTTCACTCCGAATCTGATCGCCGTGACCAATGTGCCGGCCGGCTTCAGCGGTCAGGGCATTGCCTTCGGTCCGGGCGACACTTTCTGGGCGAAATCGCCGGGCTACAACCTGCGCCAGGTGGCGTTTGACCGCTCCACCTGGACAGCAGGTCCCATTCAAAGTTTCACAGCCGGAACCCAATTCCCCTCCGCGTTCGATGGCATCGGCGTGGATGTCACGGCTGGAATTCTCGGCGGGGTGAATTTCGCGGACACGCCGGATGACCTGCAGCTCTACCTCATCAGCGGCAACACCAATCCGCCGGCCCTGGTCAACCAGACGTTCTTTGGTTCGGTGAACGCGAACTCACAGTTAAACGCGGCGACGACCCTCAAAGGCGGCAAGGGCTTCTCGTTGGATGTGAACAACGGGCTCGTGGCCGTGAGCTACGGGGTGCCGGCTGCCCCGGGCGTGACGATCACCAGCGTCAGCAATCACCCGCCCACGGGTGTGACGATCACGTGGAACAACTGTTTCGAAGGTCACAGTTACCAGGTGAGCTTTAAAAATAACCTGACGAATGCCGCGTGGACGAACCTCGGTTTGCCGGTGCCCGCCACCGGAGCGACGGCTTCGTTCAACGATGCCTCGACGCCAGTGGCCACCCGGTTCTACCGCGTCGAAACGCAGTAAAGTTTCCCGTCTGCAGGCAAAGCGTGCCCGCCGTTCGAACTTCCCGACGGCGGGCACTTTTTTGTCCTGAGCTAGGAGCGCCAGAGGATCCTGGCCCGGGTGAAGGCGCTCACCGCGAGGGCGAGCAGCAAGGTGATGATGACTCCGCGGAGAAATCCCAGCCAGGGCGCGGTCATGGTACCCAGCAGCGTGGTGATCCCGGTCAGCGCGAGCAGGGGATGAACCAGGTTGTTGATGCCCGCGTAGGCAAGCATGGGATTCTGGCCGTTGTCGATGAGCAGCCGGAACCCGCGCCGATAGCGATCCAAGGCGATGGTGAATGCAATCAGTAGGCAGATCGCCAGGCCGGAGGTCACGAAATAATAGCTCAGCGTGGGATGATCCTTTTTGATGCCGCCTTCGTAAGGTTCGAAACAAAGCCCGAGGGCGAGCCAGAAGATGGCCCACGAAAACAATTTCTTGAACAGTTGTTCCCGTGGAGTGACCGGTCTGGCCATCAAGCTGTAACCAAGGGCGCACAAGGCTGCGGTGAGCAGCACCGTGCCGGCCACCCAGCGACATTTCAGACCGATCAGCATTTCAACAACGAGCGCGAGCATGAGAGCTGCGAGGGTCGCCATTTTCGCGGCAGACCAGGAGTTGGAGGAGGCCAGGGTCGGCGTCTTCTGCCATTGCACTATCAAATCGCCGGCAATGGTGCCGGGGACGACGATGAAGAGATATTGCAGGTAATAGAGCTGGTAGATCCAGGGGGCGGGCGACCATTGCCAGACGTCGTGCACCCAGCCTTCGAACGGATGTGGCCGATTGGAAAGCCGCACCGCGAACAAAATGGCCAGAACGCCGAGGCGCAGCAGGAGGTTCGCGCGCGTGAGCCACCAAAGGAGGGTGCCGAACACCGCGACGTTGGCCAGGACCACGATGATGATGTCTGAGCGGCCGAGGGAGAACCCGCTGCCGTTGGGATATCTGAGCGTGGACAGCAGGGCAATCGCGCCCAGCCATCCCGCCGCGCGAATCCCCCAGCGGTAAACCGCCGGCCACTTCGCCGGCAACCGCGAGAGAATCGGAAAAAGCAAAAGGAAGCCGAGCAGTCCGACGAGCCAGGTCCAGGTCCTGGGCGGATCCAAAATGACGCCGGGGCGGATTGCGTCCACGTACAGCGCGAAGAAAGCCAGCAGCAGACCGCGTTCGGCGATGAACAACGCGATCTGTGATTTGCCCGCGCCCGCCTCGACGCGCCGGTTTAACGCGAGCGGAATGGCCGCGCCGAGCGAAAATAGAAAGATGGGGAAGACCAGATCCACCCAGGTGATGCCAGGCAGGTTGTCCACGAATTCGTGGCTCGGTGGCGGGCACTGCGCATGGTACATCCACGCCGGAAGACTTTTTGTGCCAAAGGGAAGGTTGCCGGAGAGAACCATCCCGAGGATGGCCAGTCCGCGCAACGCATCGAGCGCCTCAAAGCGGTTCAGCGGCACGCCGGGAGAATTGGACTTTTCGGGCACGCCGGGATTTTAGCGGGCCGGATGGCGAGAGCACACAAAAATGAGTTTGCGCCGTGAGTGCGTTCCCACCCCACGGGCTTCATTCGCCGGGGACCACGAGCAAGCTAATCCACGAGCTCGCGTTCGATCTGTTCGAGGGATTTGCCTTTCGTCTCGGGGAGTTTCGCGAAAATAAAGATGAAGCCCGCCACGCAAATTCCCGCATACAGCCAGAAGGTGCCGGCCGGACCCAGCTTCGCATTGAGCAGGGGAAACGTGTAGGTCAGGATGAAGCACGCAATCCAAAGGGCGGTCACAGCCACTGACATTGCGGCGCCGCGGATGCGGTTGGGAAAGATTTCCGAAATGACCACCCAGGTCACCGGCGCGAGCGACATCGCATAGCCGCCGATCGCGACCAATACCAACAGGAGTACCGGAAGGCCCTGGACGTGGCTGGCATAGCAAAAGCCCATCACCGTGTAGGTGATCGCCAGGCCCGCGGCGCCAAATAGCATCAGCGGGCGCCGCCCAGCGCGATCCACCAGGTTCAGCGCCACGATGGTAAAAATCAGGTTCACCGAGCCGGTCCAGGCGATATTCTTCAGCACGGTGGAGATATCGTAGCCGGCGGCGCGGAAGATTTCCTCGGCGTAGTTGAAAATGGAATTAATGCCGCACCATTGTTGGAACACCGCCAGCACGATGCCCAGCACGAGCACTTTGCGCATCCGGGGTTCGAGGAGGTCGGCGAATCGCACGTGTTGGATTTCCTCGCTCGAGAGCGTGGAATTGATTTCGCCGATGGCGGCATTCGCGTAATCGTGGCCGCCGATTTTCGCCAATAGTTGCCGCGCGTCGCCGGAGCGTCCGTTTTTGGCCAGCCAGCGGGGGCTCTCGGGAACGAGAAACATGGCGATGAGAAAAAACAGCGAGGGCACGGCGGTTAGCCCGAACATCCAGCGCCAGCCTTGCTGGCCAAACCAGGAACTCTTGATGAATTCGTCGGTTGCGCCCGCGGGGAGTTCGCGCACCAGCGCCCAATTGATCACTTGCGCGAGGAGGATGCCCACCACGACGGTGAGCTGGTTGATGGAAACGAGCTTCCCGCGCATTTGGGCCGGGGCGATTTCCGAGATGTACATCGGCGACAGGCTCGAGGCGAGGCCGATGGCCACACCGCCGAGGATGCGCCAGGTGATGAACACGGAAAAGGTATGAGCCAGGGCGTTGCCCAGCGAGGTGATGGCAAAAAGAAGGGCGGATAAAATCAGCAACCGTTTGCGTCCAAATTTGTCGCTCAGCCCTCCGGCCATCAACGCCCCGAACAAGCATCCGATCAGCGCGCAACTGTTGGCCCACCCGATCTGCCTTTCGCTCGTAAGTTCAAAATACCTTTGAAAGAAGGGCTTGGCCCCACCCACCACGACCCAATCCCAGCCGAACAGCAAGCCACCCATGGCCGCGACGGAAGCGATGAGCCACACGTAGCGGAGATTGTAATCGGCCGGGATGTGGGTCCGGGGATTCGAGGGGGTGGTGATCACAGGATGGTTCGGTGGTTTTGCCGGGCGAAATCAACGGCCAGCGCATGGTTGGGATCGCGCCGAAGGACGGTTCGCAGTAATGCCTTTGCCGGCCGGGTGTTGCCCAAGCCGAAGTGCGCCTGCGCCTGCAGGAACAAGGCGGTGGTCTGCTGGCGGAATTTCAAATCCTCATTGAACAACAGCATGGCGGGCAGGGAGGTGGCGAAATAATCGATCCTGGCCGGACTTTTCGCGAGCTTTTCCGCATAAAGAAGCAGGGCGCGAAAAAGATTTTTTGCTTTTCCCCGCTGCCCGAGCTGCTCCCACGACCGCGCCGAGTAATAAGTCATTTCGCTGAAAGCGCGCGTGCTCATTTCCTGGAAATCGCCCTTGAAGGTGGCGGCGGCAAGCCAGTGTGCGCGAGCTCGTTCCGGATCGCCGAGTTTTCCGAAGGCGCAGCCGAGCCAGTAATGGAGGTCACTCTGGTTGGCGAGCAGGTGCTTCGCTTCGCCCAGATTCAGCGGGGCCGTCAAGGCGGCCCGGAAGCATTCGCTGGCGCGGGTGGCGTCGCCGGCGGCGAGCGCGCGGCAACCCAGCGCGAGATGCGAACGAACGTGCTGTCCCAACGGGCCGCCTTCTCCGCCCTCCCAGGGTTGGAAATTTCTTGAGCTCACGAGCGCCAAAGCCTGCTCAGGCCGCCCGGTCTGATTGTACAGCGCGCACAACTCGACGGTGAGGTCGTCTCTTTGTCGCACGAGGTGCGGGTGCCGCGCCAGCTCGCGCAACCGGCGAGCCGGTTTTTCGCCCAGCCGCTTCCAGAGTTGATCCCGCTCATACAACAAACGCGCGTCGCGAAGGTTCGCCCGGAAGGCCCGGTCATAAGCAGTTCGGGCCGCCTGCGCGTGCCTGAAGATGTTAAAATAACCGATGCCCAGGTTTCGCCAGACGACGGAGAAGCGGCGGTTGAGGTTCGCGGATTTTTCCCACAAGCGAATGGCTTCGGCGTGTCGTCGCCGGTCGTAAAACAAATTGCCCAGGTAGTAGGGGGCTTTGGAGTCGCGCGGATTGGCGGCCATGACCGACTCGAGAATGGCGATTTCTTCGAGTCGCGCGGGGAAGCAGTAATCCGGCGGCGTAGCGGCCGCCCGCCGGAAATGCCGCAGGGCGGCGGCGGTTCGGCCAAGCTTTTGCTCGAGCCAGCCGAGGGTGTAGTACACCAACGGTTCGGCGCCCCAGCTTTGATCGGGCAGTTCCCCCCGTTTCGCGTGGGAAGAACCGAGCATTTGGATGCCTTCGAGATAAAGTCCCGCCCGGGCGCAATCGTGCGCCAGATCAAGCCGAGTCTGGAGATCACACGCAAGCGCCAACCCTTTTAAACTTCGCGCCCACCAATCGAGCGGATCCAGCGCGAGGGTTTCGCGCAGCAGCGTCGCGGCTTCGCGGGCGCGGCCAAGTTTTTGCAAAACGACGGTTTTCAAGTTTCGCGCGCGAAGGTTGTCGGTATCGAGACGCAGGGAGCGATTCAAGTGCTCCAGCGCCGTGGCAAAGTCGCCGCGGCGGCAATCCAGTTCCGCGAGGGCGTGGTAACCGGCGGCAGCCCAGGCTTGATTCCAGGTCGCCTTGTAGAGAGCCGCATAGGCATCGTCGTCGCGCCCCAACTGACGGAGCGTCAATCCGAGATGGTAGAACGGTTCTCCGTCGGCCGGATTCGCGTTGCGCCGGGTCAGCCGTTGAATGGCGGTCCGGAAGTGCTTTTCCGCGAGCGCGAATTCCCCGCGCTTGAAATGCCAGAGCCCGAGAGCGGTGTTGCAACGGGAATCCAGCGGGTCGCGGCGCAATGCTTCCCGCCAGTAAAGCGTCGGACACCGCGTGGCGTGCCGGTACTGATCCAGATGCAAACCAGTGACGTACAGTTCGTCAGCGCTGGCGATCTGGCGCGGCGCCAAAGGTTCGGTGGCAGCCGGGGGCACTTTACCGCCCACTCGCGCTTGCGGGCGGTAAGTGAGGATCTCCCGGCCGCGGTCTTCCAGAACACGGACGACCATGCGGCCGGCGGTCCAAGGCTGGGCTGGCTGCGGAATTTTGAGCAGAAAGGGTTGGCCGGGCGACAGATTCGCTCTCCATTCCGCGCGGGTGGCAGCTCCCACGCGTTCAAAGCGGATGATCGCGCGGGGAACTTCGCGAGTCACTGCCACGCCGAGGGAAATTTCGCGGCGGCCCAGCGACAGGCTCAAGGCCGCCTGCAGATTTGCGTGCTGCGCGGGTCCGATTTTATGGATCGGATACCAATACTGGCTCCAGGTCTTTGTCTCACCCGGTTGTAGAAAACTGAAATCGGGCTGATTATCCGTGTAGACCCCCGCCATGATTTCGATGTAAGGCCCGTACTCACCCTGGCGGTCGTGTTCCGTCAGGTTGCGGTCCCAGGCATAGCCAAAATCATGATTTCCCCAAGTCCACTGTTTCTTGCCGGGCGAGACGTGGTGGTTGGCGACGTGAATGATGCCGACTTGCGCCGCGTGGTCATAGCCGCCGAAGAAGTCTTCGCGGCTTCCCATGCACATGTAGCTGCAAGGCGTCGGGATGTTCGCGTAGAAAGAAAGGTCATTGGCCGCGTAAGCCACGGGAGCCTGGCCGCCGGCGTGAGGGGGCACGAATTGCGAAGGGATTTCCCCGGCCGGAATCCCCCGACGCCCACGCGCGCCATAGTTCACGCCGTAATAACTTCCCTGCGCGAGGGGATATTCGCTCATCGAGCGGCGCGCGTGATCGGCCACGTAATAGACGTCAGGTGGAAAAAAGCTTTGGTAGGACTCATGCACGCGGGTGGCCACATTGGCCCACCAAAGAAATGTCTGGGCCAGGGGGGTGCGGTTGTAGGCCCGGACTTTCAGCTCCACCCAGGCCCGGTCCGGGTGCAGGCAGACGCCGTGCATGCCCTTCATCCGCGCGAGGGGATCGTGATCGCTGCACCAGATGGTGGTCGAGCCGTCGGCGTGGCGTTCGCCTTCATAATCCACGGGGAGAAAAGTCGCGGGCCGATGGTGCTGGGGCCAGTTGAACTCAATGCCGCCGGAAATCCACGGTCCCGCCAGCCCCACGAGGGCGGGCTTGATGACGTGCTGATTGTAGATGAGGTCGCAGCCACTGGTCTTGTCGAAGATGGCATGAATGCGTCCGCCGAGCTCGGGAAGAATCAGGACCTTCAGAAAACGGTTTTCAATCCAGATGGCCCGCCACCGGCGGCTCACCGGGCGTTCGGCGATGCGATCGGTGAAGGGGAGGGGATAAACCTTGCCGCTGCTCCCCTGGTAGACCCGCTTTTCGAGAAACATCGGGTTTTTGTCCGGCGGCGCGGGGAGCCAGGTGGGAAGCAAAAGCGAGCCGCGACGAACGGTGACGGATGTATTTAGATTTGCCATCGTGTTGTTGACCCAACCGGGCATGCGGCGGCAACGCGGTCCGGGCGCAGCGAGTCGCGGCGCGAATGAAGGCAGCATGGTTCCGAGGGACGCGGATAATCAACTCCGGTCTATCGCATCAAGAAATTCTCCATGTTTTTCGCCGGATGCTCCATTCTGTCGGCAGGCGGCCCGGCCACAATGGGGGCAGCCTGAGCCGCCGCGCAGACAGACGACTCAGATCTTAGACTCAATTCGAAAGAAGCTATGAATTCCAATTCTGGCAAATTCTTCTGCGTCCTGTTTCTGGTGGGAAGCGTTTTAGATTCCCGCGGTGCGGAGACGGTCTGGCTCGACGAGCTCGAGCTTTCGTCCATGCAGCAGGGATGGGGCAAACCACAGGCCAAACTGTCCGTGAGCAAGAAGCCGCTGTCTTTGCTCGGACAAAAATTCGAGCGGGGGGTGGGCACGCACGCCATGGGCACCTACCACGTTTCGGTCAACGGCGCGGAGCGTTTTCAGGCCACGGTGGGCTTGGACGATTCCGCCAACGGACCCGGCTCGGTAGTCTTCCAGGTGCTGGCCGATCGCAAGAAGGTTTTTGACTCCGGTGTGATGCGTTCCAACACCCCGCCGAAGGAAGTGGATGTGGATTTGCACGGGGTGAAACTGCTGACCTTGAAAGTCACCGATGCCGGCGACGGCGGCACTTTTGACCACGCGGACTGGGCAAACGCGCGTTTTGTGGTCAACGGCGACAAGCCGGCGGCGTTCGTGCCCAAGCCGGAACCGGCATATGTGCTGACGCCCAAACCCGGTCCCGCCCCGCGGTTGAACGGCCCGAAGATTTACGGCGCGCGCCCGGGAAATCCTTTCCTCCATCGCATCCCAGCGCAGGGCGAACGCCCGATGATCTTCACCGCCGAAAATCTCCCGACGGGCCTGAAGCTGGATGCGGAGAAAGGCATCCTATCCGGGACCACTCCTCCGCGGGGCGAGTACCGGGTCGTTTTGCATGCAAAGAACTCGCGCGGGACCGATCAGCGCGAATTCAAAATCGTGAGCGGGGATAAACTCTCGCTGACCCCGTCCATGGGATTCAACGACTGGTATGCCTATTACGACAACGTGAGCGACAAGCTCATGCGCGAAGCCGCCGATACCATGGTCCGCAGCGGGATGGCGGACGTGGGTTACGAATATGTGAACATTGACGATTGCTGGATGAACGCGGAAAAAAACAAAGACCCGCTCCGCAACGGGCCGTTTCGCGATGCCCGCGGCGAACTGCTGCCCAATAAATACTTTCCGGACATGATGGGGCTCGCGGATTACATCCATGCGAAAGGGTTGAAAGCCGGGCTTTACACGTCGCCCGGCCGCAAGACCTGCGCGGGTTTCGCCGGCGCTTACGGCCACGAAGCGCAGGATGCGAAGCTGTTTGCGGATTGGGGTTTTGATTTTCTGAAGTACGACTGGTGCAGCTACAACGTGATCGCCAGCAACCCGCCCAGCCTGGCGCAGATGAAGCAGCCCTACGTCCTGATGGGCGATCTGTTAAAACAGCAGCGGCGGGATTTCGTCTTCAATCTCTGCCAGTATGGCATGGGCGACGTCTGGCAATGGGGCGCCGAGGTGGGCGGCCATTCCTGGCGGACTTCCGGGGACTTGGGGAACGAATTGAACAACATTTTCGGGGTCGCCCTGAAAAACTGCGAGCACCGCGACTGGCAGAAACCCGGGGCCTGGAACGATCCGGATTATGTCCAGATTGGATTCATCGGGAGTTCCAAGGGTCCGGTGCCTTGTCCGCTCACACCCACGGAACAGTATTCCTTCATGTCGCTTTGGTGTCTGATGGCCTCGCCGCTTTTTTACAGCGGCGACATGACCCAGTTGGACGAATTCACGCTGAATGTGCTGTGCAATCCGGAGGTGATCGAGGTGGACCAGGATCCCCTCGGAGAGTGCGCCCGGGTGATCCGGCTGGACGATGACCGATTCATCATGGTGAAGCAACTGGCCGATGGCAGCGTGGCGGTGGGGCTGGCCAACCAGGGGGAAACGGAAGCGGAGGTTACGGCGGAGTGGGGATCGCTGGACCTTGCCGGGAAACATCAAGTTCGTGATCTATGGCGCCAGGCTGATTTAGGCGAATTCGAAAATCATCTTTCAAAAACCATTCCCCGACACGGAGTGTTCCTGGTTCGCATCACGACCCGAAAGTAGGCGGTTTCTCAAAAAACCAAACGCAATCTCTGGAAACACCAAGACCGCCCATCGGTTTTGGGGTTTATGATTGGCCGGGATGATCGCAATGCCCGAAGCTTTTTCCAAAAGAAGCCATTCCGATTCGACCCACCGTGCGGAAGGGTTTGCGGGGCAACGCATTGTGGTCTTGCCGCACAATGTAGTCACACAGTTGCTCAAAATGCCCCTCATCGGTCGGCTGATCCCGACGGACATCGGGTTTTTTCCCATGGCCCACGGCCACTGGTTTCAGCGCGAAAAGGGGGTCGATCAAGCCATATTTATTTACTGTACCAAGGGCCGGGGTTGGTGCGAGTTAAGCAATCAGCGCCACGAGGTGGTTCCGGGGGATCTGCTGGTGATACCCCCCAACGAGCCGCATGCTTATGGGGCGGACGATGCCCGGCCGTGGACCATCCTGTGGTTTCATGTGACGGGCGAGGATGTCCGCCTGTTGCTTCCCGAGTTGGGAGTTCAGCTTGAGCAAGCGGTGCTCAAGCTGGGCGAAGACCCGCAATTGCTGGCGGTTTTCGAGGATCTGCTGGATGTGCTGGAGCATGGCTACGCCCCGTTCCAGATGCTGCACGCTTCGCGGATGCTCGGTTATCTCATCAGCCTGATGATCTGGCGCGCGCGGGAAAACTGGCGCAACACCCCGGATACCAGGCAAAAGATCGCCCAGTGCATCGCGTACATGAAGCAGCACCTGGACAAACCATTGCGCTTGCAAACCCTGGCCAATCTGGCCGGCCTCACCCCATCCTATTTCAACGTGCTGTTTGGCCAGGAAAACGGCTGTTCGTGCATGGAGTTTATGTCCCGGTTGCGAATTCACCAGGCCTGCCAGTGGTTGGACACCACCGACTGGCCCATCAAAAGCATCGCCGCCCGCCTCAGTTACGAGGATCCCTTTTATTTTTCACGGGTTTTCCGCTCCATCCAGGGGATGTCTCCCCGCGAGTACCGGCGGCGGCGCAAAGGTTGATTCCTCCCGGCGACTTCCCCCACTTTCAACAAATTGTCTAGGTCAATCTAGGCATTGTCCATTCCCGTTTTTGGGCGGAACTGCCACTGTGCACGATAGCTAACTCCCGATGCCATGACCATTCGACCTGAAGACGGCGACTGCTTCCGCCCACGAGGCCATGTGGGTTTCACCTTGATTGAGTTGCTGGTGGTGATCGCGATCATTGCGATTCTGGCCGCGATGCTTTTGCCCGCGCTGGCCAAGGCCAAACAAAAGGCCCGCCAGACGCAGTGCATCAACAACCTCCGCCAGCTCGAGATCGCGAACATGAATTATGTGCAGGACAACCAGGGCCGTGGGCTGTCCTACTCGGGCTACGACTCCGTCCGCAATGCGACCAACAATTTGTGGATGGGCACGCTGATCAACTACCAGGGCAACGTGGAAAAGCTGCGGTTGTGTCCGAATGCGTCGCAACCCGATCCGACCCCGGTGGTGGCGGGCTGGGGAACCTCCGCCCACTGTTGGGTATGGAGTTTGAACAACTTCAACGTTCAGGGCAGCTACACCTACAACGGGTGGCTGTACGCTGATGACAATCACTTTGAGGACGGCACCGGGCCCTATCACTTTGCCAAGGATACCTCGATTCGCAACGCCTCCCAAACCCCGGCGTTCATGGATGGAAACTGGGCGGATGTCTGGCCTTACGCGGGCGGGACCGATCTGGGGGCAAACAACATGTTCCGCGGCCTGCAGGCCGTGGGCAACGGCAGCATCGGCCGCATCACGATTGGCCGCCACGGCGGGAACAATGCGCCCAACGTCAGGGATGAGGACAGCATCGTCAACACCAGCATGAACAAGATGCCGTTTGTTTACACGATCAACCTGGCGATGAGTGACGGCCATGTGGAGAACTGTCATTTGCCCAACCTGGCCAAGTATTACTGGAACGCGCTTTATCCGCCGTGAGCCCTACGGGCGCCGCACTTCTGTCCGAAACCGAACAACAACCCGACCCCGACAACAACCCAGTCCAGAACTGAACGAGCAACCCCTATGAAATCACGCACCCTCATTCGCATCGGCCGCCTCGCCGCAGCGGGGCTCCTGACCTGCGCCGCGGTCTCCCCGGCATGGGCAGATTACCCCAACACCGTCCTGGCGAAACAGCCGGTGGCTTATTGGCGTCTGAACGAGACCAACGTAGTGCCGCCCATGGGCGTCATGACCAATTATGGCAGCGCCGTGGGCGCCGACGGCATTCTCTATAATGGCGGGGCAAACGTTGCCTCGCCCATTGCCGGCACGCCAAGCGACGTGGCGCTGAAAATGGACGGCGTCAGTCAGAAAATCCAGCTTCCCTACGTCGCCGACCTGAATCCCGCCAGCGCGTTGTCGGTCGAGGCGTGGGTCAGACCCTTGACGCAGACCAATATCAACGACACGTATTATCGCGCCATCGTCCGTAGCGGCGGCCAGAATTGGGGCGGCGGCTACATGCTGCAATACAACGCCCTGGCGGGATCCGACGCCGGGATCTTCAAGTTTGTTTTGTACAACAGCAGCGGCGGTTTCGAGGTGTACAACACAAATTTTCTGAGCGGCACCAATTTCAATATTTTCGCGACCAATGACGTGTGGTTCCACATGGTCGGCACCTGGAGTTCCTCCGACAACAAGGGTCATCTTTACGTAAATGGCATCGAGATGACGAATATGAATCCGGGCACGGTGGGCGGGATCTCCTATACCCCGACGACGACCAGCTTCCTGCGCATTGGCGCGGATGACACCTCCCCGACCACTCCTGTGGGCAACCACCAAAATCCGGGCAGCACGGCACACGTGGCGGTTTACAATTACCAGATGTCGCAGGCTCAGGCGGCGACCCATTACCAGGCAGGCCTCAGCGCCAGCTCAAATTATGTGCAAACCGTGCTCAATGACACGCCGGTCGGATATTGGAAACTGAATGAGGCCAACATCCCAGCCATGCCCGTGGCGGTCAATCAAGGCGTCGGCGGCGCCACATTGAACGGCAACTACTGCTTTGCCACCACGCCGGGCGTGGGCGGACCCACTCCGCCGAACTATACCGGCCTCGCGCTTACCAATACCGGCGTCTATATCACGAATACCTCCACCGGCATTGGTGATGGCGGGTTCGTGCTGGTTCCGCCCGTGCGCGGCACCAACGACAGCACCAACATGACGATTGTGGCCTTCATCAAGCCGAATGGCCCTCAACTCGCCTCCTCGGTTATTTACGGCCGTCGCATCATCGGCAACGAAAAGTCGGCCTTCCAGTTGGACAGCACGGGAACTGCCCTGGGCTATAACTGGGACGATACGTCGGCTCAGTTCAACTTCAGCTCCGGTTTTCCCCTCCTGGACAACCAATGGTGCCTTGCGGCCGTGGTTATAACGCCCACCAATGCGGTGGTCTATTTGGATACCGGGAGCGGCCTGCAGGCGGCTACGAATAATACCGCGAATGTGACCAAGCTCGGTTTTACCCACCAATGTTACATCGGCATCGGTGGCGGTAACTTCGCGAATTCGACGCGCGGGTTCAATGGCTCAGTCGATGAGGTAGCGGTCTGGACCAACTCGCTCAGCCGGCAGGACTTGCTGGATTTGCGCGAAGCCTGGATTGGCAGCGGTCTGTTTATCGCGCAAAATCCCACGGCCCGGCCGGTGATGCTGGGGGGACGCACGAAATTCGCGACCTCCGCCGGTGGCTCGACCAACGTGATGCCCTTCTCCTACCAACTCAAGCGGAACGGTCAGCCGATTGGCTCACCTTCCACGAGTTCCACATTGTTTTACACAAACGTGCAGCAGCCCGATCTGGCCAGCAGTTTCAGTGTGGCGGTGCTCACGAATGGCGTGCCGTGCGGTTTGGAAAGTCCGGGCGTGGGTTTGACCCGGTGGACTTTCCCAGGCACGTATTCCGCGCTGGTGGAGAGCTACCAGCCGACGGCCTATTACCGGTTCAGCGAAAGCGGCCCCGGCAAGATCTATGACATCGCCAATACTTACGATGGCGTAACCAACGCGCTGGCCAGCCCGGCCGCAGGACCGCAGCCCAGCGACGGAGCCGATTACGGGTTTGAAACACCGAACAATTCCTACTTCTTCAACGGGAACGGCGGCGGCGGTGGTGGTGCCGTGACCCTGAGCGCGTCCGGTATCACATTCCCGGATCCCCTGGCCACCCGGGTTTCCGTCGCCCTGTGGATCTATCCCACCGCCAGCCAGATTCCCTTCAGCGGCATTTATTACACCCGGGCGACCGATTACGCCTCCCTGGAGTTCGGTCCTTCCGGCGGTTACGAATTGGGTGTGGCGTGGGCTTCTGGAAGCGGCAATTACAACACGCACACCGCCGTGTTCGTGAATCCCAATGTCTGGAACTTCGTGGCGATGGTGGTCACGAACAACGGAGCCACGTTCTATTCGTGGAGCGCGGCCAACGGCTGGCAATCGAACACGATCGCCGGGACGTTTTCACCCAACCGCAACATGACGGGTGGCACCGGCACCTGCATCGGCACCGATCCGAACGTCGGCCTGAATCGCGGCGTGAAGGGGCGTATCGATGAAGTCGCGGTCTTTAGCCGGATCTTGACGTGGGACGACGTGCAAAAATTCGTGGTGGCCGGCGCGAATGTCAGCCTGGCCATAACCCCAGCCGGCGGAAACAATGTCAATGTCGGATGGTCGTACGGCACTCTCGAATCGGCCGGCTCGGTCGCTGGCCCCTGGTCGCCGGTTTCCGGTGCTTCCGCGCCATCGTTCACCACCAACTCCCTGAGCGGGCAGCAATACTTCCGCGCGTCCTATTGAGTCAGCAGCATCATTGGCTCCCTGAAATTGTTTGGAACGACGGGGATGGGCAGGCGTGCGCGGGGGCGTGCGCCTGCCCCGATTTTCGACGGCACTTGACCGCGCGCTGCGGATTAGTCGGGACATGAGCACGCCGCACTCATCCGCCGCCGAGCAGGCCTCAGTTGAAGCGCGCACCCAGGCGCCCAACCGCGTCGAGGAGTTTTTGTTTGGAAAACTGCCCGGTGGTGCCTTGGTGCGGGGATACACCCTGCGGAATGCCCGGGGATTGCGTTGCAAGTTGATGGACTATGGCGCCAGTCTGCTCGAGTTGCACGTGCCCGACCGCGAGGGCCGGCTGGAGGACGTGGTGCTGGGCTATTCGCGGCTGGAGGATTATCTCAAAGATGACGCCTACGTGGGGGCGACCATCGGGAGGGTGGCGAATCGAATAGCCGGGGCCAGTTTCACTTTGGAGGATAAAACTTATCAACTCACCACCAACGACGGTCCGAACCACCTGCACGGCGGGATTCGTGGCTTCGATAAAGTGATCTGGACCGCTCTGCCCGATCTGGAGAAATCCCCGGCCACAGTTTCACTCAATTATCTAAGTTCGCATGGGGAAGAGGGTTATCCCGGCAATCTCAGGACCCGGGTGGATTATACCCTGACGGACGACGATGAATTGCTGATCACCTACCGGGCCACGGCGGATCGTCCCACGCCGGTCAACCTGACCAATCACACCTACTTCAACCTGGCGGGGAAAGGAAACATCCTCGAGCACCAGCTCACCGTTGAAGCCAGCCGGCACACTCCGCTGAACCAGGATCATTTGCCGGTGGGCAGCAGCGAATCCGTGCAGGGCACCCCCTTCGATTTTCGCAGCCCGGCGCCGATCGGCCCGCGCCTGGCCCGGCTGGACGTTCATCCACGCGGCTTCAACCACAATTTTGTCCTCGATGGCGCCGAAGGCGGGCTGGTTCGCGCCGCCAAACTGCACGATCCGCGGAGCGGGCGGGTCCTGGAACTGCTGACGGACCAGCCGGGGCTGCAGCTTTACACCGGGCATTACGTGAAGGCATCCGCGCGCGGAAAGAACGGGCACGTGCATGGACCCAACGCCGGACTTTGCCTCGAACCGCAGCACTTTCCCAACGCCGTCAACGTCGCGGCCTTTCCCTCGATCATCCTGAAGCCGGGGCAGGAGTATATTCACCGGACGGTTTGGAAATTCTCGACGGATTAGGGGCTCCGCGTAAACATTTGGGATGCCTTTCGGCCCGGCGGCCTCGCTGCAATTCCGCAACCTCCTTATGTGTAGATTGATTTTTTCCTTCCTGGCGCTGGGGCTGACCCTGGGAAAGGTGGTGGCTGCGGACCTGCCCGACTGGTGGGTAAAACCGGAGTCGGCGGAAATTTTTCCCGGGGTGTGGCGTGTCCGCTTTGGCACGCCCGAACCTTTCACGCCGTCTGCGGTGCGGGAAGCGGCTCCGCGAGGCGACGCCCTGAAATCGCTCTCCGCTCCCGCCGCGCTACCATTCAAGCCCGAGGACATTACTTGCCGCATTACCAAATCGCGCACCACGATCCACGTTCCGTTTGAGGGCAATGGCCGGCAGATTTACGGATTCGGTCTCGACCCGGGGGCGTACCAGCAACTTGGCCTGACCAAAACATTGTCTGTCTGTTCCTCGGTAATGGGCAAGACCGGCGCCAGTCACGGCCCGGTCCCGTTCTACCTCAGCAGCTCCGGCTATGGCGTTTATGTGGATACCGCGCGTGTGCCGGTCGTCGAGGTCGCACGGTTGAATCCCAATACGGCCCGCGGGACGGCGGCTTCGGGGTCGAGCGCACCGGAGACTTCCGAAGCCGCGCTGTATGCAGCCCGACCCGCGCAAGGAAAGGAAATTGTTTTTGACCTGCCGGGCGATTCAACGGGGGTGGATGTTTACGTATTCGCGGGCCCGGGCATGCGCGAGGCGGTTCAGCGCTACAATCTTTTTTCCGGAGGTGGCGCCGTGCCGCCGTGGTGGGGTCTCGGCCTCAAGTATCGCACCTTTACCCGGGCCGATCAGGCATCGGTTTTAAAAGCGGCGCGCGCCTTGCGCGCGCTGAAACTTCCCTGCGACATGATTGGTCTCGAACCGGGATGGCAGTCGCGCTCTTATTCCTGCTCTTTCACGTGGTCCAAGGAGCGCTTTCCCGACCCCGCGGCGATGATCAAGGAGCTCCAGGAGTCCGGCTTTAAAATCAATCTTTGGGAACACGCGTATGTCCATCCCACGTCGCCCATGTTCGATGCCTTGAAACACTCGGCCGGTGATTATCTGGTGTGGGGCGGCTTGGTCATTGATTTCGCAAATCCCAAGGCCTTCGCCACTTTCGCGGATTACCACGGTCGCGAACTGATTGATAAGGGCATTCTCGGTTTCAAGGGGGATGAATGCGACAAGCAGCCTCCGACTGACGCCACGCCGTTCAATTATCCTTATTGCACGGTTTTTCCGTCCGGCATCGATGGCGATCAAATGACCCAGCTTTACGGGTATTATTACCAGCGCGCGCTGCTGGCCCCGTTCAAGGCGCGCAATCTTCGCACCTGGGGCGATGTCCGGGCGACCACCGCGCTCGCTGCGCCGCTCCCGTTCAACCTTTACAGCGACGCCTATTCGTTCGAGGAATACCTGCGCCAGCTCGTCAACGCCTCCTTCACCGGGCTGCTTTGGTCCCCGGAAGTTCGCGCGGCCGGCTCGCTCGACGAACTTTACAACCGCGTGGCCCTGAGCGCGTTCGCTCCGCAAATGTGCATTGATATGTGGTTCATGCCCAACCCGGTTTGGCAGCAATTCGATCGCGCCAGAAATGAGAAGGGCGATTTGCTTCCCACCGCGGAGCAGAACGTCATCGCCGACCGGCTCCGCGGCATCATCCAGCAGCGCTATGCGTATCTGCCTTACCTGTATTCCGCGTTTATGAAATATCACGACACGGGGCTGCCACCGGTCCGCTCGCTGTTGCTCGATTTTCCCGATGACCGGCCGCAGGCGAGCGTGGATTCAGCGTTCATGTTCGGCGATGCGCTGCTCGTGGCCCCTTTCCTGGGCACGAACACCTCGCGCGAAGTCATGCTGCCGAAGGGCACGCGCTGGTACGAATTGAAGACCCGCCGGTGGCACGAAGGCGGTGCAAAAGTCACGGCGGTCGGTCTGCCGGGACAAACGCCGCTTTTTGTGCGTGAAAACTCGCTGATCCCGTTGGCGGAACCGGTCGAGCAAATTCGTCCGGATACGGCCTTCAATGTCACCGTGGAAGTTTTCGGGTCCAAACCCACTCCATTCGTCCTGTTCGATGATGACGGCGTTTCCCGGGACTTTGAAAAAGGGCGGCAGAACCGGGTGCTTTTGGAATGGACGGCGGCCGGTGGCACCGCTCAATCCAGCAATTCCGGCCAGGCCAGCCGCTACAAGATTGCCGGCTGGCACGTCAACGAGTGAGGATAATCGACTCCCGGCTGGTCGTTCCCGGCGGCTGAAAGCGTTTGCACTTCCAACACGAAATACCGGCGGATGTTCGTGGCGCGGACCTGCCACTTTCCCTCTCGCTGTAGCCGGCCGACGCAGGGTTTGACCAAATCCGGGCTGTGAAGCAGCACGCGTTGGATGGCAGACTGGCTCTCAACGGACAATTCCAAGTCCTGGTCCTTGAAATGCAAGCGTTCAACCACGGCCTCGTGGGAAATCTGGTTTTTGAGCGTGGCATGCATGACGGTCGCGACTTTGATCGGCAAGGCGTGAATCAGGAAGGAGTGGGCGGAACGAAAGTGCCGGGTCACCCAGTCACCGGGCAGCCCGGTAAGGCGCAGGGGAAAATGGTTGCGGCTTTGCAGAATGGCGACCGCGGAGTTCGCCGTGTCCGAAAGCGAAAATCGCTCCGGCCGCCAAAGCAATCGTCCCGCGCCGTGGTTGACTTCGATCCATCCCTCCCGCAGCCGGGCCTTGGCCGAATCCGGGAGAATAACCTCCGCGAGTTCGACGGGCGCTTTGAGGCCTTGGTAAGGCGGAAACCCACCGGGCCGATCCGGTTCTTTCAACTCTTCGAGAATACCAAAGTCCGCGAGCCAGGGCTTGAGTCCCGGGTTTGCCCGCTCGTCATAATGTCCAGTGGGTCCGGTGGCGATGACGGTGCCGCCTGCCTGGATGAAGCGGCCGAGTTGGACGCGCTGCTCCCCGGACAGACAGACGACGCTGCTCAGCACGAGCACGCGGAAGCTTCCGAAATCGGGAATGCGCGTTACCACTTCAGGGGAAAGGGAGGCGCGGGTGAGCCGGAGGCACGTGGCGGTGTAATCCGCGACATAGTCACCCGGCACCTGGCCGTAGTTGTCGCGCGAGGCGCGCGAAAAGAAAATGGCGAGGTCGGTCTCCACTTCGCCGGTAAACAAGTCCGGGTGAGCTTTCTCCCAGCGGTATGGCTCGCCGACGAGGTCCGCGTCATCGGCCAATGCTGCCAGTTCGCCCGGCGAAGCATTCAGCCGGCCTTTGAGGGTGCTGAACCAGGAATCGGAACCGAGGAACTTATTCACCGCCCAGATGAAAAACGCCGTGTCGGGATAGAATCCATAGCCAAGCCCGAGGCAGGGAACGTGGTGGTCGCGGGCGATGCCCAGATGCAACAACTGGCTGGGGATCCGATCGTCCCACGTTCCGGCCGATGTGGGCGTGGAGCCGACCATTTCGAGCAGCACGGCCTTGCAGTGGGGAATGAAATCCTCGTAGCTCATGCCGTAGCCGGGGAGGCTCTGGCTGTCGCTGCTGGCGCAGCAGGTCAGCAGCGGGAGGCCGGGTGGCAGCGCGTTCTTCACCACTTCCAGAAAATCACCGGAACTGCGAAACCGCAGGGCGACCCAATCCTTGAAGGCATCGTTCCGGCGATTACCCCAGAAGCCGTCGTCGGTCACGGGCGGAAGCTTTTGGCCATACTCCTGCCGAAAGCGGTTGCGGCAGTGCTCGCACGCACAGGCATGCCAGCCCCCGTAGAAAATATTGTCATCACTCATCAAGCCATCCACGCCCGTCTCGGCGATGAGATGTTTGAGATATTGCGCGTAGGCGGCGCGGAATTGCGGATGGTTCATGCAGAACTGTTCCGCGTTGTAGTCCGGGAGATAGACCGGCTGGCCGGATTCCAAATCGAGCATGCGCCAGTCGTTGAAACGGGACCCGTGGAATTGCCAGGTGGCGGCCTCGGCCGGCGATGGATAAAACGGCACGTGATGGCGGTTGCGCGCCCAGATGTTCCGCATTTCCGCTTCGTTGCGCGGCCGGTGTGTGAGCACGGAGGAATGATGATCGAACAGCAGGATGGAGCGTTGATGCAATTCGTCGGCGATGAATTTCAATTCGGCGTGCAGCCGTCCCCAAAGCGGCATGAAGTCCCAGCGAAAATGCGCGCCAAAAATCAGGCAGCAATTGACGCCATTGGCGGCGCACTGGTCCGCGCGCCGGCGAATTTTGTCCGCCAGTTCCTTATTCGGCCAGGTCAGGTCCTCCCAAGTGAGCCACCAGCTGACCGCGCGGTAGGGAGGGCGGATATTCGGCTCCGACCCTGGCTTGGTGGTTTTGGATTCCGCGGCGAGCGGCGGGAGGGGGAACGCCAGGCTCGAGCCGGCCGCGAGGGTCAGAATGCTCCTCGCAAATTGGCGGCGGGTGAAACCCGCGTCGAAATTGCCTTGGGGGCGGTCGTCAGGTTTTGGCGGCGGCGCGGGCGCGCGGTGGCGCGGGCGATCGTGAATTGTGGGGATTGCTTTCAAATCCATTCACCAGGTCCGTGGCGGCGGCAGCCAGCAGTTCGAGCGCGCCGGCCTGGTGGCGAAAGCCGCCGTAAAACATATGGGCAACTTCCACCTCGTAACCGCCTTCGGCGTAGGCTGCGCGGGTGGGCAGATACCCGACGTCGCCGTTCGCATAACCGATGAGATATACCTTGCGCTGACTGCGCGCGCGCACCATGTCGGTGAATTCGGAGAATACCTCGGCATTGGCTCCCAGCAGGATGATGCCATTGAGACAAATGCCGAACAGCTCGGCTTCGTTATGGCCGTTGCGGTTCGGGCCGGCGTTTCCCAGCAAAGTCGCGCGCCAGTGTTCGACCACGCGCCGGTATTTGTCCCCCCATTGGGCGATGGGTTCCGGAGCGAGCAAAGCCTTGTCGGCGACGCGATTGATGCCCGCCGCGTCGAGCACGTCGAGGGGGAGCGAGAGAATGCGCCGGCCAAGCTGCAGTTTTGGTTCGGGGCAGGGAGCGGCGGTGCGCAGGAGCGACGCGACCGAGTGGGCGATGCGGCCGCCCCACTCGCGGACGCGGGCGGGAGCGACGTTTTCCGCAGGCGGATTGAGATTGGCGCAGGCGCCGTTGGTCATCAGCACCAGCGGGCTGCCGGTCAATTGCTGCGCGAGGACATCCGCGGCCTGGCCCGACATATCGGCGCTGATCAGGCGGTTGGTGGGGCCCAGCGCGACGGGGTGCATGGCGTAATTCATCATCACCGCGGCGAAGTTTCCATCAGCGCGACGGAAGCCAAGGGCGGCCACGCGAGGATCGGTATGGGCAGACGCGCGCCGGCGGCGATCGACGGCGAGGTCGAGGTGGCCTTCGACGGCGACGATCTCACATTCGGCGGGGCGGTTGACTGCGGCGCGGGCGGCATCGCGCAGGCGGGCGAGCAGGAATTCCACGTACGCGGCGTCGTATTCGCCGGCTTCGCGCAGATGAATGGTGCAGGGGCCGGCGTGGGTATGGGTGGCCGACAACATCACCTGGGCATCGCCCAAACCCAATTCGCGCGCCGTCCAGCGCCGGAACTCCCGGACGATGGACCGGTCAAATCCGACCAGATCGCAATGAATCCACAGGAGCTTCTCCCGGCCGCAAACCAGGTAGAGCGCACGGGCGAAGAGATGGTCGAGGATGCCCGTGGACGGTTGAGTGCGCGCGGCGAAGCCGGAGAGTTCCACGCCCGCTTGGGGGGTGATGTCGATTTGTGACGTGCCCAGGATCATGTGGTGGCCTTTTCCAGAGCCGCCCGGTGCTCGTAAACTTTTTCAAATGCGCGGGCGATGTCGTCCATGTCCGCTGGCGTGCCGAGGAGCAGGCTTTGCTCCAGCCAGGCGCCCTGTTCCGCGCAGATCGTTTCGCAATTCGGGCATTGGACCCGGCTATAATCCAGACGCGAACGGGCGTTGGAAAGATACGGACCAAATGCCTGGTTTAGAAATAACGGCTGGCGATACAGCGGCAAGGCGTAGCCTCCCGACACGGGGATTCCCTCCGCCGCCAGCGCTTGGAGGATGGCCGGGCGGGAGGCGCCGAATTCGCCGGCGTTGATGCGGAAAAGAAAGAGGTGATAGCTGTGACGGGTGGTGGCGGCCGTGCGGCGTTGCGGATGGATGCCGGGGATCCGGCGGAGACGCTCCGCCAGATATTGTCCATTCCGGTCGCGCGTGGCGGCCTGGCTTTCGAGACGGTCCAACTGGGTGTTGAGCACCGCGCCCTGAAATTCGCCGAGGCGATAGTTGCCGGACATGACGTGATGTTCGTACCAGACACCGCCGGCGATGCGCCCGCAATTGTGGATCGAGCGGCAGGCTTCGGCCAGCGTGTCATCGTTGGTGGTGATGAGGCCGCCCTCGCCGCAGGTGAGATTCTTGCTCGATTGAAACGAAAATGAGCCGAGGTGGCCGATCGAGCCCGCGCCGCGGCCATCGAAGAGCGCTCCGTGCGCGTGGGCGGCGTCTTCGATCACAACCAGGTTGTGTTTACGCGCGATTTCCAACAACGCAGCCATGTCGGCGGGTTGTCCGCCCATGTGGACGGGAATGATGGCCCGGGTGCGCGACGTGATGGCGGCCGCGACGGCTTTTGGATCCAGGTTGAAGGTATCGAGCTCTATATCCGCAAAGACCGGCACGGCATTCGCCTCAACCACCGCGGTGGCGGTGGCCAGGAAGGTGTAGGGTGGAACGATCACTTCTTCCTCGCCTTTGATGCCGGCCGCCATCAGCGCGATGCGCAGGGAGACCGTGCCGTTCACGACTCCGATCGCGTGACGGCAATGATGCATCGCGGCGAAGCGGCGCTCGAATTCCGCGACTTCATCTCCGTGCAATTTTCCCCATTTGCCCGAGCGCAGAGCACCGACCAAACGCCGCTCATCGGCGTCGTCGAACACCGGCCAGGCCGGGAAGGGACGACTGCGGACTTTGCTGCCGCCTAAAACTGCCAGACCATCATTCATAGCGTTGACACAAATCATTCTGGAAAGCGCGTCTGCACTTTCTGCTTCACCGCGGCGATATCTGCTCCGAGCGTTTTTTTCTCAGCCGCGTACTGGTTCGGAAATTCCTTGTCGAATCGGGTGCCCAATCGTTCCAACGCAGCCAGGTAAGCCATGGCGGCCGGCTTGGGCTGCGGAAGCACCAGGATGCGATCCAGTTGGGCGCGAACGGGATTGAAGCCGGTTTTATTATTCGCCGCCGGGTTAAGCAGCATGCCCGGATACAACTCAACCAATTCCCGCAGCACATTTCGCTGCGCCGGGGTGTCGGCCTGGAGAAGGATGGCCTGGCCGATCGACCGGGCGGGGTCATAGCCACGGGGGTTGCTGGCATAATCGGCGCAGGTGGCCAGCGGTATGCGATTGATTTCGTTTTGCGTGCGCATGGCGTTGGAAACGTAACCATCCAACACTTCGCCGAGATCCGCGTCGCGATCGGTGACGGGGCCGAGATGCATGGTGGGGTGACCGTCGTTCACCGGGTAGTTGTCCCAGAGGATCACGCGGTGTTGCACCGTGTCGCGGAAAGTTTGCGCCGCCTTTCGGGTGATCTTGCCCACCACGGCATCGCCGGTCCAGAAGACGTACATATCCTTATCCAGTTCCCGGGCGAGAGTTTCCAGGTAAGGCTTTTGATCCTTCAGCGTGCCATCGCCCCAATAATATGTGGGGCAGAAAATCATTTGCGCCTCCGGATCTTTCGCCCGTAGGCGATGGAAGATTTCGTTCGCCACCTTGGCCTGGGTGGCGGCATTCACGCCGTTGGTGGCATCGTCGATGGCCAGGTTGAACCACTTCACGCCGAGTCCTTGCATCCAGGCGTAGTGTTTGAATAAAAGATCGATGCTGGCGCCGGATTCTTCATTTACCGTGCGCTGGCTGTACAGGTTGGGGTTCATGCTGAAGCAGAATTGGATGCCGTGCTCCTGCGCTGAACGCACCACTTTTTCGCAGGCCGCTTTTTTGGCCGGGGGCAAATCCTCCCACCAGCGATTGGCCTCGCCGTCGTACCACTTCTCATGATGTTCGATGTCGAACATGGAGATGTAGCAATTCATCAGGAAATTCATCCGGTATTTTTCGAGGAAAGGAATTTCCGCGAGATATTGCTCCGGGGTCCAGGCCCAGCCCTTGAGGCCGCGCAGTTTGAAACCGGGCTGCACGCCGGCGGGCAATGGCTCGGGGAATTCACGCCGGTCGGCCGGCAACTTCACCTGGAAGTTCGTGTGCAGGGCGGAAGCGGAATCCGCGGCCACCATCCGGCCGGCACTGAGGATGAGGAAAGCAAGCAGTGTGAGTTTTTTCACGGCAGCGCCTCCGGTTCGCCCTGGATCTCACAGGCCTGGGTTGCGGGTTTGCGCAGTACGCGGCGGAGCAACCAGATTCCGGTGCCGAGGCAGACCAGCGTGCTGACGGTGAACCGCGTCCAATCGCTGACAAACAGCGCATTGGTCGCCAGCACGAGTCCGAGCGAAGAAACGATGCCGAGCATGGAGTCCAGGAGCAATTGGCCGGTGGTGGGCTCGCCGGTTTCCGGCAGAATGACTTCATCGCTGATGGGCTTCCAAAATCCCGGGGGTCGGCATCGGCGATAGAACGCCTGCAAGGTGGCCTTGGATTCCGGCGGGGTCAACAGGGTCACCACGACCAACACGACGACGCTGAGGCCGAACAAAAGGCCCAGACCCTGCCAGAGTTCCTTGTGTTGGAAATCGAGCACGAACCAAACGATGATGGAGATGGGAAGTCCGAGCACGACGGCGGCCAGCTCGCCCCAGACGTTGAACCGCCACCAAAAGAAGCGGAACCAGGCCAGGGGCAGCAGAAAGATCACCATGGCGGAATTGATGAACATGAACCAGCTCACCATGTCGTCCACGAACAGGTTGGTGATGACCGCGGCGAAAATAAACAGGGCCAGGGAGGTGCCACGGCTGATCCACAATTCGTTCTTCCCGGATTTCACGAATTGCGCCGGCAGGAGATCGTTTACCACGAAACTGCCGCCCCAGTTGATGAGCGAACTCAGCGTGCTCATGAAGGCGGCCAGTTCGGCGGCGACCAGCAGGCCGATGAAGCCGTGCGGCAGGTTGGACCCTTTGATGAGTTCGCCCCAGACAAAGGCGGGGTCTTTCAGCAGCGTCGTTCCCGCGGGGGCGGTCCCGACTTTCTTTTCCAGATCCGAGGTCCAAAAGAGCGCCATGGCGACGACGCCCAGGCCGATGAGCGGCAGGGTGCGGAAGGAGAGGGCGAGAAAGGTGTTGAACAATTGCCCGCCGACCGCGTGACGTTCATCGCGGGCGGCCATAAACCGTTGCGCGGTCATGCCTTCGCCGGCGGTGGGTGAGCCCGCGAAGAACCAGCCTTGAATGAACAGCACGATCAGAGTCAGGGCATCGACGCCGGGCGCCGGCGGTGTCTGGCGGAGCCCGTTGGGACGAATTTCGGAGACCCGATGCACAATGTCATGCCAGCCACCATGGTGTGCCACGGCGAGCCAGAAGAAAACAAAGCCGCCCACCATCATGATGACGAACTGCACCACATCCGAATAAACCACGCCCAACAAACCGCCGAACATGGTATACACCACGGTGATACCGCCGAAGATCAGGAGTATCTGCCCGGTGGACAATGGACACAAGGGAGCGAGGGTTTTGGCGAAGAAGCCGGTGATATAGGCAATGATGAGGACGGCGAAACCGAAACAGCAGACAAACGCGTAAATCTTCCGTGCCACCATGGCCGGCCGGCCGCCGTATCGCAACGAGATCAATTCCGCCGTCGTGACGATCTGCATGCGACGCCAAAGCCGCGCCCACACCACGGCCACGAGCGGCATCCAGACGACCCAACTGGTCCACCACAACCAGTTACCGGCCAGGCCGAAGACCAGCACGAGCATGACGAAGGCGCCGGTGCCCGAGCTGTACGTGGCGGTGTTGGAGAGCGCAATCGCCCACCAGGGCACATCCCGATCGCCGGCGAAGTAACCGGCCGCCCCCGCCTGGGAGGACTTGCGCGCGAACCACAGGCCGACCATAAAGACCAGCACGCAGGACGCTGCCACCACGATCCAATCGAGTAGATTCATGTGGTCAGTCGCAGCCTTTGATTTTCGCGGCGTGTTTCTTTAACGCGTAATTCTGCATGTTTACGTTTGATCTTTATGGCACCGAAATCCGGTAGAACCGCCCGGTCCGGCCGGTCGCCCCGCTGTCATGATTCGAGAAACTGCCACTGGCATTAAATGCGTTGGTGGCAAGCGTCGTCCACATTTCGTCCCCAGGGGTTGGGCTGTCCGCGGCCTTGAGTGTGTAACCGATATTCGGCCCCCCGCCCATGCCCGTGAGCGAAATACTGCCATCCGCTTGACGAATGATGTTGGAGAATTGCGGTTGATACCCCCATTGACCGTAAAGCTGTTGAATGACGGGAAACAGCAGGCTGTTGGTCGTTTTGTTCAGCTCGAACTGGATGATGCCGACGGCCTGTCCCGCCTGAACCGCCGCCTGGGAGATGACGTTCACATCGTTGATGTAATTGGTGGAATTGTCCGGACCGCCGCCATATTTCCAATCATAAATCATCACGACCATCGGTACGCTCCCGTATTGTGCCGGGTAATACGTGCTGTAAGTGGCAAAGCCGCCGGTCTCGGTTTTCGTCCATGGTCCGCCCGGCAGGATCCAGGATGGACGGGTGAAGAAACTGGAAACACCCGCCTGCTCGTAAACGCGCACGGTAAGGGTGGCGGTGTCCTTGCCGGTGAGCCAGGGCTGCAAATCCACGGTAACATCCTGGACGCCGTAGGCGGCGCTGATGTCCCGTGACCAAGCGACACTGCCATCCACGAGCACCTGGAGTTGGTGATAGCCCGAAGTGCTGGTGGAGGGATAGCCGGAGACGCGGAAGGTGAAATTGTACGGGGCGTTCGTGAAATCCACGCCGTTGGTCAGCACGCGGGAAACAGCGGCATAGTCGCCGGCGGAAGTGCTCTTGCTGGAAGGAAAATTGATCAGAAATTGGGCGAGTTTCCCGTTTACAATGCCGCTGTTGTGCGCGATTTGAAGCGCGGCGTTGCTGTAATCATCGTGGCTGGCCCAATTCAGATACGGGAGAATCACTGCGCCACAATAGGGGCCGTAAGCATTCATAAACGCGGGTGAAACGAGCGTGGTCGGACTCGACCAGCCTTTGCTCAAGTCGTAATTGATCACCATGAACAGGAAGTTGGGGTTGTAAACATGCGCGGCATCGGTGATGCGCCTGACGTAATCCGGCGTGAAAAGCCCGAGATTGCTGTTGAAGTCATCGATGACCACGCCTTTGAGCACGGGATACTGGAGCCCCAACCGCGCCGATTCGGTCAGCCAGCTGAAATAATCTTCGCCAAAAGGAGTATAGGTTGCGGGCGGACTGTTTTCGGTCGGCGGCGTCAGGTAAAGCCACACGTTGATCCCGGCGGCCTGCGCGGCGGGGAGGAATTCGAGGCGGAAATCGTCCCAGTCGGCCTTGGACGACCAGACGAGAAAGGCATAGGTCTTGATGTTGCCGGCGATCAACTTGGAAATCACGGCCGGGGCATCCACATGGACATAGCCATCGGGGCGCGCGGCGGATTCCTGGAGCACGCGGTCGTAGTCGGCGTAAATCGGAGGCGATCCGTTCAAATGAGGAGTCGGCACGGAAGGCGCATTCGTGCCCGACTGGCTGGCCGTGATGATGAGATCCACCGTGGAGTTTGCGACGTTATTAGAGAGGAACCCTTGCGTTTGGTTGGGCAGATTCAAGCTGGTCAGGGCGGCGAAGCCCGCGCCGGAAAGGGTCCGGTATTTTATTAGCGGAATTTGTCCCGGCGTCAGCGCCGTTCCGGCGATGGTGAGGGAATTGGTGGAGCCGGTGAACAGATTAGTGGTGGCGCAGATGGGCGTGGTGGAATTGGTCGCCGAGCCCAGATTCAGAGTCAGCGCCGCGCCATTCAATTCAAAGTAGCTGAGCGGGCCGATGTTGCCTTTGACGGAGAGGCTGCCGCCATTGCGAATGATGAGCTGGCTGTTGTTGGTGTTGTTTTTCGAACTTGTCGTGGTCGTGATGCCGCCGTTCACATTTACCACGCCGCCCGCGGAAACGGTGCCGATGGCGAGCACGGCGGAACTGACGCCGTTGGTGGGGTCGTAGCCCATGAAGCGGCCGAGTTGAATGGCGTTGTTGACCTGGAGGCGAGCTGTGCCGTCGACCTTGATGGAGCCACCGACCCGCGCGCAGTAATCATTCATCTGGTAGCTGACGACCACCGTGTTCGCGTCCACCGTTCCGGCATTCAGGATGAGCGCGCCGTCGTTGCCGCCGGTCGAAGGATTGGCTGTGCCATTGACACTGCGGCCCACGACCAGCAGCGCCACCTGGGCATCCACCACACCGCCGGAAAAATCATTCGTGCCGGCGGAGTAATTGCCCCAGTAGGAAAGATGGGCCGAGTCGCCAATCAACCACACCGCCTGCCGGCCGGTTCCGGCGCTGTCGCGAAACGTCGCCAGTGAATTCGGCGAGCCGCCAAACTTGAGAATGCTGGGATTCCGGCCCATGCCCACCCCCAGTCCGGTGTCAGCGTAAATATAATTGGTCTGCCCCAGGATCAGGGAGTTACTGATGCTGCTGCCATTGCCGATGTCGTAACCGACGGTGATCCCGGGAGGAAAAGAGCCGCCCGTGAGGTAGAGGTGGTTATTTTTCGCGAGCAGGAGCGTGCCGGCGGGCCGGTCGCGTTCTGGCGAGCCATTTGTGCCGTCGCCCGCCACCAAGAGCCGCCGTGCTCGCACGGTGCAATTGCCCAGGCCGGAAAGATCCAACACCGCGGTGCCGAGCGAATTGGCGCTGCCGCCCTGGCGCACGTTGAGGAAGCCGTTGGTGGCCAGCACCACCAGTGAACCTTTGGGTCCCGAAATGGACGCCCGGGTCGAGGCGCTGGCGAGGGAGAGCCCGGATCCAACGAAGAGGACGTTCGTGTAGTCGGCATTGGACACCGTGAGGGTCATGCCATCATTGATGTAAGTGTTCTGGTAGGTCTGGGTGCCGTTGTAGGAATTGGTGTGAGTGAAGCTCAGGGAACGAATCGTGAGGCTGGCGGCAATCACATTGTTTGACGCGGCGTTTTGAGCGACTGCGTTGGTGAAAAACACCACGTCAGACGATGATCCTGGAAGTCCGCCCAGCCAGTTGCCGCTGGTGCTCCAAAGCAAATCGCCGCCG
This sequence comes from uncultured Verrucomicrobiota bacterium, assembly GCA_964448135.1. Classification (GTDB taxonomy): domain Bacteria; phylum Verrucomicrobiota; class Verrucomicrobiia; order Limisphaerales; family UBA8199; genus CAYUVH01. Next base: position 18,206 of record CAYUVH010000067.1, on the reverse strand, counting down.
CCGCCTTTCCAGGTGATAGCCCCGGCGCGGGGAGCGAGGAATAGAGCCAGGCCGAGGGTGACGAGCAAAGACAAATAAACTCCGGCGCGAGACGAACAGGGCGGGCGGGGCGTGATTTGGGTTTGGCGCATTGACGAAGGGCCTCAACCTCACCAATAGGAATTGGCCGTGCTTACCGGATCGTTGACCCCGATGGTGGCGGGGAATCGGAAAAAGTCCACGTGACCGTCGCCGAAGAGCATGACGAAGCGGCGTTGCCCCTGGTAACTATGCCAGGGAGGATTACTGGTGGGATTGAATCCGGCATTTTCCCAGATCCAGTCGCCCTGCATTATTTTACTGGCAGGTTTGGTGGCGACTTCGGAAGTCTTGATGGGAGCTAGGGATCCGCCGCTGGCAGAGCCGGCGATGTGCCGGACCCCCCAGGAATCGTAGGCCCACTGGGTGCAATAGCTGTTGCCGTACTCCACATAACAGTTCTGGGCGCTGTAGTTGGGGTCGCCTTTATCGGACGGGCAGCGCCAGCTTTCGCGCGAGCTGACGTATTTGTTGAGCGGACGATTGGTGTAGTCCACATCAATGCCGAAGTAGGGTATGAGCCACATGGTCGTGGCGGTGGGGGTGCCGCGCTGGCCACCGAAATCGCCCCAGCCAACCAGCACCGGATAGGTATCCTTGTTGTCCTCGGCGTACATGGCCCAACCCAGGCCGCACTGGCGGTTGTTGTTGGTGCACTGGATGCGCTGAGCCTTGGTTTTGGCGCGGGCGAGCGCCGGCAGGAGCATGGCGGCAAGGATCGCGATGATGGCGATTACCACGAGCAACTCGATCAGGGTAAAGGCCGAGCGAGGTCGCAAGCCTTCCACCGCCTTTTCCAGGCGGGCCGGCCTACGCAGGCATTTTTTAAGCGGCAGAAAAACGAAGCTAATGTGATCCGTCCACATACCAGAAAGGGTGGGTGACATTGCCGCGATTGTCCACCCACCAAAGGCTGCGATAAGTCACCCGTTCCACGTGGCCATCCAACAGGGCTGTGTTCGATGCCTGGTTATGAACAGTTGGCCGGCCGTGATCGAATGGTCCGAACGGCATGCCAATGAGCGGGTCCCCCGGGCCCCCGCTGCTGCTGGTACTGGTGAACGGATAAACCAACGGCGAATAAACGTAGTAGTCGCTGGTATCCGTGAACATCATTAATGCGGAAGGCTTTTTCACCTGGGACATTTTCAAAGGCGACGTGGTGTACCCGTTCTCTTGATGATAATAAAACGGCGCGGCCGGGTAGGCGGGATTGGCGGACCATTTCGAAGTCCCGAAGTTGCAACCAATCCAGCAATTCCAATTGGTATCGGTCGAGGGCGACGAGGCTTGGAAAGGGACGGGACCATAGGAGCCGCCGGGGCATTTGCGCACTTCCATGTGGTAAGCCTCGGAATTCACGTAGCCCGAGGTCGTCAGCTTGGCCAGATAGGGCGCGAGCGAGTCGAAGACGTAGTTGTGGGAGAAATCGGCGAACGCCTCGGCGAAATAGGGAACAGCCTCCAGATTGTCGCTGACGTACATCACATTGGCCATGGCCCAGTTTCGCATGTTGGAAGCGCATTTCACGGCCTGCGCCTTCGCCTTGGCCCGGCTCAGGGCCGGCAACAGCATGGCCGCCAGGATCGCGATGATGGCGATGACAACCAGCAACTCAATCAGCGTGAATCCCCGGGCTGAAACACGGCGGCGTATACAGCCCAAGTTTTCCCCAACGACGGCTTTCATTTTCAACATCAGAGCACCAAAAACGTAATGAACCGTCGGGACGCCGCACCCAACTTGCGGCGCCCCAACGGTTTGCATTGTAACTTACGGAGAAACGACGACGTAAAACCGAAGCGGGTAATTCGTCGCGGTGGTGTCCGTAAATGTGTAGGCACCCCCTGCGAAGGTGCCGTTGCCGACCTGGGTCCAGGAGGCCAGCGGCAGCGATATGTTCGTGCTGGCCAGGACGCGATAGTTCCAATTCGTGAGCACGCTGTAGCCCCCGAGCGTGTAGCCGCCGGGGCCCACGCCCACGGTTTGGAGGGGACCGATGGATTTGTCGGCCACCGTGCCGCTGACGGAGAGCAGGCCATTGCCGAGCTGGCTGGTGTCCCAGGTCAGCGGCGATTCCAGCGCGGGGAGGTTGGTCGCACTGAAATTTCCGGAGTAAGCAGCCGCACTGAACAAGGTGAATACTTCACCGCCCACCAGCCGCCCGGGAGCCAGGGCCACATTTAAAGTTCCTCCGAACGTGACCGAACTGAGCCCGGCGACACCGGAGTTGACCGGGCTCCCATTGTTGGCGACGAGCAGGTTGCAGGTGGCGCCGGAGTTCAGCGTCAGCTTGTTGCTGATGGTGAGAGTGCCGATGGTATTGGGTCCCGGCCCGGGTGTCAGCGTGCCGTCCACCAGCACGAGCGGAGAGGCGGCCAGTATGCCGTTGCCCGCGAGCGTGCCGGCCGCGCGGACATAGACGTTGGTGTCCGTGGATGCCTGCGGTGGCGTGATGTTTCGGCCGTTCACGTAAAGGACGCCGTTGCTGATGGTAGTGGGGCCGTTGTAGGTGTTGGTGCCGCCCAGAGTCCAGCTACCGGTGCCGGTCTTGTAGAGGTAATTGGTCCCGGTGAACCCGATGCCGATCAGGATCGGTCCGCGGAACTCGCCATCCCCGGAGCCGCGGAGCCAGATATTCTTTTGAACCCAGGCGGTGGTGAAGGAATTGGTCCAGCGCCCCGTGAAGATCATGCGGCCGGCGTCGGAGTCGTAAACCCAGTCTGTGCCGCCCGAGATGCCGGCGATCTGGCCGGTGATGGTGTTGGTCCCGCTGATGTTGACTAAATGGCGCGGCTGGTTCTGTGCGCCACCCTGGCAGGCGTCGGATATGGGGCGGGTGAAGGTAATGTTACCAGCCAACTCGAGCGTCGGTTGCTTCGTCTGATCTGATTGCGAGTTGCCCAGCACGACCGCGGCGGCGGCCGTGTTCGGGCCGAAGGGCACGTTGTTGGTGATACGCAGCTTGCCCTGGTTAAGTTGGAGCCGGCCGGTGAAGGCATTCGATCCTGCAACCGTGCACCGGGCACTATTGACCATGTTGACCACCAGCGCCCCGGTGCCTACGATGGAGTTGGTGAAGGAGACATCCGCTCCGTAAGCGAAAAAGACGGTGTTGCTGTCCAAAATGGATGATTGGCTCACGCTGCCCACGGAGCCGGCGGTGCCATTTCCGAATTGGAGACCAAAAGCCGTCCCGTTGGCCGAACCGTTGGCGGCCGGCCGCACAATGATCGGGCCGGTGCCCAAAGCACTGCCAATGGTGTTGGCGCAGATAACCAGGCCATTACTGGCGATAATCGTGCCACCAGTGAAGCCATTACTGCCCGAGAGCGTCAGGCTGGCCGGAATTGCGGTGTTGGCGTTGCTGTACGTCAGCGCACCCGTACCGGTAATCCGCCCGGCGAAGACGCTGGCCGAGGCGCCTCGGAAATTGAGCACGCCCGACCCCAGTTTGACTTCGCCACCATTGGCGCCGCCGCCATTGAGGACCCCGACATTTTGGCTGAAGCCATTCAGGTCGAGCACCACGCCGTTGGAATTCGCCAGGGTGACGGTTGAATTCGTCGGCAGACGATCGTTCGCCCCGCCAAGCTGAAGCGTGCCGCCGTTGATGGCGACCGCGCCTGAAAAAGTATTCGCCCCGGTGTTGGAGATCGTCGCGGTGCCGGCGCCATTCTTGGTGATGCCGCCGGTGCCGGTGATCTGGCCGGCGCCACTAATGGTGTAGTTTTTGGCCACATTTTTGAAGAGAACCGTTGGCGCGGGCACGTTGGTGTTGAGGCTCACGGTGGTGGTTCCCTGGGCGGAATCATCAAACAACGCGTTGTTATTCGTCGCATAGACAACGGGCAGGTTGTTGGACTTCCAATTCGCGGTGAGGCCGATGTCCCATTCGCCCACGTTTACTCCGTTCGTCCGGCCGTTCCAGGAAAACGTGGCCGTGTTCGTGATGACGAGGTCGATGGTGAGGGTGGCGGTGTTGTTGGTGAAGTAACCGAAGGTGGTGCCCGGGATCGAGGTCACAAAATCACTGATGTCGCCCGAATAGCTGGCGTATTGGATGAGATGAATCGTCCCCAGGTCCAAAGCCGTGCCCTGGACATTCAGATAGACCGGGGCCGCGCTGCTCAGGTTCGTCACGACGCAAATCGGCGCACCGGGGTTGGGGGTCGTGCCAAGGTCGAACGTGTTGGTGGTTCCGCTCGCCATGGTGAACTGATAAAGCGGGCCGACCGTGCCTTTCACATAAAAACTGCCGGAGTTGACGTTGATTTCGCTGTCATTGAGCGTATTGCCCGCGCTCGTGGTGGTGGTGATGTTGCCATTAACCGAAGCCGATCCGCCGTTGATATTGAGCACGGCCCAGCTCAGGCCGTTGGTGGGGTCGGAGGCCATGAATCGTCCGAGTTGCAGGGAGGTGTTCACCACCAATTGGGCCGTGCCATTGATGTTCAGGGTTCCCGCGGCGCGCGCGCCGTAATCCGAAATTTGATAACCAATCAGCGCGGTGTTGAGGTTCAGGACACCGTTATCCATGGTCAGCGTCCCGGTGCTGCCACCGGTGAGCACGCCCCGGTTGTCGTTGACGCTGCGTCCGAGGACGAGTTGATCCACTTGGGCGTCAATGTAACTGCCGGTGAAATCCGCGGTGCCGGAAGTGGCATTACCCGAATAAGGCAGCAGGGAGCCATCACCGATTTCCCATTTGCTTTGCCGGCCGGTGCCCGCCGTGTTGCGGAAATAGGCATAGGAACCGTACGAATTGAAGCCGAACGTGGCGGTGCAGCGATTGAGCCCGATTCCAATGCCCGAATCACTGTAGATATAATTGGTGAGTCCAAGCTTGAGTTCGCTCGACGGGCCGCCGTTGCCGTTGCAGAAGCCGACCGTGATGCCCGGCGGATTCGCGGAAGCGGTTAAAGTGTTGGTAATGGTGGTGTTTTGTGCCAGTGTGAGCCGCCCGCTGGCGCGATCGCGGGTGGGGTCGCCGTTGCTACCGTCGCCACCAACCAGCAGCTTGGAGGTGGCAATGAGTACGTTGCTAAGTCCCCACATATCCAGGGAGGCGGTGCCGGCGAAGTTGAAGAAGCCGCCTTGCCGGACGTTGAAATTGCCATTCGGGTCCTGCACCACCAGGCTGCCATTCAAGCCCGAAATGGTCGCCCGCGTATTGAGGTTCGTCAGGCTTTGACCTGAACCAACCATCAATGCATCGATGGCGGCGGTGCTGGAAACCGTCAGGGTCACCCCATCGGCGATGGCTGTGTTATTATACAAGTTCGCCGGGTCGGCGAGGTTGTAGGTGAGAGAATTTATGGTGAAATTGCCATCCACCGTATTATTGACGGTGAAAGCGTCAGGCGCTGGTAGATTGGTGGAGAAAACGGCGTTGTCCGCCGAGGTGGGAACGCCAATGTCCCAATTGGCCGAGGTGGACCAATTGATATCCGTGCCACTCGCGCCGGTCCAGATATTGGTGGCTGCCTGGCCGATCTGGGTCAGGAAGAGGGCGAGGACAGCCAGGAAGATGCTGATTTGGGTCGGGTTTCTTTTCATTGCCATGTTCGGTTGTTTTTTAAGCAGCGCTGCTCAAACGGCCCTGCGGGTTTGCGCCTGGCCAAAAAGAATTCCGGCCAGGTTCGCAGAACAGAAAGGCTGTAATGAGATTTCCCAGTCTAGACCCCTCACCCTGAGGGGTCTTGTGGGTTCAAGCGGGGCCCATTGGTATTTTGAGAGATAGTGAAATCCGGCGGGAAATGCCGTGGGAACGCTCCGGCGAAAAGCAGCCAGGACCTCGAAGCGTCAGCTGGCGGGCTTATCTGGCCGACGCAAAGGGCTCGAGACGGGCGAGTTGCTCGTTCATCCAGGCAATATCATCAAGCAACGTCTTGCGCGCGTCGAGGAACTCGGTGGGGAGCGATTTCGCGAGCCGCGCCGCCAGATCCTCCATTTGCTGAACGAACCGGCGGCTGGTGGCCATCGAGTGGTCCTGGTTGAGCGTGCCGCCGAATTTTGCCCGCACCGGATTGGTTCCCGTGCCGCCCCCGGCGACTATGAACCCCGGGTAAGCTTCCACCAATTCCTTGAGGACGCCCTGGCCCTGGACATTCGGGCAGAGGCGCAGAATGGCCTGGCCGATGGATCGTGAAGGCTTGTAAGCGGCGGGATCGCTCGCGTAATCAGCGCAGGTGGCCAGCGGAAGCCGGTTGATCTGGTTCTGGCTGCACATGGCGTTGCTGAGGTAACCTTCAACCACTTCGCATAAATCCGGCTCCCGGCCGTTCAACGGCCCCAGGTGCATGGTTGGACTGCCGTCGTTCACCGGGTAGTTGTCCCAGAGAAACAGGCGATGCCGCACCACTTCGCGAAAACTTTGCGCCGCCACCCGGGTGACGCGTGGAGTCACGATGGCGTCGCCGTTCCAGAATACATAGACATCCGGGTGCAGATTCTTCCCCACGGCCGAGAGGTAGGCGGCGTGCTCTGGATTCGTGCCGTCACCCCAAAAAAACGCCGGGCAGAAAATCATTTTGGATTTTTCATTCACGGCGCACAGTTTTTGATGAATGGCGTTGACCAACACCGAGTGGCTGGTGCCAAAAGCCGACGGGCCCTCCGCACCCCAGCTGGTGTCATCCAGGCAAACCGCAAACCACTCCACTCCCTGGTCCTGCGCCCAGGCATAGTGCTGGTAAAAGAGCTCCAAATCCTTCTCGCTGCCGGGGACCAGCGGCCGCGGCGAGGCAAGTTGCGGATGCAGCGCCAGGCAAAAAATTATGCCGTTTTCGCGGCAATTGGCGATTATCCGGGCAAATTCCTGCTTCCGCTCCTTCGACATAGGCCGCCACCACTCATTACGCCAGGGTTCGCCTGGCCGCGAAACGCTCATCGAGCGGTAGCAGTTCATGAGGAAATTCATCCGTAGTCCCGCCAGGACCGGAATTTCTTCAAGGTATTGCGCCGGTGTCCACGACCAGCCTTTCATGCCGCGAAAACGAAAACCTTTGGCCGGGGTGCCGCTGGTGGGCGCATCGGCGGCGGGGATGAGCTTGGCCGGCAACCTTACCTGGTATTGCTCGCGATAAGCCAGCGGCGAGCAGCCGTATTGGGTCTTGAACAGGTGGTGAAAGTTGGAAAGGTCTTCAAAGCCGGATTCAAACGCGACCGCGCTGACCGATCGATCCGTATCCGCAAGCAGGCTGGCCGCATGCTTCAGCCGGAGGCTCAGGATGTATTGACGCCAGCTTTCGCCGGTAACCTTGCGAAACAACTCCGTGAATTGCCGACCGCTCAGCCCCACCGACCGCGCCGCTTCCACCATGGTTTCCTGCCGGAAAAACTGGGACTTCAGCCGGAGGGCGTAGCGCGCGACGCGGTCCGTGCTGTCGCTGCCCGGTTCAAACACGGGCAGGCTTCTTCCGCCCTTTCGCCGCGCCAGCCGCAAGGTGCGCACCGCCACGTCCATCAGGCGGGAATGCAGGATGACCTCCCAGCCTTCCTGCCGGGATTCCTGCTCGAAGAGCATTTCCTGAAAAATCGACCGAACCACGCGCGCCTGGTTGACGGTGGTGTAGCCCAAATCCAGCGGTACCAGGCCGAGGGCGGCCAACTGGCTGCCCAAAGCTGGCGAAAGGAGTTCCGGCCGATAACGGATGACGTAGGCAAGCACCTCTTCCTTGTTGATCGTTTGCTGCTGCACCGCCAGGCCGGCTGGCACATGACAGAGTGTGACCGGACCCAAAAGGTAACGTCGCTGCCCGCATTCCCAACTCGCTTTTCCGGATACGACCAGGAAAAAGCGGGCGAAAACATCCTTGGGCTGTTCAGAGCTCCCCGGGCTCTGACGGCTTTCCAGCACCACCACTCCGGCTTGGCCGGATTCGGCGGTCAAATCACGCCCGGCATTGGGTGCCGTCGGCGGGGGAACATTGGCAGGCTTGCTCACAACGGTAAGCGCAAAAGCTGTGCGCAGGAATGTGACCCGAAGCCGCGTTCTGTCAAACCCGAATTCCAACCCGCTGGCCCGCGACCTATTAAGACCTATGAGGCGCAGACGCACGGCCCGCCCGACCACGGATTTCGACCCAAGAATTCCAGACACAGTCATCGACGTTCCATCCGACATGAAGGAATACATGGTCACCGTGCTCCACGGTGACCATTACTGACACCATCTGATCACGCGGCTCCTCGTCGACGCGGGGTTCATCACCCATCGCATTGAGCAGGTGGCAACCCATCCAGTGTGTCCAGCTTTGCCCCGGCAGCAGCGAAGAGCTCGAAATTGATTTTTCAGGCGGCACGGGTTATCACTCCGGAATTAGAATGAGCTCAGGGGGACACAAATGCTTTCTATGAAACAGTCTGCGCGAATTCTTTTTGCGAATAACGCTACGTCGGTGGTCCAAAAGCTTTCCCAGTGGTTGGTGGAGGCAGGATACGATGTGTTACGAGTCTCGACGGGACGGGAAGGACTAAATGCGGTTAGGGAGCACCATCCAGATATAGTGCTATTGGACGTGACCCTGCCCGATTCTGGAGGACCGGAATTGTGCCGGCGGATCAAGGCCGAGGCTACGTTAGCGGACACTTTCGTGGTTCTAATGTCTGGGAAAGCCACTCTGGGCGGTCGGAAGCCCTCCGAATTGGAGCCGGAGGCGGATGACTACATGCCCAAGTCCATCGGCCGGGACGAATTTCTGGCGCGAATTCAGACCATTGCGCGGCTGCAGGCAACGACGGCAGAGCTGCGGATAAACGAACACAACTATCGTCAATTGACGGAGAATATCCGGGACGCTTTTTGGATTACGGACCCGGCGATGCGGGAGGTGATCTACGTCAGTCCGGCCTACCAGGAGATCTGGGGGCGCAGTTGCGAAAGTCTTTACGCCTCGCCGAGGGACTGGCTGGAAGCGATCCATCCGGAAGATCGGGAACGGGTGCGGAATGCCGTCGAGGCAGCCGAATCCACCGGCCAGTACCAAGAGGTTTACCGCATTCAGAGACCGGATGCTTCCATCCGGTGGATTCAGGACCGCTCCTTTCCCGTCCGAGACGAATTCGGAAAAATATCGCGCATAGTGGGGATTGCGAAGGATATAACCGAACGCAAGCGCGCGGAAAAGCGTGGCGCGGCATTTTCGCAATTGAGCCATCGCCTGAGCGTGGCGGATACACGCGAACAAGCGGCAGAAGTCATTTTTGACATCGGTTCGGAGCTTTTCGGTTGGGATGCCGGCTTTGCCGTTCTTTATTCTACTGAAGAGGACAGGATCATTCCCCTGTTGACGCTCGACACGGTTGCGGGCGAACGAATGCGCTTTCCCTTGAAGTGCCTGTCTCCGATTCCCAGCCCCATGATGCGCCGTGTGATCAATCTTGGTGCGGAGTTGATAGACCGCACCAGGCCTCTGCCTGAGGGATTGGAGTTTGTACCTTTCGGGAACGTTACCCGCCACGCTGCAAGCCTAATGTTTGTACCTGTCCGCCTGAATGGTCTGGTCATCGGCGTGATTTCCATTCAAAGCTTTACGCCACGAGCCTATAACCAGGAGGACTTGGAGGTGTTTCAATCCATGGCAGACATTTGCAGCGGTGCTCTGCAACGCATTCAGGCGGCGGAGGCGCTGAAGGAAGCCGAGGCAAAGTATCGGCTGATCAGTGAGAATTCGACAGATGCGATTTTTGCCAGTGACATGGACCGCCGGCCCGTTTACGCGAATCCGGCCCTCACCGGTTTGACCGGCTATACTTTTGACGAAATCCGGGAAAGAGGTTTCCTCAGCTGGGTCCATCCTGCAGACCGGGATAAAATGCTCAAACTTTGGGACGCTTTGTACGTCGGCAAGGTCTGTTCCGAGGTGGAATTTCAGTTGATCACCAAAACCGGGCAAACCAAGTGGAGTTCGAGCACCTGCGGGCCAATCCTTGACGAGACCGGTCGCCAGATTGGCGTACAAGGGCGGGTGCGGGACATCAGCGAGCGCAAGCAACTCGAGCGCGAGATCCTGGAGGCCAGCACTCAGGAGCGCCGGCGAATCGGACATGAGTTGCATGATGGCTTGGGCCAGTATCTGGCCGGGATTGCCTTTCGCGCCAAGGCTTTGGAGCAAAGCCTTTCTGCCGCCGGGCTGCCGCAGGCGGATGAAGCCCGGGAATTGGCCACCCTCATGAGCCAGGCCATCAGCCAGGCGCGCATCCTGGCACGGGGTATGGCGCCGGTGGATGTGGAAGTCAGCGGACTGGCCGCTGCCCTGCAGAATCTTGCAAATGAAAGCAGCCGCTTTTTCGATACGGAGTGCGTGATTTCATCCCCGGATCCCAATCTCAAAGTGGAGGCACAAATTGGCCTGGAGCTGTACCGGATCGCTCAGGAAGCAATCCACAACGCGGTCCGGCATGGTGAAGCCAGAAGAATCGAGATTGGTCTACAGAGGAAAAACCATTCACTTCAGCTGCAAATCAAGGATGACGGAAAAGGATTCGATCCGACCGGCCACAGCAGTCCGGGAATGGGTTTGCGAGTGATGCGTTACCGAGCTGAATCCATTGGCGCGAGCATCAAGATTCTCTCCCAGCCGGGAGGTGGGAGCGAGATTTGCTGTGCGCTGCCTTTTAGAATCGCGGGGGCCGCGTAGCCGCGCAGGGAGAAACGCAACGAGAGGGTGCCCGGCGCGGAATATCCATCCACACATTTAAGGAATAAACCCACGCGGAGGGGATGCCATCGAGGTTGGATGATAGGGCGCGCCAATTCATAAACCTGTCGGCATGTTAAAAGGCGTGATCCCAAAACCGGTTGAGAGGGAAATATCTGCACCACTACCAGCAGTGCAATACCATCTATAAGTATCTCTACATGCGAAACGCGATGACGATATCAGGCGTCGCGCAGTAAATGTGGATATAATAGATCTCTAGGAATATATCCTAGTCTTTATTCCGGAATAATCCTTATTGCCGGGAAGTCTTCGTTCTGCTGAACTGAAAGGGACGAGTGGAAATCCCGTTTTCAGAGATGGATGTAATCACGTGGTAGAGCCGCTCGTGGCTGGGAAATGATGACGTATCACTGGGTAATGAACGGAACTGCAAATGAAATTGATGGAAACGGGCTTCGCTGCCTGTATGAGTAAATCGTCAAGGGTGTTGGTGGTGGATGACCACCCGGTAGTCCGCGGAGGTCTCATTCGGTTGATTGATCAGCAAAGCGATCTGGTTTGCTGTGGCGAGGCCAGCAGCGCCGCCGATGTCCTGGCGGATGCCGCCAGGCTCAAACCAGATATCATTATTCTCGATCTCCGCCTGAAGGGCGCCGATGGCCTGGAGTTGATCAAGTCTCTTAGAATGCGTAATCCCGCTTTGCGCATTCTCATTCTCTCCCAGTATGACGCGCCGTTGTATGTTGAAAGGGCGCTGCATTGCGGCGCGCTGGGTTATGTGGTCAAGGAGCAAGCGGCCGAGGAGTTGCTCGAGGCGATTCGAACTGTTTTGCGGGGGGAAGTGTATCTCACCCGCGCGATGGCTGCCCGCCTGTTGCACAAGTTTGTTGGCAAACCAACCAAAGCCTCTCGATCCGACATTAACAGCCTCACGGATCGGGAATTGCACGTCTTGCAATCACTGGGTGCAGGAAAGAGTACCCGGCAGGTCGCCCTGGATTTGAAGCTGAGCATCAAGACAATCGAAACCCATCGCGAAAACATCAAGCGGAAGCTCGGGCTTAAGGGAGCTGCGGAATTGGTCCACTTCGCCAATGAGTGGGTGCGAGAACAAGTGTTCATACCGCCCCAAATGCTGGACAGCCGAGCTGCTGACTCCCGCCGCGGCTCCGGATCTGACTCCTCCCGGCAGGGTTAGTGTTTATGCGGGAATCAGGGGTGCGCTCATGATGTCAGTGTTATGCGATTGAGGGCAGGCATTCCAGCGGTATGTAGCGGAAAGCATTACATGAACCACGTCATGTCATCCGGCTTACGACGTGCTTCCCGACCGCTCAAGATATACTCCCACAAAGCTGCTAGGAAATATGCTTAAACTGGCCTAGGGGAGATGCCCTGATTGTTGGTTATTTAGCTTTGCACTATTGATAATCCGATGTCACTTCGCCGAATGGGTCCCAATAATCCGGTATCAGGCCATGGAAATGATTGGATACGTATCTCCCTAGTCTTGATTATAGCTGTATCGGCGATGGGGTTGATCTATTGGGGAAGAACCAGAGCGCCAGCGGCGGTTGAAGCAACGGGTGAATCGAATCTGCCCGAGCCTTTGCCAATTGATGGCGTAGGTACACAATTGGACGGAGGAGTGGCGGTGCCGGGGACAGCGCCGTCGCCCGCCACCCCAGCCGTTATCGAGCCCCTGTCGAAGCCGCCACAATCGGCGGTTTCGAAGCCGGCTCCCACTCCGGCACCCGGCCGGCCGGCACCTTCCGCGTACGCGACGTTACTGGTGAACAATATTGTCAGTCTGGACAAATCAGGTGTGCCCCGAACAGTGGCGGAAATCTCGGCGTGGAAACAGGGATTGAAGGATTTGGTGGGTCAACGTGAAGCCGCTATCCCTGCGATTCAAGAATTTCTGGAAAAGAATGTGGATTTAACCTTCGGCAGCGAGGACGCTCAAGCCCTCGGTTTTGCTTCGATCCGGGCGTCCCTTTACGATGCGCTCGTTCAAATCGGTGGGGCGGGGGCGGTCGGTGTGTTGCTGGGAACATTACAGAATTCAAATGACCCTCATGACCTGGCCGCGCTGGCCCGGAGTTTGGATCAAGCCGCTCCTGGTCAGTATGGGCCGCAGATTCTTGACGCTTCACGTCAGGCTCTAAGTGTGGCGAATAGTGACAAAGTGAATCAAACGGAAGTCGCGGCGCTGTTCCAGATTCTGACCCTCTATGGCGGCGCGAATGCTGTGGCGGATATTCAGGGCGTTGCGGGGAAGTACCAGTACTATTCGGTCATTGCGCTTGGCCAGCTGCCCGATGGAGCGGGCATTCCTGCATTGATTGATTTGGTATCCAATACCGGCGGCGGACAGGTCGCGAACGTTCCCGCGCTCATGGCGTTGACGCAGGCGGCGGGCGAGAATGCGGATGCCCGCGCCACCCTGCTCGCGCTGGCCCAGGCAAACAATATATCCGCCTATGGGTGGGCGAATCTCACGGCGATCCTGTCGGGAGGCCAGATGCAGTATGTCGATTCTCTTTCGATCCGCGCAATGGTAAAGGCCGATAACAACGAGCAGAAGGTTTTTCACATTGCTGATGGCAACCAGAATTTCTTCACGGCGCCTCCCGCTGGAGGCATGAGTTCCGAGCAAATGACACGGCAAGCCGGGCTCATTAATCAATTGCTTTCGGTGACTACGGACACGGCGAGTGTTCAAGCCCTGCAAACCGCTCAGGCCGCTTTGGCAAGGCACGGCGCACAAATCTCTACGGTAGCCAGATAAGTGGCCTGCCTCGGGAGCATTCCCGAAGCTGCAACCTGCGTATCTCAGCCTGCTAGGAAGTTCTCTTAGCTGATAATCAGCTATCCGCCCCGATAGTCAAGATTACGGCTCTCTGATATCACGTCTTCAACCAGGAAATCCATCAGGGGAGTCCGTTCCTCCGAGCCGACAAATTGGCTAGGCCGGGGGGATGGGGTTTGCCTTTCACAAGGTGGTAGTACTGAGTTGAGACCCGCGTTTCTCGGGCATCGGTGATTCGGAGTATTATGAAGAGCATGCGCCGCAGTGTAGGGCGGAACGGGAAGTTACAAACAGGGTTACTCTCTTCTTTCAAGTCAGCAACCTCAGACAGTATTCCACGCGTTTCGGCAATCGAGCTGCAAAGGGAAGGCGTTATCTTGGACCTGAAGGGTGATCGTGAACAGGAGATATTTATGAACTGCATAGAGAAAAGAAACCGCGGAATCAAAAAGGGTGCGGCCTCGTTTTCCGCCTTCGTTGTCAAAACGACAGCCTTCGCATGCCTCACGGCTCTCATTCTTCTGGTCACGGCCGGCGCACACGCCAGTCCCAAGGTGGGCAACGTGGTGGTGGGTTCGCAGACGCCGAACCCCGTCGCCGCCGGCAGCAACGCCACCTACTCCATCACTGTGAATCGCGGCATCGGCTTCCCTGGCAGCGGAGCATTCAGCGTGGATCTGAGCATCACAACGGTGCTGCCAGCAGGGGTCAGCGCGTCCTTTAGTCCCACTCAGGTGTCGTTTAGCACTAATGTGTTCGATAACTCTCAGTCCGCCACCTTGACGTTGTCTGCCTCTTGCCCCACGGCTGGGGGAACAACCGCTTTTACGGTCAAGGCGGTGAACTCGACCGCCAGTTCCGATTTTGCAACGACGAACAGCAGCATTGTGATCACTGCAGATGCGACGGCACCGACAATTGCCTGTGGATCCGTGGCTGCGACCAACGCGAATGCCGACGCCAGTTGCCAGGCAACGGTGCCGGATGTGACTGCGATGGTCCGGGAGCAGTCCTCGGATAATTGTACCCCGAATGGTTCGCTGGTGCTTACACAAAATCCAGCCGCGGGCAGCACCGTCAGCGGGGATGGTTCGCACCCGATTACCGTGACGGTGGCCGATGCGGCCGGCAACACGAATGCCTGCATCGTGTCATTTACCGTGCACGATGTCACTCCGCCCTCCATAGCTTGCCAGAATTTCAGCATCACGTTGGACTCCACGGGCAATTACAGTCTGAGTTCCGCGGAAATCCGTTCCCTGGTGGCCAGCGCGACGGACAACTGCGGCATTGCCAGCACCAATGTTACCGGCACGACATTCAACTTCTGCGACATTCCTTCCAGGAACGTCACAAATACCGTCACGGATATTAACGGAAACTCCTCTACCTGTGTTGCCACTGTAACCATTAATGCGCCAGCGGCTCCTAACGATGTTTATGTGGATTCGGGTTATCCCACAGGTTGCCAGACGGTGAATTGGCCCTATTCCGGCTCAGGAACGCTGTATATCGGATTCAACGCTTTCAAAACAATTCAGGCGGCTGTCAACGCCGTCGCCTCCGGAGGCACCGTTCACGTCGCGCCGGGGACTGGGGCTTATAGCGAAAATGTAATCGCCAACAAGGCCGTGACGTTGCTCGGCAACAATCAGGGCGTGGATGGCTGCGGAAGTCGCGCCTCAGAGAGCACCATCAACGGTGGGGTCGGCATTGCGGTGGACATCACCGCGGACGGTGTGACGCTGGATGGCTTCGCCCTGGTCGGCGCCATTGGCGTACGTGACATAAATCATATTGCCGTGGCGATTCGCAACAACGCGATCACGGCTGGCGCAGCCGGCGCGGATATCGAATCGTTGGTTACGACCGCGACGGACACCATGACCCTCGAGCGCAACTGCATTACATTGATCAACCAGATGGCGGGTCCAAACCCAACCATCGGCGTGTTCGTTAATGGAGTGTCCGGTACGTTGGCCCCGGTGGTCAGCAGCAACGGGATTAGCGGTCCTTTCTATGGCTATCTGCTCTACGGACTCAATGCCTCCGCTGCGACAGCCATTCGTGCCGGCACGGTGACCGGCGCCATGCAAGGCGTGTCCGTCGTTAACCTGAATCCGCAGACCTTCAGCAGTTACAGCGCCTCCACTTTTCTCGTGGACAATCTGACCGTCTCCGGTTTTGCGGGCAATCATCCCGCGAATCCCGCGAACAACCTTCATGCTGGCGTGTATGTTTATTCGGGAGGCAGTGATACGTCCAAGACTGTGATTGGCACCATCACGAACGTCACCGTCACGGGAGCCGGCAAAGTCAGCCAGGACAGCGCCGGTATCAACCTCGCTGACTTTTCGACGGCTGTGGGCGTCAGGCAACAGGTTACCGTTCAGAACTGCGTGATTAGTGGAAACACCAACCGTGGTATTTTCATCAGCGGCTCCAACGCGGTCGCCAGTGTGACGCGGTCCAGCCTCAGCGGCAACGGCTTCGATCCATACGGCACTGGCGGGAATCCAGGCTTCGGGATTATCGCGCGCAAAGGGTCGCAGATGACCGTAACCGAATGTTTTGTCACCAACCCGGCCACTGTCACTGCGCCATACACGGTCACGGCGTTGGACGCGGACGCGGACACGGGCCCGACGGGTCCCTCGCTTACCGTGACGAACTGCTCGGTGGACAATAACGGCAATCCGAGCGGCCTGCTGGCCCGGCAAAGCGCCGGCACGTTGAACGCTTCGGGCAATTGGTGGGGCAGCAGCGATCCTGCATTCCTCACCGCTCACATGGTTGGGACGGTAGACTATACCCCTTGGCTTGGCGTGGGCACGGATACTTCGGGCGGCACCGCTGGATTCCAGGGCAACTTCGGAATTTTGTGGGTGGACCAGGCCAGCGCGCAGACGGGCGCGGGTACGCGGGTGCAGGAAGGCCACGACATGACGACCGGCGCCACTCCCACTGTTATCGTGGTGGCGGGGAGCTACGCCGAATCTGTGGCGATCAGCAAGGCAGGCTTCACACTCAAGAGCCAGCTCAATGCGGGCGCGGATGCCCGTGGGGCGCGCAACGCCGAGTCCATCATGTCCTCGACGGACGCCAACGGGATCATCCAAATCGGGGCGAACAATGTGACGGTTGACGGTCTGAAGACTACCGGGCCAGGGGCCTCCTATGGAGTGAAAGTCGCTTCTTCCTCGGCGAGTGCTTCCATCCTTAATTCCATTCTGAGTGATGGTGGAGTTGGTGTTGGTGTTTTTGGCACGGCAACGCTCAAGCAAAATGTTGCGAGCGTGCCGGCAAACGTGGTTGGTGTTCTCGTTAGCGGCGCCGGCGCCAAGGCCTTGCTCGAAAACAACAGTCTTACCGGCGACACGGAAGCCGGCCTCAAGGTTGAATCGGGTGCAAAGGCGGATGCGGGTGATTGTGCCGGTGGCAACCTCACGGGTCTGCTCACGGGTGGTGGGTTGAATGGTTCCAGCGCTGGTGGCAACGATCTTTCCGGTTACGGCTTTGACAACGCGCTGCCCTGGGCAATCGAGAACACGGGCGGCACTGCCCTCGCTGAGAACGACGGCTTCGGCGCCACTGCTACGGATGACATCAACAAACTGTTGAGCGGCACGGTCACCTTTGCCCAATCCGGTGGACTCTTGATCAGTTGTCCGCCCAATCCGCCAGCGGTGCAATGCCCCGCGGATATCGTCGTGCCGGCGCCTGATTTAGCCGCATTCTTAACCTTGGGTGGCGTAGTTTCAGCCAATTCGGTGACCGCCTTCAGTTCGATGGACACGACGCATCCCCCGACCGACGGCAGCGTGACCCGAACCTATTCCATCACCGATGTTTGCGGCCAAAGCACCAGTTGCAATCAGATACTCGTCGTTGACGATACCATCGCTCCGATTGTCAGTTGCACGGTGACGCCGCAGACCAACAACGCGGATGCGAGCTGCAATGCGATTGTTCCGGACGTGCGAGCCCTGGTCCGGGCGCTGTCTTCGGACAACTGCACCGCCCAGGCGAATCTCCTGGTCGCTCAAATTCCGGTGCAGGGCAGCACGGTGAGTGGCAAGGGGTCGCATCCGATTTCCGTTACCGTCACGGACGCCGCCACCAACAGTACGCTCTGCTCCGTCGACTATTGGGTCAACGACGTCACGCCTCCTGTTCTGTCCGGTTGCACGAATTTCGTTTTCTCCGGCACCGGTCCCACCATCGCTCCATTCGTTTGTCCCACCGCGGCTGACGGTTGCGATGGCGGTGTGGGGGTGACTTGCGTTCCTGCCTCCGGAAGCACCTTCAATGTAGGCACGACCCCGGTGACCGCCACCACCTCCGACAGCAGCGGCAACACGAATAGTTGCACCTTCTACGTCACGATTTGCGATTCACCCAAGACCGTGGTGTATGTGGACGATGATTATGTCGGCAAATCGGACGGGACGCCGGTAAACTTCCCTGACAATGGCGCGTCGGGTCCGTATGTCGTCGGCTGCAACGCCTTTGCGACGATCCAGGCGGCGGTGACGGCGGTGGCGGCCAACGGCACGGTGAATGTGGCGGCGGGCAATTACACCGAGGACGTGGGCATCAACAAGGCGGTGACCGTCCAGGGCGCCGGTGCGGCCACCACCCTCGTCAGC
>CAYUVH010000066.1:0-43553 GCA_964448135.1 uncultured Verrucomicrobiota bacterium | reverse complement strand
ATGGCCACTCGGTCAGCCGACCCGGCCAAACAGCGGGGCGGCGGCTTTGGGAAGTTTGGCCGTGGAGCGCGTCTTCCATTCCTCTTCGAGCAGTTCCTTGGCAGCCTTTTCGAGGAACTCCGGCGCGGCCCACTTGAACACGTCGAAATCGTTCGCGATGTAACCGTGGCTCAGCATGAAGTCCTTGTTGATCTGGAGCGTTTGCAGGTTGATGGGCGACAGGATAGGCACAAACTCGACGCGCCGGATGCCTTCATACGTATCTTCTTCATCCCGGTAATAGGTCTGTTTGTTGAGGATAGCCGAGGCGGCACGCCGATGTGCGTTGGCCCAGCGCCCCACCTTGATCAGACCCTTCAGGAGCGCGACGATCAGTTCCGGGTGCTTCTCGCACGCCACATCGGTGACCGTGAGGGTCGCCGGGACGTTCGCCGCCCCCTGCAGAGTCCAGTCCGGGTACCGGGAGAGGTCCTCAATGGACTTGAACTTGCCGGTTGTCTCCGAGAGCACGCTCAGGACCTTGCTTTGACTATACATGGCGTCGATGGTGCCCTTTTCCAGAGCGGTCTCCAGCGGACGAAACGCGAGGTCATGCTTATGGTCGCGCTTCAACTGATACTCATTCGGGTTCTCCATCGGCGTCATCATCTCGGGCTTGTCGTACCAGTCATCCGGGTAGGGGAACTCCACGATCTGCACGTCGTCGCGGGTCATGTCGTTCAGCATGAGCATCAGCTCGATGCCATGCTCTTCCTGGACGCGCCACCAATCGTTCTTGATGACGTTCTGGCTCTTGGAGAGGCCAATCTTCTTACCCTTGAGGTGCGACATTTTGTAGATGGGGTCGCGGGCGCGTACCATCATGACGCCGCCTTCATAAACCTGCGTCGTCCCAATCAGCCGGGTGCGGCGAACGTCGGCCTGGACGTGGATAGCCGGGTGGCAGCCGCCAAAGCGCATCAGGTTGTCGAGGTTGTGCACGTAGTGCGGGTACCAGTCGTTTTCGACGGTGGAACGAAGGTACTTGTACGCTACGCCGATCTTCTTGAACTCTTCCTTCACCCAGCCGAGTTCCTGGTCCACATTGCTGGCCGAGATCAGGGGACAGTTGGTGTAATAGAACTCTTTCCAGTCCACATCCACCGACTTCATTTTCTTGCCTTTGATTACCATGGTAGCCATAGGTCAGTGCTTTCTTTGCTCTGTTCTTGTCGTTTCTTCATTGCTCGTCACCGGACCGGCGGTGATGGCAGGTTGTTTGTAAATCAAGCCCGGTCGCTTGGGTAAATTGCGTCAAGGTTTCTCGGTGCTGCTCGCCAACTGCCTGTCACGGCTGCCTGGTTTGACGGCCGTGTTGATGGCCTCAAGGAGCAACTTGGTGGGCACAGGTTTGAGGAAGAAGGCCGAGCAACCGGTCTGCTCCGCTTCCTTGCGCATTGTCGTTGAGTCATGCGCGGTGACGAAGATGATCGGTGCCCGGGCTCCCAGTTCGCCAAGCCGCCGCTGTAAATCCAGACCTGACATGCCGCCGAGCTGAACGTCGAGCACGAGACAATCGGGGCTTGGGAGACTCGCTGAAGCAAGGAAAGCCTCGGCCGAGGAATACGTGCTGACGTCGAAGCCCAGGAGGCGAAACCGGCGTTCGAGGGCCGACGCGAAACTCTCATCATCGTCCACGACTGCGAGTTTTATTTTGTTCTGGCTCATCCGGGTCGAGCGTCGTCTCGGTTCTGCGGGCTAGAATAACGACCAGGCGGGACGACCGCATATCAGTCCTTTAGTGCAGAGTGGAGCCTGTCCTTTAGTGCAGGTACGGGGCACAGGTGACCGTAATCGGTGGTCAGTAAACAGTGACCGGTTATTGATTATTGCTAAGAGAAAAACCGGCTTCGTGCGCGAGACGGGCGAGCTCGGCCACGGACTGCACCTGCAACTTGGCCATGAGATTGGCGCGGTGCATTTTGATGGTGCGCTCGGCGGAGCCGAGGTCGCCGGCAATTTGTTTGTTCATTTGGCCGCGCAGGATGTGGGCCAGCACTTCACGCTCGCGCGGTGTGAGGGGATCGAATCGGGCGCGCAGTTCACGGCGGCGGGCGCGTTGCTCTCGCTCTTGGGCGCCGCGCGCCAAGGCACGGTCAATCGCGGCGAACAGAAGCTGCTTCCTAGCGGGCTTGGTGAGGAAATCCTCTGCTCCGGCGCGCATCGCCTGAACCGAGATGGAAATGCTGCCTTTGCCGGTGAGGAACACGATGGGCAGCGGGTTTTCAGCCCGGGCGAGGGCAGTCTGCAAGTCCAGTCCGCTCAGGCCGGGCATATCCAGGTCGAGGAGGACGCAGGCCGGCGCATCGGTGGGGGTGTATTGTAGAAACTCCTCGGCTGACGCGAATGTTTGCGCGGCGTAACCGCCCGTGCGGACCAAACGTTCGATAGCCCCTCGAAATGAAAGGTCGTCGTCCATGATGAGGACCGTGGGGCGTAACGAGGGGAGGCAGCCTGAGGGATTCATGGCACTGCCGATTGGGCTGGCCGTTGAGGGAGGCCCTCGGGACCGGGGCTTGCCTTCTGTCCCTTGCCGCTGGCGGGCAGAGCAACGCGGAACGTCGCGCCGTCCGTGGTGTTGTTCTCTGCCCAGATGCAGCCGCGGTGCGCGTCGATGATTGTGCGGGCAATCGAGAGGCCCATGCCCATCCCGTCGGGTTTGGTGGTATAGAACGGCTGAAAGACGCGCGGGAGGGTGTCCGCTTCGATGCCTGGGCCGGAGTCAATCACTGCCAACTCCACCTGGCCGTCAGTAGTCGGGCAGGTGCTCACCCTTATGTGCCGCTTTTCGCGCGGCTGGCCCGCCAAGGCGTCCATAGCGTTAACAATTAGGTTCAGCACGACTTGCTGCAGGTGAGTGCGGTCACCAGAAATCTCCGGCAGGCTCGGAGCAAGGCTGACGGAGAGCGAGACCCCGCGCAGCGCGGCGTCCCTGCTGACCAACTGGCGGACGTCGTGCACCACGGAGTTAAGGTCGAGCAGCTGAAGCTCAAGCTGGTGTTTGCCGAACAAGCCGCGCATCCGGCGGATAACTTCACCGGCGCGCTCGCCATCTTTACGGATGGCGGTGACCACAGCGCGCATCTCGTCGAGCGCCAGCGTATCTTGTTCGAGAAGGAAGTCCGCCGTCTCGGCGTTGGCGAGGATAGCGCCGAGAGGCTGGTTCAGTTCATGAGCCAGCGAGGCTGCCAGTTCCCCCATCGTGGACACCCTCGATATGTGTGCCAGTTCCGTCTGCTTTCGGAGCAGCTCAGCTTCGGCTCGTTTTTGCTGGGTGATGTCGCGAATCACACCAAACGTGCGGACCTCGCCTCCGGTAGCACTGCGCTCAGCTATCCTGGCAAGGTGATGGATCCACTTCTCCCCAAGGTGCGGATGCAGGTAGCGGTACTCGGCCGAGATCCGATCGATTCTCCCGTCATGCAACTTCTGACGATCGTCCAACAAATGCTGGAGATCGCTGGGATGGACGTGGTCCATCCAGAACTGCACAGGTTCAAGGCCCTGCTGCGTGTCCCGCGGAGCACCGCAGATCTCCCGGAATCGGTCGTCCAGGAAACAGGTGCGTTTACCGTAATCTATTTCGTAATAGCCAAGGCCGGCCAGTTCTGTCCCGGCCGCCAGCCGCGCCTCGGTGGTGCTTGATGACGTCATTAAATCTTCCGAATTGCCTTGGGAGCATAGCCTTTGGGAGGCGTTGGCGGCCAGCAGCAAAGGAGCCGCTGGAGGATCAGCCAGCTGAAAAGAGGGCCTTGGGGGAGCGGTTGCGCGGGGATAGGGCAGACGGGGGATGAGGCAAGATGCTGAAAGCCTGAGAGCTGGAATTAGAGGGCTGGGGGGGTACTGGGGCAGAAGCGGGTTTCAAGCGGGACGGGTTGGCATCAGAAAGGGATGGCGAAGAGCGGGGGCGGAATCGGCTTTGTGAGCGCGGGTCAGTCCATAAATTAATGGCTACAAACAGATTTTGTTCCCAAAAGGTGATTGTTTCCCGAGCGGTGCGGGCGGTCCCGGAGGTTGCCGAGGCCCGTCAGAGCACACGTCAGATCCAGCCGCTAAGGTCGCCCACCAACAAAGGTGCCACCGGTTGGCTGAGTTGAGTTGCGGCTACGACGGGAGCAACGGCTGGCGGCACCGGGGCAGAAGCCGGTGCTGGAGAGTGGTTTTGCCCGTGGCCACCGCCGGCTCGGCGGCAATGAAATTCGGCCTTGGCATCAGCCAGGCACTTGGTTTTTAGTGACCGGTAAGTCCAACGGCCGTCAATTTTCGGCCGTTCATAATACGTTCCCGACCTGTTCTTCCAGATGCCGTCCGCCGCGCGTTTCCAAGCCTTTTTGCTCATGTTGTGGTTGCGCTGCGCACCACAAACTGCGTCGACGATTCGGAGCCATCGTATAAAAATCGTATAAGACCGATTTTCGAAGATTCTGCAAACTCACCAAACCCCTATAAACATTGGCGCGTCCGGCAGGACTTGAACCTGCAACCTTCTGATCCGAAGTCAGAAGCTCTATCCAATTGAGCTACGGACGCGTGCTGGCCGCGGCAAGCAGTGATCGCTGGAGTTGGAATCCGCCAGCACGGCTTTCCCGCAGGAACCCAGTCTGCCTCGGTCACGAATGTGAAACAAGCCCGGACACGTGCGGCGCGCCAGCCGCCGGCCCGCTCCCGACACCAGACAACAAAAAGGCGGCGGACGCCAAGGAGGTGGGGATGGGGAATCCCGCTGAAGAAACGTACCGCCGCCTAAAATTATCCTTACCTGCTTCTTACTCCCCCGCCCGCCCGCCGTCAACTGCGCAAACGACCGGGTCCCCGCCGGGCGCTGGCGGCAGTGGTCTGGTTCGGCGAGAATGGCGATGACTAATTGGGCGGACGGTTGGATTCCACCACGCCGCTCGAAACCGCGTAGCGGGTCAGGGAGGCGATGTTGTGGATGTTCAGGGTATTCATGAGATCCTGCCGGTGCTTCCCATGGGGGGATTTACCCCATTGGAACCGCTGGAGCCGCGCGAGCTGAAGCCCGGACGGTTTCCACCCTCCCTTACACAATGGTCAACTGCACCCTCCTCTCGATGATGCCGGCGCCGATCGCGTAGCGGGTGGGATTCGCCACCGACGTGCGGCCAATGCCGCGCGCAGTGGTTATTGAACTCGCGGCACCTGGATGCCGCTGCCGTTATGGAGAACGCCAAAAGCGAACAACAGCCACACCACGACGCATATCACGACGACGACGTTGAGAATTTTTTTGATCTTGCCGTCCATCGGGATGTACGTGTTGACCAGCCAAAGGAGCACACCCACAACGACGAGGGTGACAATTAGAGAAATCAGAGACATGGGTTACCTCCAATTGGCACGACAGGATTATTTTTCATGACGACAGCTTACCCCGGAAAGGTTTGCTGAAGCCATGGGGTGTTCACCCCAGGCGGGGAAAGCGCTGCTGAAATGGCTCGC
Source organism: uncultured Verrucomicrobiota bacterium (assembly GCA_964448135.1). Lineage (GTDB taxonomy): Bacteria > Verrucomicrobiota > Verrucomicrobiia > Limisphaerales > UBA8199 > CAYUVH01. Next base: position 38,054 of record CAYUVH010000066.1, on the reverse strand, counting down.
GAACGCCCGGAGCTTCCAGCCGCCAGTCAGAGGGCCGACTCTGTTGCTTCATATTCAGCCCGGCACAGGGGATTGCCGGGCCAACCGCGACGATTGATATTGGCTGCAAACTCGCGCAGTTCTTTTTCCCCGGTCTGTTCGTACGAGCGCGCGCACCCGCACTGGAATAGTGATCGGGGAGCGACCGCAACTTTTTTGGCGCAGCGAAAGATCCAGGCGCGAGATCAGGTGATCTCGCGGGCCCTAGATAATCGTCAATTGGACGCTGCTCTCGATGATGCCGGCGCTGATGGCATAGCGGGTGAGGCCGGCGGTGTCGTGGATGCCGAGCTTGCTCATGACCTTCTCACGATGCTTCTCGACGGTCTTGATGCTGATGCCCAGTTCCGAAGCGGTTTCCTTGTTGGCTTTGCCTTCGGCAATAAGCTGCAAGACTTCCATCTCGCGCGAGGTCAACCCGGCCGCTTTCTGGCGGGATATGCCCACCCGCCCGGAGGACATCGGGTTGAGCCGATTGAACCGTTCGGAGACGGCGGGGCTGAAAAATGTGTTGCCCTTGAAGACCTCACGGATCGCCCGGCAGACGTCGTGGGCGGAGGTCTGTTTCAGCAAAAATCCCACCGCCCCGGACTCGGTGGCATTATTTACATACGCGTCGTCGCTGTGCGCTGAGAGAATGACAACTTTGGTGCCGGGAGCGGCTTTGAGCACCTGCCGGGTGGCCTCCAAACCATTCATCAGGGGCATGGCAACATCCATGAGCACAACGTCGGGACGCAGTTTTTTGGCCAGCGCGACGGCCTGCCGGCCGTGCTGCGCCTCGCCCACCACCTCGAAGTCGGCTTCGAAATCGAGCATCTTGCGCAACCCCTCGCGCACAATCATGTGATCTTCGGCCAGCAGTACAGTGATCGGTTTCATATTCTATGGCTTTTGGTTCCGGCGAACCTCCCGGGCCGCGGGTTGAATCTCGGCGGTGATAGTCGTGCCTTTGCCCGCAGCGGAATCCACGGCAAAGCGCCCGCCGACCATTTCCAATCGTTCCCGCATGCCCAGCAATCCCAGGCGTTTACCGCCCCGGGCGTTCAATACCCTTTCCACCCGGAACGATTTGCCGTCGTCCTTGATGGTCATGCAAATCCGTCCGCCCCGCTCCCGGAGGTCCACCTCGACCCGGCTGGCCTGGGCATGTCGGCCTACGTTCGTGAGCGCTTCCTGGGCCACCCGATAGAGGGTCGTGCGCCTGGAGGCATCGAGGCGTTCGACGCCCGCGAAGGCTGTCAGCCGCGTATGCACCCCGGTGCGCGCGGTAAAGTTTTTCATGAACGAATGCAACGCGGGAATCAGGCCGAGGTCATCCAGCACCGCCGGGCGCAATTCGCGCGCGAAGTGATGCACAATGTTCACGGATTTGGTCACGAGCTGCTGCGTCCGCGCGATGTTGCGCTCGAGCCCTTTGGAGTCGAGGGCGGCGTCCTTTTTCAGCGTGGCGAGCCGGAGGTTGATGCCGGTCAGGGTCTGGGCGATGACGTCGTGAAGTTCACGGCTGATCTTCTTGCGCTCGTCTTCCTGCGCCGAGAGCACCTGGCGGGACAGGCGCCGTAACTGCTCCTGGAGGCGGTCTGACTTTGCCAGCAATTGCGAGTAGTGGACCTTGCTTTTTTTGAGCGCCGCCTCCACCGCCTGGCGCTGGCGGATTTCGAGGCTCAATTCCAGGTTGGAGGCGGCCAGTTCGACGGTCCGCTGGCTGAGCGTCTCGATGAATTTCTTGAGGTGGAGGGCGGTCTCCCGCGCGCTGCGATGGGTCTTCTCGATCGGCGTGATCGCCACCGCGAAGAAAACTCCCGCCTGCTTGATGAGCGCGGCGCGCTGGTCCGCCGCGCAAACTTGCGACAACTCGCCCACCAGGGTCTGCTCGTGGAGCTTGGCGAGATCGAGCGTCTGCAACCCGGCCGCCAGCGCCTGGCTGCCCAGGCCGCGCGCAGCGGCGAGGGAGGACGGCCGGGGTTGCTGCAGGTGCTTCCGTAACGCGTCCTGATAGCGGTACGACAATTTGGAGGGCTTGCGGTTCATGAACAACCAATATCACGGGCGACCCGCCGGACGGACTTCGCGGATTTCAACACCAGCCGCTGCGTGCTGCTGATTTCATTTCGGAGTCCCTTGGTATTGGTCCTGGCCTCCTGTCTGAGCGAAAGCAGTCGGACATTGATGCCCAGCAAAGTCTGCGCGATCTCGTCCTGCAGGTCACGGCTCAGCTTGGCCCGGTCGTTCTCCTGGGCCGCCAGCACCTCGTGGGTCAGCTGGCGCAGGCCTTCCTGCAGTTGCAGGGAATCCTTCAACAGCCTGGTGTAGTGCCGTCCGCTTTGTTTCAACGCGCTCTCCACGCTCTTGCGGCGAACGATGCCGCGCTGCAATTGCCGGTTCGTAACGGCGAGTTCCAGGGTGCGCTGGCTGAGCGTCTGGTTCAGCCGGTTCAATTGCGTGCGGCTTTCCCGCGCCGCGCGATGCGTTTCCACGATCGGGGTAAGCGCCTCGGAGAAAAACACCTCGGCTCGCTTCAGCAGTCCACTCTTCTGTCCGGCCAATTCAAGCAGGACGAGCGCCCGCTCGTGAATCCGCGCGAGTTCCAGGGTTTCCAGTCCGTACGCGACCGCCCGGTGTCCCACCCCCAGGGCCGGCCGCAGGCTTGCCCGCAGCCCCTCCCGCAGGTATTTACGCAAGGCCGCCACATAGCTTTGAGACATTCTGGCCAGGTTTTTTTTCATTTCGGCATGGCGAATTGAACGGACGCTGCGGCAGGCAGGATCGCATAACCGGACGTCAGTTCCAAACCAAGCATCGGACACTCCCCGCCAGCCGCCTATGGGGTGTACACCCCATGGGATTAGACCCCATATCGAAAGGCAGCTTCGGCCCATAATATGTCGCTCTTATTAAGAACACGATTAACGAAATCAAAAGCAACCTGAGATGGGCAGGCTCAATTACTTTCTGCTTGTGGTGGGGATCATTATGATCCTCGTCAACGTGGTACCCGGCCGGAAATCGGTTTAGGAATCGGCCCATACGCAACCCGTCCAAGTATCTTGGAAAGTGAAATACCGCGATTGCCTGATCTTTTGGCGGACGGGCGTAGCGGAGGCAATTCGAACCTGCTCGCGAGGAACCTCATGAAACCATTTCCCAGCTTTTGCCTCCTGCTCGCCTTCCTCGGCGCGGCCTCATCGCTGGCTGGCCTGACCGGCTGCACCAGCGCTCGGCCCACCTTCCCTGCCCCACCCGCGCGCGCAGAATCCCCCGGCGTTCCCGTCGAAGACCGGCGCACGGCGGAGCGCGTCCGGGAAGCGCTGGCCGCGGCTGCCGGCTACAAATTCGACGCCGTACGCGTTGAAGCCCGTGAAGGCGTGGTTCAGTTGAGCGGGCTCGTCCACACGAACTCCCAGCGCAGCGCCGCCCTGGACGTCGCTTCCAAAGTCAAAGGGGTCAAGGACGTGGTTGATAACCTGGCAATTGGCGACTGAATCCCTCCCGCCAGAAGATACCCATGCGAACAATGACCCAGTTATTCTCCGGCTTGCGGTTCCGCCTGGTCCTGCTGGTCGTTCTCGCCTCGCTCCCGCCGGTCGGCCTGACGCTGAATATTGCGCGGCAGGATCGCCATCGCCAGACCGCTGCTTTGCGCCAGCGCTCTCACGACATGATCCAGCTCGCCGCGCGCAAGGAAGACGAGATGATCGCCGGTACCCGGCAACTGCTGCGCGCCGTGTCCGAATCATCGCAAGTCCAATCGGGCCGCTGGGCCAGCTCCACCAAATTGCTGCGCACGCTCTTCGCGGATTATCCGCGCTACTCCAATTTGGGCGTGATCAAGCTGAACGGCGAAGTCGCGGCCAGTGCGGTTCCGCTTACCAACGCTGTCAACCTCGCCGACCGTTCCTACTTCCAACGCGTGCTGGCCACGCATGATTTTTCCCTGGGCGATTACCAGGTTGGCCGCCTCTCGGGCAAGCCCGGCTTCAATCTGGCCTATCCGGTGCTCGACGATGCCGGAAAACTGACCGCCGTCGTTTTCGCCGCGCTCGATCTGGAATGGGTCAACCGCTCCGATTACGCGCTGCAGTTGCAACTCCCCGCCGGGGCCGCCTGGACCAAGGTGGATGGTAATGGCACGATCCTTGTGCGTTATCCCGAACCTGAAAAGGAGCTGGTCGGCGAATCGCTCCCTGAAATGTCGCTGCTCAAGACCTTCCTCGCGCAAAAAAACGGCGTGCTGGAAGCGGTGGATACCCGGGGCGTCCCGGTCTTTTATGATTTCACTTCCACGCGCAGTGTGCTGCTCGCCGGGGACGTGATCAGCATTCTGAGCGTCCCCCGGAAAGTGCTGTTTGCCGAACCCGACCGCATGGTGATGCGCAATCTGGCCTCCGTGTGCATTGTCGCCGGCCTGATCCTGGTGATTGGCTGGATCGGCAGCCGCTACCTCGTGCTGGGCCCGATCCAGGCCCTGGTGAAATTCACCGCGCGCCTCGGTGCGGGCGACCACTCCGCGCGCGCCGCCGTACCCCGCGCGCGGGACGAATTGAAACAATTGACGGCGGCCTGCGATCAAATGGCGGAGTGCTTGGAACGCCGCGAGGGGGAGCGGCAGATCGCCGTGACCGCGCTGCGCCAAAGCGAGGAACGTTTTCGCGCGCTCGTGCAGGACTCCACGGACGTGACGGGCATCACGGACAAGGACGGCCTGATCCTCTATCGCAGTCCGAATCTCGCGACCACCCTGGGCTACGACGCCACGGATGATCCGGGAAAGAACATCTTTGATTTCTTTTGGCTGGAGGACGCGACCCGCGCGCGCAATCGTCTGGCGGAGCTGGTCAAATCGCCGGGCGATATGCAAAGAGAAGAATATAGATTGCGCCATAAGGATGGGTCGTGCCGGTTTATCGAATCCATCAGCTCGAATCAACTGGAGGACACAGCCATCGGCGGCATTGTTTTTAATTGCCGCGACATTACCCGGCGCAAGCAGGCCGAGAGCAAACTCGCCGAGTCCCGCCGCCGGCTCCAGGTGCTGTCCCGCCGGCTCGTCGAAGTCCAGGAGACGGAGCGCCGCCATCTGGCGCGCGAACTCCACGATGAAATCGGCCAGGAACTCACCGTCGCCGAATTGAATCTGCAGGCGATACTCGAAGTCACCGGCCACGAAGTGCTCCTGCCGCGCCTGAAAGCCAGCCTCGCCGCGGTGGAGCGCGTCCTCGAGCAGGTGCACGACCTGTCGTTGAACCTCCGCCCGTCCATGCTCGATGATCTGGGGCTGGAACCCGCCCTGCGGTGGTACACTGACCGGCAGGCGATCCTCGGGGGATTGCAGGGCGAAGTTCGGGCGGAACGTTTGGAGCAGCGGCTGGATCCCATGATCGAAACCGAGTGTTTCCGTATCGCCCAGGAAGCGCTCATCAACGTCGTGAAACACGCCAAAGCCCGCACGGTGACGGTGGAACTGACCCGGAATGAACAGCAAATCCATCTGTCTGTGCGCGATGATGGCGTGGGCTTCGACGTCGCGAGCCTGCGCGACCAGGCCGTGCGCGGCGCCAGTCTCGGTTTGCTGAGCATGGAAGAGCGGGCCACGCTCGCCGGCGGCGGCCTCCAATACCACTCCCAACCGGGTCATGGCACCGAGGTTCACGCCTGGTTTCCCCTCAAGTGGGCCCAGCCCGCGCCGGCGAACTTCAACCTCACCCCGACCCCGCCACGAATATGAATCCTGCGATCAAACCTATCCGCGTCCTGCTGGGCGACGATCATACCCTCGTGCGCGCCGGCATCCACGCGCTACTGCAGCAGCTCCCGGGAGTGGAGGTCGTGGGCGAGGCCGGTGATGGCCGTGAAGTAATTGAGCTCATCAAAACCTTCCAGCCGGACGTGGTGCTCATGGATATCTCGATGCCCGGCCTCACCGGTCTCGAAGCGCTGGCGCGTATCACGCGGGATTTTCCCAAGGTCCGCGTGATCATCCTCTCGATGCACAATCACGACGAATACATTGTTCAGGCTTTGAAAGCCGGCGCCGCCGGCTATCTGCTCAAGAAGGCGGCCACCGCTCAATTGCCCGACGCCCTGAAAGCCGTCGTCGCGGGTGAAACCTATCTGAGCGGGGAGATCTCCACCCGCTTCCTGAGGAAATTCCCCTTCCAGCAAATGGCGCAGTCGGCCAGCCCGCTTGAGAAACTGACCTTCCGCCAGCGCGAGATTCTTCAACTCATCGCCGAAGGCCAGACCACCAAGGCCATCGCTTCAACCCTCAAGCTCAGCGACAAAACCATCGACTACCATCGCGGCCAGATGATGACGCGACTGGACATCTTCGACGTTCCGGGGCTGGTCCGCTTTGCCATGCGCAACGGATTGATAACCGCGGAGTCCTGACCGGGTCGGGGAGGGCATCTCCGGTCTAAATTGCGCCAGCCATGGCTGAATCAATGGGGGCGACCGACCGGTTAAAAATGGGGTGACCAACGGGACTCGAACCCGCAACATCCAGAACCACAATCTGGGGCTCTACCATTGAGCTATGGCCACCAGCCAATCTCATAGGCTAGAGTCGAGGTCCAGTCGCGTCAAGCTCGCCGGTTCCCCACTCCAGGGCAAACGGATCAAGCCAGGCCGGAAACCCGTCACCGTGAGTTTAGATGAGTTTACCCTGAGCGTGGGGGGCTATATATCCAAATCCGTGTTACACTGTATACACTGTATACAAGGCGCATAAACATTGGGTGGAATAAGGGTCATTCCGTGTTACGTCCGGCGTTACACTGTTAACACCATTACAAAATCAGGGCGTGGTCCTCCGAACGCAGCCTGGCTCGGTTCGAAAGGGGCATCGGAATACATCTTCTCCCTGAAGCCGCGCCCCCGAAATTTAAGCCCAGGGCGGCGGAACACTTGGCACGGCGCCTGCACTTGCTTCCACTTGCAGGCTTGGTCGCCTGCACTACATGGGTGGAGCATGGGCCGTAAGGCCCGGCTTTCATAGTGGAGTTGGGTTGGAGGCGGCTCAGTGGGGACACTGAGCCGCCTTTTTCCTGCCCGATGCCTTCACCCGCAACCAAAGCTCACGAGTCGGACCCCAAACCACTGTCCGCCCGACCGCTGGCGCTGTCGCGAATTGGGACATTCGGCCCGCGGAATTGGATTGTCCCGGCCCACCCGCAATGCTAAACTTCCCGGCTGTTGATTTAACGCCATTTGGCATTGGGCGCGGCCCAATCGGACACGCAAAACGAACAGGAATTCTGTGAATGTAACGGTAGAAAATCTGGCCCCCTGCAAAAAACTCGTGCGCATCGAAGTGGACGCGCCCCAGGTGGATGAAGCTTTCAAGGAAGTCACCAAGGGATTTCAGCGCGAAGCCGCCTTCCCCGGCTTCCGCCCCGGCAAGGCGCCGGTGGACATGGTGGTTCGCAAATACGAAAAGGACATCGAGCAGGAGGTTAAGCGCAAGTTGATCTCCGATTCCTACAAGAAGGCGGTCGAGGAAAAGAAGATCGATGTGCTGGGCAACCCGGACATCGAGGAAATCCAGTTCGGCCGCGGCCAGGCGCTGCAATACGCCGCCACCGTCGAGACCGAGCCCGAATTCCAACTTCCCGAATACAAGGGACTTCCCGCCAAGCGCGAGGCGCGCACGGTGACGGATGCCGACGTGGAACGCGCTTTGGACGCGCTCCGGCAGCAGCGGGCCAAATTCGACAAGGTCGAACGGCCGGTGCAAAACGGCGACATCGCCGTGATCAATTATCAGGGCACGTGCGAAGGCAAGCCGATCGCCGAAGTGGCGCCCGACGCTCCCAGCCTGGCCGAGCAAAAAGCTTTCTGGGTGGACGTGCCCTCGCAGGGCTTCTTGCCGGGCTTTTCTGAACAGCTCCTGGGCGCGAAAACCGGCGAGAAGCGCACGGTGAACGTGGATTTCCCCGCCGGGTTCCCCACCGCGCCCCTCGCGGGCAAGCGCGGCGTATATGAAGTCGAAATTGTCGAGGTCCGTGAAAAAGTGCTGCCGCCGGTGGACGAGGAACTAGCCAAGGCCTACGGCGCGGAGAACCTGGAAAAGCTGAAGGAAGGCGTGCGGCGCGACCTGGAGAACGAACTAAAATTCTCCCAGGAACGCAGTGTGCGCAACCAGCTCATTCGCGGGCTGCTCGATCGCGTGCAATTTGAACTGCCGGAATCGGCCGTCGCCCGCGAGACGAAGAACGTCGTGTATGACATCGTGAACGAAAACGCCAAGCGTGGCATTTCCCGCGATATCATCGAAAAGGAAAAGGACCAGATTTACACCGCCGCGGCGCAGGGCGCGCGCGAGCGCGTGAAGGTCGCCTTCCTCCTGCAGAAGATTGCGGAACAGGAAAAAATCGGCGTCACCAACGAGGAAATCTCGCGGCGAATCGTCTCCATGGCGGGCATGTATCAGATGCCGCCGGATAAATTTGCCAAGGACCTCCAGAAGCGCAACGGCCTGATCGAAGTTTACGACCAGCTCATGAACGAGAAGGTCCTGGAACTTATCGAGCAGAACGCCAAGATCGAGGAAGTCGCGCCGGCGCCGGAAAAGCCGTAAGGGCCCTCCGATAAGAAATTAAGCATAGAGGCACAGAGGAGAAACCTCTGTGCCTTTTTGTTTTACTCTGTGGCTCCGGGTCTCTGTGGTTTAGATTCCCGGTCTTGAATGCGGTGCCCTACTGTATCCGCCCGAATTTCTTCTCCAGCTCGCGCATGCTCATTTCGATGAGCGTGGGGCGGCCGTGCGGGCAGGTGTAGGGCATCGCGCAACGGCGCAAGTCCTCCACGAGATTCTCCAATTCGCGGCCTCCAAGCGGATCGTTTGCCTTCACCGCGTGACGGCATACGGTCTTCGCGACGACATGTTCGCCCAGCCGTATCGTGTTGATCTCCTTGCCCACGGATTTTAGTTCGTCCACCAACTCCAAAACAAAGCGGCGCGGATCCGGCGCTTTCACATAAGGCGGCAGGGCATCGAGGAGAAAAGTCCGCTCGCCGAATTCACTGAGCCCGACTCCGAGACGCGTCAAACCGGCAAGTTGATCGCGCAAGAATGTCGCGTCGCGCACGGAGAGTTCCACGGTCGCCGGAAGTAACAATCTTTGCGACGGCGCCTGGCCCGGTTTCTCGAGCTGGTTGAGCATCCGCTCGAAGAGGATGCGTTCGTGCGCGGCGTGCTGGTCCATGAGGACAAGGCCGCGATCGGATTCCAGCACGACGTAGAGTTTTCCGATCACGCCGACGAGTCGCAACGGCACGCTGAGCAGTGGTGCGTTCGTGTTGGAGGTTGTCGGCGCTGCCGCGGGATGCGCAATCAACTCGGATTGCCGCGCCGGAGACGGTTCATTCGAAACGGGCGGAGCTGCTGGTCGCAACGGGGCTGAAGCCGGAGGCGTGAATGGCGGCTGCGCTTTTGGAGCAGCGATCGGAGGTGCAGCCGTTGCCGTCGGTTCCTGCCGCGTTTGGACAGCAGGAATGCCAGGAGCGGACAATTCAGTCTGGCGGGGCGCAGGCGTTTGCGGTCGGCTGACCGCTTTCGGCTGCATTTCCGCCGTTGTGCCGTGAAACTTCAATAATGTCTGCCGCACGGCCTGCGCCACCAATCGCCGGATATCGGCTTCCTTGTGAAACTTCACCTCGCGCTTGGCGGGATGGATGTTCACATCCACTGCGGCCGGATCGAGTTCGAGAAACAGGCAGGCGACCGGGTAGCGGCCTTTCATCAGCGACGTGTGATACCCTTCCGTCAGCGCGAAGTTGATCCCGCGATTTTCCACCGGCCGCCGGTTCACAAAGACGTGCTGATCCTGCCGCGAGGAGCGCGAGACGCCGGGCGCACCAATAAATCCCCAAACGCGAAACATCGGCGCGGGTGGAATGTCCGCCGGGGACGGCGGTGTCGGCGACGCCGATTCGAAATCAATCGTTTCCTCCTCCTCCACGGCGCCCGGCAGGGGCGCGGAGAAATCCACCGCGAGCAACGACGATTCGCCGCCATAAAGCGCGCGCATGCGCTCGCGCAATGCACCCAATCGCGCGGCCACATCCTCTCCGCTTCTCACCGACGGCAGTTGCCAGGCCATCCGGCCATCCTTGTGGAAAGTGAACGCTGTCGCCGGATAGGCGAGCGCGGCAAGCGTGAGATAATGCTGGATGTGTGCGGCCTCGGTTTCCTCGGTGCGCAAAAACTTGCGGCGCGCCGGCAGGTTGAAAAAGAGCTGCCGTACTTCGATGATCGTGCCCGTTGCGCTGCCGGCCGCCTTTACCTCCTGGATCTTTCCGCCGCTGATGATGATCTGCGTCCCCTCGGGCGACTCGGAATCCCGCTCGCGCGTCGTCAGGGAAAACCGGCTCACACTCGCGATGCTCGGCACGGCTTCCCCGCGAAAACCCATCGTCGTCACCGCCGACAAATCCTCCGCTCTCCGGATTTTGCTGGTGGCGTGGCGTTCGAGGCAGAGCAGGGCGTCGTCCCGGCTCATGCCCACTCCATCATCGGTCACGCGTATCAGGCTGCGGCCACCCGCCTGGATTTCGACGGTCACGCGCGTGGCTTCGGCGTCGAGGGAATTTTCGACCAGTTCCTTGACGACGCTCGCCGGGCGCTCGACCACCTCGCCCGCGGCGATCTGGTTCGCCACGTTCTCAGGCAGCAGGCGGATGCGATTCATGGCCGGAGCGCGCGGCAGCTGGACGTTTTCAGCCCTGCGCTTCTCTCCGGCGCTGCGGTAGCCCGAAGGCGAACACCGCGCCGCGGCCCTTTTCGTTGCGGGCGTTGATCCACCCCTGGTGGTCCTCCATGATGCGCTTGCAGATCGAAAGCCCGAGCCCGGTCCCGTGCGCCTTGCCGTGCGTGGCGAACGCTTCGAACAACCGTCCCGCCATTTCCGGCGGCAGTCCCGGGCCGCTGTCTTCGACTTCGGTCACAACCTCGTGCGGACGCACCTCAAAACGAATCAGGATGCGACCGCCCTGCGGCATGGCATCCGTGGCATTGTGAACCAGGTTCCAGAATACGCGTCGCAGCCGCTTTGGATTCATCGGCACTTCGACCGTCGGCGGCGGGGTGTGCAATTCGAGCGCGGCGGACTTGAGCGCGACTTCCGCCTTCAATTCATCAAACAAGGGCTGCACGAATTCCGCGTAATTGGTCGGCGCCAGAATGAAATTCGTCGGCGTCCCTTCAGTGAATTCCAGGATCTCGCCGATCATTTCGCTGATGCGGTCCACCTGCCGGCGGATACGCGTGGAACCCTGCGCGCGCGCGGAAGCGTCGGCATTGGGCATGCCCGTGATTTCGGCGGTGAGCCCGATGATGTTCAGCGGGTTCTTGAGGTCATGTACGATCGAGCGCGCAAATCGCCCGATCACCGACAATCGCTCGGCCTGCAAAACTTCGTTCACGTATTGCCGGTTGAAATCGCGCAGCCGCTGGCTGATGGCCCGCAGAAAAGTCAGGGCCAGCCCGGGTGATTTCTCGACCAGCGCGCGCATTTCCGCGCGCGGGAAGAAGTAGACTTCCGTGTCCTGGACCGCGATGGCCGAGGCGGAGCGCGGCTTGTCTTCGATCACCGCCATTTCCCCGAGCATGTCCCCGGCGCCTATCTGCGAAAATGCCCGCCGCGCGCCGTCCTGCCCCAGCCGGGCCGAAATTTCGATCCGCCCTGACTTCAGCACGAACAAGCCATCCCCTTGATCGCCTTCGTGAAAGACTTCCTGCCCGGCGGCAAATCGCCTTTCCTGGGCAATGCCCTTCACGGCCGCGAGATCGGCGGGGTTGAGTTGGCTGAAGAGTTGGCTCGCTTCGAGGTTCACCACGGGGTCATTTTAGGGGATGGGGTGGCCGCGTAAAGCCGGGAGAATTACTGGAAAGCGCCAAGCGCGAAGCTCCAAGAGCCAAGGACCAAGGACCAAGAACCAAGGACCAGCCCCGAAAGCTTTCGGGGTGCATAAACTTCAAATTCCAAACTTCAAGTATCAGGGAAGCTCCAAATTCCAATGTTCTGTGCGGCAAGCGGCCGATTCCGGCACGCCTTTAATTTGGTGGCAGCCGATGTAACGAGGCTCACTCTTTCCGGACGCGAGCAGGCTTTCGAGTAAATGGAGCCTCGTTACCTCGACTGCTACGGCTGCGCTGCCGCGATCGCTTTCTCGATCAGCGCATCGAGCTCGGGCTTCAGATTCTGTTCCGCCGGATGCGCGCGCAACCACTCCACCGACTCCCGCACGCCTGCGCGGAACGGCTTCTGGCACACAAACTCCGGCACGAACCGCTTGATCTTGGAATTGTCGAACACACCCGGGTGCGCCTTGTCGCCTTTCAAGCCGCCGGTCATCTGCGGCGCGACCCGGCAAATCGCTTCCACGGGCACGGGCACAATTTGCGGCGATTTCGCGCCCACGGCCGCGGCGATTTCCAAAGCGATCTGCTTCCACGTCAGCGCCTCGTCACTCGTGATGTGAAACGCCTCGCCCAGGCTCTTTGCGTTCCCCACCAGTCCGGAGAGCGCTACGGCAAAATCACTGGTGGCCGTAAGCGTCCAAAGGGTTTCCCCGTTGCCGGGCACAATCACCGGCTTTCCTTGCGCCAGCCGTGTCGCGTAAGTGAAGCTCCCGCTCGAAACCGGGTTCGGTACCCAGCGTTTCGAGTAAGTGTGCGACGGACGGACAATGGTCACCGGAAATTTGTCCGCCGCCCACTTTTCGCGCAGCCATTCCTCGCAGGCGAGTTTCTTTTGAGCGTAATCCCAATATGCGTTTCCGAGCGGCGATTCCTCCGTGAAAGGCAATTTCGCGGCGGGCCGGGAATAAACGGTGGCCGAGCTGATGAAGATATATTGCCGCGCCACTCCCTTGAACAGTTCGTAATCTGCCTGCACCTCCGGCACTTCGAATCCCAGGAAATTGATCACCACGTCCGGCTGGTAACTGCCCAGCGCCGCGCGAAACGCCGCCGGATCCTTGCGATCCGCCACGATTACCTGGTACTCCGCCGGCACCGCACTGCGCCCGCGGCTCACCACCGCGATCTCGTGCCCCTGCGCATGCAACTTCGCCGCGCAATCCGTCGAAATATTTCCCGTCCCGCCGATGAAAAGGATTTTCACGAGAAGGAGGATAGTGATGGACACCAGCGAGCGGCAAGGCCACTTCCCTGGAGCAGCCAAGGTCACGAGGCTTCATGCAATCGAATACGCGCTGGCTTCCGGAAATATGGAGCCTCGTCACCTCGGCTGCTACGGAGAATGACAATTTCCTGCCGCCGCTAGATTTATTTCCACTCAGGGCGCCTTATCCGGCGCTTTGCTTTCTGGCGGCGCACCGAAAGGATTATCGTTCGGCTTGCCGGCCTTCTCTGGCGCGGGCACGAAAGGATTTTCCTTCGGCGCGGCGACCACCTCCGGCGCCGCCGGCAGGCGCATGATCGCGAGAATCACATACGTCCAGCCGATCAGGATGTGAATCACCCCCGCCATAGCGAGCCTCAACACGTCGAACCCGCCGCAGCCATAGGCAAACACCGCCGTCGTCATGAACAAGGACCCGGGCAACACCGCCGCGCCCGCCAGCCGCCAGCTTCCCAAAAAAGTCAGGTCCCGATTGCCGTACAATCCTCCCAGCCACGCCGGCAGGGTGTAAATCGTCGCCAGCACCGCCCAACTCAACATCAAACCCACGATCACCACGAGCACGGTGATGGCCAGTATTGAAGGTTGTCGCGAGCCCCACCACGGTTCCAAATCCGCTTTCTGAAAGCTGACAATCCAGCCCTGTGGATAGGGAAAATCCGTGAAGCCCAGGAGCGAAAACACGCGGACATTCTGCCGGCCAAACTCGATCTGAATATGCGAAGCCGAATTGCGCGCCGCGCCGGCATGCTCGAGATCCACGATCAGCGAAAGAAAATTCCCCTCGGACAAGCGCGCTGGATTTTCCCCGCGCCAATCCAGCCGGCCACCGCGGATTTCACTGCCCGCGGGCAAGGCCCGGATCGCTTCGGTGATGCTGGGGAACCACGCGTGGGAAACGACCAATACAACGGCGACCACTGCCGGGATCGTGAAGATGAACTGGACGATCAGCAGGCGGCCCACTGTGGCGCGGGCGAACGCCGCGACGCCTCGCGGGGTCAGCGGCTGCCACGCAATCGCGCCCGGCATAACCTCATGCCGTGGGGGATGGCGACGCCGGCGGGGCGCCGGCGGGCGGCGCGGCCGGCGCATTCTGCGGCGGCTGCACGATTACCGGCACCGGGTAACGCAGCTTCATCACATCGTCCACCATGACCTCGACGTAGTACGTGCCCGCCATCTTGAACTCGACCTGCGGCAACACCGTCACGTTCGTCGCGTGCAACCCCGCGTCCCGCAGCTCAAATTTGACCTCGCCCTTGCGGATCAGCGTCTCGTCGGGAGCGAGCAGGCGCACCTGCTCGGTGAACTGCCCGATGCCGGCCGTCCAGCGGTTGAAGATGCTCAGCTTGAACGCCACCACCGGCAGCTTCGGTATGCGGATGAAATTGATGACGCCAATCAGGAAAAAGTTGGTGTTGGCCTCCTGGCGGATTTCCTCGCACAACAGCGAGCATTGCAGGTCGGGTAGGATTCGGGTTGGTTGCATCGGCATGGCTGGTCCTGGTTCGAAAAAGTTTTGTTTTAGCGCGCGGCCAGTTCGGCGGCGCGCACCGTGTTGTTCATTAACATCGCGATCGTCATCGGTCCCACTCCGCCGGGATTCGGCGTGATGCGCCCGGCGATCGGCTGCACCGCCGCAAAGTCCACGTCGCCCACGAGCTTCGTGCCGCTTTTCGCGGTCGGATCGGAAATCCGGTTCACACCCACATCAATCACCGTGGCTCCCGGCCGCACCATGTCCGCCTTCACAAATTCCGGCGCGCCAATCGCCGCCACCAGAATATCCGCGCGGCGACAGTGCGCCGCGAGCTCGCGCGAACCCGAATGGCACAGCGTCACCGTCGCGTTCGCTTTCGGCGCCTTCTGGCAGAGCAACGCCGCGAGCGGTTTTCCCACAATGTTGCCGCGTCCGAGGATCACCACTTCCGCTCCCGAAATTTTCACGTCCGACCGCGCCAGCAACTCCTGCACCCCGGCCGGCGTGCATGGCACGAAGCCGGACGTCTCGCCCAGCATCAACTTGCCGACGTTGACCGGGTTGAACCCGTCCACGTCTTTGCCGGGGGACACAGCGGAGTAAGCGGTGGTGGAAACGATGTGGCGCGGTAGTGGCGCCTGTATGAGGATCCCGTGGATGCGCTGTTCGTGGTTGAGCCGGTCCACCAGCGCGAGGAGTTGCGCTTCAGTGGTGCTCTCCGGCAGGGCGTGGGTTTCGGAATAAATGCCGAGCTCGGCGCAGGCCTTTTCCTTCCGGCCCACGTACACTTTGGAGGCGGGATCTTCGCCGACGCGAATGAAAGCCAGGCCCGGTTGTATCCCGCGGGAGGCGAGGGTGGCGAGCCGTCCGGCCAGTTCATTCTGCAATTGTCGGGCAATGCCCCGGCCATCTATCAAGTTGGCCGCGGACATCAGGTTCCCGGTCCTTCGGTGACGACCACGATCTTCTGGATCGTGAGCACCGGCGTGTTCGGCCAGCGTTCGTCCAAACCTTCTTCGCCGGTCACCACCACGCGCAGGCCCTTGTAACGGCTCAGGTCCAACGCCGACGACGGCGCGTGCAAATAATCAATCGTCTTTTTGTTCTCGGCGCTGATGAGCGAATAGAACGACGGCGCCTGGATGCTCGTCATCCCGCGCACGATGCCTTCCCGCTCGACGATGCGCGGCACCGGCGGATTTTCCGGCGTGAGCGCTTCATCAGTGCCCGCGGGCACGGGGGCCGGGGTGGCATCCGCAGTCGTGGTCGCCGGCGGCACGGCGGCAACGGGAGCGGGCGGCTCGGGCGGCGGCGGTAAAGCCGGAGCGGTGGTCGGCGCGCCACCCACAGTGGCGGAATCGGCCACGGCGACGGACGTCGGAGCCGGCTCCGGCGGGGCGGGCGGCGGTGTTGAAACCACCGGCGGAGGGGGCGTGATCGCAGCCGGCTCGGCGGGCGGCGTCGTGGCAGTCGGCGGAGGCGGTGTAGAGGTTGTCAGCGGAGGGAGGGTGGAGGTGGGCGTGGTTGCCGCGATATCACCAGCTCCATCCTGTTTCAAAAATTGCGCGGCGACGAATGCATACGCCGTAGCGGGCGCTTCGATCTGGATCCAATCGCCCTTCGTCGAAATTTCCTTCACCGCGTCACCCTGTGCCATGAGGCCCAGGACGCTGTAGTTTTCACCGGGACCGCTGCGCACGTTGAGCTTCTTCGGAATGATGGTCTTCGCCGTGGCATCCACATAATGCGTGTTCACCCAGACCTTCGAATCGGGCGGCAACAGAATCTTCGCCCAGGCCGAAGGTTCCTGCGGACCGGAATTCTTCACAATCTCCTCGAGCACCGTCACGGACTGGCCCTTGTTGATCTTCGTAATCACTTCGCTGTTGAGCTTGGCCTGGCCGCGGACATTGACGTTCACCGCGACCACCGTCGCCGAACCAGGGTGCAGCGGCGTGGTCTTCAATTCGGCCATCGCGGGCTTCGACGGCGTGGGCGTCTTGGACGGAGTCTTCGACGGCGCCTTCTTGCTCGGCGCTTTTTTCTGCGCCGACTTTTTCTTCGCGGACTTCGCGGCCGGCGCGTTCGTGCTGGCGGGCGCGGGCGGCGGCGTCGCGGGGACCGCGGTCACGGGTGCGGCGGGCGGCGGCGTGGCCGGCGCCGGCGGGGCAGTCTGCTGGGCCAGCAGGCTGGTGGAGAGCATCACTCCCAAAATCATCCAGGGATTCAGTTTCATAACTCAGGTAAGTAGAGATTTAATCTCAGGTTCTGTCAATGTCCGCCATTTGCCCGGGCGCAATTCACCGAGCTTGATTTTGCCTATCTGCACGCGCTGCAACCGGGTCACGATCCGGTTCTGCACCTCGAACATCCGGCGCACTTCGCGGTTCTTCCCTTCGGCCAGTTCCAGCTCCACCACACTATGCGAACGGCTCGCCGAAGTCAGCCGCGCCTTCTCCGCCCGCAACATCTCGCCGTTGTCATGGATCCCCTGCTTCAGCCGCTCCACGACCGGTGACTCGATCTTCCCTTCGATGGTGGCGATGTACTTCTTGCGCACCCCGTAGCGCGGATGCGTCAGCCGCAGGCTGAACCCGCCGTCGTTCGTCAGGAAGATCAGGCCCTCGCTATTGTAATCCAAACGGCCGACCGAGTGAAGATGTCCCCATTCCTTCGGGAGCAACTCGTAAATCGTCCGCCGGCCCAGCTCATCCAGCTTGGAGCAAACCAGTCCCGGGGGCTTGTGCAGGGCGACGTAAACCTTTTTCCGGACCTTTGCCGGCTTGCCGTCCACTTCCACCCGGTCGTGATCCGGGTCCACCTTCGTCCCCAAAGCGGAAACCTTCTCGCCGTTCACCGAGACCCGGCCCGAGATGATGATCTGCTCGGCGGCGCGGCGGGACGCCACGCCGGCTTCAGACAAAAATTTTTGCAACCGCACCATGATTTTAGCCGGGACAGGCGGCGGCCATCCCGGATGCATTCGGGCTCATGGCGCGCCCGGCCGCGGGGCGGCTTAGGCTTCGCCCTTGGTCTTGCGCAGGCCGGTGATGCGGTCGCCTTCCTTCCACTGACCGCGTTTCTTGAGTATTTCCACGCGCTCAAACCGCTTGAGCACATTGCGTTTCCCGCCCAAAGTGGCGGCGGCACGAAGACTACGATGCTGTGACATAACTGGAAATTGTTGTTTTTTTACGGGCTCCTGCCTCAGGAGCGAACGGGATTTATAACAAAATGGCGGTGGAATGCCAATGGTTTATTTAGGGAAATGGACGGGGAGTCGGGGCGGGTGGGGAGGGATTAGGATTAAGATTAAGAGTAGGATTAGGAGGGGGAGGGGTATACCCCCCTCATCTATCGGTTACACGGTTACAAACCGCATAAACATTGATCAAAATGCATGTTTTATCGGTTACATTTGCGGTTACACGTCGGTTACAAAATGGCCGCATCGGTTACAAGTCTCCAAGCCGGCCTTTTTAACATCTTGACCAATCTTACGAATCCGTTAACGTTATCGTGATTCAATCTTCATGACTTGGAACCGAAAAATGTCCGCTTTGGTCGCTGCCATCTATATAGCGGTGGCCGCTTCCCTCGGCGGCGGGGCTTCTGCGTTCCAGATGGCCATTTTCTGCCTCCTCCCGCTGGCGTGCATCTGGTTTGCTGATGCGATGCGCGGTTACACCGGCCCCACGCCGCGCGGCGCCTTCATCAGCCCCTCGGCCGGCTTGATGGTCTGCGTCGCCGGATGGATGATCATGCTCCTGCCGGTATTTTTTCTATTCGCCGCCTGGTGCCTGACCTGAACGGGGAACAAGCATCACGGGTTTGGGCACCCTTGTGGAAAAAGGAGGGGGTAATGGGCGTGCGCGCCCTCTGGGGGCGACATCTGGTTGGTGGATTTGGGAATGGTCCAAAAAGCCCGGCCGGTGCTCATCGTGAGCGTGGACTTTCCCGACCACGAGCGGGCAGTGGTCACCTACGTCCCACGAACGACCTCCCAACGAGGCACCCGTTTCGAAGTGCCGCATCAGGCGAGAGGTTTCGACCAGGGTGTCTTTGACGCTCAAGGTCTCGGCAGCATCCCGGCCGTAAAGTTAGTACGGAACCTTGGTGTGGCGGACGCCACCACCATACGCGCCGTCGAAACAGCCATCAAAGCCTGGCTCGCTTTGCCCTGAGTTTCGGTTCCAAGCAGGGCGGCAGATTCCGCCCCTGAAGGGGGCTCGGCTCGCCTGGGGTGGTCTCTGTTGGCTACAAAAATGCCGCGCCCGACGGCGCTGGAAACAGGAGAGCGCTGGCGTGTGGGACCCTTCCGTCACGCCAGCGCCTCCTCCGACAACTGGAAACCCGACCCCGTCCGTTGCCCGCTTAGCGATGCATCCGGAGCGAGAGATTGTCCGGGCGATTCGGTTCCGTGGCGACGCGGGTGGTCTCGATCGTCTTGTAGCCGGTCATGGTTACCGTAATCCTCCAATATGTGGCCGCCGCGTAGGTGATGCGGGCAACGCCGTCACTGCCCGTCACGGCGGACGGGATCGGGCCGGTGTGTTTGTGACCGTCGTCCCAATATCCGGTGACGCGCGCTCCCCTGATCGGCCGGCCCGTATCGAAGTCGGTCACGGTCAGGACCAGGGTGTGATTCGCCGCGGCCGCCGCGTGCATCATCGTCTCGGCGGCTTTGATACCGGGGGAAGGAAACAGGAGCGCCGTGGCGGCGATCAGGAGGGCCAGTTTTTGGATCATGTTGGTTTTCATTTTTGAGTCTGGTTATTGGTTATGGTTGTTCATTCGGGCGAAAGTCCGCGCTTCGGATTTGAACGAGGCCCGGGAGATCGGGATTCCCTTTGCTCTCAGTTGTTGTTTTTGCCGCGTTCATTCTCAAGTGACGTTTCGCTCTGAGGGATACAACGGGAAGCTGGGCAAAAGGTAACCGGGTAATTTGCGTTGGGGTTACATGCGCCGCACCCGGAAGAACATCGAGGGTTTATTGGACATGGCCACGGACATCTGGAATACCGCGCCATTGCCGGTGAAGTTGGTGATGCTGGTCCAATTCGATCCGGAAACATTGCTGATTTGCTCGACGCTATAATTGAGGTTGCCGGCCGTCTGGAAGCGGATTACGAACCTGCCGCCGGAAATCCAGGGGGCCTGAATGGACACCGGCGCCGGCGCGGAGTTGGTGGCCGTCAGCGCGAACCGGTAAACGCACCCGTTGGCATACGTTCCGCCGGTGTAAGTAGTGCCGTAGAGGGCATTGCCCGCCAGAATCACCCCGCCCAAAGGCATGTCTCCACTGGGCACATTGGTGAAGGAGGCCATCTCCGCCAGGCCCGTGCCGTCGGTATTCAATTTGAATAGACCACCTACGTTTTTTGAGCCGCGGGCGGTCGCTCCGTAAATCGTGCCGTTGAGCAGCGCCAGCTCCTGCGGTGTCGAAAACGGATTGGCGCCAGGGGGAAGATTGGTGATCACCGCAAAACCTGTCCCGTCCGAATTCATGCGAAAGGCCGTTCCGTATCCCTGGCTGCCGCCGCTGCTGGTCAGCCCGAAAAGCGTGTTGCCTGATGCAACCAGCGCCGAGGGTGTGCTGCCATCGACGGGCCCGTAGAATGACTTCAGCACGACGTAACCGGTGCCGTTGGTTTCGACCCGGAAAATGGTGCCATCGCCGTTGGTCCCGCCCTTGGAGGTGGCCCCAAATAATTGACTGCCGAAAAGTTTGAGGAGCAGGGGAGTATCTCCGTCGGGCGGGGAAGCGTTGCGGCCCAGAAAAGCCCTGACCACCGAGAACGGCGTGCCGCTGGTGTTCATTTTGAACAGGGTGCCATATTGGTTTCCACTCGCGGTGACGCCGAAAAGGGCGCCGCCGGCTACCGCGAGCGCGATCACATTTTTTCCGTCGACGCTGCTAGTGAGCGGGTGCAGGGTGGAAAATTGGGTTCCGTCGGTATTGATTTTGAAGATGGTGCCGCCATCCGTGCCGCCGACGCCGGGAGTGGCTCCGTACAATGTCGTCCCGGCCAATGCCAGTTTGGTGACCGGAAAAGCGCCATCCGAAAGCGAGAAACTCTTCAGGGTGGCGAAGTTGGTGCCGTTGGTCGCCACCTTGAAGACGGTTCCAAACCCGGACCGCCCGCCGCCCGAGGCAACGCCATAGAGAAAGCCGCCGGACTCAACCAGGCCCGTTTGCGGAAAAGCTCCATCCAGGTTGGTGCCCAGGGGGTTGTAGGGGGTCGCGGAGGTGCTGAAATTATAGATGGCCGGAGGTGGCTCGGCCATGGCGGAAGCCGCTGAAAGCGCGAGCCAGGTCACCAAGAGACGCCGGGCGGGAATTTGTTTCAGAAATCTGGAGAAAATGATGCTTGGCATAGGGATGGGTGGTTCGTTTGTTTTTTTGGGGCTATAACAGCCACACCGGAGTCAACGGAGGATTCCTTAAACGGTAACCGGAACTTTGGGCCCGGCGCCGGCAGAGCATCCCTTTCGCCACGGAGCAACCAGACGCAGGCGGCGCGAGGCATTCCGCGAGCGGGAAATTGATTGTTACCTTTCCAGCCTGGTCCCGTTTTATCCCGTGAAGACAAAGTGCCAATCAACGGAATCGTCCCGGCTGATGGCTAAAACAAGAAACCGTCCCCAACGAACCGCTCATGAATACAAACAGAACGTCCTTCGCGTTGCTCGCCCTCCTGGCGGGCTTGCTCGGCTTCCCGGCCACGCTCCACTCCCAGACCGATCAATTGGATGTCGCCTGGGCGCTTAACCACGGCCAGGCGACGGTCACGAATTCCCCGCTCGACATCGGGCGCAGCGAAAACATTTTTGACGGCGATACCGATACGCTCGCGCGCACGGCGGCGGTAAACCCGATGGTCGTGACCCTGAGTTTTGCGACCCCCAAACAACTCGCCCGTTCCCGGGTATGGTTTCTGGGAGATGAAAATTCATGGCGCGTGGAAACCGCTGATTCGGTCGCGGACCTGGACAGCATGAGCGGCACCTTCCAGGTCGCCCTCGACTGGACTACGGCGGCGCAGAATACCTGGCAGGACCGGACGTTTGGCACCCCCCGCTCGTGCCGGGCGGTGCGGCTCAAACTCAACCGCTTGACCCGGGACGACTACGTCCATCTCAACGAATGGCAGCTCTTTTTGCTCGACCGGCCATTCGCAGTCACCAGCCTGCGCAAGACCAATGCGGTGGCGCGGCTGACCTGGAACAGTTCGCCCGGCCAGTGGTATGCGGTCGAATCATCCCCCGACTTTTCGCACTGGACCAACGCCGGCTTTCAAAAGGCCGCGGATGTTTCCACGGAATTTCAATCCCCCACACCGCCCGGGAACCGCCGCTTCTTCCGCGTGCGCAAGGCACTGCCGGAAGAACGCCCCAACCTCACCCGGCGCGTTCTCGTGCTCAATATTGATCCAATCCTGGAAGCGCACGGCAACCAGCGCCTCCATGAATATCTGGGGTGGAATGATCCGCACGCGCTCACGACGAATTACTTCGCCGCGCTCACCGCGGCGAGCGGCGGCTATGTCAACTGGCAGGTGGCCGCCTGGGTGGACCTCGACCTGTGGCCGCAAAAGCACGACGGCTTTCAGTACACGGACACGACGTATCTCCAATGCTGGGCCGATTCCGAGACCTATCCCTGGCACGATCCCGACAGCGCGGATTACGAGCCCATCCTCGATCTCCCGCTCACCGCCCTCGGCAACCGCACGGCGCATCAGATCGCGGCCGCCGGCGAAGTGGACGAGATCATTTGGTGGGCCGGACCGTATCTTGGTTTCTTCGAATCGCGCATGGTGGGTTCGACCGCCTATTGGTGCAACGCGCCGGAACTCGTCCGGACCTCACCGCTCTACGTCGTCATGTGCCTGAACCCGGAACGCGGCGTGGCCGAGGCGCTCCATTCCTTTGGACACCGCTGCGAATCCATCCTCGAGCATGTTTACGGAAGCTGGAGCGGCACTGCGCAGGTCAATCATTTGTGGGATCGCTTCACCCGCGTCGGACCGGCTCAGGGCGTGAGCGTCGCCGGTTGCGGCAATGTCCACTTCCCGCCGAACGCCAGCAACGATTACGAATACAGCGTGTTCACCCCCGTGAACTCGGAAGCCGACGAATGGCTGACATTTCCGAATTTCTCCGGTTCACCCGCCAGCGTGAGCGCCGCGACGTGGGGCGGCCCGGATTACCAGGGGAACTTTCTCCGCTGGTGGTTCACGCGCTTCCCGAAGGCTCCGGGCCGCTACGTGGACCCGGCGAATTCCATCAACAACGGAAAGCTCAACAACTGGTGGAGCTACGTGGTGGATATGAATGAATACGCGGAGAGCCGGTAGCTGTTCGCTGGCACAAGCAATTGTCCTTAACCCAAGTGAACGTGGCTGTCATCTCGCTGGTGCTCCCGGCAGCGGTTCCGGGTCAGCCAGCTTCAACGCAATTGTCGCCTCTCGCAGAAGAATGCGTGAGGCTGCCCAGTCGACAACTCATGTTCCGGATCAACACTTCCCCGGCTCAATGTCTTTGTCCATTTCCAAATTCAACCGTCGTCATTCATGGCTTAGTTGGGCGCTCCACAATTCCAAAGTAAGGTCCCGCCGCGCTTGCAACTCTATCGGGACTCGTTCCGCTCAACGGAGTATCATTCCACTTGCCGACCATGCTCCCCGGAATTCCCGCGCTGAAGTGCCAGTTAAGGCACACATAGTGTTCGTCCGGTTCGTGGTTTGGCTCGTCGGGGTTCCAGTTGCTATAATCAAGGGGTTGACCATTTGACCATACAAATTTTCCGGGTGGCTCCGTTTCGTGCAGCCCAATCCACAACGGCCGCCCTTTGAATTTTCCACTCAGAAAGACGCGTTGGAGAAACGCCTGCTTGCCGGCGTCGGTCACGGCGACCAGATGCCCGCCAAGGTGGACTGCTTCGGCCTCCGCTTCTTCCCATGTCATGGCACGGCTGGTAAGCTTGTAGAAGCGTCCGTCGCCTCCCTGGGGTTTGGACCACTCGATCCATCCCTTGACCGCGGCCGGAGGTTTCGCGCTTCGCGCCGGCTCATTGCCCAAATCCAGCACGCAACGGAATCCAACGCGACTGTTTGCGTTGGTTGCGAAATACCAGGTTTTGATGTCTTGCAGGGTGTCGTACCACGACCCGCCGCTGGTCCCGCCTTTTTCCTGTCGCCATTGCCACACGTTGCCCGACATGTCATGCAATCCAAGTGCGTTTGGCGGAAATGCGTCAACGGGTGAGGTGCGTGGATAGGCGTCGCGGAATCCGCGGATCGTGCCCCGGTTGGGCGGCCAATGGCCGTCTTGAGCTTCCTTGCCCGCGAAATTCACTACTCCCGGCGGGGGCGGCCACTCGAAACCCCAGGGATGAGGTTCGTCCCCATCCGCTGTGTTCCATTCATCGTTGGTGGGCAGCCGATAGGAGGCGGCGGCGGCCAGCTTCCCGGCCGCACGCTCGTGCCGGGTGAGCCACGTGCAAAATGCCACCGCATCGCTCCAACCAATGCCACAGACCGGATGATCAGGCGCCTGGGCAAATCCTGGATTCTGCCAATTGTGACCCCGCCTTTTCCAACCATCCACATCCAGCGAATCCATTTCGGTGGAAACGCGGTAGCCGACTGACTTCACAAAAACTTCAAAGTCCTGCACGCGCGTGTCCCAAATGGAAAACAATACCTTGGTGCCTGGAACCGGAAGAAAAACCATCCCAAGGGTGTTTGTCCAGTGAGGCGAAGCCCGGGCCGAAGCGCGCGCTGGTTGATCCCTCGCAAAGAGCGCACTGGCCTCGCGCAACAGAATACGCGCGCACTGCCAGTCGAAGAAGGTATAAATCGGTTCGTCCCGGAAAGCCGCCGCGCCCGTGTTGAACCTGCCTTGAATGCTCAATTGCCCCAGGCCCATGGCTTCCCGGGCGGGCTGCTCCTCGTGCAATTGATGTCTCGCCATCGCGAGCAACATTCGCGCAAAAGCCGTTCTGGCTGCATCCTGGTCCCTGGCCAGCACACATTGTTCACCAAACGTAAGCACATTCGAAAAACTCCCCAGGCGATAGTTTGCCAGGGCGAGGGACGAGGCGCCCCACGCCTTTTGCCAGTCATAAAACCCGGGATTCGACTGCGTCTGGCCCGCGATTCCCACAAAGTAGTTTATCTGGTTCGTCAGGGTGTCCTCGCAGGGTAACAGCAGGGCGATCTTGCAGACGCGCTCGGCGACAATGGGATTGGTCGTGCCGCGATAATCCCGTAGAAGAGTTTTGCGAAACTGTTCATAATTGGGAGCGTCGCCTTTTTCAATCAGCGCCGCGGCGTACATAAGCCGGTCCAGGGTTCCGGAGTCATGGCTGTGGTCATAATCATCATTACCGTCGAGTTTCAAGAGCACGCCGAAATTGGCGATGGCGGCCTCCCAATTGTCTTCCATGGCAAAGTTCCACGCCAATTGGCGGCGAAGCCGCGCGTGAACCATATCGGCACGCACCATAGAGTCAGGTATCTGATCCAACAGTCTTGCTGCGTCCGGGAATTTACGATCTTGTACAAGCACGTTGGCTCGTTGAAGTATCTCGCGGGTTACAATTTGTCCCCGCTCGCGGCGAGTCGTTTGTTCGCGAGCATAGGTCCAACCCCACGCGATCATGGCAATGAGCAGCGACATAGCACACACGCTGGCAGCGACGACCAACCCCTTTTTCCGCCGCACGAATTTTCCCAGCTGATAAAGCCGGCCCGGCGGGCGGGCGACCACCGGCTCATCCCTCAGCCACCGCCGCAAATCCATGGCCAACTCCGCTGCGGTCGCGTACCGGCGGGACGATTCCTTTTCGAGGCATTTGTGACAGATGATCGCCAGGTCTTCCGGGACGTCGGGATTTATCTTTCGGAGCGGGACTGGATCCACCTCCAGCACCTGATGGATGGCCTCCCCCAGGTTCGCCGCCTTGAAAGGTGGGCGGCAGGCGAGCAGGTAGTAAAGGATGGCCCCGAGGGAATATACATCGCTATGGGGTCCAACCGCTCCGTGATCCACCGAGGCCTGTTCCGGCGGCAGATAACCGGGCGTGCCCAGCAGCGCTCCGCTCGTCGTCAGGCTGGAGTCCGCATCCATTTGTCGGGCCAGTCCGAAGTCGGTGATCCGCGGCCGTCCGTCCGTGCCAATGAGAATATTCGATGGCTTGAGATCCCGATGCAGCACGCCGCGGTCGTGGGCGAAAGCCACCGCCTCGGCGACGATTCGCACGTATTCGGCGGCGGCTTCCGGCGGCAGCGGCCCTGCCGCCGTCAGCCTGGACAAGTCCACTCCCTCCACCAGCTCCATCGAGAAATACGGCAGGCCTTCGTGCTCACCGACTTCGTAAATCGGAACGATGTTGGGATGCTGAAGCTTTCCGGCGGTCTCCGCTTCCTGCCGGAATCGACGTTTGAAATCCTCGCTCGCATGCGCGCCGCCCAAAAGCAACTTCACCGCCACCACCCGGTTGAGGCTGCGCTGCCGGGCTTTATAGACCACGCCCATGCCCCCGCGCGCGATCACTTCCAGCAATTCGTAGTCGCCAATGTAGGAAACCCTGGCTCCGGCCGGCGGAATATCCCGCAGCGCCAATGCCTCCATACCCTTGTCTTCCGGACCATCGATCAACAGCTCACCCAGCGCGCAACGCGGACACCACCCGCCGGGTGCGTCGGCGGGTATCTCGCTGCCGCAACGCGGACAGGTCGACGGCTCTGGGTCTTTGTCCATTGCTAGTTCAACGGCAAAAGTGCTCGAGCGTCACGCCCGGCCGCTACTTGCCAAACAATTGCATGAGGTACTGGACCTCCGCCTGCCAGTCCTGCTCGTTGGCGACGGTCTGCAGAATCTCCTCCCGCACCAATCCCTTTAATCGCGCGCGGATCCGGCTGGCCGCCATTTTCACCGCTGCCTCGGACATCCCGAGGCGGATGCCGATCTCGCGATAACCCGAGGCGGATTCATCGTGAAACATGACCGGCTCCAGTTCGGTGCAGAGGGCCGCGTGGCCCTGGCGCGCGCATTCTTCGTGCAATTTCCCCAACGCGCTGGTCAGCAGGCTCGCCGCCCAGGCCCGGTCGAATGCCCGGTCGGGTGTCGCGGCCGGGTCGGCCGGGTCGTGAACCTTGTCCTCCCCGTCGAACGTGGCATCCAGCGATTCCACCGAATGGCCGCTCCCGCGCCGCTCAGCCGTGTTTTTCGCGTGCTGATCCATCAGGTAATTCTTCAGGCACCGCAGCATGAAGGTGCGAAACCGCCCTTTTTCCCGGGCGACATTGCTCAGGAATTCCCGCCCCAGCAGTTGGGCAAACAATCCCTGGACGAGGTCCTCGGCATCATGCGGCGAATATCCCCGCGCCCGCAGCCATACGATCAGCGGCTGCCGATAGCTCTGGCAAAGTCCCCCCAGGGCGGCCTCCGATTTGTCCCGCGCCCGCAGCACCATGCTCCAACGCGTCGCATCGAATAAACCCGCCGGTACAGTCGTGCCCCCGCTTTCACCTGCTTCAATGGCCATTGAGCTAGTTTAGCAATCAAACCGCCTTTGGCAATTCGCGGAGGAGGGGCGGAAGGCGTGCGAACCACGAAACGGATTTCGAAAATGTTCGTTACCAATTCCCCCATCCGCCGTTGGTAACCGATGAGCAAGCATGAATTGGTCGATTGCTCGAGTGGCGCGCAAGCGCTCCTGACCGCTGTCAAAGCCCGTAATTCCGACGAACGGGCGGAGATGGAAAATCAACCATGGCACATACGCCTGATCGTCGGAAAAAGGCAGCACAAATGAAATCAACATTCCTTGGAATCGTGAAGCAGACACTCGCAATCGCCGTCATGACGGTATTGTTCAGCGCCTGGCAGTCGGCCACCGCCGCCACCATCAAGCTGGAAGTGAAAGTTCCCGGCATCTCAAGCTGGGTGCTCGTCAAGGTTGGCTCCTGGCCGAGATACGGCGGGCGCGTCGTCTGGGATCCCGCCCTGGGCAGCTACGTCACCGACGACGTCGCGCGCGGTGAAACCGTGCGCATCACGGTAACCCCGGCTCCTGGCGAAACCTCCGGCATCTTCGGAATCTGGTGTGAGTCCAAACACAAGTATTTGGTTTTCAAAAATCCGATACCGCTTCCCTACACGAATCCGAACTATGTCGTGCCTTTGGATCCTGCGATGGATTCGTTAGCTATCGACGTGTATTCCACGGAACCGGCCACCAAGTTTATGCCGATCGGGCCACGGGTGAAATAGGGATGGGGCAGGAGCGGTGCGGGAATTATCCCGCACCTCTTCGTTTCGGGGCGATCTATTCCGCCCCTGAACGGAGCTTGGCTCGCTGGGATCGGCAGGCTACAAAGATGCCGCGCCTGATGGCGCTGGAAGATGCGCATTTCTGCCCAAACCCCCACGCTGCCATGATCCCCAATCCTCCGCTCGGTGTAGTCCTCCATGCCATCGGTGGCCTGATGTCGGCGATTTTTTACCTGCCGTATCGGAAAGTGAAACATTGGTCGTGGGAAAGTTATTGGATTGTCGGCGGGGTGTTCAGCTGGATCGTCGCGCCGTGGGTCATCGCCGCGCTGGCGGTGCCGAATCTCGCGACCACCCTGCGCCACGCTCCGCTCGCAAGCGTGGGGTGGAGTTTCTTCTTCGGGATGTTATGGGGCGTGGGCGGCGCGATGTTCGGGCTCACGGTGCGGTACCTGGGCTTCGCGCTCGGCACGGCCATGGCGCTGGGCTATTGCGCGGCGTTCGGGACGTTGTTACCGCCGATTTTTGACGGGCAATTGGGTGGCATCCTGCACACCACCTCCGGACTGATTGTGCTGGGCGGCGTGGTGATCGCGCTGGCGGGCATCGCGATCAGCGGACTGGCGGGCGTCGCCAAGGAACGCGAGCTGCCGGAAAAGGAAAAGACCGAGAGCGTGAAGGAATTCAATTTCAAGCGCGGCCTGCTGGTGGCGACCTTTTGCGGCATCATGAGCGCCTGCATGTCGTATGCCTTTCGCGCGGGCAAGCCCATCGCGGAATTCGCGGTGCAGAACGGCGCGTCCGACCTGTGGAAAAACCTGCCGGTGCTGATCATCATTCTGGCCGGCGGGTTCACGACCAATTTCATCTGGTGCCTCGCGCTCAATTTTCGCAACCGCACGCTCGGCGATTATTTCAAGCGCTCCGCTCCCGCGCCGCAAGCCGGCGCGAACGAGCCGGTGCCCCGGCTGTTCAACTACCTGTGCTGCGCGGTCGCGGGCACGCTTTGGTATCTCCAATTTTTCTTCTACGGCATGGGCACGACCAAGATGGGCAAATACGATTTCTCCAGTTGGACCCTGCACATGGCGAGCATCATCATTTTCGGAACCCTCGTCGGCCTCTTCCTCTCGGAATGGAAGGGCGTGAGCCGGCGGACGCATTGGCTGATGCGCGTGGGGCTGGTGGTCCTCGTGTCGTCCACCGTGGTGATCGGCTACGGAAATCGTCTCGCGCAGGCACCGCCGGACGATGCGCCACCGGATTCAGCCAAGACACCAAGTGGGGCAACCATGGTGGATGCAGCGGGCTTGAGCGCCAACGGCGCGCCCCATAGCAGCCTGGACCAACGGCCCAGGATAGCGCCGGCAAAACACCTGCAAGGGCTGTAGGCCCGGGCCGTCAGCGGTGGTGTTTGTGGTGGCCAATCAGGTTGGCAACGTAACATGGTTCGGGCCTTCAGCCCTCGGGATGAACTTTCGAGCCCGTGACCTGGGCCGTTGGCCCAGGCTGGTATGGGACGGGCCTTTGGCCCTGAGGGCGAAGGCTGAATCAGGTTCACGATAATTGAGAAGCATGCTCCCGGCTGGTTGACTCACGGATACAAGACACCGAAAGGGCGGCCCCGGACATTTCGAATTTCGATTGCGGCTCGCGCGCCGGGAGGGCTAGTGTGGCGCAGCTACCACCCATGAAATTTCTCAAAGATTCCGACGCCACTTTGGAGCCGCTCCAGGGCAAAACCGTGGCTGTCCTGGGCTACGGCAATCAGGGCCGCGCCCAGGGCCTCAACCTCCGGGACAGCGGCGTGCGCGTCATTGTCGGCAACCGCGACGATTCCTACCGGCAGCAGGCCGTCGCCGATGGATTCCAACCGCTGACCATTCGCGAAGCCGCCGAAGCCGCCGATTTTCTGCTCGTCCTCACCACCGACGAATCCCAGCCGTCCATCTGGGCCGAACATATCGCGCCCGGCCTCCGCGCCGGAAAAACCCTCGTCTGGGCCAGCGGCTACAACGTCGGCTACGGACTCATCCCCCTGCCGGCCGATGTGGATGCGGTGATGATCGCCCCGCGCATGACCGGCAACATGGTGCGGGAACTTTACGAGCACGGCAAAGGCGCCATCGCCCAGATCGCCGTGCACCAGGACGCCTCCGGCCACGCGCGCGAACGCACGCTCGCCCTTTGCAAAGGCATGGGCCTCACCCGCGGCGGAGTCTTCGAATCCACCTTCCGCGAGGAAGCCGAGCTGGATTTGTTCGCCGAACAGGTGATCTGGGCCGGCCTCACCGCGTGGTTCGTCGAATGTTTCGAACTCGGCGTCGCCCACGGTTTTTCGCCCGAACTGATGGTGACGGAACTTTATGCCTCGGGTGAAGCCGCCGAAATTCTCGGCGCGATGTCCCGGAACGGTTTCTTCAAACAGATGAGCCATCACTCGACGACCAGCCAGTACGGCACGCTTTCCCGCGGACCGGAGTTCATCACCGACGCGATGCGCGAACGGGCGCGCAAACTTCTGCGCGAGGACATCAAGGGCGGCGCGTTCGTCAAAGAGTGGACGCAGGAACAGGCTGCCGGTTCGGCGCGACTCGCCGCGCTCAAGCAAAAGGCGCTTTCGCATCCGATGAGCCTCGCCGAAGACAACGTGATTCGCGCGATCCAGTCGGCGCACTCGCTCAAGTCCGGGCAATAAGGGAAAATTCTGTCGCCACTTATGGGCCGACTCGAAAACCAGGTTGTTTGGATCAGCGGCGCCACCTCCGGGATTGGCGAGGCCACGGCGCGATTGTTCGCGCGCGAGGGCGCGAAGGTGGCGATCGTGGGACGGCGCCTGGCATTGGGACGTCGCATCGCGGCGGAGATAAATGCCGCGGGCGGCGAAGCGTTTGCGATCGCCTGCGATGTCAGCAAAGAACGTCAGGTGGCGGAATCCATCCGGCGCACCGTCGCCCGCTTCGGCGGGCTCGACATCCTGATCAACAACGCGGGCATGGTCCACATCAAGCCGCTCCACCAATACACCGAACGCGAGTGGGACCACGTCATGGACGTGAATGTGAAGTCCGTGTTCTTCGCCACCAAGCACGGCCTGCCCCATCTCCGCCGGCGCGGTCGCGGCTACATCGTGAATGTCGGCTCGATCAGCAGCTTCGTCGGCCAGGCGCTCACGCCCGTCTATACCACCACCAAACACGCGATGGTGGGCCTCACCAAATCCATCGCGCTGGACTACGCCGCCGACGGCATCCGCTGCAACTGCATCTGCCCCGGCATCACGGACACACCGATGTTGCGCGAGCACCTGGACACGCAGCCCGATCCCGAAGCCGCCCTGACCGCGCGCCTGCGCCGCGTGCCCATGGGCGTGCCGCTGACCCCCGATGACGTGGCCCGCGGTATTCTCTTCCTCAGTTGCGAAGATTCGTCCGGCATCACGGGCACGACGCTGGTGATTGATGCCGGTTATCTCACCGCCGCCGAATGGACCTCCCCCGCCCGCACGGCCTTCATGCGCGCCCCAAAAACCGCCGCCCGCCCCCGGAGCGCGGACATTCCTGTCCGCAGCAACGTCCGCCTGCACCCGAAGCGCACCGGAAAAACCAAACTCCCCCGCCGGAGCGCGGACAATTCTGTCTGATGCCACTTGGATTTAAAGCGCAGCCGCGCCATTCCTCGGTCCCGGAGGGACATTCGAGAATAGCCCAACGTTTCAACGTTGGGTACGCGAGTTGCCTGGCTCCAAGTCCCGAAGGGACGGCTGAACCGGCTCATCTCAGCCGTCCCTTCGGGACTTGGACTCCTCCGATCGCGAACCCAACGATGAATCGTTGGGCTATTTTCAATCATCCCTGCGGGATGAAGACTATGCAAATCCTGGCGGCGTTGGACTTTCCATTCCGCAGCAACGTCCAAACGCGATCCCAACGCGCGGCAAAGCATAAACTCCCCCGCCACCTTCTCCCCCACCGAAAACAAAACCCATGAAGCTGAAACTCGCCTGCGCCGATTTCGCCTTCCCCCTTCTGCCGCACGATCACGTCCTCGACCTGATCGCGCTCTTGGAATTCGACGGCGTGGACATCGGCCTCTTCGAAGGCCGCTCGCACCTCTGGCCCTCGCGCGAATTCCGCGCCCCGACTAAATCGGGAAAACTTCTCGCCCGCAAATTATCCGCTCGCGGACTCCGCGCCGCGGACGTCTTCCTCCAGATGGACCCCAGCTTCGTCCCCTACGCCATCAACCATCCCGAGCCCGCGCGCCGGCGCAAGGCCCGCGCTTGGTTTTTGAAAGCGCTGGATTACGCCCAGGCCTGCGGCGCGAAACACGTCACCACCCTTCCCGGCGTCAACTTCCCCTCCGAGAGGCCCGCTGATTCCTGGCGCCGCTGTTGCGACGAACTCGCCTGGCGCGTCGCCGAAGCCAAACGCCGCAAAATCGTTTTCAGCATCGAAGCCCACGTCGGCTCCATCGTCCCGCGCCCGCCCGCCGCCCTGC
Source organism: uncultured Verrucomicrobiota bacterium (assembly GCA_964448135.1). Classification (GTDB taxonomy): domain Bacteria; phylum Verrucomicrobiota; class Verrucomicrobiia; order Limisphaerales; family UBA8199; genus CAYUVH01. Next base: position 5,597 of record CAYUVH010000066.1, on the reverse strand, counting down.
GCCTCGTCCAATCCGTCCCCGGCCTGACCCTGACGCTCGACTACACCCACTTCACCCGCGCCGGCCTGCCCGATCGCGCCATCGAACCGCTCGTCCCCCACGCCTCGCATTTTCACGCGCGCGGAGCGCGTCGCGGCCGCCTGCAAGCCGCGCTGCCGCAAAACACCATTGATTACGCCCGCGTCCTCCGCGCCCTGCGCCGCGCGAACTACCGCGGCTATGTCGGCGTCGAATACGTCTGGATAGATTGGGAGCACTGCAACGAAGTGGACAACCTCTCCGAAACCATCCTCCTCCGCGACTTACTCCGCGCCAGCTTCGCCGCCCTCAACCGGAGCGCGGACATTCCTGTCCGCAGCAACGTCCGACTGCACCGGAAAGGCCCCGGCAGGCACTGAACTCCAGCACACTTATCAGCCCGGTAATCCTTATGTATTCCCTCGGCCTCGCCATGACCCTGCGCCACGGCGCCTACGAAAAATACAAGCTCGCCCACGACCAGCTCTGGCCCGAACTCGCCGCCGGCATGCGCGCCAACCAGGTCAGCATGGCCATCTACCGCGACGGCGACCGCCTCTTCCTCTTCGCCTCCGCCCCCACCGAAGCCCACTGGCACCGCAGCCGCCAGGACCCCATCCTCGCCAAATGGGACGCCCTCATGACCGCGCTCCTCGAAACCGACCCCTCCGGCCACATCGCCTTCACCGTGCTGCCGAAGGCGTTTGGGTTCGGCGATTTTCAGTAAGCGGATTGGGAGCCGTGCTAATTCCCAACCTGGTTCGTTTTGGGCAGAAACATTTTGAGGTTGCTGGCGGTTTGCTCAATTTCCTCCGACTGCGCCTGTTGGTAGGTCGCCAATTGTTCCGGGGTCAGGATATCCTTCACCGCGCTCAATTTGTTGGCCATTGCTCGTTTCTTTTTCTCAACCATTGAGTTCAGGAAATCCGCGGTGTTGTAGCTGGTGAGAGCCTGGGCACTCTCTACCTTGCTTTGGAGGCTGGCCGATGTCTCGGCCAGATTCAATTGATAGATCACCGCATAGAGTTTGTCCTGCTGCTCCTGTGAAAGCCCCATTTCCGTGGTCAGTCTTGATACTTCCCCCTTCGCGCTGCTACCGGCGGCCAGGACGGCTTCGGATTGGCTGAACTCCGGATAGGCCGCCAATTGGCCGGGGGTGAGCACAGCCTTGATGTCGTTTTCATCATTCATCAAGGCCTGGGCTGCCGCGAGATGCAGTTCCCGAGGCTGTTTGCCTGACATCGCGTCAAACGTCCTTTGCGACTGGTCCGCGATTTGTTTCACCATCAGATTGCTGATGACCAGGGTCTGCTGGTCGTCGAGGGCCAGTTTCTCTTTCATGCGGGCCAGTTTGACGAACGCGGCTTTTTGGGCGAATTTTTGCACCATGGCCAGGCCCTGGGCCATGGCATTGGTCATCATGGACACGTTTTCGTTTTGCCCGGCGGCCGCCTTCAACTTCGCCAATTCCTGCAGGCTCGTCTTCGTTTGGGCGGACTGGGCACGCAGCCGCAGGAGATCATTCATCTGCGCTTGCGAGAGTGATTTTTCATCCCGGTTCTGGGCGACGAGCCCCGCCAGTCGCGTATTCTCGGTTTGGAGTTCCGCCACCTGCTGGTGAAACGTCGCTTGCTGTTGCTGCATTTCTTCGCGCACTTGCGTAACGCGACGGGTTTGCAGGAGTCCGGCGCCAATCGTGGTCACGAGGGCGGCGGTGATTAAGGTTTTTTGGAGGGTGGTCATGGCAACGGTTTTGATGGCGGTTACGGTGGCGGCAGTGGTGGCAGCAGTGGTGGTCAGCGCCGCTCCCTGGAGAGCGATCGCGGCGGAAATGGTGGCCACCAATCCCGCCGGAGCAGATTGCACGGCCTGCGTGGTGAGCAGGGCGGCCAATGCCCCGGCACTCGCGGTGATCCCGCGCCGGGATAATATCTCGCGCAATTTATCGAGCGCCCGGGTCACGCGTTTTTGCGCCGTGTCATCGCTTACTCCCAGCGCCAGGCCTACCGCGCGCAGGTCCCGGCCCTCATAATAGCGCATCACCAGCGCGTCGTAGTCCGGCTCGCTCAGTTCCGACATGACCTCATCCAGGACCGGGCCCAGTTGTTCCCAGTCGGTCGGGGTTTCGGAAGCGGGTTGGAGGATTTCCATGGCCTGCCTTTCGCGTGTTTGCCGGCGAAACTCATCCCGCCGGAAGTTCAGGGCGAGATTGCGGGTGGTGCGGCACAACCAACCCGCCAGCGAAGCGTTCTCCAACAGTTTCTGCGACAAAGCCGGCACCCCGCGCGCCAATCCCAAAAAAACGTTTTGCGTTATCTCCGCCGCGACGTCCCGCGAGCGCACCTGTCGTGCGGCGCAGGAATAGACGAGATTCGTGTACCGGCTGACGATCTCCGCAAAAGCCCGCTCCGAGCCGTTTTCAGCATATTCGAGGACAAGTTGAGCATCAGACTCTGGCTGCATCTCGCCCATTACATAACCGCCACCCCAAAAATCCGACAAAATTTTCTCGGGAACCTGGCGGGGCAAAAAAGGGGCGTTAAGCCTCAGTCCTGATGATGAAAATTCTTATATCCCCGGCGCCGTCAGGCGCGACATGTTTATACAAATCACCCCACGCAAATCCCTTTCCAAGCTCCGTTTCGGAGCGGCATATTTCGCCCCTGAACAGGGCTTGGCACGATTGGCTTGGCAGGCTACAAAGATGCCGCGCCTGACGGCGCTGGATCATGACCATTCTTCCCCAAACAGGCGGTGCAGCTGCATCTGGGCTGATATTGATTCCCGGAATAACACATCTTCACTCTTTGCGCGGTCACAAGGGTCTAATAGGGAGAATGGCATGGTCACCTGATGGGAGACTGTTGGCGACTCCCTCAACGGACACTACCGTTCGTTTATGGGACTCGGAAAGCGGGGCTTGCCTTAAAACACTATCCGGTCATCAAGGGGAAGTTAACTGCGTGGCTTTCAGCCCCACTGGTGACATGTTGGCCAGCGCTGGAACAAATGGTAGCGTAATATTGTGGGATCCTCTTTCCGGCAATGTTTTGAAGTCAGCGTATTTAAGTGCTGCTTCATTTTTCGACATTGCCTTCGCCGCTGACGGAAGGCTTTTGGCATTAGCCGGCATACGTAGCGTTTGCCTGTTGGATATTCAAACGATGTCTTGGCGCCGCCTAAGTGGACACAAAAAGGCGGTGCGAAGTATAGCGTTTGACCCAGCTGGTTTTTCTCTGGCGAGCGTTGACGAGGAAGGTGCCGTTAAAGTCTGGGACACGAGCGAGGGTACAATCCTGCGAGAATTTGATTTAAGAGGGACGAAACATGCTCTCTATAGCGTTTGCTTCAATGCCCAGGGCTTCGCTATGGCGACAGGTGGCGAAGATCGGAAAGTAACGGTCTGGGGAGGTGATTCAACTAACACACCCTGGGCTAAGAGGCGTTGGGGTCCACTTCAGCTTTTTGAAGGCCACACGGGAGCAGTATACAGTACAGCTTTTTCCCCTGACGGCAGAATCCTCGCGTCCTTGGGTGTAGGCCCGAAGGTGCTGCGCCTTTGGGATTTGAAAACGGTAAAGTGCATTGCCAGAGTCGATCATGTGGATCGGCGTGTTCCAGTCGCGGTGCATTCTAGCCTCGCCTTTCACCCAAACCAACCTTGGCTTGCGATTGTCTCGAGAATCGGAGATGGGGGTGCGGAGCAAGACGTCGAGGTGCTTAAATTTGATCTCAAGACTCTGCTTTCTCAGACAACCACAGCGACGAGTGTCTACACAAATGCCAAGGTACTTCTAGTAGGGGAAAGTGGGGCAGGGAAGACAGGACTTTCGAAACGCTTAGCGCTAGATACGTGGGAGCCCACAGACTCTACGGTGGGCGCATGGGCAACGCAGTGGAAGCTGCCTGTCGCTTCTAAGAAAGAACCTGAGCGAGAAATTTGGCTCTGGGATTTCGGCGGCCAAGCCGATCAGCGCCTGATTCACCAGATCTACATGGAGGACACCGATCTGGCAGTAGTCGTCTTCGACGGACAAAAAGAAGATGCTTTGGAAGCGCTTGACCAATGGGGCCGGGAGCTTGCCCGGAGCCCGCACAAAGAGGTCGTCAAATTGCTAGTTGCTGGACGTGTGGATGCTGGCGGTGTCCGTGCAAGCCGCATAGATATCCAGAGGATTATTAAAGATCACGGGTTTCGAAGTTTCCATGAAACTAGCGCAAAGCATAACATAGGTTGTCAAGCGCTCAAAAAGGCTCTCCTTGAAAGCATCCCTTGGGATAGGGTTCCTTGCCGCACATCGGATTTGCTTTTCAGGCAGCTCAAACAAGAAATCGTCCGTCTCAAAGACGAGGGCGTTACATTAATGCGGTTCAACGAATTGCGGGACACCCTGCGGGTGCGATTGCCCAGCGCGTCGCGACATTTTGCCGAGGATGAACTGCGTACAGTGATCACGTTACTCTCCAGTCCTGGCACGGTTTGGGAGTTGGCATTCGGCGATTGGATTCTGCTGCAGCCCGAACGAATCAATACGTATGGCCAGGCCGTGATCCAAACGATTCGTGCGGACGCGAAAGAACGAGGCTTTCTTGCGGAGGAGCGCGTGCTCGGAGGCAACTTGGCCTACCATTGCCCGAGCGAGCGCTTACCAGCGGAGGAGGAGAGGTTCGTTTTGCTGGCACTACATAAAATTCTCATCGAGCGAGGTCTTTGCCTCCGTGAACATACAGATCAAGGAACTGTCTTGATCTTCCCTAGTTACTATCGGCAGGAGCGCCCCGAATTGGGGAGCCCACCTGCCGCACTCGCAAGTTATCGTTTCAACGGATTTCTCGACGATGTTTACGCATCTTTGGTTGTGCGCCTGCACCACACCAAAGCCTTCACACAGGATCAACTATGGCGTGATGCTGCCTCCTTTAGAACACTTACTGGAAATGTTTTAGTGGTAAAGCTTGAACGACACAGCAGAGGAAATGGCGAACTTTTAGTCTCTGCTGAACCAGCTGTCACCGACGCAGAAAAAATCATTTTTAGCCGCTACGTGCACGAGCACCTTTTAGAAAAAGACCGAGGCACACTACGACTGCGACATTATTGTTGTCCCCATTGCGGCACTCCAGTGGGCAATCGCGAAGTGGCAATGGAGCGACTGAATACATGGCTCGCTCAGCTACCAAAGGAGGAGGGGATAGCCAGAACAATGCACCCCTTGCAGAACAAATTGGAGACGCCAACGATCCTGTGTGCGCACTGCGAGAACCGCATACAATTGTGGGACGAACTAGAGCAATCATTTGCCAGCCAAGAAGTGCGGGAGCGTGTCCGGTCGCTCCAGACAGATGCAGAGCTTATACTGGATAATGAGAGCAAAGAGCGAGCTCTCGTTGGGGAAGTGATCTCTATAGTCTCGCAGGCAGGTCAACATATTGAAGAATATTCTGCCAAACGTTTCGGTTTGGACATGGAGATTGAACTCAAGAGCGATGAAGGAAAGCCGACCGCCAAAAGGCTGTATCTCCAGTTGAAGTCCGGCGATTCCCATCTCAAAAAACGAAAAAGTGATGGCGCTGATGTC
>CAYUVH010000065.1:0-56099 GCA_964448135.1 uncultured Verrucomicrobiota bacterium | reverse complement strand
TCCGGGTTCCGGTGTTCCGCCTGGTCGGACTTGGAAAGCATGTCATTGCGTGCCTGCGGTCGGGTGTTTTGGGTGACTCAAGGGTGCTTGCGAGATTCCCGGTTTTCCTCGGCTGCATTCTGCTCGGTGCTGCTAATTTATTTGCCACGACCCACTTTGTAAGCCTCGATAGTTCCGCACCCACGCCGCCCTACACCAACTGGGCCACTGCCGCCACGAACATTCAGGACGCCATCGACGCTGCCAATGTCGGTGACCAGATATGGGTGACCAATGGTGTTTACGACTCGGGCGCCCGCTACCTCAATGGTTCGAACCGCGTGGCGATCACCAAAGCGATCGCCATACAAAGCCTCAACGGCCCCCAAGACACGATCATCAAAGGTAATCAGGAAGCCGGGACTCCGTATGGTGCCACTTCCATCCGTTGCGCTTACCTCACCAATGGTGCGGTATTGTCAGGTTTCACCTTGACCAATGGCGCCACCACCAGGCCTGGTTTTGGTCTACTCCCCGTTTCCGCTTACTATGGAGGCGGCGTGCTTTGCCTGCCCACCGGCACGGCCTTTCTCTCGAATTGCATTATTGCGGGCAACGCCGCGCAATCCGAGGCGGGCGGGGTGTACGGAGGAGTCCTGGACAATTGCCTGGTGGCTGGCAACTCGGCTTACGCGATTGGTGGCGGCGCGCGGTTCTGCACGCTGAACAATTCCACGTTGGTCAGCAATGTGGTCACCGTTAACGCCTTTCCACCCAACCCATCTGGCAACTACGGAGGAGGTGCCAGTGATTGCACACTGAGCAATTGCACCGTTGGTTACAACTCGGCCTATCACGGTGGTGGCGTCAATCGCTGCGTGCTCGATCGGTGCAACCTGCAGGGAAATTTCGCCGCTATCTGGGGCGGCGGGGCTTACGATTCAACCTTGGATAACTGCATCATCAGGAACAACACCGCAACAGGGGGCGGCGGTGTGCGCATTTGTAATTTAAACAACTGCACCATCATTGGGAACAGCGCCAAAACTGTCGCCCCGAACGCTCGGGCTCAGGGTGGAGGAGCGTTGGGCGGCACATTGAATAATTGCGCTATCGCAGGCAATACATCCAGCCATGATGGTGGCGGCATATATGTTGGGGTGCTGCACAATTGCGTGGTTTATTACAATTCCGCGCCCAACGGATCGAATTACGATTTCTCGAGCTTCACGTCCCCGGCCCTTGACCACTGCTGCACAATTCCACTTCCGGCCGGCGACGCCAACTTCACAAACGAACCGCTTTTCATGGACTACCTCGGCGCCGACTTGCGCCTCCAATCCAATTCCCCCTGCGTCAACAGCGGCAGCAACTTGCATGTCACCAACAGCGTGGACATGGATGGTGCCACGCGCATAGCCGGCGGGACGGTGGATGTCGGCCCGTATGAATTCCAGACCCCGGCATCCATTATTTCATATGCGTGGCTGCAACAGTATAGCCTGCCGACCGATGGATCGGTTGACGGAACGGACTCTGATTCCGACGGCATGAGCAACTGGCAGGAATGGCAGGCCGGAACCATCCCCATTGACGCTTCGTCCGTGCTGCGAATGGAAATGCCTGCGATTACCGCCGCCGGCGTTACGCTGACGTGGAGCAGTGTCTCAAATCGCGTGTATTCTCTTGAGCGCGCCACGGGAACAAACGGACCATCTGCCTTCTCCGCATTGCGATCGAATGTTCCTGGACTCTCCGGATCCACAGGATTTACGGACACCGATCCGCCTATTGGTAGTCCGGCATTTTATCGGGTAAGCGTACGGTTGCCATAGGGTCCATGAGCCATTCCAGCACCTCCTCATTTCAGCGGCTCCACAGCGACGAGGACCGGAAGGCCTTTTATGAGGCACTCAAGGTTGCCGCGTGGTGGCTGGGTGGAAAGAAGCGGGGACCGGATTTCGGCTGGGTGGATGTCTTCGAAAAGAGCGACGGGAAATGCGTTTATTGTTCGCGTGATCTGGCCTCGAGTACCGACGCCCTGGCCGAATCCACCGAGGAACACCTGGTGCCGCGCTCCTTGCTGGAGGCGAATGGCGTGAAGTGGGGCAACGAGCACAACATGGCGGTGTGCTGCGCCGGTTGCAACGGTTTGAAGAGCGAATTCCTGCCTCCCGCCAAACACCCTTGCTGGAAGAACCGCAAAGCCTATGTCAAGGAATGCAGCCGTTTCGTGGCGGAATGCCGGTTGAAGAATTTTCAGAAATACAAAACGCACGTGGAAAACGTGCTCAAAAAGCGGGCGGGGCAGTGAGCGGGCGGGGCAAGAGGCGGGTCGGGGATTTCACCCGCAGAAGTACTTTTTCCGGCTACCGCCAGGGTGTTCGATTCGATTTGATACCTCGTCCGCTTTTTCCTACAAATCCCCGATAGGCTATGAAACCCGCTCCTCCGCTCGATACTCTCATTCTTACCCTGCGCGGCCAGAAGGTAATCCTCGACGTGGATCTGGCCGGGCTTTATCAGGTCGAAACCCGCGTCCTCATTCAGGCGGTCAAGCGCAACTCCGACCGGTTTCCCACCGATTTTCTCTTTCAGCTTTCGGCAGAGGAGTTCGGCCTTTTGAGATCACAATCTGTGATTTCAAACGCCATCCGCCTAGTGCAGTTTTTGAGGTCACAATTTGTGACCTCAAAAACTGGTCAGGGCGAACGTGATGCCTGCTACTCGGCTTTGAGCTGTGCAGAATCTTGCCCGCGGTAGCTCGCATTCATATTCTCTTGAAATGAGCTGGGAAGTCACCGCTGAGTTTATCGAGGATACTTTTGGGAGACATTCAGATTCAGTACGCTTTGCGAACTTTTGCAACTCGGTAGTCGTTGCCGTGTCCTCTCGATCCATGCCAACGATGCCGATCCTTTCTGAGAAAGCCGGAGCGGATGGCGGTATTGATGGGGAATGGACGATTCCTCCAGATCGTGTGGCCGACTTCAGTTCGCCATTTGCTTTGCCGGGTTGGAACGTCTTTCAATTCAAAGCCAGAAGCGTGGACGGCAGAGGACGGAACGCGGCGCTCTCGAAACTTACCGGCGACTCAGATGGCGCACTGGCAAAACTCTTAGAGCGCGTCGCACAAGCCAAGGAATGCAGTAAATACTCCTTCTTCACCAACCTTCAACTCGGATTGGAGACACAATCGAAGACGCTCGACGATAAACTTCTTCAAAAGCAGAGACAGGAATTGAAGGATGCAATTGCCAATGACAGTGCTGGCACGACTCCGGTGGAGATTGTCGACGCAGCTCAATTAGCAGCTATCGTGAATGCGCATCCGGCTCTCCGATTGACGTATTTTTCGGCAACCGTGGCTCGGCCGTGGGACGAAGCCTGGGCGTTGGAAAACCGAGTCAAAGACTATAAGGTGTCCGTGCCGTTCGTTGGCCGCGCTGGGGAGTTAAATCGGGTCAGGGAGTGGCTGGGGGACCCAGTTGCAAAAGTCATAGTGATATCTGGCCCAAGCGGTATGGGAAAAACTCGCCTTGCTTTAGAAGTAACTCGCGGGTTCGCCCCGGTAACCACAATCGTCGATGTGCCTGAGGAGTTGTTCCGATGGGATTTCCAGGCGTTGGCCTCGTCTAAAACACTTCGAATAATCATCGTTGAAGATCCTTCGCGCGAACACGCCGAAGTGCTATCAAAGCGTGCAGTCGCCTCCGAGGGAGTGAAGTTGATACTCACTATGCCGACGGATGCAAAGGCTCCGGCACCCAAGCTGACCGAGCACGAATCAATAAAGGTTCTTCCACCACTACAACCTTTAAGCGAAGAAGATTCGAAAAAACTGCTCGAACTTGCTGGAGCTGTCTTCGATCGGCAGGCTCTGGACTGGATACTTCTTCAAGCTGGCGGCAATCCAGAGATTCTACTGAGCGCTGCAGAGCTAAAGGACCTCCGCGAAAGGTCGGGCGATTTGAAAAAGCGCCTTTACGAACGATTTCATGCGAAGATTGTGAAGGAGTTGGGAATGGACGCTGTCCGGACCTTAAAAACATTGAGTGTAGTGCATTACGTTAAGTACCAAGGACAGGATGGCGAACTAAAACTCATCAGCGAGACTCTCGATTTAGGAGTTTATCCGCAACGAATTTTGGAGCTTTTGCCAGATTTGGAAAGAATGGGCTATATCCGGCGGCGCGGGAACTACGTTACCGTTATTCCGCCCTTGTTCGCGGCACGGTTGGTAGAGGACATCGCCTTGGTAAGCGATGTTTCGCTCCAAAGACTGTTTGATAGACTCAGCGGAACCGCCCGCAAGCGCTTTTTGGAAAGAATCGTAACGGTTGACCTTCCCGATCGATCAACTTTTTGGGACTACATCTTTGGTGATGGTGGTCCGTTGCAAATCGCCGCACGCGTCGGCGGTCAATTTGAGCACATCGAATCTTTGGCACGCGCAGTCCCTGAGCGGACTGCCCGATTCCTCGAAGGCTCACTTAAGACGAGTCGCGAGGCGCCACAGGCAATATTCCTCCGCGAAGCACTGAGAGAGCTTGCTCATATGTCCGAGAGTTGTGCATTGGCGATGCAGTGTTTGGAAATACTCGCACTAAAAGAACTCGCAGAGTCTGGGGAGATAAAAGAGACAAAGCTCTTTTGTGAGTGTTTCGTTGACTGGGATTATGGTTTTCCAATGCCTTACGCGGAGCGACAGGCATGGATTCAACGCCTCCTGACAGCAGACGACAGGATGCGACGTCTTCTAGGCGCCCATATAGTTGCATTTGTTACCCAGCCTCCGCAAATGCTCTCAGGCTATTCAGGAGGCCTAGCGCGAAGGCTGGGACAACCACCTCCGCGGGTCATGTGGAATGATGTGTTTCACTACATGGCGGGCCTAGTCGAGCTTCGCTTCGAGCTGACACAGTCAGACGACGAAGACGTTGCCCAGATTGCGCGTCGCGATTTTGACGTCGCGATTTCCCAACTGAACGGCCATGTATCACCGGATCAATTTGTTGCAATATTGGGGAAAATGGTGGAATGGAGCTTCAGTGGGAAGCTACCTTGTGACATTAGAACTGCGCGCGCGATTATTCATAGGGCTGAAGAACAGTATACAGAAAATAGCAAGAGACCTGGTCAGGAACTGTATACCGAGAAATGGGGAGAAGTGTTGGAGAGGCTTGCGCGCCTTCGTCAGCGTTTTGATGGTGGCGACTTTTTGATAAGGCTCCAGATTGCTACGGGGAATGATTTCGAGCGTGATTGGGAAGTTGGGGAACAAGGGCGGGTCTATGGGTATCAGAAAAGACTTCGTGCGCTGGCAGTAGAGGCGGTCAACAATCCAGCTCTAATGGGCAAGGAGAGTTGGAATATTGTAAAGGATCCCAAGGCCCAAAATGTGGGAGAGTTTCTCCTGTTTTTGGGCGAGCACGATTACGGACACCACTTTCTTGTGCACTTCGAATCGGAAATTGGCGATGGCCCGGGTGACTGGAGATTTGGCCTTTATTGCTGTGGGCTTTACCGACACGACTCTGAATTTGCAGAAAAATACTTGGGGACATTTGCGAAAAGGCCGGCAATTGAGAAGAACTCAATATTATGGCCGATCAGATTCATTGGGCCAACACCAGCCAACCGGGAACTCCTGCTCCAGCTAATCCTGGAGAAATCGGTGACCACTATTGACGTTGCCAACATGTTTACAACAGGTCGGTGGCTTGACGAACTTCCAATGTCTGAAGTTGTGACAATTCTGGAGTACATCGCTGAGGGGGAAAAGTGGCCGGAACGCGCCGCGAATGTGATAGTGCTGTATTTACACCCCAACAAAGCGCTCCCCAGAGAGCTGATTCCCCTCGTAAGGCGGATTCTAGAGGAAATGGCCTTTACCTACGATAATTCGCACAAATTCGAACAGGTCGCTGTTGGTATTGCGAGAACGAATCTTCATGAAGGATTTCAGTTGTTGGCTGAGCAAATCAGCAGGTTGAATCAGCAAGACTGGCGTGAATGGCGAGGTCCTTGGAATCCTTTCCAACGGCACGGTGCGGGCGAGTTTTGGGCCTATCTACGACTTCAGGACCCGGAAAAGGCTTATCGTCATTTTTGCACGCTGAAAAATCGCCTTGTTCTCCGCAATGAAGCCTTCGGCGATGACAAAATATTGCTCGATTTAGCAAGCCACTCTCAAATCCTCCTTGTGGTCGCAAACGAAGATGAACGTAATGCCGAATTAGTAGCTGAAGCTATTTCGCTCAAGCAAACTGGGTTTTTCTCTTTCGTTTATGAATTGCTTTCGAATCGGCCGATCGAAGGAAAAGTGGCCAACGTGCTCGCGGCCTCGCTGGTTGCGCCAGCCGGATTCGGAACTCCCTTGGAAAAGGAGAAAACCGCTCTGCGATGTATTGAGGATCAGTTAAAAGTCGCCGAGATTCCTGCCCACGGCCGTGCTTGGCTTGAGCGAGTTAAACGCAATCTTCAAGAAGCAATCAAGGTCTCTCCTTGGAGGAGTGCTGACAGTGAGCCGTTTGGCTGGACTTGATTTGAGCAGTTCCAACGCAGGCGCCTGCGAGCCAGTTGACACGAGTGCTATAGTGTTTTCGGTTAGTTGAAGGGAGTGAGATTTCCTGTTCGGCACACGCCGAGATCGTTCTTTGACATCGCGATTATGGTCTTTTGGGCTGCGTCCCGCTCGGAGCGGGCGGACCTGTCCATCCCGCTTCCGGCGGGACTGGAGTCAAAGCCGGGTCAGACCCGAGTCAAGGCATCCGGGACCTGGGTCAAACGGTCGCGTCGAAGCGGAGCGAAGACGGATCAAACCTAAAATGACCACAGAATTAGGGAGCCCCATTAGGACAGGGAGATCCGGACAAATCCGGCCTAATCCGGGTATATCCGGCCTTTCAAATTAAAAAAATCCGTTCCGGCGCCTTGCTTTTGTCCCGGAGGGGACATCCGAGAATAGCCCAACGATTCATCGGCTTGCAAATATCGCAGCCGAGTAATTCAACCACACCGATCAGCCGGCGGCAATCGGCAGCAGCTTTGCTATCGCTTTGATCTCCTTTTGGGTCTTGGCGGGATATGCGTTGATAAAGTCGAGGAATTCCTTCAAGGCGCGTCGCGTCGCGGGGTCGGCAGGGATTTCTTCGGAATGCCCGGCGAGAATCACAGCAATCATCCCGCGTCCCATGATGATCATGCCGTCCATGTCTTGGGAAGAGGCGCCGATGCGCACGAGGGCGGCCAATTGTGCCGGGGTGAAGCCGCCTTTGGCTTTTCCAGCCACGAGCAGGACGGACGTCGCGACCTTCATCCCGATCTGGTTCCTGGGAGTGTTATTGCGCACGCGATTCTGGCATTGGTCGAGCCACGCGAGAGTCTGCGCGGCGGCGGCAACCATCGCGGCGCGCCGAGCCGGTTCGCGATCGGCAATGGCCAGGACGCGAGCGTCCTTGCGCGGGTCTCCTCCCCACAGGCCGATGGCGGCCTGGGCATCCATGATTTCCCCCAGCTCAAGGAATTGCGCTTCGTAATCGGCAAAGCCGAGCTCGTCTTTGCATGCGCTCAACGCGTCCTGCAATGCCTCCGCCGTCGGAGGGCTGTATGTCCAATCGTCGTGCACCTGATGCAAAAATCGCGAGACAAACTCAGCTTGATTCATGGCGTGAAACGATAGGGTTTGGCTGGAGTGCGTCGCAACGGCTTTGTGCAAAGCATGGTCTGCGACCCCGTTGGGGTCGGGTTGATTGGGGGGTGGGAGTTCCGGGGGTATCAGCCGCGGGGGCGCGGCCTCAACCCCCGGCTACAGTCTGGGATCCCTTCGGGATCGGAACGGGACTCTGCCGGGAGCAGAGGTTGATGGGCAGGTGAGAACGCTTAGGAAAGAAGGCTGGTGATCACATTTCCGTGCACATCCGTCAGCCGCCGGTTTGCACCATTATTCCGAAACGTCAGCTTTTCGTGGTCGATGCCGAGGAGATACAAAATCGTGGCGTGGAGGTCGTAGCTGGTGGTTTTGTCTTTGGCGGCGCGCCAGGACCATTCGTCGCTTTCGCCGATGGCGATGCCGGGTTTGACGCCGGCACCGGCGAGCCAGTTGACGAAGGTGCCGCCGTTGTGGTCGCGGCCGAGGCTGCCCTGGCTGAAGGGCATGCGGCCGAATTCGGTGGTCCAGATGACGAGGGTGTCTTCGAACAGGCCGCGGGCCTTGAGGTCTTTGACGAGGGCGGCGGCGGGTTGATCCATGGCCTGGCTGATGTAGCCGAGTTCCTTGGAGATATCGCCGTGGTTGTCCCAGTTGTGCACGCTGCCGTCGCGGCCGCTCCAGACCTGAACGAAGCGGACGCCGCGCTCGAGGAGGCGGCGGGCGGTGAGGCAGTTGCGGCCGAAATCGGCGGTGGCCGGCGCGTCGAGGCCGTAGAGTTTGCGGGTGGCTTCGGTTTCGCCAGCGAGGTCGAGGGCTTCGGGGGCGCTGACTTGCAGGCGCGCGGCGAGTTCGTAGGAGGCGATGCGGGCGTCAAGCCGGGTGTCGCCGGGGGTGCGGGCGAGGTGCTCGCGGTTTAGTTGGTTGAGGAGGGCGAGGCCGTCGGTTTCGCTTTTCTTGGTGAGATATTTGCCGCGTTCGCCGGGGAACAGATCGGCGATCGGCGTTTTGTCGGCGGCGTGGATGACGGTGCCGGAGTGGGTGACGGGCAGGAAGCCGGAGGAGAAGCAGCCTTTGCCGTTGTAGGGCAGACCGGAGGCATCCGGGAGGACGACGAAGGTGGGGAGATTGTTGTTGAGGCTGCCGAGGCCATAGGAAATCCAGGAGCCGAGGCAGGGAAAGCCGGGCGTGAGAAAGCCGGTGGTCTGGAGATAGACGCCGGGGCCGTGGACGTTCGTGCGGGAGGTCATGGCCATGAGGAAGGCGAGGTCGTCCACGCAGGTGGCGAGGTGGGGCAGGGCGCTGCTGACCCAGCGGCCGGACTGGCCGTGCTGCTTCCAGTCGTACGGGCTCTTCATCAAGTTGCCGGGCTGGCTTTGGGAGGCTTCGACTTTTTCGCCGGGGTCGAATTTCTGGCCGCTGCGTTTGATGAGCTCGGGTTTGTAATCGAACATGTCCACCTGGCTCGCGCCGCCATTCATGAAGAGCTGGACGATGCGTTTGACCTTGGCGGGGTGATGGAGGCCGCCGTTGAAGGCGGGGTTCGGTATGGCGCCGGTTTCGGCGAGGAGGCCTTCGGTGCCGAGGAGATGGGCGAGGGCGATGCCGCCGAGGCCACCGCCGAAGCGCCAGAGGAATTCGCGGCGGTTAGTCATGAGGAGATGAGGGCGGCGCGCACGGAGTGACGCGCCCCACCTTGGCCGCGGCGGTTGAAGTTCGAGATCATGGGCACATTTAGTTGACGAAAATGAATTCGTTGCTGTTCAGGAGAATGCGGCAGAGGTTGGCCAGGCCGTGCTCGGTGGCGTAGCGTTTGACTTCGCTGCGTTCCTGACGGGTGGGCGGGCGCTCGAAGATGAGTTGATAAGCGGTGGTGATTTGGGTGTCGAGATCGCCACCGCCTGCGGCCACGCGTGTGGCGAGTTGTTCGCTTTGGCGGAGCATGAATTGGTTGTTCAGCATCTCGAGCGCCTGGGGCGCGGTGATGGAGGTGTTTCGCGCGGGGGTGAGTTGCGAGGCGTCCGCGCAGTCCAGCGCGTCCATGAAGGGATCGGGCAGGGTGCGATAGACGTAACGATAAATCCCGCGCCGCAGGGCGGCGGACGAATCCACGTCGAACTTCGTGTAGTCCACGACCGGCGTCACGGGCGGGTTTGGATCGTCGAGCTTGAATTGCGCGTCGGGAGGGCCGCCCATTCGGAGGTCGAGTTTGCCGGAGAGTTGCAGCACGGTATCGCGGACTTGCTCGGCGTCGAGCCGGGCGCGATTCATGCGCCAGAGATAGGCGTTGCCGGAATCCACTTTCGCGTATTGCGCATTAAAATCCGACGACTGCCGGTAGGTGGCGCTCATGACGATGAGCTTGTGCAAGGCTTTGAAGGAACCGCCGCTTTCCTGGAAGGTAACGGCTAGCCAGTCGAGCAGTTCAGGATGGCTGGGTTGTGAGCCCATGCGGCCGAAATCGTTCGGCGAATCCACGATGCCGCGGCCGAAGTGATAGTGCCAGACGCGATTCACGATGGAGCGCCAGGCGAGGCCGTTCTTCGGATCGGTGACCCATTTCGCGAGCGCGGCGCGGCGGCTGGCCTCATCGCTGGGGTCGGCGAGGTCGAATTGCGGTTGGAGCGTGGACACCAGCGAAAGCGCGCCGGGCTTGGCGAGTTCATCGGAGGGCTTGTTGATGTCGCCGCGTTTGAGGATGTAGATCGGGCGCGGAGCCTTGGCGGGTTTGAAGATTTTGACCGGCGCGAAATCGTTGGCCACGGCATAGACGGTCTGCGGAGGCGGGAGTTCGGCGAGGCGCAGGTCCGTCTGGGTTTTCAGGACGTGCGCGGCGAGGGTGATGCGTTGCGCCTCGGTGCGCTGCTCCGGCTTGATGGCCAGGATTTGGGCAATGGCGTCGGGGAAGGGACTGACGCGGACGGGACGGCGGAAGCTGGTGACGGAGAGACGAAAGCGTCCGATGGAGTGGTTTTTGTAGAGTTGCTCCAGCACGAACTTCAGCGTCGTGCCCCCGGAGGAAACGGCGTTTTCTTTGAGCTCGAAGAAAGCGAAGTGCGATTTGCCGACTTCAGGGTAGATGCTCCAACTGGTGTTGGTATCGCCGTCGAGGGCTTTGGTGATGTCGTAGTCCTTGCCGCCATAAACCTGATTGTAATCGGCGGTGGGATTCTGGAGGGCGACCGGTTTAAAGGCCGTCGGTTCTTCGCCCGGAGCGGCGAAGAACCGGAATTCGCTGAGGGCGAAGTTGCCGTTATCCTCGCGGCCGGGTCCTCTCATGGGAAGATTCTCATCGGCCAGGACCTCCAGTCTCACCGCGGTAATATTGGGCAAATCCGTATGGGCGGTGATGGTGTAGGTCTCGGTCTCGGGACGCGGCCCGCTCGCGCGCAGCGACTTGTCGGCTTCGCGAGTCAGGATGGTGCCGTTGGTGGAGACCGCGTTGGTCAAATCGAGCACGGTCCATTCAATCGTGCCGTAAGCGGTTTCCTTTTCCCACGCGGCGACTTGAGCCTGGATTTCCGGCGCCAGTAGCGCCGGGCCTTTGAGATTCACATCGAGGGCGGTCTTTTCACGGAGCAAGGCCTGTCGCAGGGCGTTGGTCTTCGGGTCGAGATCGTAAGGCCGGTCCACACGGTCCACGCCGGCGAAGATGGATTGCAGGCCGTAGTATTCGCGCTGGGAGATGGGATCGAATTTGTGATCGTGGCAGCGGGCGCAATGGACGGTGCTGCTGACAAAAGTATTGATCGCGGTGCTGACCATGTCGTCGCGGTCGAGGTTTTGCGCCTGGCGTTTGTCGAACGAGTCTTCCGTAATGAAGACCTGCGAACTGTCGTCCCACGGGCCGGCGGCAATGAAGCCGAGCGCGACGATGCCGTCCGGGTCGTCGGGAAAGAGAACGTCGCCGGCCAGTTGCTCCTGCGCGAATCGGGCGAACGGCTTGTCCTGGTTGAAGGAGCGGATGACGTAATCACGATACGGCCAGGCATTCGGTCGCGGCCGGTCCTGCGAGTGGCCATGGGTGTCCGCGTAATGAACCGTGTCGAGCCAGTGCCGGGCCCAGCGTTCGCCGTAGCGCGGTGAGTTCAAGAGCCGGTCGACCAGGCGTTCGTACGCATCCGGCGATTTGTCGGCGAGGAAGAGTTCGATTTCGGACGGAGTGGGCGGGAGGCCGGTGAGGTCGTAGGTGAGCCGCCGGATGAGCGTGCGGCGGTCGGCTTCCTTCGACGGAGTGAGTTTCATCTCCTCCTGTTTCGCGAGGATGAAGGAATCAATGGGATTGCGGGCCCATTTCTGATTGCGGGTGTGGGGAACCGCGGGTTTGGCCAGGGGCTTCAAGCTCCACCATTCCGTGTCGGCGATGGTCACTGCAGAATCGGGCCAATCTGCGCCTTGATCAATCCATGCGCGGAGGACGCCGATTTGTTCGTCCGTAAGCCGCGGACCGCGTTTCGGCATGACGAGACCTTTTTCGAGGCCGGCGACGAGGTGGATCAGGCGGCTGTCGGCGCCGCGCCCAGGGATGATTGCGGGCCCGGAGCTGCCGCCTTTGAGGGCGCTGGATTTGAGATCGAGGCGGAGGTCGTTTTCGTGTTTGTCCGGGCCGTGACAGGGATAGCAGTGGCCGGAGAGGATAGGTTGGACGTCCTGAGCGAAGACGATTGGCTTTTGGGAGGCGGTAGGAAGCTGGCTGGTTTCGGCGGCGGACGCGGGTAGCGAAATGGACGATACGAGGAGAAACAAAAACAGCGCGCCCAGCGGGTGATGGAGGCGAGGACGGCGGGACATGGGCGACGGATCAAAATCAGCGAGTTAAACGTGTAACCGAAGATTATAGTCGGTTACGGAGGAAAAAAGGTCAAGCAGAGGGCTTAAACCACGGAGACACGGGGGCACAGAAGGGAAGGCGGCGATGACAGAGAAATTTTGGGGCGGAAAAATGGGAGGGATTAGGATTAAGAGTAGGATTAGGATTAGGAGGGAGAACTAGAACTCGCGGGCGCGATAGTAGCGGGAGGAATTGGTGCGGGAGGAATTGGTGAAGGTGGTGAGGCCGATGGTGTTGGTGACGCGCAGGACTTCGGACCAGTTGGAGAGTGGCGTCAGGAGATTGGTGGAGGTGACAATCGAGTAGACGCCGTTGGTCACGCCTTGCAACGTCATGGCGACGCGGTTGCTCGTGATAATGCGCACACTGTTGAGTTGGACGATGGGATGATTCGTTATGACGAGCGTGGCCGTCCGATTCGTGGTGCCGAGGCCGCCGCTGAGATTGGTGAAGGTTAGGATGTTGGTGTAGTTGCCAGCGACCAGGCTGTTCGCGTTGCTGTTGACTCTAATGCTGATGTTCGTACCCGCCGAAGCGCCCAACGTGCCCGAGGCGGGCGTGAAGGTGATCCAGGTTGTGCTGCCGGTGGCGGACCAATTGAGATTGGTGCCACCGGTGTTGGTCAGGAGGCAGAGAACATTCGTGGGGGTGAATGGGCCGGTGTTGAATCCGCCGAAGGCCAGCGCGCCCGCCGGTACGACCATAAGATTTCCCGGCGGCGCGACGTAGGCGGCCGAGAGGGAAACATCCTGGCCGATCTGGACGTTTACATTCGTGCTGCTGGCCAGGCTCCAACCCGGGATTTGCTGGAACTCCACGGTTTTTGTGCCCGAGGTGGCGAAGGTGATGAGCAGGTTGTTGTCCTGGGAGTAGCCTGGATAGTAGGGAGTGCCCGGGACGCGCCAACCGCCGCCCTGGTTCAGCGCGGCTTGTGGCCCGACGTTTACGCGCAGATAACCGAGGTGGTAATTGCCGGAGGATACCATGACTGTGATGACGCCGCCACCGGGACCGGCGAAACCATTCAGGCGCGGCCATTCGCCCACGGCGAGCAGCCGCCCGTCGCAGGTAAGCCAGTCGCCGCCGACCTGCTCCTCGAGGTAAGCCAGGACTCCCCAGCCGATTCCCCATTTGAAGAATGTCACAAGGTCCTCGATGGGCGCGGGGCAGAGGCCGTTGACGGTGGTGGTGATGGAGTTGCTCGGGCCGATGGTCGAAGGCGAGGAGAGTGTGAAGGTGCCGAGAGGTTGATCGGCGCGGATGATCGAGGCGAGGAGCGCGGTGTTGGTTTCCTGTCCGTCCAGGAAGCCGTAGCCGGCGCGGGCCACGAGGCGGACGCGCAGCGGGCCGGTGGAATTGGTGCGCAAATTGGTAATGCGAAGCGTGTTGGTGAAGAGAACGGAATTCGTGCCGGCGGAGAGAGCACGCGAGAACGCCGTGATGTTCTCGATGCCCAGCGGGGTGAGGTTGAGTGCGACACCACCCGAGTCGCCGCCGGCCCCGGAGACGCAGAACTGGTAATTCGTGCCGGCGGAGGCGTCGAAGCGCACGCGGCTGGAAAGGTCCCGCTGCACGACGTTGGTGGGATCGAAAACGAAGGCGTCATTATTGCTCGCGATCAAGGACAGAGTGGCGAGGTTTGTGCCGCGATAAACGTCGAGGACGGTGTCGAACGTGCTGCCGAAAGTCGTGAGGAAGGTGGAGACGGATTGCGTCGGCGTCCAGGACCACCAGACCGAGCGGTTGGCGTTGGTGGTGGCGTGGGCGGGCTCGTTGGTTTCCTTGTTCGCGCCCACATTCGAGCCGAGGACGGAATTCGTGCCGAAGGGTATGACAACGCGGTTGGAGAAATAGTTGTTCGGTTGCGCAGCCGTGTACGTGAAACTGAAATTAAAGGTGCTGGGCGACTCCACCGAATAGGCGGAAAAGCGATAGGGCTTGCCGCCGAGGACATCGAAGCGAATGTTGTTCGTTTGCGTGGCGGCCACGATGTAACGATTGTTCATTACGTCCGTGAGCGCAGTGACGTTGCTGCCCTGGTAGGCGGTCAGGAGCGTGTAGATGAAATTCTGGTCGTTCCACAGCGTGTCGTAGCGGAGCGTGACCAGGCCATCGGACGGTGGCGTGAAGGACCACCAGATGGAGGTGGAGCAATCGTTGGTGTCGAATCCCCACGGGGCGCAGGGTTCGTTCGTTTCGCGGGTGGCGCCGAAGGTGTAGGCGACCATCTGGGTTTCGATGCCGGTCAGGACGATGGCGTTGCTGAAGGCGTCGTTCGGTGGCAGGAGAAAGGAAAGGACGGCCGTGGCGCTGGTGGCGGAGCCGAAGGAGTTGGTGATTACGGCGGAGTACGAGCCGAGGGTGTCCGGTTGGACACTGGCGATGTTGTATGAGGAGGCGGTTGCGCCGGGAATATTGGTGCCGGCCAACCGCCAGCGATAGGCGAGCGGGGCCGTACCGGCGGCGGTGACATTGAAGGCGATGTTCGCGCCGGCAGCAACGGATTGGCTTTGAGGCTGGATGCTGATGGAGGGCGCGCGGCATTTGCCGTTCGCGCCGGCGTTGAAGATGTTCACGATTTCGTTGGAGGAGAGCGCGCGATTGTAGAGGGACACCTCGTCGAGCGAGCCCTTGAGCTTGCGGTCCCAATTCGTCTGGCCCGACGTGCCGAATAAGAGCGGGAAGGCGCCGTAACTCTGGGTGAAGGTTACGCTGCTCTGCTGCTGGAGGAGGCCGTTCACGTACAGTTGGGCGAAATTTGTCCCGCGCACCCCGGCGACGTGGTACCAGACGCCCGTTGAGATGAGGGTGGAGGAATCGAGTTCGACGGATTGGGTATCCGAAAGCGAAACGATGAATGCGAATTTGTCGCCGGTGATGTCGCGGACCTTCAGCAGGTTGTAGCCTTCAAAGTAACCCTGCGTGGCGGTGCGGGTGTTTTCCTTGAAGATGATGTATTGCTGGCCTGCGCCGGCCGTGCCGGCGGAGTCGAGGCCGCTGAACCTCACCCAGGCTTCGATGGTGAGATTCGTGGGGCGAAGGGCGGCGTTATCGGCGATTTGGACGTAGGAATTCGTGCCGTCGAAGGTGAAGGCGTTGCCGACCAGGCCGGCGTTGGTCACGCTCGCGCCGCCGAAGAGGACGCCGTGATTGGTGCCGGCGGTGTCATTGGCTGCGGAATCGCCGTTCCAGAAGCCAACGAGGCCCGAAGGTGTCGCGGTGCAGGAGGCAGCATGCGCGCTGTGAACTGGGGTGAGCGCCGAGAGACAAAGGGCAGACCAAAGAGCCGCGACAAGGCCGGCTTTGGGCAAGCGGACGCGCGAGAAATGGGCTAAACAATTAATCATGACTCTTCTTCAAAGACCCACCGCGCGGGGTCATTTCCGGGACGCAACACAATACACCAAAATGCGGCGCCGGGGATAGAAAATTACGAGTAGATCAGGATGGGTTTGACGCGTTCGGCCCAGCCGGTGGCGTGGGTCACGGTTGGGATGAGGAGAGCGAATTCGAGTGGGTTAGTTTCAAACTCGGCACGCAGGCGGCGATCGCCGATGAGTCGGTCGAAATGGTTTTGGCCGGAGGGATTGGCGGCGGTTGGATAATCGGCCCAGCGAAATTCGTTAGGGTGACTGGCGATCACGGCGGCAAGGAGTTGCAGGCCGGTGGCGACGGGACGGAAGTCGCGTGGGCTTTCGATCAGCAGTTGCAAGGCCGATGGGGTGATTTCTGCGGGCACAGCGCGGACGCCTGGATGGTTCCAGCGGTCGAAAACCGGGGCGACTTTCGCCGGATTGAGCCAAGGGGCGGCGATGGATTGAAAGGGGCGGGTGGTGCCGCGACCGACGCTCAGATTGGTGGCTTCGAAAAGACACGTACCCGGATAAGCGAGCGCGGAAAAGTATCCGGGCATGGCCGGCGAAGTGGGCACGAAGGGGAGGTTCGTGTTCGGCCAGTGCATGGAACGGCGCCAACCGGTGCATTCGACGACGTGGACGAGATCGGGAGCGTGGAACTCGGCGGCCCAGAGGCGGGCAAGTTCGCCGACCGTGAGCGAGTGGCGGATGGGAATGGCGGCGCGGCCCAGGAAGCTGGCGCAGTGTTCCACATCAAGGATGGGGCCTTCGGCAGCTTCGAGATCACCGCTTAGGGGATTCGGACGATCCAGGACGACGAGTGGTTTGCGCGAGTGAATGCAGGCTTGGAGCAGATGCCAGAGGGTCCAGATGTAGGTGTAGAAGCGCGCTCCGATGTCGGGAATGTCGAACCAGATTTCATCCAGATCGGCGAGGTCTTCCGGGCGCGGCGCGAAACGATCACCATAGAGGCTGACGATGGGAAGGCTCGTCAGGGGATCGCGTTGATCGGCAACGGCTGCACCGTCTGGTGCGAAGGCGGCGATGCCGTGTTCGGGGGAGAAGAGGCGGACGAGATTGACGCCGCGACGCTGGAGCGCGAGGCGGGAGGGTAGATTGGGATCAAGGGCGGTACGGGCGGCGTCATTGGTGGCGAGGCCGATTCGCCTGGAGACGGCGCTGAGTTCCGGAAAGGCGCGATCCACGCCGAAAAGCACACCGCTCATTTCAAGGCTGTTGCAGGCGCTGTAGCACTGGCTTCAGCTCCGGCACTACGATTTTTCCTTCGGCAGTGTTGAAGAGATTATGCATTTCAAACGGGTCGGCCTTCAGATCGTAGAGTTCGTCCATGTAGGAAAGGTCCCGGTAGCGAATGTATTTCCAACGATCCGTTCGCAGGGCGTCGTAGCCCATACCGGTGACACGCGGGAATACCTTGTCGCTGAAGGTTTCCATCATGAAAGACATGCGCCAGGGAGGATGTACTTCGCGGAACAGGGGAAGGAGAGACAGGCCGTCCAGATTTGACGGCACGGGAGTTTTGCCTAACTCGAGGAAGGTGGGGGCGATGTCGAGATTCAGGACCATTTCGGTAATCGAAGTGCCAGGTTTGATGAGGCCAGGCAGGCGCATGAGCATGGGAATGCGCGCCGATTCTTCGTAGGCCAGACGGCGTTCCACGCTGAGTCCGTGTTCGCCGTAGAAGTAGCCTTCGTCGCTTGTGAAGACGACCAGCGTGTCATTTAACTTCCCGGATTTTTCGAGAGCGTCGAGAATGCGCACGAGACCTTCGTCCGCAGCGGTCATCATGCGTAGCCGGTTGCGGATGGTCTCGTCGTCAGTGACCGTGCCCGGGCCGAGGGGCGGTAAACCGGGCACTTTGCGGCGTAACGCCGGTTTGTCTTCGGGCACCACAGCGTAATTGGTCCGGTGGGGAATGGGTGCGTTTTCGTAAAGGTGCGCGTGCCGCGGGGCCGGGATGAATTTGCCGGCGGTGGGATCGGAGAGGCTGCCGTCGGCGTTCTGTTTTAGATCGGGATGCACAGCTTTGTGCGAAACGCAGAGAAGAAATGGCTGATTCGATGGCGCCGCGTTCTTCAAAAAGGCGAGCGCGTAATCCGAGAAGATATCCGTGACATAGCCTTGCAGCTTCTTGCGCTGGCCGTTTTCGTTGATTTCGGGATCGAGGTATTCGCCCTGGCCCTTGACGCTGACCCAGTAATCGAAGCCCGGGCGCGCGGTGTCGTCGAGGCCCATGTGCCATTTACCGACGAAGGCGGTGCGATAGCCGAAGTCCTGGAGCAACTTGGGGAAGGTCACCAACTTATGGCTCAATTCGTCGCGCGCGGTGTTGTCAATGATCCCATGGTGATGCGCGTATTGGCCGGTGAAAAAACTGGCGCGGCTCGGCGAGCATAGGGGCGTGGTGACGAAGGCATTCGCGAAGCTTACGCCCTCGCGTTTCAGACGCTGAATGCCCGGGGCCTTGACGAAGGGATAGTCGGCCTCGTCCCAGCGCAGATCGTCCATCAGGACGAAGACGATGTTTGGACGCTTCTGGGCGCCGGGCACAATCATCGGCGCGAGAGCGATGATCGCGCTGAGGAGCGCGAGGCTGACCCATTTGGTGCGGGTCGGGGCCTTCATTCCTTCGGGGCGGCCTTTTTCTTTCCCTTCTTGCCAACGGGGTTGTTCGGCTGGGGAATTTCGCCGGGTGGCGGGGTGGGCAGCAGCTTTTTCATTTCGGCGACGGTCGCGGCCTGCTTGGGATCCCAGGCGAGATTGTGCCATTCGTTCGGGTCAGCGTCCTCGTCGTATAGTTCGACCCCCAGGGCGCCGCCATCCCACTCAGTGTAGCGGTAGCGTTCGTTGCGGACGCTGTAGCCCATGATTCGCTTGCCGTTGACCGCGCGCATCTGCTGCGTGACTGCGGGTGCATTCCATGGCGCTTGTGGATTTGTGAGAAGGGGGCGCAGAGAGACGCCGCTGAGATCCGCTGGAGGTTTCAAGCTGCAATAGTCGGCAAGGGTGGGATAGATATCCACCAGCTCCACGGTGCGCTTGCAGACGCCGGTGGTTTTCGTGTTCGGCAGCGCGATGATGAAGGGCACACGTGCCACACCTTCGAACAACATCGTCTTCTGCCACTGACCGTGCTCGCCGAGCGACCACCCATGATCGCCGAAAAATACCACGATGGTGCTGTCGGTGAGCTTCAGGCGGTCCAGCGCATCCAGCACGCGACCGACCTGCGCGTCCGCGAAGCTGATGCTCGCCAGGTACGCGCGCTTGAATTGGCGCAGTTTCTCCGGCGCGAGGCCGTAGTTCGGCGTTTGCGAGGTGAGCGCGGGCGCCGGATAATTTGTCAGCCCTCCAGGGGGTAAGTCGGGCAAGGTGACTTTTTCGAGGGGATACAGGTCGAAGTATTTTTGCGTCGCGATATCGGGCACGTGCGGGCGATAAAAGCCCACGGCCAGGAAAAACGGCTTGTCCTTGTGAGCTTCCATCAGGCGAATGGCCTCCGTCGCCACCTTGCCGTCAGTTTGCTCGGCGTCTTCGCCCGGCGCGGCGAGCCAGGCTAATGACGAACCCAATCCGCGATCGGGAGTGAAGTTGATGATGTCCGGTTCGAGATCGCGGTCGCGACCGCGCGGATTGATGAATTCGTTCCACGAAGGCGGGTCATCCATTCCGCTCGTGCCGATGTCGCCCGGCACGCCGTAATGATAAATCTTCCCGACGCGCGCCGAGTAATAGCCGCTGTTCTTGAATAGCTGCGGCAGCGTCACAATGTCCGGGAAGGGCTTGCGAATGGGGGTGCCGTTGTCGTAGATGCGGCTCTTGTCGGGCCGCAGCCCGCTCAGCAGCGAAGAGCGGCTTGGATTGCAGAGCGGATACTGGCAATACGCGCGGTCAAAACGGATTCCGCGCGCGGCCAGTTTGTCAATGTTCGGCGACTTTACCAGCGGATGGCCATAGCAGCCCAGGGAGACATTTAGGTCGTCCACTGCGATGAATAGGACATTCGTGCGGTTTGCCAGGGGATCAGCCGCAAGCGCTAAAACGGGAACCAGGCTGCAACCAAGAAGAAAAACCCGCCGAAGGATGGTTTGCATAGTGGATGGCATTACTGCCAAAAATGAGTCCCGGGCGCCATGCTAAACTTTTTTCTGATCGAGGCCGTGACTCCGTCAAAAGATTTTGAACCTTTTCCGCTTCTTCCGCAATTGATAGACAGATGGTCATTACGGACGGTCTGCATGAGCCCCCAGCTGCAGGTGAACTTCTCGCACGCGCGCGTGCAGGAGATGCCGATGCTTTTTGCCGTCTGCTGGAACCGCTGACGCTACGCCTCTTCCGACAGGCGGTCGCCCTGACTCGGGACGTCGGTGCGGCAGAGGACCTCGTATCGGAAGTCCGATTGCGCGCGTGGCGAAGTCTTTCGCGCTATAACGAAGTCTGCCGCCTTTCGACGTGGCTGTACGCCATCTTACTCCACTGTCAGCAGGAGGCAGCCCGCCGCGCGCGATCCCGTCCGGTTTCGCTCGCGCGGCTTCCGGTGGCGGAGGCGGAGCGCTTCCAATCCCAACATGAGAACCAGCCTTCCCCGGCCGCTTCCCCCGCGGTCAGCGCGGTACAAAACGAGGCTGCGGCCCAGGTGCTCCGTTGCGTTGAGCTGCTTCCCGAAAAGCACCGGGACGTTATTCAGCTTAGATTCTTTGCCGACGCTTCGTTGCCGGAAATAGCGGCGTTACTGGACTGCTCCGTGGGCACAGTGAAATCGCGCCTACATCACGCCCTGGAAAAACTCCGAAAAATGAAAGTGAACCTTCCGGACTCGGCGGGCAATCCACAGTTATGAACGAGTTGGTGAATCCGTGTCGCGGTTATCGCGAGCAGCTTTGCCTGCTGGCGGCGAGCGTGCTGTCGAACGAAGAGTGCCCCGCGGTGGAACGCCACTTGGAAGCCTGCGCGGGCTGCCGGAAGTTTTACGCCGAGCTTCAAAGCGTTGCGGTGCCGCTCTCCAATTGGGAGAAGAGTATTGCTCACGTGCAGCCTGGCGAGGCTGCGCGGGCGCGCTGGGCGGAAGATTTCAAGCTGGCCGACCGGGATGATCGCCGACCGGTTTTTGCGCCCGGGATCGGATTGGCCAATTGGTGCCGGGAACTGCTTCGCCCCCACCGCTGGATTTGGCTCGGCTTTGCCGCTACGTGGCTGGTGATTGCGGTCGTGCAATACTCCTCCCGGACGCCGCCACTCTCTGCATCGTCGCGCCCTGCTCCGGAGTTGGTCCGGGTTTTCATTGGAAGCGAAGGCTTGCTCGCGCAATCTCCGCGCCCTTCACGGTCAAAAAAATCGCTATGAATGCCATACCGGATCTCAACAACCTCAGACGGCCCCTCACGAAGCGGGTTGCCGCCTGGCTGCTTACGCCACGGATCACGCGCCGGGTACTGCTGGGGCTGGCCGGCGTCGTCACTCTGGTGGTCCTCGTTTATCTACGGGTCAACACGCACGGAAAATCCGAATGGGAGAATTACAAGCGCAGCATGGCCGCGAAGGGAGACTCGTTGGACTGGTCCGCCTTCGCTCCCAAACCCGTGCCCGATGATCAGAACATTTTCCAGGCGCCGGGAATGGCGGCGTGGTTCGATGATCCCCGGGGAATTCTGGCGCAGCCATTGGAACATCGCACCACCAACTCATTCGCGAGGCGCATGCTGAATCCCAAATCGACCGCGAACATTACAACCGAACAGGCGGCCGCCGAATACCTGGCGTGGAGCGATCAGTTTCAGGGCGATTTCGACACCATCACCGCGGCCTTGAAGCGTCCTTATGGGCGGATCGTCGCCGACTACTCCCAACCCTTTGCCATTACGCTTCCGAATGTCACGACGCTTAACGCGGTGGTCAAGACGCTGGTGCAGCGCGCGAAGTGTCATCTGCTTTTGCGCCAGGCTGACAAAGCCTGGCAGCAACTGTCGTTGCTGCACGACATGCGCCGCATGCTGGAAAATCAGGGCAAATTCATCATACCGGAGGGCGACTGGATGCGCCGCGAAATGGCGAAACACTCGCTCGAGGTCATTGCGCGAGGCTTGGAATTGCATGCGTGGACGGAGCCGCAAGTCCGCTCGCTTCAGGAGCAGCTTCGGGACAGTGATTTCATCGCGCTGCACGTCGAAGCCTTGAAGTGCGCGCGGTCGCTGCTGACCAGTTCCCTGGAAACCGGTGTGTCGGAAGATGGCAATCTTTATAAAGCGATGTTCACGGCCGGCGGGAACAATTTTTGGACGAGGATCAAACGGCATCCGGAGTTTGTGCTCATGGTTGCCGCTCCACGGGGAGCCATGTATGAACGGGCGACGAGCCTGGGTCAGCGTTTTCAGAAAATGACGGACGCACTAAGCCCGGCGGATGGCGTTCTTCGCCCGGCGGAGGTGAGCCGGGCCTTCGCCGGATGGAAAAGAGCCCAGGAGAGCCTGCCGAGCCTGCTGCGGATTCAGTCGCTGGCAAACGAAGGCCAAATCGCCTGCGCACTGGAACGCTATCGGCTCGCCGAGGGGATTTACCCTGCAAATCTGGATGCCCTGGTTCCCTCGTTTATCGAGAAGCTGCCGCTGGACCTCGTAAACGGCCGGTCGCTGATTTACCACCGCACAGAAGACGGTGGCTTTCAGCTCTATTCGGTAGGTTGGAATGAATCGGACGACGGTGGAAAGGATGTTTCACGTTGGTCCACTGCAGAAACTCTGGGCGCGGGCGATTGGTCCTGGTCAACGGCCTCACAAGCGGAGTAGGGGAAATCCACGGCAATTTCAGCTCCGGGATCGGTGGGTCCGACCCTTGCCGCGCGGGGACGCGCAATTTCTGACCCATCCTCCCGAGCAGCCCCAGTTGTTTCACAGACTTTGCCCGAAACTTTCAGCTTGTCACCCGCCCCGTACTGCGGGAAACAGAGGGCTTTCGAATCGTGGCAAAATCGAAGCACACCTCCAAAAGCAAAAGCGCCGCCGCAAAGCGACCGGCGAGGACCTCCAGTTCCAATGGTAGTTTTTCGCCCGCGCTGTTGCGCGCGGTGCGAGCGCAGACCCGGTCGCGCGAGTTTCAGAAATACATTCGGGACCTGCTTATCGAGATTTGTGAGATAGACACCACGCCGAAGCCCAACCCGGCCGAGATGCGCGCGGCTGAGGCAAAATGTTTTGCCATTCTGGAGCGGGAGTTGCAGGCGCTGGGCTTCGCCGGCGCGCGCATGGAGAAGCATCCTGTCAATCCGACGATCAAGAACCATCCGCACTATTCACTGCTGCACTTCACGAAGACAGCCGCGCGTCCCGAGGGCCTGACTCCGGAGGAAACGTATGAAGGCCGCAGCAACCTTCTTTACATCGTGCCCGGCCGGAACGGCGGCGCGGGTGGCAAGTCGCTCGCGGTGAACGCGCACATTGACGTCGTGCCGCCTTACTTTCCGCCGCGGCTCAAGGGCAACATCGTTTTTGGGCGCGGTTCGTGCGACGACAAAGGGCCCGTGGTCGGAATCGTCGGCGCGCTCAAGGCGCTCAAGGAGGTCCTGCCTGCTGATGGCTGGAACCGCAATCTCGTCATCATGTTCGTGGTCGAAGAGGAAACGGGCGGCAATGGGTCGCTCTCGCTGGCCATGGATCGCAAGCTGAAGGACCTCTACGACAGCATTTGTGTCTGCGAGTGTACCGGGCTGAAGATTTATCCCGCGAATCGCGGCGCAGTCTGGTATCGCGCGGCATTGCGGGCGCCGGAATCCGTGTCGCCGCTCGAATTGGCGGCCTTCGTCCTGGAAGAAATCGAAAAGGAAGGCGCGGCCATCCGCACGGAGAGCCGCCATGCTCTCTTCCCGCAAAGGCCGGTCCAGACCTGCCACGGCATCATCGGCCCCTTCGGCGAACATCCCAGCCGCATCTGTGGGCTCGTGAGCTTTTCGATCCAGCTCGGCGCACCGCCGGATGCAAAGGTCACGGCGCTGCTCGAAGACTGCCTCAACTCCGGCCTCACCGATTACATTGGCCGTTACGGCGACAAGTCGAAGGTGATTGATCCCGCGACCGGCAAGGTCATGGTGGCAAAGCATTTCGCGCTGACTCGCGAGAAGAACGGTGTCCGCGTGGATGTCCATGGCGCGACGGGACACATGGGTGCGATTCGCGAGCGCGACGGGGCCATTACCAAGATGTCGCACCTCGTGCGCAGTCTGGTCTTCTCGCGTGCCCGACTTGAAAAAGCTTCCGGCGGGCGGATGCGTCTCGAGCTCGCCGGCGGCGAAAAGAATCCGCTGGTGCTGGAAGGCGGCCAGGGCTTCGTCCCCACTCACGATATCAACGAAGTCATGGAGCGGTTGCGCCAAGCCGCCGCGCGTGGGGCAGGGCATTACCTCCAGCGCCTCGGGCGTAATGAATTCGGCGCGGACGTCACCAAAATCACCTACGAAAAACTCCACAACGTGGCTTTCGACGGCGACCCCGATTCACCCACCATGCGCAACGCACTCACCGCCGCCAAAGCCACCGGCCTGCAACAGGACGATCCCATTCTCGGCTGGACCGTCTCGTGCGACTCCCGCCTGTTCGCCACCGAATATCCCGGCATGCCCGTCATCACTTTCGGCCCCGGCAAACTGGCCTTCGCCCACTCCGATCAGGAACAGGTGGACCTCGAGGAGGTCCGTGCCGCCGCGGAGTGCCTTGCGCTGTTCATGGTGCAGCAGACCGGCAGCAACCCTCGTTAATCGCCCCATTTCAATTACTTCATGAAGACTAAACTCCGTCTCGGCATCATCGGCGCCGGCGCCGTCGTCCGCGAAATTTACCAGCACCTCTATTTCCGCAGTCCTTACTCGCCGCTGCTCGACATCCAGGCGGTCGCGGATCCCAACCAGGAATACCTCCACTGGTTTGGCGACCTTGCCGGCATTCCGAAGGAATGCCGCTTCACCGATTACAAAGAACTTCTCGCGAAGACCGAACTCGACGCGGTGCAGGTCAACACGCCCGACCATCTGCACGCCGCACCGACCGTCGCCGCGCTCGCGGCCGGGCTCGATGTCATTGTCCCCAAGCCCACCGCCGCCACGGTCAAGGACGCGCACGCCATGATCCAGGCCGCGCGCAAATCCGGCCGCTTCCTGGGCGTGGACTTCCACAAACGCGAAGACCCGCGCATCAAGGAAGCGGAGGCTCGCTTTCAAAGCGGCCGCTACGGCGTTTTCCAGTCCGCCATCTTCTACATGCTCGATAAGCTCGTGGTCGCGGACCCCAACCACTCCCCGCGTTTCTTCGCGTCGCCTGATTTCGCCGCCAAGAACACGCCTGTCTCCTTCCTGACGGTCCACATGGCCGACGTGCTGATGAAGATCGTGGACCTCGTCCCGGTGCAGGTGCGCGCCACCGGTTACGCGAACAAACTTCCTTCGCTCACACCCATCGCGGTGAACGGCTACGACCTCGTGGACACCGAGATCCAATTTGCCACCGGCGCCATCGCGCACATCCTGACCGGCTGGGCCTTGCCGAACACCGCCCATTCCATGACGGTCCAGTCGAGCCGCCTCATCTGTTCCGACGGCCTCGTGGATCTTGGCCTCGACACGCCCGGCCTGCGCGAAATCCACGCCGAAGGCATCTTTGAAGTGAACCCGCTCTTCAGGAATTTCGAGAAAGACAAATCCGTTACCGGCTACGGCATCAGCAGCCCCGGCCGCCTCTACCAACAGGCCCTGGCTTTACGCAATGGTCAGCTAGCGGAAGAAGCTCGCGCGGCGGCGTTCAGTCCGATGAGTCTGGGTTTCTACACCACGCTCGTTCTCGAAGGAGCCGAACTCAGTTTGACCAAAGGCGAGAAACTCTCCAGTGGGGCCACGCTTGGGCCGGCCGTGGATCTTCGGAAGCTGGCAGCCGATCAACTTGGTGCGGGCGTCGCAAAGGAATACGGCTTGGCCTGACGAAACGGAATTTCAGCCTAGAGCCCAAACCAGCGCTTGCGGCGGCTCGAACCAAAATTCTCTTTGTCCGCGCGAAGCTCTACTGAAGGCGCGTAGTACGTGCCCGTCGGTCCATCTGGATTGGAGAAGAAATCCACGTCGACGCGCCCGATTCGGCCAGCGCCGAATTCGATGTAGCAGGAGCCAGTGCCTTTATGGGTCAGGGGGACCTCCTCGTTGCGCAGGCGGGCGATCAACGTCTTCGCGACTGCACGCGCGGCGCCCTCCGCGAAGACACCGGCTTTCGGCGTGCCTTGTTTCGCGCAGTCGCCGACGGCATAAACATCGGGAAACTTGGTCTCGAGGGTCTTGGGTTTGACTGGCACATAGCCAGCCTCGGTCATGCCGCTGGCTTCGAGCATTTTCGGAGCGCGGATGGCCGGGACGCCCAGGAACAGGTCGTAGGGGAACTCGCGGCCATCGTCGAGGGTCACGAGGCGCTTTTGCGTATCCACTTTTCGCATTTCGCGATCGGCGACGAAAGTAATCTTGCGCTCTGCGAAGGCAGCGAGCAGTGCTTGGGACGTCTCGGGTGACGGCGGCACGGGCGTTTCGAGGGGCAGGATGAGCGTGATGTCGCAGGCGTCGCGGATGCCGCGCTTGGTGAGGTAATCGTGCAGCATGAGCGCCGCTTCGCTGGGCGCGGGCGGGCATTTGAAAGGCGCGCCACCCACCGCGATGAGGACGCGGCCTTTGGTGAACGAGCGTAGCATTTCACCCAACCGCTTCGCGCCGGCCATGGTGTAGAACTCCGTGGCCTCTGACATTCCCGGCGTCGCCGCAAAGTCGTAGTCGGCTCCGAGGGCGACCACGATGAAATCCGCCTCGTGCGTTCCGCGATTGGTAGTGACGCGCCTGGCGATGGGATCAACGGCGGTAATCGTTTCCTGCAAAAAGCGCACGCCGGGCTTGAGGAATTTCTTGTACGGCAGGAGCACTTTGTCGGGGGAGGTGTGCCCGAACATCACGTCCAGCTTCGAGAAACCGAAATAGAAAGAGTCGTTTTGGTCGATGAGTGTCACGTCAATCTGTTCACCAAGCGCTTCCGAGAGCATGGTGGTGAGTTCGAGCCCGCCGAAACCGGCTCCGAGAACGAGAATGCGCTTTTTCATGAAGTTGTTGAAACGAGACTCTTGTTGGTTCCTCGCTGTCAGAGCCGAAGGCAGCCGTGCCAGAGCCCCAATCGAGGTGTTCGCTATCTAAGCCGATGCCTTCGGCGATGTCGAGGGTGGGTTGGGGCGCGCGCTACCTTACTTGCAAAAAACTGGCTTCCTTTGCTGCAACGACTCGCGTCCCGGGAACGCTTGCTGGCACGAGACAAAATTGCCCTGAGCCAAGCCGGACTTTTGTTTCTCCCGCGATCAAGTCGATCTCGCCCTCAAGCCCAGCCAGAATTTGCATCCCCTCGCCGAGCTTCGCTTCGCCCTCCAGCTCGCACAGATCCACATTGAACAGATCGTGCTTCACGAGAGACCGGCTGCGCACAGGCATTCCGGCCTCGAATTCGCTTTTCGACATTGCTGGTTCGTAATCAGAGAAATCAATGCTCGCCAGCGATTCTTCGAGGTGGAGCGCGCGGGGCTTGCCGTCGAGGCCGAGGCGGTTCCAGTCGAAGACGCGGTAGGTGGTGTCCGAGTTTTGCTGAATTTCGAAAATGACCAGGCCGGCTCCCAGCGCGTGGACCCGACCGCTCGGAAGAAAAAGCGAATCTCCTTTGTGCGCGGGGATTTCGTGAACGGCTTCGGCCACGGTGCCGTTGGCCAGCTGCTTTTGAAAATCTTCACGTGTGACGCCGCGTTTCAGTCCGGCGTAGATGCGCGCGCCGGGTCGGGCATCGGCCACGTACCACATCTCGGTCTTGGGGGCGCCGCCGAGTTTGGGGGCAAGATGCGCGGGCGGATGCACCTGCACGGAAAGGTCATCCTGCGCGTCCAGGATTTTGATCAGGAGCGGAAATGTTTCATGAGGCGTGGTTTCACGTCCCAGCAATTCGCGGCCGCGGTGCTCCATGAGCCAGCGAACGGTTTTTCCGGCGAGTGGGCCGTTGGCGATGACGCTCGTGTCGCCGGGGCGGTCGGAGATTTCCCAGGATTCGCCAATGGGGACTTTGGGCGGCAAGGCTTTGCCGTAGAGCTCCGCGAGGCGTCTTCCGCCCCAGACGCGTTCCTTGAAGATCGGATGAAATGTCAGCGGGTAGAGCACTTAGCTCCCCACGTGCTCCGGCACGGCAGGCACACCACCGGATTCAGCCTTTTCCGAGAAGTGGCCGAATGCGCGGAACTTGGCGTAACGCTGCTTGAGCCGTTCTTCCTGGGGCAAAGGCAGGAGTTCCTCCAAGGTTTTGAGGAGGTATTCCTTTAGGGTCTTGGCTGTGCCCTTGGCATCGGTATGAGCGCCGCCGAGTGGTTCGGGGACGATTTCATCGGCCAGGCCGAGCTGGATCAGGTGGCGGGCAGTGATTTTGAGGGCCTCGGCGGCCTTGGCGGCGGCGGCGCGGTCTTTCCAGAGGATGGCGGCGCAGCCTTCGGGGCTGATAACGGAATAATAAGCGTTTTCGAGGATCAAGACGCGATCGGCAACGCCAATTCCCAAGGCCCCACCGGAGCCGCCTTCGCCCACAACTACCGTAATGATAGGCACTTCGAATAACATCATCTCCCGCAAATTGACGGCGATGGCTTCGGCGATGTGCCGTTCTTCGGCACCGACACCTGGGTAGGCACCTGCGGTGTCCACGAGCGTGATGATGGGCAGGCCAAATTTATCGGCTAACCGCATGAGCCGCAAAGCTTTGCGATAACCTTCCGGGTAAGCGGACCCGAAATTCCGCATGATGTTTTCCTTGGTGTCGCGGCCCTTTTGGGTGCCGACTACCATAACCTTGTGCTTACCCAGCCGGGCGAAACCTCCGACCATGGCGCGGTCCTCGGCATAAAGGCGGTCACCATGCAATTCGCTGAAATCGCTGAAAGAGTGCTGGAGATAATCCAGTGTATAGGGGCGTTTGGGATGTCGGGCGATCTTGATCCGGTCCCAGGCGCCGAGGTTTTCGTAGGTCTGACGCCGGGTTTCCGCGATTTTCTTCTCCAGCGCGGCGGCTTCTTCCTCAAAACCAGGATGTTTTTTCAACTTCTCGAGCTGTTCCTGCAACTCAGCAATCGGCTTTTCGAAGTCGAGTTGATGTTTCATCGTGGGGAAGGGTAGTCTTTGGCGGGGGGACCGGCAACGCTGTTTTCGTACGCGCAAAGAGCCGGATGTGAATCCGGCTCTTAGTGGCGAAGAGGTTTACACGCCCTCGCCCGGGCGCTCAGAAGGGTAATGCGGCCAACTATTTGGTCGCTGTCCGAACCGCATTACTAGCAAAACCACTATGCTAACCCTAAACGAACAGCGAAACTTTGGTCACCACAACCATACCATTTTAACCTTCATTAATTAGAGAGGGGTGGGGTGGATTTCGTTCAAAGGTTTATAATCCGTTGGAAGGCAATAAGCTCCAAGGACCAAGCACCAAGCTCCAACGACTGGTAATTTTGCCTCCTCGAAACCTGGTTTAGAGTTGGTATTTGGTTCTTGGAACTTCTCTGGAGCTTGGTCCTTGGAGCTTTTCCTCGCCTTCAGCTTTTGACCGTCTTCGGCGCGGTGGCCAGCGGCTCACGCCACGAATGGCCAGAGCGGGCAATTAGGTCGTCGGCGGCGGCGGGGCCCCAGGTGCCGGCGGCGTAGAATTCGCGGTCGGCGAGCTTCCTGCCCTGCCAGCTTTGGCGGATGGCGTCCACGATGCCCCAGGCGGTTTCCACCTCGTCGCGGCGGATGAAAAGGGTGGCGTCTCCGGTCATTGCGTCGAGGAGAAGGCGCTCGTAGGCTTCGGGGGTGTAGGCGCCGAATTCGGCGTCATAAGCAAAGTGCATTCGGACGGGTCGGACTTCGACGCTGGTGCCGGGGACTTTGCCGTTGATGCGAAGGGTGATGCCTTCGTCGGGTTGGAGGCGGAGAGTCAGGGAATTCGCGTCGAGCTTTTGGTCGCACTTGGAGGCGAAGAGCACGTGCGGAGTGGGACGGAATTGGATGCGAACTTCGCTGGCGCTGAGCGGGAGATTCTTCCCGGTGCGCAGGAAAAACGGGACATCGGCCCAGCGCCAATTGTCGATGAACAATTTCAGCGCGGCGTAGGTCTCCACGTCGGAATCGGGTTTGACCTTTTGCTCCTGGCGGTAGCCGGGGCGGCTTTCGCCTTTGACCGTGCCCGCAGTATACTGACCGCGAACGATTTGTTCGGCGGCATGCTCAAGGTTGATGGGGCGGATGGATTTGAGGAGCTTCACCTTCTCGTCGCGCACCGGTTCGGCTTCGAGTGAGACGGGCGGTTCCATGGCGACGAGGGAGAGGACCTGGAGGAGATGGTTCTGCACCATGTCGCGCAAGGCGCCGGCTTCCTCATAGTAGCCGCCGCGGCTGCCGACGCCGACTTGTTCGGTCACGGCGATTTGGACGTGGTCAATCGAATCGCGATTCCAGAGTCGCTCAAAGATCGCGTTCGAGAAGCGGAACATCAAAATGTTCTGAACGGTTTCTTTGCCGAGGTAGTGGTCAATGCGGAAAATCTGGTCCTCGCGCAGAAAGCGGATCAACTCGCGGTTTAATGTGCGCGCGGAGGCCAGGTCGTGGCCGAATGGCTTTTCGACAACGACGCGCTGCCAGCCGCCTTTGGCCGCGGCCTCCTTCTGCATGAGACCTGCGCCATGCAGGTGTTCGATGGTTTCGCCGAACTGGCTGGGGGAAATCGCGAGATAAAACAGCAGGTTATTGCGCAATGGTTCGCTGCCAAAGCCCTTCAGTAGGCCTTCGAGCTTTTTATATGCCGCCGCGTCGGCGAGATCGCCCTGGCAATACACCACGCGGCGGGCGAAACCGGCCCAGACGTTTTCATCAATGGGCTTGGTGCGGGAAAATTTATCCAGCGCCTCACGCAATTCCTTGCGCCAGGTGTCGTCGGTTTTTTCGCGGCGGGCAAAACCGACGATGCGAAAATCCGGCGGCATCTGGCCGTCGCGGAAAAGCTGGTAGAACGCCGGGATCAACTTGCGAGCCGTGAGGTCGCCGCTCGCGCCGAAGATGACGATGGAGCACGGGACGTTCGCGCGGCGAACTTCCGACAGGGTGCAGACTGCGCCGATCTCGTAGTCGTTGAAGCTGTTCATGCGCGGAGCATCGCTTAGATATGGCGGGAATTCAACCCGGGGGATGAATTTAGGAGGTCAAGGGCGCATGCGATGTGAAACGGAGCGCGGCTGTCCCCAGCCGCACCGGGGGCGAGTTGATAGGAACGCGCGAATTGATTCGGATGTTGGATTTGCGTTTGCAAGCGCTGCGGCTGGGGACAGCCGCGCTCCGAGAAAAATAAAATTCGCAAAAAATAATTTGTGCAATTTTTTTAATTAGTGTTATCAGTGCATCACGATGAGTGACGCATGGCGTTGGTCGCGCGTAGCTTTTTGTCATATAACAGTGTTGGTTCTGGCGGCGAGCGGAGTTGCTTCCGCGGTGGAGACCGATCATCTCGCCGAGATCAGGAAAAGAGGCGAATTACTCTGGGGAGCAGATGCCGAAGGCGGCGCGCCGTACGTGTATCCTGATCCGCAGAAGCCGGAACAGATGATCGGCTTCGAGTACGAGCTGGCTGACGCGATCGCGGCGCAACTGCACGTGAAGGCCCGGATGGTGCAAAACCAGTGGGACCAGCTCATGCCCGCGCTGGATCGCGGCAACTTCGACATCATCCTCAACGGTCTCGAAATCACCGCTGAGAACCAACAGCACGTTTTGCTTTCGCAACCGTATTACGTCTATGCGCAGCAAATCGTCACGCGCAAGGAGACGCAGGGATTCGAGCACATCGAAGATTTGAAAGGCAAAGTGGTGGGGGTGTTGTCGTCTTCGGTGGCGGAACGGCTGCTGGAGAAGCTCGGGGGCGTGGAGATCAAAATCTATCCCGGCAACGTCGAGAGCATGCGTGACATGAAAGCCGGCCGCATCGAGGCGGCGGTGATGGACTTGCCGATCGCGGTCCACTATGCGAAGCCCGATCCTTCGTTGCGCCTGGCGGGCGAGCCCTTTGAACCAGGCTACTATGGTGTGGGGCTGCGCAAAAGCGACGTGGCGCTTGCGGGCGCCATCAACCAGGCGATCCGTACGCTGGCGGAGAATCACACGCTGGAGCGCATCTACCGCAAGTACGGCGTTTGGGACGCCCGGCAGGAAAGTCTGAAGACGTATCAACCGGCGGTCGCGCCGGAATGGAAACCCGTCTCGGCATTGCGCGAGTGGCGGAAGTATCTGCCCTTGCTGCTTGCCGGCGCAGTGAAGACCGTGGAATTAAGCGTCCTCGGCATGGTGCTGGCGGTGGTGGCGGGGCTGGTAGTCGTGCTGGTGCGGTTGTACGCAGTCGCGCCGTTGCGCTGGCTGGCGCAGGCGTATGTGGAAGTGATGCGCGGCACGCCGCTGCTGATCCAGCTTTACATGATTTACTACGGGTTGCCGGAAATCGGCATCAAGCTGCATCCGTTCTTCGCGGGTGTGCTCGGGCTGGGGCTGAATTACGCCGCGAGCGAGGCGGAGAATTACCGCGCCGGCATCCAGGCGATCCCGCGCGGGCAGACGGAGGCGGCGTTCGCGCTGGGGATGACGCGATGGCAAATGTTGCGGCATGTGATTCTGCCGCAGGCGATGCGCGTGGTGATTCCGCCGGTGACGAATGATTTTATCGCCATGTTCAAGGATTCCTCCATAGTGTCGGTAATCACGATGGTGGAGCTGACGAAAGTCTACGGAATGCTCGCGATGACCAGCTACGATTACATCGGGCTGGGGGTGATGACGGCGGCGATATATTTCGCGCTGAGTTATCCCGCATCGCTGGCGGCCCATTGGCTGGAGAGAAGGTTGCGCTATGATCATCGTTAAGGAATTGGTGAAGTCATTTCAGACCACGCCCGTTTTGCGCGGCGTGGACCACGAACAGAAACGCGGCGAGGCCGTGGTGTTGATCGGGCCGAGCGGTTGCGGCAAGAGCACGTTTCTGCGCTGCATCAATCAATTGGAGACGCCGGATTCGGGGCAGATCAGCATTGATGGAGTGACCATTCACGGCGGCCGCGCCGCGAACCGGGCCGAGCGCGAGGCGCACCGGCAATTGCGCCTGCGCGCCGGGATGGTGTTTCAGCAGTTCAACCTGTTTCCCCACCTGACAGTGCTGGAAAACGTGACCGAAGGTCCGACGGTCGTGAAAGGGATGGACGACAAGGACGCCGAACTGCTCGCGCGCAGCCTGCTGGCCAAGGTTGGCCTGGAGGCGAAGGCGAACCACTATCCGGCGCAGCTTTCCGGCGGACAACAGCAGCGCGTGGCCATTGCCCGCGCGCTGGCGATGCAGCCGGAGGTGATGCTGTTTGACGAGCCGACCAGCGCGCTCGATCCGGAACTGCGTGATGAGGTGCTGCGCGTGATGCGGCAGCTCGTCGAGGAGGGCATGACGATGATCGTCGTGACGCACGAGATGCAGTTCGCGCGCGACATGGCCGATCGAGTTGTTTTCTTTGACGGCGGCCGCGTGGGCGAATGTGGCCCGCCCGAACAGGTTTTCGACAATCCGCAGCAGGAACGGACGCGCGCATTTTTGCAGCGCGTGCGGCTCTAGTCGCCAGCGCTGACCGATTTCATGAAGAAACCATTCGCCACCATCATCCTGGCCGGAGGGAAGGGGACCCGCATGGGTTCCAGCGACCGGCACAAGGTCTGTTTCGAAGTGCTCGGCACGCCGGTGATCATTCGCGCGCTGGAGACCTACAACCTTTGCGGCGCGGCGTTGAACGTGATCGTCGTCGGCATGATGGCCGAGAGCGTGATGGCGACAGTGAATCGGAGGTTTCCGGGCACAGCCTACGCCTTCCAGGACCAGCAATTGGGCACTGGCGATGCCACGCGCAAAGGGTCGGCGATTTTGGAGAGCCTGAAGTTCGCCGGCGATGTCCTGGTGGTGGCCGGCGACAAGGTGATCGAGCCGAAGGTGATTCGAAAGCTACTTGCGGCCCATGAAACCAGCCGGGCCGATGTAACGCTGGCGACGGCGAAGCGCCCGGCAAAATCGAGCGCGGGAATTTTGCTGAAGTCGAAGCGCGGCAATGTCGTGGGAATTCTGGAGGACGCCGAGCGTGAGCGACTGGAAGCGCTGGCAGCGATTTCGGCGGTATTCGAATCGCACCCTTCGGTCTTTCACGGGTATCTGCTCGGTCTGCTGCGCGAACATTGCAGCGAGAAGACGGCCCGGCGGCTGGCGGGGGAATTGGGAATCAGCAAGGACGCGGAGGAAAGCGGGAGAAAAGAAGGGGTGTTGAAGCGGGAGGAATTTGCCCGGATCTTTTCGGAGGAAGAGCGCCACGGCCTGGTGCGCGTGGGCAAGGAGCGGGTGCGGGCCAGGGGGATGCTGGAACGCTTCGACCAGATGAACATGTCCACCTACGTGTTTCGCGCGCTGGTGCTGTTCGAGGCCTTGAGCCGGTTGAAATCCACCCGTCCCAGCCACGAGGAATATCTTACGGATGTTTTTCATATCCTTGCCAATCGCGACAAGCCCGCGAAAATCGTCGGGTGTGAGATCGAAGATCCGCACGATCTCATGGCGTTCAACAACCCGCAGGAGCTGCTGGCGATTGAAGAAGCGTATCGCGCGAGGGAAGGCCAAAAGCCGGTGACCGCGATGGCGGCGCACTTTGAAACGGCCACGCCCGCACGTTGGGAAAACTGGCTGCGCGATCCCGCGCCGGCCACGCGCAAGCAATTTCACAAATGGTACGGCGACGATATACCGTGGGAGCGCTATGGGGCGGCGCTCGACAGCTTCGCCCGGCGTTACGGCGCGGATCGGCCGGTGGCGGTGGTTCGCTCTCCCGGACGCATCAATCTGATGGGCCGGCACATTGATCATCAAGGCGGCACGGTGAACGTGATGGCGGTGAACCGCGAGATTCTCATGGTCGCCGCCCCGCGCCCTGATGACGTAGTGTCGCTCACCAATGCCGACGGCGAGCATTTTGCGGAGGAAACGTTTCGCATCTCCGACCTGGTCGCCAATCTGAATTGGGACGACTGGCAGGGAGTGGTGGACGGCCCTCGTTTGCAACGGATGCTCGA
This sequence comes from uncultured Verrucomicrobiota bacterium, assembly GCA_964448135.1. GTDB lineage: Bacteria > Verrucomicrobiota > Verrucomicrobiia > Limisphaerales > UBA8199 > CAYUVH01. Next base: position 21,078 of record CAYUVH010000065.1, on the reverse strand, counting down.
AGCCGCGCGGGGCGATTGGGCCAATTATGTGAAGGCCTCGATTCTGCGGTTGCAGGAGCAGTTCCGGGATCGCCGATTGCAGGGCCTGGACATCATGGTGAGCGGGAATATCCCGATGGGCGCGGGACTGAGTTCGTCATCCGCGCTGGTGGTGGCGACGGCGGAGGCGGTGCGGCTGTTCAATCATCTTCCCGTAAGCGCCCGACGGCTGGTGAGTTTGTGCGGGGAAGGGGAATGGTTCGTCGGCACGCGCGGTGGCGCGGCGGACCATGCGGCCATCAAACTGGCCCAACGCGGCTGTGTCACGCGGGTCAGCTTCTTTCCGTTCAAGGTCGGCGAATCCGCCGCTTTTCTTCCGGACCACGACCTGGTGGCGTGCAATTCTGGTGTCTACGCCGGGAAATCACACCACGCCCGCAACACTTTCAACGCGAAAGTCACGGCGTATCATCTGGGCCGCGCCTGGTTAAAGATGTCGCGCCCGGATCTGGCCCCGCGCATCGAGCACCTTCGGGACATCACGCCGGAACATCTTGGCCTGACGCGTGCCCGGTTCGCGACGCTGCTCGGAGAATTGCCGGCGCGGCTCACGCGCGCGAAAGCCCTGGCAGCGATGGCGCAAATGGCCGAGTGCGAGCGCGACCGCCTGGAGCGGCTCTTTCACACGCATGAGGCACCGCCGGAAGGCTACCCGGTGCGCGATGTGGTGGTGTTTGGTTTGTCGGAAATGTCGCGGGCAAAACGCTGCCTCGATTTTCTGCGCAAGCGCGACGCGCGGGGTCTCGGCCGGTTCATGGCCTTTTCTCACGACGGCGATCGGGTTGCGCGCGAGACCGGGCGCAATACCTGGAAGCGATCTCCCGCCGCGGAGGATTCACGGGAACTTACGGCGTGGAGCACTGAGCGCAAGCGCGATGGTGACCTGGCAGAACTTTCCGGCAGTTACGCCTGCAGCCTGCCTGAACTCGATCGCATCGTGGACATCGCGCGCAAGCAGGAAGGTGTGGAAGGAGCGCAACTGGCCGGGGCCGGTCTGGGCGGCTGCATCATGGTGCTCGTGCAAAAGCGCCATACGGCTGGTCTGCTGGCGACGCTCAGCAAGCATGAGATTTCGGCCGAGGTATTCCAACCGATTGCAGGAGCGTGCAGTCTTTCCGCAGGCTGAAGGGAGGGCGCTACTTGCCCTCCCGCTGCACAAATCCTGTAAAGGTGGTCGCGTCTGTGGGCGCCTGGGGGAGGAATTCTTCCTCCAGCGAGGGCGAGCCTGCGGGGCGCCACGGCACCTCGTAAACTTTCACTGGTTTGGCGAAGCCTTTCGGTTTTTCGTCGGGCCGGGAGATGCAAGTGGCTGCTAATTCCGCATCATCGCGCAACAAGTGCTCGTAGGTCCGCTGACCAATGAAGATTCTTCCACGTCCGGAGGCACTTTCCAGGCGGCTGGCCAGGTTCACCTCGCGCCCGAAGACCGTGTAGTTCTTCTGGTTCCGGCGCGAGCCCATCAAGCCGACGTTCACGATGCCGGTGTTGATGCCCGTGCCCAGCAGCAACAAGGGATACAGATCCTTCGGCTGCTGCCCGGCGGCCACGCGTGCGAGATTCTCCAGTTCCAATTTCTTATTCTCCAGCGCGCGCTCCTGGTTCAGGGCATACATGGCGCGTTGGGCGGCGATCGCCGCCTTCACGCAAGCCACGGCATGCCGGTCATCCGGCAGCGGCGCGCCCCAAAAGGCCATCACGCAATCGCCGATGAACTTATCCAACACGCCCTTTTGATCCATGATCACGTCGGCGATCAAACCAAGGTAAACATTCACGGTCGCCAGCACTTCCCGGGCTTGAGCGTCGTAAAGCGCTTCCGCGGCGTCGCCCACCAGGCGCTGCTGGCGGACATATTCGTTGGCCCGTTCCTGGGTCACATCGGTCAACTGGGTGAAGCCGCGTACGTCAGCAAACATGACCGTGATCTCCCGCCGTGCTCCCTCGAGGGAAAGATCGTCCGCTTTTAGCAATTCGTTCATGACCGGCGTCGCTACCACCGTCGAGAAAATGGACTTTACGCGCCGTTGTTGCGCCTGCTCGAACAACACGCGCCAGACCACGAGGCACACATAGGTAAGCAACATGGCGCCCAGCACTGGTAGGATGATCGGCATCCAATAGCGGTTGTGGACGTATACCGCGAAGGTCAGAAAGATATAGCCCGCGATCAACATGAGGACGGAAACCGTGGCAGCGATGATGCGCGGAAACCAGGTGAGCCACGCAGCCATCAGTCCCATCACGACGATGATGCAAAGATCGATGGTCACCGAGGAGCGCTGCACGAATCGGTTTACGATGAGGGAATTCGCCACGTTCCAGTGTTTGCTGGCCAGCAAAGTATCCGGGGAGATGGAGGTGGCGCCGCGGTCGGAAAGATTGTTGCCGACGACCGCTGCGGAACCGACCACCACCAGCTTTCCCCGCCAATCGTCCGTGAGCTGGTTGGTCTCTCCCTTCAAGCGGCAGTAGTTCTGATAGAGAAGCGCTTGAATCGGGGCCTGTTGCAGCCGGGTGTCGCTGGGCGGAATGGACCAATCAATGTAAAAATATCCGTCCCGGTCCACCGGGATGACGCGTTCGATACCCCCCGCCCCACGTAAGGTGATCCGTCCGGCCGCAAGGTCCACCTGGGCATGGTTAAGATCGAGTCCCAATTCGCGCGCGGCCATCTCGATGCCCATGTGCCAGATCCGGATATCCTTGAATGGCTTCGCGCGCCGGGCCATTCCGGGCGGCAGCTTGTCACCCAGGAAGTCCGTCAGGTCGAAGGTTCCCGCCTCATCCAGCGGGACCTTGATTTCCTGTCCATCAGACTGGGAAAGCACGATCTGGCGGGGCTCGATGCGCGCGCCGCTCAGATCAATGGTGTAGTTTGTGTCGGCGGCGACCTTGCGAAACAGCCAGTGCCAATCCTGATAGGAGCGGAAGGCTTTCACGCGCCGGAGGACTCCTTCCGGGCGGTCTTTCTCCGTGAGCACATCACCGAGGAATGGCGCATTGGTGAAAAACAACTGCGGCATCAGGATGTCGGTGCTGGCGGCCAGGATGACGTTGCTCGATCGTTTCATGGATTCCGCGAAGAATTCGTCGGAGTCGATCAAATTGCCGTTCGCCATGCTGACGGGCGGCTGGTCGGGGCGGAGCTCGCCCAGAATCACGTCGAGGGCCACCGCGCGCGCGCCCTGCGCGGTGAGTTCATTGACCAGCCGGCCATAGACCTGGCGGGGCCACAGGAGCCCGAAGTATAATCCGACGGAGCCGTCGTAAACGGCTTTCAGGCTGCCTTCGTCAATGAAAACAAAGCCCAGGTTGGTGGCGACTGGCGGGGAAAACTTAAGGGCCTCACGGGCCCGGAGGTCATAGGTGCCGCGCTCAAGTCCTTCGAAGTAATCGACGCGGGCGAGGCGCACCAGGCAGACGAACAGGATCGCGCCGAGGGCAATGAGGGCGGGCGCAAGTTTGACGGGCTTGAGCTTCAACGTGTCGAAGGAAACAAAAAGGCCAGAGCAACACAAGGCTGCTCTGGCCTGGAAAGATCAGCGAACCGGCTACTGCCCGGTCGTGGTCGAGACGGGATAAATCGTGTGGTCGGGCGTGATAACCGACGGAGTGGCCAGCGGGAGGAACGTCTGGCGCGCGGTGAAACTCATGCCGTCCTTGATCGGATCGGTGAGCGGGATGATTTGCATCGTGCGGGCATCGTATTCCTGGTTCTGGCTGACGGTCTGGGTGATATGTTCACCCCCGGGACCGACGTGGTCGAGCACCACGGTGCCGTAGAGCACGCGGAGCAGGCCTTCAGCGGTCAGGTCATAGACCGTGCCGCGGATGGCCGCGACGCCGTTCGGAATCTTCACGCGGTAGGAGGAAGCCGGAGACATGCGCTTCACAGTGCCGAAGATATGACCCTTCTGGAGATCGAGTTCGGTTTCGCTGACATCGCCGCCGCCGCTCTTCATGACGTTCAGCTTGTCGATGCCCAGCGTGGTGTTTTCCCAAATGCGCACAACGTTTTGCTGGGCGTCGGGATGGAAGGTGAGGGCTTCACCCATGACCGGGCGGGGAATCGGATTATCGGATTCACCCAAGACGAGGTCCACGCGGGATTTGTCCGCAGTCTGAACGATCGTGCCGGGGCGCAGGACGTCTCCGCGATGGAGGTCCTTCCAGTTTCCGTCGCCCGTGTTATAACGCGCGCTGCCGGTCAGGCGGTAAACTTTGGCGACGATGTCGTTTTGTTTGTCCGCCGCCACCGCAGAGGTTGCGACGAGGGCAACAATCAAAGCACTGAGAAAGCTTAAAGATCTTTTCATAATCATCGTAACTGCTTGCAGTTGCGCTTGCTTAAATGTCCGAGTTCTACGCCACCAATTTGGCCGGGATTGGGGGTGGTGTCAATTCTTTATTTGTATCTTTTTTGCCACATTACCCCAGCCATTGGGTAGTTCGCCCCAACAGACCCAAGCAGTAGAAGCAGAATACAGGCCATTGTGAGAAAGAGGCTGGGAGCAGGGGCCGGGTTGGGATGCTTGATGCGATAAAATGCGTTATGGGCGGTTTCGGTTTGGAAGGGTACGGGTGGAAAGCTGCAAGTTGCAAGTTGCAGGTTGAGGGACCAAAGGGACTCGAGGGACGGCCAAATGGTGGACTCATGCAAAGGATTTTGGGCCGCTCGACGAGAGGGTCTGAAAAGTTCTACGGGGGGATGTGTGCGTCAGCCGATGGGAACTTGGATGGACTCGAATCCGTAGCCGATGATGTACATGTCGTCGAAAGAGACGATCTTTCGACGCTTTCCGGACTTGCGTGCGGCGTCGGTCTTTCCGTCCGACCGAATGGTCAGCTTGCTGAACGTCTCCGGGTAAACGCGGATTTTCTCCGCCTGGGCGCAAGAGATTGTGAAATGCCGCTTCCGGCCGGTCGCCTTGTCGGTGCAGAAGAAATATACGGAGGCGCCGCCCTGGCCATCGCGTTCCACCTGGAAAATTTCGCCTTGGCGGCTTTTGGAGATAAAACGGGTCAGGGCGGTGAGGGTCATGAGTATTTAATGAATCAGCGAGGCGCGCCGCGGGAGGGGTAGATTACGACGACAACGCGATGGGCGGGTTCGATGAAGCGCATTAGCTGCATTGTCATTTGACCAACTTCACAAGTGAACCGTCTGCGGTGATGATGACACAAGCGGCAAAAGTATCAGCGGGCGGCTTCGGGACGTACAGTGCAACGGCGTGGCCCGAAGGCAGGTCGTAGATGAGAAAGTCCTGACCTCCGTCTCTCCCTGTGGTCAAGTAACGGTTCGGCAAGCCGTATCGCGCCATAAATTTCGAGATGGAAATGCTGTTCGTCGTCAGCGAGAAACGCTCGAACGCGGCCACGTCCGATGCGGCTGCAGGAATCTTCGAGGGACGCCAGACTGTTGGCACCGTGTTGGTGGCGTAATCAGGCGAAGTCCACATTTTCCGAAGCGTGGTTCTGGGGCCCGCGACTGCGGCGGTAACACAAAGAAAAAGTATCGCGAAGATCCGAATCATACGAGTACGCGTGAGATGAACAGTATGGCTGGGAAAAAGTCGTGGTTGCAAAGAGAAAGTCCGGCGGAGGGAAGTGGCGTAATTTCAAATTTGAAATTTGAAATGAGAGAAAAGGAAAAAGAGGCCGAGCAGCCGAATCGGAACGGGTTATCTTTATGGCTGCCGTTGCGCCCCCCGGTCGTCTGAGCAGAGAGAGGAGAAGCGGCCGATAGTTAGCCGGCGATTTCCGAATGCCTGAACGCAGGCGGACGTTGCTGTGGTCCGCCTGCGTCTGACTTCGGCGCGACGAAGCGGGACGGCCACGCTCCGGCGGAATGGCGCACACGCAAACTTATGTCCTTACCGGGGGGGTGTCTATTTCGACGTCTCGGGCTTGGGGCGGCCGAAGGAGTTGGTGGCGCGCTCGAGCAGGCGGGTGCGGGTGACTTGCAGGTAATTCACGGCGATCTCGTTGTCGCTGGCTTCCAGCCGCTTCGAGCGCTCAAAATAAGTCCGCGCGGCGGCGAAGTCTTCCAGTTCGATGTAGTGCAGGCCGAGGTGGGCCATGGTGTAATAGCCGTTCGGGTCGAGGGCTTCGGCTTTTTGGAAGTAGGGCGCGGATTCTTTTGGCCGGCCGAGCCAGTCGAGGCACCAGCCGTAACGCATGTAGCCGTAACCGTCCCACGGGTTGAGTTTCATGCACTTTTCGAACCATCCCATTGCGAGGTTGGCCTCGTCGGTGTAATCGGTGCCTTTGGCTTTTTCGGTGTTGCCCTGCTGGCTGAAGAAGCGGTGGGTCTCGCCGATTTCGTACGCGGTCGAGGCATTCTTCGGCTCGATGGTGAAGGCGCGCTCGAGCTTCTGGGCGCGTTCGGGCGAAAAGGCGAGTTCGCGATGAGCGCGATAGATCCAATACGACTCGCGCGCGCGGCGCATGCCCTGGTAGCCGAGATAGCCGATACCGGCTACGAGGAGAAGGCTGAGCAGGATTTTGATCCAGACGCGGGCGGAAAACCAAAAGCGTTCGGTGGCAAACCGAATCTGGCTGCTGATCAACGCCATGAGGGTGATGGCGAGGATGGCGTTGGCGGGGATGTGCATGTTGAAATCCACGGCCGAGTGGAAGAGCAGGGCGAGGAGTCCCAGGCTGGCCCCGAGCAGGAACGCAAATTTGTTGCTGCCTTTGTTGTCGCCGAGCTCGTGCTTGGCGCCGCGCACAAAAGGCCACGTGCGCGCGATGCCCCAGGCGAGCAGCAACCAGGCGCTGGCGACCAGCGCCGTGCCGGCGACGCCCCAGTCGGCCAGGGTATTGATGTAATCGTTGTGCGCGCGTTCGGGGCGGCGCTGGAGTTCCTCGGGGCGGTATTGGCGGAAGCGGTAGTCGAAATGGGCCGGGCCGACGCCCCACCAGGGATTTTGTTTCCAGAGAATAACGGCGGGGTGCCAGATATCGTAGCGTGAATCGTCGTCCACGTGTCCCTGGGCGAAGAGCTGTTTGACGCGGAGTTTGACGGCGTAGCTTTTCGGCAGCGTGACGGCGCAAGCGCCGATGATGACGACGAGGAAGATCAGCGCGGGCAGGCGGCGGCTGCGATCGAAGGCGAGGACACCGAAGAAAACGATCAGGCTCAAGCCGGCGGCGACCCAGCCGCCGCGCGAAATGGTGCAGGCCAGACCACCGATAATCACCAGTCCGGTGTAGCAGAAGAAGATTTTGGTAGTGGCCTTGAGCCGGCCGAGCATCATGTAACTGAGGCTTAACGGCAGGAGGAGTTCGAGAAAGCCGGCGAGGTTGTTCGGGGAAATGAAGGTGCCGGAGCCGCGATGATGGTAGGCGCCCCGGGTGTAACCCCACACATGATCGGAAACGGTGGCGAACTGGTATATGGAGTAGAAGGAAATCAACATGGCCAGGCTGATCATGGTAAAGCCGATGATCTGCGTCGTCTCCTGCCGGTGGAGGTTGTTCAGGATGGCTAGGAAGAGAAAGGCGTATACGAGCACCCGGATCATTTCCTGCCGGGCGACGTATTCGATGTCCGCGGTGCTGTAGCGCCAGACGGCGTAGCCGGCGAAGGCGAGGACGGCCCAGCAGATGGGCGGCCAGAGGAGCTTGATCCGGGGATTGGCCCAAAGCCGGATGCCCCACAGGACCATGACGCCGAGGGTGAGGGCCTGGACGATAAGAAATTGCCAGGGGAGTACAGCGCCGATGGCGAGCGGGGAAAAAACGAGAATGGTCAGGACCAGGGCCAGAATGCCCTGCTCGCAAAACCGATCCAGCCGCTCTCGATCCATGAGCGGCGCAGAATAGCAATATGGGTGAAGGGGGCGCGAGAATAATGGTTAGCGATTGAAGGGTAAGGATGGGACGGCTGGGACTTGTGGGACCGGTGGACAGAGAGTGGGACCATTGAAACAAAAAACCCTCCGCACCGTGAGGTGCGGAGGGTGTGAAATGATTTTGTGGGAGCTTACTTGCCGGCGTCAGCGGCGGCTTTGGGGCTCAGGGCGGGCTTGCTGGCCTGGACATCCTTGGCCTTGGAAGGGCACATCTTGCAGCCGGCAGTCTCGGCCTTTTTGGCTTCGCAGCAGGAAGCGCTGGCCTTCGACTTGTCGCACGTGGGCGCGGCCTTTTTGTCATCCGCTTGCACCGCGATGGTGAGCGCCGTAACCGTCAGAACGAGGAGGAGTTTTTTCATATATCAGTAATTAGCATTTGGACTTTGTCGTTTCAACCCGAAAACCTAGTTCACGGGACCCGGCTATTAGACCGGTTCGGGCTGGTGGCGTTCAACTTCAGGGGTTCGATGAGGGCGGCTGGCTGAGGCCCGGGCGCGTCTTCATCATTTCCTCAATCCGGGCCCGTTGCTCGGGGGAGAGGTTCTTGAGCCGGTCCTGCATTTGCTGGCGCATGGCATCCGTCTGGGCGCCGCCCACGCCGCCGGCCATGGGAGCAGCCGTTTTCTTGAAATCCGCCGGCACCTCAAAGGTCGAATCCGGCAGGGATTTCTTGTCGATCTTCACCACCTCCATATACACCGTCATGTCTTCGGCGCTGTGCATTACCATTTTCAACGGCACGCCGTCCACGCCAGCGGCGCGCAAGGCCTTGAACACATTTTCTTCGGAGATGCGCGATCCCGGCTTGTTGTTCATGTGACTGAACGTTTCGTAGCTGCAGATGTCCTTCGCGAGCCAAAACTCCCGGTCGGAGGTGCGATGGGTCACGGAGTTGGTGTGCAGCAGCAGGATGTGCTGGGTGTTGTAGCCGAGGATTTTTTCCTCGCCCAGTTTTCGCACCGCGTAGCCCCCTTCGTCCTTCGCCAGCTTGCTGTCGTCCAGGGCTTTCGAAGAATCGAACTCGTAGTAGGTCTTCGCGTCCTCGTTCAGGTAGTACATGATGTTGGGGGTGTCGTCGCGACGCAGGACTACGATGGTCATGGAGGTGGCTCCGAGGCGCAATTCGGTTTCCACCCGGAACCCTTTTTTACCAATCGAGAGCCGGGCTTTGGAATCCCGCCCGGCTCCGCTGGTATTGTTGGTCATGTTGACGCTCATGGTCATCACGCCTTCGAATTGAGCCGAGGCGGAGGCGGCGGCCAGAAACAAACCGACCAGGGGGAGTATGTATTTCAATTTCATTATGGTCTGCGGGAGTGCGCTTACTTGTCTTCCGGAATGCGCATTCCGTAGAACGAACGATACACGAAGATCAGCGCGATTACAAAAAAGAACACGCCGATGCCCGTCTTGAGGGCCTGGTTCTTCATGGTGACGGCGATCTCCACCGCCAGCAAACCGAACAGGGTGGTGAACTTGATGACCGGGTTCATGGCCACCGACGAGGTGTCCTTGAAGGGATCGCCGACGGTATCGCCGACGACGGTGGCCGCGTGGAGGTCGGTGCCTTTCTGGCGCAGGTCCACTTCCACGATCTTTTTGGCGTTGTCCCACGCGCCACCCGCGTTGGCCATAAAGATCGCCTGGAAGAGGCCGAAGAAGGCGATGCCGATCAGGTAGCCGATGAAGAAGTAGGAATTGAAGAAGGGCAGGGCGAGGGCGAAGCAGAAGATCACGATGAAGATGTTCCACATGCCTTTCTGCGCGTACTCGGTGCAAATCCGCACGACTTCCTTGCTGTCTTTGTCCGACGCGGTCTTCGCGTCGAGCTTCATGTTTTCTTTGATGTAAACGACCGCGCGGTAGGCGCCGGTCACGACGGCCTGGCAGGACGCGCCGGTGAACCAATAAATCACCGCGCCGCCCATGATCAGGCCCAGCAGCAGGTGCGGTTGGAGGGCGCTCAACGAGGCCATCACGAACTGCACGCCGGCCTGGAGCTGTTCGCTCGTCGCCACCACGCCGTCGGCCAGGTGGAAATGCTCGCCGGTCCAGGTCTTGATCAGCAGCATGATGATGCCGAACACCATGGTGGTCGCGCCGACGACGGCCGTGCCGATGAGCACCGGTTTGGCCGTGGCTTTGAACGTGTTGCCCGCGCCGTCGCCCTTTTCCAATTGATACTTTGCGTTTTCAAAATCCGCGTCGAAACCGAATTCGGATTTGATCTGGGCCTTTACATTGGGGATGGATTCGATCTGGCTCAGTTCGTAGACCGACTGGGCGTTGTCCGTGACCGGTCCGTAGCTGTCCACGGCGATGGTGACAGGTCCCATTCCGAGGAAGCCGAAGGCCACGAGGCCGAAGGCAAAAATCGGCGCCGCGAACTGGAATTCGGCCGGCAACAGGGCCGTGACCGGCGACCCATCATACGCCGCGAAGAGGTAGCTCGCGAACATGAGCAGCAGGATGACGAGGCCCATCCAGAAGGCCGAAAAATTACCCGCCACGAAGCCGGACAGGATGTTCAGCGACGCGCCGCCGTGCTTGGAGCAGTTGGTGACTTCCTTCACGTGCTTCGAATTGGTGCTCACGAACACTTTCGTGAACTCGGGAATCAGCGCGCCCGCCAGCGTCCCGCAACTGATGATGACCGACAGCACCCACCAGAGGGCCGGTTGGGCCACGCCATGGATGTCCTTGAAATCGCCCAGCAAAAATTTGCTCGCGATGAAGGTGATGGCGATCGAAACCGCCGAGGTAATCCACACCAGGTGAGTCAACGGCGCTTCGAAATCGAAGTCCTTCTTGCCGCCGAACATCGCCTTGCTGATGACTTCATTGACGCCGTAGGACAGCAGCGAGGTGACGATCATGAGCGCGCGCATGACGAACAGCCACACGATCAACGTTGCGCAAATTTTGGGGCTGGCCGCCAGGGCGAGCGCCAGAAACGCAATCAGCGCCACGCCGGTCACGCCGTAGGTCTCGAAGCCGTCCGCGGTCGGTCCGACGGAGTCGCCGGCGTTGTCGCCGGTGCAATCCGCGATCACGCCCGGGTTCTTCGGATCATCTTCGGGCAGCTTGAAGACGATCTTCATCAGGTCGGAGCCGATGTCCGCGATCTTCGTGAAGATACCGCCGCAGATACGCAGCACGCTCGCCCCCAGCGATTCGCCGATGGCGAAACCGATGAAGCACGGGCCGGCGAGGTCTTTGAGGAACATTAAAATGCAAATCATGAAGAACAGTTCGACCGCCACCAGGAGCAGGCCCACGCTCATGCCCGAGCGCAGGGGGATGCCGAGCGTCGCGAGCGGGTTGCCCTTCAGCGCGGAGAAAGCCGTGCGGGAATTGGAAACCGTGTTGATGCGGATGCCGAACCAGGCCACGCCGTAGGACCCCAGGATGCCCAGGATGGAGCAAAGGAGGATGATGATCACCTTCCCAATGCTGTCATGCTGCAGCCCCGCGAAATAATAAAACATGCAGGCCGCGATCAGAATCCAAAGGATCGCGAGGAATTTGCCCTGGGTGAACAGGTAAGTCTTGCACGTCTCCCAGATCGTGTTCGAGACATCGCCCATGCTCTTGTGAACGGGGAGCGCCTTGGTCTGCACGTACTGCACCAGCCCGAACACCGCCCCGATCAGGCAGATAATGAGGCCTATATACATGAGCGTACCGCCGCTCACGCCACCCAGACCGTCAAACTTGACGTCGCCGAGGGGAGGGATGTGAATATCCGCTTCGCTGGCTTGGACACCGATGGCGCTCAATGCCAGGAATAGAAGTGCCAGGAGACAAAGGTAACTGTTTTTTCTCATAGGGTTAGAGTGGGCGAGCTTATGCAAGGGTTGCGGGCTTGGCCAATAGTTTTTTTGGGGACGGGCCATTACGGATGGCATCCGCACGGGGTTTGACTCATGCATAAGTATCTTAAACATAATGAGTTGCATCATAGCACGCTCCTCGGGAATTTGGCTTCCCCTTGCTTGCCATCTTCATGTCCTTTCTTGGCCGCCCACAGGACGAAAAGCAGGATTGGCGATTATTTGGGGACGGTTGTGCGCTGGCGGAGCCAGGCGATATCCTGGTTGCCGGAGGAGGCGTCGTGGTGGCCGTGATAATCGGTGGAAATGGCTGTAACCGTGCGCGGATCGCGCCAGCGGCGGTATTCGGCATGGCCGTCGGCGAACGAGATGACGCCGCCGCGGTTGTGGGCGCTGTAGGGCCAGTTGAAGAAGTAGTCCGTGGCCATGTAGACGCCAAAATATGGCCAGCAGATGCTGTCGGGATGCACATCTATGAAAGTGAAGATGCCCGAGGGCAGCTTGGCGTTCATTTCGGAATGCTTCTGGAACACCCGGTAGCCGGCGTCGAAGCGTGAGTCCCAAGTGCCCACCCAGCCGAGATAGGCATTGAGGGAATAGCTGCGCAGCTTGGGATACATGGTGCCGGACAGATTCACGTAATCGCGGTCCGCCGGGCAGCGGTAAATCCTGATGTCCCGGATGTAATTCGCGAAGAGGGCATACTTCGGATCCATGATGAGGTCCTTGTTCTTCACGGCATCGGGATCGAAAAACGCGCCCTGGACCCAGAATTTGGTGGTGGTGGTGGGTGGGTCCTGCATGCCGTTGGCGACGATCCAGTCATTGTTGTCCAGGCAGTAGGTCATCCAGGTGGTGGCCAGTTGGCGCTGGTTGTTGATGCAGGCGGTGCGTTTGGCGAGAGCTTTGCCTTTGGCGAGCGCGGGAAGCAGGAGGGCGGCCAGGATGGCGATGATCGCGATAACCACGAGCAGTTCAATCAGGGTGAAGGCAGAACGAGGCGGCCCTTGAAGACTCATATGGCTTGTGAGTAGTTAACGTGTTTCGAGGAATCTAGCAAACTATTAAGGCGCCATTTCGGATGCCCTTTCGTTCATCGGGGGTTGGGCGTATGGCTTTCGGATTTTTCCAGCCTCCGATATTGGCATTCCCCAAAACCGCGCCTATGCTGCCGCAATGGCTGAACGGAAAGGCTCCCAGACCGTGGCGCAACCGGACGCGGCGCTCGAATTGACGCTGCGGCCGTCGCTCTTTTCCGATTTCACCGGCCAGGCGAAGGTCAAAGAGCGCCTCGAAATCGCGGTGGACGCCGCCCGGCAGCGCGGGGAGGCGTTGGATCATGTGCTCCTGAGCGGCCCGCCGGGATTGGGCAAAACCACGCTGGCCAACATCATCGCCAAAGCGATGGGCGCCGGAATCAAAAGCAGCAGCGGGCCCACGATTGAAAAGCCCGGCGACCTGGTCGGCCTGCTGACGAATCTTGAAGAAGGGGACGTGCTGTTCATCGACGAAATCCACCGCCTGCAAAAGACCATCGAGGAATATCTCTATCCGGCGATGGAGGATTTCAAACTCGATATCATCATTGACCAGGGACCCAACGCGCGGAGTGTGCGGCTGAATTTGCCGAGGTTTACACTGATTGGCGCCACCACGCGGAGTGGGTTGTTGACCGCGCCGTTGCTGACCCGGTTTCCCATTCGTGAGCGCCTCGATTACTACGCAGCCGAGCAGCTCGAGAAAATCGTGGTGCGTTCGGGGCGTTTGCTGGGCATCGAGCTCGAAGACCGCGGGGCCGGCGAGATCGCGCGACGCAGCCGCGGCACGCCGCGCATCGCGAACAATCTGCTTCGGCGCGTGCGCGATTTCGCGCAAGTCCGGCATCAGGGACGCGTGACGGCGGAAATCGCCGACCAGGCGCTGGCCATGCTGGAGATTGACCAGAACGGCCTCGACGAAATGGACAAGCGCATTCTGGAGGCCGTGATCGTCAAGTTTGGCGGCGGGCCGGTGGGGATCAGTTCGCTGGCGGTGGCAGTGGGTGAGGAGCCTGATACAATTGAAGAAGTTTACGAGCCCTACCTGATCATGGAAGGCTATCTCAAGCGCACGCCACAGGGCCGCGTGGCCACGGAATTGAGCTACAAAAAGCTGGGACTCCACCGGCCAACCGGCGCGCAGCCTTCGTTGTTGTAGGCCGTTTTATGGGATTATTGGGGTGGGGTTACCCCTTTTTTGCGCTTTTCTCTCCCTGCAAGCTGCCGTCAAAGATTCGCAAGTCACCGAAAGCGCGCCACTACCTGCTCCGGGCATTATTGGGGCATGAAAAGTGACAGACCCAACCAAAGCGGGCGCGATACCAGCGCTTTCACATTGATTGAACTTCTCGTGGTGATTGCAATCATCGCGATCCTCGCCGGGATGCTTTTGCCTGCCCTGGCGCGTGCCAAGGAGAAGAGCCACGTCTCGGTGTGCCTCAGCAACCTGCATCAGTGGGGTCTCGCCAACACGATGTACCTGGACGACAACAATCAAGCGCTGCCGGACTTTTCGATTCCGAGCACCACGCCCGGCGCGCCGTCGGGATACAGCCAGGACCGGCCTTATTGGAGTGATCTCGCCGCTTTCGCCGCTGCCGGGCAGGGCCACAGCGCGTGGTTTAATGTCCTGCCTTTGAATGTGGCGCAGAAAGCCCTCTGGCAATACGCCGCTGATCCGGCGTCTTTCGTGAACGGCAAGAATATCTTCAACTGTCCCGCTGGCCGGTTTTTGCCCAACGAAATTGATCCGCTCAATCGCGTGGCCTTCAGCTACGGCATCAATCATAAGGCTACGAACGGCCTGGCGCTTGCGCCCGGCGGTTCCTTCAAGGCCACCGTGGTAATGAATCCCTCCGCCTTCGTCGTGCTTTCCGACGCCCGCATGAATTCCAGCGAAACGCCGTACTACGGCACGTCTTACACGAATGACCTTGCTTGTCCGCGCGGCGGGTTGAATCACCTTTCCTCGCGCCACAACGGTGGTGCTGTGATCAACTTCCTCGACGGCCACTCCGCCCGTTTCAAATACGACTACCTCGCCTATCCCAAAGGCACCAAGATCGGCGACCCCGGGCGTGCCGATGTGAATTGGGGATGGGACGGGCAGGTGGTGCAATAACATCCTTTCAGCCCGCTTGTCTTTGCATCACGGAAGTGCCTTTCGGCCCGGTTTGCGAGGGCTCCCACAATTTGGCCGGTCCCTTGGGGGTTGGAATTCGGCGCTTTAGGTTGCTCGGGGTCGCATCTCACTTTCTTGCAGTTTGCCAGAGGGGGGGGCGTTTTTTACGCCCGCCCCAAATCATTTCGGGGCTGCCCGCGATTTTTTACTTGGACAGCCGTTGTCCAAGTGGCCATCTTAACATCGTCGGGCATGGGAGGACCGCCCCCAGGTTACCCGCAAAACGGGAGTGTAAGCATTATGTATGATCGCGCCGATCCATCCGCGGAGACTTCTCCTCCAGCCTCCCTCGCCCCGCTTCCCGACCGGTCAAGCTATGTCATACCTTGTCAAACTATGCCACACTTCCGTCATACCTCCCGTCATACCTCCCGTCATAGTAAAAACCCCAGCAATCATAGTTCGTCATAGTATGTCCAAGTTGAAAAAAGGGGGCCCCATGGCTGCTCCACGACAAATCCCTCATCCCGGCTCATCGCAATCCCCCGGGCCTGCGAAAATCCCGTCGGTGCCGTACCCGGGCGGAAAGCCTGGTGCCCGCGTGCGCTAGTTGCTCGCGAGCGCTGCCCTGCAGGAAATTGAGCTGCGCCCGTTGGTGCTTGGAGCTTTTTCACCCAGCGCCTATCCTTTTTTATACAAATCCAAGTAGCCCAGTGTCTATCCTGTCAGACAGAACACGTGAACGTCCTTAAGCCAGCCGGCTGGTGCGAGAGCCTTTATGCCGCCAAAGCGGCGCAATTGCTGCTGTACGGCCGGGCTTTGGGCTTGAGCCACGCGGAAGCGGAAGACGTTCTGCAGGAGACATTTGTGGCATTGATGCGCCGGGAGGAGGAGCCGGAGCAGCCCGAGCATTACTGCATGCGCAGTTTCCGGAACCGGGCGCTGAATTTCCGTCGTAGCCTCTGGCGCCGATTGGCGCGGGAATGGGAATCCAAGCGCTGGTTCGAGCCGGCTCCCCAGGAAAGCCCCGCTGAGCGGGAAGCCATGCGGGCCTTGGCGGACCTCCCTTCGGAACAGCGGGAGGTGATCGTATTGAAGATCTGGCACGGTTACACATTTGAGGGAATCGGGGAATTGGCGGGGATTTCGCCGAATACGGCGGCCGGACGCTACCGTTACGGATTGCAGAAATTGCAGGCGCGCCTGCGAGGAAAGACTTATGAACGAGACGACCGAATTGGAGAAGCAATTGCATTCGTGGACGCCACGCCCCCCCTGCGCGGCGCTTGAAGAACGGCTTTTCGGCCGCGTGGACGCGGTGGCTGCCCCGGCGGCTTCGCCGAGCATCTTCAGCCTCGCCTGGCTGGCCCCGGCGCTGCCTTTGCTGCTGGTGTTCTGCTTTTGGGCGAATCAACACGGCAGCCTGAGGCTTTCCGCCGCCGATGGCCCGGTCGCATTTACCGGCCTGATGCTGAGCAATCAGAGTGCGGCGGCCTGGCTGACCTCCGCCGCCCCGAGGCCGCAGAACATCCTCGCCAACACTTTTGAATGGACAAATGCCCAGCAATTTCGCTCTAGTGTGCCCTCTCTTTCGGCCCCGAAAGCGGGTAACTAGACATGACTAATGAAAAATCGAAGGCGGCGGGTGGTAAACCCGCCGCTGCGGCGAAATCATCCGCTCCGGCTCCGCGCGTTCCCGCTTCGCCGCCACCGCCCATCCGGGTACCACGCCTGTTCAGAAGGGTTGACTGGCTCACCTTCCTGATCAGCTTCGCGGCGGTCTGGATCGGTTATTACCTGACCCTGGCCCCGGAACTGACGCTGGAGGATTCCGGCGAATTGGCCACAGGCTCTTTCTACGCGGGGATCCCCCATCCACCGGGCTATCCCGTCTGGACGATTTACACCTGGCTGTGGACGGTGCTCCTGCCGATCAAAAACATCGCCTGGCGCGTGGCGCTGGCCGAAGCGACCGGGGGCGCCATGGCCGCGGGTTTGCTGGGCCTGTTGGTTTCACGCGGCAGCAGCATGCTGATTGAAGGGATCGAAGATTTTCGCGGTATTGTCGGTCGTTGGGAATCCTTCATCTGCCTGGTCGCTGGTTTCGTCGCCGCAATGTTGATCGGGTTCAACGGGTTCATGTGGAGCCAATCGGTGATCGTGGAGGTTTATTCCTTTGGCGTGGCATCACTGATGGTGGTGCTGCTCTGCCTGTTGCGCTGGGTCCATGCGCCGTTCCAGCGACGATACTTATATCTGGCCCTCTTCTTTCACGGGATCTGTTTCACGAACCATCAGACGCTCATCGTTGCCGCCATTGGCATCGAGGTGGCGATTGCGGCGGCCGATTTCCGGATGGGCCGCTACTTGTTTTTCGGCAACAGCATTCTGTTCTTCGCCGGCCTGGTGCTGAACTCTCAGGGCATGTTGTCGGCTTTGGACCAGAATCCCGCGGTATACCTGATGTTCATGGTGGTCGGAGTCTGCTCGCTCATCGCCTACGGCTGGTTCATGTATCTGACGAAGCAAACCTTCCCGGAGATGTGCCTGGACGCATGCCTGACTGCGTTTGTGCTGCTTGCCTGCGTGGCGATCGGGCAACACAGCTTCTTCCTGGTTCTCCTCGCACTGGCCGCGCTCGGCGCGGTCATCAAATTCGCGATTGATACCTGGAAGATCGGCTACGAATGGCTGGTGGTCATCCTGCTCGGTGTCTGCTGGATACTGGGCGCGTCGTTCTATTTCTACATGCCGCTAGCCGGCATGACCGATCCGCCCATGCAATGGGGTTACCCGCGCACGGTCGAAGGTTTCATCCACGCCTTCACTCGCGGTCAGTACGAGAAGATGACCCCCAGCGATATCGCGGGCGATCCGTTCCGCTTCCTGAACCAGATCGTCATGCTGGGCGTGGGCATCAAGGACGAATTCAACCTGCTCTTTGCCTTCCTCGCCCTGGTGCCGTTCCTGTTCTTTTTCAAGATGCATAAGCGGGAGCGCGCCTGGATCATCGGTCTCGTCGCCATCTATTTCTGTCTCGGGTTCATCCTCCTCTACATGTTGAATCCCTCGCCGGATCGCGCGTCGCAGGAACTGAATCGCGTCTTCTTTACCGCGTCGCACACGATCGTGGCCTTGATGGTGGGCTACGGCGTCACCCTGATCGCCGCTTACATGGCCACCCATTACCAGCGCTTCCGAACTTGGGGCATGGTGGGCGGCGGCGTGGCCATCGCGCTGGCGCTTTATTCGCTGGTGGACATCACGAGCAAGACATTTTTCCCGGAGGATACCAACCCCAGCCTGGGACAGCTTTACACCTTCATGGTGAGCACCTTTACCAACAAGGACCAGTACGGCTTGCCGGTGTATGCCGGGTTGACGCTGACCGCCCTTGCGCTCATCTACTTTATTTCGCTGCTGGTTTACCGCAACCGCGCGCCGCTGGCCATCACCCTGGCAGTCTTCGCCATCATGCCGGTTTATTCCGTCATGACGCACTGGTCGGACAATGAGCAGCGCGACCACTGGTTTGGTTATTGGTTCGGCCACGACATGTTCACGCCGCCCTTCAAGGGCAAGGATGGCAAACCACTGTATCCGGAGATGGAGCGAAACGCCGTCCTGTATGGCGGCACCGATCCCGGCCGGTTCTGCCCGACCTATATGATCTTCTGCGACAGCTTCCTGCCGTCGCGCTGCCTGCCGGAGCAGGATCCGAATTTCGACCGCCGCGACGTTTACATCATCACCCAAAACGCACTGGCGGACGGCACCTACCTGAATTATATCCGCGCGCAGTTCAATCGGAGCACGCAGACCGATCCACCCTTCTTCCGGGAATTCTTCCGGACCGTGCTCAAGGACAGCGAATATAACACGAACGTCCTGGCCCGCCTGTCCGCGCCTTTGGACGTGTTCTTCACCGACCTGGGCGCGAAGATCGAGAAGAACCGCGCCACGTTCACCTCGTGGTTCCAGGACGATGCTTTCATTGATTTGCCGGATTTTGTGAAGCATCTACGCGCTTCGCCCGATCAGGATGCCGTCTCCAAATTCCTCCGCGAAAATCTCAAGCCGGATACGATTGCCTTGGTGGACTCGAAGACCGACGGCAAGGACCTGCGCGAGGCCTTGTGTCGCGATCTCAACAAGCTGCTCAACCGCGAGCTGGAGACGCGCGAAATGATCGCCGCCAAGAAGAACGAAAAAGCCCAGCTCATCGCGGACGAAGACCCCGGCAGCCTGCCGCCGAAAAAGGCCGAGCGCCTTGGCAAGATCAATGCCGAGCTGGCCGAGCTTGAGAAAGTTGCGCCGCTGTATACTCCGGAGCGGTTCAAGGGCGTCGAAATATCCGAGTATCTGAAGGTATTCATCGCGCAGAACCCGCAGAGCTACACCCGCGTGCGGTTGAACCGCCTGCTGCTCGAAGCGGCCTATCCGAAGGACATCGCCAAATCCAAGGGCGGCGTTTATCCCGACCGCGAAATCTATATCGCCACGCCGGAGGATTCGCAGAAGTGCTTCACGGAATACCTGAACGATGCCCAGAAGCGCCTGCAACACGATGCGCAATTTCCCAATGAACAACGGCAGATCAAGCCCGGCGAGGACGTGAAGGTCATCGACAACCGGGTGCAGGTGTCCGGGCAGGTGGCGGTCATGTCCATCAACGGACTGCTGACCAAGGTGATGTTCGATCACAACCCGCAGAACGAGTTCTACGTCGAGGAAAGCTTCCCGCTGGATTGGATGTATCCGCACCTGACGCCGTTCGGCATCATCATGAAGATCAACCGCGAGCAGTTGCCTGAGCTGACCGAGGACATGGTGCAGCGCGATCACGAATTCTGGTCGCAGTTCTCCGGCCGCCTGATTGGCAATTGGATCACGTATGACACGAGCGTGAGGGAAATCGCCGACTTCGTCGAAAAAACCTATCTCAAGCGCGATTTCACGGGGTTCAAGGGCGACCGCCGTTTTGTCCGCGACGACCAGGGCCAGAAGGCGTTTTCCAAGCTCCGCAGTTCCATCGCCGGCGTTTACGCCTGGCGCATCAGCGACCCGAAGAATACGAGCCCGGCCGTGCAGCAACGCATGATCAAGGAGGCGGATTTTGCCTTCCGCCAGGCCTTTGCTTTTTGTCCCTACAGCCCGGAAGCGGTGTTCCGTTACACCCAGCTCTTGTTGGGGCTGAACCGCATCGATGACGCCCTCATCATCGCCGAGACCTGTCAGAAGCTCGATCCGTTCAACGGCCAGGTGGTCCAGGCGGTCAAGGGGTTGCGCGCCCAACGCGACGCCATGAAGGCCCGTTCCTCGAACCTGGAGCGCGACCTGGAGCAGATGCAGAAGACCTTCAAGGACAACCCGAACGATTTCCAAAACGCGTTCAATCTCGCGTCGGCGTATCTCGGCATGCGCTTGAACTCCCAGGCCGTCCAGGTCCTGGACGGGGTCATGAACAATCCCAAGGTGGACCCCAGCGCGTTGCGAGCGTTGGTGCAGGCGTTCCAGAGCATCGGCGACCAGGCACGGGTTCAGACCGTCATCGCAAAACTTGAAGCCCGTTGGAATGAATCGAAGGATGCGGGCACTGCGGCGGGCCTGCTGGAGGGCTACAAGGAGTCGCACCAAAACGAGAAGCTGACCAACCTGCTGGAACAGGTTCTGAGCAATCCCAAGCTGGACGCGGGTGGCGCCCTGCTCGCGGCGCGGGAATACGCTGGCATGGGCAACTTGCCGAAGCTGGAGTTATCCCTCGAGCGATTGACACAAGTTTCCCCTGAATCGCCCGAGGCCTGGTATGACCTGGGTGCGCTGAAGGCTTCCCTGGGCAAGGGGACAGAGGCCATCGCGAATCTCCAACACGCCATCGAATTGAGTGCTGGACGCCTGCAAAAGGATCCCAAGGCGAAGGACCTGAAGACCGAAGCCCGCACCGACACGCGCTTCGCTTCGCTCCACGGGCGCCCTGAATTCGAGAAGCTCGTCGCGAAGTAACCGGGAGCACCGGCATCGCCTCCGGTTTCCCGGAGCGTCAGTGGGTCCAAATCCCAGTGTTGAGGGCGGATCAAAATGATAAGGATTGTCGGATCAAAAGGAGAATAATGGGGCGGGGGTATGGACAGGGTGCGTGAGTGGGATATTCTGGCCGGTGATTCACGAGCAGGATAGGGCTCTGCGGAAGC
>CAYUVH010000064.1:0-83647 GCA_964448135.1 uncultured Verrucomicrobiota bacterium | reverse complement strand
CATACCGCTGTTCTGCTCCGAGGCGCGGTGAGGGCAAGCTTTTCCCCATGTCATCAATCGCCTGGAGTTCTTCCGCGGTTTCGCCAGCGTTGGACTCGCGTGGCAGCTTCGCTTTCTGCCGCTCGCGACTGATCCCGTCATTCCTTGGCGTGCGGCATAAACATCGCCGCGACTGCCGCCGGTAAGAAAAGGAAACTCGCGTAGAACAGCGCCAGCCGATAATCCACCGTCTTCGCCGAAGCAGCCAGCAGACCGAAGAACACCGTCCCGAACGCCGCGACCACCCGCCCGATGTTGTAACAGAACCCTGCGCCCGTCGTGCGCAACAACGTGGGAAATAGCGGCGGCAGACACATCGTGAACAGCGCGAATACTCCCTGGCAAAAACCGATGAGCGAATACCACATGAACAGCGAATGATAATCGCGCGGCACGCAGTAGGCGCCGGTCATCGCCAGAAAATAAACCAGGAACGTGGACGCGATCGAGGCCCGGTAGCCGATTCGCTTCGCGAGCAGGCCGGAGAAGAAGTTTCCGGCGATGGAGGAGCCGATCACAATATACATGGCGGTGCTGGCCAGCTTGCTCCTTTCCTGAGGGGACAAGGCGAGGACTTCCGGCAGATTGCGGATTTCCTGCTGGTGCCAGAACATGAAGGCCCAGTGGGCCGTGAGCGACAGGCTGCAAATCGTGACGACCCACAAAGTAATTCGACGTGTTGGACCGCGGAACAGGTCGCGGATGCGCGGTTCGTGTTGGGCAGCCGCGGCCTTGGCAGACTGCCATTCGGCAGGTTCCGGGACCGAATGCCGGATCCAGAGCACCAGCAGCGCGGGCAGCACGCCCACGAGGAAGACGCATCGCGGCGGGTACGCGGCCAAGGCGTAATTTGCGAGCCCGGCGCCGAGGATACCAATGTTCACTCCCGATTGCAGAACGGCCGCGATCCACGGCCGCCATTGTCGTGGCCAGGTTTCCGAAAGGAGCGACGCGCCGACGGCCCATTCGCCGCCAATGCCGAGCGCGGCAAGGAAGCGGAAAATCATGAGCTGCCACCAGGTGTGTGCAAAAAAGGAGAGTCCGGTGAAAAGGGCGTAGGTCAGGATAGTGAGACTGAGCGCGCGGCTGCGGCCCAACCGGTCGCCAATGCGGCCGAAGAATCCCCCGCCCAGCGCCCAGCCGAAGAGAAACGCCGCCTGGATGATGGATCCATACCTGCCGACGTCAGGATCCGTCGTGGACTTCGCGCAGATCAGCTGTGCGACAAAAGGCGCCGCCACGAGCGTGTAGAGGTGCATGTCCAGGCCGTCGAAAGTCCAGCCCAGCCACGCCGCGGCGCCGGAACGCCATTGCTGCGGCGAAATGTCGCGAAGTCGCGCGGGAGGAGGACTGTTGCTTTCTGCGTCGTCCATGCGAAGGTGCGGGGATGTTGGGGAATTTGGACGTTGATGCCAGAGAAATCGTTCGCTGTGAGCCTGAGCAGCGAAGAAACAGACAGAACGCAAAGGGCATGGGCCGCCATGACGCAAAGAGGCGGCAGGTTGGCTGCGCGCCTTTGCGGCTTGTGCCCTTTGCGTTTTGCTTTTCCGTCGGGTAACAATCCGGTTGTCGCCCAAGTCTCAAAGAGAATGAGAGCCTTGAACATTTCGTTGCTCGCACTCCTGGCTTTGCCTTTGATCGCTGGCTCCGCCGAATCTTCCCCCGCTCCCGCCTACACTTCCGCTCCGGGGCTGTATCCGGTCGAAGTCGTGAAGTATGACTGGAAGGATGCCAGTCGTGATCGCAAAGTGCCGATGAAGATTTATTATCCGGGTGGGAATGCAGGGCCGTTCCCGGTGATCATATTTTCGCATGGGCTGGGCGGCTCGCGGGATGGCTATGAATACCTGGGCCGGCATTGGGCGAGCTGTGGGTATGTTTCGGTGCATCTCCAACATGTGGGGAGCGATGATTCGGTCTGGATGGGAGTGCCGCCTTGGAACGTCATGAAGCGAATGCGCGAGGCGGCAACGAGTATGGAGAATCTCACCAACCGGCCCGCGGATGTGAGCTTTACCATCGACCAATTGGAGCAGCTGAATGACGCCTCGGGACCGCTGCATGGAAAACTCGACATGAAGAACATCGCCGTGGCGGGGCATTCGTTTGGGGCGTTTACCACGCTGGCGATTGCTGGAGAGACTTTTGTCACGCCGGGCGGAAAGAAGGTCAGGGTCGCAGACCCGCGGGTGAAGGCGGCAATTTCAATGAGCGCGCCGGCGCCGCTGCGCGGATCATTGGATGAAGCGTTTGGGTCCATTCGCATCCCGGTTTTTCATATGACGGGAACACGAGATGACAGTCCGATCGGGGAAACGAAGGCGGCGGACCGGCGGCTGCCGTATGATCATGCAAAGAATTCGGACGAGTATCTGGTGATCTTCCAGGATGGCGACCACATGATTTTCTCCGGCCGCGCAGCGATAGCTGGAGGCAGGAAAGACAAAAAGTTCCAGGAACAGATCAGCGCGAGTTCGACGGCATTTTGGGATGCTTACCTGAAGACGAACCAGGCCGCGAAGGCGTGGCTGGGGGACGGTGGCTTCAAGCGAGCATTGGGATCGGAGGGAACGTTTGAGGTGCGGCTGTTGAAGTGATCGGGCACAGAATATGCACGGCGTGGCGTATTGGCGGAGGCGCGAAATTGATGTGGTCGCGATATTTACGTCGAACGAAAAGCGGCAGAGGACTGCCGCACTCCAAAACCTGACGGACGTCGCACGGGCTTCGTGCTTTGGTTACCTGTGGTTTTGGCCTGCCAAGCTCACGCGATTAGAGAGTTCGTCTCCCATCGTCGAAGCCAACAATGTCGGCATTCAATGCGCGCTCAGTCTTTCTTGAGCAGGTCTTTCCAGCGCTTCCAGGCGTCGGCGCGGGCTTTTTTGTCGTCGGCACTGGCGTCGGGGGATTCGCCGGAGCGCATGAAGCCGTGGCCGGCGCCTTTGTAAATCACGGGATCGTAGGTCTTGCCGGCAGCTTTCATTTCCTTGGTGGCGCTGTCCACGGTCGAAGTGACGCGGGCGTCATTTTCGGCGTAGAAACCATAAACCGGACAGGTGATGTGGGCCATGTCCGCGGCTTCGGGCGGCGTGCCGTAAAATACGAACGCCGCCTTCACGTCTTTGCTATTGGTTGCGTACCGGAAAGTTTGCGCCCCACCCCAGCAGAAGCCACCCACCACCAACCGGCCATTGGCCGCCGGCAGTTTGGTCACATAAGCGGCAACCGCATTCAAGTCGGCGGTGATCTGATCCGGTTTGAGTGTGCCGATGACTTTGCGCGCGCCATCCGGACCGCCGAGTTCAGCGGTGCCACCGCCGCCGGGCCCCATGCCCGAGAGCAGGTCCGGCGCGATGGCGATGTAACCGGCCTCCGCGAGTTGATCGCACACGCCGCACACCCAATCCGAGAGCCCGAAGATTTCGTGAATCACCAGCACGGCGGTCGCCTTGTCCTTCACCTCGGGATAGGCGATGAAGCAATTCACTTCGCGGTTGCCCTGCTTGACCTTCATCCATTCGAGATGGCGCGGAGATTTTTCCAGGCGCGCCTTGGCCCAGTCCTGGGCGGAGGCGGCGAACGCGAAGAGACCGGCGAGGGCGAGTGTCAGAAACGTTTTCATGAGTTGAGTTGGTTGCGGAACTAAATGATCTGCGATCGTGCTGCAACTGGGTTCACGCTATTCAGATAGCACAGTCCCCGGAAATTGTCACTTCAGCGTGGTCAAGCCAGCCTCTTCATCGTCCGGGAGTAGTCCTTGATGGTCGCCTTGACTACACGCGTCACTTTCTTGCGGGGAGGACGGGGCCACAGAGGCGTCAACGTAATCGTCCCACCTGCATGCACCTCGACGTTTACCTTGTCGCCCACCTTCAAACGCGCCCTGCTCATCACGGTGGAGTTGAAAACCAGCCCGCACGAGTTCCCGATCTTGGTAATCTTCTTCACCATGGTTTGAGACTACTTTTTACGAGAGATTTTAACAAGTCGAGCGGTGGGTAATTGACTTTCCCCGCCTAGCTTTTGTCGGTAATGGTTGCTTCATGTTCGGCTTCGGGCGAAAACCAAAGCAGATGACCGAGGAGCAATACCGGGCGGAGTACCGTCGGTTGCGCAATGAGCTGTTCGATCAGTTTTCCATCGGCGATTCACCCCAGGAAGAGGTTCTCTATGCCATCAACGCGATTGAAACCGAAATGAACCGGAATGGCGGGGTAAATTGGAATGAGGCGGATTTCACGGAGGACATGGATATACTTGCTGAGCACCTGACAACGGAGCCCACCTTTTCCGAGGAGCAAGTGGACCGAATTCATTGGGCATTGGACGAGCTTGCGGCTTGTGGTCAGGAATTGAAGGAACAGGGGCTATCCCGGCGAAATGTCAGTGGTCCGATTGATCTTCTGATTTTCCGGGTGGTGGACTGGTGCCGGCTTCATCCTCGGGAGGAAGCAAAGGAGTGAAAATTCCCAAAAACTAAAACAATAATCTTTCCGGCCAAATGAGACAGCCGTGCATCCTCATCTTATTCTCCCTGCTTCTCCTGGGGTGCCAGCATACTTCCACTGTCAGTCGCGCGGAATTCGAATCTTTGCGAACCCATTGCCGCGAGCCCAAGGTCAGTGTCTGGTATTACATGGGCTCCAAGGATGGCTTCAATTTCTTTCGTCACCGTGACCTCGATGGCACGAGGGATTATCGCGTGCCGGAGGGGGAAATGAAATACCCTCAAACTTTTCCGCTGACGTACAATCAGAGAAGTTGGAGAGTTGTGAGTGCGGGCAGGAACTAGATTGTTTGGGCTGGGCCATCTCGAGGATATTCATATGGCGTGACGGGCCCAAGACTGCCGATGTTGGTTGGTTTTGTGTTGGGCGTGCTGCCAATCTGGACGGACGGGCTTGCGTTGCCCATCATGGTCCGCATGGCCGCTGACGCCACGATTTACGGTATTCTGATTCACGCGCAAACTCCCTGACTAACCCTATGCCATCCCTCCGACGTATCGCCTGTTTAATGCTCGCGGCATTTCTTGGTGTGCACGCTTGTGCAACCCAAGCCGCGCAGAATCCCAATATCATCATCATCCTGGCGGATGACCTGGGTTACGGAGACCTGGGGTGCTACGGGCATCCGAGCATTCGGACGCCGAACCTCGACAAGATGGCGACGGAAGGATTGAGGTTCACGGATTTTTACGCGGGGCAAAGTTATTGCACGCCGAGCCGGGCAGCGCTGTTGACCGGACGACTGGCGGTGCGCACGGGATTGGCGGGAAGATCGGGGCCGGGGCCGCATGTGCTTTATCCGAAGGACAAAGGCGGATTGCCGACCAATGAGATCACCATCGCTGCGGCGTTGAAGACGCAGGGATATCGCACCGGATGCATTGGCAAATGGCACCTGGGTCACCTGCCCGAATTCCTGCCGACCAGCCATGGTTTCGATTTCTTCTTTGGCCTGCCGTATTCGAACGACATGGACGCGCGCAACGCCAAGATTCGCGAGGCGGATTCCGATGGCAAACATCCCGACTATCACAACTTCAATGTGCCGCTGATGCGGAACACGGAGGTCATCGAGCGTCCGGCGAACCAGACGACGCTCACGCGGCGTTACACGCAGGAGGCGCAGGATTTTATTCGCACCAACCGGCAGGGGCCGTTCTTTCTGTATTTTGCGCACACGTTTCCCCACGTGCCGCTGTTCGCCTCTGAAGCCTACGCCGGCAAGAGCGCGCGCGGATTGTATGGGGACGCCGTGGAGGAATTGGATTGGAGCGTGGGCGAAGTGCTGAAGACCCTGCGTGAACAAAAGCTCGAAAACAATACGCTGGTATTTTTCACGAGCGACAACGGCCCCTGGCTCGGCAAAAAATGGAACGGCGGGTCCGCCGGTCTCCTACGCGACGGCAAAGGCGGAACCTGGGAGGGCGGGTATCGCGTGCCGGCCGTCGCGCGCTGGCCGGGCAAAGTGCCCGTGGGGGTCACGCACGAAGTCGCCAGCGGAATGGATCTGTTCAGTACGTGTTTGAAGCTCGGTGGTGCGACGCTACCGGCGGATCGGCCGCTGGATGGTGTGGATATGTCCCCAATTTTATTTGGCACCGGTCCAGGCGCCCGGGCCACGCATTTCTATTATTTCGGCGACCAGGCCTACGCGGTTCGCAAGGGCCAGTACAAGGCCCATTTCACGACGCACGATGGTTACTCGACGAACACGCCGGCGGTGCACAATCCGCCGTTGCTCTTTGATCTGCCGGCGGATCCATCGGAAGAATATGACGTTGCCGCCGAACATCCCGAGGTGATCGCGGAGCTTTCGAAGATCTTCGGGGAGCATCAGGCCACGATTACGCGAGGCAAGCTGCAGTATTAAGATGGGCCGGAGCTGCCCGTACTGTATATTGACTTGCTCCCGCATTTCGCTCATCATTTAAACGACTGTTTAAAACAGTCGTTTGATTTCTGTGGGCACTAAAACTCAAACCAATCCCCGCGAGCGCATTCTCGATGCGGCGGAGACGATTTTTGCGGAGCGCGGTTTCGACGCGGCGTCGCTGCGGCCCATCGTGCGCGCGGCACGGGTGAACCTGGCCACCGTCCATTATTACTACGGCTCCAAGCTCGGCTTGGTGGACGCGGTGGTTAAAAGGCGGTTTGGGCCTTTGCGCGAAGAGCAGCACAACCTGTTGCGGCAGGCGCAGGTGGACGCGGGCCGAAAACCGGCGCCCCTGGAGGCCGTGTTGCGGGCGATGCTCCTGCCTTCCCTGCGGCTGGCCGCCGCGCCGGCCGGCCGTCGCCAGGTGGCGGCCCAGCTCGTCGGGCGCATTGTGACGGAGCCGAATCCGCGGATTCAGGAGGCGATCCGCCGGCAGCATGCCGAGGTTCGGGAGGCGTTCGTGGAAGCGTTGCGCGAGTGCCTGCCCGGGTTGCCGGACGCGGACCTTCTCTGGCGGCGCGAGTTTGTCTGGGGCGCGCTGGCGTACATCCTTTGCAATCCGCACAAAATTGAAAGCGAGACCCACGGCCACTGCCGGCCGGAGGATACCGAGAAGGTGCTCGCAGAAATGGTGGCCGTGTTCGCCGCCGGATTCCGCAGCGCGCCCGCCACCGCGCCGCGAGCAAAACGCAAGGCCACCTCGAGCCGCCGCCGCAATTCCAAATGATTTCCCGTATGAAGATCCAATTCCTGTCCTCGCTGCTGGCTATCGTGTTGCTGGCGGCGGCAACCGGTTGCAAAGAAGAGAAGCCGAAGCCGCCCCCCGTGCCCAAAGTCACCGTCGCACTGCCGCAAAAGATGGTCGTCACCAACTGGGACGAGTTCCCGGGCCACCTCGAGGCGGTGGAGCAGGTGGAAGTGCGCGCGCGCGTGGGTGGTTACCTCGACTCCATTCATTTCCAGGACGGCGCGATGGTGAAGGCCGGCGATTTGCTTTTCACGATCGACCGCAAGCCTTTCCAGGCGGAACTGGACCGGATGGTGGCGGCGCGGAAGCAGGCGGAAACCAAGCTCGAACTCGCGCATAACGACGCCGGGCGCGCAAATGCACTCCGCGGAACGAAAGCCATCTCCGCCGAGGAACTCGACGGCCGGGTGCAGGCTGAACGCGAAGCCGAAAGCGCGCTCGCCGCAGCCAAAGCCGGGGAGGAGGCGACGCGGTTGAACCTCGAATACACCAAGATTCTCTCGCCGATTGACGGTCGGATCGGCCGCCGCATGGTGACGGTGGGCAATTTGATTCAGGCCAACGGCACGCCGATGCTTTCGACGGTGGTGACGCTCTCGCCAATCTATTGCTATTTCGACGCGCCGGAGGATGCCTATTACCGTTACCGCCACGCGCGCGAACCCGATCCCTCCAAGCCTGCTCCCGCCGTCGGCAGCTTGCCTTGTGAATTGCGCCTCGCTCACGACACCGGCTTCGTCCACAGCGGGCGCGTGGACTTTTTTGACAACCAGGTGGATCCCAAGACCGGCACCATCCGGTTGCGCGGCGTTTTTACCAACGAAAATCTCAGCCTGATGCCCGGCATGTTTGCCACCGTCCGCGTGCCCACGGGCCTGCCCGTCGAAGCGCTGATGATTCCCGACACCGCCGTCCAGTCAGACCAGAACTACAAGTATGCGTGCGTGGTGAACGCGACCAACACGATCGAATTCCGCCCGATCAAAATCGGCCGCGCCAGCGGCCCCTGGCGGGCGGTGCTCGAAGGCCTCACCCCGCAAGATCGCGTGGTGATCAACGGGCTCGTCTCGGCGCGGCGCGGCGCGAAGGTCGAACCCCAGACCGAGGCCGAGGCCGCAGCGAAACCGATCGCAGGGACGAATACGGCGAAGGCTCCGGAGCACTGAGCCATGAATTTTTCCCATTTCTTCATTCGCCGGCCGATTTTCGCGGCCGTGCTGTCGATTTTCATCCTGCTGCTCGGGCTCATCGCGCTGCTGGAACTGCCGATCGCCCAGTATCCGGAAATCACGCCCCCGACCATCTTCGTCATCGCCCAATATCCAGGCGCCAATGCCGAGACCGTCGCCAACACCGTGGCCACGCCGATCGAGGAACAGATCAACGGCGTCGAAAACATGCTCTACATGTCCGCGCAGTGCGCGAGCGACGGCCAGTTGCGGCTCGGGGTGACGTTCAAGGTCGGCACCGATCCGGACAAGGCCCTCATGCTCGTGCAGAATCGCGCGGCTCTCGCGTTGCCGCGCCTTCCCAACGAAGTTCGGCAGCTCGGCGTGACCGTGCGCAAGCGCTCGCCGACCATCGCGATGATCGTCAGCTTGATTTCCCCCGACAAACGCTACAGCGCGGTTTACCTCAGCAATTACGCCTACCTCCGCGTCCAGGACGCCATCCGCCGCCTGCCCGGCGTCGGCGACACCCTCATCTTCGGCGCGCGCGACTACTCGATGCGCGTATGGCTGGACCCGGACAAGGTCTCCGCGCGCAGCCTGACCGCCAGCGACGTAGCCGCGGCCATCCGCCGGCAGAATGTCGAGGTCGCCGCCGGTCTGCTGGGGCAATCGCCACAGCCGGACGACAATCCCTTCCAGCTCGCGGTTCGCACCAAGGGCCAGCTCAACACTCCGGAGGAGTTTGGCGAAATCGTGCTGAAGGCCGACGCCAACGGCCAGATCACCCGGCTGCGCGACGTGGCCCGCATCGAACTGGACGCGAACGATTACAGCATGGACAGCCGCCTCAATGGCGAACCCGCCGCCGGCATGGCCATCTTCCAGCAGCCCGGCTCGAACGCCATCGAGACCGCCGACGCCATCGAAGCGAAAATGGAGGAGCTCAAGCGCCAGTTTCCCGCCGGCATCGAATACCGCATCGCCTTCGACACCTCGGCCTTCATCCGCGAGTCCATCCGCGCGGTGCTGCACACGCTGCTCGAAGCCATGGTGCTGGTGGTGCTCGTGGTGGTGCTCTTCCTGCAAAACTGGCGCGCGTCGATCATCCCCCTGATTGCCGTCCCCGTTTCCCTGATCGGAACTTTCGCGGCGATGGCGGCGTTTGGTTTTTCCATCAACAACCTCTCGCTCTTCGGCCTGGTGCTGGCCATCGGCATCGTCGTGGACGACGCCATTGTGGTGGTCGAAAATGTGGAGCGGCACATCGCCGACGGACTATCGGCCGTGGATGCCACGAAAAAGGCGATGGAGGAAGTCACCGGCGCCGTGATCGCCATCGCGCTGGTGCTGTGCGCCGTGTTTATTCCCACGGCCTTCGTTCCGGGCATCACGGGAAAATTTTACCAGCAGTTCGCACTGACCATCGCGGTCTCGACGCTGATCTCCGCGTTCAACTCCCTTACGCTCAGCCCGGCGCTGGCCGCCCTGTTGTTGCGCTCGCACGACGCGCCGGAGGACAAGCTCGAAAAAGTGATGCACTACTCGGTCGGCTGGCTGTTCACCGGCTTCAATCGCAT
Source organism: uncultured Verrucomicrobiota bacterium (assembly GCA_964448135.1). Taxonomy (GTDB): domain Bacteria; phylum Verrucomicrobiota; class Verrucomicrobiia; order Limisphaerales; family UBA8199; genus CAYUVH01. The sequence continues at coordinate 73,670 of CAYUVH010000064.1, read as the reverse complement.
CTTCGACGCCAGCCGCAACGGCTACGTCCGCGTGCTGGGCGGCGTCCTGCGCCGCCGCGGCGCGACCCTGGTTCTCTACGCGGGCCTGCTCGGGTTGACCTGGTTCGGCTTCCACCAGGTCCCGACCGGTTTCATTCCGACCCAGGACAAGGGAAACATCTTCTGCTACATCCAGCTTCCCGACGGCGCGTCGCTGCAACGCACCGAAATCGTCAGCAAGCGCGTGACCGAAATCATCCGCAATACGCCGGGCATCGCCGTGGTCTCCGAGTTCGCCGGACTGTCGCTGGTCAATCTCGGCAACAGCGCCAATGCCTCGAGCATGTTCATCCGGCTGTCCCCTTTCGAGGAACGCGCCAAGCATGGACTGACTTCCGAAAAAATCATCGCTGATCTAACCAAACGGATCGCCCAGGCCAACATCCAGGACGCGTATGTCCGCGTTTCGCCACCGCCGCCGGTCGACGGCTTGGGCACGCTGGGCGGCTTCAAGCTGCAGGTCGAGGACCGTGCCGCGTCCGGCTATCAGGCTCTGTATTCGGCCATCACCAACCTTACCACGGTCGCCACGCGCGACCCGCGCATCGTGGGTGCGTTGTCCACTTTCCGGCCCAACGTGCCGCAGGTTTACCTCGACGTGGATCGTGCCAAAGCGGAATCGATGGGTGTTCCCCTGGATGAAGTGTGGGATACACTGAAAATCTATATGGGTTCGTTGTACGTGAATGACTTCACGTTCCTGGGCCGGCCGTTCCACGTCAATGCGCAGGCCGATGCGCCGTTCCGTCGCAAGCCGGAGAATATTTTGAATCTCAAAACGCGCAACCGGGATGGCGAGATGGTCCCGCTGGGCACCCTGGTGCAGGTGCGCGATATCACGGCGCCGGTGATAGTCGGCCATTACAACATGTATCCGACCGCCGAAATCACCGGCAACACGGCCCCGGGGGTGAGCTCGGGCGAGGTCATCAAAACCATGAACCAGCTCGCGCAGGATACCCTGCCGCCCGGCATGGCCATCGAATGGACGGAGCTTAGCTATTTGCAAACCCAGACCGGCAACACCGCCATTTTCATCTTCCCGCTTTGCGTGCTGATGATGTTCCTGGTGCTGGCGGCGCAATACGAAAGCTGGTCGCTGCCGCTCGCCATCATTCTGATCGTTCCGATGTGCCTGCTCTTCGCGATCCTGGGCGTATGGGGCCGCGGGCTGGAAAATAATCTCTTCACCCAGATCGGGCTCGTGGTCTTGATGGGGCTGGCGTGCAAGAACGCCATCCTCATCGTCGAATTCGCCAAGCAACTCGAAGACGCCGGGCGCAGCCGGATGGAAGCCGCACTCGAAGCGTCGAAGTTGCGGTTGCGGCCGATTCTCATGACGTCGCTCGCGTTTACGCTCGGCGTCGTGCCGCTCATGCTTTCGCGCGGCGCCGGTGCCGAAATGCGCGTGTCCATCGGCACCGCTGTCTTCTTCGGGATGCTCGGAGTGACCTTCTTCGGCATCGTGCTGACGCCCGTGTTCTACGTGGTGATCCGCGGGATGTTTGAAGGCCGCAAATCCAAGACCGCTCCCGCGAGTGGGAAGACCGGCCTCGTCGGCGGGGCGGCAGCTTTGATTGTCTCAGGCAGTCTGGCCTTCTGGCTCACCGGTTGCGCGGTGGGACCGAATTTCCATCCGCCCAAAACCGCCGTAAACAACTCCTTCACCGAGGTGAACCAGACCAACGTCGTGCCGGGCGAAGTGGCCGTCACCTGGTGGAAGTCCTTCAACGACCCCATGCTCGACCGCTTGGTGGACCAGGCGGTGAAAACCAACCTCGACCTTCGCATCGCCACCGACCGCATCCGCGAAGCGCGGGCGCTGCGCTCCGAAGCGATCCTCACCGCCCTGCCGATCGTGACGGCGAATGCCGGCTACAACAAATCCCTCAACAGCAAGGATTCCACCGCGGTTCCCCTGACGCGCGATCAGCGCACCATTGGATTGTACAGCGCCGGCTTCGACGCGACCTGGGAGATCGACGTCTTCGGTGGCGCCACCCGCGCGATTCAAGCCGCCAACGCCAATCTCGCCAACCGCATCGAATCCCGCCGCGATGTGCTTGTGACACTCATTGCAGAAGTTGCACGCAATTACATCGATTTGCGGGGCGCCCAAAACCGCCTCCAAGTCGCCCAACGCAACGCCGACAACCAGCGCGAATCCCTGGAAGTGACCGAGCAACGCGTCAAAGCCGGCCGCGCTGCGGAGTTGGATGCAGCGCAGGCGCGGGCGCAATTGAACGATACGCTGGCCATTCTCCCGCCCATCGAAGCTTCCATCAAACGCTCCGTTCACCGCCTGAGTGTGCTGCTCGCGCAACAGCCCGGGGTGCTCGAGCCGGAATTGAGTGCGGCCGCCCCGCTGCCGCAACTCGCCGTGCCCGTCCAGATCGGCGACCCCGCCGGAATGCTGCGCCGCCGGCCGGACATCCGCGCCGCCGAGCAATCCCTCGCGGAAGCCACCGCGCTGGTGGGCGTCCAAACGGCGAACCTCTTTCCCCACGTCTATTTCAATGGCAACGTCGGCGTTTCCGCCAAGAACCTCAGCAGCCTGTTCGCGCCCGGGTCCGACAATTATTCCTTCGGTCCCAGCATCACGTGGGCTGCATTCGATCTTGGCCGCGTGATCGCGCTCCTCAATGCGTCCAAGGCCAACGCGGACGCCGAACTGGCCACCTATCAGCGCACGGTCCTGAACGCGCTGGAGGAAACCGAGAATGCGCTCGTGGATTTTGGGCGGGAACAGGCGCGGCGGGATTATCTGCAAACGGCCGCAGAAGCTGCCGAAAGCGCCGTGAGCCTCGCGGACCAGCGCTACACCGGCGGCATCGCCGACTTTCTCAACGTCCTCATCGCCCAGCGCCAGCAACTGGCCATCCAGGATGAGCTCGCCCAGAGCCAGACCCGGACCGCCACCTCGCTCGTGGCCGTTTACAAGGCCCTCGGCGGCGGCTGGCAGATCGAAGCCAGCACCGATGAGGCGATGGCGAAGAAACCGTAGGTGACGGAGGTCAGAGGTCGGAAGTCAGAGGGGATTAGGATTAAGATTACGAGTAGGATTAGGAGCAAAGTTCTACTTCGCGCTCGTGATGTTGTCCTTGTTCACGCCCGAATTGGCGCTGCCATTCGGATCCACCATCCGGTCTGGACCCGCGGACCAGACCTCCACGGGAGCGTTTTCCTCAAAGTCGCCGGAACCTCCATTGGGGTCGCGGCTGTTGAAAAGGCCGTTGTAACCGGTCTGGCCGTTCTGCTGGGACACCATCTGCCGGCAGTAGAAATCGTCGCGCGTCTTCTCATCGTTGTTCAAATCCAGTGTGATGATGTAAGGGTTTCCCCACGGGTCGCGGTAAACGCCATCGATGCCGACGCCGGGGGATTTGGTGTCGTTGGCAAACTGCGCGTTCAGGAACTTGGTGTGTGTCGTGTTCTTGACGTGGCCCTGGTTGACGGTTGGCATGCCGTTCGGATAGGACTCCAGGTCCATCAGGATCGCGATGACTTCGGCGTTGTTGGTCTGGTAGTTGAAGGGTGTTCCGGTGCGAGTGCGGCTCAGAATGGTGCAATTGACGCCGGGCGCGGGAAAAAAGCCCGGCCCGTTTGCGTTGGCGCACTGGACGTTGAACGTGCCGAACGTGAAATCCACGTCCGCCTGCACGGCGGCGTCCACGGCTGCTTTCGACGCGGGCATCCGCTTGTATTGGGCGTCATAATCCCGAATCGCCGCGACCAGCTGGCCAATCTCCAATTTGGCCCGTGCGACCTTCGCCTTTTTCTGGGCGGAAGCCAGCACGGGAAAAATCATCGCGGCGAGAATTGCGATGATGCTGATCACCACCAGCAATTCGATCAGGGTGAACGCTTTGCGCCGACAACTGAATGGGAGCCGAATTGTGTTCATAACCTCGAATACTTTGCCCCTGCTTGCCGTTCGGATCAGATCCTCCGGCCCGAACGTAAGGAGGAGCGTGGGCTTACAATCTCTCCGGGCATGCCGAAAGATAGCATGGCGGCGCCGGGACGCCAATTCGCGGTTTCCACCGCCCCATTTTGGGGGTGTGATTAAAAGTGGGTGAGATTTATGGTGGGGCCGGCACTCCGCTGCCGACCACGGCCTTGCTACAAAGGGACAATCTCAAGCAGCTGTACGACGGCGCGCACGGAGTGATGCGCCCGACCTCCGGGGTTCCAATTCTACAGACTTGCGCCGGGACCACGGTTTGTGGCACCATGGTTTTCCCCTGGCTGGGTAGCTCAGTTGGTAGAGCAGAGGACTGAAAATCCTTGTGTCGGCGGTTCAATTCCGCCCCCAGCCACCACTTTTCCTCCGACCTCCCCAAATCCTCTCGCAGAAAGCCACTCGCTCCCAAAGCGGCACCAGGCTGAGTCCATCCAGCCTGCCGCTCGGAAGAACGGGAGGCGGCTCAAAAAACGGCAATCGCGATGTCAAAGAACGATTTCGGCGTTTGCCCAACAGGAAATCGTACTCCCTTAACCCATCGAAGAGAATTCAGCACGCGTGTCTACTTGGCCGTGGCCCCTACCCTGCAGGCCGCCGCGGGCGGCGCAAATTCATTTTGGGTCGGCAAAGCACGGTGACGGGCTCAAGGTCCTTCTTGTTTGAAATCGTGCACCAATTCCGGGCGAACGGTCTGGCTGAAGGTGGACGCGAATTCAGGATAGGAAATCGTCCCTAAAATCGGCTTTAGCTTCTCGTAAAGATATGCGCTGTCCGATACCAGCTTGGGATATTGCAGGAGGGTAACGGGAATTTGGGCTTCGGACAGAGCCAGAATCAGGTTGTATAATTGCGCCATCAATATCATTTCCTGTTTCGACGCGGCTCGGGAGTGCATCAATCCGCCCGCAAGTTTTGGGGGCTTGAGGCTCCACTTTAGCCGCTTCCACAAGGGCATCCGGGCCGCGGCTTTGCGCGTCACAAATCGCCGGCTTTCCGCAGCGGCGTGAAGGTCGCGCATGGGCACGAAGACGTGCTCCAAGCGGATGTCGGTTCGTTTTACGATCTCTCCCACGTAGTCGCAAAAGAAGGTGCTCTTGACGATGTACGGCGCGCACTCTTTTCGGACGTCGTTTTCCAGGCCGGCTCGCGCATTCTCCTCAATACCCGCCCGCATGGTCTCCGCGTTGTAGCCGGTGTCCAGTTTGAGATTGGTAAGCAACTGCACCACAAATGTGGTCCCTGCTCGCCCGGTGCCAGTGATCACCACATGCCCGCGTGGCTTGTTCATTTGATACAACGGTTAAGACCTGACAAGAATTTGCCTTTTGCGCGCCTGCCCGCACTCAGCGCCGCGCGGCTGAGGCAGAATCGCTTTTTCGCCTCACGACCCATGCTGGCAGGCTGGCGCAGCGGTATCGAACTGTCAACGGCACAATCTGCGGTGAGTTCAATCCGGCGGGGTGCGCTTCATCATACTGGCGGCCTGGGCCGGGGCCTTGGTTGTCCCAATGGCGGGGCGGGGCGTTGAAGGTTGCCAGTTGGGCCCCGCCCCGCCAAACGCAGGCCAAAGCCATACCCACTCCTCTCCAGCCATCGCCATCTCTTGCTGGAAATCCCACCTGCCATTCAGAACTGAAACCTGCACGCTTGCAGACCACCTCTCGCTCATAGGCCGGCACCCAGGCTCGGGGCTCAGAGTCGAGGGTTGCGGTTCGCCGGGGCGAAAAAGAAACTTTAAAAAGGTCGTCCCTTTGGCGTGTTTAGCGTCCTTTGACCGTCCTTTTGGCGTCCCTTTCGTGTTCTTTTTGTTTTCCGCGGAGACATGGGGCTTTACGAGTGGGGCCCAAAATTTTTTTGGTTTGACCCGCCTTCGTTTCACTACGTCGCGGCAAGCTAGGTTTGACGAGGTTTGATTGCTGGGGTTTTTGGTTGGACTGGAGGTTTGACCCGTCTTCATTTTACTACGACGCGGCAAGCTGGCGGTTTGACCGAACCCACAAGTGGTTTGACTCCGGTTTGACTTCCATCCCAGCGGGAGAGGACCGGACAGGCCCGCCCAATTCGGAACGGACCGCAACAAGTCCTCCCAGCCTTCCGCTCGGAAGAACGGGAGGCGGCTCAAAAAACGGCAATTGCGATGTCAAAGAACGATTTCGGCGTTTGCCGAACAGGAAATCGTACTCCCTTAACCAACCGAAAAAAATTTACCACGCGTGTCAAGGTGGCCAGGGAGGGCGCGAATTGATCCCACACCCGCGTTTTTGCCCGCAGCGAGATCGCCACGCTGGCGCCGGTGAAGGCGGCAAACCAGCGGGCGCAAGCCCTGGTCACGCCCGCTTTTAATACCGTTTGCGCGAAAACGATTTATACTGTAGACGTTTCGGATTGTTGCCCCGCTTCACTTTTCACCAAAGCGCTGAATCCCTGAGCAGCACTTCATGAAATTGATCCGCTTCATTCCAGCGCTCGCGATTGCCTGGGTCGTCACGATTCCCGGAACGGTTTTTGCGCAATCTGCGCAAGTCTCAGTCGTCATCGATGGGCCAACCGCGCCCGGGCTGTTTTCAAGCACTGTTCTTAATCCGAACGAGACAACCAATATCAACACAGCGGTTATCCTTGAGCCGGGCATCCAGTACCACATGACGATTTGGGCTGGAGTCAGCTCTCTCTTTGTCGCACCTGGCTCAGCTGGTTTCAAAGCCGCGCTGCATTTAACCAATTCGTTTGACCAGCCGTTTTCGGTTATCGATCAGGACCATTTGCAAGTCGTGGCGGACTTTCCTGATCCATCCGAGACCGTCGAACGAACCACAAACTTCACGCATTTCCCTTTTTATCCACGAAGCCTCGTCATTTCCAAAACCGCCTCCTCCAGCCATAGCGCCGCGAGCGGCAGCTACTCCGTAAACTCGAACGACTACACTTTGCAATTTGACGGAGTCTTGGAATCAGATTCCAGTGGAATGGGAACAATGAACAGCGCCGGTGTGGGGTACTTCACTTCGGATGTGCTTATTGCGGTGAGCCAGGAGACGACACTGTCGCTGAAAGGCACGATGTCGGCCGTGGGGCGGGGAGCCACCCAGCATTATCCGACGATGCCCAGCGGGCACGCGCGTTTTGACCCCTGGTCCGGACAGTGGATTGATCCGCCGCTGGCGGACAGCTTCGAGTTTCAGATGATCGGCGCGTCCTTGTTCACGGACATTCTTGAGTTTCCAACGGGCATCATCGCGACGAACAAACAATTCGAGGTCTGGGTCAACCATGCGAGCATCGGCAGTTTCAGTGCCGGCCAGGGGGTCAACTTCGTCAGTTTGCTGGGCGCGGGGGTCACGAATTTCGTGGTGTCCGGGATCAACCCCTCGGTGGATGGAGAGAATCCCGAGGCGTTCCCGATCAATCTGGCTTACGACACCCCGCGCGCGTCGTTTACGATGACGCCGATTCCGGTGCCCAACCTGACCATACAGATGTTGAATGGCTCCGCAGCTCAACTGAATTGGACAACCAACGCGAGCGCTTATGCCTTGGAAAGCTCAGGCACACTGGCGCAAGGTCCCTGGACCCCGGTGACCAACAGCCCGGTGGTGGTCGGCGACCAGAAGACGGTGACCGTCGGGACGGCGGGGGGAAGCCGCTTCTACCGGCTCAAAAAGCCGTGAGGACGTGTCGTTCAGGGGGTTGAGCGGTATGATATTCGACCGAAAACCAATACAGATCCTGCTGCTGGGCATGGTGGGCTATGCGGCCAATACCTGCGAGGCGCAAACCTGGACGTGGCTCAAGGGCCGTACCAACGCCAGCGCGGCAGCAGTGTATGGCACCCTCGGCGTGCCGGGCGCCACCAACACGCCCGGGGCGCGGTATAGCCCGACGGCCTGGACGGGCGCGGACGGAAGGTTTTATCTCTTCGGCGGTTCGGGCGACGCGGTGTCGGGCGCGGCTTACCTGAATGATTTGTGGCGGTTTGATCCGGTCACGACCAATTGGACATGGATCAAGGGCAACCCGGGGATAAATTCCAACGGCATTTATGGCGTGCGCGGAAACGCAGGATCAACCAACCGTCCGGGCGCGCGGCAGGAGGGGCTCGGCTGGACGGATGCGGCGGGCAATCTCTATCTCTTCGGCGGCTACGGCTATGGCGCGAGCGGCGGCGTGGGCCGGTTGAATGACGTCTGGCGTTTCGATCCCGCCACCACCAACTGGACCTGGCTCAAAGGCGGCATCGGCATCAACTCCAATGGCATCTACGGCACCTCCGGCATAGCAGCGGCCACCAATTCACCCGGAGGCCGGTCGGTGGCGGCGACGTGGACGGAGATCACCAACAAGTTTTGCCTGTTCGGCGGCTACGGCTACGGTGCGACGGGCAGCGAAGGCGAATTGAGCGATCTCTGGCAGTTCGATCCGGCGACGACCAATTGGACGTTTCTCAAGGGTCCGACGACAAACAATTCCCTCGGAGTCTATGGGACGAATGGCATCGCCGGCATTACCAACCAGCCTGGCGGCCGCGAGACGCCGGGAACGTGGCTGGGATTGGACGGGCGGCTTTATCTGTTTGGCGGTTACGGATTTCCCGCCAGCGGCGTCCGGGGATTTCTAAACGATCTTTGGGCCTTCGATTTGATCTCCAGCAATTGGACCTGGCTGGCAGGTCCGGTGGGAGCCAATTCCAACACGGTACACGGCGTCATGGGCGTGGAAGCCGCCACTAACTCTCCCGGCGGACGAACGATAACGACTTGTGTGAAGACCTCGGACGGCCAGGTTCGGTTGTTTGGCGGCTATGGGCCCGCAGCCACCACCGCCTGGGGTGAACTGAATGATTTATGGTCGTTCAATCCGGCGACCTCCAAATGGACGTTTCTCCGCGGGGGTCGGGTCGTGAATCTGAGCGGTGACTACGGTGGCGCCGGGGTCACCACCGGCGACAGCGTTCCCGGTGGCCGGGAGGTGGCCGCGGCGTGGCCGGGTACCAATGGCAGCTTCTACCTTTTTGGCGGCTATGGCTTCGACGATAACGGCACGAACGGCCGGTTGAATGATTTGTGGGTCTTCCAGCCCGCCGGCACCAATGCTCCCTTGTTCCTCTGCCCGAATAAATCCGTGGTTGAAGGCGATACCGGCTTCACCAACCTGATCTTTGATGTGAGCCTCACTTTCCCCGGCACGGGGACCGTTTCCGTTGCGTTTACGACCGTCGATGCCGGGGCCACGGCGGGCGTGGATTACGTGGCCACCAATGGGGTGCTGGTATTCGCCCCGGGCGAAGCAACCAAAAGCATATCCGTGCAAATCATCAACGACACCCAGTATGAAGTGGGTGAAAAATTTCAACTCGTCCTGTCCAATCCCACCAATGGCATCGTGTCCTTCCATCCCGGCCAGTCCGGGGTCGCCTCGATCATTGACAACGACACGCCCGCGACCTTGATCGTGCCGTCCGTCTCCATCCTTGAAGGTGATGTGGGCACGACGAACCTGGTGATTAACATTTCCCTTTCCCAGCCGTTGGCCACCAACGTCTCCGTCGCGTTTGCCACGGTGGACATCACAGCGACGGCAGGTTTGGACTACGTGGCGACGAACGGATTCCTGCTCTTTACTCCCGGCCAGACGACTAAATCCATCATTGTTCAAATACTTAACGACCTGATTTTCGAGGGAGCCGAGCAATTCCAATTCGTTTTGTTCAACGCCACCAATGCGTTGATTTCCAGCGCCCCGGGACAGACCGGCCTGGCCACCATCCTCGACAACGAAGACGTGTACTGCAAATTCACGCCGACCATCGTCGGCTACGAAAATGTGATCGCGCCGGCGGGATATTCGCTGCGGACGATTTCCACCCTTAAGTATGATATCCTGGTGGGTAATGCCTTCACCAATCTGGCCCTCAACGACGGCTGCTCGATCATCACTCTGGAAAACGGAAAATACCGCTGTAACAATTGCCTGGGCGGCTGGTCGGATCCGCTCATGCCGATCCTGCCGGGCCAGGGCTGGTTCTTCAAAAATCCCCATGGGACCAATATTTTTGTGGCGGTGGCTGAAGGCAGCGCGAATGGCGGTTGCGCGCAGGCGCTGCCGGCGGGCCTTTCGCTGGCTGGTTCGGCGGTATCAGCCGGCGGGTTGTTGCAAACCGATTTGGGCTACGCGCCGGCCAGCGGCGACGTGATCTATCGCTACAACAGCACCGGAAACGTCTACACTGCCTATTCGTTCACTTCGTCCTGGTCTCCCGCCGAACCGGCCCTGGCCTTCGGCGACGCCTTCTGGGTCCGGAAGACCGCGCCGGCCACCTGGATCAATCACATCACGGGCTACACCGTGGATTGCCCGCCCTCCGGGCAGCTCGGCCATCAGGCCGCCTCCTCGGCGACAGGGCAGTTGAACTTCTTCACCTACAATGCCACGAACCCCGCCCTGGGGCGCGTATTCTACACCAACGGCACTACGCCGCTCGACGCCAATTATCTCGGCCAGCTCTATGGGGGGACCAATGCCAGCGAGAATACTTTCGTGGCTCTGGGCAGCCCGGTGAATTTCCTCACCGGCACCGGGGCTGGTTACCTTCGGGGAACGGAAGTTCCTTTGCCCGGCTCAACTGGCGGACAAACCGGCTACGTCCAACTGCGTGTCTGGAAACAATTGGACGGGGCGTCGTATGAAGCGGCCGCCGTGCTTGGCAATGCCGTCGGCAAGTCCGCAATCAAATCGTTCATCCTGCACGCGGCGATCGAAGGCAGCCTGCCGGGTTTGCCGCCGCCGGATGTGAATACGTTCGCCTCCTTCCCGCTGACGGTGGTTCAGTTTGTCGTTCCCACCCTCGCCATCTCCGTCCCCGCGCCACATCAGGTCAGGGTTTCCTGGACGCCAGCGACGCCCGGTTTTTCGCTGCAGACCAGCGATTCATTGTTCCCGCCCATCTGGACCAATGCCCTCAGCGGCAGCCTGAATCCGGTGACGCTTACTGTCACCAACAACACGAGGTTCTATCGGCTGAAGTACAACTAAGCCACATCAATCAGATGATGCACTCGAGGCTCCCATACTGTATCCACGGAAGAACACTCATCAGCTTGCACGCCCTGGCGGTTCTGGCTGCGCTGCTCGTTCCCCATTCATCCTTCGCTACCACGCACCTGTTGCGGATCTGGCAGGAATTCGAGGCTGGAATTGTTGCGTCAGGAGACGGTTTTGTTGACTACTCTTCCGCTAACTTTGGGGCTGGCATTCCCGGCTCGCGTTCTCTGGTGATCGGTTCGGCTGTTCCCTCGGCTGCAATTGGACTTTCCGCGACCCAATCTGTTTGGCAGTCCGGGGCTAATTTTCACACCGCCGCCAGTTTGGAGATCACCGCCACCGGGTTGGGCTACGAGGGAGGGCAGTGTACGGTATCCCAAATATTTGATTTCGACGTGACCGACCAGACCGAGACGGTCAGGTTGACTTTTCCCTTCCTAGTTGCCTCGAACGGGTATGTCGAGTGGGAGTTTACTGGCCGCATAAACGGTCAGAATTACGGTGGCGGCTCACTCGCCGTTCCCACGAGCATCGTTTACGAAATGGCCTTGGGGCCTGGGCAATATCAATTGCGGGCTTACGGATTGGTAGCAAATCCGTACAACACCGCAGGCCTCTACTTCGTCAATTATTCGAATATCATTTCCTTCACCAACCTCGTCATCGAGCCCGGTGCATCGCAATCCAATCCAGTTGTTCCACGTGGCAGCCACACCCACGGCGCACCAGTCCCACAAGTCTTCGAATGGAGCCCTCGCCACGTGTACAACGACCCTCCTGCAGCGAACGAATTCTCGTTCCAAATCTTAACAAATTCACTTTTCGAAGGCGTCGCGGTGATAACAAATTCACTATTTAGAGGCATCGACGCATTTCCAACAGGTTTCAACAATTCGTTTGAGGTTTTGGCGGAAGGCGAATCCCTTGGCAGCTTCACCACCAATGAGTCCGTGAGTTTCACGGATTTGCTGGGTCACGGTGTCTCTTCATTTCGTGTCCGCAACATCACGCCGGTCGTAGATGGTTCCAGCCCGACCGCATTTCCAATCATGCTGGATTTCACTACTGAACTCGCCAGTTTCGTCATGATTCCCAATCCGGGCGTAGTGCCTATCCGCGAAGATAACGGAGCCTTGGATGTTTACTTCGCGGGGGTTTTGGAGAGCTCGACGAACTTGGTAAACTGGGCAGATGTCCCGGGGCCACCCACGAGCCCTTTCAGGACCGCCAATTTCAGCGCCACACCCCGTCTCTTTTTCCGCGCCCGTCAGAATTGATGGTTCTCCCTGTCGCTTCACGCTCTCAACGAAGCCAGCCCCAGGGAACTGCGCTCTCAGAATCTTGGAGGCCCGAGTTGCGCCTGCGCGCTAGTGCCCCCCTAACACAACGCTTTCTCTCATTTCTGTCACGGGAGAATCTCCCACGGTGGGAGATTGTTTATTCCCGTTCTGTGCATTAATCGGCGCGGGAGGGGAACCAACTCCCCGCGGAAGGCGCCGACAGCATTCGCGAGCAGGTCACCGTGGGGCCCTTTGAAAGGAACGGAAACAGTGAATAACGCGTTTTAGCGCTGTTTTGATTCGCCCCGTTTCGGCTGGGGGCCAAAGGCCGCAGGCAGCGGGATTTGAAGCGGGAGCGGTTCAAGCTGACGCCGTTGGACCTGCTCTGAGCCTTTAAAAGGGCCAGTACCAGTGCTTCTTTTTTGAGGAGGATGCTTTCATCTGGCCGCGCTCTTCCTCCTCCTGGGCCATGGAGGCGGGCATGATTTCGGAGACGCGCCCGGCGGGGATGGTGCGGTCGCGGCCTTTGCCGTCGGTGTAAAAGTAGGTGCCTTCGCGAAGCTTGGGTTTGCCGATGGCGCCGAATTGGGAGCCGTTGGTGAGCCGGACGACGTAGTAGCGGGTGCAGCCGCCGCAAAGCAGCAGACCGGCGAGCGCACCGAGCAGGAGGCCTTTTCCACTGAGCCGCATGCCCAAGGCTACAACGGGAGCGTGCCTATTCCCAGCCCCAGAATTCGCGGCGCTGGCGGCCGCGTTCGCGCTGGGTCCGGTTGTGATGCCGGTGATGGGAGAGGAGGCGCCAGGAGGTAATGGCAGCAATGAGAAGAAGGATTGCGCCCACAGCCAGGGTAAGGGTTCCCCCTGAATCAGTGACGGCAGCAAGCATACGCAGTACAAAAACGATAAGCCTGGCAACTGGGAAATGCGAGAATTTTCAGGTCGGGTACATTACTGAAGTCCCTTCGGGCAGGTGCAGCGCGGGCCGCTGGTTCCCGTTAGAGCGAATTAAATCACTTCGTGGTCGCGGGTAGTGACGCCGCGGCCGGCAGGGGACTGCCGGCCCTACCTTTCGGTGGCCACAGTTTTAGTGAAATTGCTGCTCCACTCTTGCCCAATTAGGAGATGGCTTCTAGCCTTTTACCAATGACCGAATGGCCCAAATCCCGCGAAGTTTTGCAACGTAACGAGACCTGGATCCCCGGAGGTGTGGTCTCCCTCAACCGCAAGTGCGATCCGAATATCTGTTTCGTGCGCGGGCAGGGCAGCCGCGTGTGGGACCTCGAGGGCAACGAATACATTGATTACCAGGCGGCGTTCTCGGCGTATTTCCTCGGCCACGCGGACGCGGAGGTGGACGGCGCGGTGCAGTCGGTTTTCAAAGAGAAGCGCGTGCTGATGGGCGCTGGTCCCACTGACCTGGAGGGGGAACTGGCGGAGCTGTTTTGTCGCTGCGTGCCGACGGTGGAAAAAATGCAGATCACGTGCACGGGGTCGGAGGCCACCTACCACGCGATTCGCCTGGCGCGCGCCGCGACGGGCCGCGATCACATGATCACGATGCAGGGCGGCTACAACGGCTGGCATAATGACGTGGCCGGGAACCTGATGAGCGACTTGAAGGATGTCGGGCCACGGGTGAGCCCGGGGGAGTATGCCTTCGATCCGATCTCGGCGGGAATTCCGAAGGCGCACCAGGCGCTGATCCACAACGTCAATTACAACGACCTGGATTCGGTGCGTTACGTGCTGGGCAAGTATCCCGTCGCGGGAATTCTGCTGGAGCCGTTGCTGCAGAACATCGGCATCGTGAAACCGCAACCGGGTTTTCTGGAAGGGCTGCGCAAGCTGGCGGATGAGTTCGGCTGCCTGCTGATTTTCGACGAAGTGAAGACGGGCTTCCGGCACGGGCTAGGTGGTTACCAGGGCATCTGCGGAGTGACGCCGGATTTGTGTTCGTTCGGCAAGGCGGTGGCGAATGGGTATCCGATGGGCGTGATCGCGGGGAAGAAGCGTTACATGGATTTGTTCACGCATCCGGATCGCGCGAAGCGGGTGCTGATCGCGGGGACTTACAACGCGCACCCGGTCACCAACGCGGCGGCGATCGCGACGTTGAAGAAGCTGGCGGATCCGAAGGCGGGGGTTTATGCCCACGTGTACAAGCTGGGGCAGATGTTGGAGGACGGGGTGACGCGGATCGTGAAGGAGCTGGGGATGCCGGCGCACCTGGCGCGCGTGGGCTCGGCGTTCTGCCTGTATTTCATGGACCACGCGCCGCGTGATTATCACGATCTCGCGCAGAACGTGAATTTTGCCCGCGACAAGCAGTTCCGCGTCGAACTGATCAAACTGGGGATTTACCAATTCCCGCTGCCGATCAAACAGGGCAGCATTTCCTACGCGCACACGACGAAGGATATCGAAGAGACGCTGGAGAAGATGGAGAAGGTGCTGCGCGGATTGAAGGCATAGCATCATGAAAATCACCCGCATCGAAACGCTGGTTTGCAATGCGCGCATGCGCAATTGGATCTTCGTCAAGGTCGTGACCGACCAACCCGGCCTCTACGGCTGGGGCGAGGCGACGCTGGAATGGCACACGCGCTCGGTAGTGGGCGCGGTGGAGGACCTGACGCCATTACTCATCGGCGAAGACCCAACGCGCGTGGAATATCTGTGGCAGATCATGCACCGCCAACATTTCTGGCATGGCAATGGCATCGTCCGCGCGACTGCCATCAGCGGCATCGACATCGCGTTGTGGGACATCATGGGGAAGGTCCATGGCGTGCCCTGTCACAAGCTCTGGGGCGGGCCGGTGCGCGATTATGTGCGGCTCTACTGTCATCTGGGCGGCGGGAAGATGGAGGATTTTTACGAAACGAAGCCGGGCGACGCGAAGCGGTTCGGGCAACTGGCAAAGAAGGCGGTGGCCGATGGGTTCACGGCGTTCAAATCCATGGCGGTGCCGGAGACGATGCCGCTGGAAGGACTGCGGCCGATTCGCTACGCGGAGGCGTGTGTGAAGGCGATGCGCGAAGCGGTGGGCGACGGCATCGATATCATGGTCGATTGCCATGCGCGGCCGAGTCCGGCGATGGGTCTGCAGTTTGCCAAGGCGTTGGAGCCGTATGGGCTTTATTTCTTCGAAGAGCCGTGCTGGCCGGAAGCGTTGGACGGCATGGCGGAAATCCGGCGCGCGGTGAGCACGCCGATTGCGACCGGGGAGCGATTGGTGGGCATACATGCTTTTCATCAATTGCTGCAGCGAGGTTGCGCGACGGTGATCCAGCCGGACATTGCGCATTGCGGCGGACTCAGCGAAGCGCGGCGCATTGCGACGCTGGCGGAGGTGCATCGCGTCGCATTGGCACCGCATAATCCGATGGGGCCGGTGAGCACGGCGGCTTCGCTGGAGCTTGGGTTTGCGACGCCCTCTTACATTATTTGCGAGAGCGTCCACCAGGATGTGCCGTGGCGCGAGGATGTCGTGAGCGAAGGGTTCAAGGTCGAGAAAAAGGGGCGGATTGTGCGGCCGAACCAACGGCCAGGCCTGGGGATCGAGATCAACGAGAAGGAAGTGCGGAAGCATCCGTTCAAACAGGAGTTGCCGCAACGGACCTATTATCGCGACGGCGCGCCCGGGGATTGGTAAGCCATGAAGCTGACGCTGCTCGATGTCACCATCTTCAGCGTCTATCTCCTCCTGACGCTGGGGCTCGGGCTGCTGGCGGCGCGGCGCGGCAAAAGCACCAAGCGCGATTACTTCCTCGCCGGCGACCGGCTGCCCTGGTGGATGATCGGGGCGAGCATCATCGCGTCGAACATCAGCAGCCATCAATTGGTTGGCGCGATGGGCACGGCGTATCATCGCGGGTTTGTGGCGATTGTCGTGGAGTGGAACGCCATCCTGATTGGCTTCAACGCGTTGCTGTGGATTTTTCTGCCGTTCTATTTGCGGAATGGTTTTTACACGATGCCGGAGTTTTTGCAGCGCCGTTATGGGGGCGGGGCACGGACGTTGTATGCAGGTTTGGTGGTGCTGACTTATGTGTTCGTCGAGATCAGCGCGGTGCTTTATCTGGGCGCGTTGTCGTTGCATTCGTTGCTCGGTATTCCGGTACTGACGAGCGCGGTGGTGCTGGCGGTGGCGACGGGCATTTACGCGATTTCGGGGGGATTGCGCGCGGTGATCTGGACGGAAATGCTTCAGCTGGGCGTGCTGTTGATCGGGGGCATTATCCTCTCGGTGGCGACCATTCGCGCGGCGGGTGGTTTCTCCGGCGTCAAGGCGACCATGCCGGATTGGAAGCTGATTTACCCCGCGAACGATCCGGATTTTCCGTGGACAATGTATCTCGGCGGGACGTTGTGCATCAGCGTATTTTATTGCGCGACGAATCAGTTCATCGTGCAGCGCGTGCTCGCGGCGCGCGACGAATGGCACGCGCGGATGGGCATCGTGTTTCAGAACTACCTTAAATTTCTGCTCCCGCTCATCTTCACCATCCCCGGGCTGCTCGCGCCGAAATTGTTTCCGCATTTGGAAAAGGATGATCTCGCGTTTCCGACGCTGGTGGAGAATTTGCTGCCGGCCGGCGTGGTTGGGCTTGTGATGGCGGGGCTGATTGCGGCGGTAATGTCGCACCTTTCGGGCGCCCTGAACTCCTGCACCACCATTCTCACCATGGATTTTTACCTGCCGATCCGACGCAAACCGGTGGCGGAGGCGCAGGCGGTTTCGTTTGCGCGGTGGGCGGGGGTGGTGGTGATTCTGGTCGGGATCGGCGGCGCGTGGCTGCTGATCGAGCATGCGAAGAAACCGATTTTTTTATATTTGCTCAACGCCTACGGTTTATTCACGCCGGGCATCGCCACGATGTTTCTGCTGGGGATTCTGTGGAAGCGCACGACCCATGCCGGCGCATTGGCAGCCGGGGCGCTCACGATTCCACTTTCTTTCGCACTTAAAGCGGTCTTTCCGCACATGCCTTTTCAGAATCGCACGGGCATCGTTTTTTGGAGCTGCATCGTGCTCTGCGTCGTGGTGAGCCTGGCGACAAAACCGAAGTCCGAGGCCGAGCTGAAGGGGTTGATCTGGAACCGCGAGAGCATGATTTTGACGGCGGAGCATGGCCGGCGGGCGGGGGTGCTGAAGAATCCGGCGCTGTGGTGGGCGATCATTACGTCGATTTTGATTGTCTGTTACATTCGTTTCGCGTGACGAAAATAATTTGAGAATCGCGGCGGGAGGGCGTATGGATAACACGACCCTTGGCGCAGTGGCGATTTCGTGAGTGAGGGTCAGCAATGAACAATATCCAAAGACATTCCTGCATTTTGCCTGCCCATGAATAACCATACTTCCCACGCCCTGCCGGCGGGCACGCCCGCGCCGGATTTCAGCCTGCACAGCACGCCGGACCAATTGGTGGAGCTCAGTGAATTTCGCGGCCAACCGGTGGTGCTGGCGTTTTACCCGGCCGATTGGAGCCCGGTCTGCGGCGACCAAATGGCGCTCTACAACGAAATGCTGTCGGAGTTCCAGGAGCTCGGCGCGGAAATCCTTGGCATCTCCGTGGATGGCTCCTGGTGCCACGCGGCGTTCAGCAAGGATCGCAAGCTGCACTTTCCGCTGCTGTCCGATTTCGAGCCGAAGGGCGAGGTGGCGCGGCGTTACGGCGTTTATCGCGCGAGCGAAGGTGTGACCGAGCGCGCGCTGTTTGTCATCAACGCGGAAGGCGTGATTCATTGGAGCCACGTCTCGCCGGTCGGTGTAAATCCGGGCGCCGCGGGAATCATTCATGCACTCGAAGAACTGCAGGCGAAAGGACAACCGAAATGAGTGGCGAAGCTACCGGCAGCATTCCGAAGGACAAACTTGGCCTGCCTGTGGCGGGCCGCGATCACGTCCAGGGCTCGTTGGACGCGCCGATTGTTTTGCTGGAATACGGCGACTACGAGTGTCCCTATTGCGGCGGAGCCTATCCCATCATCAAAGCGATTCAGAAGCGTTTGGGAAAGAAGCTGTGTTTCGCGTTTCGCAATTTTCCGCTCTCCAACATGCACCCGCACGCCCAACGCGCCGCCGAGGCGGCGGAAGCGGCGGCGGCGCAGGGGAAGTTCTGGGAGATGCACGACATACTGTTCGATAATCAGCAGGCGCTGGATGAGGAGGACCTGGCCGGTTACGCCCAGGAGCTGGGGCTCGACGCGCGCAAGTTGCTCGGCGACATCGCCGCCGGAGCTTGCACGGCGCGCGTGCGGGAGGATTTTCGCGCCGGCGTTCGCGCGGGGGTCAATGGCACGCCGACGTTTTTCATCAACGGCGTGCGCTATGACGACGCATTTGATGAGGACTCGCTGCTCGAGGCACTCCAAACGAGCGCGAGGTAGGGCCTGATCCTACAACCTGCCAATGAAGCGCTTCAATCGCGCCATGGCTTCTTTGATGTTGTCGAAGCTGGTGGCGTAGGCGCAGCGGACGAAGCCTTCGCCGCAATCGCCGAAGGCATTGCCGGGTACCACGGCGACTTTTTCGTCCTTTAGGAACTTCAACGCGAAGTCGCGGGAGGTCAGGCCGAATTTCGCGATGTTCGGGAAGGCGTAGAAGGCGCCGAGGGGACGGTGACATTCGAGGCCCATGTCGGCGAAGGCGGATACGATGAAATTCCGGCGCCGGCGGTATTCGGCGACCATTTCGCCGACGTCCACGTCGGGACGGGTCAATGCTTCGAGGGCCGCTTTCTGGCTGAGCGAGGAGGCGCAGAGCATGGTGTATTGATGGATTTTCATCATCGCATCAATTAGTTCGGCGGGGCCACAAGCATAGCCGAGGCGGAAACCGGTCATGGCCCAGGCTTTGGAGAAGCCGTGGAGAAAGATCGTGCGCTCGCGCAGGCCGGGCAGGCTGACGAGGCTGGTGTGCGGCGTGTCGTAGGTGAGTTCGGCGTAGATTTCGTCGGTGATGACAATGAGATCGCGTTCGCGGGCGAAAGCGGCAATTTCCTCCAAGTCCGCGCGGCTCATGACGGCGCCGGTGGGATTGTTCGGGAAATTGAGCATCAGCACTTTCGTGCGTGGCGTGACTTTCGCCTCCAGCATCGCGCGGGTGAGGCGGAAGCCGTTGTCCGCCTTCGTCTCGACGGCGACGGGGACGCCGTGCGCGAAGAGGATCGTGGCGCGGTAGGAGACGTAACACGGCTCGTGGTAGATCACTTCGTCGCCGGGATTCAACAGCGCGCGCAGGGCGAGATCGAGCGCTTCGCTGACGCCGACGGTGATCAGCACTTCGGTTTCGGGATTGTAGCGCGCGCCGAAGTATCGTTCGACATAGCCGGCAAGGGCGCGGCGCAGATCGAGGTAGCCGAGGTTGCTGGTGTAGTGGGTGACGCCGCGCTCGAGCGCGAAGACGGCGGATTCGCGGACATGCCAGGGCGTGTCGAAATCCGGTTCGCCGATCCCCAGGCTGATGACGTCCTTGAGGGTCGTGACGATGTCGAAGAAATCGCGGATGCCCGAGCGCGGGATGTCGCGCACGGTCGCGTTCAACCGGTCACGGAGAGATGCTGAGCCGCTCATCGGGGGATTCCTGGTGCATCAGCACGCCGAGGTGCTTGTAGGTCTTGAGCATGAAATGCGTGGAGGTGGAAACCACGCCCTCGAGGGAAGCGAGCCGCTCGCTGACGAAGGCGGCGACTTCGCGCAAATTGCGGCCTTCGACGAACAGCAGGAGGTCGTAAGCGCCGCTCATGAGCCACGCGGATTTCACTTCGGGAAAACGGCTGAGCCGGTGCGCGATGGTGTCGAAGCCGCCTTCGCGTTGCGGGGTGACTTTCACTTCGATGACGGCGGTGACCTTGTCGAGGTCGAGGCGGTCTTCGTTCAGGATGGCCTGGTAGCCGCGGATGACGCCGGTCTTCTCGTACTCGGCGATGCGCGTGTTCACTTCGGCGGCCGGCACGCCCAGCATGCGGGCGAGGTTTTCGCGCGACTCCAGCGCGTTGGCCTGCAGCATTTTCAATAGCTCGTCCATGTAAATCCTGGATTGGTGGTTCGTCGCAGCGCCGTGGCGCCGGCTTTCCCAGCGGGCGGAGCATAGGCGGTTGGGGGCGGGGTGCCAAGCACGGGCTGTTGACATACGTACTATACTGCGGCGTGATCGAACGGGGCTGGGAAAGCACCAAGGACCAAGAACCAAGGTCCAGATAAGCTCCAAATTCCAAATTCATGACGCATCTTGTCACTGGTGGTTCGGGGTATTTTGGTTCGCTGCTGGCGGAGCGGTTGCGCGGGCAGGGGAAGCGGGTGCGGATCTTTGATCTTTCGGATGCCACGGACCGGCCGAAGGAAACGGAGTTCGTCCAGGGCGATATCCGGGATTTGGAAAAAGTGAAGGCGGCGTCGGCGGGGTGCGAGGCGGTTTATCATTGCGTGGCGCAGGTGCCACTGGCGAAGGACCGGGCGCTGTTTGAATCGGTCAATGTCGGCGGCACGGAGAACCTGCTCAAGGCGGCGCGACAAAATGGCGTACGCAAGGTGGTGTATGTTTCGTCGAGCGCGGTGTTCGGCGTGCCCAAATCAAATCCGGTCAACGAACAGACGGAGCCGAGTCCGGGGGAAGCTTATGGCCGGGCGAAGCTTGAAGGCGAAAAGCTCTGCGCGCGGTACTCGGGCGAGGGATTGGACGTCACGGTGATTCGCCCGCGCACGATCATGGGTCATGGGCGGCTGGGGATATTTCAGATTCTTTTTGAGTGGATTCGTGAGGGTTACAATGTGCCTGTCCTCGGCAAGGGCGATAATCTCTATCAGTTTGTCCACGCGGCGGACCTGGCGGACGCGTGCATTCTGGCGGCCGGGCGACCCGGGCCGACGACGTATAATTGCGGCGCGGCGCTTTTCGGCACGATGCGCGAGACGTTGGAACGATTGTGCGCGCATGCGAACACCGGCTCGCGCGTCAAGAGCGTGCCGATGGCGCCAGCGATGCTGGGGATGAAACTGACCAGCGCGATCGGGCTTTCGCCGCTGGGGCCGTATCACGCGCTGATGTATGGCCGCTCGCTGTATTTTGACATCAGCAAGGCGCAGCGGGAGTTGAACTGGCAGCCGCGCATTTCGACGGATGAGATGTTCGCGCAGAGTTACGACTGGTATTTGCGTAATCGCGAGGAGGTTTTGCGGGCCTCGGGCGGGTCGCATCATCGTTCGGCGGTGAAGCAGGGGGTTCTTTCGCTCGTGAAACACCTTCTTTGAGCTGTGCCAAGGCAGAGGAATCTGCATTGGTGCTGCTGATAGTAGCTCAGGCTTCCAGCCTGCTGTATCGCCGACTTCCAGTCGGCTGGCCGCGCAAACGCTGTGGGACGTTGAGCTATCGTGAGGCCTGCGGATTGGAAATCCGCGACACAGCAGGCTGGAAGCTTGCGCTACAAATCGAGATGCCTTCCCGCCGGGAGCGGTCCGCCACTTTCTTGCGTTTCTTTTCGCCTACGGCAGCTTACCATGGCTGCGACGCGAACGGGGCGCGCCGCAACTCCCAAACCCTCCCCGATTGGAAATGACCTGTTTATGTCTTTGAAGAACGCCCCTGACCTGACGAAAATTCCGCCGCGCAGCCCGCGCGTGAAACTCGGCGGCTATGTGATCCTGCCGCGCATCCTCGACAAGGGCCGCGCCACGATCGCGGGCAAGAACGGCGAATATGATTATGCGTGCCCGATGGACCAGCGCTGGCTGGACTTTGCGGGCATCGATCCCAAGGCGCTGAAGAAGCAGCTCGCCGCCGGCAAGGGCGACGGGGAAGTCCTCGAGTGGATCGAGGCCAACGCGAAGAACAAGCCAACCGAGGCGGAGATCGCCTATTGGTCCGAGCACGCCGCGCGCCGCGGACCGACGGATCCGGAGACCCGGGATTACTTCAACAAGCTCCACACAAAAACCGCGCCCAAACGCGAGGACATCGCGACGTGGTTTGACATCCTGGATGTGGATGACTACGTGAGCTTCGGTGGGAAGGCCTGAAGTGACTTTCTTCCCTCTCCTCCTCGTGGGGAGAGGGATTATTCCGTTTGGCTTTACCTTGCCGCCTTGGACGGCAGTTGCTGCGCGATTGTCCCGAGGTCGAGTTCCTGGCCCGGCTGTACCGTGAATTTCTTTTGGGGTTGCATGGTCCAGGCACCGGGTTGAGCGGCGCGAGCGCGCGTGGAGATGACCAGATCGCCGGGCGGAACCCGCTCAAACGCAAACCCGCCTTCGTCGTCCGTCACGGTTCCTTCCGGAATGAGCGCTGACTGGACCTGCGCGGCTGGAAACAGATTGAGTGGCTCACGAAGCGCGGGCTTCCCGTCTTTCAGCAGCCGGCCATGGATGCGCGCCCAGGGTTGGAGCACCAGCCTGGCCGCGCCACCCGCCAGCTTCGCGGTCTGGCAACTCGCGAAGCCGGCGGGGGCGGCGGCAAACAACTCCCCATCCCCGATTTTTGGCGCGAAACTAAATTCTCCGGTCGAACTGGTTCGTGATATGGAACGCAGGCCTTCGGGTGGGCCGCCAAAACCTCCCGACGCGAGTAATACCGCCCGCTCGCCCGCGACGAGGTAGCAAACGGCGACATTGGTGGCGGGTGAACCATCCGGCATCTGCACGAGGCCGCGCGGGCCGGTGCCAGGTTGCAACTGAAGCGAGCAAGCGGCGTGCTGGCGGTTGAGCGGGCCGGATTTTACGGGCAGATAGCCTTCGGCTTCCACCAGCACCAGGGCGACACCGGTTTGGAGCGAGACTTGGAGTTGAAATTGTCCGTCGGCGCCATCCACGGCGCGGTGGTGGCGCCATTCGACCCAGTTGCCCGCTTCCTCGTCCATGGACCAGCCCGGCGTGACGCGGAATTTCGAGAGCGGCTTGCCAGTCTGCGCGTCCGTGACCTTGCCAGTGATCGTGATAAGGTTGGGATCGGCCAGTTTGCCTTCAGCTCCCGTGAGCGGCAGATTCTCCAGGTTAACCTCGCCGGAGGAATAGTCCGACGGCAAATCGCTCCCGGGCTCGAGCAACACGAGCAGGTTGGTTTTGTCACCGGTGATTTTGCCGACGAGTTCGAAAGGATTCAGGCGACTGAGACTCGCATTGCGCGCGGAGAGCCGGTAATGGGGGACGCGCGAATCCACGGTGACGGACTCGGCGGGCACATTGGTAAACTCAAAGCGACCGTCCGCGGCGAGTTCGACGACCAGGTTGTCCCAGCCCTCGGGCCG
The DNA here is from genome assembly GCA_964448135.1 of uncultured Verrucomicrobiota bacterium. Taxonomy (GTDB): domain Bacteria; phylum Verrucomicrobiota; class Verrucomicrobiia; order Limisphaerales; family UBA8199; genus CAYUVH01. The sequence continues at coordinate 50,103 of CAYUVH010000064.1, read as the reverse complement.
GTCGAGCATCAGGTGGGTATTCTTCGGCAGGGGCTTGCCGTCGGAGAGTTCGACGCGCCCGGCCAACCGATGCCCGGGGATTACCTTGATGTCGCCCACCTTGGTCAGCGAGTCGTCGCCCTTAACTTTGATCGTTTGCAGGGGAATCACGCCGTATGGCTGGAGCGTTTCCATGCGGCCGTAGAGGGCGTATTCGCGATTGGGCGGCAGATTGACGAAGAGAAATTTTCCGTCCGGTTGCGTGGCGATCACGGACTCGCCCGTGAAACGCCCTTCGCCGCGGTCGGTTCCCACGATGCCCATGGTGATGTTGGTGAGCGGCCGGCCCTGCCAGAGCACGCGCCCGGTGACGGTCGCGCCGGTGGTCATCTTGAACACGCGCCGGTCCGGGCCGCCGCGCACCTCAGTGGCGTTGGCGCGCGCATAACCCGAGGCCTGCAGGCTCAACTCCAGGGCATCGAATTTCACGGTTGAATAAAGGGCGAACTCGCCCTGGTCGTCGGTCACGGCCAGGGGATCGAGCCCTTTGGGAGGGCGGCTGGAGGTCGTATTGCCGACTCGTGTCCCATGGATGGAAACCACGGCGCGCGCAACGGGTTCGTTGGCGGCGTTGACGACGCGGCCAAAGACGACTTGCGAAGGCGGAAGATTGGTTGTGGCGCGCGGCTTGATTCTGGCTTCGAGCGGTCCTTGGGCGGGATCGACTTTGTTGATGAACGTGGGGAGATGCCCGGGCGCCAGGATCAGGACCTCGAAGATGAGGTTGGGATCCAGCGCGGCAATCTCGAATTTGCCTTCGGGCCCGGTGGCGGCGCTTTTGCGACAGTCCGCATAGCAGGAAGGGCACATGATGCCCGCGCCTTTGCGAGGACCGGCGGTGAAGATGAAGACGGAGGCGTTGGTCAGCGCCGTGCCGTTCGTGTCGCGCACGCTGCCGGCAAGATCAGGACGGGCATCGGCCGCGAAGAGAGATGTCACCACGCCATAAAGGAGGATAGTCAACCAAAAATGCGAATTGCGACACTGCTGCATACACTGATCTATTAAGGATTTTTTAGCCGAGGTAACAACGATTCCCGTCCTTGCGCGCGATGGCAAGGTAAAGAGAGCCCGGGGACGGGCCTTCAGCCCTCAAGATTTTCGTTGGGGCACGGTTCTCCTGGGCCGTTGGCCCAGGCTGGTATGGAACGGGCCTTTGGCTCTGTCACCAATTACGTGGCCGGCGCGGATTCGGGAGCCGATTCGGGAGCGGACGTGGGCTCGGGGGCCGGCGCCGCTTCCGTAACCTTGTAAGGTTCGATGGAATCGATGCGATGCCGATAGCGATTGCCGTGGACCTCAAATTCGACTTCCTCGCCAACCTTTCGCGCCACCAGGGCCTGCGCCATGGGGGTGAGGTAGCTGACGATCCCCTTTTCCGGATCGGAATCCCAGGCGCCCAGAATGACGAATTGCTCGCTCTGGTTGGTGCCGAGATTGCTGGTCCGCACGATGGTGCCGATGCTGACGGCGTCGGTGCGCGGATTCGCGAAATCGGTGCCGCGCGCGCGCACGAGCTGCGCTTCGAGCTCGGACTTGCGGCGCATGAGGATCTTCTGCATTTCCTTGGCGGCCTTGTATTCGTGGTTTTCGCGCAAATCGCCGTAGCTGCGGGCGGTCGCGATTTCCTTCGAATTGGCCGGGATCTGCTTCTCGACCAGGTCGTGGTATTCGTTTTTGCGGCGCTCAAGGCTTTCCCAGGACACCACCAGATTGCTCTCCTGCTTGGATTGCTCGCCGGAGATGAGCGACTGGATCGCGGGGTAGCTCTTCACGATGCGCGCGAGGAGGGACCGCTTGTCCATGTCGTCGAAGCACGGGGAAAGCTGCAGGGCGCGGGTGAGATCCTTGATGATGTCGAGGTCGGCGGAGCCAATGAGCTCGACCAGCAATTCCTGGTCGTCGAGAATGAAATCGCGCAGGCGGTTCGAACGCTTTTCGTTGAACTGGTCGCGCTCCATGGCGGTGAGCATCGCGCGAAATACTTCCGGTCCGAGGATGTCCGCGAACGAATCGCTGCGATCCCGGGCGAGCCAAAGGAGCAACTCCGTGCCGGCGGCGTGCTGGCTGATGAGCCGGGCGAGCGTCTCCTTGAGCTGCGCCATCTTGCCTTCTTGAATCAGGATGCCGGCGAATTCGCGGCAGAGCTTGGCAGAGACGGAATTGATGACCAGCAGCAGAACTTCGCTCCAGCGTTCCGGATTGGCCGTCTTGAAGGATTCGAGCGCGCGGCGATGCTTCACCGCCGGCACCACTTCCAGCACCAGGCCGAGCTTCATGTCCTGGGCCCAGACCGCCTTGGACGGCACTTCGCCTTCCGCAGCCGCCGGGATTCCCCCCGCGGCCTCGCGCAAATCATCGCGCACGAAAATCGCTTCGAGAGCCACCGCCGGCTGCGTGCGCTGATAGTTGGTGATTTCGGCATTCAACGCCGGGATCACTTCGTTGGCCACGGCAGCGCGGTCCTTCAGGTCCGGCGCGTTGCGCACCAACTCGCTGACGACCACGATGCGCGCCTTCAGGCCCTTCGCGGCGCGGAAATCGGTCATCAAGCGGTCCTGCAGCGAGACTTCGTTCGCTTGGAAAATGATCGGCTCGGTCTTCTTGAGCGGTACTTGGAAATGGCCGTCCTTCTTGAGTTCGCGGCGGGCGGCTTCCCACCACTTCTTCCAATCGTCCCGGATCACTTCCGGCATCAGCATGTGTTGGACCTGGTCCGCCGTGGCGCGGCCGCCGTGGCTGTTGAGGACAAGCTTGACCAATTCGATCGGGTTGGTGGCCGCGAGCTGGCGCAGGCCTTCGAGGTCGGAAATTTTGCGGGCGAGGACGTGATCCTTGGGGATGGGCTTGAGGGATTCGGCGGCAAAGGAGAGGTCCATGGCGTGGCCGGCCTTGCTTTCGAAATCGATCGTGAATTTTGCAAAGACCGGGTCCACGGTGCGGATACGCCCGAAACCCCAGCTCCGATGCATGCAAAACCCGCTCGAAGCCAGCGCCGTAAGTGCTTCGATGTGATGGCGTTCCACCTTGCCAGCCGCAGCCATCTTCTCGAACTCTTCTCTCATATCTTGTCCCATGTCTTTATCGCTCGCGCCCTCAGGGGGCTATCTCCAAGATTAAACACATTGAACAACCATAATCCAAGACAAATCGCGGCCAACGTCCTGACGCGGCCCGCAGGTGGCGGCTTTATCGAAGACCGCCTCGACCACGCGCTGGCGCAGGCAAACCTCTCACCGCCGGACCGCCGCCTTTGCCAGGAACTCGTCTATGGCGTCATCCGTTGGCAGGCCACCCTCGACTGGCTGATCGCCGGGCGCACCGATGGCCGCGTCCAAAAGCCCGGCCTGCAAATCCTGTTGCGGCTGGGCCTCTACCAACTCTTCTGGCTGGACCGCATCCCCGCTCATGCCGCCGTAAACGAAACGGTGAAGCAGGCGCGCGAAGGCGGCTTTGAATCCAGGGCTTCTTTTGTGAACGCACTGCTCCGCGGACTCTTGCGCGAGGAGGGCGCCACCCGCCGCAAGCTGGAGGAACTCAAGACCGCCCAGCCGCACCTCGGCTATTCGCATCCGGAATGGCTGGCGAAGCGCTCGACGGCCCGGTGGGGCGCCGAAAAGGCAGCGAAACTGATGGAGTGGAACAACACGCCGCCCAAGACCTTCGCGCGCGTTAATGCGCTCAAGACGAGCGCCGAGCAATTGCTCGCCCGCTGGCAGGAGGAAAAAGTCGAATTTGATCCGGTCGCGCGGGATTGGCTGGCGCCGAACCTGGCATTTGAACTCAAGCAGCATCCGCCGCTGGCCGAACTGGGCTCGTTCAAGGACGGTTGGTTCTACATCCAAGATCCGGGCACTTTGCTGGCCGTCCACGAACTCGATCCGCAACCCGGCGAAACCATCTTCGACCCCTGCGCCGCACCCGGGGGCAAATTCAGCTTTGTGGCCCAACTCATGAAGAACCAGGGCCGGCTGGTGGGCAGCGATCTTTCGGCCGACCGGCTAAAACTGGTTTCGGAAAACTGCGCGCGCCTGGGCGTCACCAATGCCGAGTTGCTTGCGCCTGCCGACCTGGACGCCGGGCAGCCTGTTACCTTCGACCGCATTCTCATTGATGCGCCGTGTTCCAACACCGGCGTCATGCGCCGCCGGGTGGATTTGCGCTGGCGGATTCGCGAGGAGGAGATTCAACGACTGAGGAAAGTGCAGCTGGATCTATTGATCAAAGCCGCTCCGAGATTAAAACCGGGCGGTGTTCTTCTTTACAGCACGTGCAGTCTTGAAGCAGAAGAGAATTCGGAAGTCGTGAAAGAGTTTCTCGCGGCCCACGCGGACTTCAAACTCGAACAGGAGCGCGAATTGCTGCCATTCAAGGACGAAGTGGATGGGGCCTACGTGACGCGGTTGCGAAAGTCCTGAGTTTCGCTCCCCGAACAATTGAAGTTTGGAGCTTCTCTGGAGCTTGGATCTTGGTGCTTGGAGCTTCTCCGAAGGAGCTACATTCCCATGATCTGGTATCCGCTGTCCACGTAGATCACCTGGCCGGTAATGGCGGCCGCGCCGTCGCTCGCGAGAAAGAGGCCCGTGGCGCCGAGTTCTTCCGGCAGGACATTGCGTTTCAGCGGTGCGTGCGCTTCATAGTGCTTCAACATTCCGGTGAGGCCGGAAATGCCGCGCGCGGCCAGGGTGTTCATCGGGCCGGCGCTGATGCAGTTCACGCGGATTTTCTTCGGGCCCAGATCATACGCTAGATAGCGCGTGCTGGCTTCGAGCGAGGCTTTCGCCACGCCCATCACGTTGTAGTGCGGCACGACCTTTTCGGCGCCGTAGTAGCTCATCGCCACCATACTGCCTCCGTCCGTCATCAGTGGCGCGGCGGCGCGGCCGAGCGCCACGAGCGAATAGGCGCTGACGTCGTGCGCAATGCGAAATGCCTCGCGGCTCGTGTTTACGAACTCGCCTTCGAGGGCTTCCTTCGGCGCATACGCCACGGAGTGCAAAAGCAAATTCAACTTCCCGAACTTTTCACCCACCGCCTTGAACACGGTGGCGATGTCTTCATCGCGCGTCACGTCGCATGGCAGGATCAAGGTGTCGGCGCCAAAAGTGCCGGCGAGTTCCTCGACGTTTTCCTTCAGCCGTTCGCCCTGGTAGGTGAAGGCCAGCGTGGCGCCCGCCTGCCGCCAGGCCTGCGCGATGGCCCAGGCGATTGAACGTTTGTTGGCGACTCCGAAGACGATCCCGGTTTTTCCGGCGAGAGATGACATGGCTCGTGATATGGTGTGTTAAACGTCAAAATGACGATTTCATTTCTAGGCAAGATTACCGCTTCAAGCAAGGCGGAAGCATCCGGCGGAAGCTCCAAGAACCAGATAAACATCAAATTCCAAGCACCAGCCGAATCCCAAAGTTGAAGTTTGAGACTTGGAAAACTTATCTGGTGCTTGGTCCTTGGTTCTTGGAGCTTTTGCGTATCGCAACCAACCCTCCACCGCCGCACACCAGCAACGCCACCACCGCCACCGTGCCGCTGCTCGCGTATTGCGGGAGAAAATAAAACGCCCCCGCGCCCACCATTGGGCCGACCGTGTTGCCCACGCCGATTGCCGCTTCGTGAATGCCGCCGTGCTCGCCTTTGGCTTCGCCGACATCCATCGCGTAGAAAAGCGAGGAGTAATAAATAAGCGCATCCGCCGCGCCGAAGATGAGTTGGGCGGTAATGAACAACGCCAGGTTCGGCGCGAGAACAATCGCCGCGAAGGATGCCACCATCGCGGAGTAAGAGCCGATCAACCACCGAAAGCGATAGTGCCACCCGCTCCATTGCCAGAGCCCGACGAACGCAATCACGCGCGCGAAGCACCACAGTGATCCACAGAAACCCGCGGCCATGGTGGAGAGTCCAAGGTGACCGGCAATGCCCGGCATGACGGCGACCAGGGTGTTGATGGAGATGTAGACCATGGGGTTCGCCAGCCACGCCATGCGCAGAAAGTTTTGCGCGTGGGCGCGTGTGCCTTCGGGAAAGCTGTTTTCCGGAGCCGGGATGGCCGCCGTCGGTTCTTTGCGAGCCTCTGATTCCAGCCAGAGGGTGAGCGCGAGTTGCCCGATCTGGATCGCCGCTGGCAGCAGATACATGACCTTGAAGCCCAGCGCCTGAAACAGCGCGCCGCCCGTGAAGTACGCTGTCGCCCCAGTGCTTGCCCACACGATGTTGTAAATACCGACATTGTGCTGCACGCCCTTGCGGGTTTCGCCTTCGCTCACGAGCGCCTCGAGCGTGGGCCAGGTGAAGCTCATCCCGGTGACCGCCACCAGCATGACGGCGATCTGCAGCGCCGCCGTATGCAGAAAGGCCCCGATCGCCCACGCCGCCAGCATCAAGCCGAAGCCCACTTTCAACGCGGTGAAATACCCGCGCCGTTGCGCAAAGCGCCCGCCATACCACGAGAAAAAAGCGCCAAAGGCGCCGTTTAGCGCGGCGAGCGCAAGATTGGCTCCGTTGCCATACCCATACACCTTCTGCATGAAAAAGTAGAAGTAGTAGAAGTACAGGATCGTGCTGAAGGAGTTGAAGCCTTCGAGCACGAAGTAACCGGTTTTGAAGCGGCGTGAGTACAATCAGGTGGTGAAAGGTTAAAAACGTTACAAGGTTGAAACGGACTCAAGCTGCGTGGTGACTGCGCTCAGTCGCGCACTTCCGCCAGCGCTTTGCGGCAATACCACTTCACCGCGTCACTCATTTCGGGGCGCAGGGTATCCAGTTCCGCGGAGGAACACCATCGGATGTCGTGATGCTCGGCGTCGGCCAGGGTGAGAGAGCCGTTTTTCGGCCGCGCCCAGTAGATCATCCCGATGTGCTCGTGCGTCGGATTGATACGGTGGATGTCAAGAAACCGCGGCGCGATCAACGCGCGCGTCCCTGGTCCGGTGGTCGGCGGTCGCTCACCGATCAATTCGACGTCGAGCCCGCTTTCCTCCTTTGCTTCGCGAATCGCCGCCTGCTCCGGATCTTCATCCAACTCGATATGCCCGCCCAGCGGCAGCCACTTGTTCAGGTTGCGATGGTGGATGACCAGGATTTTGCTTTTGCTGACGACAAAGATCGCGACGGTGAAATCGATTTTTTCGTGGATGTGAGCCATGCGAATTTTGAAAAGGTTACAGAGTTACAAGTTGAAACCACGGGCAGGGCAAAGTCTCTTTGCCCGCATCCCGAAGGGATGACATAAGGTAGCCGGTGGTCGTTTCGAGGCTTGGCGAGAAACGACCACCGGTAAAATCAGAATTCTCCCGCATCCGAAAAGGATGCCAGAGAATGATCAAAAGTCACCCTCCATGGTTGCCTCCCAGCGCCTCAGTAGTCGTAAAGGCCACTGTCGCGCTTGTAGCTCCCGGCGCCGCCACCTTCGCCTTCGCCGCCCATCAATTCGCCAAAAACGTCGCCCATGTCCGCTTCGATTTTCTCGGGATCCTCGCCGGCTTCGAGGCGTTTGATGGCGATGTCCAGACCCTTGGGCATGCTGCCGGGCGGCATGAGGTCTTTCATCTTCTTCATCATGTGCGCCATGTGCTTGGGATTATTTTCGTCCAGGTGCTCCATGTCGCGCTCCATCTCCATCATGGCGCGTTCCACGCGCGGATCATCGAAATCAGGCATCGGCCCGCCCTCGCCTTCAGCGCCCGGCGCCGACGGCTCTTTTAATCCGCGCGAAAGCGCAAACTTGCTCATCTGCCGCGACATTTTTTTGTTCCCGCACTTCGGGCAGGTCGGCAGGCGGTCGGGATTGATCCGCTTCGAAAGGAAGCTGAAAATCACCCGGCACTTCGGGCAGGCGTATTCGTAAATGGGCATAACCAACGGCGCCGCGGCTTAGCGCGGGCCAGAGGTAACTTGCGGAGTAGCTACACAGCCGTCAAGGGACACGTTGGTGCCAAATTCCCGAAAAGAAAGGGCAGCCGCGAATAAACGCCAATGAACGCGAATCAGAGGTATAGGGACTTTTCCTCATTCGCGTTCATTGGCGTTCATTCGCGGTTTTGAAATTTCAGTCCGGACTTGCCGCCCCCGCCCGGCCCGACACACCATGCCAGCCATGAATCGCCGCTGCATTCTTCTGCTTGCACTGCTCTGTCCGCTCATTCTCGGAGGCGCGGAGCTCAAGGTTCCTGACGACGTTATCTTCGAGCCAGGCATTGAATACGCGAACCCTGACGGCCAGCACCTCCAACTCGACCTTGCGCGTCCGCGCAATGGCACCGGTCCTTTTCCCGCAGTGCTGTGCATTCACGGCGGCGGTTTTCGCGCGGGAACGCGCGACAGCTACGATCGCCTTTGCATTACACTCGCGCAGCATGGCTTCGTCGCGGCGACCATTACCTATCGGCTCGCCCCGAAGTATCAATTTCCCGCAGCGGTTCACGACAGCAAGGCCGCCGTCCGCTGGTTGCGGGCCAACGCCACCAAATATCACATTGATCCGGACCGCATCGGGGTCACCGGCGGGTCCGCGGGCGGACATCTCGCGCAATTTCTGGGTGTGACGGCTGGCGTGCCGCAATTCGAGGGCAATCAGAACCCCGGTTTTTCGAGCGCGGTTGCGTGTGTCGTGAATGTTTATGGGCCGTCGGATTTCACGAAGTCCTACGGCCATAGCGTGGACGCCGCGGAAGTCCTCCCGCTTTTCCTGGGCGGCAATCTCGAACAGGCCCACGCCAAGCACATCGCGGCCAGCCCGCTTTACTGGGTCACGCCGGCCGCCGCGCCGACGTTGCTTATCCATGGCACCGAGGATAAATACGTGGCCTACGATCAAGCCGTCTGGATACGGGACCGGCTCGCGGCGGCAAATGTGGAAGTGGATCTCATTACGATGACGGGCGCTGGACACGGCTTCAAAGGTGACGACGCCCGCAAGGCCGACGAAGCGCTGGTGGCATTTTTCGAGAAGCATCTGAAGCCAACGAAATAAGACAGGGATTAGCCGCGAAAAGGCGCAAAAGTTAAAAAGCAGAATTCTTTTTTGTGCCTTTTGCGCTTTTTCGCGGCTAACTCTTCTTTGTCTTTCTTTATAAATCTCAAATGAAAATCCATTGGGTCTCAATTCTGCTCGTTCTTGGCGGTTGCCTCTTTGCCCTCCCCTCTACCGCCTCCGACAAACCGGCCAAGCTCGACGGCTGGAAGCTCATCTGGCACGACGAATTCGACGGACGCAAGCTGGACCCCAAGAAGTGGAACGTCCTCATCCGCGAAACCAGCAAGCACAACGAACTGCAATACTACGTCCCCGACGAAGCCTTCCTGACGAATGGCTGGCTCCGCCTCCGCAGCCAGGTGCGCAATTACGGCTCGCAACATTACACCAGTGGACGCGTGGACACCTCCGGCAAACTCGCACCCATCTACGGCCGCTTCGAAATCCGCGCCCGCCTTCCCTACGGCCAGGGACTCTGGCCTGCTCACTGGCTCTACCCGCAAAATCGCGACTGGCCCATGGAAATGCTCATGCGCGAAGCGGTCACCAATAAACTCAGCCGGCTGATTCCGGAAGCCCGTCCCTGGTATACCGAGATTGATATCATGGAGTATCTCGGCCACCAAACGAACGTCCTTTACGGGACGCTGCACTACACCACCTTCGACGGCGACAAAAAATCAAGTTCCTCCACGTGGAAGGGCTCTTGCGATTACTCAAAGGATTTTCACCTCTACGCGCTTGAATGGGACCCCGACCAAATCCGCTGGTATATCGACGGCCAACTCCTGCACTCCACCACGAACGGCGTTCCCCACGAGCCGCACTATCTCATCCTCAACACCGCCGTCGGCGGCGCTTGGCCAGGCAATCCCGATGCCACGACCACGTTCCCGCAGTATCACGACATTGATTACGTGCGTGTTTATCAGCGGAAGAGCTACTTCGGCCAATAGCAGGGATTAACGCAAAGGGCAAAAGGCGCAAGGACGCCAAGCTAGACTTGATCAGTTTCCCTCTTTGCGTCCTTGCGCCTTTCGCCCTTTGCGTTTGGTCTTCCGGTTTCAGCCCTCCACCAACTTGAGCATCTCCGCCTCATTAAGGATCTTCACACCCAGGGTCTGCGCCTTGTCGAGTTTTGAGCCGGCATCTTCGCCGGCTACGAGATAATCCGTTTTTTTGCTGACGCTGCCGGTGACTTTCCCTCCAGCGGCTTCGATTTTCGCGGCGGCTTCTTCGCGCTTGAGGTTGGGCAAGGTGCCGGTCAGCACGAAGGTTTTGCCCGCGAGTTTGCCGGGAGCGGAGCGGGGTTGAAACAGCGCGGATTTGAAATTCAGCCCCGCCTTGCGCAAGCGTTCGATCAGATCGCGATTGCGTGAATCGCCGTGCCAGTGGATGACGCTTTGCGCGATCACTTCGCCGACGTCCTCGCACTCGAGCAGTTGATCCTTGCTCGCCGCAAAGATGTCGTCGAGCGTCGCGAAGCCGCGGCCCAGCTTCTTCGCCACGCCGGCGCCCACGTGCAAAATGCCGAGCCCGTAAAGCAGCCGCCAGAGATCGCGCTGCTTGCTCGCCTGCACGCCATCGAGAAAATTCTGCGCGGATTTCTCCGCCATGCGCTCCAGGTTTGCGAGCTCGTCCAGCTTGAGCTTGTAGAGTTCGGCCACATCGCGCACGAGGCCGCTGCCCACGAGCTGGCGCACGAGTACTTCGCCACCGCCTTCAATGTCCATGGCCCCGCGCGAGCACCAGAGCTCCAAGCGCCCCCGCACCTGCGCCGGACAGTCGGGGTTCACGCACCGCCAGTCCACGCCCTCGTCCTCCTCAGACTCACCAGCGGTCTTGGCCACCTTCGAGCCGCACTCCGGACACGTCCTCGGAAATTTGAATTCCTGCTCGTCTCCGTTCCGCGCCGAAAGCACCACGTCCACCACAGCGGGAATGACTTCGCCCGCCTTCTGGATGGTCACGGTGTCGCCGACGCGAATGTCCTTCAGTTTCAAATAGTCTTCATTGTGCAACGTCGCGCGGCTGATCGTGCTCCCAGCCAGGAAAACCGGTTCCAGCTCCGCCACCGGAGTGAGTTTGCCCGTGCGGCCCACCTGCACGGTGATGGCCTTGAGCTTGGTCTGCGCCTGCTCGGCGGCGTATTTATAAGCGATGGCCCAGCGCGGCGCTTTCGAAGTGAACCCCACACGTTCCCGCTGCGCGTACGAATTCAATTTCACGACCGCGCCGTCCGTTTCGTAGGGCAGCGTGTCGCGCATCTCATCCAGCTCGGCAATGGCTTTCACCAGTTCGTCGGCCGTGTGACAATGCCAGGTGCGCGGCGGTGTCTTGAAACCGAGGTCCTTGAGCCACGCCAGCATTTCGGCGTGGGTCGCGATCTTCTTGCTGCCGCCCGACATTTCGCCCAACGCATACAGAATGATGTCGAGCGGGCGCTTGGCAACGAGGCGGGAGTCGAGTTGCTTCAGCGAGCCCGCTGCCGCATTTCGTGGATTCGCAAACATCTCCTCGCCCGCCGCCTTGCGCTCCGCGTTCAACTTCGCGAAGCCGCTCTTGGTTAGGTAAACCTCACCGCGCGCTTCCAGAACATCGGGCAGCGCTTTGGCCTCCCCGTGCAGCCGTGTCGGAATACTGCGGATGGTTCGCAAATTGAGGGTGATATCGTCGCCCGTGGTGCCGTCGCCGCGGGTGGCGCCGCGCGTGAATTTTCCGTTTTCGTAAGTGAGATTGATCGCCAGCCCGTCGATCTTGGGTTCCACGATCCAGTCGAGCTTTTCATCAGGCAAAAGTTTCTGCACGCGATTCACAAAATCTCGCAGCTCCTGCTCCGAGTAAGTGTTGTCGAGGCTGAGCATCGGCACGCGATGTTGCACCGGCTCGAATTCCTTCACCGGCTCGCCGCCCACGCGCTGGGTGGGCGATTCGGGCGTGCGGAGATCGGGATATTCCGTTTCCAAATCCACCAACTCGCGATACAGCCGGTCGTACTGCTGATCGCCGATACTCGGCTTGGCCAGCACGTAGTAAGCGTGATCGTGCCGCTGGATTTCCGCGGAGAGTTCCGTGTGCCTGGCTTTCGCTTCTTTGGCCGTCATGCGCATCTTTTACCCCGCCTCCGCCCGCCTGCCAACTTCGTCTTTTGAAATGAAACTTGAAGTTGCAGCTTGGTTCCTGGTCCTTGGTCCTTCTCACCCGCTCGCCAATACATCCGCCAGGTACCGAATCTCCTCTTCCACATCCGCGCCCTTTGGCAGCGTCTGTTTGATCTCCTCGCGGTAAGCCTCGCGAAATCTTTTCCGCAGCCGATGCACCGCCACGCGCGCGGCGCTTTCGTTTATTCCCAATTTCTCCGCGGCGCTCCGGTAATCGATGCCGGCGTGCGACGCAGTCAGGAATTCCTTGAGCACTTCGAAGTCGCCGTTCTTTCCCGCCGATACGAATTCATTCTGTAACCGCTGCATTGTCAGCCGCAGCAATGTCATCGCCCACTCGCGATCGAACACCCGCTCCACGGCCAGGCGCTCGTTTACTTCCGGCTGGTAGTAGCTTTCCGCGAAGACCGTATCGATGGGCACCTGCGCCCGGCCACCGCCGCGTTTCTCCGCGGCCTCGCGCCGCCATTCGTTTGCCATGAAGCGTTTCATCGCCAGCGCCAGAAATGAGCGCAACCGCCCTTTCTCGCGGTCCGCGTCCGCCAGCCAGCGCTTTTCCATCAGCGAGCGAAAGAACTCCTGCGTCACGTCCTCGGCGTCGTGGGGAGATTTCCCACTCCGCCGCGCGAAGGCGTAAAGCGGTTGCCAGTACATTTTACAGACTTCCTCCAAAGCCGCCGCTTCCCTCGACCCGCCTTCCCGCGCCGCCAGGACCACGGACCACCGCGTCGCCGGAAACGCCTGGCCACCTCCCGCTGACGTCACATCACTCATCCACTTTACAATTACCGAAATTTGAACCTCCGTTACAACGCGAACCGGCATTCGGAGCTTGCGCTTGATGTTTGGAGCTTGATGTTTATCTGGTGCTTGGTGCTTGGTCCTTGGAGCTTTCTTCCCCTCACATCTTTCCGTGCCGGATGATCGAAACGAGGAGCCAGAGCCCCATGAGGCCCGAGAACAAAAATCCCAAAATCCCGATCACCGGGATGCCGTGCCATTTCGGCGGCAATTGCGCATGCACGATCACGGCCGAACCGATCAGCATCGCCGCCAGCACGAGGCCGAAGGTGAGCCGGTTGCCCGTCTTGGCCAGCACGTCAATGGACGGGCCCAGGCCTTCATGCTTGAAGACGATCCGGCCCTCGCCAGTCTTGAGCTGCGAAAGAATTCGTCGCACTTCCGCCGGCAACTCCCGCGCCAGGTCGGCTACTTCCATGCCGAACTCATACATACTGCCCGTCAACCGCTTCGGCTTGAAGCGTTCCAACCGCGCCTCCTCGAAGATCGGCCGGGCTTGCTCCAGAATGTTTTGTTTTGGGTTCAATTTTCGCACCAAGCCCTCGATCTGGCCGAGTGCCTTGAGCAGCAGAATGAAATTCGCGGGCACCACCAGGCCGTGCTTCGAGGTGAGTTCCAGCAACTGCGAGGCGAGCTGGTCGAATTCGATTTCGCCCATCGGCTTGTAGAAATGCCGGTGCATGAATTCGGCGGCGTCGGTTTCGAGCGCCTGCCGCGAGGGCTCGCGTTCACCGGGGGCGATCTTCAGCAGCGCGTTGGCGACGCTGACTTCGTTCTGACGCGAAATCGCCCACATCAAATCGGCGAACGCTTCCCGGCCGCGCAGATCGAGAAAGCCCATCATGCCGAAGTCGAGGAAGCAGACGACGTTGCCCGGCAGGATGCGGACATTGCCCGGATGCGGGTCGCCGTGGAAAAATCCATAGGCGAACATCTGGCGCAATCCGAGATCCGCGATTCGTTGCGCGATCACGACGGGATCGAGGCCCGCCGCGGTCAGGTCCGCGGCGCTCGAGGCGCGCTTACCATCGATATATTCCATCGTGAGGACGCGCTGGGTGGTGGCTGCGTGATAGACGCGCGGGACGTGGACGGTTTCGTCGCCTTCGAATTGCCGGGCGAAGCGTTCGATGTGCGACAATTCGACGGTAAAATCCGTTTCCTGTTCCAGTGTGCGGGCCAGTTCCTCGACGATGGCGACGGGGTGGTAGTGCTTCCACTCTTCCACATGATTTTCCACCAACGCCGCGAGCTGACGCAGAATTTCGATGTCGGTTTCGATCGTCTCGCGGATGCCGGGGCGCTGGACTTTTACCACGACGTCCGCGCCGTCGGGAAGTCGCGCCCGGTGCACCTGCGCGATGGAGGCGGCGGCGAGCGGTTGTTCGTCCACGGAAGCGAAAGCCTGCGCGAGAGGTTTGCCCAACTGTTCTTCCAACACCGCGCGCACTTCGCCGAAGGTAATCGGCGCCACGGACTCCTGTAATTTCGCGAGTTCCTTGATGAATTCGCGCGGCAGCAGGTTTGGCCGCGTGGAAAGGATCTGGCCCATCTTGACGAAGGTGGGCCCGAGCTCTTCGCACGCGCGGCGTAGGCGTTCCGCGCCGGAGAGACGAGCCACTTCCTCGCGCTCCGCGCGCGCCCGCCGGCCCGGCCAGCGGATCAACGCCGGCAGGTGGAGGTGCCGCGCGAGGTCACGGCCCCCGTATTTGAAAGCCACCCGCAAAACCTCGCGCGAGCGGTGCACTTGCCGCACGGTCCGGCCGATCTGGGTCAAACGTCGAATGAACATCCCGGTGCGCCGCAGCCATTGCGTGCACGGCGAGCATCATAAACAAGCACGGTCTGAAAACCACCGGAAATCACCGGGAGTGAGGTTCGGAAGCGTTAACCGCGAATAAACGCCGATGAACGCGCAGAAAGAAACCAACTCCCAACCCCCGAGCGATATCCCGGGCAGTCGGAGGTAGTGAAATGAACTTGCAGCCTACCGGCTGGCCACGTAGGCCGCAGTCTTCGCCTGCGGCTGGGCCCAGGTGTACGTCGGCTGGGCCGTTACGGTGCCCGCGGGCTTCGCAGCCCAGGTGTAAGTGGTGTTCGAGGTGGGAGCAACTTTGGCCGTGGTCGCGACAGTCGCCGGACGAACGGCAGTCGTGGCGTAAGCAGCCGGGGCGACGTAGGTGGCCGGACGGGCGGCGACCTGGACCGGAGCGGTCTTTATGGTGTTCGCGGGCACGACTCTCGCGACGGAGGTCGTGGCGTACGCGGGAGTGGTGACTACGCGCGTCGTGTAAACGGGAGTGGTGGTGACGACCTTGGTCACATACACCGGGGTCGAATAGACGACGGGAGCGGTGTAAACCGGCGCCGCATAGACGGGGGTGGCGCAATAACCTGGCGCATACCCGCCGCTGTAGTATCCACCGCCGTAATATCCGCCACCATAAGCAGGTCCGCCAAATCCAAGGGAAACGCCCCAGCCACAGCCGCCGAAGCCGACACCCATGCCCCAACCGCCACCATACCAACCGCCACCGCCGCCGCCGCAATATCCACCGCCACCATACCAACCGCCCCCACCATAACATCCGCCGCCTCCGCGATAGCAACCGCCTCCACCCCAACCGCCCCCCCCGCAATGCCCGCCTGCCTGCACTGCCGGTGTCAAAGCCAATGCCGCCAACGCAACCATCAGAGCCAAAAGCCGATTTTTCATAATAAACCTAATATAAAGGTCCGACGTTAACCTAAGCCCGGGCATTCAATTTGCAAGGGGTAAAAAGGGGCCAAAAATGGACGCTGACCTGCGCGGGCGGGTTCGAAATGGCAGAAAGGGTGAGGAAAGCTGAGGTGTACCCCAAAAGACTCGATGAAAGAAAAATTTGGCGACAGAATAATGGGGAGAATTGCTTTCAGAGCAAGGCTGGGTTCATGGGTTGCGATTCAGCCATCGCCGCGGGGACGACAGATACGCGCACAGCAGGCACATGACGACAATGCTGATGGCCAGGAACACATAGGCCAAGCCCATACCGCCGCCACACGCCAGGACCAGGAAGTATGGCCCCAGCAACAGCGCGAGGATGAGCGCCAGCGCCGGGATCGCGGAGGGTCGCGCGAAGTTGAGGGTCCAGCCCATCCACGGGATGCGCTTGGGAACGATGGCGCGCGGGTCCGCTTTGCAATAGTAGCAACCCCAGCGGTGGTTGCGCGGATCGCGCCAGAGGTCTTCGAGATACTCAGGAGTCATAAGACAACCTTTCCAACGGGAATATAACACGGGAAACAAGCTGCCCACAAGGGCGGCGGGGGCATTCGGGCGGGCGGGGTCTGCTTTTCGAGTTCAAAACTCTTATGCCTGAATCGCGGCCAGCGTGCAAATGGCGAGGATCGAGAACACAGCAAGCGCAAGAGCGATGGCCGCGCGGCGCACCCAAATTCCACGGCGCAGCAGCCACGCAAGCGCCAAGACCAGCGCTGCTGAAGCGATGAAGGCCAGGATGTAGCCGACCACGTCGCCGGGTAGGCGCAATTTTAGCCAATGGCGCGCGAGCTCGAAGGGGAGCAAACTGGGACCGATGGGCAGGATCGCCCACACCACCTTTTTACAATGCGAGCACGATACGAAGAGCAGCGTGTAAATCGCCATGATCACGAACGGCCCGTATACCGCCAGGCACGAGCGCACCGCCGCCCGGGACCAGGAAATGATCAGGACGTTGGTCATCCCGTTATGTCGGACACCCGTTTAGGCTCGGCGCTCAATGATCTCCCGAACTGCCAACAAAATACAGTTCATGAGGGCTTTCATCCTTATAAACTGTGAAATAAGCCCCCATCCAACCTTCGTTTATCAACGAGTTCTCATCCATCAAGTCGTAGGACGCGCTTCGCTTGGCTTCCACCATTGCGCGCGTTGGTTTTTCCGTGCCAAAAATCTGCCGAATTTGTTCCACAGGCATGGGGCACAACGAGGCAAACTCCGGTTTCGCCGAAATGTGGGTGATGTCCAGGATGGAATTGGTGCCGCTCTCAGCCTCCTGCTCCAACAGTTCTTCGATGCTTCCGGGCGGCGTCACAGACTCCTCGTCCGCCAGTTCCGGTTCTGATGCAATCGCCGCCGCGGAAAACTCATAAGTCATGTGTTGATAGCGGCCCGTGCGAAAGACCTCCTCGCGAAGGCTTTGCAAGGCATGCTCCACATCGCTCTCGTACGGAACGAAATAGTCCCACCAACAGCCGCCCATGATTAGCCTTTCGCTTCGAATTTCCTCTGGAGTCTGTCGCTCATTTCTTGATCTGAATGATGACCTTGCCTTCGAGCACTTCGGCCGGCGGGGCGCCGAGGTTCGCGGCGTTGGCGGTGATCCATTCCTTCGCCTTCAGCATGCTGTCTTTTATCCCCGCCTCGTCATGGCAGATGGTGACGCTGAAACCGCCGCCATCGGCGCTGCGGGCGAGCGTGTAGCTGACCAAGCCCTTGGTGGTGCCGATGTGATTTTGCGCGTCGCCCGTGCGCTTTTCGAAAAGGTCAAAGAGGGCACTGGCGCCTTTGCCGGAATACTTGCGGATTACTACATGCATGGTGTTGCTCCTGGGTTGATGGTTGAATGCGATTTTGGACCACTGGTGAGTCTGGCAACCGGTTCCAGCCGACGGTGGCAAAGCTACAGAAATTCGGGTGGGAGTGCCATCCCTACTTTATCGCCTGGGGCAATCCCCAAACCCGACGGCGCGAATTACGACCAGCCCCGGGGCCTTCAGGCGGAGGGCTTTGCGGGGATCGAAAGCTCGCGCCAATACAGTTCATCCGGGCGGGGCTTGCCGAGCCAAAAGGCCAGGAGCAGGTCCACGGCTTCCGCGGCGTTGAGGACATCCCCTTCATGAGCACGGAAGCGCTGCTCAAGCTCCGCGCCGGGATCACGTTCCTTTTGCGCGCGTGCCACACCGCCGGATTTGCCGCCGGGCTTCAGGGGATTGCCCCATTCCGCGATGTAGCCTCCCGTGACGCGGGCCACCTGAACGAAGCCACGCTTCCCGCCATCCAAAATCATGTAAGTGCTGTCCGGACGCTTCAGACCGAGCGCAAACAAATCCTGCGCCACCTCGCCGAAACTGGTGACGGGTAGTGAATCAAAAAACTCGACGCGTACTTTCATAAAGCCGGAACCGGGTGTTCTTCCATAAATCAATGCTCCGCGCTGGCCGGTTTGAAAGTCAGGCGGTCAATCCACGCGAGGGCTATCGCGGAGAAAACGAAGGTGAGATGAATGGTAACCTGCCAGAGCATGGTTTTGGGTTCCTGGTTGGAGGCGTTGATGAAGGTTTTCAACAGGTGAATCGAGGAGATGCCGATGAGCGCGGTGGCGAGCTTCACTTTGAGAATGCCGGCATTCACGTGCGAGAGCCATTCGGGCTGGTCGGGATGGCCTTTGAGTTGGAGGCGCGAGACGAAAGTTTCGTAGCCGCCGACGATGACCATGATGAGAAGGTTCGCAATCATGACGACGTCGATCAGACCCAGGACGCTGAGCATGACGATCGTCTCGGGGTCGGTCACGCCCTGCGGTGTGGAAGCGGGCGCCGCGTGATTGAACAGCGCGAACCCGATGAGGTGCCAGAGCTCGAGGAGAAAGCGATAGACGTAAACCGCCTGCGCGAGGATCAGCCCGATGTACAAAGGCGCCTGCAGCCAGCGGCTCAGGAAAATGAAGCTGGCCAGGATCTTCTTCGACTGGTTTCTGCCCGGTTCTGGTGAATTCATGCCGGCGGCGATCAAGGACCCAATGTCGCCGCCTGGCGTAATAGATAGCGGGAGGAGGAGAAGCGTTCAAACAGAAGTGCGCATAGTGAAACTTCAACCCCGAGAGCTTTCGGGGCAAATGCCAAACTTCAAAAAATTGCAAATATTCAAGCCGCACGCGCCGGCGGCGGCACCGTCAGGCGGCCTGGTAGTCCACCTGGAAATCCTCGGAAAAGGAAAAATCCTCCTCGTAGAGGTTTTTCACGTCGCCAAAGTAAACTCGTTCCTCGAGCAGAGCACACAACTCGCGCGCCACTGCTTCCGAATTTTTTGGGACGGGTTCGATGATGATCCGCGTGCGTTGTGTCCCCGGCCGGGAACCAAAGTAGCACCCCAAGACCTGCCAGGTGCGGCCAAACTCATCTTCGCCTTTGTAGCCTACCCGGCCATAGTAGTCCCGCCTTTCAAAAAGCAGGCGCACCGCCGGCGCGAGGCGGCGGCAAATATCCCCGGGCGAGCTGGAACCATCCACCCAGAACTCCTTGTCTGGCGGAAGGCACCAGCCGAAATGTCTATGCTTCATTCGCATGCGCGCGAGCTTCAGGCAGCTTGCCAAATCCAACCGGGTAGCTTCTCCCTGCTCCGGGCCAAACATGACACAGAAGATTGACGTGCTCAAGCAGCGGTTGCTCCCGCCTTTTGCATCTCATTTCTCCACTACCGGTGGAGGAAGGCCCCACGGAGGCTGATTGGTCAAGGGACCGAGATGGACGGGAACGAATTCGTACTGGGAGGTGAAAATACGCTTCGCCGTGGACCGCACGAAAGGCACCCTGGCATTCAGAAGCGAGATAACGAAGCGCTCCCGCCAGGCGCGGCGTTGATAGCAGAGTTCCACCGACCAGGCAGCGCCCTTTCTCATGATCATGGCGGGGATGACGATGGATTCGCCCGGCTTCAGTAAACGTGGCAGGCCGGGTCCGATTACTGGTGCGGGGCCGCCAGACACAATGCTGGATATGCTAAAGGCCGTCGGACTGCTGAAACCAAACAACTCGACCGGCACGGAGCCGGTATTTTTGGCCAGCACGAGCGCGATGTTATTGGCCCGTATAAGCCCGCTCTTATTTGAAGCGCCAGCATTGACCGACACCAGCACCTGGTTCGTAAACCCGACAAAACCTAGGGTGACATTCGCGGCGCGCGCCGAACCTCCCCGAATCAATATAAGCGCCAATGCCAGCACCGCCCCGAGCACCAGGCACGCGCAGACAATCACCAATGTCTTTCTCCGCCTCACACTGATGGAAGTATATTATCACCACATCAAACCCCAAGCCCCAACGGGGCGCCCTATACCAGCCCGGGGCAAAGCGACTCGGGGAGCGACGCCCCGGGTCAGGATACCTCACAACCAACCTCTCTTTTTTCCATTTCTTTTGGAGCGCTGTTAAAGCGCTCCAAAAGAAATGGAAAAAAGAGAGGAAGTAATTATTGAGACCTGAACCCGGCGCCGCGTTCGTTCCTCACTTACCCGGGGCTACAATCATGTCGTCCCGCTGGACTTTGGGATGAGGACATTGCAATCGGCTCCAGCGCAGAATCAGCCGCCGACTCTTGCCAGCACCTGTCGCCACAATTCAAGCGGTGCCACTCCGGCGTAGCCAGACTCCTGGGCGTCGTTGCACTCGATGACAATCCATCGTCCGTCGCAAGTCCTCGCGAAATCAACCACGAGGAACGGCACCTTCAAGCGTTCGGCAGCCCGACGCGCCACCTCAACACCCTCGCTCACATCGGCACTATCGTAGGGTTGGATCTGATACCAATACTGGCCGAAGCCGACGCACTCGCCGCGCCACCAAAAGGATCGATACTCCAGGGAAGGTCGTATCTTACCCGGGACCTGCCCCGTAACGGGTTCGAGGTCAATGAATTCGCGAACCACAGGTTTCTGCCAATGCAGAATATCGTCGTCCCGGTATCGCAGTGCCGCTTGTTCATAGTGTGCGCGGCTGGTGATGATGGATAGTTCCGGATTGTGCCGGCTGGTTTGCCGCGACCCTTTCAAAAAGACCGGCCACTTGAATTCAGCTTCTATTTCACCGGCGGAGGGCAAGGTTTCATAGATTTTAGTGCGCGGAGTGAGATCATGGATGCTGGGGTACCAACATTCCAATTCGCTCGCGCGGCGGTGTTCTTCCGGCAAATTTACCAGCCGCAGCCCCATGCTATTTTTTTGTTCGAATTCGGCGGCATAGTCGGCAATGGGGCCTATCCGCAGAATGCAAAGTTCTTCGCCTTGGAATTGATATGGATGACTGCACGCAAAATGCAGATCGAAGTCGAAGTCATAAATCGAGATGCCGGTCACCTCGCTCATCACGATCAGCTTGTTTTCAACACGGGCAATATTCACAGCCGTTGGGGCTCAGTGTTAGTAAGTGCTCAACGCGGTGCAAGGATATCGAAGGTAGCCTTGTTTACGGAGTCTGCGCTCCTGCGCTCCGTTCGTCGGCAGGCTTGACTTTCCGCCCGCTTTTGCCAGTCTTTCCGCCAGTGAATCTGGGCCGTCAATCGTTTACCAGCGTGACCACCGGTTGGTTTTACTTTACCAACGCGGCGGGTCGGCGTGGTTGACTGGTTCCACCGCCTAACTCGCCGCAGGTAGCCACCTGCGGATTTTTTTTGCCCCGCTGCGTGGAACCCGGCCAACCAAAAATCAAATATGATAATAGTCCTCAAGTCCGGCATTGATAAGAAGCAGGAACAGACGGTCATCCGCGAGATCCGCAAGCAAGGCTACCGCCCGCACGTCATGCGCGGCGTGGCCCGCACGGTCATCGGCGCGATCGGCGACGAATTGACCCACCAATCGCTCGAGACGCTGGCGATGACGTTTCCCGCGATCGTGGAGAGCGTGACGCCGGTGCAGAAGCGCTACAAGCTGGTGAGCCGCGCGGCACATCCGCAGAATTCGACGGTCAAAGTGCGCGAGCACGAGATCGGCGGCCGCAAATTCCATGTCATGGCCGGGCCGTGCTCGGTCGAGAGCGAAAAGCAGTTGATGAAGACCGCCGTCGCGGTGGCCGCGGCCGGTGCGACGATGTTGCGCGGCGGGGCCTTCAAGCCGCGGACGTCGCCCTACGAATTCCAGGGCCTGGGCAAGAAGGGCCTCAAGTTGCTGGCCAAGGCGCGCAAGGAAACCGGGCTGGCAGTGATCACGGAATTGCTGTCCGAAAACCACGCGGAGATGGTCGCGGAGTACGCGGACATTTTGCAGATCGGCGCGCGCAACGCCCAGAATTTCCAATTGCTCATCGCCGCCGCCAAGACCGGCAAGCCGGTGCTCTTGAAGCGCGGGCTCTCGATGAAGATCGAAGAGTGGCTCCTCGCCGGCGAATACGTGCTGGCGAACGAAAACCCGAACCTCATGTTCTGCGAGCGCGGCATCCGCACCTTCGAGACCTACACGCGCAACACGCTGGACCTGTCCACGATCCCGGCCATCAAGCAGGAATCCCACTCGCCGATCGTGATTGATCCGAGCCAGGGCGCCGGCCGCGCGGACCTCGTGCGGTCGCTGTGCAGAGGCGCCGTGGCCATGGGCGCGGACGCACTCCTGATCGAGGTGCACCCGAACCCGGCCGAAGCCTGGAGCGACGGCGCGCAGCAGGTGTCGCTGGAACTTTTCGCGGAGCTGATGCGGGAGTTGCAGCCGTTTATTGCGGCGGCTGGCAGGGAGTAAAAGGACCAAGGTCCAAGCACCAAGCTCCAGAGAAATCCCAAGCACCAAACCTCAAGCGCCAATGCCACGGCTTCGTGTTTGAAGCGCCAACGGCGCGGCCCCATACCAGCCTGGGCTGAAGGCCCAGGTTTGGTTTGCCAAAAACGTAATGAGGGCTCTAGGCCCGCTCCATTCTGCGTTACGTTGCCCGCACGGACATGAGCGCCCTTCCCATCAATATTGATGGCCATCCCTGGTCTCCGTATTTCGTTTTCATCAGGGACACCAGCCTGACCGACCTCGATATCCTGAACGCCCTGGGGCTGCCGGGCTACGTTGGCATTGACTCGGTGGACAACCGCTTCGATTACCTGGCTATCGGCCGGGATTCCCAATGGACTCACCTCGCCGATAGTTGGGGCTATACCCATTGGTTCTCCAGCGATTTCAAAGACGCCGTCATCGCGCTAGCCTCCACACGCGATGTGTTTTCATTCTCCGTTGGCGATTCAGACGATTCGTTTGATTTTCAACTTACCCGGCGCGGGGTTGTCGTCCGCCATTTCGTCTGGGACTGTCCTGGCTTTTCCGGTGGCCAGTTGGGAGAGGAGTTCGGCGAACGTTTGCCAGCGGAGGACACCATAGCCTGCGGGAAAGACGCTTTGCCTGGCCTGTGGCGAGTCGCTTCCGCCTTGGGAATCGAATCGGATTACTCCCGCGTTCCCATAAAGCTCTACGCGCCCTCACGCTAATCGTTCGTGCCGGAATTTGAAATTGGAACGCCAGCCCACCCCTTGACACCCACCCAAACCGTGCAACCCTATCTCCGGAGGGATTTCCCGCCCGAGAATCGCAGGATCTCTGCGCGGGCGTAACCAGGGAAATTAAACTGACGACAAGGAAACCGGAGGAGCCATGCCATCGCTACTGACCGAACCAGAGAACACCGCGCGTTGGCCCGCTCTCCTCAAATCAAAACCCAATTCTCACCAATCAATCCGGCCTTGTTGCGGCTTGCGCCTCAATTCCAACCAATGTTTATGCACCTTTCTACAATCTGTAGCACCCTTGTTGCACCTTTTGTTGCGGGTTGAAACCCCATTTTGACCAATGTTTATACGGTTTGTTGCATGTTGCGGGTTGTTTGGGGGTATGCCACCCCTCCCCCATGAAAACGAGCGCATTTCGACACTGCCCCGCAGCGCGGGCATTCCTGCCCGCAGCAAGGTCCGAAAACCCGCTGCCCTCACTGTCCGGAAGCATCCCGTGAAAATTGAATCCACGTTGCCCATTGGCCCCTCCCGCCACTCTATACTAACATTCCCCCGACACGCGTGAACCCTCAACCCGCCAACCAAGACTTCCTCGCCGGCACGGAGCCCGTGCTGGCGCTGGCGCCGATGCAGGATGTCACCGACCTGCCGTTCTGGCGGCTGATGGCGCGGTACGGCGGGCCGGATGTTTATTTCACGGAATACTTCCGTGTGCACGCGACCTCGACGCTGGAGAAATACATCCTGCGTTCCATCAAGGAGAATCCCACGGGACGGCCGGCGGTGGCACAGATGATCGGGAACGATATTCCGTCGCTGGTGCGCTCGGCGCGGGAGTTGCAGCAGTATCCGATCGCGGCGGTGGATTTGAATCTGGGGTGCCCGGCGCCGGTGGTGTATCGCAAATGCGCGGGCGGCGGGCTGCTCCGGGAGCCGCAAAAGGTGGACGCCATCCTCGGCGCGTTGCGTGATGCGGTGAAGATCAAGTTCACGGTGAAGACGCGGATTGGGTTCGACTCGCCGGCGGTGTTCGAAGAGTTGCTGCCGATTTTCGCGAAGCATTCGCTGAACATGCTCACGGTGCACGGGCGTACGGTGAAGGAAATGTACCGCAGCGAAGTGCATTACGATTTCATTGCGCGCGCGGTGGCGGCGATGCCCTGTCCGGTCCTGGCAAATGGCAATGTCTTTTCGGCGGCGAAGGCGGCGGAGGTGCTGCGCACCACGGGCGCGCGGGGATTGATGATCGGCCGCGGAGCGATTCGCAATCCCTGGATCTTCCACCAGATCCGGCAGCATCGGCGCGGGGAGACAACTTTTCTGCCCAGCGGGCACGATGTGTTCGGTTATGTCGAGGCGCTGTATGAAGCGGTGTGTTCGCCGGACGTCACCGAATCCGCGCAGGTGCAGAAGATGAAGAAATACATGAACTACCTCGGCGTGGGCGCGGAGCCGTCGGGACAGTTTTTGCATCGGATCCGGCGCGTGAACTCGCGGACGGATTTCTTCGCGGTGTGCCGGGAATTCCTGGACCACGACGGCCCGATGGCGCTGGAGCCGTTCAAGCTGGAGCTGGCCGCAGGCGATTTGATGGCCGGGCACCAGGAGTAAGCACGACTATTTCACGTTCTGTTGCTCGAGATGGAAACGGTGGAGCACGTGGTGGAAGATGGGGGCGAGGAGGATGCCGGTCGCGCCGATGAACACGATGGCGGCGAAGAGCGCGTAGGCGGAGGCGAATAGCTTCGCGCCCGTGGTGCTGAGCGTGCCCACGGGGCCCATGCCGGTGAGGATCATCGAGGCGTTCAGCAACGAGTCAATCCAAGTGAAGCCGCAAAAGAAATGGTAGCCGAAGAGGCCGACGGTGAGCGCGATGGCGATCAAGCCGACGACCAGGCTGAGCGCGCGCAGGAAGCGCCTGGCGAAAAGGTGGCGACGCTGGGCGACGGCTTTGGGGGAGGTGGGGGAGGTGGAGGCAGCCATAAGAAATATTTTTAGTAGTTTCGGCCCTTCAGCCTTTAGCTTTTAGCCTTCTTCTTCCCCCGCCGCCGTCCGGGCGCTTGGCATTTGGTTTTGAACCGGCTAGGGTCATGAGTCGTCTGATACTCTATGCAATCTAGTGCTTTTGCGGGTTTGGTTCAAAATTTGAAATACGTTACGGGCTTCGGCGCCGGCGCGGCCGGGCTGCTCGCGGCCCTGCTTTTGTCGGCAGGATGTTCCAGCGACGCCCACAAGCTGACGCCGGCGGAGGCGTACGCGGAGCGATTTCCAACCGAAACGCCGGCCTTCATTCGCGGGGGCATGGGCGCGCTGCTCACGAACGCCGCGGGTTACAGCGCGCACGTGAATCTGGAGACGAACTGGTTCTCCGACCGGCTCGGGATTCGCGAAGGCGAGCTGCTGGTGCGCGGCAGCCGCATCATGTTCGCGGCGCAGCCCGACAAGAAGGCGCGGAAAGGTTCGCGCGCGGCCGGTTTCATGTTCATCTGGGACGAGGCCACGGGAAACGGGTATTTGGTGAGCGAGGCGTTGCAGGGCTACGCGGCCGTCGGCGCGGCGGCGAGACCAACGGAGGTCAGCTTCGGGTCCCGGGCGGCGGGCACGGAAAAAATCGAGGGCCATCGCTGCATTCGCGAGGAGGCCACCGTCAAGATGAGCGACGGCACCAGCGCCGCGTATCAGGTATGGCGGGCGCCCGATCTGGGGGACATCGCGTTGAAAATCGTCGCGGTGGGACAGTCCACTTTGCCGACACTGAAGCTGTCAAAGGTGAAGACGAACATCCCCATGGGCGAATTGTTTGAGCCGCCGCCGGGATTTGTGCGGTACGACGATCCGCAATTGCTGGTCGGTGAGATCGTTGCGCGGCAGCGGCATCTGACTTTGAAGAAGGTGCCCATCGAGGATCCAAACGCGCCGTCGGGGCCGGTCCAGAGTGCGGCGCCGAGGTAGCTGAAACATGCTTCCCCGGAGCGCGGCTGTCCTCAGCCGCAGCGCGTGCAAATTTGTATCCAACGGTCCAATCGGTACGGGTGCGCCGTTCAGATCGTATCCGCGGCGGCTGGGGGACAGCCGCGCTCCGGAAAAATGATTCGTTCGCGCTCAATAATATGATTTCACAAATCGATATTGCCAGTGCGCTGCCAGCCAAAGCCGCACCTCCGAACCTGATTATATGAAAGCCTGGCGGTTGCAGGAATATACAGGGTTGAAGGGTTTGCGGATGGAGGAAGTGCCGGCGCCACGGGCGGGACGCGGGGAGGTGGTGTTGCAGGTGAGTTATGCGGGGTTGAATCCGGCGGATCGTTATCTCGCGGAAAGACTTTATCCAGCGCGCCCGGAATTGCCCCATATCATGGGTCGGGACGGGGTGGGGACGGTGGTGGAAGTAGGCGAGGGAGTAACCAGCGCGCGGGTGGGGGATCGGCGGGCGATGCTGCGTGGCGAGACGGGCGTGAATCGTCCGGGAACTTTTGCGGAACGCGTCGCGGTGCCGGAACAGGATTTGATCGAGATGCCGGCCGGGTGGTCGGAGGAGCAGAGTGCGGGCTCGGCCCTGGTGTATGTGACGGCGTGGCAGGCGCTGACGATGTGGGGTCCGCTCCCAGCGGGAGCGATCGTGTTGATCACGGGCGCTTCGGGCGGCGTGGGCGTGGCAAGCGTGCACCTGGCTTTGGCGATGGGATTCAAAGTGATTGCGCTCTCGCGAGGCGAAGCAAAGCGCCAGAGGCTGAAGGAGTTGGGCGCGACCGCGGTTTATGATCCGGAGAACGGGCACTGGTTCGGCGATTTGAAAACGGAGTTCAAGCCTCGCCGCGTGGATCTGGCGATTGATAATGTCGGCGGGAAATTATTGCCGCAGGTGATCGATACTTTGGGCGAGCACGGGCGGGTGAGCCTGGTGGGCCGCCTCTCGGGGACGGTGCCGGATTTCAACACGGCGACTCTATTTTTCCGCCGGCTGCGACTGGGCGGGGTGGCCGCCAGCGCTTACACGAATGAGGAAAGCCGCGCCGCCTGGAATGACGTCGTGCGGGTGATGGGCCAGGCAAACTTCAAGCCGATCGTGGACCGGGTGTTTCCGTTTGAAGACCTGATACCGGCATTCGAACACCTGGCGCGCGGGCCGTTTGGGAAAGTGCTGTTGCGGGTCGCAGCGGAAAAAACTTGAGCGCCTGCTGACGACTCCCGGCGCGAAAGCTTCGAAATCCCGTTTCGTTTCAGCGGGACGGCACGACGTCCAAAACGCCGGGTTCGAGCACAAAACCGGCGCGGTTCGGACGGCTCACCTTCCCGCTGAAGCGGAACGGGACTCCACAAATTGCGTCAGCCGGCGCAGAGTGTCCCGAATCCCATCCGGATCACCCGTCCGCGCGCAGACGGCGTCGGCCCCGAAGACTTTGGCGGCTTCTTCCACGCAGGGATCGGTGATGCCCGCCAGCAACACTACGATGCAATCGGGCACCGTGCGTTTGATGCGTTGGGCAACTTCGAAGCCGTTGTGATCGGGAAGATTGACGGCGAGGAGGACCGCCGCTGGCCGCAGGCGGAACGCCTGTTCCATGGCCTCGGCGCCGCTCAAGGCTTCACCCGCGAGGAAAAGTTCCGCGTCCTCGTCCAGCATGGACCGCAAGGCGGATCGCACCAGGATCGATTGATCGGCCACCAGCACCGCGAACTCGCGCGGGCGGGAGGAAGTCAGGCCGGCGACCATCGGGCTTTCATTCGAGGCGGCAGGCTGATGCGTCTCGAGTATCCGGGCGTGAGGCTCGCGCTGCGATCCGCGGGCCGGTGCGACCGGGGAACGGCGGTCCGGATCCTCGGCGCCCAGGCGCAATCCGGGAGGACCGTTACGGGTATTTGCAGGCATACACTCTTTCCTTCCATAAGGTTACTCCTGGGTTGAGTCTTGTTCGCCGGAGATGCGCCAGTCCGGCGCGCTCGGTTGGGTGGACCGGCATTGGGAAAAAGCGCTGGCCGGGAAGACAGGGGATAAACGAGGAGCCGCAAGGTGAGGTACGACTCTGACTCGGTTCTTCTCCGACCAGCAAAATTGTTGGGAATGATTAATCCCGAGATTCGTGCTGATCTTCAGACTGACGATTCTCTTTTTCATGGGCACAGCATCGGCCCAAATCACGCAACGGACTAGTTGGCAAAAACCTCAAAAACGTGAGCGGTGAGCGCAGGACAGGGTGTCGGGTGTTTGCCTGACAGGGGAAAAGCTCCAAGCACCAAGGACCAAGCTCCAGTGAAGCTCCAAAATCCAAACTTCAAGGCCTCAAAACTGCAAGGAAACCTGCAGGCGGCTGATACAAGAAGCGCTACTCGACAATTTTGTGCAGCACGGCGTAGCGGGCCAGTTCGACGTTGGTGCTGAGGCCGATTTTTTGCGAGATGCGGGCGCGGTAAGTGCCAATGGTCTTTTCGCTGAGCGAAAGTTCGGCGGCGATTTCCTTGAGCGTCTTGCCGATCGCGACGAGGCGGAAGACCTGCAGCTCGCGATTGGAAAGCGTTTCGTGCGGGGAAGCCGTGTTGTCGCCGGCAATCGTGGCCGCGAGGGCTTCGGCCAGCAACGGCGTGACATAGCGTCCGCCGTCGAGGGCTTTGCGGACGGCCATGATGAGTTCGCTGGCGGCCGTTTGCTTGGAGACGTAGCCGGCGGCGCCGAGCTTGAAGGCCCGCACCGCGTAGTCGCGTTCAGGAAACGCGCTCAGCACGATGACCGGCGTCTGAGGGTAAAGTCGCCGCAAATCCTGGAGCGCCTCCAAACCGCTGCGGCCGGGCATGTTGATGTCCATGAGGATGATATCCCACTTCTGTTTCTCGGCGAGGGCGAGCGCCTCACGGGCGTCCACCGCTTCAGCCACGGTGAGCTTGGGAAAAGCCTCCGCGAGGATGCCGCGCAAGCCGCGCCGCAGGAGTTCATGGTCATCGGCAATCAAAATACGAATCATAGGTCGGCCCAGAATTGAGTGTCGTCCGCCGCCGCCGGCAGCCGCAGGAGCACGCGCGTGCCGCGCGGAGAAATCGGAGTAATGGAGACATCGCCGCCCAGGATGCTGGCGCGTTCGGTCATGCCAATCAAGCCAATGGACTTCGAATGCCCGATCGCGGAAGCCGGGATGCCGATGCCGTCGTCCTCCACGGTGAGCAGCGCCTGCTCGCGGCTGGCCTCGAAGGAAACGGAGACATTCGCCGCCTTGGCGTGCCGGGCGACGTTGGTAAGGGCTTCCTGCAACACGCGAAAAACCGCGGTCGAAGCGTCGCGCGAAAGCTGCGGCGGTTCCTCGGGCAACGAGAGTTTGCAGACCAGGCCGGAGCGCTGCTGAAAACGCTCGGTCTCCTGGCGGAGCGCGGCGCCCAGGTCGAGGCTGTCCAGCAGGCCCGGGCGCAAATCGGTGGCGATGCGTTGGACGCTGGTGATCGCGTTATCAATCTGTTCGGAGCATTCGACGGCCCGATCCAGCATGGGGTTGACCGAGGGATCACCCTCTTTTTCGCCAAGGCGCCGCTCCAGCCAGTCGAGATTCATCTTGATGGCCGTGAGTTGCTGGCCGAGGTCGTCGTGGATTTCGCGGCTCACCTGGGCGCGTTCCTTTTCGCGCGAACTTTGCAGCCGCGCGGACAACGCGCGCAGCTGGCGGCGGGAATTCTCCAACGCCTCCTCGGCTTTGCGCCGCTCGGTGATATCGCTAACGCCGCCGACGAGCCGCACCGGGCGGTTGGTGGGGTCGCGCAGGATGTAGCCGCGGTCCAGCACCGTGGCGTAACTGCCGTCGGCGCGGCGGACGCGATAGTGGCCGGTCCAGCTCTGCCCGCCGGATTCGCTGATGCGGCGGACGGTATCCACCACACGATCCTTGTCCTCGGGATGCATGCGGTCCAGCCACCAATCAATGCGATTGGAAACTTCCTCCGGGCGGTAGCCAAAAAGCTTTTGCACCCCCTCACTCCACCAAAGGACATTGGTCTCCAGGTTCCAATCCCAGATCGCGTCGGTGGTGGCGTGGGCCACGGCTTCAAAGCGTTCCTTGCTCAGGCGGGCGGCCTCCTCGGCCAGGCGACGGCGATGGAAATTCCGGCGCAGCACCAGGTAAAGCACGAAGCCGGTGACCACAATGAAGTTCAGTCCGCGCACCGCCTCCAGCGCGGCATAACTGGCCTTCTCGACCTTGATGGCGTCAAAGAGCTCGTCGGTGAAAACCACCCAGACGGCGCCGAGGAACACATACACCAGCGTGATGCCCAATTCGGCGATGGGGTAGTCCTTCAGGAAGACCCGCTCCTCGTGGATCAGTTCGGGGCCGCGTGCCAGAAGCTGTTTTAATCTGGGTGTCATTCCGGAACCACAATTTTGGACCCGCCGCGGGCCAGCGCCAAGCGGAATCGGCACCACGCGCATCTCCATATTGAGCGCCAATCGTAGCGCAGGTTTCCCACCTGCTGTATCGCCGACTTCCAGTCGGCTGGCTGCCCAAATACTTTCGCGCTTGGAGCAGGCCAATCCCTGCGGATTGCAAATCCGCGATACAGCAGGTGGGAAACCTGCGTTACATGGCGGAAAAAGGCTGGCCTCAGTCTCACGCGCCAGCTACCAAGGACACAACGATTAAGTTCCCGCCATGGCCAAACTCGTATTCGACATAGAAACCTCCGCGCTGCCGAAGGAAACTTTTGACGAGGCGCAGCTCGAGTATTTGTTTCGCGACAGCGAAAAAATCGCGGATGAAGCGGGCCGCGAAGCGCGCCGGGCAGAGATTCAACGGCAATTCAATCTCTGGCCGTTCACAGCCCAGGTGGTTTGCATTGCGATGCTCAATGCCGAGAGCGAACGCGGGCAGGTCCTTTTCACCGCGGACGATTTCGACGAGGCGGAGGACGAGTCAGCGCCGGTGAAATTCATTCCCTGCGCGGATGAAGCGGAGCTGCTTAATTCATTTTGGGAGACGGCGAAGCGTTACGATCACATCGTGACCTTTAATGGCCGCGGATTTGACGTGCCGTTTTTGTATCTGCGTTCCGCGCTGTGTGATGTGCCGATCACACGCAAGGACTGGCTCGGCTACCGCTTTCAGGTGGAGCCGCACTGCGACCTCGCGGAGCAACTGACTTTTTACAACGTGAGCGGGCGCGAAGGCGCGGCGCGGCGGTTCAACCTGGATTTTTACTGCAAGGCCTTCGGCATCGAATCACCCAAAAGCCACGGGGTCACGGGCAACGACGTGAATGCGCTGCTGGCGGAGGGACGTTACCGGGAGATCGCCGAGTATTGCCTGCGCGATGTGCGCGCCACGGTTTATTTGTTCCGGATCTGGCAGCAGCGGTTGATGGGGATCAAGTAGCGGGAGACGGGCGAAGCTCCCACTGGGTCAACCGTCTAACCATCACAAGTTTAAGCCCGTCTGCGTTGGTTGACGCGGCGGGTTAGAACTCATTTGTCCACCTTCGAGAAGCTAAAGTTAGTCACGTCCACCGCGTAGTAGATAGCCGGGTTTGCGTTTACTGCGCGTTGCTCTATTCGCAAAACCGTGCTTGCAGTGTTCCACTTCAACTCTGCGGAGCGGGCATTGATAAAAATTGGAACGGTGAACGATGCAGTGGGTGGGCCTGACGCACGATTCACCTCCAGCGGCTGCGTCTTCAACGACGGGTAAATGGCCGTATCGTAAATATCAATCCGAGCGCAACCATTTGTTGGGCCGAGCGATTGGGTTTCCAAGTGTATGAACCATTTGTTGTCAGGCGAAAGAGTGGATTGCCCCACTTTAATTTGGGGACCGCACGAAGTAGCCAGCACGGCAAGCAGACAGACCACGATTAGACGGTTGCTCATGTTCTAACAATTAATATACGACAGCTTGTTTATATATTGAGCCAGCACAACCATAACGCAAAAGATATTGCTTTTCGACACGGTTAACCAGTCATGCTCTTGAATGTGCCTTGCTTCATCAAGCACTTCGTTCGTAGTGGTTAACCACCACAATTTTACCCCTGATTATTGGGTGATTACGCGGCATCCTGTCGTCCAGTGCATGTGCCGGGTTAGGCCACAATGTCATGTTGGTATCAAGAATCGCTGACATGTCTGCTCCTCTGTCAAACCTAGGTCACGAGACTCGCGGGCGATATTGGTAAGCACCGCGCAGAGGCCAACAGTCCCAGCGGTGTCCTTGACAAATATGACCGCCTCATCTGAATCCGAACAAAAAACATCATCGAGCTTGTTCTGGTCGCCATACATTCGCTGAATCATGCCAAGGATGGTCAACTCTTCATCGGTAAGTGGTCGCTTGGGCTTGCTCATTTTGATGCGCTCGAGTGTGCGCCTAACAATTAAAATACGACAGCTTGTTTATAGATTAAACCAGCACAACCATAACGCAAAAGACATTGCAGGTCGTTAGTTTTAATTGAACACCGTCTTGAGTATGCGTTCCTTCGTCAAGCACTGCGTTTGTAGTGGTTATTTCTGACCCGCTTTCAACGACTCCAAGGACCAAGCACCAAGGACCAGGGAAGCTTCAAGCTCCAGGGGCCAATTCCGAGCCGTATAAAGAGGCTCGGGACGGGCACGGAAGCTGCTTTTTGGAGGGGAAATATTGTGGAATTGCCCCGAAAAACGCCTATGATCAATCCATTCCGTCTTCGCGAGCAAGGCGGTGGATACATGCGCCAGGTCATCGTGCTGGCGGCCATACTTTGCCTGTGCGCGTATTCAGCCTTCGCCGCGGCGGATATTTGCGCCGGCTGCGGCCAGCCGATCCGGGGAAAGACTTACCATGGCACCGACAAGATCACCGAGGCGGATTTCTACATCTGCGAGAGTTGTGTCAAGCTGACGACGCGCTGCTACCTGTGCGGCGTGCCGGTGAAGGAAAACTTCAAGCGCTTGGCGGACGGGCGGTGCCTGTGCCCGCGTGACGAGAAAGCGGTGGTGTTGGAGGATGGCCAGGTATTGCAAACCGGCCGCGAGACGGTGGACGCCCTGAGCCGGTTGCTGGCGCGCTACCTGACGCTCCCGGAAACGAACGTGACCGTTACGGCGGTGGATCGCGTCCACTTGCAGGAACTTTTCCGGACCGCCGGCGACGAGTACTACTGCCCCAACGTTTACGGCTATACCAGCACCGAGACGAACGACCTGCGCATCGAGCATAGCGTCAGCCTGATGACCGGCCTGACACCGGCTGCCTTGCGCGGAACCACCGCCCACGAATACACCCATGCGTGGTTGAATGAAAATCTGTCAAAGGCGCGCAAGAAAGCGTTGAGCCGGGATACGATTGAAGGTTTTTGTGAATTGATCGCCTACAAGCTTTTGGACTCGCAGGGCGAGGAGCATCAAAAGAAAAAGATGCTCCAGAACGCCTACACGCGCGGACAAATTGATCTCTTCATCGAGGCCGACAACACCTACGGCTTCAACGACGTAATCGAGTGGATGAAGTACGGCGTGGACACCCGCTTGAAGGACGGGGATCTGGTGCGGATACGTGTCACGGCAAATCCCGGCCTGACACCGCGCGGAATTGCCACCGCGACCTCTCGCAGAGCGAACTCCACCGCCGCTCCCGCAACCTTAATTCCAACCGCCCCTCCAGCATCTCCCGCCCCCGCGCCCGCAACCCTCGCGCTCAAGGCCGTCTTTTGGAATCCGCAAAATCCCCTCGCGCTGATCAATGACTGCACGCTCGGCGCGGGAGAGCAGGGCAAGGCTCATTTGGGGCAGAGCAACGTCGTCATCCGTTGCCTGTCCATCACGGAAAACACCGCGCGCATTCAATTTCTGGCCTCGGGAGAGCAGCAGGAATTGAAACTGAAGTAGGACTTGAAGGGCCAAAGGCCCGGACCCATACCAGCCTGGGCCAACGTGTCGCGGCGAAGTCTTGACGAAGCCGGACGGCCCAGGATCGAAGCGTGGAGTAGGATTTGAGGGCTGAAGGCCCGACCCATCCATCAAATCGCCGGGCATCGAATGGACCTTGCGCTTTTTCGCGGGGCGCATTTTGGCACAAGCACCAGCCACCCGTCGCTTGCGCCAATATCCACCCAAATCCCAGCGCGCCCAAATGCTCCCCCTCTCCCGTTGGGAGAGGGCTGGGGTGAGGGGAATTTTGCTTCCCCATCCGGCCTCGCAGGTGAAACTTTCTCCATCTCTTCGTGGTAATGTCCGGATGTGCCCCCTTTTGCGCTCATAAACCAGGTTTGATTGACTCCGGACCGCGCGGAAGCTTATAACCGGCGCGCATGAGTGAACAGGAGCCCCCACCGATTCTTCCCAGCGCCAATCCGAATCTGGCCATCGAGACCTTCGGCCTGACGCGGCTCTTCGGAACCCTGTGCGCGGTGGACGGCGTGCAGTTGCGCGTCGAACGCGGCACTTTCTACGGTTTCCTCGGCCCGAACGGCGCCGGCAAATCCACCACCATCAAAATGCTCACCGGCCTGCTGGCGCCCACGTCCGGCACGATCCGCCTGCTGGGCGAGGATGTGCGCGACGCCGAACGCGCGCGCGCGGTGCGGCATCGCGTGGGTGTGGTACCCGAAAACCTGGCGCTGTTCGAAAACCTGACGGCCCGCGAATATCTGACCTTTGTCGGCCGGATGTATTTGCTGAAGCCGGAAGTCATCAGCGAACGCACCGATCAACTGCTGCAAATGATGGGCCTGGAGGAGGAGGAAAAGAAACTGGCGCTGGAATATTCGCACGGCATGCGCAAGAAACTCGCGCTGGCCGCGGCGCTGATTCCAAACCCGGAACTGTTGTTTCTCGACGAGCCCTTCGAGGGTGTGGACGCCGTGGCGTCGCGGACGCTACGGGACATTCTGAAGCGCGTCGTGGAACGCGGGGCGACGGTGTTTTTGACCTCGCACGTGCTGGAGATCGTGGAAAAGCTATGCACGCACGTGGGCATCATCGCGCACGGCAAACTCGCCCACCAGGAAGACATGACCGAATTGTCGCGGCACGGATCGCTCGAAGAGCGCTTTCTGCAGGTAGTGGGCGCGGACCAAGTGGAGCGGAAGAAATTGAGCTGGCTGGAAGGCGCCGAGTGAGCAAGGCCTTTACGCGCGAGTCGGATGACAGTGGCGGAGAGGAAATCCCGCCTGCACGTCCGCGTCTGCCGGGAGGTGCGCGGAACCACATTACGAAAGCCGGCGCGGAGAAATTCCGGCGGCAACTGCAGGACTTGCTGGAGAAGCGACAGGCGCTGGCTGCCGGCGCGAACGAGGCGGATTCGACGATCAAAGCCGAATCCCAGAAGCTCGAAGCCGCGGTGCGAAAACTGCAGGCAATCCTGAGTTCGATCGTGGTCGTCGAGCCACCCGTCGACCGCGAGAAGGTTGCCTTCGGTGCCCAGGTGCGGGTGCGGCGCGGAGACGGCGAGGAGGAGGACTACCAAATCGTGGGTCTCGATGAGACGGATCTGGAGGGCGGGAACATCAGTTGGATGTCGCCGCTGGCGAAGGCGCTGCTTTCGCGTCGGGCGGGTGAGACAGTGAAGTTTCAATCCCCGGCGGGGCCGGAGGAATTAAAGATTTTGGAAGTGAAGTATGGCGAGCTCTAAGTCCGGACCGACTTCAAGGCTAAGGCAATGGAATCAGCCTGGCCCGGTAATAGGTCGAGCCGATCTTCGGGAGAGGATTGGTAAGCGTCATCGTGCCCGTCACATTTGAGACGGTGGAGATATCGGCCCAGCTTGTGAGATTCGTGGAGGCCTGGATTGCGTAATTGCGCCCCGGTTCGGCCACGAGGTCACTTATCAAATTCGTGCCCGTCCGATGCACGTTCTGGAACGTTCCGCCCCCGTTGAGTTTTACGGTCAGGAAAACCCGCGGGCCGATGAACCAGTTGTTGCCGTGCACTTCAACGTCATAAACGCCGGCATCACTGGGTTGAATGTTCGAAAGCGTGTTGGTTATCTCCAGCTGATAGAAGCCGAAGGGCGCCGTGCCGGGCTGGACCGCGCCGGTATAAGCACCGCCTTTGCGCCAGCGGCCAGTGGGCGCGGGCGGGCCGCCGCCGTAAACCACGTAGCCATGATAAGATTGGGTCCAGGTAAGTGATTCGCCCGCGAACCGCGTATAATACTGATTCGCGCCTCCCCCGGATAAGTAGGGATAATCGGATTGCCACGGATCAGGATACTCAACATAAGTAATGAAACCTATGTTGGTGGACCACGGCGTGGCCGTGGTGCTGCTCACGGCGGTGAGCTTCAGGACAGTTGACAACTGGGTAAGGGTGCACGGCGTCGCATAAGTAATCATCACCCGGCAATAAGCATCCTGGCCGGGCGCCACGCTCGGAACCAACTTGCCACCTGCAGTAAAGAAACCATTCGCCACGGCGACCGTGCCGCTGATGGGCGCCATTTGGTCCAGCGCCGGGCCCGCGATCAATTGCGCGGTGGCGCCGTTAATCGGCGTGTCCGCCACCGAGATGCAATTCTCGCTATACATGGCCCGGGAGTTGGTCACATAGTACATCTGGGAATTCGTAAAATAGCTGTTGGCGAAGGGTACGCGGCCGGAGGTGCTCACCACGGACAGATAAGCCATGTCGCTCGGCACCAACCCCGCCGAGTTTATTGCCAGCGCGTAATAATAGCCCGAGTTGGCGGACTGCGGATTGGTGACCGTGAGGACGGAGCCGGTGGCACCGGGGAGGTTTGTGCCGTTAAAGGTCCATTGATAACTGGTCGCTCCGGTCGCCGTGACGCTTAGGGTGGCATCGACGCCCGGCACAACCGTTTTACTCGCGGGTGAGACGGTGATCACCGGCAAACTCGCGGCCCGGCAATGGTACACCCCAGTGAAGATCATCACGATCGCGGTGAATATTTGAAACCATCCCATGTTCGCCCTGCGCATAAGCCACCTCACGCCTTTCTATGAGTTAAACATAGCATCTGTCTCTCCTGTAGGTTCGTCAAGCCATAAAAGATCGTGTCCCGATTCGCGGGTGCGATTGGAAGTGGGTGACGTCTCTCTGCGGCAGATCAGGTGGCGACTTTGCATCATCCGATCACCAGTTACAGACTGCCGCGATGAAATCTGCCAAAAAATGAGGCTGCACAACGGGTCTCCCTCTCCCCGGGGGAGAGGGCCGGGGTGAGGGCGAGCTTCCTTTTCAACGGAATCCTCACCCACTTTCGATCACACCCCCGATTCGCCTTCGCGCACTTTCTTTCCGTTGAAATCCCTGTCCCGGTTTGAGCGGGATCACCTGTCAAATTTCAAATTGGGATGCTCCGATTTTGGCACCCCCTTGACACCTGGCCAGTTCGTGACAGTCTATCTCCGGAGGGATTTCTCGCCCGGGAATCGCCGGTGGACTCAGCCGATTCTTGAAGGGGGCGCAACCAGGGAAATTCAACGTAAAACCAAACGTATGCCGACCTTGCCTGCCCGTCTACCAGCCAAACCTTTACGGGGATACAGTTCTCCTCCCTCGCGTGCCTTGCGTCGCTTGTGTCCCTCACTCAGTCCAAGCCGGTCAAACCCAGTCAAACCCAGCTTGCCGCGTCGTAGCGGAGCGAAGACGGGTCAAACCGAAAAAATTATCGAGGCTCATTGCGGACCGATTTCCGGCTTTTTTGAACCTCCAACCTGCGCGCCGCGTCGAAGCGAAGCGAAGGCGGGCAACCCTCAACCCTCAAACTCCCCACACCCCGCCACCTATTGCCACCACGACTTTTTTCTCCACCGGTCCAACTCGTCCCACTCGTCCCACCACTTCCAAACGGACACCAAAGAACACCAAGGGGACAGCAAAAAACACTCAAGGAACGCCAAAAGAACACTCAAAGATCGCGAAAAAACACCAAAAAACACCTAAAAACACTTAAAGAACAACCTCTCGCAGGGGGCCCCACCGAACTCGCCCCTTTCGAGGGCTGTCCCGGAGCGCGGCTTTATAAGCCGCAGCGCGCTCAAAAGCATGGGAATATGCGGTTAGCGAAGGCATTCATGGTCAAATCTGAACACTTTTTGCGCAAGGCTCTTTCCCGGAAAAGCCAACGGGTTCAACTTGCTTTTTTCATCGCTTGCTCCCATGCTAAATCACTGCATTTGAACCATCGGCGGGAGGCCAATCCCGCTGCAAGCACGCTCGAAGCCGGTCGGGGACTTGCCATTGCCGGCGCAGGGCGGCAAACACCGGCAGTCAGGAATCGCATGGATAGCATGAAGCTTCGAGCGGGCCGTACAGCCGCGACGGCGTTGGCATTTCTTCTCCTTTTCTCCCCGGGCGCGCGGGCGCATCCTTATGCGTCGGGCATCACGAACAGCTCGGGAACGATCCGGTATTTCCTCAACGAGAGCGCCGACAGTGTACAAGTGGCCTTCGACAATGGAATCACCGTGACCAACCTCGGCGCGCAGGCGGCAGGCTTGCAGAGCTTTGCGCTGGGAGCCCACACCAATTATTCGATCACGGTCCAAAAAACCGGCGCCGGCACGATCACCCAGATCAGCGTGGACAACACGAACACCAGCTTCTATGGCCCGCGCGGCGTGGCGGTGAACGTGAATCCGAAAACGCGCTACTTCGGCCGCGTCTATCTCGCCAATGCCAACGGCGGCATTCTCAATACCAGCTCCACGAACAAAGTCACCGGCCGCGGGCTCTACGTGCTGAATCCCGACGGCTCGGATGCTTTGGGCCGGGGCACCAACGCGCTGATGGGCTCGAGCTGGGGATCGAGCACGACCTATGCCCCCTTCAAATGTTTCGTGGGCACGGACGACAATGTCTATGTCGGTGACGCGAGTGGATTGAATGGTTCGGGCACGACACCGGGTGAACCGGTCTGGATGCTCGACCCGGACATCACCGTGTCGAACCAACTCTTCGTCACCGGCTCCGCCGCAACCAACAACAAGGTGGGACCGTGTGTGACCACTCCCGTGGTGACGGGTTCGCTGGCCGCCAGCAACCTGAACCTGTATTGCATCACGTGGAATTACTCTTCGCCGACCGGCACGTATAACAATGTCTTCAAGTATTCCATCACCAATGGACCAGTGCCCTGGAGCAACGCGCCGACCGTCCTGGGCAACGCCGGCAGCAACACGTTGAACGGCCTGGAGGCCGACTTGTGCCTGTCGCCCAACGGAAAATTGTTCGTGATGCAAAACCACAGCACCGGCACGGCCAGTCCCAGCGTGAAAGTGTTCGATACCAACGGCACAACGCTGTTGTGGGACTCGCTCACGGCCGGAGGCATCGAGCGCCTGGTGGATGTGATGGACATCGCAGTCTCGCCGGACAACGCATTCTTCGCCGCGTCCACGCGCAGCGGGAGTTTTCTGCTGGCCCGCATGACCAACGGCCTGCCCGACCTTTCCACGCTGGTCACCAACACGGCGGGCCTGGGCTCGACCACGCGCGGGATCGCGTTCGATGCGGCGGACAATATCTACATCGTCACCGGCGGCATCGACCGGCTGCGCGTCTATTCGCCGGGCCTGAGCAGCACCGCCACCACGTCCAACGACGCGACGGCCACCAACGGCACTTTCAGCCTGACGAGTTCGCTAAACCCGCCGGTCATCGTGACTTCGCCACAGGATCGATCGGTCGTGATCAGCGCGGCCGCGACATTTACCGTCACGGCGTCGGGCGCGAACCCGCTGGGCTATCAATGGACCTTCAACGGCACGAACCTGAGCGACAATCTCCAACTCAGCGGCACCCACAGCAATCAGTTGTATCTGGTCGCCGCGACGACCAACAACACCGGTCCCTATCGCGCGGTGGTGACGAACATGTACGGCGCCGCCACCAGCGCCCCCGCGGTATTGACCGTGCTGACGTCGAACCCGGCCGTGTGGGCCAAATTCGTGAACTCACCCGGCAACACCAACGTGCGGCACGACGACGTTTATTTCACCGATTCCACCAACGGCTGGGCCTCGCAGAACAGCCTGATCTACCGCACGACCAATGGCGGCGCGACCTGGACCACCAACCTGAACCTGGTCGGCACGCATTTTCGTTCGGTCGCTTTTGCCACGCCGATGATCGGTTTCGGCGGCAACCTGGGCCAGGGCTCCTACGACGGTGGCACGACCGATACGAACGTGCTCTATCGCACCTGGGACGGCGGCGTGACGTGGTCGAACGTGCCCGGATTTGCGGAGCAGGGGATGAAGGGTCTCTGCGTGCTGGACGTGCTCGATTCGAAGCACATTTATGGTGGTGGCCGCGTGCGCGGCCCGGCGTTTTTCATCAAGAGCTCGGACGGCGGCACGAATTGGAACATCTACAATCTCACGGCCAGCAACGTCATGAACGCCATCATGGACGTCTATTTCCATGATCCCACCAACGGCTGGGCGGTCGGCATGGACATGGGCACCTTCGCGGCCAGTTGCGGCTCGGTCTATCACGGCCGTTTCGCGCGCACGACCGACGGCGGCGAACATTGGACACCCGTCGTCACCACCCCGGTCACCTGTTCCTATTTCTGGAAGATGTCCTGGCCTTCGACCAATGTCGGCTACGTTTCCCTCCAGCAAAACGGGACCTTCAACGCCTTTATCTTTTACAAGACCACCGATGGCGGGAACAACTGGGTCTCCAACGGCATTCCGTTGTCAACGGTCGGGCTGGGCACCTCGGGTTTTTATTTGCAGGGCATCGGTTTCGTCAGCACCGCGGAGGGCTGGGTCGGCGGCGCGAGCGGCACGGGCTACCAGAAGAGTTACCTGCATACCGTGGACGGCGGCGCGACCTGGACCCCGGACGGCTATAACAATACTTACTTCATGAACCGGATACGCTTTCTGAGCCCGACGCTGGGCTATGCTGCCGGCGCCTCGATCAATATCTTCTCCGTGCCGCCGCAGATTACGACGCAACCGCAGAGCACGAATATCCTCGGCGGAAATACCCTCACCTTGAGCGTGGGCGCATCCGGCGCTCAACCGCTGGGTTATCAATGGCGCAAGAACGGCACCAACGAGATCGGGGCGACGGACGCGAGTCTCTCGCTCAACAACGTGAGCCGCATTGATGGCGGCACGTATTCGGTCATCGTGACCAACCCGGCCTTCAGCCTCGCCAGTGCGAACGCCGAAGTCCGCGTCCAGGTCCCGGAACGTTTGAATGCGCCTTATCTGGTCCCGGGCGGCGGATTGAACATCATCTTCCAGGACTCCGACGGCGGCGCGGTCATCACCACGAACGACCTCGCCACTTTTGAAGTGCAATACAGCAGCAACTTTGTGAATTGGACCACCCTCTCCAACTCCATGTCCGTCACCAACGGCCTCGTGCTAATCCAGGACACGACGACGAACGGGCCGGCCCGCTTCTATCGCGTGCTGGAGCACTAGACTACCGCTGGCCCTGCCGTCTGTCGGACAACTTTGGCCAGCACGGTGAGCGCCGCGTCGGCCCGCGCCACGTACGGATTCGTCTTGTCATGCACGTAACCCGCTAGCACCGAACACACCTGCCTTAAAATCGTCGGGTCGCGCCGGGGGGAATAAAAGATCTGGGGCAGCCGGCCGTCGTACCAGGCCGTCACGTATGCCCGGAATGTGTTGAGACCCTGCATCACATAATCCACATACTCCGCCTGCCAGTCCACCGCCTCGCCGCGCAAAAACCGCGGGATCAATTGCCCCGCCCGATGACCCGAGCTCAGCGACAGCGACACGCCCGAACTGAAAATCGGGTCCAGGAATTCCGTTGCATGCCCCGCCAGCGCGAAGCGCGGCCCCTGAATCTGTTTCACCGAGCACGCGTACCCCGCAATCGTCCGCGGCGAAAACACGAATTCCGAATCCCGCAACCGCGTGGGCACATTCTCATCGTCCATGATGATGGCCCGCAGCCGTTCCTCTGGGCTGCCTTTATACTGTGCGAAAAATTCCGGGTCGCCCACGGCTCCCACACTCGTGAGCCCGTTGGAGAAGGGAATGACCCACATCCACGCCCCTCCCGGATGGGTGCAAATCCAGATCTTGCCCTCATCGCGCCCGGTCGGCCGGTGGTCACCCTTCACATGACTGAACAACGCCTCCCGCGAGGGAAACGACGAAGGCGCTTCCAGGTTCAGCAACCGCGGCAACACCCGGCCGTAGCCGCTGCAATCGAGAATGAACTTCGCCGTCACTTCCCGCGTCCCTTCCGCGCA
The DNA here is from genome assembly GCA_964448135.1 of uncultured Verrucomicrobiota bacterium. Taxonomy (GTDB): domain Bacteria; phylum Verrucomicrobiota; class Verrucomicrobiia; order Limisphaerales; family UBA8199; genus CAYUVH01. The sequence goes on along the minus strand of CAYUVH010000064.1, from coordinate 7,728 downwards.
AGTCAACGTCGCCCCGGCGGTCTCCGCTTCGAACCGTACCGCGCTCACGCTGTGCCCGTAAAAAATGTCCGCCCCGCGTTCCGCGACCGTCCGCGCCAGCGTGAGGTCAAAATCCGCGCGCGTCACCTGGTAGGTGTATTTCCAACCCGGAGTGAACTGGCACGCGAAATCGAAATCGCACGATTCCTTGCCCCGCAGAAAGAGCGCCCCGTTCTTCTGCATGAAATGCTGCTGCTCCACCGCCGGCAGCAAGCCGGCTTCCTCGAGCGTCCCCATGCTGCACGGCAGCAGGCTCTCGCCAATCACGAATCGTGGAAACCGGTCCCGCTCGGCGATGGTCACCTTCACCCCCGCCTTGAGCAAGCCGGCCGCGGCAATCGAGCCTGCCGGCCCCGCGCCAATAATCAGAACATCCGTCTCAATCGGTTTCATTCGTTTCCTCGATGCCAAGGCAGTCCAACTGGACCTCGGCGGATTGGAGCAAGGTGGTCACGCGCTCGATATCTTCCGTCAAAGGCCGGTCCGCTTCAAGCCGCGGCGATACCTCGCGAATCAATTTGTGCAGCTTTCGATAGTCCCCGCCCATCACAAAATTCGCGCCCCGCAAATCCGCCGCCTGCGCCAGCGCCAAAGCCTGGATAGCCGTGATCTTCCATGCGAGCGGCAGTGCCGTGCGGGTCATCTTGGCCGCCGTGCAACCCATGCTCACCACGTCCTGGTTGTTCGCGTTCGTCGAAATGGTCTGGATGGAAGCCGGCGACCCCAGCAACCGCGCTTCCGCCACCAGCGAGGTGGCCAGCAATTGCGCGCCCGAGAATCCCGAATTCAGCCCCGGCTTCCCGCCCGCCAGCATGGGCGGCAGGCCGCGGCTATAGCGCCAGTTCACGAGCCGTTCGAGCTGGCGCTCGGCCAGCAGCGCGAGCTTGATCACGCCCATGCGCAAATAGTCGCTGACCATCGAAATCTGCTGTCCGTAAAAATTGCCGCAGTGAATGACCATGCCCGTGTACGGGAACACGAGCGGGTTGTCGGTGCTCGCGTTGAGTTCGCGCGTGACCACCTGTTCGACGTGCCAGAGCGCTTCCTGCACGGCGCCAATGATCTGTGGCGCACAGCGGAGTGAATAGGGATCCTGGATTTCCGCGCCCGGGTCCACGGGCTTCGGACTCGAACCCCATTGGTGATCGTCAATGCGCCGCGCGAAATCCGGGTTCGTGCGCAACGAATTGCTGATGCGCCGGGCCGACAGCGACTGGCCGCGAAAGCCGCGGGCTTTATGCGCCTGCTGGCACAGCGCTTCAGGTTCGCCGCTGAGCGCCTGGAAAAGGCACGCCGTAAGAAATTCCATCCAGCGCAGCAGGCGGCCGGCCTCGTGCGTGGACAACGCAGCCAGACCGGTCATCACCGAAGTACCGTTCACCAGCGCGAGGCCTTCCTTGCACTGAAGCGTCACTGTCTTCAGCCCGGCGCGGCGCGCGGCTTCGGTTGCGGGGAGGCGTTCGCCATTGAATCGCGCGTGGCCGATGCCGACGAGCATCCCGGCCATGTGCGCCAGCGGCACCAGATCGCCGCTCGCGCCGACGGAGCCTTCACTGGGAATCTCCGGAAACAGCTTCTTATTCAGCGCGGTGATGAGCCATTCGATCAGTTCCTCGCGAATGCCGGAGTAGCCGCGCGCGAGGGTGTTCGCGCGGGCAAGCATGATGGCGCGGGTTTCCGCGGGCGAAAACAACGCGCCCTGGCCCACGGAAAGGTGGTGCAGCAAGTGCCGCTGATGCTGCTCAAGGTCTTCGGGCCCGATGCGGAAGCCGCTGAGTGGGCCGAAACCGGTGTTGATGCCATAGATCGCGCGGGGCTGGGCGGCGAGCGACTCGACCAGTTCGCGGCTGCGGCGAATCAGGGGGCGGGCGGAATCCGCAAGCGAACAGGGAGCTTCGCGCGAAGCCACCTGCCAGACCTGCAGAAGGGAGAGTTCGTGGCCATCCAGTGCGATCATCACGCTAAATTGGAGGGGCGTTCTACAACAATCCGCTTGCTGGCGCAAGCGCCGTCGTGTTCCCTCACGAGCGACCGCATCAAATTGGCAAAAAATGACCGGCAATTATTGTAGCGCAGGCTTCGAGCCTGCTGTGTCGCCGACTTCCAGTCGGCACGCCGCACGAGTTCGTTCGCGCTCAAGGCAATCGACCCCTCTGCGGATTGGAAATCCGCGATACCGCAGGTTGGAAACCTGCGCTACGACAAAGTCCCATGCCTGAAAAATCCGTCATCATCATCGGCGGCGGCGTGGCCGGGTTCGCTGCGGGCATCTTCGGACGGATGAATGGTTACTCGACGCGCATCCTCGAGCATGACGCCGCTCCAGGCGGCGTGGCCAAGGCGTGGAAGCACGGGGATTACCTGATTGATGGTGGCATCCATTATCTCATGGGGCATCACCCGGGGCAGTCGTGCTATGAACTCTATCGCGAAGTGGGTGTCCTCCGGAATCGCACGTATCCCGATCTGACCAATTACGTCCAATTCGCCGACGAAATTTCCGGCGCCAAAGTCAATTTCACCCGCGATCTCGACCAACTGGCGCGCGATCTTAAAGCCGTGGCACCCGAGGACGCCCGCTTCATCGACGGCTTTATCGCCGGCGCGCGCTCGTTTCAGCGCACGGACGTGTTCAGCCTGATGGAAGTCGCTCCCGAACTCCTCGGCCCCATCGGCTGGCTCAAGCACTTGTGGAAACTGCGACGCGCCATCCGCTACATGGGCGGTCCCTATCACAAAACCATGCGTGAATTTGCGAAGCAGGCGCGCAGCCCGATCCTGCAGCGCATGCTCACGCACCTCTACTTGCCTGACGTGCCCGCCTGGTTCAATCTCCTCATTTTCAGCCTCCTCGCCAACGGCCAGTTGGGCCTGCTCGCTGGCAGTTGCGCCGATTTCATGCGCGCGCTCGTCGAGCGCCATGAGGAACTCGGCGGCCAGCTCACCTGCGACGCCACCGTCAAAGAGGTCATCGTCGAAAACGGGCGGGCCGTCGGCGTCCGCCTTGAGGACGGCACCGAACACCGCGCGGACGACATCGTCTCCGCCGGCGACGGCCGCAACACGGTCTACAAATTGCTCGGCGGCCGCTATCTCGACCGCAAGACGCGCGATGCGTACGAGAATTGGAAGCAACTGCCCCCGCTCGTCACCCTGAATTTTGGCGTCACCCGGGAATACACGGAGATTCCTCCGCTCCACTTCCTGTATTTGAAGGAACCGTTGAAGGTCGGCAACCGCACGGTCGAAGGATTTCCGCTTCGCTTTTTCAACTACGGTCCATTCGCGCCGCCCGGCAAAAGCGTCGTCCAGGTCCTCCTGCTCACTGACTGGGAGTTCTGGGATGAAATCCGCCACGACCGCCCGCGTTACGAAGCCGCAAAAAAGCAATTGTGTGATGATACCCTGAATCGCCTCGAAGCCCACTATCCCGGCCTCACCGCGAAGGTGGAGCTCACCGACATCGCCACGCCCTACACCACCTGGCGCTACACCTTGAACCACCGCGGCGCCGCCATGGGCTGGATGCCGACCCCGCACGCGATCCGCACCCCGCTCCCCAAAACCCTGCCCGGCCTCTCGAATTTCTACATGGCCGGCCAATGGGTCATGCCCGGCGGCGGCATTCCGCCCAGCATGTACTCCGGCCGCCACGTCATCCAGATGCTCTGCAAGCGCGACGGCAAACGCTTCGTGACAACGAAGGTTTGAATCGCCTATTTACCCGTCCCCTCGGTCGTCAGCAACTTGAGTTGAGTGGGATTGTTCAGGACAATCTGCGGGCGATCCTTCCAGGCCGCAATTTTGCCGCCGTAACGGACGAGCGTTCCGGTGATCTCCACCGGCTTGCCGGGGAGTTCTTTTTCCAGGCTGCCGCCCACAGCCGTTTCGAACAGGCCGCGGGTCCGGGGGAACAAGACCACCAGCAGCCCGTTGGTGCTTCCCGCCTCGAAATCCAGGTTGAACACGGTGCCGTTGGGAGTCCACGCGGCGGTGCGGACCTTTCCGAAAACGGTGACGGTTGATCCCGCGTGCGCCGCCAGCTTGGCCCGGTCCCCGACATCGAACCGCTCGTTGGCTGGCGCGGCGGCCGGAGCGGGCGCACTTGCGACCGGTGGGGGCGCACCCGCGGCGGCGGTCGCAACCGGCGGCGGAGTGCCCGAAACGACCGTAAGCTGGTCCGGGGAGTGAAGCACGATCTGGTTGAAGTGGGTGAAACGCTCGGACTTGCCGCCGTAATTGTCCAGTTTACCCCGGATCCGGACGTTCTTGCCGGTCAGGAACCCGGCGGTGTCGCCGTACCGGTCGTCGAATTTTTTGCGGTCCCCGCTGAACATCACGGACATGAAGCCGCGCTCGGTCGAACCATCGAACTCGATTGTCATTACCGCGCCGGAGCTGCTCCAGTGCGCGGACCGGATCGTGCCCTCGATTTCCACCTCCGAGCCGATGCGCGCGGCCAGGCCTGAAGTGTCCGTGGCCTTGATCAGTGGCCGGGTCGCGGCCGGCTTGCCATCCGGCGCCCTGGCCGGCGCCAGCGGCGCGGGATGCAGGGCGGCAAATTGCGCGGCGGTCCCGGCGCGGGGAAGCGCGCTGAAAGGATAACCGGGGACCTCCAGGGCCGCCGCGAGCCGGTCCCACGGATCGGCGGAGAAAGACATCGCACTGTAACGGTTGCGCGAAATCACGATACGATCGCCCTGCGGCGTAATGCCCGCGAAGTTGAGCATATGGGCGTTGGGGTTGAGGACGGTGAGGATGCGATGATCGCGCGCGTCGGCCACCAACGTCGAGCCGGTGAACAAGCCCTTTTCCTCCGGCAAAAACGCGATGAGCCGCGTGCCATCCTGCGACAGCGCCACCGGGCACAGGGGCGAGAGGCGCGCCGAGGTGGCTCCGGTGGCCAGGTCAATCGTGAGGAACGTATCTTCATCCACCGCCGCCAGCAGTTTGCGGTCGAAAGTCAGCGCCAGCCGGCGGGTCTGGTAAGCATTGGTGGAAGCATACACGATGCGGCCGGTGGCGATTTCACGCACCTCCAGGGGTACACTCGTGCGAATATCTCCCGAAGCCACCAGGTCTCCCGCGGGCGACACCGCGATCCTCCCGCATCCCTCCGCCGACCAGATCGGCGCGCCGGAAGGCAGCGCAAACGCGCGGCACTGGCCCGCGGACGTAGAAAACAGCACGGCCTTGGCATCCGGAGTCAGCACCGGCGGGCGATTCGCCCGCCCATCCAGCCCGGCAAATTCCGTGAGATGAATCGTGGTCGCGATGGGCACGGCGCCGTCCGTCCGCGAGGACGGGAGTGAATAGATGAGCAGGTACTTTTCGAAATATTCCCCGTCCACGGAAGTGTCGCTGCTTTCCTGGCAGAGAACCGCGAGCGTGCGGCCGTCTGGAGTGATCGAGATACCCCAGGGCTGGGAGAGCTTCTTCGGCCACGCCAGCGGAATGGGCGGGCGCGGCGCGGCTTGATCGAAACGATGTTCCATCAGTTGGGCATTGCCGGCGCCGGCGGCGGTAGCGTTCGCGGTGGCGGCATCCTGGGTGGGGTTGCGTTTGTCCTTGGGTCCTTCAATCGTGTAGAAGGCCTCCGGAGTCATCGCGACGGACCAGAACGCGGTGTCCACCGTTTGGGGTTCCGGGGTGCGCAGCGAGAAGATCAACGCTAGGTTGCTCGTGGCCAGAAACATTTTACCCGCGTCCGGGGAGACGCCGATGCTGGTGACCCGCGCATCCTCGTGCGGCCACAGCGAGTCCAATCGCCGCGAGGCTACGCTCGTGAAGGCAGGCAAATACGCCAGGTCCACCGCGGCCGTATCAACCACGAACGCCAGTCGCGCCTCATCGGGCGGCGCGCCAAACATCGGGGAAGCAATGAAAAGATCGCGCGAGCCGCTGGTGAGCGAGCCGGGGATGACGCGGCGGGTCTTGTTCATCGCCTGCACGTTGGAAAAATCCAGCGTCACCAGGGCCAGCCGGTCGCCGCTGCCACTGGCATGGACGCCGACCAGCGACTTGTCATCCAGGATGTGGCAGTTGACCAGGCCGGTGTTGATGGTTCGATTGGTTTTGTTCGCCACGTCCAGCAGGGTGTTGGGAGCGTAAGGGGAGGAACCGGCGGCCAGAATGGTCTTGCCCGTGGCGCTGATGCTGACGCGGAACCGGGAAGTGGTTCCCGTGCGGGGGGCGCGCAGTTGCACGGGCGTGGAGGCGATTATTTTCGTGAGATCCTGGCCGTCCCGCGCCTCGACGCGCGAAGTGAAAAGCAGCGCCACGGTCTGGCCGTCGGGCGTGGCCGCCACATCGAGCAGCGTGTCCTGGATGGGCAGTGTCGCCTGAATCGCCAGGGGTGCCGTGCTGCAGAGGAGCATCTGGTTGGGCAGCGTCACGAGCAGGCGGTCCGCGCCCAGCGGCAGCAAATGGACCGGTGTGCCGGGAAGCGAAAGTGTCGCGGAAGGCGTCGCTTCGGGCGGGGAAATAATGTGGAGCGCCGTCGCCGTGGCAAGGGCGACGCGGGTCGCGCCCAGGGCGGCCGCCAGGCGCGGGGGCTCGGACAGCACCACGCGGCCGTCGAGCGTGAAGGGATTGCGCGCGCCGTCCACGATGTAATTGGCCACCATCCGGTTTTCGAAAGTGTCGGCGTGAGCCAATGCCGCCCGGGCATGCGTGAGCGCCTCCCGCAGCCGGCCCTGGGCAAGCATGAGCGAAGCCGAAGCGCGGTCGGAAACCTCCTGGGCGTCCGCCGCCGCCAGGCGGGCGTCGGCTTCGGCGGTGCGGGCGGCCTTGAAATTCTTCTGCGCCTCCTGTTGCGCGGTCTCGGCCAGTTGCTTCGCCGTTTCAGCCGACTGCTTGGCCGCCAGCGCCTCCCGCTTCGCCCGGGTCGCGCGGACAGCCTGCCACGTGCTGGCGATGATCCCGATCACCAGTGCCGTCGTCACCGCCGTGGCGGCGGCGAACGCGAGGCGATTCCGGCGATAGGCCTTTTGGAGCTTGTACGCGGCGCTGGGCGGGCGCGCCACCACCGGCTCGTTGTGCAGGTGCCGGTTCAGATCGGCGACGAGGCCGTTGGCGGTGTCGTAACGGCGCGTCCGGTCCTTCTCCAGGCACTTCATCACGATCCAGTCCAGGTCGCCCTGCAACAGGCTCACGAGCCTGCCGGACTCAATCGAACGCCGCCGGGCCGTCGTGGTCAGCGCCTCGCCCTGCAACGTCCCCAGCCTGGTGCTCGGCCGCACCGGGTCCTGCTCGCGGATGGTCTTGCGCATCGCGTCAATGCCCTGGGACATCAACTCGTGCGCGTCAAACGGCGTCATCCCGGTGAGCAATTCGTAAAGCAGCACGCCGAGGCTGTAGATGTCGCTCCGCGTATCAATATCCAGCCCGCTCATCTCCGCCTGCTCCGGACTCATGTAGGCCGGCGTGCCGATGAACTGGTGCAACTGCGTGTAAACCGTCGCGTCGGTCAGGCGTCCTTCCGTCGCCTTCGCGATGCCGAAATCAATCACCTTGGGCACCGGCACGCCATCGTGCAGCGTGACGAGGATGTTCGAGGGCTTGATGTCGCGGTGGATGATGCCTTTTTGGTGGGCGTGCTGGATGGCCTGGCAGACCTTGATGAAGAGCTTGATGCGGTCCTCGGTGGTCAGACCCTGCACATCGCAAAAGTCGGTGATGGCCTGGCCG
>CAYUVH010000063.1:0-170654 GCA_964448135.1 uncultured Verrucomicrobiota bacterium | reverse complement strand
CCAAGGCCGATTACGTCGGGGTGCGTAATCACGCCTCCACCTACATCGAGGGCGTGGTCGCGGTGGTCGAAGCGGTGTTGTTGATCGGCTTCGCCATCCCGTTGTGGGCGAAAACGGTGGGTCCGGCTAATTTCCCGAAGGAAAGTGAATCCACGGTCATGCAGATTGTGGCCCAGCAGTTTTCCTGGAACGTCCGCTATCCCGGCAAGGACGGTGAATTTGGGAAGCAGGAAATGAGATTCGTCAGCGACGCCAATTTGTTTGGCATCGATCCCGCGGATCCCAAGGGCAAGGACGACGTTCAGATTTCGCCCGCGGCGGAAATCCACGTTCCCGTCAACAAGCCGGTGATTGCCTACGTGAGTTCGAAGGACGTCATTCACTGCTTCAAGATCATTGCGATGCGCGTCACCCAGGATGCAATTCCCGGGATGCGTGTGCCGGTGCATTTCACCCCGACCAAGGAAGGCCGTTACCAGATTAACTGCGCGCAGTTGTGCGGCCAGGGCCATTCCACGATGGCGCAGGGTTTCCTGATTGTCGAAAGCCAGGCGGATTACGAGAAGTGGCTGGCCTCGAAGGTCGGCGCCGCGACCAGCTTCGAGTAATTTCTCGGTAGGATCGTCGCTTGTCGCGCCGTAGCTTGGCGTAGGCGGAGGCTGCGACGAGCCCGTGCGAAGCGCGAAACAAACGCGGGCTGGCGTTTGAAGTATTTGTTCACTTGGACAGCCTTTGTCCAAGTGACGCTGCTAACCTTCCGCCAAAAAAGATGAAGGTAGAACCATGTTTTATCCCGCTTCGCATGCGTCCATCCGCCCGGTTTCCTGTCCTGCCTGGCCTCCCATTCATCGCTCCCGGTCAAGCCACGTCCGGCTCAGACAGCGAAGGATCAAACTTCTATCTAGCCCAAAACCCCGGCAATCAAATCTCGTCAAACCCAGTCAAACCCAGTCAAACCCAGTCAAACCAAAAAAAATAGCAGGCAGCCCCACAGGTCGTCGTCCCCACCCCGTTCCCTTTAGGTGTTCTCGCCCGAGGTCTCTGCGTTACCGCGCTCCGGCCTCGCCTTGCGCGGCAGCGCCGTTTGAAAGAGATGCTCCGACCGCTCGGATTCTCCGGGTTTGAACTTGCCCGCGCGGTCGTAATCGTTTCAGTTGAGGGCCGCTGATATGCCGATGGCCACGCCAGCCGCGCCGCGCGCGTCCTTTCTCAAGAATCTCGACTACTCGGTCGTGCAGCAGTGCATGCACTGCGGCTTGTGCCTGCCGACCTGCCCGACATACGACGCCACCAAACAGGAACGCAACAGCCCTCGCGGCCGCATCGCGCTGATGCGCGCAGTGGCCGATGACCGGTTGACGATGACGGAGGCCTTCGCGGAGGAAATGTATTTTTGCCTGGGCTGCCTGGCGTGCATGACGGCGTGTCCGGCCGGTGTGAACTATGCCGAGCTGTTCGAACACGCCCGCGCCGAGGCCGAGGCGAGCGGGGTGTTGAGGTCGCCGAAGCGCAATGCGATCCGGAGCTTCGCGATCGCCTGGCTGTTCATGGACTTGCGGCGGCTCCAGTGGCTGGGACGCCTGATGCGATGGTACCAGGAGGCGGGATTTCAGGATTGGGTGCGGCGCAGCGGTTTGCTGAACCTGATGCCCAAGCGGTTGCGGGAGCTGGAAGCGACCACCCCCCAGATCCAGGCGCGCTTCTCCGCGGACTTGATCAAGCCGGTTACGCCCGCCGTAGGGAAACGACGTTACCGTGTCGCCATGCTGGTCGGTTGCGCGCAGGATTTGATTTTCAGCGACGTGAATCGGGACACGGTGGGGGTGCTCGCGCGCAACGGCTGCGAGGTCGTGACGCCCGCGCAGCAGGGTTGCTGCGGTTCATTGCATGCCCACAATGGCGAATGGGAACTGGCGCAGAGGCTGGCCCGCGAACAGATTGACCAATTTCCGCCCGAGGAATTCGACGCCATCATCAGCAATGCCGGCGGCTGTGGCTCGCATTTGAAGCATTACCATTCCTTCCTGAAGGACGATCCCGCTTACGCAAAGCGGGCGGAGGAATGGGACCGCAAGCTCAAGGATATCCATGAGTGGCTGGGGCAGATCGGCGTCGAAAAACCGGCCGGGCCTTTGCCGGACCAGGCGGTGACGTATCACGAATCCTGCCATTTGTGTCATGGGCAGAAGATTACGAGCGCGCCCCGGCAGTTGCTGCGTTCGATTCCGAATCTGCGGCTGGTCGAACTGGCGGAAAGCTCGTGGTGCTGCGGCAGTGCGGGGGTTTACAACATCACGCAGCCCGAAATGGCCGGCCAGCTTTTGGACCGCAAGCTGCGCCACATCAAGGCGACCGGCGCGATCACGGTGGCCACCGGCAACCCCGGGTGCCTGCTGCAACTCATCAACGGCGCGAAGGCCGAAGGAATGCATTTGCGGGTGGTGCATCCGGTGACGCTGCTCGCGGAGGCGTATCGCCTGGCGAAGTAATCACCCGGCTGCACGCTTGGGCTCGCCTTTCCCGGCCGATCCTCGGTGGTAGGGTTTCACCTACTTTGACCCCGACTTGATGAGGGGTTAGGGTGGCGGGGTAATGCCGAAATTTCAAACCGGGGTCGCTTGCGTCCTGCTTGCCTTTTTGTCCCTGTCACTTCCCGCGGCAGGTCCGCTCGCTCGCGTCGCCAATTCGACACTTCATTTTCCGACGGCGCCACCCGGAACGGGCTATGTGCTGACGGACGCGTTCGGCTCGCTCACCTTCCCAAATCCCGTGGGAATCGTCAGCCCGCCCGGCGAGACGAATCGGTTGTTTATCATCGAGCAGGGTGGTCGGATTTCTGTCATCACCAACCTGGCGAATCCCACGCGCACGGTGTTTCTCGATATTTCCGGTTTGATACTCGGCGGGACGCCCACGGACGAGCGCGGGCTGCTGGGGCTGGCGTTTCATCCGGGCTATTCGAGTAACGGCTACTTTTTTGTTTATTACACAGGCACCGCCACTACCGCCGCCCCGGGCGCAACCAACGCCATGCACGATATCCTGGCGCGTTATCGGGTCTCGGCCAGCAATCGGAACCAGGCCGATCCAGCTTCCGAAGTGCGATTTCTGAGGCAATATGACCAGGCGAACAATCATAACGCCGGCGACATCCATTTCGGCTCGGACGGCTATTTGTATTTATCACTCGGCGACGAAGGAGACTCGAACGATTCGCGTAATAACAGTCAGACCATCACCAAGGATTTCTTTTCCGCCATCATTCGCATAGACGTGGATAAAAAACCGGGGAACACCGCCCCCAATGCGCATCCTTCGGCGACCACCAATTATCTTGTTCCCGCGGACAATCCATTTTTAGGCGCCATCATTTTCAACGGCGTGGGGATTAATCCCTCGTCCATCCGCACGGAATTCTGGGCCGTGGGCTTGCGCAATCCCTGGCGGTTCACTTTTGATCCGGTCACGGGTTTTCTTTATTGCGCGGACGTGGGGCAGGGAGCGTGGGAGGAGATCAACATCATCAAGAAAGGCGGCAACTACGGTTGGGCATATCGTGAAGGAGCGCACGCCGGACCGAAAACACCGCCGGCTGGTTTCACTTCCATCGACCCAATCCAGGAGTACGCCCATGGCGGCAGCACCAACCAGGGCACGGTGGTGACGGGCGGAGTCGTCTATCGCGGCGCGACCTACCCGGCGATCGCCGGGGCCTATTTCTTCGCCGATTACGGGATCGGGAACATCTGGTATTTGCGCTACGACGGCACCAACACAGTGCCTTTCCGCTACGTGGCCAACGAAGCAAACATTTCCGCTTTCGGGGTGGACCCGCGCAATGGTGATATCCTGATGGCCAACCAGTCGAAGGATACCATCCGGCGTTTGATTGCCGCAGATAGCGGCAGCGGTGGCCTGCCCGCGACGCTGGCGGATACCGGCGCATTCACCAATCTGAGCACGCTGACGCCCAATCCCGGAATCGTGGCGTACGACATTAACCTGCCTTTCTGGTCCGATAATGCGACCAAGCGCCGTTGGTTTTCCATTCCCGATACCAACCTCGATATTGTTTTCAATTCAGCGAACAATTGGACTTTCCCGACGGGAACCGTCTGGATCAAACATTTCGAACTGCAATTGACCAACGGCGTCGCGGCCTCAAACAAGCGATTGGAGACGCGGTTTATAGTCAAGTCCACCAACGGAATTTACGGCCTGACCTATCGGTGGGGGAACTCGTTGACGAACGCGGTGATCGTGGCGGAGGGCGGGATGGATGAGTCTTTTGTAATCAATCAAGGCGGAGGCGTCCTGCGCACGCAGGTCTGGCATTACCCCAGCCGGGCCGAATGCCAGCGCTGCCATACTCCGGAGGGCGGGTTTGGTTTGGGGTTCAATACCGCGCAGTTGAATTGCGCCCACGACTATGGCACGGGTGCGACCAACCAGATTGCCGCGTTAAGCGATGCCGGCTATTTCACTACGTTGATCAGCAATGTGCACACGCTGCCCGCGCTGGCGCACGTCACCAACTCGGCGGTCAGCCGCGAATACCGCGCGCGATCTTATCTCGCTGCGAATTGCTCGTTTTGCCACCAGCCCGGTGGTTCCGCGCAGGGCCTGTGGGACGGGCGAGTCGCGACGCCCACCGCTTTGGCGGGACTCATTAACGGCCCGCTCCTCAGCAACGGAGGCAATTCGAATAGCCGGGTGGTTGTGCCCGGTTCGTTGACGAATTCCATGTTGCTGGCACGGATTGCGACCTTGGGAGCCACGCGCATGCCCCCCTTGGATTCCACGGTGCTCGATACGCAAGCTGTGGCCCTGGTGAGCGCCTGGATCACCAACGATTTGCCGGGTTATCAGAGCTTTGCCAACTGGCAGATCAGCCGCTTCGGCTCGACCAATGCGGCCAATGCCGCGCCGGGCGCGGACCCGGACGGCGACAAGGCCTTGAACGAGTTGGAGTATTTGACCGGGACTGATCCGACAAACGCCGGCAGCGCATGGAGAATTTCCGCCCGCAAATCGAACGGCGTGGTCCAGATAACTTTTCCGCAGATCGCCAATCGCGGTTTCGAGGTTCAAGAGGCCACTAACGCGAACAGTCCGGCTTCATGGAGGCCGCTGGACGTGACGGGCAATGAACCGTTCTTCGCGATTACGAACGGGACGAAAGTGGTGACAGATACTTCCGCACCGCGGCCGGTGAAATGGTATCGGGTGCGCGTGTTTGCTCCTTGAGCACAGATGGCCGGTGGAGTTCAAGCGAGAAGGGATTGAATTGTTGGCCCGGATTTTTGACTTCGCACCGTTTCAGAACCAAAGTGGAGCTATGAGCACGCGGATTCTGATGCTGTCGGCTGTACTCTTCCTGGGGGGCGGGAATTCCGAAGCGCAAGCGGCCGGTCCCATACAGCGTGTGCCGAATACCAGCCTGCAATTGCCGTCGGCGTTACCCGTGGTGGGTTATACGGGAACGAACGCATTCGGGAGTCTGACGTTTACCGCGCCTTTGGCGATCGTCACGGCGCCCGGGGAGACAAACCGGTTGTTCGTGGTGGAGCAGGGCGGGTTTATCGCGGTCATCACGAATCTGGCGAGTCCGAATCGCACCGTCTTCCTCGACGCCACTGGACTTATTCAGGGCGGGGTGCCGGGAGATGAGCGGGGTCTGCTCGGGCTGGTGTTCCATCCGGGTTATTCGAGCAACGGTTGCTTTTTTACTTACTACACAGGCAACGCGACCACGGCGGTGCCCGAAGGCACGAATCAACTCCACGATATTCTCTCGCGCTGGCAGGTCTCGCCGGGTGATCCGAACCGGGCGGACACGAATTCGGAGGTGCGCCTCCTGACGCAGCGCGATTACGCGGGCAATCATAATGCCGGCGACCTGCACTTTGGGCCGGATGGTTATCTTTATTTGTCGCTGGGGGATGAAGGCGGCGGCGACGATAATTTCAACAATAGCCAGAAAATCGATCAGGATTTCTTTTCCGGCATCGTGCGCCTGGACGTGGACAAAAGGCCGGGCAGTCTTGCGCCCAACGTGCATCCGGCGGTGACCACGAATTACCTGGTGCCGCCGGACAATCCGTTTGTCGGCGCCACAAATTTCAACGGTCTGCCGGTGGACCCGGCGCGCGTGCGCACCGAATTCTGGGCGGTGGGTTTGCGCAATCCGTGGCGGTTCAATTTCGATCCGGCGACGGGTTTTTTGTACTGCGCGGATGTGGGGCAGAATGCGTACGAGGAGATCAATATCATCGTAAAGGGAGGCAACTACGGCTGGGCATATCGCGAAGGATTGCATCTGGGGCCCAAGACGGCGCCCACAAATTTCGTTTCGATTCCGCCGATTCAGGAATACACGCATGGCAATGCTACGAACCAGGGCTATGTCGTAATCGGCGGGCTGGTGTATCACGGCGCGGACGCGCGATTGGCGGGGAACTACGTGTTCGCCGATTACCAGAGCGGCAACATCTGGCAGCTTCATTACGACGGCACCAACACGATTCCGTTCCAGTATCTCGGGAACGAGGGCGGAATTGCGGGCTTCGGCGCCGATCCGCGCAATGGCGATCTCCTGATGGCCAACCAGTATCGTAACACCATCCGGCGGCTGGTGGCGGTGACCAACACGAGCGGTGGCACGATCCCGGCGACGCTGGCTGACACGGGCGCGTTTACGAATCTGACGACGCTCGCACCCGCGCCGGGTTTCGTGGGCTACGATCTCAACCTGCCGTTTTGGTCCGATAACGCGATGAAGCAACGCTGGTTCTCCGTGCCCAATACGAACCTGACCATCGGCTTCAACGCAAACGGCAACTGGTCGTTCCCGACTGGCGCCGTGTGGATGAAACATTTCGAACTGCAGTTGACCAATGGCGCGCCGGCTTCGAGCCGGCGCCTGGAAACCCGGTTCATCGTGAAGAATACCGATGGGGTTTACGGGCTTACGTATCGCTGGGGCGGCTCGACCACGAATGCCGCGCTCGTGCCCGAGGAAGGCATGGACGAGGATTTTGTCGTGAACGACGGCGGGGGTGTGCTGCGGACGCAAACGTGGCATTACCCGAGCCGGGCGGAGTGTCTGCGGTGTCATACGCCCGGTGGCGGCTACGCGCTCGGCTTCAATACGGCGCAGTTGAATTGCAATTTCAATTACGGCGGCGGTGCCACCAACCAGATCAATGCGCTGGCGCAGGCGGGTTATTTCTCCGCTTCGGTGGGCAGCATTCATACGCTGCCGGCGCTGGCCCAGCCGACGAATGCAGCCGTGAGTCGCGAATACCGGGTCCGATCCTACCTCGCGGCGAACTGTGCGTTTTGCCACCAGCCGGGCGGGACCGCCCAGGGATTTTGGGACGGCCGCTTAAACACAACGACGGAAGCCGCCGGTATTGTGAACGGCACGCTCGCGGACAACCTCGGAAACACCAGCGCACGGGTGACGGTGCCCGGTTCCATCAGCAATTCCATGCTGCTGGCACGGTTGTCCACGCCGGGAGCGATCCGCATGCCGCCGCTCGATTCCACCGTGCTGGATACCCAGGCGATCGCGTTGGTGAGGGCTTGGATCACCAACGATCTGCCGCACTTCCAGAGTTTCGCGGATTGGCAGATCGCCAGGTTTGGATCCACAAACGCTCCGAATGGTGCTGCCTACTCCGACCCGGATGGCGATGGCGCGATAAACCTGCTCGAGTATCTCACGTCCACCGATCCGCAGAACACGAACAGCAGTTGGCGTATCGCTCTGCAAAAGGCGGGCGCGAATTATCAAATCGCCTTTCCGCTGCTGTCGAACCGCGGTTTTGAAGTCCAGGTGGCGACCAACCTGGCGGACGCGCAGCCGTGGTCGGGATTGGATGTGAGCGGCAATGAGCCGCTCTTTGGGGTGACGAACGGGACGAAAGTGGTGACGGATACTTCGCCGCCGGGTCGGGTGAAGTTTTACCGCGTGCGGGTGTTTGCGCCTTGATTGGAGCGGGCAAGTGGAAGGAAAAGGCGTTCGGGAGGTTTCAGTTTGAGTTGTGGTTTGGAGGCGACGGGTGGGGCCGGTCATCGGAAAATATGAGCCTCGTTATCTCGGCTGCTACGAAGGAGAGCAGACGAATTGCCAGAGCTGCCTCGCGCTGCCATTATGGTGGCGTATGACGCGTAGCAAAGCCGACATTATTTCGCACATCACGGAGACGGGCATCGTTTGCATCATCCGCGCACAACAGGCGGCGCAGGTGCAGCCGATGTTTGAGGCGCTGATTTCCGCAGGGGTCACTGCGATCGAGATCACGCTCACCACGCCGAACGCGCTGGAAGGGATACGCGAGGCGCGAAAGCAGTTTGGCGGGCGCGCGGTGATCGGCGCGGGAACGATCGTGACGCCGGCGGATTGCCGGGCGGCTATTGAGGCGGGGGCGGAATTTATCGTCACTCCCATCTGCCGGCCAGAATTGGTGGCCATCGCGCACGCGGCCGGGCGGCCGATCATGCTGGGGGCTTACACACCGACGGAAGCGCAGACCGCTTACGAGGCGGGTTCGGATTTCGTAAAGATTTTCCCGGCGGAAACACTGGGGCCCGGGTTCATCAAGGCGTTGCTGGCACCGCTGCCGCACTTGCGCATTGTGCCCACGGGTGGCGTCAACGCGCAGAATGTGGGCGAGTTTCTGAAAGCCGGTTGCGCGGCGCTCGGAGTTGGGACTTCGCTGGTCGCGGCAAATTTGTTGAAAGAAGGCAACTGGACCGAGTTGAAACGCCGGGCGGTGGAATTTGTCAGTGCAGTGAAGCAGGCGCGGCAAAACAAAGCCGGCTGAGCGATTACTTCGGCTGAGGAACGGGCGATTCGGGTTTCTCTTCCGGCCAGTCTTCGGTGCCTTTGAGTTTTTTCTTCCGCTTTTCGATGGGGAGAAGCGCCGCGAAAACGAGGATCACGAGAGCGATAAAGCCGTGACTGGTTGCGTAGGCGGCTCCGGCACCGATCAAAAGACAGATCCAAAGCCCGATCTGAAGTGCGGGTGCGCGCACGTCCGGTCCCGGAGGGCGGCCCGCGTCTCTTAAATTCATGGCCGACGCCAGCACGCGAAAGATACCCACAAACAACATGCCGCCGATCACGATGTAAACATAGCCCGGCACTTTGCCCCCGGTTTTGATGGGCCACTTGGGTTCGGGCTGGGTACTGAGTTGCCAGAGGATGGCGGCTTCGCCGAGCAGCGGGGCATCGGTGAAATTGGACAGCAGGCGGGGAACGGCCATCATGCCGTTGGGCAATTCCCAAACCGTGGCCAGCATTTCCGCCGCGAGCGGATAGGCGCGATCGAAGCGGCCCTGTTTGCGAGCGGCGGCCAGACCGAAGGAGCTGGCCGAAACTCCGTGACCGGCCACGACGGGCCCCGCGTCCACGTCCATTGTCCACTCGGAGGGAGCATCGTCTTTGGGATATTCGCGAAAGCCCACGGCCGAGATGCGTTCCTGCCAGAACTGTTTGTCGTAAAGGTCGAACCAGATCCGGGCCTGGACGGGCCAAAGCTCGGGCGACGTGAGGCACATGTAGGAATTGCCGCAACCCCGCGACGGCGAATTGGGCGCGCCCGTGCCGGCATTGGCGGAGTAGGGCGGCAATTGATATTTCGTGGCTCGCGCTCCGGTGAAGCCTCGCACGGCGCGGGTAAGGAATTTCGTGTGGTCCGTCCCCAGCACCGTGTCGGCGCGCTTGATGCACATGAGCGCGGCCATGACGTCGCCGGGGTAGCATTGGCCGGGATAATCGTCCATCAAGCCGCTGCGGGTGCCATCGAGCTCTTTGGCGAAGGATTCAACCTGGTCGCGAAGCATATCCAGGTGGGCGTTGTCGCGGAGTAATTTGGCGCGCGAGGTCAGCGCGGCCATCACCATCATACGATAGAAAACATTTTCCTGGTGAAGATAGTTGGTGCCCCAATGCTTTTTGACCCAGGCGGCGTGGTTGGGATCGATGACCAGTTCCGAGGCGGCCACGATCGCGTCCTGGGCAAACACCCGCGGTTCCGGCTCGCTGTGATCGCCTGCGTCCCAGGCAGCCTGGAGATTTTCGAGGCTCCAGAGATAAAAGACCGAACCGAACAAGGGCCATTCGGTGCCGGCGATATTATCGAGCGAGAGGTTTTCCGGCTGCCCTTGCGCGACTCGATTCCGGGCCCAGGCCGCGTAGCGGGGGGTGAGATTGCGGTAAAGCCGCCAGGCGGATTGAGGGACGCCCGGGCCTTGCAGGGCGGGATCCCGGATGTCGAGTATCGCGCGAACTGCGGGATAAATCAGGAAGGCAGCCGCGAGCAGGATCATCAGCACCGAATTGATGCGGATGATCGCGCGAATCATGGACGTACCCTCATTTCATCCGGCCCGCGGGTGCCGGCTATTTTGGCGACAACGTGGCTTCCCGGGTGACTTCCGCCACCATCTTTTCCACGCGCTGACCGTATTCCACGTAATTCTTGCGCATGGCGTCCTCGTTGTTGGTCTTGGACTGCGCGTCGTGGAAGACGACGACCATGTGCGGCTCGATGGAGAGGCCGGCATCGTAACCGCGCGAGACGGCGTCTCTGAGGATGTCGCGCACGCGGCCCTCGCCCTCGCCGGGCCAGTTGTAATCGGCGTCGTTCTTCGCCGTGTTCCACGTGGCGTCCTTGATGTGGATGTGGACGGAATGATCGCGCACGTGCTCCCAGAATTCCCAGGGATCCTGCCGCGGCCAGGGTTTGGCTTTCGAGCGATCGGGATTGAAGATGGGGTTCGCGGTGTCAAAGACCCATTTGAGGCCCGGGCATTTGTCGAGCAACTCGAGCGCGTGCTTCCAGCTCATGCCGCCGTAGTTCATGCAGTTCTCGTGCACGGGTTGGATGCCGGCATCGAGGAAACGATTGGTGACTTCCTTGACGCGGCGAATGACCTCGGTGGGAATGGAGTATTCGTCGTCGCCGGGCTTGAAGCTCATCACGCGCACGAATTTCGTGCCGAGGCGCTGCATGCGGGGGATGGCGCGGTTGACCTCGGCGAGCGTGATGTCGAACGGATCGCTGATGCGCTTCGACCAATTCATGATGGTCGAGCCGAAGCAATAGACGTTGATATTCGCGCCTTCGAGTTTGCGCACGGCGAGGTCGAAGGCGGCGTCCGGGATGTCGTGGAAATTGGCCTTGGCGAACCCCGGCACTTCCATGCCGCGAGGTTCGATGTATTTCCAGCCGAGTTCAGTGGTGGCGCGGACCTGGCCGTCCACGCCGTTGGCGGCTTCGTCGCCGATGCCCATGTATTTCATAATAATTAGCGTCTAAATGATTTCGTAAAATCTTCGTTGGAAACTTCGACGACCTTCTTTTGGATCGTGGACCCGGCGATGAGCTCGTTCAGTTTCTTTTCATAGGCGGCGCTGTCCATCGGCAGTTCGATGGTCTGGCCCATCAAGGAAGAATACAGGATCACGTTGGCAAGTTCGACGGACTGCATGCCTTGTTCGCCGGGCGCGATGAGCGGTTCGCCGTCGAGGATGGCGTTCACAAAATTCTGCACCAGCGTGGCGTGGGGATTGGGCGCGGCCTGGAAGGGGATCTCGGCGTTCCAGACATCCGGCTTCACAAAGCCAAGCTTCGCGGTTTTGCTGAATTCGATCATGTCCGCTTCGTTGCGGGTGAAATTGATCCGGTCATTCTCGACGACGATGCGGCCGCGTGTGCCGACGATCTCGAAGCGGTTCGTGCCCGGCGCTTCGCCGGTGGATGAAACGAAGGTGCCGGTCGCGCCGTTGGGAAATTCGAGATAGGCGGAGACATTGTCCTCGACCTCAATATGATGGAACCGGCCGAGCTGGCAAAAGCCGCGCACACGGGCGGGCATGCCCAGGAGCCATTGCAGGGCGTCGAGGTTGTGCAGGCATTGATTGAGCAGCACGCCACCGCCTTCGCCCTTCCAAGTCGCCCGCCAGCCGCCGCTCGCGTAATAGGCCTCGGTGCGATACCAGTCCGTCATAATCCAACTCATGCGAACGATGTCACCCAGCTCGCGGTCCTGGATCAGTTTTTTGAGCTTCACGTACCGCGGCTCGGAGCGGAGTTGGAACATGCCGGCAAATACGACCTTCGGGTTCTGCTGGTGGGTGGCGATGAGCCGTTCGGCGTCGGCTTTGTGGGCGGAAATCGGTTTCTCGACCATGATATGCACTCCGGCTTTCAGCGCCGCGATGCCCAGGGTGGTGTGCTGGTAGTGCGGGGTGGCAATGATGACCGCATCCACCGCGCCGGATCGAATGAGTTCCTCGCCGTCAGTGAAGGTTTTGAGCGGCTTGTATTTTTCCAGTTTGTCGCCGACGGCGTCGGAGACGGCGGTCAACTCAGCGCGGGCGATCTTGCCGGCAGAAAGATAGCCGTAATGGTGCTGCCCAATATTCCCGAGACCGATGATGCCGAGGCGGACTTTACTCATGAACAAAGTTTAGTCGGCTAAACGGGTCTGCCCAGCGGAAAATCAGGATGGGTTATTCGCGTTCGGACGACCATCGCCGCTCAAGGCGAGCGGAGTTGGTAAAAGCGCCGCGGCTTGTTGCTGGCCGACGGATCGGCGAATTGATAGAGGCCGTTCGAGATCAATGAGGCCGTCCCGATGGGGGACCATTGCGTGAGATTCGTGGAGGCATAAACGCTGTAACTCAGCGCGGTCACGTTGGTATAGGTGAACTGGAATGTTCCATTGGTGAAGTGTTTGAGGCTGGTGAGCGAGGGCAAAGCCGGTGGCGTCACCGATGCCCAGGTGAATCCGCTACGCAGCTCGTCCCATTGCACGTTGGCCGGCACGCTGGCGGCCGTATTTTGGCGCAGGTTGATGCGGTCGATGGTGAAGCCGTCCGTGCCGCCGTTGTTGGTGAGCACGGTGGCCGGCGCGTTCGTCGCTCCGAAATTCGTCGAGCCGGGATTGATCCAGAGCGCGATCGAATTGGGTGAGACCGTGAAATCATATCTGCCCGCGAGGAACAGCGTGTCGCCCGCGTGAAACTCATTCGTTGCAAATGTCGTAAAAGCGCCCGTGCCGCCTTTTTGTAATCCCAGCACATATCCCGTCGGGGAATTTGATTTGATCATCACCGCGAGGCGAAATGATTGGTTATCCGTCGCGGTGAGAGCTCCGATTTGGCCGGAGCCGCTGTTCCAGGTAGGGTAACCGAGGCTGTTGACGCGCAGCAGCGCAGAGAAATAGAGGACGCCGGTGTTCACAGCATAATCCCAGATACGACGGGCTCCGAGTCCAGGCCCACCATTGGTGGCACTGTTGCCGATGGGCGCCGCCAATCCCGGATACGAAAGGCTGCCCGTGGTGACGCCGAGATCGTCGCTGCCCGCGCCGTTGAAGGCCCAATCCGCCGGGTTATTGGAACTGACCAGGCCGCCGATGTTCGTGTAAGCGAAGGGTTCGTAGAACAGCAGTGATTGTGTCACCACGACGAGCGACGCAGCCGGCGCGCTGGTCGTGCTGCCGAAACCGCTCACCACGACCTCGTAGTTTGCAACGTCCGACGGGCTGACGCCTGAGAGCGCCAGGACGTTGGTAGTCGCACCGCTGACATTCCCGGTATTCGCAAGGTTCAAGCCGTTCTTTCGCCACTGGTAACTCAGCGTGCCCGTGCCCACCGCCGAAACACTGAAATAAGCCACCGTGCCGACGGGGTTGGTGATGCTTTGCGGTCGAATGACAATCTCGGGCGAAAGATTCGTCACCACCAACCGGGCCACGGGGGCGCTCGTGGCCGCGCCGATGCCGGAAACAATGACGTCGTAATTCCCGACGTCCGCGACCGTGACATTGGAAATAACCAGGCTGGCGGTGGTGGCGCCGGAAGCATTGCCTCCGTTCGTGACCGTGATCCCGTTCTTGCGCCATTGGTAGGCCAGGGGGCCGGTTCCGTCCGCCGAGACAAAAAAGCTGGCGACGGTGCCGGGATAGTTGGTCTGGTTTTGTGGCGGATACAGGATTCGCACGGTTTGATTGCTTTGGGCAAACCGGTACACGTGCACGTCAAACGGAACGAACGTATCAGTGAATTCGCCGGCGGTGGCCGTCACCGTGCGGTTGGTTTCGTACAGCACATCGCCCACGCCCGCCCAACCGGGCAGGCCGCTGAAGGTGACGGTGGCATTCGTGCCTTCGCGTTTGCTGGCGAGAATGTAGAGGTAGGGTGGCACTTCGCGGACGCAGTATTCCAAGTCCGGCGCGGAACTGCCTGTGATCGTGATCGGTAGGGCGGAATTTGAGACCACCAGTGCATCGGCAAGCAGACTGTGATCGCCGAGTTCGCGCACGACCCGGCGGAGGGTGGAGTTCCAGAACGACCAGTTCCAACCCACGACCACGTCCTGGTTGCTCAGCGTGTTGGCGATGTTGCCGCCGAAGAACATCAGGCCGCGCGTGCCGTCAATGATCGCCTGGTAAGCCATGTAGCGGGACTGTGTAAATGTGGGATAAACGAGTGTTTTGCTCGGCGGCGTCGTCCCGCTGAAGGCGATTTGTTCGATGAGCCAGAATTGTTTCTGGCCGGCGGCGACCTCGCCCAGTTCGAGCGTCCAGTCGCCTACGACACTGATGTTGGAATTCGTGGGCGGCGGATTCGAAGGCGGCGTGGCCGCGACGGGATAGATGTCCACGGCGAGAACGTCGGCGGCAACATTGTAAGGCTGGAGATCGGACACGTAGCCGCGTGGAGCGTGCGTCTGAACGACCGGATGGTTCGTGTCTTCCTGTTTGATTACGTTGTAGCCGTTGAGGAGGTTCGAGACGCTGACGCCGCCCCACCAGGCTTCGTCGTAGTTTTTCCAGACGCCGAGCGCCGGATGGTCGCGAAAGGTGTCCACAATGTTGCGGAGACTCGCGGCGGTGTTCGTGCTGGTGATGGGGAACTGCGAGAGTTCGCGGAGATTGAGCCAGAGATACATGTCGTGCGCGGCGGCCCAATCAAGCGCGGTCTGCTGGTAGTTGATCAGCGCGGCGTTCCAGTTGTTCGTCTGGTTGATGCGGAAGAAGAGAGCGCCGGCATTGCGAAACTCCTGCAAGGAATCATTGCCACTGGTGGTGAGGCTGTTGTTGGGCGGCCCAGGCGAGAGGCCGATGGGGAAAACCTTGCGGCCGTTGAGGACCATGACGTTGTCCTCATTAATAGTGACAACGGAGCCGGCCAGCACGGGTGAAACCGCCAGGAGAGAAAGTAAAACTCCCCCGAGCAGATTTCGAGCTAGCCACACAGCCGAACAAGATAGTGTGATGCGGTGGTGCGGGCAAGAAACGGAGCGGCCAAATATCGATATTTGAGCGGTTACTCAATAAATTCCATCGAGTCAGTGTGGATGAGTCTCGCCCTTTTAATTCTTCGACCAGCCTTTTCCATCCCATTGCAACTCAAGCTCGGTGTTCCGGAGGTCGTTGGCGATTGGCTTCCCTTGCGACGCCAGCGATACTCCGCCCGACCGCTCTGTTTTGATGACGAGCTGGAGCCGCGCGCCGACAGGAATCTTGGGAATGGAGGCATCCACTATGCAGACGACTTCCTGTTCCAGACTGGAAAGGATTTGCTGCCGGGAACCGTTCGCGTAACTGAGTGTGTTTGTCCGGTGGTGCGGGTCGGTGAAGCTCACCGGGTGAGGTGGCCAACGGTTGCTGCCATCGTCTGTAAACCACTGGCCGGATTGTTCGACGGAAGAAATTGCCGCATTTGCGATGTTTGCACGCACTAGCACATTCGAAGACCATCCATAGCCGCACAGGAAAAGGTTGCACGCCTCGGCGCGGTTGGAAGCGATGAGGACGTCCACCGAGCGGTTGTCGCCGCTGCCGTTCAGTGCCAGAGGGCGGTAGTTACCGATGAAGGTATTCGCTTCGATGAGCAGGTTGCGGTTGCAATCGGTGCCCTGGTAGCCGGCGGAAGTGACCCAGAAAGCGCCCAGTCCGCCATGGATTTCATTTCCGGCCATGGTCAGGTTCTTCACGGGACTTGCCTGGATGCACAGTGAACCGTCGGGCATGTCAAAGCGATTGCTGAGGATTTCGTAGGCGGATACGGAATTCTCCGTCAGTGCGCCGACGAGGGAAATCGCGTGGGGCAGGTTCGTGCACGTGTTGCGAATGAAGCGGCTCGTGCCCTGCGAGTAGCCCTCGTAAAACTCCATGGCCATCCGCAGCCGGTCGAAGCGGCAGTCCTCGATGCGATGGGTAAATGTGAAGTTGAATCCCGAGGCATTGCTGTCCTCGAATTTGCAACGGTTGACGACGATCAGCCCGTCATTTCGCGAGGTAACGCTCTTGAGGATTTCCCCGCGCCAGTGACGAAACTGGCAATTTTGAAACACCTGCAATGCCGGTAGCGGCGCCTGGCCGCAGTCGAGATGCGAACCGTGGGTCCAATCCCAGCCCCAGCCATCAATGATGGAGCCCGGAAAACCATCGGCGGTGAAGCCGGCCGCGCCGTTGGTGGTCAGCAGGCCGTGGCGGACGCCGCCGTCGAAAGAGAGGTTTTCGAAGATGGCCGACTCGTGAGCGGCGCGCATGGGACCCTGGATGGCGAAGAGGGTTCCACGCTGGCAGGTCGGGCGGTCGCGGCCACAGAGTTGCCATGCGCCGTTGCCGAGGAGGATGGTGCGTTCGGGATCGTCGGCGCGGAAGCGAACGCTAGCGGTGATTGTGACGGCGGCACTGACGGTGTTGGCGCGGGACCCGATGCCGGTGGGCATGAGCAGGTATTTGCCGGGCGGAACGTAAACGGCGGTGTTCGTCTGGCCTTGCGCGGCGCGGACGGCGGCCTGGAACGCATGGGCGTTGTCGGTGCCGATGGTGCAATCGGTCTGACTGGAAAC
Source organism: uncultured Verrucomicrobiota bacterium (assembly GCA_964448135.1). Lineage (GTDB taxonomy): Bacteria > Verrucomicrobiota > Verrucomicrobiia > Limisphaerales > UBA8199 > CAYUVH01. The sequence continues at coordinate 153,771 of CAYUVH010000063.1, read as the reverse complement.
TGTGGGCGAGGTGGAGATCCAGAGATTTGTGCTTTCGGAAACCTTTTCGATGCGGGCGATCAGGTCTTCGTGGCAGCCGTGGCTGGTGGCCGTGCCGGCGCCGAATAATTCGATGACGGCGCCGGATGTTGGTGCCGCTGCTGGCGGTGAATTCAGCCGGACGTAATTAGTTCCGGCGAAGGTGGTGGCGATGAGTTGGATCGCGTCCGCTTTTGCGCCAAAGGATTGGACGTCGAAATCACAGGGGGAATGAGGCGGTGTCGCGGGGTTACGAGGGTTGGCGCAGGAAGTGAGGAACAGCCCGATGGCACAGAAGGCCAGGCTGGTCGTGATTCGCAGTTTGGGGCCCCCTATTTTTTTGGTTTGACCAGGTTTGACGAGGGTTGATTGCTGGGTTTTTTGGTTTGACTGGTGGTTGGACCAAACCTTGACTTGGCTTGACTTGGTTTGACCGCGGGAGGGGAGGAAAGGATTGTTTGAAGGAGTTGTCCCTTTGGCGTCTTTAGCGTCCTTTGAGTGTTCTTTTGGCGTCCCTTTGCCGTCCTTTGAGCGTCCTTTTAGCGTTCTTTGGCGAGGGGTGGGACTGGTGAGACCAGTGGGACCGGTGGAAGCAAAAGTCATAATGGACAAAAGAGGGACCGCTTCGGCTTCCCCAAAAGGGTTGGCTGGCGTGCTCGGCATAGTTTTTGGTCGCTTTGAATTTCCCTGGTTGTGCCCGCGAAAGAAATCGGCTCAATCAAGCGGCGATCCCCGGGCGAGAAATCCCTCCGGAAATAGAATGACGTGAAGCGGGTGGGTGTCAAGCGTGGAGCGCGGAAGGCAAGGCTGCGGCGAGGATTTTTCGCTTCTCCCGCCCGTAAAATTCTTCGCGAGCAGGTGCTTTCGGGAGAGCTTTCACGAATGGACGCCTTCAGGCCAGGCGAAAGGGAGGAGGGCAAAAATATTCCGCCACCTGTTTCAGTTTGCTGAAAGATCCGGCTTCCTTCGCTCGTATCAAATCGCGGATCAAATCCCGCGCGCCGTTTTCGAAGGCATCCCGGTTGACCGGTGGCGTGCGGAGGATTTTGAGCAGGGCATCGTTGCGCGCGCGAAACTTTTTCATTTCGGCCGGGTCCGGCCTGGGCCCGGTCGGGGCCTTCGCCGGGTTTGAGTCGGTGGTGGTTACCGTGGCAGCGGGTTGGGCTTCCAAGGGCCGGCTGGCGAAGGGGCACAGTGCTGTGAAGCAGCAAGCTTGGAACGGAAACCGTGGCCAGCGTTTGTCCATACGCTGTATTTCTTCGATCAACACACATCGGGGCAAGGCTAAAGTCTGGGCAGTGGTTGGGAAGGTGCCGACGGGCGCCGCTTGGCGATAACGCCATGTTTCGGCTTTTCTCCCTCTCCTCCCTTGGAGGAGAGGGCCGGGGAGAGGAAACTCCTTCGCATCTGGCGGTACTGTCCTGAAGTGCCCGGCGTCGGCTCCAGCGAATCAGTTTGTAAGCCATTCCCGCCGCGGCCGCGAACTGCCGCTCACCACTCATGCTCATTCATGTCGCTCTCCCGCTCCCGCAGTCGCCGCCCGGCGATAGCCATCCATCACTTGACACTTCCACGCTTCACGCACAGCATGTTTAAACTCAGTGCAAACCAACCTCCATTTTTTTATTGCTGGCAGCATGGCAAAATTAAAGGTTGCCCGTCTTTCATCTGAAGCTGAGCTAGAGGGTCTTGCTGAAAATCGGCCGTGAGTAGCACGCCAACAAAGGATGGCCGGCGCAAGGCCGTGCGGGATATAACCACGGTGATTTGGGATTGTCTGCTGCCGGTTCGCCGCCTTCGGTTCAAAATGATTCGCTGGGTGAAGCGGAAACTCGGTCAGAGGCCACCGTTGCGGGAGGAGAGTTTGTTGAGAGGCGGTTCCGGTTCCCAGGGGTTTCGCGTGGAGAAGATCATGTGGCAGAATCTTCCGCCGGTCGAACACACCCTGCCAGCCTGTCTTGGGGGGGAGGCGCACTCCCACTTTGCCGCCCATCGCCGCGCCCCAGTTTTCGACAGATATTTGGCGCGTCTTGGCAACGCCAGGCTGGAAGGGGACGAAGGATTGCTGTTTCTGGCGGATGGCTCCGTGCTTTTGGAACATCATTTCTTTTGGCGCGAGTATGTCGTGAACCAGCCAGGATATTACAGGCGCAAAGCAAAGCCGCGTATCATCGAAGGACCGGTCTTTCCCCTTATCGGGTTTGGTCCTGGTGCATATTATCACTGGCTGACCGACACGTTGTACCGGCTGTATGAAGTCATTGACGCGCTACCCCCGGAAACGAAATACCTTGTTTCGACGAAGACCACGCCGACGCAGCTTGAGGCGCTTGCAGCGTTCGGTGTGCCCGCTCAAAACCTGGTACAGATCCAACCGGGCGATTTTGTTCAGCTTGCCGATTTGTGGTACGCACCACCGATTATGCCGTCGGGTTTTCACTTGCGTCGGGTTACGAACTGGCTTTCTGAGCGCCTGTGCGGTGCCCTGTTGGCGAAGACGCCGGTTGGCGCGGGCCGGAGGATTTACGTGTCACGAGCCGACGCTGCGCGGCGGAAGGTCGTCAATGAGAATCTGCTGCTGAAGCTGCTGGAAGCATCAGGATTTGAAACCGTTTTTTGCGAGGGCCTTGATCTTGCGGCCCAGGCGGAACTTTTTTCTCGGGCCGATATGGTCGTGGCTCCTCACGGAGCGGGTCTGACCAATCTCCTTTTTGTCCCTGCCGGCAATTGCCACGTTCTCGAGCTCATTGGACGAAATGTCCCGCGCGGCAGCGTGTGCTATTGGTCCTTGTGCCAGGCCAGGGAACTGGACTACACGTATGTCAGTTGCGACGAGGTCGCCTCTGCTTCGGGATATATGGAGCCCGACATTTGCGTTCCACTTGAGCATGTGGAGAGTTGGCTGCGGGAGCGTTGTCAGGAGAGAGTGGACCAAATCGCCGGCAAGGATTGTCTGCCGCCCTGCGGCGGCTCTGACGGACAGCCTGCTCGCACTGGGTCGGCGTCTCCATGAGTTACCTGCGTGAGGATGTGGCGGCGTACCGGCGGAGTTTTGGATTACCAAGATTCATTGCCTGCGCGATTACGCGCATCTGCCTGAGACTTCTGGACCCATTGGCGGCCGTGTCGTATTCGCAATTTGGGGAGGATCGGATACTTGCATGCCTGTTGCCTACGCGAAAGCCCGGCAGTTTTGTGGAAGTGGGAGCAAATGAGCCCATTCGTGGGTCGAATACCTTCGCTCTCTACAAACAAGGCTGGCGGGGTGTGACCATAGACGCAAATCCGGAAATGATCAGGCGCCATCGTGAAACCAGGCCTTTTGACCGTACCGTTGAAGCTCTGGTGTCCGACCAGGGCGAACCACTGAAGTTTTCCGAATTTGACAATCCGGCGTTTTCACGCGTGGCCGGGGATTCCCTCGTAACGCCCAAAGGGGTCCAACTGGCCGGGGAGCGCTTCCTGCAGCCGCGAACTCTGACCAGCATTCTTGATTCGGTGGGCATGAGCAACAACTTTGACTTGCTGGTCGTTGATGTCGAGGGGCACGATCTCCAGGTGCTCCAGTCGCTCGATTGGAACCGATACTGGCCCTCGATTGTCGTGGTTGAAATGCACTCGTTCCGGTTCGGAGCAACTCGGAACTGTCCTGAATACGGTTTTCTCACGGGCAAGGGATTCGTGATGGTGGCTTACGATGGGGTCAATGGTTACTTTAAAGGTTCTCGTCGTTTGCCCGGCGAAGAGAGGGAAACTTCTCCATGATCTCGGCAGCGCTCGTGGAGTGGAGGCGGTCTTGCGGCGGTGCCCTCTTAAGCGCCGTGATTCTGGCGCTTTTTGTCACGGCGGGCAGTGCGCAGGAAGCCGTGAGAATGTCCCTCGCCGGCGAGGACGCAGCCAGACAACGTCGGGAAGCCGCCTCGACGGTGGGCTACTACAACCTTCAGGTTGGCGACACCAGTTGGCGCTTCGGTTCAAGCTTATATACTGATTTCAACGACAACATCAACCTGAGCCAGACGGATCCGGAAGCGGACGTTATTTTCAGGCCGCAACTGGACGGCCAGATGGTTTGGCCGCTGACTGAACATAACAGTCTGAACCTCAGATTTGGTGTTGGCTACTCGTTTTATGTCCTGCATCCCGATTTGAACCGCTATTACCTCCTGCCAGGTACCGCCCTGTCTTTTGATGCGGTGGTGGGCGATTGGCTGTTCAACTTCCACGACCGGGCTTACGTGACGCAGAACGCGCTTGAGAACCCGACCGTGACGGGCACTGGAGACTATGCGCAATTACAAAACGTGGTGGGTGTCTCCGGAACGTGGGACCTGAACAAGTTTATCGTTCAGTTGGGTTTTGATCATGAGAACTTTGTCACTTTGACGGGAAACCCCTCCCAGCCCTCGGGCCAGGCAGAGGTCTTTTCCGGCTCTCTCGGATATCAGCTTCAGCCGCAAACCATTGCCGGGCTCGAGCTCGGCACGGCCGTGGTTCACTACGATACGCTCGCCCCGGGAGTGCCTTTCCAAGACGGCTTGCAATGGAACGCCGGGGGCTTCGTGGACAGCCCGTTGACCGAATACATTCACATGCGCCTGCATGGAGGTTATACCGTCTTCGGACCTTTGGGAGAGGCGCTCCCGGGATCTTCCTCGCTCACCGGCATGTATGGAGACATTGAACTCCAGCACCGGCTGAACCAGTATGTGAATTATACATTGGCCGCCGGAAGAAACCTTAGCTTCGCTTTTGGCGGTGGCACCTTGGATCTTTATTTTGCGCGGCTCGCCGCGGGTCTGAATATTATCAAAGACTATTCCCTGGCCGCCTCTTTTGATTTCCAGCATGGAAGCCAGGCGTTTGGGTCAGGGGAAATCTTTGACCGATACGCGCTCGCCTTCAACGTTGGCCGGACCCTCTCACGCAAACTCTCCGGTTCCGTCGGGTATTCAGTTTATTTTCGCACGTCCAATCAGCCTGACCAGGGATACCTGAACAACATCTTAAGCTTGAACCTGACTTATAATTTTTAGACAATAACGGGGTGAAGTTACGCAGTGCCAGTTGGATGTTGATGTGTGCCTTGCTGGCGCTGAGTGGGCTCAGGACTGCCGCGCAGGCGCAACCTTTGCCGGGAACCAATTCCACGTTGTCAGCGGTCCCCGCACCCGCGCTCTCCGGCACGAATGCGTCCGGTATTTTGCCTTCCAATCTCAGCAGTTACGTTCCCGACGACAAATACAAGCTGCGCGCCGGCGACAAGGTGGCTTTCCAAATAATGGAGGACCGCGAGCTGCCCAAAAGCCTGACCGTCGCCGATTCGGGGGAGCTGGACGTGCCCTACATCGGCCGCGTGGCGTGCACGGACAAAACGTGCAAGCAGATGTGCGATACGATCAAAACGATGCTGGAGAAGGAGTACTACTTTCGCGCCACGGTGGTCATCGCGGTGGATGTGGCGAACAAGTACATGGGCCGGGTCTACGTGTATGGGCAGGTTCGCAACCAGGGGCCATTCGATATCGCGGTGAACGAAAATATCACCGCCAGCAAGGCGATCCTGCGCGCCGGCGGCTTCGCGGATTTTGCGGACAAAAAACACGTGAAAGTCACGCGCATGGGCGGGGACATCAGCACGAAACAAACCTTTGAATTGAACCTCGTGGACATTCTGGAAAACGGCAAAATCGAGAAGGACCTCGTGCTCCAGCCGGATGATTTCATACTGGTGCCGTCAAAGTTGATCAATCTTTGATGGACCCATCGCGTATGAATCCTGCCAACCTTCCCGTCGAAGCCAACGCCGCCCAGGACCGCCACGCATGGCGCACCCGGTTTTTGACCCGGGTACATCGGTTTCGCCGATTGTTGCTTTCCAAGTGGTGGATTCCGATTCTGGGGATTGGCTTGGGGGTGGGCGTACAGTTCCTGCTGTACAGCTTGGAGAAGCCGTTGTTCACTTCGTTGGGCCGGCTGATCGTAAGCAGCAAGCTCGCGATTCCCGACGGCGCGGTGTTCACCGAAGAAATGGGCAATTTCCTCGGAACGCAAGGGGCGCTGATGCAAAGCGAATCCGTGCGCCGGCGCGCGATTGAGCGCGTCCGGGCCCAAAGTACGAATCTCACACCCTGCGAGGTGAGCCTCAAGGTTACGATCCTGCCCAAAACCACGATTTTTTTGATCTCAGCCACGGGTGAGAGCCAGGAGTATACGTCGGCCTTTTTGCAGGCCGACATGGACGAATTCATCCTGCTCAAGCGCCAGATGCGCCTGGAAACGTCCGACCAAACGCTCGCGAGTCTCGAGGAGGAGGTCTTAAAACTCCAGCGTGAGTTGCGTAAGTCAGACGCCGAGTTGGTGGCCTTCCGGAGCAGCAACAGCGTGGTGCTCCTGCAGGAGCAGGGCAACAATGCCATCAGCGCGCTGGCGTCATTGAACTCCCGGCTTTCCACCCTGAAGTCGGAGCGTGAATTGCTGGAGATGCTCACGTTGGACCAAAATTTGGAACGCCGGCAGCAGGCGGGAACGCCGCTTCCGGCCGCGGAGGAGTTGATCGGGCAAAACACCACCGGTGGCGCGAACGCCGTGAACGAGGCGGGCAAATCCGATTATTTCCGCGCCAAGCAGCAGTTGCTTTTGCTCAAGGCCGAAGTGGAGGATCTCGGACAGTACCTCAAGCCCAAACACCCGAAGATGGTGCTCCTGCGGGAGGAAATCGCCCGGCGCGAGCGCTTGCTGGGCATCTTCCGCCAGCAAAGCAAGGAACAGTTGGAAAGCTGGAAAAGCTCCCTGGATCTCCAGCTCCAAAATCTGGAGAAGGACGTGCGCGAGGCCGACGCCCGTTGCCTCGACGTGAGTCGGAAAACCGCCGAGTACGAGCGCTTGAAGACGGATGCGCAGCGAACCCAGCAGCTCTACGACCGCCTGCTGGCGACCATGCAGACGCTGGACGTCAACAAACAAATCAGTCCGGAAAGCGTGAACGTTCTGGAGCGGGCGAGTCCGGCTCTTCCGGACCGTGGCATCCTGATCAACCGTCTCATAATCGGCGGCGTCGCGGGGTTGTTCCTGAGCTTCCTCATCCTGATGCTGATCGATCGCCTTGATGACCGGATGAATTCATTCATCGAGCTGCAGGAATTGTTTACCGAACCCGTGCTGGCGCAGATACCACGCGAAGCCACCCTGGGCACGAAGGGCGGTACGGTCCTGATCGGCCCCGAAGACACCCGCCATTCGTTCGTCGAGTCGCATCGCAATCTCCGGTCTTCGCTGCTGTTCAGCGGCGAAAATGGCACGCGTCCCCGGACGCTGCTGGTGACCAGTTCCGTGCCCTCGGAAGGCAAGTCGGTCACGTGCACGAACCTGGCCGCCACCATGGCCAATTCCGGCGTGCGCGTGCTGCTGGTGGACGCCGATCTTCGCAGAGGCACGCTGCACTCGCATTTCGGCCTGTCGGCGGAACCGGGTTTATCCGAAATCCTCTCCAAGGGCTTGAGAGTACAGGATGCCGTGCGACCCACGAAGGTTCCCAATCTCTGGATCATTTCCCGTGGCGCCTTGACGCCGCACTCGAGCGAACTCTTTGTCAGCCCAGCCATGGAAACTTTTGTAAAGGAAGTGGCGGCGCAGTACGAGTACGTGGTCGTGGACACGGCGCCCGTGATGGCGGCGGATGACGTCACGAGCCTCGCCCCGCTCTTGGACGCGACCCTGTTCGTCGTCCGCTCGGAATATACCTCGGCGCGGATTGCCCACGCGGCGCTCCATCTGCTCTATCAACGGCGTGTCAACGTCCTGGGGGTCATCTTCAATGCGGTCCGTCCGACTGCCGCGGATTATTATTACTACAAGTACCACGACTATTACTCGACCTATCCGGCCAAGAGATGACGTGGCCGTGGCGATATGACTTTCTCCGGTGGCCAGCCTGGTCCCGGGCTATCGTGGTTTTGCCTGCGGTCGCAACCGCGGCATGAGCACATCGCCGCCGCCCACCTGCAAAAGGAGATGGGATTGGAGGTCTTCCTGCCGCGCATCCGGTTTCAGCGTTCGACGCGCGGAGGACCGGTATGGTTTACGGAGGCGCTCTTCCCCGGTTATGTCTTTGCGCGTTTTGAATTAAGTGCCCGATTGCGGCAGGTGAGCCACGCGCGCGGGGTGTGTGGCGTGGTGCATTTCGGACGGGACTGGCCGGCGATTCCCGATGCGGTGATTGCCGATTTGCGTGCCAGTGTGGGGCACCGCGAGGTGCATATCCTGCCGCCGGGACTTCAGCCCGGCGAAACCGTAATTATTTCAGGGGGCGCCTTCCATAACCTCAATGCCGTCATTACCCGGGTCATGCCGGCGCGCCAGCGCGTCGCCGTGCTCCTGGATTTTCTGGGCCGACAGACGGCGGTGGAACTCGGTGAGGCCGCGGTGGTGCGGGAAGGGGAGGCCAGGCAGCGAATGGGGCGTTGATGGAATTACGCGGTCTGAACCGGCCGGCGGGTGACGATGGAAAGTATCGCGCACCAGATCAGGAACAAAAAAAGGATGGAGTGGATCTGGAACGGAAAATCGTAGCGCGCGTGCGCCAGGCACCCGGCGAGGGCCAGCCACAGTAGCAGCATGAACCGCCGGCCTCCGTGGATCACGCCTGGGGTGAACCACCGGCTGCAGGCCAGGACGAATGCCGCCGCAATCAAGGCGCCTCCCATCAGGCCAAAGGTGATCCGCGTTTCGAGCCAATCATTGTGTAATTGGGCCGGCCAGTAAGTGCTGGTCGTGATGCGATAGAGCTGAAACACGGTTTCGAAGGTGCCGGGACCGGTACCGAACAGCGGATAATCGCGGGCCATGGGCCGGGCGTTGGCGTACATCTGCTCGCGATAATCCGCCCCCTCGCGCAGTTTTTCCATACGCGGGGCGAGGGACGTCCAGCCCAGCGCAAAACCAAGAATCATGGCGGCGCCGAGGAACGCCAGCAGCACCACGCCGGCCGAACTGCGCCGCCGGCTCCGGCGTCGCAGGTAATCGCCAAAAAGAAAATGCGAAACGGGCAGGAGCACGGTGGCCAGCGCGGCAATCCCGATGGTGATCAGCGCGCCGCCTCGGCTGGTGGAAATAATCGGACAGGCCGCCATCAGCGCGGCGCAACCCAGCAGGATGTGATGGGCGCGATCGCGGCGGACGGAGGTGCGCTGCAGCGTCCACCAGAATCCGACGCACACCGGCCAAAGCAGGTTGAAGTACTGCGCGGCGTTGGAGCGATAGGCGTACGGTCCGAACTGCGTTTCCGCCTCCTTGTTAACCGTCGCTTTCCAGATGAACAGGATGCGGCCCGAACCCTCGATCCGCTGGGCGATGCCTTCCAGCGCGAGCAACCCGCCGCTGATGGCCAGCAGCCAGAGCAGCCTGCGGAGGCGCGCCGGGAAGGCCGGGCCCGCCTCTCCTTCGCGCGAGTGCGTGTGCACTCGCGATTCCGTCTCGGATTTGCCCAGCAGCCAGTCGCGTACGGACCAGAAGGCCCAGGCCAGTCCGAGATACGTCCAGAAAGCCCGCCACGAACGGTGCGCGTCGAGGCTGTGCGGGAGCCATTTGACGGGCTCGAAATATTCGAAACTAAGATCGCGCGGATGAAACACTGCCCGCGCATTCGCCGCGCTGATCAAACAATAACCGACAACCAGTACGCTGAACGCTGCGAGAGCGACCGTGATTTTTGAAGCGGCGCGACCAGGCGCTTTGCCGGACTCCCTTTCGCCGAAATCCCACCTGGCCGCCGGGTATCCCGCCACACCCCGGATCCAGAATTTCATCAGGAGGAGCGTGCCGAGTAGGTAGCCCGCGATATTCATTGTCCAGACCGCCCAGAGCTGGGTGGTGCCCAGCGCCCAGGGACTGAAGACGGCCATGGCGTAAATCAACGCGCCGCTAAATTCGTCAACGAGGTGATAAAGGCGGACGGCGCCCGGACCCGGAAAACGCTTGCGTACACGGCGATCAGGATGATCGCGTGTTCCGGCTGACCAATCAGCGGCGTCCATTCGCGCGATTCAAGAGGAGCCGGCGCGGCGGCACAAGCGAGAAGTCGGAAGGGGATTGAGGGTGGTCGTCTCCGGACACTGCCCCGGAGCGCGGCTGTCCCCCGCCGCAGCGGTAACAAATTGTGAGAAGCGTGAGAATTGATTGGCGCGCCGGAAACGCGTTCGTATGCGCTGCGGCTGTGGACAGCCGCGCTCCGCGCCAGGATGTACCCCTGAGGATCAACCCTTGCGCCGGCTGCGCCACCAGCCGCCGAGCGCGAGCAGCGCGGTGAAAATACCCAGCGCCACATTGACCGGTTCGGGGACTGCCGTGATATCCAGCTCCCAGCTCGTCAATTGCGGCGTCCCGCCTCCGCCCGAGACGTCCGCAATAAACAGCGTCCACGTGCCATTCGGGTTCATATTCAGGTAATCCGCAAAACTCATCGTGCCGCCCGCGTCAAATGCCGACGGGCTGCTCAACGGACTGATGGCCCGGCCGTCCGGACGCCAGTTGCTGCCGTCCGCAATGCTCGTCGCATAGCCGAGAACGCTCTGATAGAAGTGGATGTTGTTCGCCCCGCTGTCGGTCAGCGTGATGTTCAGGCCGGAGTCCCCGTAACCAAACGCATTGCCCGTACCCACGCCCACGCGGTTGACCAGAGGAACCAGCACGTTGTTGTAGGTCAGGTACGCGTAGAGATCGCCGTTAAACCCGCCGGCGATATTGAGCTTCACCGACACGTCGGTGATTTGATCGAGCATGCCGCCGACCGTCCGGCTGTCACTCCAACCACTGAGGTTTCCGTCGGGGATGTTGCCGCTGTTGGCAAAACCGCTGTTGAACGCAAAGTTGTAAACGGCGCCCTGGGCTGACACGGCCAGCAACAATCCCAGAAAAACTAATGGAATTTTCTGCTTCATAGGTTCTTGCGCGTCGTAATTCGATCGAGGTGGTCAAAAACAACTATTGAGACATGGTCCGATAGAACCCCGAAGGATTCAGCGGACTGCTGTCCGTAATCGTAAATATCCCCCCCGATGGGGCGTTGGTGGTCAGCAAAGTATCGTAACTGGCAAAATCAGCCGTCGCCGAACGTTGGACAGCATAAGTTATGCCGGGTATGCCTGCAAAAACCACGGTCACGCCGCTTGGGGAATAAGCCAGGCTTTGGGCCAGGCCACCGGCGTTCGATATGTTTATGTAAATGTTGTTGGTGGTCAGGCCGCCGCGGCTATCGGCGACGCTGAATTGCACGACGTCGCTGTTGTTGTTCGCGGGCACATAGAAGATGTAGGTGCTGTTCTGGGTGACCGTCGCGCCCTCCGTGCCGGAATCCACCGCGCTGGCCGAGACGATGGTATCTCCGCTATCCGGGTCGCTCGCGCCAACGAGGAGGTCGGTCTTCGCAATTTTGAGAGTCGTGCCTGACGCCCGCGTATAGGTCTTGTCCGTCGCGGTCGGCGCCGTGTTGACGAGAATGGAACCGTCGTTGGTCAGGTTGCCGGTGTACCAATTGAGCCCTGCGCCGAGTGCCGGCAGGTTGTAGGAGCTGAACCAGCCACCGAAAGACGTCGCATCGAAGAGGTCGAAGCTGTCGCCGCCTTGGGGTGCGGCGCCCAGGTTCGTGACCTGGAGTGTGCCGCCATAGGTAACACCGGCGCCGACAACTACGAGCTTGTCGGCGTTTGGTCCGGCCCCGCGATCAATCTCCATGCTGCTCGTGCCCGCGAGGGTCGGAGAGTTCGTGAAGTAGAGCGTGCCGATGGAGGCGCCGGGTGCCACGGTCGCATCGCTCGCGACAACCACCGTGCCGTTTACCCCGCCATTGCCCTTAAGCGTCTGGCCGGCACTCAGCGTGACCGAACCACCTGAGAGACCAGAGACGTCGAACGTCGCCCCGCTGGCGACCACGATGTTGGAGGAGTTGCCGATGCTGCCGCTGCCGGTGAGGGCAAGGGTGCCCAGGGTGATGCTCGTATCGCCGGTGTAGGTATCCACGCCGGACAGCGTCAGAGTGCCGGAGCCCGCCTTCGATAATGTGCCACTGCCGTCAATGACGCCGCTGAGGGTCAGGTTCTGCCCGGCGTCAACGATGTTGAACACCCCGCTGCCGGCGGAAGCCATGGTGAACTTCTTGGTGCTCGAAGTGGCGCCGGAGGCCGCGGTGTATTTGAGGGTGCCGGTGTTGCCGCTGGCGCCCAGGACGACCGCATTGGCGCTGTTGCCGAGCGGGCCGCTGGAACTGGCGTTGTTGATCGTCGGAATGATCAGGTTGCCCGAGCGCACCGAAAGGGTGCCGGCGAACGTGTTGTTGCCGGAAAGCGCGAGGTCGCCCGCACCGGTCTTGGCCAGGGAGGCGTTGTTGCTCAGCACGCCGGACAGGGTGGTGAGGCCCGTGTTATCCACCGTCAGGGTCTTGGCAAGATTCCCGACATTCCACCAGCCCGTCATCGTCAGGTCGTTGGCGCCGATGATGTGGACATTGGTGGGACCGTTCAGATAGACCGGATTGTCGATGATTCGCGCGCCACCCGACGCGAAAAAGCCGACGTTGGGATCGTTGTCAATTTCCACCACCCCGGTGCCCACGGGCCCCGAGGTGACCGCGCCGCCCGAGGAGGTCGAATTGACCCCGAAGCCGACCAGGCCGCCGGCGATGAAGATGCCGCCGGAGAAGGTATTGCTGGCGGTCAGGATGAGGTTGCCACCGTTGCCCGCGGTGCCGATGTCGCGCTGGAGGAAGCCCGCTCCGGAGATAACGCCACTCAAGGTCACGTCGCCCGACGTGTTGTCGTTGAAGATTTGGAGACCGGAGATGGCGCCCGCCGTATCGAACCCGGAGTCGCCGACGAGAATTGGACGCGTGAAAGTGTAGCCGCCGCCGGTGACCCGGAGCGAGAAGGTGTTGTTGGCCAGACCTTTGTTACCCACGCGGAATGTCCCATTCGTGCCCCCCAAGCCGCCGGCGAAGGAGACGACCCGGGTCGAGGGCGGGGTTGCCGTGCTGTCGCCGTAAATCGTGCCGGCGCCGGCGGTCGCCAAAATAATCGAGTTGCTCAGGGGCACGCCCGCGCGCGTCGAAGTACCGAGCAAGTCGCCACCGGCCAGGACCAGGGGGCCGGTGCCGAGCATGGAGCTGCCGTTCACGGCGATGATGCCCGCCAGGTTGGTCGTGCCGCCGGAGTAAGTGTTGATGCCGCTCAGATTGAGCTGGCCCGGGCCCGCTTTGGTGAACGAATAACTGCCCCCGGATTCATTGATGGGATTGCTGATGGTGACGCCGAACGATCCGAGAGTCAGCTTGCCGTTCGCTTCGAGCGTGTGCGACGCCGCGTCGAATACGGTGGTGCCGCCGGTGATGCGGTCATTATAGATGAAGGAAAGACCGGCGTTGCCTTTGAAGTCGAGCGGGAAGCTGAAGGTGGGGCTCGTCGCGGAAGTGCCGGTGGAATTTCGGTTGATGCTAAGCGTCGAGTCCGAATAGATGTCCAGCTCACCAAAGCTGATGCTGATATTGCCCTGAACGTTTCCGCTCAGTTGGAGTGTGCCGCCGGCCAGTTCCACTTTGTTGCCGGCCCCGATGATGCCGGAGATGGCCGCACCGTTGCGGTTGAAGTCCACGGTGCCGCCTTCTACTCTCGTGGTGAAGCTGCTGCCAATGGCGGAGGCGTTGCTGAGCGTCAGCGTGCCCGCGCCGGTGTGAATAAGTTTGCCGGAGCCGGTAACCGCGCCCGCGTAGCCGGAAGTGCCGCCCACGGTGAGGCTGTTGGCGCCGAGCGCAACCGTGCCGCCGCTCGCTCCGCCGCCCGCCAGTGAGCCGGCGGTTTCGTTCGCGCCCACGCTCAGGGTGACGCCGCTCGCATTGGCGAGCGTGACCGCCGAGCCGTCCGGAATCGCCGAACCACCGCTCACGGAAACCGTTCCGGCATTGATCGCGGTTGCGCCGCCGTAGCTGTTTGCACCCGACAGGCCAAGCGAGCCGCTGCCGTTCTTGGTCAAACCGCCGCCACCCGAGATTGCTCCGCTGATGGCCGAGCCGTTCGCCCCGCCGACGGTGAGCAGGTTGCCCCCGTTGGTCACATTACCGCCGACGGTCAATGTTCCCGCGCCATCGGCTTCGAAGGTCTGGGCGGAGCCAAGAGTTATCGGGAAGTTCACCGCCTGCGGGCTGGCGGAGTTGTTGGTCAGGCCGGTCCCGCCGCTCAAGGTGAGCGAACTGCCGCCGGACGCGCTGAGCGTGAAAGCGGACGCCGTACTGTCGAAAGTGAGGCTGGGCACCGAGAAGGAAGTGTCGAGCACCGGAGTCAACCGGGTCGAACCCGCGAAGACCACGGCATCCCCGGGGGATACCGGGGCGGAGCCTCCGGTCCAATTCGCGCCGCTCGTCCAATTGTCGTCCGTACCCGAGAGACCCGACCACACACGCGAGAGTCCGATCACCGTCAGCGAGATGTTGGCCGTGTTGCTGCGGCTTTGGGCATCGGTGATGAGTGAGGGCAGGGATTTCACACCCAGCGAGGTGCCCGAGGACACCGTGGCCACGTAGTAAAACACATTCGTTCCCGAGTCAGTAAACGACTGGCTGGCCGAACCACCGATGGAAGTAAGGTCCGCGACCACGCCCAGACCGGTGCTGGATGGATTCGTGCCGGGCACCACCGTCACGGTCAGCAGCGTGGTATTGCCACGGCCGACGCTGGAGGGAGAAGCGGCGCCGATCCCCGCCGGATTGGTCGGCACCGCCGCGGGTTCCCCTACGGCAAAATCACTGAACGAGGCAAAGCCCGTGCCGGTGACTGTATTGCCCGAAACGGAGCTGCTGACCGCGCGGGTCCAGGAACTGCCATTCCATTTCTCCATCACGAAATTTGCGATGGTGGCGCCGCCATCCAGATCCGCGGTGAGCGGGGTGCAGAGCGCGCTGTAGCTGGAAGCCGTGAGACCGCCGCCGGCGCTCATCGTCCAGCTTCGATTGGCATCTTGGGTCGAAATGATGCTGGACGAGGAAATGTTGGCGTTCTCGCCGTTCGTGGTGCTGGCGATCAGTGTGCCGGCGACGGTGAGGATGAGGTTGGTGACTGCGCACGGAGCGAAGTTGGTGCTCGCGCCGATGGGGAAAATGAAGGCCTTGGTACCCGTGGAAGCCCAGGTCTTTTGGAGGTTGCCGTCCACATACGAGCCGCTGCCGCCGCCCGCCGGGCTGACCGAGCCCGCGTCGGCAACGTTCACCAGATTGGTGCTCGTAATCAGCCTGCCCTGGGTCAAATTGAGCGTGCCGCCCACGGTCACGTTCGTGGTCAATGTCACTCCCCCGGCGGTGAGCGCCACCGGGTTGTTGATGGTAAGATTGTTGACCGTGCCCGGCAGGCCGCTGCCGGTGGTTTGCGCGTCAGTTCCCGTGTAGTTGTAATTCGCCCCGGTATTGAAGCTCCGCGTGCCGGTGACCCGGATGTTACCCGTCGCTCCCGAGGCGGCGATGCCGTTGGTATGGCCAATCCCGAGTGTCGCCCCCGAGGCCAGGGTAAAGTTGGCCGCGCCGGTGGCCACATTGGTGCCGCAGTTGAACGTGCCACTGACCGTCGTGGTGCCGTTGGATAAAACGACCCCCTGCAACAGCGTCACCGCGGTTCCGCTGTTGATCGTGAGGTTGGTGCCGAAAGTAATCGGGGTGGTGCCGGCCACGACGCAGGTCGCCCCCGTGATGGTGGTGCTGCCCTGCGCATAGTTGAAGGCGAGCGAACCGTTGTTCGTGAGATTGCCTCCCAGCGTGATGCTGTTGCTGCTGAAGGCGAAGGTGCTGCCTGCGCCGACCGTCACACTGCCGACAATGTTGAATGCCACCGTGTTGCTGAGGGCCAGGGAAACCGTGCCGGCCCCGGTGAGGCCGACAACCAGATTGCTGGCGACCAGGCAGGTGGTGGTCCCGGTGGGCGAAGCGATAAGGCAATTCCCGGATGTGCTCTCATATACCAATGAGCCAAACGTGCGGTTGGAAAAAGATTGTGGCGGAGAAAGAGTGGAGGAGCCGCGGACGATCACGGTGCTGGCCGGATCAAACGTTCCCTGTCCAACGGGCGTTGCAAAAGAACTCGTGGTGTTATGGATGTACGTGCCACCTGCGCCCACTGACCACGCCGCTCCGGTCATGGTCCACGTTCCGCCCGAGTTCAGCCACGTGCCATTGATCACCAAATCCGTACCGGTTCCGTTGTTGAGCGTGCTGGTCACTCCCGAAGCCACCACCACCAGGGCGCCGGCTTCCACCACGGTTTGATCGTAGGTGAGCCCGCTGGCGGAATTGGTGACGTTATGGCCGTTGCGAATGGTGATCACCCCGTCGGCCGAGGTTGGCGTCGCGGCGGCGGCCACCCAGGCTGTGCCGTTAAACCTTTCCCAGCTCGCGATGGCGTTCCAATTGCCGCTTGCTGCTGAACGGTAGTCACCGGTGGCATCGGCGGCGTTCGCCATGGTTGCGCCCAGCAACAGAAACGTGAGCAAAGCAATCGCGCCGATCACCAGCCGGTGCAGGGTGGAGGAAAGGTTTTGGGTCTTAAGTTTGGAGTTCATCATCTTGTCTTCGGGTTGAGGGGGAAGCGAAAGCTGGGCACGTCGAATGCCCGCCACCCGCAAAGGGGGGCAGGGAGGCAAAATTCAAGCGGGCTGTCGCCATGGAAGGCCCTGGCAGACACTGGAAAATAGGTCCCGCGGATCATCAAGGGTTCAAACCGAAATCATGCCGTCAGCCGGACCAAAACGTCCATATAACGAACGTTATATGCCCGACGGTGCAGGCTCTTGCGCCTTCGCCTCAAGCATCCCCGGCTGCGTGCATCCTTCGTTCAGGAAGCAGCCCAAAGAGCCTCGCCTTGCAGTGGCTGGATTTGCGCTCTACTTTGCTCCCGTGCAACACGTTCCGCCAGCCGGCCCTTTCCGAAGTTTGCCTCGTTCCCCATTGGTCGTGGGTCTCATGTCCGGCACTTCGGCCGATGGCATAGATGCCGTTCTCGCCAGGATATCCGACCGGCCCAAGGGTGGCGTGCAGGCGAAGGTCCTCGCGCACTGCCATTTGCCCTCTGCTCCAGCCTTTCGAAAGCGGGTGCTGCACCTGTGCCTCCACGGAACGGTGGCCGAGATTTGCGAATTGAATTTCGCGTTGGGCGAGCGGTTTGCGGAGGCCGCCCTGGCGGTCATACGCAAGGCCGGGCATAAGGCCTCGCAAGTGGCGGCGATTGGTTCGCACGGGCAGACAGTCCACCATCTTCCCAACGCGGAATATCCCTCGACGCTCCAAATCGGCGAGCCTTCGGTCATCGCTGAGCGCACGGGCATCACCACCGTCGCGGATTTCCGGGTGCGTGATATGGCGGCCGGAGGGCAGGGCGCACCGCTGGTTCCATTTCTGGATTGGGCTCTCTTCACTGACCCGACCCGCCCGCGTATCCTCCAGAATCTCGGCGGTATCGGAAATCTCACCTTCCTGCCGCAGGGTGCACGTATTGGGGACGTGATCGCTTTTGACACCGGACCGGCCAACATGGTTATCGACGCCATCGTGACTTCGCTCACCAACGGCAAATGCGGTTTCGATCGCGACGGCAAAATGGCGGCTGCTGGCAAAGTCTCCGAACCGCTGCTGAAGGATTTGATGCGGCATCCCTTTCTCAAGCGCCGCCCGCCCAAGACCACCGGACGCGAGGAATTCGGCGAGATGTTTCTGTGTCCCTTCTTTTCCTCCGCGACCCGGCTCCGCTTGCGCCCCGAGGATATGGTCGCCACCGCCACGGCCTTCACCGCCGCCAGTGTCGCCGACGCCTACCGCCGTTTCGTTTTTCCGAAACTCACCCTCGCCCAACTTGCGAAACTGCAGATCATCCTGGGCGGTGGTGGCGCCAGGAATCCCACGCTGCGCCGTATGCTGCGCGAATACACCGGTGCCGGCGAATGGCT
This sequence comes from uncultured Verrucomicrobiota bacterium, assembly GCA_964448135.1. GTDB lineage: Bacteria > Verrucomicrobiota > Verrucomicrobiia > Limisphaerales > UBA8199 > CAYUVH01. Next base: position 135,789 of record CAYUVH010000063.1, on the reverse strand, counting down.
CACTGTAGAGGATTTCAAACTCAAGACCGACGCCAAGGAAGCCCTCGCCTTCGCTCTGCTCGCCTACGAGACCCTGCGCGGTCGGCCCGGCAACGTCTGCGGCGCAACCGGCGCCAAAAAGTCCGTGGTGCTCGGAAAAATCATACCCGGCAGTTTTTCAAAGTGACCCTCCACTCATCGCTATTCGTCATTCGGAATTCGGGCTTCTTTCGACATTCGTCATTCGCGCTTCGTCCTTTGTCCGTCGCACCGTGTTGCTGCGAAAACTGAACTAGCTCGCTTCCCTGCAAACTGCTATCCCATCTCCCAGCCTATGCCGCTGTTGAACCTCAAGCCTGCCGACGCCTGCAAATACGACCTCCTCTCTCTCGGTGAGATCATGCTCCGCCTGGATCCGGGCGAAGGCCGCGTCCGCACGGCGCGCGAGTTCAAGGTTTGGGAAGGCGGCGGGGAATATAATGTCGCCCGCGGGTTGCGTCGCTGTTTTGGATTCCGAACGGGAGTGCTGACCGCGTTTGCGGACAACGAAGTCGGCCGGTTGCTTGAGGACTTCATTCTTCAGGGCGGCGTTGATACTTCGTTCATCAAGTGGCTGCCCTTTGACGGGGTCGGGCGCATCGTGCGCAACGGGCTGAATTTCACCGAACGCGGTTTTGGCGTGCGCGGGGCGGTGGGGGTTTCGGATCGTGGTCACAGCGCAGCCAGCCAGCTCAAGCCGGGTGATTTTGATTGGGACGATCTGTTTGCGAAACGCGGCGTCCGCTGGCTCCACACGGGCGGCATTTTCGCCGCACTGAGCGAGACCACGGCGCGGCTCGCCTTGGAAGCCGCTCAAGCCGCGCGCCAGCACGGGGTGATTGTCTCCTACGATCTCAATTATCGGCCTTCGCTCTGGCAGAGCATTGGTGGACAAAAGGCGGCGCGGGAGGTGAATCGGGAGATTGCGAAATACGTGGATGTCATGATTGGCAACGAGGAGGATTTCACGGCGTGCCTGGGATTTGAGGTCGAGGGGCAGGACAAGCACTTCGCGCAGATTCACACGGCCGCGTTTCAGAAAATGATCGAAAGTGCGGTCAAGGCGTATCCGAATTTCAAAGTGGCGGCCACGACGCTCCGTTCGGTCCGCTCAGCCACGCGCAACGATTGGGGCGCGATCTGCTGGGCCGATGGAAAGTTTTACGAAGCCCAGCAACGCCCCGACCTGGAAATCCTCGACCGCGTGGGCGGGGGCGACAGTTTTGCCAGCGGCCTCATATACGGCCTGATGAAATTCGACGACCCGCAAAAGGCCGTGGAATACGGCGCCGCCCACGGCGCCCTGGCCATGACCACTCCCGGCGACACCTCCATGGCCTCGCTCAAGGAAGTCGAAGCCCTGGTCAAAGGCGGCAGCGCCCGCGTGCAGCGCTAGCGACTGCTACGAATGATTGATTCACGGCCACTCTAGAAACGAAATCGTGCGATGAATTTTGCGCGGGCGGTGGGGTAGGGCGCAGGCGCCGCCAATGCAGCTTCGGTTTCGCGCGATCCAGCGGTAACCTGCGCGGGTAATGCCGTGAATCCCCGGCGCGCCCAGCAGAATCGCGAACGGCGACAGCCACCACACCGCGCACATCAATACCAGCACCGCGTCCGCTCCGCCCACGACTGCTCCGTCCGCGCGGGCCAGTTTCATTTCCACTCTCATATCGTCCTCGGTCAACCCGGTCCGTTCCCTGGCGCTCGGATCGTCCAGCGGCAGCCAGCGGTACCCGCGCCGCTCAAACGGGCCCCGCCACCGGGCCGCCGCCCGGCAGAACGCGCATTGGGCGTCATAGAAGACCCAGCCACGCGTTTGTTTATCGTTATTGTCTGTCATTTCTGAATACACAGAAATAAATAATTAAAAAAATTAAAAAAATAAAAACGTTCCAAGTGAAATCACCCGCCGACCAACTTTACAACTGCCTGCCCCAGTTTGGCCAGTTTGGCGAAGGTCGCCGCCGGCCAGGCGCGCATCTGGGTGTAAAACATGGAGGTCTGGGCGAAGAAATCATTCAAGGCCTTCAACCGTTCCATCGTGTATTTGTCGGTGGGCTTTGACTTTTCGGCTTCGGCGATGCAGTCCTTCAGCAGGAGGAGCGTCGGATCAATCTCGCGGCGTTTCCGTTCGTCCATGACCAGGCGAAACATTTCCCAGACGTCCTTCATGGACTCGAAATGATCACGCTTGTCCCCCAGGACGTGCACGCGCTTCACGATGCCCCAGCTTTGCAGGTCCTTGAGGCTGTTGCTCACGTTGGAGCGGGCGACCCCCAGGAGGTGGACGATTTCATCGAAGTTCAACGGCTTCGGCGAGAGATAGAGCAGGGCATGGATTTGGGCCTCCGTGCGGTTGATGCCCCATTTGATGCCCATTTCGCCCCAATGCAGGATGAACTTTTGCTGCACCGGGTTTAGTGATTGGATGTCGCTCATTTCTCTCTCGACAGAATATACTGAAATAACGACCCGTGTCAAATTGAGTGAACTGAGGTGGAGCGAGCGTGCTCGCGAGCCGGCTCGGCAGTAGCCTCGCCCTACCGATCGGCCCTACCTCCCCGGCTTGATTACCAATATCCAATCTCCGGGTCCCGGCGTTGGAAACTGGCAGCCTTCGGGGCCGAATGCGGCCACGGCGGCGGAGGTCGAGCCAGTGCGGGGATCGAGCCAGGAGATTACGGGGACCATGGGCAGGGCTGTCGATTTGAGTTGGACAGTGCGTTCCTCGGGGACATAAACCCAGGTCGTCCCTGCGGTTTCACTCACCGCGGCCAGACTGGTGTGGCTGGGCGGCGCGTCTTTGGCTCCGGCAACGACCGTTCCCGCAGGCGCCGGGGTCCAATCCGCGGGCAAGCCGGTAAAGAAATCCTTGATCGCGCGCATCTGCTTGGCGCCCGGCAGAAACATCGAACGCTGCCACAAAGGCAAGCCATCGGCTTTGCCTGTCTCCGGCGTGCGGTCCCACTCGGATACTCCCGCCGTTGCAAAGGTCAGTCCCGCGCCGTCCGTCAGAAACATCCCCCAATACGCCGCGTGCCGGATGTCCCCAGCGCTGAACCGTTTTTCCGAGAACCCGATCTTCGCATTTTCCACCGGCGTCTGCACGATCAGCGGCCGATGCGGCTCGCGTTTCCATTCGCCGCGCAGGGGTCCGGAGAAGGTCCACTTCAGCGCGTCTTCGGTAAAATCCGTGACCGGCTGCAAACCGAAAGCGTCCACCCAGTTTTCCTTGCGAAACTCATCCAGCAGCCACGCGGCTTCTCCCGGATACACGGCCACCGGACGTTCGTGCGACTCGCCGAAAATCTTCTGCCCGATTTTTTTCCAGCGCGCCACCTGCTGCGGCAGTGGCTCGCCAGTGAACGCCACCAGCCAGACCACGGGCTCGGCACCCCACCGGGCTACCACGTAACGCGCGAGCATCTCCGCCTGCTCATCGCTCAAACTCGATGCGCCATTTTCCCACAACGGCACAATCGCGCTACAGATGCCCGCCTGGTTGAGTCTTTCGAGCTTCGCATCCAGCCGCTTGAAAACCTCGGGATTCACCGTCAACGCGCCGGCCGAAAGCGAGGCGGCCTTCTGTCCCGAATAGTCCGCTCCCAAGCCGACCGCCCACAGCGCGACGTCGAAGCCCTGTTCCGCGCGCACGTGCGCGTAGAAATCCCAGTCCTCCGGCTTCGCCAGCCGCGCGCCTTCCCAGACCCGGTCGCCCAGCCAGTAAAAGGGCGTGCCATCGGCGTGCTCGAACCGCCTCCGGTCATGCGCCACCTGCACGGGGCCATGCTCGCGAAACCGCGTGTCGCCCACCGACGCACTGCACAGGAATTCGCCACTTTGCGCGTCCAGCCCTTTATCCGACACATCCGAACACGAGGTCACATAGGACCACACCCCGGCCTGGTTCGGCGCGAACCGTACCCGCCACACCTTGCCGCCGTCCCAAAATCCGTCCACTTCGCGTGTGTCGCCCAAGGGCCCCCGGAAGCGCACGGTCAGCCGCGTCTGTTCCACCGGGTGAACGTAGGTCGCGGCGCTCTTGAAGGATTGCTCAAACCGGCCCCAGCGCGGCACGATTGGCATGTCCCGCGATTCGGTTGCCGCCCGCGTCGCGGCCAGACCGAGCAACAGCAGCGCCAGGGTGAAAAACCGGCAAGCTCGCTTTGGGTGTGTTCTGGCCGTCATAAGTCCGTGCGACGTGATCTGTCCGCCCGCATCTGACCGCAAACCGCCGACCCTGTCAAATACCGCCGTGAGATGCACCGGTTTGTCCGGTCAAATATGCTGATGAACACGCCGAGTTCGAAAGGCAGCCCGTGATTGCTTCGTCGCCGAAAAAGCGGATGGATTCCGCCACCGTCTGGTTTTACGTGTTGACGTATGCCTGCATCATTATAACCGGTCTGCTGGGTGCGGTGGGTCTGGGTGTGCTGAACAATTTGCACCCGGGACTCACTCAGCCGCAGGCAGCCCTGGGTGGCGCAGTGGTGCTTGGTTTGGTGTTGCTAAGCGGGAATGCGACGCTGTTGGTCATGATTTTCTATGACCCGAAGCGCAGGGCGGTGGATTAACGTCGGGACTGTTTGGGGAAGGGTGTGACACTGCGGAGCCGCTTGAATCGAAGAATCCGGAGAAGGTGGAGCTGGCGGTCGGGCGGGGCTCGATAATCCTCGAGCGTGGGAGCGTTCCTGAGCGCTGCGGCTGGTCGGAGGACCGACAGAGCCGCCGTCCGGTGCTCTGGGAATTGGCCATCGAGATGCGCTCAGCCGGAAAGCAACCCACTTTGGGGCTGGATTGGCCTGGAAATTGCGTGGTAGATTGAACGGGTTAGCGGGCGGATGTGTCTGGATTTGCAGGGTATAGTGAAATTCTTGAGAGCCATATTGATTTTGAGCGTGCTGGGGCTGTGGCTCGGCGCGTCGAATCATTGCCGCCTGGAGGAGGTCGCGGGGCTGGAGTTTTTGCTCTGCAATCCCCATGCGGAAGAGGCAGCCCACCAGGAGGATGATTGCCAGAAGGATTCGTGTGCTTTCGTTGAGCACGCAATATTCAAGAGCGAGCAGCAGCAGTTCACGGTGGCGCAGCCGGAAATGCTGCTGGTTCCGGATTTGGTCGCGGTCGTGATGGCCGAACGGCCTGATATTTCATCGATTGGTTCCCAAGAATTGCCGGCTTCGGCCGAAATTCTGCCCACGGCCTGGCGGTTCGTGTTCCGTGCTGCCGCACCGCCGCGGGCTCCTTCCGTTGCTTCCTAACCAGTCCCCGGTTTCGCCGGGGATTCTTTCCGTCGCTGTGAGCGCGTTGCCGCGTTCGCAGTTTATTTTATCACGCAGATCCCTCGTTCGTGTTTGGTGACGTTAAGAGTTATGAAGCAGACCCATTTGTTAAAGTTATTGTGTCCATTGGGCGCGGTGGTGCTGGCGGTCCATTTCGTGACGCCGGAGGTGCGAGCGCAGGAGGCATCGCCGACCAACGCGGTGCCGGAGAGCGCCCGCTCGCTGGAGTCGCTGGTGGAGGAGGCGCTGGAGAAAAATCCCGAACTCAAATTTTATGAGGCGGAGATCGCCGCGGCCAAGGCGGGTCGGAAAATGGCCGGGCTGCCGGGGAATCCGGAGCTGAGCGGCAGCGTGGGGCGGAAGACCGCGCGCGGCGACGGCATCAACGGCGCAGGCATGGCGTGGTCGGTGTCGGTGATGCAGCCGTTCGAATGGCCCGGGCGGATTGGGTTGCGCAAGAGTATTGCGAACAAGGACATCGAGCTGGCGCAACTGGGTTATGAGCGCTTCAAGGTCGCGTTGACGGGACGGATGCGGACGCTGGCCTATGGTTTGTTCGCCGCGCAGGAGAAGGCTATCGCCGCGAAAGAGGTGGCGGAACGATTCAAGGCTTTGCGGGAGACACTCGTACAGCGGGACCCGGCGGGGTTGACGCCGCAGCTCGAGACGCGGGTGATCGAAGCGACGGAATTGAACGCGCAACGCCGGGCGACTGACGCTGAACTGGCGACGCAGGCGGCGCTGCTCGAACTGAACCAGTTGCGCGGGGTGAGGCCGGGATCGGGGCTGTCGGTGAGCGACACGCACCTGGAATTCCGGCCAGTCGAGGAGTCGAGCGCGTTGCTGCGGATGGCGAACACGAACAATTTCGAGTTGCGGCTGCGCGCGACGGAATTGGAGCAACAGGGGTTCCGAGTCGACCTGGCGAAGAATGAACGGTTTCCCACGATCAGCCTGGGACCGGCATATTCGGATGAGCAGGCTGGGGACCGGGAGCGAATCATTGGCCTGGGGATTTCGCTGCCGCTGCCGTTGTGGAATCGGAACAAAGGCAACATCGAAGCTTCCGCGGCGCGACGTTTGCAGGCGGAAGTGTCGTTGGATGTGGCGCAACGCGAGGTGCAACGACAGGTCATGGAGGCGGCGGCGACGTATGCGGCGAAACTGCGCGACATCGGGCGATGGCGTCCGGATGCGGTGGCGCATTTCAAGGAGGCGGCGGAACTGGCGGACCGGCATTACCGGCTGGGCGCGGTGCCGATCGCGACTTATGTGGAATTGCAGAAGCAGTATCTCGAAGCCGTGGACGGTCTGCTGGACACGCGCAAAGAGACTTTGAATGCAGCCGCAAAGCTTGAAGTGCTCACGGGACTAACCCCGCCGCTGGCGAATGCGGTGGAGAAGGAGGCAAAGTGAAAAAGGGTTGGATCATCGCGGTGCTCGCGACCATGGGGCTCTATGTGCTCACGGGGTGTGGATCGAACTCCAGCCCCGCGCTGATGGAGGCGGAAACCGCCGTGCCCGAATTCAGCGCGAAGCACGGCCTGCTGCTGCCCGAGCAAACGCGGAACGCGCTCGGACTGAAAACGGTTGAGGTGACCGAGGGTAAACTTGATTCGACGATGGACCTGCAATTGCGGGTTTACGAACGCAAGGGTGAGACGGCGCTGGCCAGCGGATCCGTGACGTCCGAAGAAGCGGCGCGGCTGAAAGCGGGACAAGTTTTGGAGGTCGTGATGAAGAACGGGCAATCGCGCGCGGCAAAGATTGCGCAGGTAAGCGAGCGTTTGGCGCGCGAGACTGGTTTGGCGGAGGTGCTGGTGGAGATTCCCGATGCAGTCGAGGCGGTCAGCGCAGCAACATTTGTCAGCGCCAAGGTTAAGCTGAAGTCGGGTAAGAGTGCAGTCACAGTTCCGCGGTCGGCGCTGTTGAGGAGCAGTGAAGGACAATTCGTTTATACTGTCAGCGGCGACCATTTCGTGCGGACGGCGGTGAGGACCGGGTCCGGCAACGCGGAATCGGTGGAAATCACCGACGGGCTCTATGCCGGCGACCAGGTGGTTTCACAGCCGGTGATGCCGCTGTGGATGACGGAGCTGGCCGCGGTCAAAGGCGGGCAATCGTGCTGCGTGGAACCACCGAAGGGAAAATAGGGCGATGATTCTCAAGACCATCGAATTCTCGCTGCGGCAACGGGCGTGGGTGCTGATCGCAACGCTGGTGCTCGTGGGCGTGGGCGTGTGGTCGGCGTTGCGGCTGCCGATTGATGCAGTGCCGGACATCACGAGCCCGCAAGTGCTGGTCAACACGGCGGTGCCGGCGCTGGCGCCGGAGGAAATCGAAAAACTGGTGACGCTGCCTTTGGAGACCGAAATGGCCGGGCTGCCGGGGATGATCGAATTGCGGTCGCTTTCGAAATTCGGGCTTTCCCAGGTGCGCATGACGTTCCAGGACGGCGTGGATCTTTATCGCACGCGGCAATTGATCAGCGAACGGCTGGTTAGCGCGGTGGACAAGTTGCCGCCCGGGCTGCAACCGCGGCTAGCGCCCATCAGCACTGCGTTGGGGGAGATTTTTTATTACGAGGTCGAATTCAAGCCGGACGCGACCGACAAGCCGGCGACGCGGGTGGAACAATTGATGGCGCTGAAGCAGCTTCAGGAATACGTCATCAGCCCGATGTTGCGCGCCACGCCCGGAGTGGCCGAGGTGAACACGGCGGGTGGATACGAGCGGCAGTTTGTGGTGACACCGGACCCGGCGCGGCTGATGAGTGTGGGACTGACGGTCGAAGAGCTGGCGCAGAAGATCGGCCAAAATGCGCGGAACGTGGGCGGCGGGTTGGTGGAGATGGGCGGTGAGCAGGTGGTGATTCGCGCGGCGAGCCGCGTGCAAACGGCGGACGAGATCGGCCGCATCCCGCTAAAATTTGCGGGGGCGGTCAGTCCCATCCTGGTGCAGGATGTAGCACAGGTGGGGATCGGTTCGAGTTTTCGCACGGGGGCAGCCACTGCCAACGGCGAGGAAGCGGTGGTGGGCGGGGTGCTGATGCTGGCGGGAGCCAACAGCCGGGTCGTGGCCCAGGAGGTGGCGAAGAAGCTGGCGCACATTCAGGGGAAATTGCCCCCAGGGATAGAGGTGCGACCTATCTATAACCGCTCAGACCTGGTGAACCGCACGGTGCACACGGTGCAGATGAGCTTGTTAGAAGGGGCGCTGCTGGTGGTTGTGGTGTTGTTTGCGATGCTCGGCAATTTGCGCGCGGCATTCATAGTGGCCTTTGCGATACCGCTTTCAATGCTCTTCGCAATTACAGGCATGGTGGAGACCCGTGTGTCCGGCAACCTGATGAGCCTGGGGGCGATTGATTTTGGGCTCATCATAGATGGGGCGGTGGTGATGGTGGAGAACATCATTCGCCACCTGGCGCACCAGCAGAAGACGCTGGGCCGCGAACTAACCGGTGCGGAGCGATTCGACGCGGTGCGTTATTCCGCCAAGGAAGTGGCCAGCCCGATGTTCTTCGGCGTGCTGATCATTACCGTGGTGTATTTCCCGATTCTGGCGCTGACGGGCATTGAAGGGAAAATGTTCCGCCCCATGGCGCTCACCGTGATGTTTGCGCTGGCGGGTTCGCTGGTGCTGGCCATTACGCTCATGCCGGTGCTGTGCTCCTATTTATTGCGGGGCAAAATCAGGGAGGTAGACAACTGGCTCGTGCGATTTTTCAAGTCGCTCTACACGCCATTGCTGGCGTGGGCGCTGCGATTCAAGGTCGTGGTCGTGCTGGCGGCCGTGGTGTTGTTCGGGTCGTCCATTTTGGTTTTCACGCGGCTGGGGGCGGAGTTCATTCCTCAGTTGGAGGAGGGCACGATGCTGTTGCAATTCATCCGCAGCAGCAGCGCCGGGCTGGGGGCGTCGGTGGAGATGCAGAAACAGTCGGAGAAGCTGTTGCGGGGGAAGTTTCCGGAGATCAAGAGCATGTTCGGCAACATCGGCACCGCGGAGATCGCCATCGATCCAATGGGCGTGAACGTATGCGACACCATCGTCGAATTCAAACCGCGCGGGGAGTGGCGCAAGATTGACGGCCGGTCAGCGACGAAGGAACAGCTCATCGATTTGATGCGACGGGAGCTGCTCGTGAATGTGCCCGGGCAGGCGCTGCTATTCACGCAGCCGATTCAAATGCGGTTCAACGAAATGATGGCGGGCGTGCGCGCCGATATCGCGGTGAAGATCTATGGCGATGACTTCAAAGAGCTGGAACGGATTGCCACCGAGACGCGGGACCTGCTGCGTAAGATCCCCGGCAGCGGAGACGTGGAATTTGATGCGTTCGGGCGCGCGCCACTGCTGGAGATCAGGCCGAACCGGGAGGCGTTGCAACGTTACAATTTACAGGCTGAGGAACTGAACAAGGTTGTGGCCACGGCACTTGGAGGAGAGAACGTCGGGACCATCATTGAGGGTAACCGGCGATTTTCGATCGTGGTGCGGCTGGCCGAGGCAGCGCGGGGCGACATCGAGGTGATGAAGCGATTGCCGGTGCGGACGGACGGAGGCGGCTTGCTTACGCTCGGACAAGTCGCGAGCTTCGAGATGCTGGACCAGGTGGCGGCGGTCACGCGCGAAGCCGGGCAACGGCGCGCGGCGATCCTGGTGAATTTGCGCGGACGCGACATGGAGGGATTCGTCGACGAGGCCATGGCGCGGATCAAAGCGGACGTGAAGTTTCCAGCTGGCTACTACTTTGAATTTGGCGGGCAATTCGAGAACCTGCGGGCGGCGAGGTTACGGCTCGCGATCATCGTGCCGCTGGCATTGGCGCTGATTTTCGTGCTGATCTTCATGAGTTTTGGAAGTTTGCGGCAGGCGGCGTTGATATTTGTCTGTGTACCGCTGGCGGTCACGGGTGGTGTCTTCGCGCTGTGGTTGCGTGGGATGCCGTTCACGATCAGTGCCGGGGTGGGTTTCATCGCGCTGTCAGGCATAGCGGTGTTGAACGGCATCATGCTGATCAGTTTCATCAACCAACTCCGCCGCGCAGGGCGCGACGTGCACGATGCGGTGGTGGAAGGAACCTTGACGCGGCTGCGGCCCAAGCTGATGACCGCGCTCGTGGCGTCACTCGGCTTTGTGCCGATGGCCATCGCGACAGGGGCGGGCGCGGAAGTGCAGCGGCCGCTGGCGACGGTTGTCATCGGCGGCATCATAACCTCGACTTTTCTCACGCTCGTCGTGCTGCCCGTGCTCTACGAGTGGATTGAACGAAACCGTCCTGCGGGCTCAACCGAATCAAAGCCATGAAGACATCATTGAAATTCCTTGCCCTGGCCGGCGTGCTGTGCGCCGGGATACTTGGTCTCCACGCCGCGGACAACAAGCAGCCAGGCGGACCCAAAGGAGGCCGGCTGCTCGAAAAGACCGAGCCCAAGGCTGAGTTCTTTCTCGAACCGGATCGCACCGTCACGATCACTTTCTATGACGCCGCGCTGAAACCGGTCGCGGTCACGGAGCAGGCCGTGACGGTGATCGCCGAAACCAAGGACGGGAAAAGGACCGTGGAGTTTGAAAAGAAAGGAGACGTGCTGGTGAGCAAAACCAAGCTGCCCGAGGGCGAAGGGTACAATCTGGTGGTGCAGCTCAGACCAAACCCCGGCGCAAAACCGCAGAACTTCCGTTTCAAACTCGAAACCCACACCTGTGCCGAGTGCAAACATGCGGAGTATGCGTGCAACTGCCATGATTAGGATTCCCCGCACAGATCGCGAGCTTTGCGAGCCAGGTCGCCGGCGGATCGCCGCTCGGCCAGCCGTAAAGGCCGGCGGGAGGCGAGGCGGGGTGGCCATCGCCACGTCCAGGCTTTGACAAACCTTCATTCCATGGGAACTTGATTCCAGGGCTGAGTCGGGATGAAATAGCGGGGGTTGAACAACCCGGTCGAACTCCGCGTACAGCGCCCGCCCGGGACTCAGCCTCAGATGACTGGACCATGAGAATGAATAGAGAATTTTTTCAAAAGGCGGCAATCAGTGTCTTCGTCGCCGGAATTGTGGCGATGGTGGCGTCCGCGGAGCCAGCCATGGCGGCAACGAACGCACCACCGAAACTTACCATTGAAAACACGCCGCTGAAGCCGGAGGTGAAGGCGGCGACGAGTTACGCGCCGATCATTAAGAAAGTGGCGCCCAGCGTGGTCAATATTTCAACGACGACCACGGTGAAGGACCGGTCATATCGCCGGATGTTTTCGGAGGATCCGTTTTTCCGCCGATTTTTTGGGGAGGATGCGGAAGGACAGAACCAGGGCCGTTCCCGGAACCGCCGCGAGCAGAGCCTGGGTTCGGGGGTGATCGTTTCGTCCGATGGCTATGTGCTGACCGCAAGCCACGTGGTGGAAGGCGCGGACAAGGTCCGCGTGGCGCTGGCGACCGGGGAAAGGGAATTTGACGCGCGCGTCGTGGGCGCGGATTCGATGACGGACATCGCGGTGCTGAAGGTCGATGCTTCCAACCTGCCGGCGCTGACGATTGCGGACAGTGACAAGCTTGAGGTGGGCGATTCGGTGCTGGCAGTGGGTGACCCGTTCGGCGTGGGCCAGACGGTCACGCTGGGAATCGTCAGCGCGATGGAGCGCGGGGGGTTGGGGATTGCGCGATACGAGAATTTCATCCAGACCGACGCGGCGATTAATCCGGGCAATTCGGGCGGCGCGCTGACGGACATTCAAGGGCGCTTGGTGGGGATCAACACGGCGATCGTGAGCCGGTCGGGCGGCTACCAGGGCGTGGGTTTTGCGGTGCCGATCAACCTGGCACGATACGTCATGGAGCAGGTGACGACCAATGGCAAGGTGACGCGGGGTTTTCTCGGGCTCGAGCTGCAGCCGGATTTGTCGTTGGACATCGTAAAGCAGATGAGCCTGCCGGACTTGAACGGGGCGTTGGTGACCAGCGTCAGCCCCGGAACGCCCGCAGCCAAAGCCGGGATTAAGGACGGGGATTTCATTGTGGAATTCAACGGGAAGAAGGTAATGGATCACCGGCAGTTCCGGTTGATGGTCTCGCAGACGGCGCCCAAGACAGAGGTGAAGATCCGGCTGTTGCGTGAAGGGAAGGAAAAGATTTTGACGGCCTCGTTGGGAGAATTGAAGGAGCGGGTCGCGTCGACCGATCCGCGCAGCACGCCGCCCGCGCGGCCGCATGGCGAGTCGGGCACCGATGCGCTCGATGGCGTCGAAGTGACCGACCTTGATTCCACGGCGCGCCGTCATGCGGACATCCCGGAGGACATCAAAGGAGCATTGGTGACGAGCGTGGATCCGGATTCCAACGCCGCCGAGGCGGGGCTGCGTTCCGGGACCGTGATCATGGAAATTAATCGTCAGAGTGTGCGGGGAGCGGATGACGCCGTGGCGATGAGCGAAAAGGCCAAAGGCGAGCGTATCCTGTTGCGCATCTGGCGGGGATCCGGGGATGAAGGGCTCACGTCGTATCTTTCGGTGGATAATACCAAGCACAAGTGAGGCGCGGTTTCCTTCGAGCGGGACTTTGACAATTCGCCGCGGCCCGGCATCATATTGAGGCAACGAGACGTTGTTCCCGTTGGCAAGGGCTATGCCCGTTCAATTTAAAGATTATTACAAGAGCCTTGGGGTTGCGCGGACCGCGACCGAGGTGGAGATCAAGAAGGCCTTCCGCAAGCTGGCGCGGGAGTATCATCCTGACGTGGCCAAGAACAAAAAGGTGGCCGAGGAGAAGTTCAAGGAAATCAACGAGGCCTACGAGGTGCTCAGCGATCCGGCCAAGCGGAAGAAATACGATGAGCTGGGGCCCAACTGGCAGGCAGGGGCTGATTTCCGTCCGCCGCCCGGGTGGGGAGGATTCGGCGGTGGTGGTCGGGGTGGTACCGGCGGGTTTGGCGGCGGCGGCGGTGGCAGAACCGGAACCGCGGAGGATTTTGAATTTCAATTCGGCGGCACGGGGTTCAGCGATTTCTTCGAGCAACTCTTTGGCTCGCGTGGCGGAGGGAACGGCGGATTTGGGCGAAGGGGCGGTTTTGGGGGTGCAGGGCAGAGCGACGCGGAGCGCGGACGGGACATCGAAGGGGATTTGATGGTGTCGCTGGACGAAGCGGTGAAGGGTTCCGTGCGGTCAGTCTCGGTGCGACATCAGGCAGTTTGCGATGCGTGCGGGGGCTCCGGGCAGCGCAACAAACGGCCCTGCGACGTCTGCGGCGGAGCCGGCGAGGTCATCAAGACGGATACTTACCAGGTAAAGGTCCCTGCCGGTGTGGCGGAGGGGCAGCTTCTGCGGGTGGCGGGACGCGGCGAAGCAGGGCGCGGCGGCGGCGCAGCGGGGGATCTTTTCCTGCGCGTACGACTGGCGCGGCATCCGGATTTTGAAGTCGAAGAGCACAACCTGATATACGAGGCGGAGATTGCGCCGTGGGAAGCGGTGCTGGGCGCCGAGATTTCGGTGCCGACGCTCAATGGGCCCGTGAACATTCGCATCCCGGCCGGGACACAGAACGGGCAGAAACTGCGCGTGCGTGGCCGTGGACTGCCGGTTCGCGAAGGCACACCGGGAGATCTGATTGTGGTGGCGCAGATTGAGGTGCCGAAGCAGGTTGGTGATTCCGAAAAAAAAATCTGGGAGCAGCTGGCGCGCGAATCGGCGTTCAAGCCGAGACAGTGAGATTTTGGAGAAGGATTTCTTTGGTGGTGAATAACCGGTTAATAACTTCCAACAACTTGACTTTGACACGAGGGCGCCTCGTGTTTAGACCGGGGGCGTGTCCAAAGCAGAGGCAATGCCTGACCGTATGGTGTCACGCCGTCCCTGTACGACTGATGTGATCAGTTGTACGGAAACCGGGCGGGGCACATAGATTTGCCAGGGGTTTATGGGCGATTCTTCCACGGGTTCATCAGGCGCTTTCGTATATCGGAAGTCCAAGCCGTTTAGCGCCGCGGAACTGCGCTTCCGTATGCGCCTCGCCGCGTACGCCACCAAGACTCTGCTCGCCAGGCTCCAGGCACGTACCGCGGGCGATCCGGGAGCCAACCAATACACGGGGCTCAACGTGCGCGTGGCCGATCACACGGTCTTTATTGAAGCCATTCTCACAAACACCTCCGAATACGGAGGGCTGGGTTTTGAGTTCGCGCGGCTCGAACCAGTGCGGGGCGGGAAATATAATCTTTCGCTCCGCCAAGCCGATGATTGGGAGCGGGCGGAGCGCGGCACGATTGCCTCGGCGGGCGCGTATTTCATGAATTCAGTGCTTTCTCCGCGCGCGAGCGATTGGGAGAAAGCGGCGCGCCAGCAAACCTTCGAAGAGTGCGTGGATTTGATCCGGGGTTTCCTGGACTGAGTTTTAAAAAGCGGGCGGCGTTCTTTCCTCCCGGCCTAACCTGTTGACCTTCAGATAGTTCCCCGTCAGTCCCTTCTCCTGGCTCGTATCGCCAGATCCGTTGATTTCTGGTTCGCCGGAATCAGGTTTTTGCCATGCATCCACTTGGTGTCGGGAGGCGTAATTCCACATTAGAAGTCCGAACCAGCGAAAAACAGTATGAACACGTCTAGCCAAACTCCGAATCGCCCAACTCCTCAGGATGCCCGGTTCATCGCGATCGCCGGCCTGATTCTTGTCCTCGTGCTATCGCTGATGTCATCCGGTTGCAGCCGCAAGACGGCAGATTCAGAGAATGCCCCGTCGCTCAAGCCCGGGATGGCTCAACCCACCAAGATTGATCCGCTGCGTTTTGTTCTAGTGCCGATGGAAAACAAGACGCCGCTGGATGCGAAGATCGCCACCGCCCAGTCGCGGGTACGCGGTGGCATCAATCGCGAGGCTGCGCTGGAAAACCTTGGCTGGCTCTTCGTGGCGAAAGCGCATGCGTCGTTTGATTCCGGTTACTACAAATTCGCCGAGCAGTGCGCGCTCGCGATCGAGGCGCAGCAACCGGGCGATGGCGCGGCGAAGCTGCTCCGCGGACACGTGCTGCAAAACCTGCACCGATTTAAGGAAGCCGAACCGCTGGCGCTCGAGCTCACGGAGCAGCGCGGGTCACCCGCCGATTTCGGATTGCTGGGCGATGTGCTGATGGAACAGGGACGCCTCGACGAAGCTGTGACGGCCTACCAGCAAATGGCCGACCTGAAACCGGACGCCCAAGCCATGACACGCGCGGGTCACATGCGTTGGCTGAAGGGCGATTTAACGGGAGCGATCGAAGTCATGAGCATGGCGGCGGAGACGGCGAGCCGTGGTGACGCTGACACGGCGGCGTGGATCCATTCGCGGCTCGCATTTTATCTTCTTCAAGCTGCCAATCTTGACGGTGCCGGACGTGTCTGCCGTGCGGCGTTGACGTATCAACCCGATTACCCGCCCGCACTGTTGATCCAGGGACGTATCCTACTCGCACAAGGCAAGGCAACCGAGGCGGTTGAACCTTTGCGGCGGGCAGCGGCGGGGAATCCCATCCCTGAGTATTTATGGGTGCTCAGCGAGGCGCTGAATGAGTCTTCCAATGCCGATGAAGCCGCCCGCATCGAAACGAAACTGCGGGCTCAGGGTGCCACCGTTGATCCGCGGAGGTTCGCTTTGTTCCTGGCGACCCGGGGCGAGCAGTCCGGGAGCGCGTTGCGAATGGCAAATGCCGAACTTGCGGTGCGGCAGGATGTATTTACGTGGGATGCCGTGGCGTGGTCGCTGGCCGCGATGGGCCACTGGACCGAGGCACAGGAAAATATGGCTCGCGCACTCGCCGCCGGAACCAAGGATCCGCGCCTCTTGCTTCATGCCGCCGCCATAGCGTCCGAACTTAAACAGGAAGACCAGAAGCAGAAATTCCTCGGTCAAATTCAACCGATGGAACCGGCATTACTGCCTTCGGAACGCCGTTTGTTGGCGAAGCTCGGAGGCAAGGGGTTTGCCGCGAAATAGATGTCCCAGTCCCGATTCAATCAAACCAGAACCACAGGAGAAATTATGACGAAAAAATGGAAAAAGCTAAAAGCCGCCACCGCTCTGGCGCTCATCATCACCCTGCCGGGGATCGCGCCCGGCAGCAGTCACATGGATGCCCCACTCATCACGCTCGATCCGGCGGCGAACACCACGGATGTTTACGCGTTCGTGAGCCAGGCCAACGGGCACAAGAACCTGGTCGTCGCATTGGGGGTCTATCCGTTCGAAGAGCCCGGCATCGGACCCAACAAATACAACTTTGACGACAACGTGCTTTACGAAATCCATCTCGCACTCGGCAGCAGCAGCGTCGCCGCCGGCAAGGCGGACGTCAGTTATCAGTTCAAGTTCACCACGCGTTACAAGAACACGGGCACCATTCTGCAGTCCTATCTCGGCGTGGTGCAGAACGTGGATGATGCCGCGCAGAATCTCACCCAAACCTACACCGTGACCCGGGTGGACCACCGCACGGTTCGCGGCAGAACTTCCGACCGCAGTCAAAAGCTGGGGCAGGGAATCGTGCCGCCCAACAACCAAGGCATCGCCACGCCGTATTACAACCAGGGCGATAACGGCGAGAACCCCGCCAAGGACGGCGTGCCGACCGCCGGCACACTGGATCGTTACACCAGCCAGTCGATCGCCACGCTGGACGATGGTTCCCGGGTTTTCGCGGGACAACGCGACGATGGTTTTTACGGCGACATCCAGGCGGTTTTCGATCTGCTCCAGTTGCGCAATCCTGGCAAGGACGCGCAGGGCGGTTATAACATTCACCTGATGGCGCTGGAGATTCCGCTGAGCGAAATCGGCGGTGACCAGCAGGTCGTGGGCGTTTATGCCACCACGAGCCGGAAGGCGTTGCGCATTCTGAATGACAAGCTGACCGGCCAGGGAGAACTCGATTCCGGCAAATGGGTGCAGGTGGGACGCCAGGGTAATCCGCTTTTCAACGAGGGCCTGGTTGCACTAGCGGACAAAGACCGCTACAGCCGCACGTCTCCCGCCTCGGATGCGAAACTGTTTACCAAATATGCATTGAGCCCGGAACTGGCGAAGCTCATCAACGCCATCGTCTTCCATGGTGCCGGACCCGCACCTGAAACGAATCGGACCGACATTGCCGGTATATTCATCCCGGACCTGATCAAGGTGGATCTCTCCACCGGGCCGGCGCGCCTGGCGGGCGGCGGCACGAACCTGTTGAATCCCGACGATGTGGGCTTCTCGCGACTCGGTATTTTTGGCGGCGATGTTCTGACCAGCCAGATTCAGACCGGGTTTGGCGGTGGAACTCTCCCTGGCGGCTGGCCCAACGGCCGCCGGTTCGGCGATGACGTGGTGGACATCGCGGTGACCGCGCTCATCAGCGATCTGCGCACCTCGCCGCCGATCATCCGCGGTCCGGCGGGCGACAACGTGGACCACAACGACATGTCGTATAACAAAGTGTTTCCGTACGAATCCACGCCGCAAAACGGCAGGCGGCATGGTCATCACGGCGATGCACCGTGAGTGCGGGATCCTAGAGCAATGCCGGCAGCGGTCGGGCCAAAAGCCCGGCCGCTGTTACCTGGCATGGCATCAAGGTTTGAATCCGCGTCCCCGCAACAGCTCGTCGTGCGAGATGATTTGTCCGCGAACCATGTGACCGCGTTGCGGTTGCAGCAAGGCGTGTCCGCCCGTGTGGGGTTGAGGCAAGTACCCGGGGGAAGGTTTTGGAAGCCGCTGGATACAAGCTTCGGAACACGCATTGACCAGCAGTGGGAAAACATCGGTGGCGACCATCAAGGAAATCCAGACCTGTTTCATGGAATCAAGGGGAACATTCCGGCTGCACACGCTGCAATTGCCCGGGATGAGGATGGCGTTCCGTGAAGCCTCTCCAAGCAGCGGAAACGGCGGTCGATATTTGTAGTTTCCGTAAAGCGCCCGCGTGCTGGCGCGGCTTTGCTTGAGTTTCAGGCAGCGCGTCACTTCATACGGAAGCCAATGGAGTTTGTAAGCGGTGTAGATGTCCAGCTCCCTCAAATTCTCCAGCGCGCCAATTTCGGGTGGTATTCGCACCAAATGGCTGCCGTAGAGATAGAGCCGCCTTACCGGGGTGAGCTTCCGAATCGTGGCGGGCAGGGTGACGATTTGAGCCCATAACTCCGGCGGCATTTCCAGACCGGGCGCAAATTCCTTTCGCCGCTTTTCTGCTGCTCGCTCCACAAGTTCCTTGAGTAGCTTCCATGCGTCGCACTCCTTGTCCTGCACCTCGGAATGCAGGTGCACCTCTTGAAAAGGACTGTCGTCGTCGGGGCGGGAAAAGCAACTGCACCCTGGCGAAATATCGGCAGCGCGCGACGCTTTCCACATCTTCAAGTCGTCGGGTTGCGGCTTGAAGCTAAAAAATGAGCGAAGGATGCCCATGACTTTCCGCGTCCAAGCGTTTCGGAATCTGTTGCCGGAGTCAACTTCAACGGCGTAAGGTCATTCAACTTGGCGGGGTAACGAAACGACTGCACCGGGGTGAATGCGCTGATAATGAAACAAGACCCATCCGGCTAATTCTCCGTGCCGGCCAACTCTTCTTCGAAGTTTACCAATTCCTGAATTTGCACCAGAAACCAGCGGTCGATTTTGGTGTGCTGAAAAATCTCCTCAATTGAAAATCCGGCGCGCAGGGCGTGGCGGATGAAGAAGATGCGCTCGGCGTTGGGGACGGTGAGCTTCTGGATGAGGAGGTCGCGCGGGAAAATGGCGCGATCATCATAGACCTGCTCCCCGAAGCGCCAGGGCTTGCCGTCACCGCCGAGTCCGTAGCGGCCGATTTCGAGCGAGCGCAGGCATTTTTGCAGGGATTCCTTGAAGGTGCGGCCGATGGCCATGGCCTCGCCTACGCTTTTCATCTGCGTGTTCAACGTGGGATCGCCCTGCGGGAACTTCTCGAACGCGAAGCGCGGAATCTTGGTGACCACGTAATCGATCGTGGGCTCGAAGCTCGCGGGGGTTTCGCGGGTGATGTCGTTTTTGATTTCGTCGAGCAGATAGCCGACGGCGAGCTTGGCCGCGATCTTCGCGATGGGAAAACCGGTGGCTTTGGAAGCGAGGGCGGAGGAACGCGACACGCGGGGGTTCATCTCGATGATGACCATGCGGCCGTTGTCGGGGTTGACGCCGAACTGGATGTTCGAGCCGCCGGTTTCGACGCCGACCGCGCGGATCACCGCGAAGGACGCGTCGCGCATGAGCTGGTATTCCTTGTCCGTGAGCGTCTGGATCGGCGCAACGGTGATGGAATCGCCGGTGTGGACCCCCATGGGGTCGAAGTTTTCGATGGAGCAGATGATCACGCAGTTGTCGGCGCGATCGCGCATGACTTCCATCTCGTATTCCTTCCAGCCGAGCAGGGATTCCTCGATCAGGATTTCCGAGACCGGGGAGAGCTCGATGCCGCGCTTGGCGATTTCCTCGAATTCGTCGCGGTTGTAAGCGATGCCCCCACCGGTGCCGCCGAGGGTGAAGGCCGGGCGGATGATGAGCGGGTAGCGGCCGATTTTGGCGGCCACGGCGCGGGCTTCATCCACGTTGTGGGCGGTGCCGCTGATCGGGACATCCAGCCCGATGGAGAGCATGAGGTCTTTGAAGACCTGGCGGTCCTCGCCCTTTTGGATGGCCTCGGCATTGGCGCCGATCATTTCAACGCCATACTTTTCGAGGACACCGGTGCGATTCAGCGCCATGGCGGTGTTCAGCGCGGTCTGGCCGCCGAGGGTGGGGAGCAGCACGAGCTTGTTCGGCACGCCGGGCTTGGCGGGGAGGCGCTTCAACTCTTCGACTTCGCGGGCGATGATTTTTTCAACGCACTCGGGCGTGATGGGCTCGATGTAGGTGCGCTCGGCGAACTCGGGATCGGTCATGATCGTCGCCGGATTGGAATTCACGAGGATGACGCGGTAACCTTCCTCGCGCAGGGCCTTGCAGGCCTGGGTGCCGGAATAGTCGAACTCGCACGCCTGGCCGATGATGATCGGGCCGGCGCCAATGATGAGCACGGAATGGATGTCGGTGCGCTTGGGCATACTGCTACAAACCGGCGGGCATGAAATACTTTTCGAGGCGGAAATGAAAGGCGAAACTGGGGCGGGCGGAGCTAAAAGCAACCAAGTAATACCTCGGCATGCAGCGATTCCACCCCATACACCAGCAGACCCGTTGCACCCGTTACACGCGTTACAACCCTTATAAACATTGGTTCAAATTGGGGTTTCCACCATCACAGGGACCCGTTACAAGCCGTTACAATTCTCTTCTTTCGTGGCTCAAAACGCGGCGATGCGCTGGATGACCCAGAACATGGCCACGGCGCCGATGGCGTAGGAAGGGATGCGCCAGGCCCAGGGGAAGCGGGCGGCGAGCTCCGGGGTCCGGGCGCCAAGGGCTTTGCGGCCCAGGGTGGCGATGACGAACACAGCGGCGATAAACATCAACTGGCCGGCCTCGACGCCGAGGTTGAAGAAGAGCAGGGCGACCGGGATGGCGTTTTGGGGAAGGCCAACTTCGCTCAGGGCGCCCGCAAAACCGAGCCCGTGGAGCAAGCCAAACGTGAAGGCCACCACCCAAGGCCAGCGCGCGGTGAGCCCGGGTTTACCCTGCCGTCCATGAACGATTTCGGCGGCGACGAACACGATGCTCAGGGCAATGGAAGCTTCGACTGGGGGTTGCGGGACATGCACGAACCCAAGCGTGGCGGCGGCAAGGGTGATGCTGTGGGCGACGGTAAAGGCGGTGATGGTAGCGATCACGCGCCGCCAGCCTTTCACGAGCATCAGCAGGGCGAGGACGAACATGAGGTGGTCGATGCCGGTCCAGATGTGTTCGATGCCGAGGACGAAATACGTGCGGGCCACGCTCCAGCCAGAGGGCGACGCGGCCACTTCGAACCAGGGCTGCGAGGGGCGCACGATGGTGGTGCCTTTGCGGCCATCAAGGAATTCATAGCGGACGAGGACGTCTGTTATGGTCAATTGGAGCCCTGGGAATTCGATGCGCGTGCCGGCGAGGCCGTTTGGCCCGGAGCTGATCCAGCGGCGTTCGACGAGTGAATCGGCGAGTTCCTGCACCACCGGGTCGCGCACGCTGCGGACATCGCCGGGCAGCTTCAGCCCGATGGGGAGGCGCTGGCCGGCGAGGACGGGGGTTTTCCACAGGACGGTGAACTGGTTGGGGGCGGATTCTTTGAGCTCGAGGTAGGCGGGGCGGACTTCGTGAGCGTTTGAGGTGGCGGCGAGAAGGAGCGCTCCGGCAAAGAATAAAAGCCGAAATCCGAAATTCGAAATGCGAAACAAACTCGAAACGGAAGGTTTTTGACGAACAAAGCTCATTCGGTCTCTAAGGTGCGGTTTTGGATTTTGCCCCTTTTTCCGCATTTGAAGTTGTTTCGGATTTCGGATTTCGGATTTCAAGTTTTGGCTCGTCAGGCGGATTAGGCATGAGGACGCTGTACTTGGTTCGCATGTCTTTGTAAGCTTTGTCCCAGGCGGTTTGCTTTTGTTCGCCGAGCCAGGCGGTCTTGATGTCGGTTTCGATTTCTTCGAACTCCGGGACCCGGCCGGGGACCTCGGTGTCCACAAATACGAGATGCCAGCCGAAACCGGATTCAACCGGTCCCTGCCAGGAACCGGTCGGGAGTTTCTCCACGGCGAGAGCGAACTGCGGACCGAATTCCTTGCCGAGATAATCCGGCGCGCGATCGCGGTAGTATTCCTGGAACATGAACGGATCGGCAGAGCCGTCGGGTAGTTTCACATCCTCGGGTTGGGCGGCGAGCTGGGTGAGGATCTTCGCGGCGTCGTCCCGCGCATCTTTGCCGCGTTTATCCGGCGAGAAATAGAGGTGCCGGAAGCTGAGGCGTTTGGGCATCGCGAATTTGTTGGAGTTGGTGCCGTACCAGGTTTTGAGTTCGGCGGAAGCCGGCTCGCGGGCGGCGGCGGCGTCCTCGGCCAGGAACTGCATCTTCTGCGCCATGCGGCGTTTGACGATTTCATCGTCCTGGTCGAGCCCCATGGCCAGGGCCTCGCGGTAGAGCACTTCGGACTGCACTTTTTGTTCGACGAGCCGGCTGAACTCTTCGGGCGTGGGATCGCGCCGCCATTGCGACCGGAACAGCGTGGTCAATTGGGCAAGCTGGTCGAGGGAGAGCCGGATTTCCTTCGACGACGCGGCGTCATTGCGAGCCGGTTGCAGACGGTGATAGGCGGCGAAGAGCGCGGCGCCGAGGAGCAGGAAGTGGAGCAGCGGCTCGCGTAGAAGGCGTTTCATTGATGACGTTTTGGAGAGTCCCGAGGTGGACATGCTCGGGTTGAATTATCCGCGAGGGGACGCCGAAGCAATCCCAATCCCGGACTCGAAAGCAGGGGGGTAAGCTCGCCGCGCGATCGTACGCGCTCCACCTGAACCTAGAGCCAGTTTTTCTCCAGCTTTTCCTTCAGCGACTTTAGGTCCTGTTCCATGTTCTCGACGTGCTTCTCGGCCGAGTCCTCGACTTTGGTGGCCGCACCGCCGGCGATCTTTTCAAGCACCCGCCGGCGCAAGGCCTCGCGCAGTTGCGCGAACTTCGCCTGTTGGGCCGGGTTCAGCAGCGGTTTGACCTTCGCGTCGAAGGCCGCGCCGATGCGGCGCATTTCCTCGAGCTTTTGGGCGCCGCTGAAGGCCTTGTCCTTCTTGAGGACGCCCAGTTGCGTGATCTCGGTCGTGAGGAGCGGAATGATTTGTTCCCTTTGCTGTTGCGTGAGCGCCAGCTCGGTGGAGAACTGGTTGGCGATGGCGGTCAGCGGGTTGGCGGCGATTTGCGGGGCGGGAATGATTTCGTAATTCGCGAAGCCGAATTCGTTGTTGCGCGCGAAGTAGTAATTTGTGCCGAGCTGGTAAAAGGTCAGCGAATAGGGATCCTGCGAGACGTAGGTGATGACCTTGCCGCCATCAATTTTGTAGGGGCTGGTCAAGGCCTGGCTGCCGTCGCGCACGACGTTGCCGTAGCCACTGGGCATATCGGTGCTCCGGCCCACGCGTTGCACGGTCATGTGCCCTTCGGCGGTAAAATTCTCCACCCACTGGTCCCCGGTGACGTTGTTGCGGACCCAGATGGCCTTGCCAACGATGAGATCCTTAAGCTGGGCATTGCCCAACGCTTTGGCCCCCTTTTTGTTGAGGTCGGCGACCGTTCTGCCGGCCGTCGCATTTTTGCGGCCTTCGGCGGAAGGCGTATACCAGATGGGCGAACTCCAGGCACGCTCCTGGCCGGTGAGCGGAACGACGTCCGGTGGGGGAATGCCGGCTTTCACGGCCTGAATCAGCGTCCAGCGCGGCGTGGGAATCTCCAGGACGCGGGCGTAGTAGAACGCGTGGAGGCTGGCGTCGAAATCCGGGTCGCTCCACACGGTTTTTAGTTCGGTGGCGCCCACGGAGTTTTCGTAGGTGGCTTTCTCGATGTCCACGGTGCTTTGGATGGCGGGGACGCGACCGGACCATTTGTCGGGCTTGCGGTCGCCGGCCCAGGCGACGTCGTAGACTTTTTCAAAACTTTGCCCATTTTTCGTCCAGCCTTTGATGATCTGGACGCGATCCAGGTTGGCGGAGGCGGGATCCTTCACCGCCCAGACCGCGAATTTGGGCGCGACACCTTTTCCGCCGGCGGGCGCGGGAGGCAGGTCGGCGCCCATGGGCACGCCGCTGGCGTAGGATTTTTTCACCCAATCGCCAGCCTTCACAAGATCCTGGTCGAAATCCCAGCCGCCGAAAAAGCGGACCTTCATGTGCGGCCCGCTGACGCCGAAGGTTTCCTTCCGGTACATCGCGTCCCAGATGGAGGCGCGGGTGTTTTGCTCGGCCCAGACGCCGGTGAGACCGCCGGGATTTTCGAGGCGGACATCCATGGTGCCGCCGATGAGAACACCGGCGAAGCGCCGCTCGACCGAACCATCCGCGTCCGCGTGCAGGCCGAAGAAATTGTCCTGGCGGTAGGGGCTGGCGGAGTTGTGGGAGTCGGAGCCGCCCGCCATGCCGAACTTGTAGGGGTTGTAACCTCGGTTGTCCTGGAGGGAGATGCCGTCCTTGAGCGCCTGGCGACCGTAGCTGCCGGTGATGTGATCGATGCGGCCGACATCGGCGGGCAGGCCGAGAATCGCCTCGTACAATTCGTAGCTGGCGAACTCGTCGTTGGGCGAAAGCAGGGGGTGGGCCTCCGATTGACCTTTGCCCTGCTTGATTTCGACCAGGCGCTCGTTGCGATCACGGGCGGCGGCCCAGGCGGCGTCAATCGGCCGGCCGGTGGCGTTGTCGATGTCGATCGGATACATCCAGCCGTCGCTGACATTGGCGTTGTGGGAGATGGCGAGCAATTCGTTGCCGGCGGCGCGCTGGGTGTCCATCCACTTCCACAGCTCCGTGGGCTCCTTGCCGTCGAGCGCGCTGAAGGGGGAATCGGGCACTTTATCGCCGCGGAAGAAAATATTGCGGTGCAGGTTGCGCTGGCCGGGCATGGAGGTCCACTCGTAGGAGCGGAAGGCGGTGAACTTGCCGGGATGATTGTTTTCGTCGGCAATCTTGCAGGCGGCCGCCCAGACGGTGGCGGTGACTTTTGGGCTCATGAACGCCTTCACGGGGGGGCTGGAAGCCAGATGGAGCAGGTAGGAAAACACGCGGTTTTGCTGCTCGCTGCTGTTCGGGTCGGTCATGATCATGGGCTGCGCCTCGGGCAGTTTGCTGACATAGGAGCCCGGCGTGTTGGCCTCGCGCGTGACGCCGACGTATTCCGAATGGTCGGTCACGCCCATGAAATCCAGCGGCGTTTCGATTCTGATGTCGAAGCCCATCGGATGTTTGATGGTCTGGCCCTGGGCGTATTTGAAGGCGTCGTCGGGGCCCGTGAGGCGGTTGCCCATGACCCAGGCGTCCACCGACCAACTGGTATGGAGATGCGTTTCGCCGAAGTAGGCGTCGCGTTCGGGGTTGGGCGGGGGCAGCTCCGCTGCGCCGACCATGCCCCGTGTTGCAATGCCTGCCGCCAGGGTAGCCGTCAGCAGGAAGCGATGATAGCCGCTTATTTTCGTCTGGTTTTCCCGTTTCATAAACCGTTTCCCGAAGGTTGGATTGTGGCGCGGAACGCGCGCCTGACGCGGAATTTTGAGCCTTGCGCGCGGGAGTGTCAATAACGCAGCGTGGGTGGCCCAGGGCAAACGCAGCTAAATCCGATGGCAAAGGCCAGTTTGCCGCGGGGCGGGGGGTATATGCGCGAAATCCCTGTATACACTGTATACACTGTATACAAGCCGCATAAACATTGGGTGGAATGAGGGTCATTCCGTGTTACGTCCGGTGTTACACTGTTTACACCATTACAAAATCAGGGCGTGACCCTCCGAAAGCAGCCTGGCTCGGCGGTTAAAGGGCCTGCGGATAGCCGACTGCCTGCCGGCGTCAGGAATTTAGACGCGTTTGCCCTGGTGGGTGGCAGTTACGGTCTTTTCTTCAGGCGAGCGGGATTTGCGGCGCCCGAAGCCGCGGGCTGGGGAGCCACTGGCTTTTCGAGTGCATCCGCGCCCGTTAATGAAAAGGGCGCTACTGTCCCAAGTGCTGAAAAGCGTTCTTCAAGGGCGCGTTCGAGGCTTTGACGAAGCCTTCCAGGGGGCGGTTGAGCTCGAGCACGAGGAAAAGGGCGGCGGAAATCGCGCAGGCGCCGACCAACAAAACCACGAGGGCCATGCGATTGCGGGGGGCGAACAGCCCGAAACTCACGAAGAGCAGGGCGAGCCAGAAGATGAGGATCGCGACCAGTGGCGTGGGCAGTTGATTCTGGGACTGCTCGATCAACAACCAACGGAGCTGCCCCAGGTCGTTCACGAGTTGCTGGGCCTGGGAGAGGGCCAGGCGCTGGGCGTCGCTCTTCGGCGTCAACTCCCCCAGTTTGTTGGCGATCAGTTCCATCCCATTGGCGCGTTCGAAGGCAGTCAAACCCGAAACGCCGGTTTTTTCACTGGGCCAGATGGTTTCGATGCCGGCGGCCAATACTCGTTTCAATTGTTCCCGAACCGGCTTTGACTCCTGCCCGTAGCGGGCCAGGGCGCGGTCCAGGAGGATGTATTTTGCGCTGCCTTGCACGATGCCGCTGTTCATCGAGTCGAAGGTGCCCTTGGCGGAACTGACCAACAGGCCGAGCACGAGCGCCGTCAGCGTGGCGATGAGGCCGGCGCTGAGTTTCACGAGGTCCTGCATTTCCTTGCTGAGATGGTGGCCGGGCAAACGGTTTTGCAAGGCCATGCCCAGCAGGCCGCCGCAGAAGATGCAGCCCGCACTGATCAGACCGATGGTGAGCGAATTCATATTTTCAAGAGGTTATGGCACTCGTGACACGGCGCCGTCGCGCCACCAGTTCTGGCTGGCATCATCCTGGAGGGGAAGGTAGTTGAACGGTCCGACCTGGGTGATGGGGGCGGTCCAATGCCGCTCCGCCCAGGGCAGGGCATCCCGCTCGTCGTCCGCGTAGAGCAAGGCGGCCATACCCAGTTGCCGGAGATTGGAAAGGCAGTTTCCGGACCGGGCTTTTTCCTTGGACTGAGCCAGCGCCGGCAGGAGGAGCGCGGCGAGAACGGCAATGATGGCGATCACGACCAACAACTCCACCAGCGTAAAGCCTCCACGGTGGCGTGCGCCAGCGGTCGCCCGTCCGGGCAACGACCAGGAAGCCTTTCTGACGCCGAGGGTTGACATGCCCGGATTGAATTAACGGCACGGGGGCGCTGAGGCAATCCGAATCTGGTGAGCCGGGTGATGGCCGGGCGCAGCTCAATTTCCTGCGGGGCAGCGCCCGCGAGCAAATATCGCACGCAGGCACCCATGCTTTCCGCCCGGGCATGGCACAGACGGGATTTTCGCAGCCCCGGCGACGATACCGTTCGATCGGGATGGGAGATTGGTTGGGGAGCAGTAATGGGGCCCCCTTTTTTCAACTTGGACATACTATGACGAACTATGATTGCTGGGGTTTTTACTATGACGGGAGGTATGACGGGAGGTATGACGGAGGGGTGGAATAGTGTGACAAGGTATGACATAGCTTGACCGGTCGGGAAGCGGGGCGAAGGAGGCTGGAGGAGAAGTCTCCACGGATGGATTGGCGCGATCATACATAATGTTTACACTCCCGTTTTGAGGGTAACCTGGGGGAGGTCCTCCCATACCCGACGAGGTTAAGGTGGCCACTTGGACAACGGCTGTCCAAGTAAAAAATCGCGGGCAGCCCCAAAGGATTCGGGGCGGGCGT
The DNA here is from genome assembly GCA_964448135.1 of uncultured Verrucomicrobiota bacterium. Classification (GTDB taxonomy): domain Bacteria; phylum Verrucomicrobiota; class Verrucomicrobiia; order Limisphaerales; family UBA8199; genus CAYUVH01. Next base: position 108,201 of record CAYUVH010000063.1, on the reverse strand, counting down.
AAAAAACGCCACCCTCTCCGGCAAACTGCAAAAAGTGAGATGCGCCCGTTATGGTCAAGCCGGTGATGACCGGGCTTATCGCTTCAAGGTTTTACCGGATTATTGGTGCCGGGCGCGGGCGGAAGTGACGGCGCGGTGAGCACCGCGGCTTCCAGCCGGCCATCCGTGCGCCATGGGTCGCCGCCGCCATTCTTTCCCTGCAACTGTTGAAATCCGTCCAACCAGAATACTTTCTCCGTCGCGCCCGCCTGTTGCAATTGGGCGATCAACCGATCACGCTCCGCGTCCAGGTCGGGGCCGATGTGGTGCGTGACCTGTCCGGTCGTGTGACTCAAGCCAACCTTCTCGTCAAATGTGATCGCGCCAAACCAGACCTCCCGTCCTTCGTGGAGCTTGTCCCAGCGCCAGAACCGGACGTGGTGCCGCTGTCGCGGGCTGTTGCCGACGGGTTGCTCGAAGGCCAGGTCCTGCTTGCGCGCGAACAATTCCAGGGTGCTCACCGGGGCATCGGGGTCCGGCCGGCGGAAGACAGAATCCACCGCGATGCGCACGCTGCTGCGAAACGTCAGTTCATCGGCGGGATCCCATTTGGCCGCGGTCATGGCGCGAATGACCTCCGCTTCCGAACCCAGCAACGCAACGTTGATCGGGTCGCCGGGAATGCCGTCGTGCGTGTGCGTGATGCGCGGCGCGTCAAAGAGCTGGGGATGACGCCGGACATCACGTTTCCAGGCCAACGGCATGATCACGTAGGCGGCCAGCAACCAGAGCAGAATGATCGCGGCCCCAAGCCAAAGGATGCGACGTCTTGCCGGGGTGGGAGGTGTAGCTGACCCGGATGGCAGCGGGGTTTTCGGACCTTGGACTGATTCGCGGTTGTCACTCATGGTTTCGATTTTACCGTTTCACTTTGGTGGCCGGCGGGAGAGTTCGTCTGGTGCCGATGTCCGCCGAAGAACAAGCCGCCGACCTGGTCCTGACCGAACGTACGCTCAATTTCCTTCGCCGTAGATTTCAAAATGAGTGACGGAGTTGCTCATGGAATGTTTGCTTCGGGACTGGACGGCGTTGTTTTTGGTTGCGTGCGACGGTCGCGAGCACCGGGCAGGCCTTGATGAAACGCTCCATCGACTTCACTTTTTGGCGTCGGGGGAGGCGTGTTTGGCAGCCAGCCTGGCCTTGCGTTGTTTCAAGAGGGACAGTTGCTGGTCCTGAAAGTCCTGCGCGAGCGTGAGCATGACGCCCGTGGACCAGGCGAAGGTCAGCAGGCCCGCTATGGCGATCATGCCTTCCAGCAGGCGCCAGCGCAGGTGGAGGTTGTAGCTGCTGCCCAGCGTGGTGTAGTCCATCAAGGCGAAGTAGTAACAAAGGCTGGGGTTGGCCTTCGCGGTGGTGGTGGTGTTCACCGCGCCGGTCCAATAGAAGAATCCGGCCCAGGCAAATACCTCGAGCAGATGGACGAGGAGAATCATCCAACTGGCCAGCACCAGCATGACCATGCCGGTGCTGAATGAGGGGGTGCGCTCAAACCGCAGCTTGAACGCCCCGCAGGCGCGCAGCACGAGCAGCATGCCGAACCCGTGGAGCACCATCGTGATGGCCACGAGCAGGCCGCCGGAGCAAACCTCCTCCAGCGATGTCACGTATTGTGGAGTCACGGGCGTGTCCATGCTTTCCCAGCATCAAAGCTTACTCGTGAGTGGTGGGGGCATTGCCCTTGAGTCGATAAACCGCGCCGGTCCTGGTCGTGCCCAGGGCCGGCCAATGCTGCGCGGCGTATTGGGGGGCGACGAAGAATTGCCCGGCGCGTTTCCGGGCGATCAAGTGGAGATCGTTACGCCGCTCCCGCCGGCAGGTTGTTTGATCAGGGCAGAGTCGAAAAAGAACGCGCGAAAACGCGGGCTGGAAGTGATTTGTCGAACCCGCCAAAAGCAGGACAACGGAGACAGACTCGAATCCGATCTCGCGTTGGTTCCTGGTCAAACTCAGGTTCATGTGCTTCCAACCCGCGCAATTCGCAAGCGCGCCGGCTACTTCGCGTCGGCCGCGTTCTTCATGGCTTCCTCGAGCTTTTTAATGTCCGCGGGGGACAGCTGCGGCCGGTCGAGTTTGATGGTCAGCTGGTTGAGCTTCGCCGTGAGCGGGAACGGCGGCAGGTAATCCGCGTCGTTCACGCCGGTCAGGGTGTCGGAGCCGATGTCGAAGCTTTCGTCCCACTGAAGGATCAGCGGGATGGTGTGCGGCATGGTCTCGGTGGAGACGACCGTGCCATCCACCTTGAGGGTGCCGGTGCCGGGTTGGCCGATGCCGCTCATGTTGTTGAACGCGAGGGTGGCGCCCCCCAGGCCGTCATACTTGAAGTTGAATTCGACCTTGTGTTTGCCGGGGGTGAGCGCGTCCTTGCCCTCCCACTTGATGCGCTTCAAGTCGACCAGATTCCAGCACCAGACGGGCTTGCCCTTGAGCAGGCAAAAACCGTAGCCGCCAAAACGTCCGCCGGAGGTGAGGATCATGCCTTCGGCGCCGCTTGAGGGCACGTCAATGTCCGCCGTGACGGTGTAGGAGCAGTTCAGCAACAGCGGCGAATCGCCTTGGGGCAGGCCAACCATCGGCTGCTTGTAAACGAATTCGTTGCGGCCCGCGGTGATGTTCGGTCGCGGCGCGACCAACCGCGTGGCGACCGAGGCGTCGAGCGGAAGAACCTGGTATTTTTCGGCCTCCCGTTTGAAGACCTCCTTGAGTTCCCTGACCTTCCCGGGCTGGCTGGCCGCGAGATCCTCGAATTGCGAGTAGTCGTGCGTCAGGTCATACAATTCCCAGGTGACGTTATTGTACGGGTCGGGATTGACCGCGCCAACGACGTCCCACGGCGGGCGAATCACCTTGGTGCTCAACAGCCAGCCCTCGTGGTAGATCGCATGGTCACCCATCATTTCGAAGTACTGGGTCTTGTGCGTGGAAGGTTCTTTGGCGTTCTTTGCGTCGAAGGTGTAAACGAAGCTCTTGCCCTCGATGGGTGATTGCTTGATGCCGTCCACTTCCTGGGGCTGCTGAATGCCGCAGGCTTCGAGGATCGTCGGCACGACGTCGATGACGTGATGAAACTGCGAGCGAATGCCGCCGACGTCCTTGATGTGGCCGGGCCAGGAAACCGCCATGCCCTGCCGGATGCCGCCGAGGTGCGAGGCGATCTGCTTGGTCCAGGAGAACGGCGTGTCGAAGGCCCACGCCCAGCCCACGGCCATGTGGTTATAGGTTTTCTCGGTGCCCCAGACGTCGTAGAAATACTTGAGCTGGTCTGCCACCGGCACCTGGACGCCGTTGAACATGGCGACTTCGTTCGGCGTGCCGATGAGCTGGCCTTCGGCACTGGTGCCGTTATCGCCGTTGATATAGATGATGAGCGTGTTGTCCAGCTTGCCCATGTCTTCGACGGCCTGGATCACGCGGCCAATCTCGTAGTCGGTGTAGGCGGCGTACGCGGCGAAGACTTCGACCTGGCGGGTGAACATCTTCTTTTCGTCGGGAGTGAGCTGGTCCCATTCCTTGAGCAGGTCCTTGGGCCACGGAGTCAGCTTGGTTTCCGGCGGAATGACGCCAAGGCGCTTCTGGTTGGCAAAGATGGTTTCGCGCAGCTTGTTCCAGCCGCCGTCGAACAAATGCAGGTCGTGGATTTTGTCCACCCATTCCTTGGTGGGATGATGCGGCGCGTGGGTGCCGCCGGGGACGTAATAGCAGAAGAACGGTTTTTCCGGATCGATCTGGTTGACCTGGTTCAAGTATCCGATGGCATCATCGGCCATGGCGGTGATGAGGTTCCACGTGCCGGGCGGTTTGCCCTCGAAGGGATAGATCTGCGTGGTGTTGCGGAAGAGATTGGGCTCCCACTGGTTCGCATCCCCGCCGATGAACCCATAGAAGTACTCGAAGCCCATGCCGATGGGCCACTGGTCAAACGGCCCGACCTGGCTCGCCACGAAGGTGGGCACGTTGTGGTCCTTGCCGAACCAGGAAGTCGCAAAGCCGTTGTCCTTGAGGATGCGACCAATGGTTGCCTTGTCCTTCCCGATGATGCTGTTGTAGCCGGGGAAGCCGGTGGATTGCTCCGAGATGACCCCGAAGCCGGCGGAATGGTGGTTGCGCCCGGTGATGAGCGCCGCGCGCGTGGGTGAACAGAGCGCGGTGGAATGCATTTGGGTGTAGCGCAGGCCGTTCTTCGCGATCCGGTCGAGGGCGGGCGTCGGGATGACGCCGCCGAACGTGCTGGGCACGCCGTAGCCGGAATCGTCGGTCATGATGAGCAGGACGTTGGGCGCTTTTTTGGGCGGAACGACCCGCGGCGCCCACCAAGGCTTCGATTTCAGGGCGTTCTCCTTGATCTCGCCGCCGAATTTGGGATCCGGGGCCGGCAGTTGCCTGCCGCTGATGGTGGTGGTGGCGCTGGGCGAACCCGGTGTGCCGGTGGTTTGAATCTCGGCCCGCGCGGACGGCGACGTCAACATCGCTCCCGCGACGCAGCCGGCCAGGATAAATAGCTGGTTTCTCCTCATGCTAAAGCTCTTTCGTATCTGGGGTTACTACTGCAAATGGTTTTGTTTGGTTTGGTTGCAAAATGCGAATGGCATTTTTCTTCAATAATGGTGGGGCGAGGATCCCGCCGTGGCGGCGAGAGCGCCCGCCCCACCTTCAGATGGGCAATGGTAAAGTCGCCCATCAATCAACCGATTTGACCTCGGGGATCTTCCACGAGCCGTCGATGATCGAAGGCTTCGTGGTCTTCGGCCAATAGAGCCGCATCATCAGGATGAACTTGTCCTTCGGCGCAGGAAGCCAGTTGGATTCCTTGTCCGCACCGGGGCTTTCGTTCTGGATGTACAGGTCGGTGGAACCGTCGGCGTTGGCTTTCAGATTCTGGCGGGCGCTGATGCTGTAACGGTTCAGCGGATTAGCGACGAAAAAGTAATCCTTGTCATATATCGTCAGTGACCAGAAGCCGTCGGCGGGCGGGAGTTCGCCCTTCGGGAAGTGCATCACATACTTCTTGGAACCGTTGTAGGACGCGAGGATGTCCGGGCCTTCGGAGGTCGGATAGACGGCGTCCTGCGGGCGGTTGGCGCCGAGACCGATGGCGGTGATGAGGGCGCGCTGGATGTAATTCACGCCGTACTCGCCGGTCTTGGTGGTGAACAGCCAACCGTGTTCGAGCTTCAAGTCGCCGGCGAGAATGCCTTCCTTCATCCAACGCATGATTTTGTCGTTGGCGATTTTCGGGACCTTGGAGAACTCGTCTTTCGCGAGCGGGCCGAGTTTGGCGCGGTCGAAGGGTTTGCCGGGCACGATGCCTAGCTTGGCCATTTTTTCGACCATCTTCTTGTCCGCCGGATTGGGCGGATTATCCACCATCAGTTTGGCGAGCAGGGTGAAGTAATCATCCACGCTGAGGGCGTCCACCTGGTCGCGGACGGCTTTCTTCATGTCGATGGAGGGGTCCACCGTGCCGGCGGGGGGCGAGTAGGGCTTGCCGTAGGAGCTCAGCGGCACGAGGGAAATCTCGTCCTGCAGCTTGTGCACCGCCGCGTAATCCGCCGGGGTGCCAGTGCAATAAATGCGGCCCAGCAACCACACCATGGCGGTCGGTGATTTGTATTCCTTTACGCCGGCGGGGAGCTTGCCTTTCCAGCCGGGACCGGTGATGGCGTAGGTCTGCGCCTTGGTGCCGGTGGTGCGCTTGCCCGGAACTTGAAAAACATCCGTCCAGCCGTCGAGCATCGGGAATAGATAATAGCGATCGTTCGCGTCCGGGAGGCTGAGCACCCACGGTTCCTTCGCCACGTCGATGAACGCCGAGGTGTAAAGCGTGTCCGCGTTGGGAGCGGTCACGTCGCGAAAAGCGGCGTCGGGGTACTGCCGCATGCGAACGAATTGCCCCATCGGCGCGCGTGTCCCACTGGGCTCCTTTACATTGGTCATCACGCGGCGGGTCATTTCCATCGTCACGAGCGGATAGCCGTAAACGTAGGCGTCCACGCCGGCGGGGAGCGCTTCAAAGATGGTTTCTTCAGCCTGCAATCGCTGGCCGCCCAGGCCCAGCGCGGCGCAGGCCAGGCTGGTGGCGAGCGCGCGTTGTATATTATTTCGAGTTATCATGTTTCTGCACTTTTGGTTGTTTGTTTGACTGCACGGACTAAGTGCGTGAGCCGCTCCCCGTAAAGACAGTCCCCCTGGAACTGCCGGGCTCGACGCAAAATTTCAAAAATGATTCAGCCGGGTGATCATGTTGCGTTGGAATCTTCCGGTTTTTCGGCGGCGGCCGAGATGGCGGTTTCGATGGCTGCCACCAGCGAGCTTCGATCCACGGGCTTCTTTAAAAAAGCCGAGGCTCCGAGGGCCGTGACCCGCGCCGCCGCGCCGGGCTCGTCGAGGGCCGTGACGACAACGATCGGCAGCTGGCCCGACTGGCCCTGGCAGGCCTTCAGGACGCCGAAGCCGTTCAGCTTCGGCATTTGCAAATCCAGCAGGAGGCAATCCGGGCGATGGCTGGGCAGCGCGGCGAGAAAAGCCTCTCCGGACGCATACTCCTCCACGGTGAAATGACACGACGTAAGCAGGCGCCGGAATGCTTTGCGCATCTCCGGCTCATCGTCCAGCACGGCCACGACAGGTTCTGCTCTCGGAATCACGAGAACAGGCTAGGAAAGTCCGCGGTCGTCGCGCTACTAGACTTTGGTGCAGTAAGCCGTCAGCGTCGCGGCCGGAGGCGCTCCACGATTCGCACCAGATCCGCGACGGATTCCACGCCCATTTTCTTCATGATGTGTGCGCGGTGAAACTTGATGTTTTGTTCGCCGGTGCCGAGTTCATCCGCAATCTGCTTGTTGAGCCGGCCGGCAACCACGTGCTGCATGACTTCGCTCTCGCGCCGCGTCAAGGTTGCCAGCCGGGAAGCCCAGGTCGCAGTTTCGGCGCTCTCCGCCCAGTGCTTTTCCGCTTCCTGCAGGGCGGTACTCACGGCCTCCGCCAATTTGTTGCCTTCCACCGGTTTGGTGAGAAACTCGCTGGCGCCGTCCTTGATGGCGCGGACACTCATGGGAATATCGCCATGCGCTGTGAGAAAGATAATCGGAATCCTGATCCCTTGCCCCAGAAGCTGCCGCTGCAACTCCAACCCGTCGAGCTCCGGCATCGTCACATCGAGGACGAGACAGGCGAGCACCCGCGGGTCAAGGCCGGCCAGGAACTCGCGAACGGACGTGAACCCACGAACCTCAAAGCCTTTGCCGCGGAGCAATCGAGTCAGCGCTTTCACCATCTCTGGTTCGTCGTCGAGAAGATAAACGAGGCCCTTTTGGTTGTTCATGATTTGTTTGCGGCGCCATTTAAAGGGAGTTCAAAATGAAAAACCGCCCCCCGCCCGGGCTGCGGCTCGGCCCAGAGCCGGCCGCGGTGGACGGCCGCGATGGACCGGCAGATCGCCAGACCCATGCCCAGGCCATTTGTTTTCGTCGTATGAAAGGGCTGAAAGATGGCCTCAATGTCTGCTGGCAAGCCAGTGCCTTCATCACGCACGGAAACTTGCACGCTGTTGTCTTGCAACTTCGTCTCCAAGTACAGCCGCCGCGCACCGGCCGGATTGCCGGCCACGGCGTCCGCGCCATTGATGATGAGGTTCAGCAAGAGCTGTTGAAGTTGCACGCGATCCCCCTGAACTGGCGGCAACCCGTCCGCCCACTTGCGCTCCACGCTTACGCCGCGTGAGATCAAGTCGGTTTGGACGAGATTCAAGACCTGGTCGGCCACCTCGCTGAGTTGCAGCGGCTGCAACGACGCCTGGCCGTGCTTGAGCAGGGCGCGCAGCCGGTCAATCACCTCCGCCGCGCGGCGGTCCGCGGCGACGATGTCCGACAAAATCTCCTGAGCCTCACCCAAATCCGGGGGATCCTGCCGGAGCAATTCCTGCGCGGCCTGAGCGTTGCTCAGGATGATGCCCAGGGGCTGGTTCAATTCGTGCGCCAAAGAGCCTGAAAGCGCGCCGAGCGTACTGACGCGCCCCATGTGCGCCAGGTTGCGGCGCATTTCCTGCAGCTTCTCCTCGCTCTCGCGGCGGGATGCCTCGGCGCGTTGCTGCCGCCGCAAGCTCACCACCAACCAGACGATCAGCACGGCTTCCGCGAGGCAGAGCGACAGCACCGCGAGGATGCGTCCCTGATAGACTTCCCAAAACGTCGGTTGTCGGAACCGCACTTCGCTTCCCGCCGGCAGTCGCGCCTGGGGAACATCCCAGCGTTGCAACTCGCGCCAGTCATACACTGGCCTCGCGTCCCCCAGGATCTCCGGTGCGATGGTATCCGGCCGTTCGCCGTGAAGAATGCGGATAGCCGCTCGCGCCGCCCGTGTTCCCACTTCCGAATCCTGATAAAGCCGTCCACCCGTCACTCCCAAGCCGAACTGGCTCGCAAAATAACCGAACATCGGCGCGTTGGCGGCCGCGTCCAGGCGTCGCAAAGCCACGTCGTTGTCATACGGCACCCCCGCCGCGTCCATGACGAGCATCCCGAAGATCACGAATGAGCGCGGCGGCAGCGCGGCTACGCGTCCCTGAATTTGCTCCAACGTCAGGTCGTTGAGCCACGTGAATCCGAGCCGGTTGGTGAACGGCTGAAATTCCCGGCGACACTCGTTTACCCAGAATTTCTCCAATGGCGACGCCCCAAACACCACTGCGATGTTGGTGGTCGCTGGCTGGAGTTGCAGGATGTCCTCGATGATGCCCGGCAGATTCACCTTCTGCGTGACGAGCGTCGCATTCGTCCGCAACAAATTGGGTGGCACCATCCGCGGGTCCACCCCCATGAACAGGACTGGCGTGTTCGGAAAAAGGGTGTCCCGGTGCCTGGCCATGAACTTCACGGCCGCCCCGCCGACCGGCACGATCAAATCCAGTGACCGTGCCTCAAACCGGGATTTGAGAAATTCGAGAAACGGCCCTTCCTTTTCCGGTTCCGTAAACCGCGCCGCATCGAGGGAGGCCTCGTAGATGTCAACGGGCTCCCCCAGTTCTTTCGCCAGGGTGGTTCGCAGGACGGAGACTGCGGTATTGAAGGGCGCGATGTCCCGGCCGAAGGAGTCCAGAATAATCAAGCGCTTCGGCGGCGCATCAGCTGCGGAGCACGTCGCGAAAGCAAGATGGAATATGGCGAGCGCGAGCCAGCCGCGCATAGGGAATTTGTTACAGTTTGCAGGCAAAGGCTAATGACTTCAGCCGTCGGCAACAAGCTCCAACGCACGCGAAAGTCATCACAAGCGCAAGAAAAGTAATAAGAATCACAAGCGCGGTGTAGCGGGTGTGAATTGAGAGGCTCGAGTTTTGGTTGTTATGAACACGACAACGCTCAAAATGGTTCAGACCTTTGCATACAAGGCCCCCACGGCGCAAAGTGTGCTCCTGGCCGGGGATTTCACGCATTGGATGAAGGAGCCGATTCCGATGCGGAAACTTCCGGATGGGGTATGGAAGGCCACGACGACGCTTACGCCAGGCACGTATCACTACCGGTTCGTGGTGGACGGGGAGTGGCAGGATGATCCCGAGTGCAAGGTGCGGGTGCAGAATCCGTACGGCACGCAGGACGACGTGATCCAGGTGGGATCCGGGGAGAAGAAAGCGTAGGGATCAACATTTCGCCTCCGACGGATGATTGCATCCGCCCGGTGATGGCGGATTCGTCAAACGGGCTGCAGCTGTTTCTGGTTGGCGCTGGTTCGGGGGGGCTCGAATTGGTGTGCGCCGGCGTGACGCCACAAGCCGGTTGCCGCTCCGCTGGAAATCAGTCCGGTAGCGCCGAGGTAAAGAGCGCGCGATGGATTGGCGTCGGGTAGGGTTCGTTCGGACGCGCGGTGTACCAGAGGATGCGATTGAGTTCGTCCTCGGGCGCGAGGTCGTACTCGGAAAAATTCATCTTGCTCGACTCTTTCGAGAAGGCGGTGTGGACGGAGTTCTTCGCATCGAGGTCCACGCGCGCGGGCAGCGCGGCGAAGGTGGTGGCTTTGAGCTTGCTCTGGAAGCAGTTGAACATCGGCGTCGCGCCCGCGTCATATTGTGTGAGCGGCGGAAGGCCGAGGATCAATTCCATCGTGCGCAGCATGCTCGCGGTGGTGTAGAGGGTGCTGTCCACGAACTCCCGTTTGCAATAGGGGCTGATGACCAGGCCCATGGTGCGATGGGCGTCCACGTGGTCGGGACCGTTTTGCGTGTCGTCTTCGATGATGAAGATGGCCATCTGATTCCAGAACTTGCTGTGGCTCGCGGCTTCGACGAGCCGGCCGATCGCGAGGTCGTTGCTGCCGACGCAAGCGTCGGGCGTGGGCGAGCCCGGGCTAGTGCCGCGCGTGTGATCTTCGCCGAGGGACATGATGGTGAAGCGCGGCAGGACGCCGGTTTTTTCCGCTTCCTTCAAATCGGCGATCCAATGCTTGATCTTGTCGGTATCCCGCCCGCCACTCCAGTTTCCGCGATTGACCGAAGGCACCCGCTTGGCGCCTTCGCCGTAATTCCGGAAGCTTACGCCGTTGCGGCGGCAGAGATCCCACAAATAGCCTGCGGCGGGAACTTCCATTTCCGTGTTGCCGGAAATGTGCCCGTGGCGGGAGTAGGACATGATCCAGGAACGCTGCGTGAAATCCGTCGCCAGCGCCGCGTCGCACCAACTGTGTCCGTCCACGCTGACTTCGCTGTTGCTGAAGAGGTTGTCGAACAAGACGTATTCCCGCGCGAGCGCGTGGTGATTCGGCGTCACCTTTTCGCCGTACATGGTGAGCTTCGGATCGCCGTTGCCGATGGGCTTGCCCGACTTGTCCTTCATGTCGCCGAAGACCTGGTCGTAGGTGCGGTTTTCCTTGATGACGAAAATGACGTGCTTGATGGGGCAAGGCTGGCCGACTTCCGCGGGAATGACGCAATCGCTGGGGATGGGGCTTTGATTCAGGCACTCGGGCCGGTAGGCGGAATTGCGGCGCACCTGTTCGGTGTACGCGGCCATTTGTTTCGCATCCGGACGGGGAATGAAAGAAATGCTGCCTTCGAACAGCCGCGCCGGCGGATTGAACGGAATCGAGCGACGATTGGTTTTGGGGTCGCTTTTCTGCGGCGGCCAGCTCGGCGCCGAGGCAAGGCCCTTGCCGTTGCCGACGAGCAGGAATTGATTGTCGGGCGATACGGCGACCGATGTCGGATACCAACCGGTCGGAATGAAACCGTTGACGAGCGAAATGGTTTCGCCGTGGGCCGCGGCGTCTTCCATCAACGATCCGGAGATGTCGGTGACCATTACGCAATTCTGGTCCGCGTTCACGGTGAAGAGCGATTTGCCGTCGGGCGAAACCGCCACGCCGCAGGGCGTGGAACCTTCCGGTGAATCGGGGTAGAGGGACGTGCTGAGGATTTCCCGTGCGGCTTCAGAGACACGCCGATTGGGATTTGCTTCGCGCGCCACTTTTTCAAGCTGGGCGGTGGCGATCACGTGGACCGTGTTGTCGCCCGCGCACGCCACGAACAACCGGCCGTCGGGCGCCAGGGCCATGTCATTCGGCCGGATGCCGACGGCGATGTCGCGCATGTGCGTCTGCGTTTTCAGGTCAATGACACTGACATTCCCGCTGCCCCAGTTGCTCACGTACAAATGCTGGCCGTCCGCGCCGAGGATGCACGAATGCGGGTGCTGGCCCACCGGAAAGGTCTGTTCCAATTTCAAGGTCGCGGGGTTCAACTGCCAGACTTCGTGATTCGCCTCGTTGCAAACGTAAAACGCGCCAGTGGACGGTTGCAGGGCGATTCCGGCAAGAAACGCCGGTCCGCGGCTGGAACCCGGATTCACGGTTTTGTCCAAGGTGGCCTTGCCGTTCGCGTAGGTGAAAACGTAGATCACTCCGCGATCGCCGCCAGTGACGTAGAAGCGCTTTCCGTCGGCGCTGAAGACGATTCCGTTGAAAGCTTCCTTGAGCGGGATGAACTGCCGTTCGCGCCGGGCATCGAGGCTGACGAGGTTCACGCCTTGTTCGTTGTAGCCTGCGCTGACGGCCACGACCGCCTTGCGATCCGGGGCGATGACCATCTTGAGCGGCATATCGCTTATGCCCACATGCCGCCCGGCGGGCGAAAGGCCCAGGCCGTTAAAGAGGAGGCTGGCGTCGGGCGCCAAATGCTGCCGGGTGCGGATCGACGGGCTATTCACATCCTCGGCCGGAGCGCGGGAAGCCTTGTCATCCCGCGCAAAAGCGAATTGCGCTGCCAGACAAACGCCTATCGAAACAAAAAACAATTTCTTTACCATGTTTGCCAATCAATGGAGCAATTTTAGCCTGAAATCACGAAGGTATGTGGTGACGGTCCGGCAACAATCGCAGCCGACTTTTTAGACTGAAACGACGGCGTCGAGGTTACGGATTTTTGCAGCCATCAAGGGGAGATTAACTGCGCGCGATAAAAGCCCCGATTGGAGTTCGTGGCGAAGAAATCGGCGAAATTCGCGGCCGTGCCTGTGAAGGTATTGGTCCAGAGCGGCGTCCAATTGATGAGATTCGTTGATCCTTGCAGGACGAAGGTCTGGCCAGCGACGCCGTGAACCGTCCCGCGGAAAGCGCCGCCAAGCGGCGTCGCGAACGTCAGGTACGGCGCCGCCTGGCTGGTGCTGATGGTGAGCTTTTGCGGCGCATAGAGGTAGCGCGTGCGCACGCCGTCGCTAATGCGCGCTGACACGAAGAATGTGCCGGCCGGCATGAGCGCCGGGCCCGGATTCAGCGTGAGGTTGTTCGGAAAGACATTGGTCACGCCGGTGCCCGCGACCGTGGTCTGAAGGATTTCCATTTCGTTTTTGTTGTAGGGATTGGAATCGGGATCCAGAAAGAATCGCAGGTTCGCGCTCGTCGCCGTGTTCGAGCCGTATTGATGATAGAAGAGCAGGGGAATGGGATCGCCGGGCGCCAGGTTGGTCGGGCCGGTAAGGTTAAGCCGGATGAGGTTTGGCCAGAGACCGTTGTTCATCGTGAGCGCGGTTCGATTCGCGGCGAGGCCGGCGCCGAAATCCCACATTTTGTTCACGCCGCTGCTGACGGGCCCGGTGCCGACGGGGTTGAATGAACTGAGACGATCGCCGCCGCCGATAAGACTGTAGAGAAAGCCGCAGTTGGTGCCCGCGGCTTCCGAGGGGACCCACCAGTTCGCGCGCTCGGTGGACGTGATGGTGGCGGAAGTATCGGAAGCCGGGGTGCGCAAATCGATCGTGCCGTGATACCAGAGATGCGCGTCACTGTGAGACGAGGAGTAGCCGCCGTTCAAGCTCGTGAGCTGGCGGTTGTACGCGCCGGAGATGGACTGGCCGTTCGGGACAAACAGGCCGTCGCCCAGGTTTTGCCATTGATTGTCCGCGAAAAAGATATTCGCGTAATTCTTCATCGTGGGATCGCCAAAAGCCGAGACCGGATGCGGATCCAACGTGGAGACATGGTCCACCCACAATCCTTGCGCGCCGAGTACCCGGGCCATTTCGGTGATCAGCGACCCGCCGCGGCTGTGGCCGACAAAGTGCATCGGCAATTCCGCGAGCGCGTGTCCCTTCAAATCGGAGATAAGATTCGTCGCGAGCAACGCCACGACGGCCTGCGTGGCGACCGCCGTGGTCGGCACGCTGCCGCTCGAAAGCGTGGACCAATCGAGGGCGACCAGAATCTCCCCGGAAACCGAGTTGGACGGCGTCACACCATCGAGGAAAAACGCCGTCGAATAATACGTGCTGCCTGTGCGCGTGATGGAGATTTGGTAGATGCTGGAGTTGCTGCCGGGGAAAGAACGGTATTGCGCCATCTGGTCGCACATGGGGATGACCCAATCCGTCACATTGGCATTGAATCCGTGCGTGACCACCGTCAGGCCCGCAGCGGAGGCAGCAAAAGGAGAAGCCAGAAATAGGCCGCAGGCGAGGGCGAACAGACGGGCAAGGCGCGGAAAGACCGTCATGGCAATTGGGCCCCGCGAGGCCCGGCCTCTCCTACGTCCGCGCTGAGAGGATTCGACGGGCGGGCGGCAGGCCGAAAACTAATCGTTGGTATCCTGGAGCAAATAAAAGGCGGTCAGAGCGATGATCAGGAAGATGGCTCCGGCCAGCGCCAGCGGCGCCCAGCCGAGGATGACGCCGAGTCCGCCCATACCCGCGCTGCCCAGGGAGATGACCAGCAAAGCGTAATCCACCGGGTCGCGATCGCTCGAATTGAATTCAATATTCATGACAATATCTCTCGTACCAGATCAAAAATGCTTCCGCCAGCATACAGCAAACGCTGCGCGATGCAATCTTGGGCTGAGGGTTCGTCAAGGGAGCGTCAGGAACACCTCAACCCAGTAGCAGTCGAGGTAACGAGGCTCCATATTTGCGGAAGCCAGCACGCGTTCGATCAGATGGAGCCTCGTTACCTCGGCTATTACTTTTCCGAACCACTCAACGGACTGACCGCGTACGATAGTAGCCCCGCGCCGCATTCATCGTCTGCGTCGTCTGCAGCGTATACTGCGTCCCCGCGGCGGCGGCGATCGCGTTCCACGAAGTAAAATTCGAGGAGTATTCGAGGTACCACACATTCGTCAGCAACGGCAACGGCGCGCGGGCGCTGATGAGCGCCTTGCGATTCGGTTGGCGCGCCAACGGATCGAGCGCCGCCGGCATGTAATCATCACCCGAAGGAGACGGGATGTTTACGCCCTCGGGCGTGGGCGTGCCGAAATTCGGATTGCCGTTCGCGGACCACGTGAACTTTTGCATGCGCACATTCCGATCCCAACCGGCGCCGCTGTACTTCGCGGCGTGATAAATGATCCAATCTTCGGTGCCGTCGAGCGACTTGCCGAACCCGCAATGGCCCGGCCCATAAACCGCGCCGCTGGGCCCGGTGTAGGTTTTGAAAACCGGTTGCGACATCTTCACCCACGAATTGGTGTCGAGATAGTTGCCGTTGGTGTTCACGAGCATTCCGAGGCATTCGTTATCGGTCCAGGAGAGATTGGATGCGTAGATGACGAAAGTCTTGCCGTTGCGTTGGAGGACCTCCGGACCCTCCTGGATCCAACTTTCCCAGGACAGCTTCGGCGTTGAGAGGAGCACGCGTGGGCCGCTGATCGTCCACGGATTGCTCATCGGCGCGATGTAAAGATTTTGCAGACCGTCCGTCGTGCCCGGCCAGCCGGACCAGATGAAGTAAAGCGAGCCGTTGGTCGCCTCGAGCACCGTGCCGTCAATCGCCCAGCGATCCGTGGTTGCGTCGTAGATTTTGCCTTTGTATGAAAAGTTTAGCGTGGTTCCGACCTGCTCAGCCACGTACATGCGATGGTTGGCGTTCGTGCCGTCGTCCGCCGCGTAGTAGATGTAGGCCTTGCCCTGGAGAAAATGCATTTCGGGCGCCCAGACATCCTTGTTGTTGGGCGCGGGCGGCGTAAAAACGGTCGTCGGCGAAACGAAGCTGAGCCCGTTGGTGCCGGCCAGTTGCGTGCTGCGGCGGACGCGGACATTTCCGCCGGTGGTGACGGTCAGATAATAATATCCATCCTGATAAACGAGGAATGGATCCGCGCCGTCGGCAATAATGGGATTGGTGAAGGTACCGGCATTGGCCGCCGTAAATTCCGCCAGCAGAAGGAGCAATCCGATCCAAAGACCCTGGTGGAGAGGTATTGAACGGCGCTTAAACAATCTCGACCATTATAGCTCAAAACCCGCGAATTTTAAAAGGTTAAAACGGTAACCATCCCTGGCCGCGCTCCGGGAAAGGGTCCAGGACCCATGTCGCGCGGCTACAGCTTTTCTTTGCCGGTTGCCTTTGCGAAGCTGAGCGCGATGAAACCGGGATTCTTATTTGTCACGGGCACCGATACGGACGTGGGCAAGACGGTGCTGGCCGCGCTGCTCACGCGCGCACTGCGTGCGGGCGGCGTGGAGGCAGTGGCACTCAAGCCGATTGGGGCAGGCGGGCGCGAGGATGCCCGTCAATTGTGGCTGGCCGGCGAAAAGATGCTGTCTCTGGACCAGGTCAATCCCTGGCACTTCAAGACTCCGCTGGCGCCCACGCTGTCCGCGCGCCGGGAAGGAAAACGAGTGCGGCTGGCCCAGGTCGCCAACCAGATCCTGGGCGTGAGTAAAAAATTCGAAACCGTCGTGGTCGAGGGAGCGGGTGGGCTGCTGAGTCCCATGGGTGAAGAATTTGATTCGCGCGATTTAATTGCCCGCTTGCACGCCCGCGTGGTGGTCGTGGCACCGAACCGATTGGGCGTCGTGGGTCAGGTGCGATTGGTGCTGGCCGCCTTGCCGCCGAAGATCGCGCGCTCGGCGCAGGTTCTGCTGGTGGACCAGGCGAAACCCGATAATTCAGCGAAGACGAATGCGAAGCTGCTCGCGGAATTTGTCCCCGAGGCACGAATCCACGCCCTGCCTTGGTTTGAGCGACCGGCCGCGGTAAAACTTACTCCGAAATTGAGCCGCCAGCTTTGTTGGATCGCCGGATACTGAGCTGGCTTCGAATTACTTCAACGCCGCCCAGACGCGGTGCACATCATCGTGGTCGTCGAGTGATTGCAGGAATTCGCCCACTTCCGCGCGCTGCGCGTCCGTAAGTTCCGGGACGTTCTTCGGCACATAGCCCAATTCACTGGTGACCACCTTCCACCCGTTGGCGGTCAGCCATTGGGCGGCGCCCTGCATGGCGGCGCGGTCGGCCAGAAAACGCGCGCCCGCGGCGCCGGTAGGGATGTCGTCGTTCTGCTCGGAAGTCAGCGGCTCGACTTCGTTCGCGCCTGCCTCGATGGCCGCAGCTTCGATATCCGTCTTCGCATCGGGATGATGCGCCTCGACGATGCCGGTGTGTTCGAAAAGAAACTTGTTGCTGCCGGTGGTGCCCAACTGGCCGGCCTTGAAGAGCATGCGGATCTCGGGCGCGGTGCGATTTACATTATCGGTATAGACCTCCACGATCACCGCGACCTTGTGGGGCGTGTAGCCTTCAAAGACCACGTGCTCCATGATGACCTTCTCGTCCCCGGTGCCGGAACCCTTCTTGATGGCGCGCTCGATGACGTCACGGGACACGCTTTCCTTGCGCGCCTTTTCAACGGCGGCAAAGAGTCGCGCGTTCGCGGTCGGGTCGGCTCCGCCCATTTTGGCGGCGACCATGATTTCGCGAACAATCTTGCCGGTGGCCTGGGCCTTTTTGACCGAGGCGACCGCGCGTTTGGCATGCAACCATTGACGTCCCATGCCGGTAAACTAACCGAGTACTGCCCGCGAAGACAATCAGGGAGCGCTGAAAAGAAAAACCGCGATCCCTTTCAGGACCGCGGTTTCGAAGATTTTGTCTGCCAGTGCCGGCTCAGTCGGCCTTCGGCAGTTCGCCTTTCTTGTAGCTGTCCAAGCTCTTCTGCAACTGCGCTTTGGCGTCGCCCGTGGCGATATCGATGGCCTTTTGTTCAGTGGCGATGGCCTCGTCCTTCTTGCCGCGCATGAACTGTACGCGCGCGACGGTGTCCAGCACGCCGGCGTCCTTGCCCTTCGTGGCAGTATTGGCGCGATCCGCCATCTTCTGGGCCAGTTCCAGGTCGCGCTTTTCCAACGTCTCATCCGTGGCAATGCGCCACGCGAGTTCGTTCTGCAACATCGGATTGTCCACGTGCGCGTCGCTGATTTCGCCGGCGGTCTTGTAAGCAGCGGGATAATCCTTCTGCCCGACCAGGACGGCGAAGCGCGCCATCTGGATGCTGTCCTTGAGGTTCTCGGGAACGATCTTTTCCGCCTCGGTCAGCTTGGCATTCGCTACATCCCACTTGCCCGCCTGCATGGCCTTCTGGAGGTCCGTGAAGATCACCCGCAGTTTATCCATGTTTTCCTTTTCCGTGTTGGCTTCCGTCGCGGCTTTCTTGACGTCGAATGTTCCATCGAGCACGGCCTCGATCGTCTTTTCCTTGAGTTCCATCGGGTGCCCGATCCAGGCGATCAGGCCCTTCTTGTCCACAAGAAATCCGCTCGGGATGCCGTCGCGGCCGGCGGCTTCCATCCAGGTCTCAGCCATGGCGCCTTTGTCGCTCTTGGACTTGTCGTCCAGCGCGACGCGGTAAGTCATCTTGTCGCCCATCTTTTTTACGAACGGTTCGACGGCCTCATCATCGCGCTCCCAGCAATCCTGCCCGATCACCACCAGGCCCTTGTCCTTGTATTTGTTGGCGATTTCGTTGAGGTGGGGAATGGTCGCCTTGCAGGGTCCGCACCAAGTGGCCCAGAACTCGACGATGTAAGCCTTGTCCTTTTCGAATCCCTTCACCGGGTCGCCCTGGATCCATTTGCCGACCTGGAGTTTGGGGGCGGGGTCGCCCACTTTGAGGGTTGGAGTTTCCGCGGCGGGTGAAAGCGCCACGCCGGCAGCGAAGGCCAGGAGGGCGCCCGCGAAAGCGAATTTGTGCAATTTCATGTAATGTTATCGGGTCTGTTTCCCGCGCGCGCCGCTGCCGGCCCGAGAGCCCCGGCGAACCGGGCCCAACCTGCTTGTCCGCGATAGATCCAAGGCTGGCTGAACCACCATCGGTTGTTAGATACCCTCAATCCTACACCAATGCCAGCAAGAAGTCGCGCCAATTGGCGGGAGCGCAGCACGAAAGGGTGCGATTTTGGCCGGAAAGCGGCCCGTTCAAGGCCGTTGGACCGCCCGGTAGTAGCGTTGCGGCGCCGTGGTGGCGTCCGGGTCTGTGGTTTGGAGGACTCCGTTGGTGAGCCACGTTGCGTTGGTCAAAAGCATCCAGTTGGTGAACGCCGTGGTCGCATCGGTCGCGGCGTAGAGATCGATCCTTGTCTGTTGAGCGAGCGTGACCGGACTCCCATCGGCATTCGAAACGGCGAATTGGAACGCGCCACCGGGCATCAGAATCGCCGCCACGAGTTGAATGGGCGGCGGCGGCAACGGAGCCAGCACCAGAATGTAATTGGTGCGGGCAAACGTGTTTGTTCCTCCGGGCCCGAAAGCGGTCAGCGTGATCGTGTAAGTTCCGGGATTGGTGTAGATGTTTGACGGGCTCGCATTGGTCGTCGTCTGCAAATCTCCGAAATCCCACAGATATTCGAATGCTCCCACGCTGGCGTTGGTGAAAGCTACACTGAGTGGCGCCGTCCCGTTGGTCGGCGTGGCGAAAAAGTCAGCGACCACCGGCGCGAAGACGACAACGTAGTTGGTTCGTGTTAATGAGTTCGTACCCCCCGGGCCATTGGCCGTAAGAGTCACCGCATAAGTTCCCGGATTCGTATAGATGTTAATTGGATCAGCGTTGGTGACCGTGTTGCCATCGCCGAAGTCCCAGAGGAATTCGGACGCGGCCGAGCTTAAATTCGTAAAGGCAACCGTGAGCGGAGCAACGCCGTTCGTGAGGTCGGTGAGGAAGTCCGCGATCGGTGGCGGCGGCGTGACCACGATGTAGTTGGTGCGCGTGAGCGTATTCGTGCCGCCTGCTCCGACGGCGGTCAGCGTGACGGTGTATGCGCCGGGGTTGGTATAGACATTTATTGGATCGTTGTTTGTGGTGGCATTGCCGTCGCCGAAGTCCCACGTAAAAGTAGTCGCTGCCGCGCTTAGGTTCGTGAAACCCACTGTGAGCGGAGCGATGCCGTTGGTCACATCGGCGACAAAATCCGCTACGGGTGGCGGAGGTAGAACCGTGATGTAGTTCGTTCTGGCGAGAACATTCGTTCCGCCCGGGCCGGCTGCGACCAGCGTAACCGTGTATGCGCCCGGGTTGGTATACATATTCACCGGGTTGGCATTCGTGCTCGAATTGCCGTCACCGAAATCCCACGCGTAATCCGAAGCCGCGATACTCAGGTTGGTAAATGAGACCGTCAGCGGAGCGACGCCGTTGGTGAAATCAGCAGCGAAGTCAGCGAGTGGCGGCGCGGGTGCAACGATGATGTAGTTGGTACGGAAAAGCGTATTCGTGCCACCCGCGCCAACGGCCTCGAGCGTCACGGAATAAGTGCCGGCGTTGGTGTAGGTGTTCGCCGGGTTGGCGTTGGTGGCGGTATGGCCATCCCCGAAATCCCAGGTGAAGTCCGAGGCCGCGGAACTCAAGTTGGTGAACGTGACCGTTAACGGCGCGATGCCGTTGGTGAGGTCGGCCGCGAAGTCCGCAACGGGCGGCGGTGGAACAACTGCAATGTAGTTCGTCAACGATACCGAGTTCGTCCCGCCCTGCCCGAACGCCGTCAAACTTACCGTGTAATTCCCCGGGTTGGTGTAAGTGTTCGCGGGATTGGAATTGGTGGAGGTCTGGCCGTCGCCGAAATCCCAAAGATAACCGAGCGCGCCGGAACTCAGATTGGTGAAGTTGACCAGCAAAGGCGCGACGCCGCTCGTCGGCGCGCCAGTGAATGCAGCCGTGACCGGAGCGAACACCGCAATGAGATTGGTCTGCACGAAAATGTTGGTGCCTCCCGGCCCGGTGGCCGTAAGCGCGACCGTGAACGTTCCCGCATTTGTATACGTGATGGTGGGATCTGCGTTGGTCGAAGTCTGGCCATCACCGAAATCCCAGTTGAATGCGGCCGCGCCGGTGCTGTTGTTGGTAAACGCAACGCCCAGGGGCGCGACCCCGTCTGTCGGCCCGGCTGAGAAACCGGCGACCACGGGAGCGAAGGCGACCACATAATTCGTGGCCAGCAGTGTGTTCGTCCCGCCCGGACCCGACGCGCTGAGTCCGACCGTGTAGGATCCCGGGTTGGTGTAGGTGTTCGACGGGTTCGCGTTGGTGGAAGTCTGCCCGTCGCCAAAAGTCCAAAAATAATCCGTGGCTCCGGAGCTCTGATTGGTAAAGAGCACCGTCAGTGGCGCGACCCCATTGGTCGGCGCCCCGCTAAATGCGGTGATCACCGGAGCCACAACCACGATATAGTTGCTTCGCGTGAGCGCGTTCGTGCCTCCAGGCCCCGTGGCCGTGAGCGCCACCGTGTAAGTTCCTGGATTGGTGTATGTGTTGGCCGGATGGGTATTCGTGGAAATTTGGCCGTCGCCGAAAGTCCAGGAATAAGTCGTCGCCCCGGAACTTTGATTGGTAAAATCTACGGAGAGCGGCGCAACGCCATTGGTCGGGCCGGCCGTGAAATCCGCGATCACGGGCGCAATCACCACGATGTAATTCGTGCGCGCGAGAGTATTCGTGCCGCCGGGCCCGGTGGCGCTCAGGGAAACGGTGTAGACCCCCGGATTGTTATAGGTGTTCGCCGAATTGAAATTGGTGGCAGACTGGCCGTCACCAAAATCCCAGGCGTAGTTCGTTGCGCCCGTTGTGGTATTGGTAAAGTTGACGGTCAGCGGGGCGACGCCATTGGTCGGCGTTCCCGTGAAGTCAGGCACAACCGGGGCCACGACGCTGATGTAATTCGTGCGGGTGAGCTCGTTCGTGCCGCCCGCGCCGACCGCGGTCAGCGTGACGGAGTAAGTGCCCGCATTGCTGTAGGTGTTGGCCGGATTGCTAATTATGGAATTCTGACCATCACCGAAGTTCCACGCGTAACCGGTCGCACCCGAGGACAGATTCGTAAAATTGACTATCAACGGCGCGACGCCATTGGTGGGGGCGCCGGAAAAATCCGCGACCACCGGTGCGACGATGCTGACGTAATTCGTCCGGCTGAAAACATTTGTTCCGCCGGCACCGACCGCCGTCAGGGTTACGGAATAAGTGCCTGCATTGCTGTAGGTGTTCGAGGGATTGGCGTTGGTGCTCGTATGGCTGTCGCCGAAATTCCACGCATAATTGGTCGCGCCGGAACTCAGGTTGGTAAAGGAAACCGCGACCGGTGCCACTCCGTTCGTCGGAGATCCGGTAAATCCAGCCACCACCGGCGCGAAGACCACCACGTAATTGGTTCGCGTCAGGACGTTCGCGCCGCCCGGCCCGGTCGCGGTGAGCGAAATCGTGTAGGTGCCCGGATTCGTATACGTGTTGGCCGGATTGAGATTAGTAGAATTCTGGCTATCGCCGAACCCCCACAAGTAATTCGTGGCGCCCGTGGTCAGGTTCGTAAAATTGACCGTCAGCGGCGCCACGCCATTTGTGGGCGTGCCCGTGAAGCCCGGCACGACCGGCGCGATGACCGTGATGTAATTCGTGCGCGTGAAGATGTTTGTGCCGCCCGCACCGACCGCTGTAAGCGTGATGGAATAAGTCCCCGCGTTGCTGTAAACGTTCGAAGGATTGGCATTCGTGCTCGTGTGAGCATCGCCAAAGTTCCAGGAATAATTCGTCGCGCCCGAACTGACATTTGTGAAAACTACCGTCACCGGCGCCACGCTGCTCGTGGGCGAACCGCTAAACCCAGCCACCACGGGCGCGGCGGCGACCACATAGTTCGAACGCGTTAACGAATTCGTCCCGCCTGGTCCCGTCGCGGTCAACGTGACGTTGAACGACCCGGCGTTGGTGTAGGTGTTGAAAGGATTGACGTTGGTCGAACTCTGCCCGTCGCCGAACGCCCAGGAATAGTTCGTCGCGCCCGTGCTCAAGTTTGTGAAAGCGACGCCCAGCGGCGTAAGACCATTTGTCGTCGAGCCGGTGAACAGTGGCACCACCGGCGCGACAATCACAATATAGTTGGTCCGCGTGAACAGGTTTGTTCCACCCGCGCCCACCGCCGTCAGCGTGACCGAATAGATTCCCGCATTGCTATAAGTGTTGACCGCATTGGTGCTCGCGCTCGTGTTGCCGTCGCCGAAGGCCCAGGAGTAATTCGTCGCGCCCGAACTCTGATTCGTGAAATTCACGGAGAGCGGCGCCACCCCATTTGTCTTGTTCGCCACGAAACCCGCCACCACCGGTGCAATCCCCAACACATAATTCGAGCGCGTGAGCACGTTCGTTCCGCCTGGTCCGACCGCCGTCAGCGTCACGGTAAACAAACCCGCGTTCGAATAGATGTTCGACGGATTTACGTTCGTGCTTGTGTGCGTGTCGCCGAAATTCCACGCATAGTTCGTCGCCCCCGTCGTCAAATTTGTGAACGCGACAGCGTAGGGGACTACCCCATTCGTCGGCGTGCCCGTGAAACCCGCAACCACTGGCGCCACCACCGTGATGTAATTCGACCGCGTAAATACATTCGTCCCGCCCAATCCAATCGCCGTGAGCGTGACCGAATACGTCCCCGCGTTCGTATACGTGTTGGCCGGGTTGACGTTCGTACTCGTCTTCGCGTCGCCGAACGCCCACGAATAATTCGTCGCGTTCGCGCTGAGATTCGTAAACGTCACCGCGAGCGGCGCCGTGCCGTAGACCGGCGTGCCCGTGAAATTCGCCACCGGCGGCGGCGGCGGCGCCACCGTGAATGTCCCCGATCCCGAAATCCGCTTCACCACCAGGATCGCGTTCGTATTCGCGGACGGCACGTAAGCGATCGTCTCAGCGCCGGCGAGATTCGTCACTGTGCTCGACGCCAGCATCACCGGCGTTCCATAAGTGTTCGGCTTCGAGCTGTACAGGTAGAAATCATAATCCGCCCCCGCTGGCACCGTCAGCACCGCCGCGAAAAGCTGGTTGCTCGTGAGCGACACCGCCCGTGCCCACGCCCGCCGATCGGTCACACTGGGCCCGAGCGTGCCGGTATTCGTCGTGCCGTTCGTATACATGAGGCTCACCGCTTCGATCGCCGCGTCCGGATTGATCATCCCGAAGCCTTCAAACTGATCTTTGCCGACCGGAAACGAATTCGGCCCCGCATTCGTGCGCTGCAGCGTAGGATTGTTCGCGTTGCCCTCGCGATTCGTGTTGGACTCCGTGGCCGTGGCGCAGAGCAACATTTTCACGAGCCTCGCATGTTGGTTCGAATTGAAATCCCAGTTCGTTCCCTGCTGCTGCATCGCATCAATCACCAGCGCCGCGCAACCCGCCGTGAACGGGCTAGCCATCGAGGTGCCCTGGATATTGTAGTAATCATTCGTCTGCTGGTCGCTGAACGCCGTGCCGTCGCCCGAGTTGCTGTCCACCGAAAGAATCGGCGCGTAATAGCTCGCCGACCCGCCCGGCGCCATCACGTCCGGCTTGAAATCCTCCTCCTGCCCGCTGGTCGAACCCGGGCTCGCAAAGCCCTGGCTCGTGTAATCGGTCAACTGATTGATGTCGTTCGCCGCGGCCACCGTCAGCGCGTACGCCGCGCGGCCCGGATCATCGATCTCGCGCTTCGCCGCGGTATTTCCCAAACCATCGTTCCCCGCCGAGACCACCACCACGATGCCGTTCTGCACCGCCGTGTTGACCTTCTGCCGTAGCGTCGTGTCCGTGCCGGGATTCCCGATCACCCCCAGGCTCAGGTTCGCCACTTTGATTTTGTTCGTCGTGCGTGCGCTGACAATGTCGTCCAGCGCCGAGTCGATCATGCTGTCGTCTCCCGACCCACTGTTCGCAAAGACCTTCGCCCCGGCCCAATTACACCCCGGCGCCACTCCACGGAACTTGTTGAAGCCGTCGCCCACGCCCGGATAATTCGTCACCTGGCAGACCACGGTGAAATCCGTGTTCGAACCGTTCGAGAGCAGGGCGGGGGAATACACATTTCCCGTGCTGGGCGTGAAAGCCCCGCTGCTCAATGTCAGCGGCGAAGTGCCCGTTAT
Organism: uncultured Verrucomicrobiota bacterium; assembly: GCA_964448135.1. Classification (GTDB taxonomy): domain Bacteria; phylum Verrucomicrobiota; class Verrucomicrobiia; order Limisphaerales; family UBA8199; genus CAYUVH01. Next base: position 83,532 of record CAYUVH010000063.1, on the reverse strand, counting down.
CGAACTCACCGCCCCCCACCCGCTGCTCGCCCCCTTATTTTTCGTCACCAGATACAACGTCGTGCTGCCCCCGCCGTTCCACGTCGCCTTCAGGTTGAACGTGATCGTCGCGGCGGGCAGATTGATCGGGTTCGGATAAAAACTCCCGCTGCCCACCCCGCTCAGCGTGCCGCTCTGCGTGAAAAACATCGTCCCATTCGTCGTCCCGCCCGTCACGCCCGTGCCCGTCGCGATGCCCGTCACGTGCGAACCATGTTGCACCATGTCCACCGGCGTCGGCGAAGCGTCCCCGCTGAAGTCATGCCAGTAAACCCGCCGGCCGTTCAGGTCCGGATGCGATTCATCCGCGCCCGTGTCCAGGATCGCGATCGTCACATTCGTGCTGCCGCTGAAGCCCGCCGGGTTGCCCGCGAAATTATTCGTCCACACCGGCCGCACGCGCCCGGTGCGCGTCGCCAGGTCCATATGCAACTGCGTCGGCTTCACCTCCTGCACCATCACCAGCGAACCGCCCAGCGCGTCCGGCAGATTGCCCACCTCGCTCAGCGGCACGCGTCCGTTCCAGCCGTACGACACCGACTTGTAGATGTAACTGATGTCGCCCCCCAGCGCCACGAATTGGTTGATCTGTTCCTGCGTGATCTGGTTCGTGAAAACCAGTTCCACATTCACCGCCGACGCCAGGCTCCGCCGCGCCGCCGCGCTCTCCGCCGGCGTCAGCGACGCCAGGCTGTCCACGAAAGTCGTCTGCGCGCGCTGCAGCAGCGTGTCCTCGATGCGGTCGCCATTGCGGTCGTGGGGATAAAACCGCCCGATCATGGGCGGCACCCGGGGTACGGGTGGGGGTGTGAGCGGTTGGGCCGGGGCAAAACCCGGCCAAAACAACAGCCCGAGAGCGAGGGCAGTACAGCGGATCGTCAGGTTCAAACGCACGGGCTAAAAGTCGGTTGCAACATTCACGCCGGGACCGCGTTTTGCAAGCCGTTTCCGTGCCAAAACCCAGGCTTTTTGGACTATTCAGCGCTTCGAAAAGTGCCTTGGCCTGAACGATTTAGCCAAAAAGGAACCAACCAAGGATGAACACGGATGGACACGGATAAAACCAACCACCAGTGCGGGAAAATCGATTCAACCGAGGTGAGGGATATGCCCACCCCCGCAAAACCCGGTAACACGGTAACAAACCGCATAAACATTGGCTGAAAGTGACGTCAACCCGGTAACAGCCTGGTAACGACCCGGTAACACGCCCCTCCAGCTTCTGGAAGAATCCCAGCCTGGTCGCCCGAACTCGGAAAACCTGCAACCCGGAACCTTGGTCCTTGGTTCTTGGGGCTTCTCTGGAGCTTGGTGCTTGGTCCTTGGAGCTTTTCTTACGATCCCGTCTTCTCCGCTGGCGCCGTCGTGCTCTTGCGATCGGTGGGGAAGGGGGGCAAATCCGTGATCAACTTCATCGGCGCATTTGGCGGCGGACAAATGACCATCCCCACGCCGCCCTTCTGCTGCATCCAGATCTTCTCGAAATCCTCCTGCAACCATTGCACGCAATAACCCTGGCCCTTCTTCACCAGCGCCGAATCCGTCACGATCACCCGGCCGTCCGTCGTCACGCCGTTCAGCGCCACGATATGCCCGCCGATGGAATCATACGGCGGCGCCTTGTAATCGCCTTTCGGCATCCGGATCGAACATAGGATCACCTTGTTCTCCGCCACCACCTTGCGCACGTCGTCCCAGTTGCGGAACCGGTCGATGTAACCCGTGAACCCGTTCTGCCCGCCGGCCGCGATCGTGCGCGGCCAGATGCCGGGGAAATCATATTCCACGTCGAAGCACAGCGGCACGATGTGCTCCAACCCCACCGGATGCTGGTAATACTCCATCGCCGTCGCCAGCGCCGCCGACTGGCAACGGTTCGGCATCGGCGTCCCCTTCGAATCCGCCTGCGCCCGGATCGGCAGATCCAGGATCCGCACCGGCGCCGGCTTGCCGGGGGCCGGCGTGTATTTTTTGCAAAGCGCCGCCGACGGCGAATTATCCGTCGCCACCAGCGTGAAGCTGGGCGCGCGCTTCAGCGGCGACAGCCCCACGTCCACGATCTTGAACTCCACCGCCTTCGCCTTGCGCGTCAGCAGCACCTGGTCCATCGCCACCTTGCCCCACGCGAACTCCGGTTCCTTCCGTTTCTCCCCCCACTCGATCCGCCCCCAGCACCCGCCGTAGAGCCACGGCGACACCTCGCCATCCACCGACGTCACCCGCAGAAACACCCGGAACCCCTGGTTTTCCTCCACATACAAGTCCCACGAATAAATCAGCTCATCGAACGCGAACTCCGGCTTGATCGCGGAGGTCTGCCACGACCCATCGTCCTGCTGCTTGAACTTCTTCGCCGCCACCGTGATCCGGTCATCAATCGGATGGACGGCCTCCGGCTTCGCTGCTGCAGGCGCGGCACTGGCGCTCGCGTCCGACGCCGCCTTGGGCTTTTTCTCCAGCAGATGGCAGCCACATACCAGCATCAGGCAAGCCGCCGCCGCGATCCAGGACGTGAAAGAGGAAAGAGTTCGTTTGGCAGTCATAAACCGGGAAAAACTAACCGCCTCCCGCTGCCGGTGCAATGCGATTGCGGGTGTCGGGGAGTCATTTGAACAGGAGCAAACAGAGGTAACCGAGGCAGGCAGGCCTCAGCGGCAAACGCCAATATCCGGACAAGCTGCAAAGCGGGATTGGCCGCGAAAACGCGCAAAAACGCACAAGAAACTCCGCATTCTCCGAGTCCCCTTTTGTGGATTTTCGTGCCTCATGGTGGCCATCAAGCTGTCCGCCGCCCCCGCGCGACGCTGCAGGCTCCTGTAGGCCCGGTACCCCTACCCGGCGCCCCACTCTATCTCCGCCCTCTGTCCTCTGATTTCTGATCTCTGACCTCTGCCCTCTCCCCCCTTGGGGGTAGACCCCCCCCTTCTATCGGTTACACGGTTACAAACCGCATAAACATTGGGTGAAATGCATGTTTTATCGGTTACATTTGCGGTTACAGATCGGTTACAAAAGGGCCCGTATCGGTTACACAATCGAAGGAGCTGGATAAACAGTGGTCTTGATCGGCCCCGTTTGACAAACCGCTTGTTTTGCCGCCATATGCTGCATGGCATGACGGTTACGCTACAATTGGACCTCCCGGGAGCGCTCGTGAACGAAGCCCGCGCCAGCGGTCTGCTCGAGTCCGCTCCGATCGGAGATTTGCTCGCCGCCGAGTTGCAACGTCGCAAAGCGGCCGCCGGGCTCAGCGGGGTTCTCGATGCCATCCGCGCCCGGCCGGGCGAGCCGGCGACGGACGAAGAAATCCAGTCAGAAATAAAGGCCGCGCGGCCGGCCAAGCGAACCTTTTAGTCAGCGGCGACAAGGACCTTCTCGACCTCGGCGCCTTCGCGGGTATCCGGTTAGTTGACAAACAGCCGGGATAAGGGGAATTGTCAGAAACATGGGGGCAGAAAAATGACCGAAAAGACAGGAAGTGAGACAGAAAAATTTGGTGACAGAAAAATGTTCATGAACGGGGCGTCTCCGGTAGTTCTGCGTTTGGCAAGCAACCGGATAAGCAGGATTTTTTGCCTCTTGGTGGCCATCGAACCGCCCTCTCAATCCGGCTTTGGCGAGAAGCAATTCCCGTCCGCATCCACAATCGTGCCGTCCGGATGCACGCTCACGGGAACCACATACTCCTCCGCCGTTATCGCATCCTCAAAATTCCGTTCGCCGGCCAGGAATTGCTGAAGCCGGGTTATCTGGTGATCGGCAATTTCCTTCTGCGCCTCCAGATCCGTCGCGAACACAATGTAACCGTGCTCGTCGCTCACGACCGGGACCGGCCCTTGGCAGAGGGTATCGATGTAAATGCAAAACCCGCTGCGGAGGTTGGTTTCCTTTTTGTCGCCCTTGACCGCGCCTTCAGTTCCTTCGCCGGTGTGAACAACTGAGAATACCGCGCCCGGCGCAATTTTCTGCGCCAGCGATAATGCCTCGGAGTAGGACTTGCGATCGGCGATGTGTTCGAGAGTTCCACCATCGGCCACTCCGTACAAGCCGAAATAAGGCTGTCCAAATTTCTCATCAAAGGGCTCGTCGTCGGCCAAATAGGGAATGGTGTCCCCGCCCTCAATCGAATCGCGCACTGTTTGAATTCTGAACTCGCGAAAAGCGGATTCGGTAACTGGATTTGTGGCGATTACGTCAACCGGAATGGGCAGTTTGCCATCAACAATCACTGGCAACCGCAAGCGCATCGCCACCCGCAAACAATCCGACTCATCAAACTTCGTCAAAGTTTCCAGCGGCAAAAAAGCCAAACAAGCCTCGCCAAATCTGTCCTCCAGTAGGTAGGCCCACACGTCGGTTAATTCGTCAAAGTTGATGTGCATGCAAGCCCACGATTCGAATTGTCCGGCTATGCGCATCATGGTGCGCATGAACTCGTCCCCGCCATTGAAGCAATCACTGAGATTCAGCTTTTGTTTCCCCGCAATTGTTCGGCATGCGTTCCAAAGTGAAAGCGCGGCCGCGAAGACAGCGGCGGGGTCGGGAAGATCGGATGCCGATTTTGTTGGAGTCGCCATATTCCGGCAAATACACCTGGCCAGGAGCGGGCAGTTTTGCAAGTCCATTGTGTTCTATACTAGAACAAACATTTCAAAACGAACCTGGTAGCCTGGCTGCCGCATGGGGCAAGTCGGCCAAAATCTTGTAGGGGCGCGCGTTAAGGAAGCGCGCGCCAAGTCTCAACTGACACAGGAGGCGCTTTCTCAAAAACTTGCGAAATTGGGCGTCTCTATAGATCGCGCTGGAGTCGCGAAAATTGAGGCGGGAATTCGCGGGGTTCTCGATTTTGAAGTTGTTGCGCTTGCGAAAGCCCTGGGTGCGAAAGTGACCTGGTTACTTGGGATGAAAGACTAGGAAATGGGGGCGTTCTTTGCAGCTACGGTTGGCGAGTTCCTGAAGGCCGATCCGAACGCCATTCAAGGTGAACTGGATTTGCGAAGCAGATCCCTCTCCACACTTCGGGCATCCACCTTGGTTTCATGGGAGCGAACCATAAGCGTGCTGAGAAAAACCCTGAAGAGTGTGGTCGACGAGGTAGACAAAGCCTCAGCGTGGGGGCTGCTGTTGGAGTACGAGATTCCACGTCGGGAACGGCGCATCGATTGTGTAATACTGGTTGGTAAACTGATTCTCGTTGTTGAGTTCAAGACCGGCGAAAGCGGTGCTTTCCTCGCTGCACAACGCCAGGCTGAGCACTATGCTCTCGATCTACGCGATTTTCATAAGGAGAGTCGTGATCGATTCATCATACCTATCGTGGTCGATCATGTTGGTTCCTTTGTCGCAGGATCAGCCACCGGCCCTAGCGATTTCGTTCGGCCTGTCATGGTGGCGAATGATCTCACATTAAAGGAAACGATTCTCAGTACAATTGAAGCAAATCTGTCAGAGGCTAGCGCTCCGCAAATAGCGGTGAGCACGTGGAACGACTCCGCCTATGCTCCCGTGCCTACCATCGTTGAGGCCGCTCAAATGCTCTTTGCGCATCAAAGCGTGCGCGAATTGTCTCATGCCCATGCTGAGGTACACAATCTGACCAAGACCACGGACACAATTGTGGCTGCTGTCGCGGCTGCTCAACACGGGGGGCACAAAGTAATCTGCTTTGTGACCGGTGTTCCAGGTGCAGGGAAAACTCTCGCCGGGCTGAATGCAGTTCACAGCCCGGAACTCATGAAAGACGGGAGACCAGCCGGCGCATTTTTGTCAGGAAATGGACCCCTGGTTAGGGTTATCAGGGAAGCGTTAGCCCGAGACCATCACCGCCGCACGGGAGAAACGCTTGCGGAATCACGCCGAAAGATCCGGACTTTTATTCAAGGTGTTCATAGCTTCCTCAAGGAGTATCGAGCAAACGGAAAAGTTCCACCCGAACGCGTAGTTGTGTTCGACGAGGCGCAACGAGCGTGGGATGCCAAGAAAGTGGAAAAGGAATTTCTCCAACAAGCTATTACAGAGGAAAGAGAGGTGCGCTCGGACTTCAGCTCCGAGCCGGAAATGATGCTAGAGATCATGAGCCGTTGGCCCGGCTGGGGAGTCGTTGTCGCTCTTGTCGGTGGTGGGCAAGAAATTTATGATGGCGAAGCTGGTCTGGCTGAATGGGGACTTGCTATCCGAAAAAGCTTTCCTGATTGGCACGTAGTGGCTTCCCCTGAGGCCATCCATGGAGGGACCAGCATGGCTGGCAGTCGCCTCTTTACAGAGGCCAAACCGAAGGGAGTCTTGCTCGAGACTGACAAGCATTTGCATCTGCCAGTTGCGGTGAGACCTTTTCGTGCCGAAGATGTGGCCAAGTGGGTCAATGCCGTTGTCCGAGGAGATGCGGCAGAAGCAGCCGATATTGTAAAAAGCGTTTCGGCTTTCCCCATTAAGCTTACTCGCTCCCTTGACGAGGCGCGCAAGTGGCTTCAGCAAAACACGCGCGGGTTGCGCCGCTCCGGGCTCTTAGCTAGTTCAGGCGCATTGCGACTGAGGGCTCACGGACTGGAAGTTTCATCCGGCTTTCGCGGCGGATTCCCTCTTGAAGACTGGTTTTTGGCGCTACCACCGGATGTTCGTTCCTCAAATATTCTCGAGGTTGCCTTAACCGAATTCGAATCTCAAGGCCTGGAACTTGATTGGACAGGTCTGTGCTGGGGCGGAGACTTTACACGAAATGAGAGTCAGTGGCAGTTCAGGCAATTCAAAGGAACAGCGTGGCAGCAGGTGCAGAAGGTTGAGGTGCAAGAATTCATCCGCAACAAGTATCGTGTTCTTCTTACCCGAGCTCGAGAGGGTATGGTTATTTGGATTCCCGAAGGAAGTGATTCAGACAAAACGCGTCCTCACGATTGGTTTAAGACGACGGCCGACTATTTTCTAAGTTGCGGTGCCATGAAGATCTAGAGGGCATGACCCCTTTCTCGCCGTTACGGCGAGGGAAGGGCTCGGCGGGAAATCGCCGAAGAAGTTGGAGCCGGAAGAGACGATGCGGCGGTTTGAACTCGCGCAATCACTCAGTGATCCAATAAATGCCTGACGTCTTCACCAAGGCGAAGCGATCGCAGGTCATGTCCCGGATTCGCGGGCGTGGGAACAAGGATACGGAACTGGCGTTGGCGAAACTTTTTCGACTGAACCACATCTCCGGTTGGCGGCGCAATCAAACGCTCTTTGGAAAGCCGGATTTCGTCTTTCCCAAACTCAAGCTCGCAGTGTTCGTGGACGGCTGTTTCTGGCATGGCTGTCCCAAGCACGCGACGAAGCCGAAGAACAATCGGACGTTCTGGCAGCGGAAGCTGGCGGCAAATCGGGCTCGCGATACTCTGGTGACGGGGACGTTGCGTCGCTCGGGCTGGCGGGTGCTGCGGGTCTGGGAACACGAATTGCGGCGGACGAATCAGCGGAGGTTGGTGCGGAGGATTTTAAGGGTGGTGCAATGATTGTGGAAGCAGCTTCGGGCCGGACATTTTTCTGCCCACATTTTTCTGACATCCCGCCGGGTCTTTTGCGGCTACGGCAGTTTATTTAATTCTGTTGCCAAGGCGCCAGGACGTCGCGGCCGCGCAGCAGCGCGGCCCTACCGCTATTGCGGCCACAGTTTTAGTGAAACGGCTCTAAATCGCTCGCGTGTATTGGCGTTGATTGGCGGCCAATCGCGAACTCCGATAAATCGCGAGCAGGTAAACGGGAATGATTTGGCCGCAAAAAGGCGCAAAAAGGCAGAAAGGCGAAGGGGACAGGACCCGGAGGGATGACAGAAAAATTTTGTGACAGAAAAATCTGCGTGGAAAGCGGAGGAACGGAATGGCCACAAGGAGGCACGAAAAAAAAAGTGTATGTCCGGCTGGCTGACAAAGCAGCTGCGGCAAGCAGATTTGTCAGAAAGATGGGGGCAGAAAAATGACCGAAAAGACGGGTAATGAGACAGAAAAATGGGAGGGGCGGAGGATAGTCGCGAACTCCGAGCTGGAGTGGCAAACGCAAACTCCGATAAATCGCGAGCAGGTAAACGGGAATGATTTGGCCGCAAAAAGGCAGAAACGCGAAGGGGACAGGGCCCGGAGGGATGACAGAAAAATTTTGTGACAGAAAAATGGGATGGGGCGGAGGAACGGAATGGCCACAAGGAGGCACGAAAAAAAGTGTATGTCCGGCTGGCTGACAAAGCAGCTGCGGCAAGCAGATTTGTCAGAAAGATAGGGGCAGAAAAATGACCGAAAAAACGGGAAATGAGACAGATAACATGAGAGGGGCGGAGGATAGCCGCGAACTCCGAGCTGGAGTGGCAAAAGCAAATAAAAGCGAATGATTTGGCCGCAAAAAGGCGCAAAGAGTCGCAAAAAGGCAGAATCGCGAAGGGGACAAGACACGGAGGGATGACAGAAAAATTTTGTGACAGAAAAATGGGAGGGGCGGAGGATAGCCGCGAACTCCGAGTTGGAGTGCCCAAGGTGGGGGCAGTAGGGGAGGGAGCAGTAGTCAAAGGGCGAGGGATTTGGATTAAGATTAGGATTATGATTAGGACGGGGGCGGGAGGGGTTGGCGGGGGCTGCGGGTCGGGGAACACGAATTGCGGTGGGCGAATCGGCAGAGGTTGGTCGGGAGGATTTTAAGGGTGGTGCAATGTGTGCAATTGCTCCGCCGGAGGACAGTCATGGCAAAGTCCGTAGCGCAGGCTGGCAGCCTGCGCTACGATCTGCATCGCCGACTCCGCATTGGCGCAAATCCACCCCTCTGCTATACGTTACTGCAACGCATGGACCCCGTGCCCAGACAGAAAAAAGAAAAAGCCCGGCTGGCGGATGAGCATTGGTTGATCGTGGCGGATCGGCCGGTGCGGCTGCTGTTCATGCGGCATTTGCGGGCGCGGCAGTACGTGCTGCGGCTGCGGCAGGATGGGGTGGCGCGGGTGACGATCCCGCGCGGGGGGTCGGTGGCGGAGGCGCGGCGGTTTGCGGAGCGGAATACGCCCTGGTTGCAGAAGCAGTTGGTTCGGCTGGCGGCGCAGCCGGCGCGTTCGGCGCAGTGGCTGGCGGGGCGGCAGGTGCTGTTTCGGGGTCGGCTGGCGCGGATTGAATTGCCGGCGGATGGGTCGGTGGATCGGATCCATCTGGATGGGCAGGTGATCCGGGTGGCGAATGCGCACGTGGAGTTGCGCGGGGAAATCGAGGGTCATCTGTGGGAGCTGGCGGCGCGGGAGTTGCCGGGGCGGGTGGGGGAGTTGGCGCGGGCGAATGGCTTGACGGTGCGGCGGGTGACGGTGCGGAATCAGCGTTCGCGCTGGGGGTCGTGCTCGCGGCGGGGGACGGTGTCGCTGAACTGGCGGCTGGTGCAGGCGCCGGAGAGTGTGCGGGATTACATCATTCTGCATGAGCTGGCGCATCTGCGGGAGATGAATCATTCGCAGCGGTTCTGGCGGGAGGTGGAGCGGATGTGTCCGGGGTATGAGGAAGCGGAAAGGTGGTTGAACCGGCATGCGGGGTTGTTGCATGGGGAGACGGGGGCGGTTGAGGAGAGTTGAGGGTTGAGGGTTGAGGGTTGAGGGTTGAGGGTGGGGAAGTTGCAGGTTGAAGGCGTAAAAGCTCCAAGGACCAAGGTCCAAGCTTCCGCCTTCGCGAGAAAGCTTCGGCGCGACAAGCCAGATAAGTTCCAAATTCCAAGCACCACATTTCAGAGAAGCACACCCGCTACCGGTGCGCCGGTTGAGGGTTAAAGGTTGATGGTTGCAGGTTGGGTCCTTTTGGATTTCGAGCTTGGGATTTGTTTCGGATTTCGACATTCGAGATTCGTCATTCACCCGGCCATCGACGGAGTGGAAACCAAACGGGGAGCGGATTAGGATTAAGATTACGATTGGGATTAGGAGGATGGGGTGACGCATTTGGGTTGCGGTATGGGCCGGGTCGGCGGACGATAGCGGCGGTCTGAAGACGTTGCATACATACCTGGTGCGACAGGTGCTGGCGTCGCTGTTGATCACGGCGGCGGTGTTCACGTTGGTGATGCTGATGGGCAATATCCTCCGGGAGGTGTTGTCCTACCTGGTGAACCGCCAGATCAGCATGAGCATCTTCGCGGAGGCGGTCGGCCTGCTGATTCCGTTTGTGTGGGTGTTCGCGCTGCCGATGGGGATGCTGACGGCGACGTTGCTGATTTTTGGCCGGTTCAGCGCGGACCAGGAATTGACGGCGGTGCGCGCGAGCGGGGTGAGTTTGATTTCGCTGGTGAGCCCGATCCTGCTGCTGAGCCTGGCGTTGTGCGGCGTGAGCGCGCTGGTGAACATGGAGGTGGCCCCGCGCTGTCGCGTGGCGTACAAGGGCCTCTTTGAGAAGTTGAAGAAGGAGCTGGCGAACATGCAGTTCCCGGAGGGGCGCGTGATCCGGGAGTTTCCCGGCTACATTTGTTACGTCGGCAAAAATAAAGCGGGCCAGAACCTGGAGGATGTGATCGTGTATCACCTGGAACGGGAAACGAATGTGGTGGAGACGTTGCGCGCGCCGCGCGGGCATTACGAATTCAACCCGACGACGCACGAGGTGACGCTGGACCTGACGGACGCGGTGTTGATCCAGAACCAGCAGAACAACGATTCGATTTTGCGCGGGGATATCACGGTGCAATTGGTGCAGCCGACGTCGGTCCGGGAGCAGCGGCCGCGCGTGGATGAGATGACGTTCGGGCAGTTGTGCGAGGAATTGCGCAAGCTGGAGCGGCTCAATGACACGCGGCAGTTGCCCCAGGGGAAGACGGCGGAGGAATTTCGCACGCAGAGCAAACGGCTCCGCAAACCGAGCGCCGATCTGGCCACGCCGGTGCGCGTGCAGATCCACCGGCAGATTGCGTTTTCCTTCGCGTGCTTTGGTTTCACGCTGGTGGGGATCCCGCTGGGGGTGAGCGTGCATCGGCGCGAAACGAATGTGGGCATCGCCATCGCGTTGGTGCTCGTGGCGGTTTACTACAGCTTCGTGATGGTGGGGCTGTCGCTGGAGACGCGGCCGGAGTTTGCGCCGCATTTGATTTTGTGGGTGCCGAATTTTCTTTTTCAGGCGGCGGGGATGGTGTTGCTGTGGCGGGCGAACCGGGGGACGTAGTTGGGAGTGGGGAGGTCCGACGGGCAGGTTTGAACTGAATGCCAGACCCGGTTTCCGGAAGGCGGCTGGCGGGGACGCCCGCCCCACGCGGCTGACCGCAAAGAAGTTTCTGCGATTGGTCTACCGGGAGGGTGATTGCGCGGACAAGATTTTCAAGAATTCGCGGGCGGCGCGGCCGGGGGGGCGTTGTTTGAGCCAGACGGTGACGATTTGACGTTGCGGGCGCGGGTGGTTTAACGGGCGGTATTCCGGGTCACCCTTCCGGCGGTTCCGTGCGGCCATGGCGGGAATGAGCGAAATGCCGACGCCGGAACGAACGAGGGCTTGCACGGTCTCGAGTTGGGCGCCGCGAAAACCGATGCGCGGCTGAAAATCGCGCCGTTCGCAAAAGCCCAGCACCTGGTCGGCGAGGCAATGGCCGGGTTTCATCACGATGAGCTGTTCGTTTTGGAGATCGGCGGGGGAGATCGCGCGCTTGCGGGCAAGGGGATGCCGGGGCGGCAGGGCGAGTTTCAATTCCTCACTGAAGAGCTGACCCACCTCGAAGCGCGCGTCCGTGATCGGCTGGCTGGCGATCGCCAGGTCAATCTCGCAGGCCAGCGCCTGCTGCAGCAATTGGGCGGTGGTATCCTCGTGGACGATGGTTTCGACGCCGGGAAAGGCCCGGGAAAAGGCAGTCAGCACGCCAGGCAATAAATAGGGTGCGATGGTGGGGAGCACGCCGAGGGCTAGCGTGCCGCGCAGGAGGTTTTGGGTTTCCGAGGCTTCGCGCCGCGCGGCGTCCACTTCCTCCAGGATTTTCACGGCGCGCCGCAGGAACGTCTGGCCGGCCGCGGTCAGCCGGGCCTCCCGCTTGAGCCGGTCGAACAGGCGTTCGCCCAGTTCGTCCTCGAGTTTCTGGATTTGCTGGCTGAGGGAGGGTTGAGCCACGTGGCAGTGCCCGGCGGCGCGCGAGAAGTTTCCCGTGCGCGCCACGGCGACGACGTAGCGAAGCTGCTGCAGTTCCATAGGCCACCCCTATCGTAACCACAGGAAAATAGTATTTCAACAATAGTGCGAATACTGGTTGACTGGGAACAACGGTCACGCGCGCGACCCAGCGAGATCCGGAAGCACCACCCGGCCCGGGCAAATGTTTTGCCCGCGGCGGTGGGGGAATAACCAAGCAACGAAACGAAGTCATGTCCACTGAAGCCAAATGTCCGTTCCATCACGGAGCCACCGCACCCTCCACCAGCAATCGCGACTGGTGGCCGAACCAATTGAAGGTCGAGCTGCTGAACCAGCATTCGGCCAAATCCAACCCCATGGGGAAGGAATTCAACTACGCGAGGGAATTCCAGAGCCTGGACTACGCGGCGCTGAAGCAGGATCTCGCGGCGCTGATGACGGATTCGCAGGATTGGTGGCCGGCGGATTTCGGGCACTACGGGCCGCTGTTCATTCGCATGGCCTGGCACAGCGCCGGCACTTATCGCACCGGCGATGGACGCGGTGGCGGCGGGCGCGGTCAGCAGCGTTTTGCGCCGTTGAACAGCTGGCCGGACAACGTCAGCCTGGACAAGGCCCGCCGGCTGCTCTGGCCGATCAAGCAGAAGTATGGTCGCAAGATTTCGTGGGCGGACCTGATGATTCTCACCGGCAACGTCGCGCTGGAGACCATGGGCTTCAAAACTTTCGGCTTCGCCGGCGGTCGCGAAGACACCTGGGAACCGGATCAGGATGTTTATTGGGGCAGGGAGCGGACCTGGCTGGGCGACGAGCGTTATACCGGCGACCGGAATCTCGAAAATCCCCTCGCAGCGGTGCAGATGGGGTTGATCTACGTGAATCCCGAAGGTCCCAATGGCAATCCCGATCCGGTCGCCGCCGCGCGCGACATCCGTGAAACCTTCGCGCGCATGGCGATGAACGACGAGGAGACCGTCGCCCTGATCGCCGGCGGCCATACTTTCGGCAAGACGCACGGCGCGGCGCCCGCTTCGCATGTCGGCGTGGACCCGGAAGCTGGCACGCTGGAGGCGCAGGGTTTGGGGTGGAGCAATAGTTTCGGCAAAGGCCATGGCGGGGATACGATCACGAGCGGGTTGGAGGTCACCTGGACCCAGACCCCCGCCAAATGGAGCAATCATTTTTTCGAGAACCTGTTCAAATTTGAATGGGAGCTGACGAAGAGCCCCGCCGGCGCGAATCAGTGGGTGGCCAAGGGCGCCGAGGCCTCCATCCCCGACGCGCACGATCCGTCGAAGAAGCATCTGCCCACGATGCTGACCACCGACCTGTCGCTGCGTTTCGATCCCGCGTATGAAAAGATTTCGCGCCGGTTCCTGGCCAATCCCGCTGAATTCGCGGATGCCTTCGGCCGTGCGTGGTTCAAGCTGACTCATCGCGACATGGGGCCACGCGCGCGCTACCTCGGGCCCGAGGTGCCGGCCGAAAACCTGATCTGGCAGGATCCCATTCCGGCAGTGAGCCATCCGCTGATCGATGCGCAGGACATTGCCGCGCTCAAAGCGAAAGTGCTGGCTTCCGGCCTCACCGTGTCGGAGCTGGTCTCGACCGCCTGGGCTTCGGCCTCCACGTTCCGCGGCTCTGACAAACGCGGCGGCGCGAATGGCGCCCGCATTCGACTCGCCCCGCAGAAATTCTGGGCAGCCAATCAGCCGCCGCAACTCGCCAAGGTGCTTGCCACACTGGCAGGCATCCAAAATGCGTTCAACCAGTCGCCGTCCGGCGGCAAGAAAGTTTCGCTCGCCGACCTGATTGTTCTGGCCGGTTGCGCCGGCGTCGAACTTGCCGCGAAAAAAGCCGGCCACCCTGTGACCGTTCCCTTCACGCCGGGGCGCGTGGATGCCACGCCGGAGCAAACCGACGTTGCCTCCTTTGCCGTCCTGGAACCCATCGCCGCCGGCTTCCGCAATTATCTCAAGGGCAAATATGCCATTCCGGCCGAGGTGTTGCTCATCGACAAGGCGCAATTGCTGACGCTGACCGCGCCGGAAATGACGGCGCTCGTCGGCGGGATGCGTGTCCTGAAGACCAGCGTGGGCGGTACTTCGCATGGCGTGTTCACCACCCGCCCGGAAGCGCTGACCAATGACTTCTTCGTCAACCTGCTCGACATGTGCACGGAATGGAAACCGGTCACCCCGGAAGCGGAAACATTTGAAGGCCGCGATCGCGAGACCGGCGCGGTCAAGTGGACGGCCACCCGCGCGGACCTGGTATTCGGATCGAATTCGATCCTGCGGGCGCTGGCCGAGGTTTATGGCTCGGCAGACGGGGAGCAGCAATTCGTTCAGGACTTCGTGGCTGCGTGGGCCAAGGTCATGAACCTCGACCGCTTCGACCTGGCCTGACGGTTGGAAATGTTTCAAACGAACGCGCCTGCCAGCCTCGTAATAATGAGGCTGGCGGGCGCTTCGCTTTTATATGCATACGTCCGGCGGGCCCGGCTGATTTACCCGATTTGACAACTGGACGGGGTTCGGTAGCTTGTGCTGACTCGTGTCGTCATGATCCAGCGCGATGCTCATTCTTTGTCTCAAGAATGCCTGAGGTCCGCGTTGTCTCTTCACCTGGCGTCGGTCGCCTCCCCTCGATTGAGTTTTAACCCCGAAACCTGCTGAAACTTGCGCCGCTCCAAATGAAACCGAACCATTCCAAATCATCCGTCAATCGCCGGGGTTTTCTCCGCAACGCCATCGCCGCGCCGGTCGGGGCGGCTTTGGTGCCGGCACTGGTCAGCGAAATTTCAGCGTCCGCGGCGGAAGCGCCGGCGGCCGCTCCCGCGGCAGCACCAGCCGCAACACCGCCCGCGAAACCCATCCCGACGCGCAAGTTGGGTCGCAACGGTCCGGAGGTGAGCCAGCTCAGTTTGGGCGGCGACCTGGCGGCTTACAGCTTGCAGCATCTTGATTTTGGGTGGACGCAGGGGATCCGGTACTTCGACACGGCGAGCTCGTACGGGAACGGCAACGACGAATTGAAGATGGCGGAGTTCCTCACGAAGTATCCTGAGCGCCGGAAGGATTTGTTTTTGGTGTCCAAGGATCATCCCCGGCAGGGGCCGGAGCAGTTGCTGGAGCTGATCGATGTGCGGCTCGAGCGCTGCAAGACGAGCTACCTCGATCTGTATTTCATTCACGGCATCAATGCGCGCGAATACGGCGACGCTTCGTTGAGCTGGCCGAAGAGCGATGAGTTCAAGAAGGTCGCGGAGAAATTGAAGAGCTCGGGCAAATGCAAGCTGGTCGGATTTTCGTGCCACGACAGCCAGATCGTGGAGTATATGAACGCCGCGGCGGAGGGCGGTTTCGTGGACGCGATCATGGTGAAATACACGCCGTTTTTCACGAAGGGCGACGCGTTCGACAAGGCGCTGGACGCGTGCCACAAGGCGGGCATCGGCCTCATCGCGATGAAGACGTTGCGCAGCGCGTCGGACGCGCCGAAGCGGCTGCCGGAATTCGACAAGCTGGGGCTCACGACGCACCAGGCGCTGTTGCACGCCTGCTGGAGCGATCCGCGCATCACGGCGGTGTGCAATCGGATGCAGAATTTCGACAACATCCAGACGAGTGTGTCCGCCGCGCGGAGTTACAAGACGCCGGTGAAGATGAGCCACCTGCAATTGCTGCGGGACACGATCATGGCGGGAAATCGGCGCACGATGTGTCCCGGGTGTCCGGCGTGCGAGCAGGCGGGTGCGGCGAGCGATTTTGCGTTCAACGACATCGCGCGGGCGTTGATGTATTACGAACAGGACGGCAACGAAAACGCGCGCGCGATGTACCAGGGCCTCGCGGGGGAGCATCGCGATGCGTCGGGAATGGATCTGGCGGCCCTGCGCGATGCGTGCCATTTCAAGACCGATTATCCGGAAATCGTCCGGCGGGCGGAATCGTATTTCGCGTAGCCCGTGGCGGAACCCGCTTCCAAGGCCGGGCCCAAGCAAAATCGCAAGGCGTTCGTCCGCACGAAGATTCCCTTCGTGGAGCGCGTCTCGACGGTCGTGGTGCTGCTGTTGATCGCCGGCGTCGGAGTGGCGATTTGGTGGAAGGGCAAACGCTATGACCCCGGCCGCTATATGCTGCGAACGGAAGCGCTGAAGTCCACTATCTCCACGCCCGAAGGCAAGGCTTCGACTCTCCGAGGCGACACGGATGCCGGGAATGAGTTGAGTTCGGGTGCGTTGCCTGCGGCAGCGAAAGCGGCCGCGCCAAAGCCTGCGGGCAATGAGGAATCGGGCGAAAGCGAAGGCTCGCGACCCGCCGCCGCAGCGACGGCGGTCAAAGGCGAACCGCTCGAGACGGTGGTCGGCGGATTGAAGCCGATGGGGCCGACGGAATTTTACGGGCCGGAGAATCTGTTCGAGAAAATCGATGGGCGCGCTCCGGCGTATCTCGACTTTAGTTTCAAGCAGATGCGCTGTCGCACGTTTCAGTTGGCGGATGGGGGCGGCAGTTTTGTGGACGTATATGAGTATCGCATGGATTCGCCGGCGAACGCGTTCGGGATCTTTTCGATGGAGCGCGATCCCAAAGGCAAGGTGCTGGATTTCGCGCCGGATGGTTATTCCGGCGAAATGGGCCTTTTCTTCCGCCAGGGTCCGGCTTACGTGCAGGTGATAGCTTCCGACCCGAAACCCAAAACCATGGAGTTGGCCACCGCCGTCGCGCAGGAACGCGCCAAAGCGCTGCCCGCGGACAATGCCGGACTCGATGCGCGGAAGCGGTTGCCCAACGCCGGTCTGATTCCGTCCACAATTCAGTTCATCCAGGAGAATGCGCAAGGGCAGGCCTTCCTAAAGGACGTCTTCCAAGCCACTTACGATTTCAACAGCGCGAAGCTGCCGTTCTTCATCATGGTCACGAAACCGGAGGAAGCGGCGGCGGGTTGGGCGGCGTATCGCGATTTTGCGAAGCAATTCGGCAAGCTTACGGAGCTGCCGGAAGTCCAGGGGGCCAAGGTCTTTACCGTGGAGATTTTCGGCACCTGGAAGGTTATCTATCAAAAAGGGCCGGAACTGGGCGGGGTTTTTGACGCCGCCGACGCCGAAAAGGCCCGGCAGTTCGTCGAAAAGTATTTGCAGGGTCAATTGCAGTAAGCGAGAATTACTCTTGTGGAAAAGAAATCTGATGATTCGCCGGGCGAGAACGGCGGCGTCAGTCGCCGCGAATTCCTGATTCGTGCCGGCACGACGACCGGCTTGATCGCCGGTTCGGTCGTCGTCGGACGCGCGCTGTGGCAGCCGAACCACTTCGTCCCCGGCTTCGAAGAGCAGAAGGGGCTTTCACTTCCCAATTACAAAACGGAGCCGAGCAAGACGCTGCCGTCGCTGGCGATTGCGCACGGCACGGAGCATGAAAAGACCGTTCGCGCGGCGCTGGGCGCGTTGGGTGGGATGGAACGTTTTATCAAGAAGGGCGACGTGGTCATGATCAAGCCCAACGTCGCCTTCGACCGTCCCGCGGCGCTCGCCGCCACCACGCATCCCGATGCGTTGCGCGCGGTGGCCAAGCTCGTGCGCGAAGCTGGCGCTTCCAAGATCATTATTGCGGACAATCCCATCAATTCTCCGACTGGCTGCTTCCTGAAGAGCGGGCTGAGCGCCGTGGCGGGTGAACTGGATCTGGAATTGTTGTATCCGGAATCGAATTCGTTTTCCCCACTGCAGATGGACGGCGAAGTCCTGCGCAACTGGACCTTCTTCAACAAACCTTTCCATCGGGCGACGAAGGTCATCGGTCTCGCGCCGTGCAAGGACCACAATCTTTGCCATGCCTCGATGACGATGAAGAATTGGTACGGTCTGCTGGGCGGGCGACGAAATCAATTCCATCAGCACATCCACAGCATCGTGTCCGATTTCGCGCTGATGATGAAACCCACGCTGGTCATCCTGGACGGCATGAACGTGCTGATGCGCAACGGCCCCACTGGCGGGCGTCTTTCCGATGTCAAACCGATGGGCACGGTGGTTGCCGGCACAGACATGGTGGCGGTGGACAGTTACGGCTACACGCATTTGATGGAGCGCGATCTGGCCGAGCTGACTTACATTCACAAGGCGCACGATCGCGGCCTGGGCAATAAGAATTGGAAGGACGTGTTTCATAAGGAAGTCCAGGCCGGATGAAGCGCTCCAACCTTCAACCTCTCCAGGTCCAGGCCGGATGAAGCGCCTTCTCACCATCCGCAACGCGCGGCGCGTTTCGCAGGTATTCTTCTTCAGCCTGTTCACGTTCTTCTGCATCGTCACCGACCTCCGTTATCTCAAAGGCTATCCGGCCTCGCTGTTCCTGGAGATGGATCCGCTGGTGGCCGTCGCCACGGCGATCACCACGCACACGATTTACAAGGGGCTGCTCTGGAGCCTGGTGTTGATCATTCCGACGCTGCTGCTTGGCCGCATTTTCTGCAACTGGATGTGTCCCTACGGCATCGCGCACCATTTCATCGGCTGGCTGTTCGGCAAGGGCCGGGCGGACGAAAAGGTCCGGATCGAATCCAACCGCTACCGCAGCATTTACCAGGTCAAATACGTCATCCTCATCGCGATGATCGTGGCGGCGATTTTTGGCAGCCTGCAAATCGGCCTGCTGGACCCGATCTGTTTGTTCCATCGTTCGGTGACGACGGCCATCCTGCCGGCGGTGAACCAGGTGGATCCCGGCAGCATCTATGTGCGCCAGTATTATCACGCCGGTGCCTGGCTCATCGGCGGATTTCTGGTTTTTCTCATCGGGATGAACGCGGTGATCCCGCGGTTCTTCTGCCGCGTGCTGTGTCCGCTCGGCGCTTTCCTCGGCGCCTTGTCCTCGGTGGCGCTGTGGCGCATTGACCGCAACCCGGACAAATGCGTGGATTGCGATCTCTGCCTGAAAAACTGCGAAGGCGCTTCCGATCCGCACACGCAATTGCGCAAGAGCGAATGCTTTGTCTGCTTCAACTGCATCGAGGACTGCCCCGAAGACGCCCTGTCGTTCAAGTTTGTCCCGCAGATCCAGCACGAGATCACCAAGCCGGCGGTTACGGCCAAGCGCGCGTTCCTGGGCACCCTGGTCGGTGCGGGATTTTTCGCCTTCGGCCGCGCGTCCGGCGCTTCCGATCGCGATTACAACAAGAAGGTGATCCGTCCGCCGGGTTCGGTGGAGGAAAAGCAGTTCCTCGACCGCTGCATCAAATGCGACCAATGCATCCGCGCCTGCCCGACGAATGTGCTGCAGCCGGCGTTTTTGGAATCGGGCATCGAAGGCATCTGGACGCCGATCCTCAACATGAAGCTCGGCTATTGCGAGCTGAACTGCACGATGTGCAGCCAGGTCTGCCCGACCGGCGCCATTCAGCGCATTACGATCGAGGAAAAAACCGGCGTCGGCCCCTTCGTGAACGAAGGCCCGATCCGCCTCGGCACCGCCTTCTACGATCACGGACGCTGTCTCCCCTGGAGCATGGAGACGCCGTGCGTGGTGTGCGAGGAAGTGTGTCCGGTTTCACCCAAGGCCATTTATTCACGCGAAGTCACCATCACCAAGCGCGACGGCAAGCAGATCACCCTACGCCGCCCCTATGTGGACCCTGCCCTGTGCATCGGCTGTGGCATCTGCGAGCACGAATGCCCCGTCACCGACGAGGCCGCCATCCGCGTGACGGCCATTGGCGAGACCCGCTCGCGCGATCGCCGGCTGCTGATGGATGGCGGCGATACCAGCGCCCTGCGCGACCTCGAGAAACGCCAGCGCTGATGACTCCTCCTGTAGCAGCCGAGGTGACGAGGCTCATTCCTTCCGACTCCCCGCGGTGGTCAATTTCACCATTCGCTCTCCTGGACTCATGCCGTCCAAACGCCCTCCCTCTCCAGGGGGAGAGGGCAGGGGTGAGGGCGGGCCTTCCTTCCCCCAATTAACCTTCCGCTTCCCACCCGTGGAAAAAATCACCTCCGGAAAACGACCCCGCACCTGCCGCGCCTGCGGCAAACAGTTCGATTATCCCGTCAAAGGCAGCGACGCCACGCGTCACCACTGTGAGGATTGCGTTCACCTCCCTGCGCACTTACGCCTGGTCGCCGAGCGCCTCGCCGCCCGCATCTCCACCCTCGAACGCCAGGTCAAGCGGCTCACGCCACCGGCCGCTCCGGTCACCACTCCGCAGCCCGCAGCCAAGCCAGCGACTGCTCCCCCCGCCTAAGCCCATTCAACATCCGCCAGGTTTTGGAGTGCGGCAGCCCTCTGCCGCTTTTTCGTCCGGTTGGCACAGCGACCTCGAATCGCCATCGTCCCACCCATACCGTTATTTCATTCGTCACACCGTTACCCTCCGCCCATGGTCGTTACAAATGAGCGCAGGATCCTGTTGGCCTGCATCCCGGAGGGATTATTGAAAATAGCCCAACGATTCATCGTTGGGTTTGCGATCAGCAAAGTCCAAGTCCCGAAGGGACGGCTAGACCAACTCGTTTCAGCCGTCCCTTCGGGACTTGAATGACACGTATCGCGATTTATCCAACGATGAATCGTTGGGCTATTCTCGACTATCCCTCCGGGACGAAGAAATCCCACCCTGCGTAAGCACAGCGAATTGAACTTTGGAGCGTGGAGCTTCCCTGGTTCTTGGTACTTGGTGCTTGGAGCTTTCGGCAGCCCGGCTCCTAGCCGAGCAGCCGATGTACTTCTTTGAGCTTCGCCACAATATCAATCTCCTGATCGCACGCCGTCAGACAATCGCCGCAGCCCGCGCACGACGTCCCATTCTTCGTTAGCGCCCGATACTCCGCCTGCGCGCGATGCATTTCCTTGTAATCCAGCGCGTACCGCTCATACCTCATGATATCCGCGATGCCGATGTGCTCCGGACAATGCGACACGCATTGTGAGCACAGCAGGCAGGTCATTCCCTTGTTGTAGGCCGCCAGCAAACCCAGCGCCTGCTTCTCGCGCGGACCCATCGCCATCTGCGTCGCCGAGCCCAGGTTTTCCTGCAACTGGCTGAAACTCTTCGTCGCGATCACCGTCGCCGTCAGGCTCGGGTTCGACATCAGCCACTTCACCATCGCCGACGCCGGCGTGCTCCCCTTGTATTTCGGGTCCTCCAGCAGCTTCTGGAACTTCTCATCATGCGACGCCCGGCCCACGCCGCCCATCGTCTTCATCGCGATCGTTCCGAAATCCTTCTTCCCCGCCAGCTCCACCACCTGCTGCACCTCCTTCTTGTCGCCGTAGGTATAGAAAAACTGCGCCGCCTCGTAGGGCGAATGATCCATCAGATAATCCAGGATCTCCCACGCCATGTCCCCCTGGATGTTGTTGTAATGATGCTGCGAAATCGCCAGGTGCTTCACCAGCCCCTCCTTCTTCAACCGCTCGAACGCCTTCACCATCCCCGGATTGTTCTTCACCTCATCCAGCGAATGATACCCGAAATGAAACTTGAACACGTCGTAATACCCCACCCCCGACTTCGCCACCCGTTCCTTCACGAACTGGTAATGCTGCTCCTCGTCAATCTTCCCATGGTTATGATCGCCGTCCACCCGGTCCACCACGCACTCGAGGTAATACGCCTCGCGCGGCTGCTTCTTGATCGCCTCCGGCATCGTCTCCGCCGACCACTTCTGCGCCTTGTGCCAGTAATTCACGCCGCGTTCCACCGCCAGCGGAATGATGTCATTCGTCCAATCCGACGCCCCGACAAGTCTTCCGATTTCCAATCCAGTCCGCCCGTACCGCCGCTTCGGCAGTTTCGCGGTCGTTGTCCCTGTGGCCTCTGCCCCCCAAACCGCCTCCGCCCCCAACCCTGCCACCGCGACGCCGGTCGCTCCCAATCGAATAAAATTCCGTCGGTTCAGATTGCGTTCATCGTTGTGCATGGTTTTGTCCTTTTTGGTGGGTCAAGTTCAGCAGTCAGTTATTGGTGCGCGGTCCATTGTGGCTTGGGCACCCCAGCATAGATCAGAAATGTAAAACTGCAACCATTCGCGATCCGTTTCCCTTGATACCAAACCGGAGCTGAGCAGAAGCCTGAACCCCAGCCTGAGCCCCCGAGTCCTTTGCGCACAGCCAGGCTAGCACTCGACTTCCGTCCTCCCTGCCAGCGCTGCAACCGACAGCCCTGCGCCCACCACGACTTCAGCCTCGCCCACCTTGTGCCATTCACACCCTAAGTTGCCGCTACGGCGAGGATGCCGATTGACACCTTCCGGCCAGCGGCTACTCTGCGCCAGCGTGCGCAGTTCGGTTCGAGTTATCACGGTGCTGGTGTTGGTCCTTTGCCTGGGCCTGCATTGGGCGCTGCTGCAATCGGTGGCCTGGGTGGGCATGATCGTGGCCTACTCGCAGGATGCCTCAATTTCCGAAGCAGTCACAAAGACCTTCGACGGCAACCATCCCTGTCCGCTTTGCAAAGCCATCAAGTCGGCCCGCGCCGATGAACGCCAGAACGAGGCGAAGCAAAACCTCAAGCCCGGCTCGAAATTGGAGCTGGGCGTAGTCTGGCAGGCCCAGTTTTTTGCCTTCTCCGTTCCCAGCCAAAAAATTTCCCCCTCGAACTCCGAAGCAACCATCCGCTCTGATGAGCCCCCCAAGCCGCGCCCGCGCACGGCTTGATCCCGCTTCGAATCACCAATCCGTCATTTCCTGACGCCAACCGCTGACGGTTGCGACGTCCGTGATTGATGGCGCGGCGCAGTTTCACCGAGGCCGGGCGGATTCTCCCCCCCGGCCGCGTTTCAAACCGTGGTTTCGGTATTCGGGATGACCTCCCCAACCCGGACCACTTCCCACTGAAGCCGCCCCGGAAGATTCGAACCTTCCCAGTTATCCCATCAAGAATCCGCCTGCAGGCCACCGGTGATGCGATCGAACGAATTCGCCGTTGCGGTGGGCGGAGAGCAGCAAGATAAACCAAAGTTTTTAGTTTGACCAAAATGAAGAAGATTCTGCGCAGTATGTTTCTGGCCTCCGTGGGAGGCCTGCTTACCGTTCACCTTTCGGCTGCCGTGCTGCCGAACACCTCGGCGAACGGCATCCTCTACCTGACCTATGACCGCTCGGCGTGGGCGACCATCGCACCCTACGCCGACTACACCGACATCCATTCAGATCCCACCGGTATTTCCGGCCCGTCCGCCGACACAAATGGCCAGCGCTGGATGTTCCCGGACCGGTTTGAAGGCACCAACTGGGTGGCGGCAGCCTATCCGGCTTCCTACCTGACCCCGTTGCCGGACTACCCGCTCGCGCAACCGGTGGGAGGTTTTGTATTGCCCGTCAACAGCTACGCTACCAACCGCTTCGCGGCCAATCACAAAATCACCTCCTACAACTCCACCACCAATGCCAACGGCTACATTGGGCTGGGCGGCTCGCTTCGCACCACCAGCGATTTCAACGAGCCGGGTGCGTCGGTATGGTGGGAGCACCTGGCGCTCATTCAGGATCCGGCGGATTCCGTTTGGAAACTGTACGCCACTTCCGGCCCGGGACAGGGTAGCCTGTTCGAACTCAGAAACGTCACGACCGAAACCATCGGGGGAAGCCTCCATCTCTCCGCCGACTACGTATTCGGGAATACCGATTGGCTGCAGTTCTTTCAGGACTCCAACGGGCATCTCGATACCAATACCATTTTGGGACACGTCGAACTGATTCCCGCCGGTGTCGCCTCGGTGCTCGCCGGATCGGCGACCATCAACTTCAGCCAGTCCGCGTGGGAAACTCTCGCCTCCAGCAATGGCCCGCCCCCGGTGCTCACTCTTTCGGCATTCTTCAACCAGGCGCAGGCGAACGCGCTTTACCAAAGCAACCTGCTTCACGACGTCCAAGCCGGTCCTTCCTACTCCAACGAGGTTTATTCCCTGAACGGCCCGATTGTCACCAACCTGCCGGGTCGTTACACGCAGCCCACCACGTTCCTGTATCTTCGCGGGGAGTTGACCAACCACACCGGCCGGATCGGTTTGGGGGGCGTGGCGCGCTTCGCGGTTTTTGGCGGCTCCTACGGGAACCTCCTGTTCGGCGATTATACCCTGCAATACGACAGCTCCCGCATCGCCCTCGGGGGCTCGGGTTGGTATCTCTACGTGAACATTCTGCCCGCGGCCGCGGCATTCGACCTGATCAACGTCAACGTTGTGGATTCCCCGGATTACTTCACCATTTCCGGTGACCTTGGCGTTTCGTTCGAGGTCGCGAATTTTCTCTTTGCCACTCCGACGGACTGGCTGGCCAACGTCGGGACTTTCAACTTCACCGGCTATACTGTGCCATTTACCCCGCCGGGAATTCAGCAGTTCGCCATGGCTGGCGCCGCCGCGACGCTGCAGGCGACCAACGGCCTCCCCGGCAGCAGCTATTCCGTGCTCTCGACGACCAATGCCAGTGTCCCTGCGGCCGGGTGGAGTGTCGTCGCCACCGGAAATTTTGGGAGCGATGGCCGGACGACGAACTCAATTCCGGTCGCTCCCGGCGAACGCGCGCGATTCTTCCGCCTTCAGCAGCCGTGAAGCTCGCGCCGCGCAATCCCGTCACCCTTCATCCTGCCGTCGCCTCCCGGCGCGGCGGCGGGATGCCGGCCCGCAGTTTCGGTTTCACCCTGGTGGAACTGTTGGTGGTGATCGCCGTCATCGGCATTCTCGCCGCGCTGCTGCTGCCGGCGTTGTCCCAGGCCGAACGACGCGCGAAGCGCACGGTTTGTTTGAACAACCTTAAGCAGTTTGCGCTCGCGGACTCCCTGTATTCCCAGACCTACGGGCAACTTCCGGCCGGCAACGATTTTGTGCCGAGCACCATCACGGTGGAACGACTGACAATCATGGCGCAAACCCTCGGCGTGTCGGTTCCTTCCGGCCCCGCCGCGGGATGGCCCCGGCGTTCCGACCAGCCCCGGTGGATCAATTGCCCCTTCGCGGTGGACTCCGGATACGCGGAAGGAATGACCCTCGGCGGCGGGCTTTACACTGGCTATGCATACTATGGCGGCATCGAAAATTCCAAAATGCTGAGCATGGGCTTTGCCACGCTGCTTCATCCGGAACACTGCGCCGACCTGCGGAACACCCGGCGTGGTGTGCTTTGGGCCGACGTCCTCGACGAATTCCTGACCGCCGAACCGCGACGCTTTGAGTTTTTTCACGCCCGCAAGGCCGTCAAGTACTCCGATTTTCGCTATTACGCGGAGGAACTCGACGGCATGCACCGCGCCTGGTCGGACGGCTCGGTGGAATGGGCGACCGGCAAACGCATCCAACTTACCGGCGATACCAGCCCGGACCTTCAAATCAAACATCTCCTCGGCAACTTTTATTTCTAATCTCGATCACCCCATGAATGACCAATTTCTATCCCGTCGCGAACTCCTGCGCCTGCTGGCACTCTCGTCGGCCACCGGCATGCTCTCGTCCGGTCTCGTCTCCGCCGCCGAGCCGGCTGCCACCGCAAAATCAGCTGCGCCGATCCACGTCCATCCGCAGCCGCAACTTCAAATGGGCAGCGAGCAAATCGCGATTCTGGTCTATCCGGAGTTCACGGCGCTCGACGCGCTTGGCCCGCATTACGCCCTCGCCGGCATGATGGGCGCGACCGTGCGGTTTGTCGCCAAAACCCTGGACCCCGTGCCCTGCGAAGGCGCCAGCAAGGGCGGATTCTGTGTCAAACCGCATCTCACTTTTGCCGATTGCCCCGAGCAACTCGATCTCCTGCTGGTGCCCGGCGGCCTGGTCGGGACGTTTGCCGCCATCGAAGACAAAGACACCATCCAATTCCTCCAGGCCCGCGCCGCGAAGACGAGGCTCGTCGGCAGCGTTTGCACCGGCTCCCTGGTGCTCGGCGCGGCCGGCTTGCTCAAGGGCCGCAAAGCCACGACCCATTGGCAGATGCTCGAAGTCTTGAAGGATGTCGGCGCGACACCCGTGGCCGGGCGGGTGGTCTTTGACGGCAAGGACCGCGTGACCGCCGCCGGCGTCAGCGCCGGCCTCGACCTGGGGTTCGAACTCGTGCGGCGGTATCGGGGGGAATTCTACGCCAAAGGCATCCAACTCCTCGCCGAGTACGACCCGCAGCCTCCTTTTCCCGGTGGCGGCTCCCCGCGAACCGCCGATCCCACGGCGGTAAACATGCTGAACATGATGCACGCCCCGTTGGTCGAAAAATTCAAAACGGTGATTGCCCAAGCGGCCATTCGGTGAACCTCTAATTGTCCAATTATCCAATGAAACGAACCCTTCCCAAACTGCTTTGCCAGGCCGGCTGCGCGCTGGGCCTCCTGGCCGGCGTCAGTCGGCTGGCCGCCGGCAATGGAACCAATTATTTTCATGTCACCGGCATGCATTGTGACGGCTGTGCGCGCGGCATTGCCTCGGAACTGAAACGCGTGGCCGGCGTCACCTCCGCGGAGGTGACTTTCAGCAACAAACTCGCGGTGGTCGTTTGCGACACCAATCGCGTATCCTCCCAAGCGTTGAAGCAAACCATCATTGACGCTGGCTATGACGCCCGACCCATCACCCCCCCAAAAGCAAGCCGGCCTTGAGCCAGGCCGGAGCCCGCTCGCACCGGATGATACCCGGCTGACGCGGCGGGAACTCCTGACCACCGTGGCTGTGGGCCTGCTCGTCGCTGGCGGGGGGACCGCCCTTGCTTTTTGGGCGGCGAAACGCCAGCGCGCCAGGGTTGGTCCGGACCGGCCGGACCATCCCCGCCAGTTGGTCCCTTTCAAGCTCACGGAACGAAGCGGGCGCACAGTGACCGAAGCGGACCTGGCGGGAAAATTTCTGGTCGTGAACTTTGTTTTCACCAGTTGTTCGCTGAGTTGCCGCGCCGTGAATGATCGCATGGCGGAGCTCCAGGCCCTCACCGCCGGGGTAAACGACGTCCAATTGCTTTCGCTCACGGTGGATCCCCGCAGCGATACCCCCGCCGCCCTCGCCGCCTTTGCTGAGGGTTTCCACGCCGACTCCCATCGCTGGCTGTTCCTGACTGGGGAAAAGGCCCAGCTCTACGGCCTGATTGAGGCCAGCTTTATCTCCAAGTCTCCCGAACTTGAATCCTTGATTCCGGGCGGTTTCACCAGCACCGATCGCATCATGCTCGTTGATCCGGACGGCAGCGTCTGCGCCTCGTTCGATGGCCTGGGCCGCCATGTCGCCGCTGCCGTCCTTGCGGAAATCGAAAGGCATCGGCAGCAAACATCTCATTCAAAATGAATCGTTTCGTTCTCGTTCTGCAAATCGTGGTCGCGGTCATCACCGTGCCGTCGTTGGCCGGTGCCGCCGCGGTCTCCGCCTCTAACCAGGTCCACTTCACCCGCGGCCTGGTTCGCGAAATCTCCGCGGACCGGCAGCGCGCCATCCTTCGTCACGAGGCCATCCCCGACTACATGCCGGCCATGACGATGGAATTTAATGTCCGGAATACCAACGAACTGCGCGGCATCAGCGTCGGCGATGACGTCGCCTTCCGGTTGACTGCGACCGATGACACTCATTGGATTGATCAGCTTAAGCGGTTGGGCGCGTCCACCAACGTGCCCGCGGCGTCACCCGCGCCGGTCAAAACCTCTCCCCTCGCCGAGCTCAAACCGGGCGACGTCGTGCCTGATTACGAGTTGGTGTCTGAGGCGGGCAAGGCCGTTCGCTTCTCGGATTTTCGAGGAAAGGCCGTGGCCTTCACGTTCATTTTTACGCGCTGTCCGTTGCCGGACTTTTGCCCCCGGATGGGCGATAATTTTGCCCGGGCTCGGGAACTGCTGCTCGGCGCCACCAACGCGCCATCCAATTGGCAATTCCTTTCCATTTCCTTCGACCCGGATTTTGACCAACCCGCCACGCTTGCCGGCTACGCCAGCCTCTATCGCAAAGACAACGCCGATCGCTGGCTGTTCGCCGCGGCCCCCAAGCCCGCCCTCGCCCAACTGGCTCCCCGTCTCGATTTGAACGTCCATCGCGAGCCGGGCGGCAGCATTTCCCACAACTTGCGCACTGTGGTCCTTGATCCCCACGGCCGGATCCATCGCCAATTCGACGGTAACCTCTGGACTCCGCCCGAATTGGCCCAGGCGATTTTGGAGGCGTGCCAGCAGTAACCTGCACGGTCAATCGAAGCAATCAACTCGCCCGCTTTGGAACCCCGCCCGCCTTTTTCAGGATTTCCTGAATCTTCGTTCGTTCTTTTTCGATCGCCCAATCCAGGGGTGTTTTTCCCTGGGCGTCGGTGTGGTTCACCTCGGCTCCAGCTTTCAAGAGAGCGCACACTCCTTCAGGGAAGTCCCTCGCGACCGCCCGGAGCAGCGGGGCCCAGCCGTCGCGGTTCGTGAGCTTTACCTTCAGGCCTTTTTGCAACAGCAGCATGGCGGTGGCGTCGTCGCCGTCGTGCGGGGCGGAACAGAGCGCAGTCGCGCCCGGGCCGTACGCTCGCTTGACACCCGGCTTTCCTGTGCCAATTTCCTTTCGGCTGAAAGAGGAGAGGTTTGCCAGGCCGCGAAAATCGAACGCGCGTCTTTCCTGTTGAACATTCCTCACCTTGTTCTTTGACATCACGAATGCGATTCGGGTCTGATCTGCAGCCGCAGGAGTTTTGGGGCTGACGTCTGACTTCTGACCTCCGACTTCTGACCTCTGTTTTTGGCGCCGGCCCTGATGGCGCTCCGGCCCAATCCGGATAAATCCGGGTAAATCCGGGTAAAAAAATTCCGCGCACGGGCAGGGATGGAAGCCCTTCGTTCCTCGCTCTGAGGGCCAGAAATCCAGCCGGCATCAGGCCGCTCCAAAGCCTGTCTCAAGGCGCTCTCAAGCCCCCTTCAACCCGGCCATCAAGCCAAAAACCCCAGCAATCAAGCCGTATCAAGCCTAATCGAGCCGGAATAATGGGGGGCTCCAATTTGCTCCTCTTAATCCTGATCGTCCCGGCTGCCCGGCGAAGGCGTTGGAGGGTGACCTACAGCCCGGGAGGCAGCACGTTAAGCCGGAAGAAATGGGCTCCGGTGTTCGTCGAGGGCAGTGAGACGAGGTTGGTCAGCCCCAGATGCAGTGGAGCATTGGTCACGTCGGTCCAAACTGCATTTGAGCTGAGGCTCGAAGACGTCTGCAATTGCGGTGCGTAAAAGGCGTCGCTCGTCACCCAGGATATGGTGTTGGTAGTCTGGTGCTTTTGGATGCTCAACGCGGGCTGCGGAACCAGGTCGGCGTAAAACAAGGTCGGGTTTTGTCCCACGGCGTTATACAGGGTGATTTGTGAGAAACCGTTGGCGTGAAAGCCGGACAGATTGAGCGGGTAGGGGACGTTGCCGCTCGCCAGGGCGGTATCGGAGAAATCCCGCGCCCAGAAGATCATGCTCACGGTCGAGTCCACGCCGTTCGCATCCCAGCGCAGGGTGTGGGGGTTGTTGTTGTCGTTGAGCACCTCGAGGTCGGTGAAAGACTTCTTGTAAACCAGTCCGCGCGAAGGCACCGAGAAAATGATGTTGTTTACCGCGCAACCCCACGTGCCGTAATAAATATACGACGGACTGGGAACCAGCGTCATCGTGAGGTGGAAAATGTCGCCGTCCTGCACCGACTTCAACGCCGGCGAAGCGTTGGCGGGCACGTAGTTGGGCAGGTAAGCGGTGAGTTTTCCGGTGAAGTGATACGTGACCTGTCCCGTGCCCGAGGAGGGCGCCTGTTGAACCACGATGAAGCGCAACAGGGTGTTCGCATAATTATTGACGTAAACCTGGCCGATCCGCGCCGCGCCGCCGGGATCGGTGTTGGCGTCATACGTGAACGATATGGTGCCGCTGCCGGCGCCGTTCGGCGTGGGATGAATCCAATCCGCGTAGGACGTGACCCACCAAAGGCCCGAATTGGGCGTCACGTTGATGCTGATACTGTCGCTGCCGGCCGTCGCGGGTTCTTCGAAGAGATCGCCGGTCCAGTAAAAATCATAATTGCCGTTCAACGAATACGACGGCGCGGCCTGGCTGACCGTGTAGGTCTGGCCCGCGATGAGCAACGCGCCCAAGCGCGCGCCGTAAGGATTCTCATCGTACGTGAACGTGAGGGTGGCGCTGCCCGTTCCGCCGTTGGTGGAAAGGTGCAGCCACGGGACATTGGCGCTGGCCAGCCAGGTGGCGTTCGAGGGGTTGACCGTGAGGGTGACGCTGTTCGTGCCGGCGGAAGCGCTGGTGGACAAATTGTTCGCGCTCAAGGCGAACGTCGCGTTTTGGAAATAGAGCAGATTGGTGAGGTTGAACGTGCCGTCGGCAAACGTGAACACGCGCACCTCGTCCATCGCGCCGGCGAACAATTCGCCCTGCAGGTTGTTTGCGCCGAGCAGAAAGTTCCCGGCCGGAAGATTCGGTGCCAGGCTGGTGAAGCCCGCCAGCGCGCCGTTGACATAAAACTTGGTGATCCCCGAGGCCCGCACCAGCGCCAGGTGTGTCCACGCATTGGTCACCGCCGGAGCCGCTCCAAAAATCGCGACGCCGCCAAAGAGGGCTTCATAGGCCGCCAGGTTTTGGAAGATCCCCCACCCGCTGTAACTGGTGTTGCCGTTGTACGCCAGGACCTTGGTGTTGGCCGTGTCAGAGGTTTTGGCCCAAAGCTCGATGGCGAAGTTATCGGTCAGGTTCGAAATCAAACTGCCCGTTGCGTACTGATTGCCGTTCCATTGCAGTGCGAGTTGGCTGCCGGTCGATGCAGTGGCCGCGGAGGAGACATTGCTCGTGTACATCGGATAGGCGGACAGATACGGCGTGTTGGTGAGCGTCCGCACCCCGAGCAGGTCCACCACGTTCGTGCAGAAACCTCCCGCTGCCGCGCCTGGGTTGTTTTCGCCCATGCGCCAATAGCCCAGGACGGTGATCGCCCGCGCCGGCCAGGCCGCCAGCAGCCCGAGTAAAAGGAACAGAATCAGACAGTGGTGAAGATGGCATTTCGTTTTCATTTTCGGCCTCATGCTTTTGTTTTTTCGTTACATCCCTTACAAAAGCGTCCGCGCGAAATCCTTTCGCGAGAACTTTCGAAGCCGAATAAGTATGCGGGAAGTCGGAAACGCCCGCGGAGTCTGAATCAACGCCCGTTGACGGGCGGGCCGGCATGCCAGACGCGGATCATGCCGTCCTCGCCGCAGGCGGCGAGGGTGTTACCGTCCGGCGAGAAGGCCACCTTGGTCCAGGGCGCCATCGTGCCGGGCATCGTGAGCAATTCCTGGCGGCCGCCCACCGACCACAGCTTGACCGAGCCGTCGTTGCTGGCCGTCGCAAGGGTTCGGCCATCCGCGGAGAACGCCGCCG
Organism: uncultured Verrucomicrobiota bacterium; assembly: GCA_964448135.1. Classification (GTDB taxonomy): domain Bacteria; phylum Verrucomicrobiota; class Verrucomicrobiia; order Limisphaerales; family UBA8199; genus CAYUVH01. The sequence continues at coordinate 52,093 of CAYUVH010000063.1, read as the reverse complement.
ACGTGACAAATCCGCTATGGCCGCGAAACGTCCCGACGCGCACGAGGTCAGGCAATCGCCAGAGCCGGACGATTCCGTCGCGCGAGCTTCCCGCCACCAACCCGCCCTCGGGTGAAGTCGCCAGCGCGGTTACCATTCCCTGGTGCGGCTCGGGGGCCAAGCGAAAGCCGTTGTCCGCCGGATCCAATGCGCAAAGGACATTGGTTCCTTCGGGGGATTTAAGGGCCGCGAGCAATCCGTGATTGTCCGGGAGAAATTTCAGAGCGGTGATTGCCCCGCCACCGGGCGTGACCCTGGCGGTCTCCTTCCACGTCGCGCAGTCCCAATCCAGAATTTTTCCGTCCGCCAGTCCTGCCGCTACCCGGGATCCGTCGGGCGACACCGCCAATTTCGTCACCGCGCCCGCCGGCGTCGCAACCACCTGGCCTTCACCGGACTTTTCGAGATCGTAAAGCCGTAGCTTCCCATCTGATTCGGCGGTGACTGCGCGGCGGCCATCCGGAAAGAATGCCACGGCCATGGGGCCATTGTGCGGCCGACGCAGCGTCCGGAGCGGTTGTTGGAGTTTGCCGTCCCAACTTTGAATTACGGATCGATCGTCGGCCGCCAGGAGCCGCGAGCCGTTGGTGCTGTAGGAGATCTCACTGGAATCCTCGCTGCTGAACGGCTCGCTATGGCGGGATTCTTCGACCGCGGAGTCCAGCAGCGGGAGGGCGGCTTCGGCGGACCGGTGCAATTCGACCGGGAGCTCCTGGCTGCCGGGGGAGACCTCCCAAAGCTTCAGGCTTCCGTCCGCGCTGCCGGAGGCTATCGTCCGGCCATCTGGGAGGAAGACCGCGTTGTTCACCCACATTTCGTGGCCTTGATAGGCCGCGAGCTCGGTCCCCGTCCGGACATCCCAAGACTTCATTGCGCCGTCGGCGCACGTCGTCAGCAGCATTTTGCTGTCTGGCGAAAAGCAGACGGAAGTCACCAAGGCCTGGAAACCCGAAAGCGTCGCCGCTTCGGCGCGAGTTTTCACGTCCCAGATTTTGGCCGTGGGATCTTTGCTGCCGGAGGCCAGCCATTGGCCGTCCGGCGAAAACGCCAGGGCGTCCACCAATCCGTGATGTCCTTTTAACAAGCCGAGATCTGCGCCGGTCGCAACGTCGTACAGCCGTATCCGCCGGTTGCCAGTGCTGGCGGCAAGGAGAGCGGTGTCCGGCGAAAATGCTACGGCCGGATATTCGTTTGGTAATCCCTGAAAAGTGAACTTCTCCTTGCGCGCCGCGAGGTCCCAGATCTTCACGACGCCGTCCGGACGACTGGCCGAGGCCAGCCATTTGCCATCTGATGAGAAGGCTATCTGCGCGATGGTATGTACATGTCCCGTCAAAACAAAGAGTTCGCGCTGGGTGCCGCAGTCCCAAACGCGGATTCCCGGGTCCTGCCCGGCCGCCGCGACCCTTGCGCCGTCCGCCGAGAAAGCCACGGTCTGATTGCCTGCGCCCGCCGGCAGGCGCGCCGTTTCCCGCCGTGAGGAAACTTCCCACAGGGTGACGTATGGTTTTTCGCCCGCCAGCGCCAGCCAGCGCCCGTTGGGCGAAGCCGCGATGCAACGCAACGGATTCTGTGCGTCCGTGAGCGTGAAAAAACTTTCATCCCGGCAAATGCGCGATAAGTATCGCCACTCGAAGCCGCGCAAATCCTCCTGGCCGTGCCTGGGTTTGAGCGAAGCCAACAGCGCTTGTGCCCGGTAAATATGGCCTCCTGCCCAGGCATGCTCCGCCATCCCGATTCGAGCCGCGTATAACGAACGCTGGCTCTCCACCAGCGCCGCCTGCCGGACCTTTGCCTGCCAAAACGTCAAAGCAAACCCCAGTGAAACGGAAATCACCAGGCCGGCGAGCAAGACGGCGACGGCCGGATGCCGCCGTGCCCATTTGCTCAACCGATCCAAGGGAGAAGCCGGCCGGGCGAGGATTGGTTCATGCCGCAGCCAGCGATCCAAATCCTCTGCCAGCGCTTCCGCCGAGCCGTAACGGCGTGACGGCTCTTTCTCGAGGCACTTCAGGCAAATGGTTTCCAGATCCCGGTCCAATGCCGGATTCGACACGGACGGCGGTCGTGGTTCGGTATCCAGCACCAGCCGGATGGTTTGCATCGTGGTCCCGCCCGCGAAAGGCGGCTGCCCCGTCAGCAGCTCGTAGAGAATTGCGCCCAGTCCATAAATGTCCGCCGCGGTGGTGATTTGTTTGGATTCGCCCCGCGCCTGTTCGGGCGACATGTAGCTTGGCGTTCCCAGTACGGCCGCGGTTTTGGTCAGGGTGCTGTCCTGTTCCACCAGCTTCGCGAGGCCGAAGTCCGTGAGGTGGGGTTCGCCCCGGCTGTCCAGCAGCACGTTGTTGGGTTTTAAATCCCGGTGAATGATTCCGCGCTGGTGGGCGAAATGAACGGCCCGCGCCAGTTTGGCCACGAGCTTTGCGCTACGGCGTTCCCGCTGGACGGAATCCAACTCTTTGAGCCCTTGCGCCAGGGTGGGACCTTCAATCAGCTTCATGCTGAAAAAAGGCTGCCCGTCGGCTTCGCCGATTTCGAAAATCGGAACGATGTTCGGATGATCCAGTTTTGCCACCGTCTCCGCCTCGGCGCGAAATCGGTTCAGGAAATCCGGCGCCGCCAGTTCTCCCGCCGTGATCACTTTGAGCGCGACCAGCCGGTTCAATGAAACCTGCCGCGCTTTATAGACCACGCCCATGCCTCCGCGGGCGAGCCGTTCCAGCAATTCATAGCCTCCAAATTGTTGGGCGAGCGTCCCGGACGGTGACACATCAGCGGGCGCCGGCGGCGGACCGGCGAGCATTTGTTGAAAGAGGCACTTCGTGCACAGGCCGGCGGGGGCGTCCCGGGCCAGTTCCGTCCCGCACGTGGGACATGCATGCCGTTCAGTGATCACGGTTCACCCTATACAACAGCAAAACGACGGAAACCTTTCGAGTAAATCATCCCAATCAGCTTCCCAGCGCCGCCGCCAGGTGCCGGATTTCCTCATCCACCTGGTCCGGCCCGTCCACCGTGTGGGCAATCTCGGTTCGGAACAACTCGCGAAAACGCGCGCGCATTCGGTAAATCGCCGAGGTCACTGCGCTGACGGACATCCCCAACGTCGCAGCCGCCTCGTCATAGGAAGCGTCACGCGGCTCGCCCATCAAAAAATCCTTCAGCACGTCGAAACGATTGCCTTGGCCAGCAGCGGCGAATTCAGCCGCCATTCGCGCTGCCACCTGTTCAACGACCGCCTGCGCCCAGCGCCGCTCGAATAGTTTCTCCGGTGATTCCCCATGCACGAGGCTGGCTTCGTACCGCTCCTCAGTCGCGGTCACATCCAGGGGAAGTAACTGCGCACCACCGCCGCGCTTGAGCCGGCGCGCTTTGTCCCTTTCGTTATTGAAAAAGTTGTTCGCCGATGCCAGCAGGAAAGAGCGAAACTTTCCCTTTCCGGGATCCACCGTCCGCAGTGCCTTCTTCTCCAGGAGATGCTCGAAAAATGCCTGCGTCAAATCCTGCGCCTCGTGCACGTCCGCGCCCTGACGGCGAATGTAGGCGTACAGCGGAAACCAGTATGCCCGGCAAAGTTTTTCCAGCGCGACGTCTGCTCCTGGGGACTGGCTGTCCCCGGCCGCCAGCACCACGGACCAATGGGTGGGATGAAACTGCCGCGGTCCGTGGTCAGCATCGCTGCCCCGGTCGCTCGTCGGCCTGGCATCAGAAGCGTCTTCTGACATGCGAATTCATATTGACGCTCCCGGCGGCGGCTTGCACGAATGAAATAGGCGGTCCGTCCCCGCCCGCGTTTTTGTGCCTCCGGTTGATTGATGCCTGGACATTGGTGCTTGGTCCTGCCCATCCGCTCTGCTACTCTCTTCCGGCAAACGAAGACCGTTTTGCCCCCGAATTCACTTTCGGGGTTTTTTATTCAGTCGAGCTATGGCCAATACGATTATTGTGGGCGCCCAATGGGGCGACGAGGGCAAGGGCAAGATCATCGATGTCCTGACCGAGCAGGCGGACATCGTCGTCCGCACCCAGGGCGGCAACAACGCCGGCCACACCGTTTTCATCCAGGGCAAAAAATACGTCCTCCACCTGGTGCCTTCCGGCATCCTCCGCAAAGGCAAGCGCTGCTTCATCGGCAACGGCGTGGTCGTGGACCCCATCGGCCTCGTCAACGAAATCAAAGGCCTCCGCAAGCTCGGCGTGAAGGTGACCGACAACCTCGTGGTCAGTGAAACTGCCCACCTCGTGTTGCCTTACCATCGCGAACTCGACGCCCAACGCGAAGTGCTCAAGGGCAAGAACAAGATCGGCACCACCAAACGCGGCATCGGTCCCGCTTACGGCGATAAAGCCGCCCGGGTCGGCCTGCGCATGATTGACCTGGTCAATCCCGCGCGATTTGCGCGTCTGCTGCGCGATCGGATTGAAGAAAACAACGGAGTCCTGAAGGCTTTTTCCGCCAAACCGCTTTCCTACGCCAATGTCCTCGCCGAGTACCGCGCCGCCGGGAGCTTTCTGAAGCCTTTTGTGGCCAACACCGTCGTCATGCTCCACGAAGCGTTGCGTCGCGGCGACGATATCCTCTTCGAAGGTGCGCAGGGCACGTTCCTGGACATTGACCATGGCACGTATCCATTCGTTACCTCGTCGAACACCACCGCCGGCGGCGCCTGCACCGGGTCCGGCGTCCCGCCGCATCGCATGGATCGCGTGGTCGGCGTGATGAAGGCGTACACGACGCGCGTTGGCGAAGGCCCGTTGCCGACAGAAAACAAAGAAATCGCCGACATGCTCCATGCCCTCGGCCGCGAATTCGGCGCCACGACCGGTCGGGCGCGGCGCTGCGGTTGGTTCGATGCCGTCGCCACCCGCCATGCCTGCATGGTCAATGGCATTGATGAACTTGCCGTCACCAACCTCGACGGCCTCGACACCCTTAAGACAGTCAAGGTTTGCATCGGCTACCGTGTGGGCGCCAAGCGCTACGATTATATTCCGAACAACATCGAAGTACTTTCCCGCTGCCAGCCCATCTATCGCGAATTCGCCGGCTGGTGCACGCCGACTTCCAGCGCCCGCGCGTGGAGCGAATTGCCCGCGAAGGCCCGTGAGTATCTCCTCGCCATCGCCAAATTGACCGGTGCGAAACTGAAGATCGCTTCCGTCGGCCCTGGCCGCGAAGAAACGATCTTCGTCTGATCAAAAGGCCAGGGCATCGCCCGGGGTCAGGCGGCTTTTGCCGATGCCCGTTCCATTGACGCGCCCACCTCCCACGCATTAGGCTTCCAGCATGATGGAAGTGGCCGAAACAATGCCGCCCGAACTCGACAAACTCCCCGTCCGGGGCGTCCGCCCCTTGGGCGAGGTGACGCCGGTGGCGGCGGAGATCCAGGCGCTGAAGAAGGAACTGAACGCCGTGATCCTGGCGCATAATTACCAGGTGCCGGAGATTCAGGATGTGGCGGATTATGTGGGGGATTCGCTGGGGCTTTCGCAGCAGGCCGCCAGCACCAAGGCCGACGTCATCGTTTTCTGTGGCGTTCACTTCATGGCGGAGACCGCCAAGATTCTCAACCCGAACAAGATCGTGGTGCTGCCGGATAAGGACGCGGGGTGTTCGCTGGAGCAATCGTGCCCGGCTTCGAAGCTTGCGGAATTCCAAAAGACGAATCCGAACTTCTGGACCATCGCCTACATCAATTGCAGCGCGGGGGTCAAAGCGCTGACGGATGTCATTTGCACGAGCGGCAACGCGGTTAAAATCGTGAACGCGGCGCCGAAGGACAAAGATATTTTGTTCGTGCCCGACGAAAACCTGGGCGCGTGGGTGATGGAGCAGACGGGTCGTCCCATGACGTTGTGGAAGGGGAATTGCTATGCGCACGTGGAGTTCCGACGTGACGCGTTAGTGCGGTTGAAGGCGACGTTGCCGGACGCGAAGGTGATCGTGCATCCGGAGAGTTTGCGTGAGGTGCGGGACCTGGCGGACGCGGTGTGCTCGACGGAGAAGATGATCACGTATTGCAAGACGAACCCGGCACACAAGTTCATCGTGATGACGGAATCGGGGATCATCCATCGGCTGAAGAAGGAGTGCCCCGGGAAGGAGTTTTTCTGCGCGCCGGTGTTCGATGCGTTCCGCTCGCCCACGGATAATTGCCGTTGCAGCGAGTGCAAATACATGAAGATGAACACGCTCGAGAAAGTGCGCGACTGCATGAAGCGACTGGCGCCGCGGATCGAACTCAGCGAGCACATCCTCCAACGTGCCCGGCTGCCGATTGAGCGCATGCTCGAGATTTCGGCGAGAGGTGGAGACTGAGCCTGACGGCTAAATCCGAATGACGAATGTCGAATGACGAACGTAGTCCGAAGCTCGAAGCACGAATGAGATCGGAGAGTTAGCCTTGAGAATTAGTAACGGATCTTGTCCGCCTTGTTTTCCCACTCGACGAACGCGGAAAGAGCTTTGGCGCGGAGGAAAGGTTTCATCGGGATTTTACGGCGGGCGATGGGGAGACTGACTTGCTGGTAGATGAAATCGTCGTCGAAGCCGATTTTCGCGGCGTCTTTGCGGGTGTTGCCGAAATAGACGCGGCGGAGGCGGGCCCAGTAGATGGCCGAAAGACACATGGGGCAGGGCTCGCAGCTGGTGTAGAGTTCGCAGTCGTCGAGCTGGAAGGTCTTGAGCTTCCTGCACGCATCGCGAATGGCGGATACTTCGGCGTGGGCGGTGGGATCATTGGAGGAGGTGACTTGGTTCCAGCCGCGGCCGACGATCTTTCCCTTCCGCACCACGACGGCGCCGAAGGGCCCGCCCTGGTTGGCGTGCATCTTCTGAATGGAGATGCGAATCGCTTCGCCCATGAAGGCCGACTTCACGGGAACAACTCTCCAACACTCTTCGAGGCCGGAAGCTGCTTTCCACCTTCGTAAACCTTGTTCACTTTTCCCTGGCTCCACTTGCGCACTTTGTAAAGCGCGGCGAAGGCGAAGTCCGGCGCTGCGCCGCCCTGGCCGCCCACCAATTCCGCCCCGCGGCGGACGTTGTCCATCATCCACGCCGGCAGCAGCAGGTGATACGGATTACGCTGCACTTCGCCGACGTGAAACGTCGTCGCCACAATCAAATCCGTCAGGTCCGCCGCGCTGACTTCCGCCATCAGGTCCGGATCGTCCATGGCGCCCCAGAATTCCGTCATGACCAGGTAAGTCTCGAAGGATGCCGGCAGGGAAGCCAGGGCATCCATGACGAGGTGGTAAGTGCCGATGTGGGTGCTGTTCCAATCCTGGTCGTGCGGGAAAAGAATCACCCGCGGTTTGTGCTCGGCGAGGATGCCGGCAATGATTTTTACGCAGTTTGCCCAATGCGCCTTGTCCTGTTCGCGGGTCTTGGGGTTGATCTTTTCGAGCCCGTTGGGCGCGGTTTGAACGAGGCCAAAGCCGATGTAGTTGCAGGCGTCCTGCAATTCCTTGTAACGCTCCGCCTGGCGTTCCTTTTTGCTGCCTTGCGTGACGGCGACGTTGATGAGATTCATCTTTGCCTCGCGCAGGATGCGCAAAGCGAGGGCGCCGACGATGCATTCGTCGTCGGGATGCGGGGCGAAGAACAGGGCGTTGGGGGCGTCCTTGGGAAGGGCCGGGCGCGGCGCAGGCGGAAATCCGCCAAGCGGGAAGGTGCGGCCTTCGCGGAGGAGGGATTCGTATTTGGAGACCAGGGTCGTGTACGGATTCATAGAAAGATTAGATGGCCGGCAGGCTGGCGGCGGCGATGGCCTGGCCGTGGCGCTTGTCCTTTTCGTCGGGCACGTGAAAGGCGATTTTCGCCGCGAGGTCAGGGAATTCCACCTTCAGGACTTCCTTCGCGCCGGCAATGATGATGTCGCCGCCGACCCCGGAGGTGACGCGGCCGAGGATTAGCAAATTCTCCAGGCTGTAGAAATCCGTGAAATGCGCGGCGGCGTAGCCCAGGTAGGTGCCGATGGTTTCGTAAATCTGACGGGCACGAGTGTCGTTCTGCTGCATGAGCTTTTGGACGTGCTTCAGTTTTTCGGGCAGCGTCAGCTTCTCGTCCACCATTATTCCAGCGGGGGCGAGCAGCCGGCCGACGGCTTGCTGGGAGAAGTATTGGACGTTGCAGCCGTAGTCGCCCGACCATTCGTCGCGGGCGGCGTTGGGATTGAGATCAAGCGGGACGAAGGCCAGTTCGTTGATCCAGGAAGTGATGCTGCCTTGGGAGTTCACGTACCCGCCGGCGGTGCTGGTGCCGAGGGACAGGCCGAGGACGCTGTTTTTGCCGAGGGACATCGAGCCGGCGAGCGCGGTGACTTCGCCGTCGTTCACGACTTCAAACGGGACGTTGTTCCACGCCTTGCGGATTTCGAGGAACATGTTCTTCACCTTCTTCTCGAAATTATCCGGCGCGACGCCGCGGAAGAGCGAGGCCACCTTGACCTGGTTGTTCACGTAGATGCCGGCCGCGCTGCCGCCAATGGCCTGGACCTTGGGCAGATGGGCCGCCGCTTTCTTCAGCGAGTCCATGATGCCTTCGAGATGGTATTGCGGGTCAGGCTGGAAGTAGGGGTCCCAGACGGTTTCTTCGCTGAAGACGACCTTGCCGTCGATCACCGCGGCCGCCTTGCGATCGCTGCCACCCAAATCGAAGCCGATGCGACAGCCGTCCAGATGGCGGCCCAGCGCGGCGGCACGGGGTTTCTCCGGCGGTATGTTGGTGTTGTGGACGACTTCGAGCGAGCGGTCGAACATGCGTTCGCCGACGATATTGGCGTCGAATTTGCCGGTCTCCGTCTCGCGGTAATAGGCGGCGAGTTTGGCGGCGAGCGCGGGCGGGCCGTCGAAGTGAAAGCGGCAGCCGCCGCGCGACCAAAGCAGGAAGCGGGCGATGCGCTCGAGGTAGGTAAAATTTCCCGCGGCTTGTGGCTGGCCTTCAGGGAATATCGGCGTTTTGAAAATCGAAGTGGTGCCGTCGGTCTGTTCCAGTCCGAGGCGAACATTTACCGCTTTGCCGGTCGCAAGCGCGTCGGCGCGGAAGGCGCGATTCGCCAGCACAGCGGGGCGAAATGCGGGGTCGAGGGCTGGGGTGACACGTGGCAAGGGCAGGGCAAGTCCGTTATTCTGATCCATAAGACTGCGAAGTATTAGGTCAGTCGCGGGCGGGACTCAAGCGCACAAGTCGCGACTTACGGTTTGACGATGGCAGTGATCAGAAATTGATCTCCGCCACACCAAACAATGTTGCTGACGCTGCCGAGGATCAACGTGGCTGGCACCTGGACAAGATTGCTCACGCCGGGAGAGACCCAGGGCGAGGAGGCGGTGATCACCGTGGGTGAACTGAAGAACATGTTGGTGGCGATCAACGTGCCCGCATTCCAGCCGTAGTATCCTCCGGAAACGCCGGTGAATTGAATCTGGCCGGTCCCCACGGCGGCGACGCGCATGGAATGCGAGGTGTCACCCCAATAGGCCAGCGTGCCGACGGGCCAGTTGGGAACGTAAGAGACGGGTATCCAGATTTTGGAGTGCGAAGCGTCAAACGCAACGAAGGCTGTATTCACCGGCGTTGCGGTGGTGGGACGTTGGATAAGGTTGGTGGTGGTGAAGGCGTCCCCCTTATTGCCCCACAGCTGTCTTAAAGTAACCGAAGGATTCGTAACGCCAACGCTTGGATTCACGACCCGGTAGTAGCGGTTCACGGGAGCCGCCGCCGTGACGTCCACAAACCAATATTGCGTCTGAACCGCCACGATATTGGTGAGCACCAGCCAGTTCGTCTGCAGCAGGCTGGTGACGTATTGGATTTGGTTGGTGATGCCGATCGGGCTTTGAATCGTCAGCCGGGGCACTGAAGCGATGCTGCTAATCACGGGCGAAGAAGCCGCGCGCGCCGGCCCGGCCACCAGGAAAATGAGCAGCACGGCTGCGAGCAGGGCGAAGGTTTGCCGCGGGTTGAGGTTCGCCCGCCAGTAAGCAGACAGGCTTCTCATGGCTGGGATTAAGGAAAGCATATCCGGTGCGGCGGCGCAATCCGGCGTTTCCCGGCCCAGGGTTTCGACTTTCGGAAGCGACTGCATTCCGCTAAGCTGGGTCGTACATGGTTCGACTCGTTCTTTTCGATATCGACGGCACCCTGGTCCACACTGGCGGCGCGGGGGTGAAGGCTTTTGGACGCGTTTTTGAGACGGAATTCAAAGCCGCCCACGGCATCGAACGCATCAAATTCGCCGGCCGGACCGATTACAGCCTCGTGCGCGAGTTTTTCGGTTTTCACGACATCCCTGCGACGACCGAGAACTTTCAGCGCTTCTTCGAGCGCTATGTCTTCTGGCTCGACCAGATCTTGAAGGATAGTGAGAGCTCCGTTTGTGTTGGGGTGCGGGAATTCATTCGGGGCATTCAGTTGCTGCCGAATCCTCCCGTCCTTGGCCTGCTCACCGGCAATATTCGTCTCGGTGCGGAAATCAAACTGCGTCACTTTGATCTCTGGGACACTTTTCACACCGGGGCGTTTGCCGACGATCACGAGGAGCGTGAAAAAATCGCTGCCGTGGCCCACGAACGCGGAAACCGGGTCTTGGGCAGCAGTCTGCGGGGCGAGGAAATCCTGGTGATTGGCGATACGCCGCTGGATATCCGTTGTGCGCGCGCGATCGGCGCCAAGACACTGGCGGTGGCGACGGGGGGTGCGAAATACGAAGATCTGAAAAATCACACACCCGAATGGGTGGTGGAAGACCTGAGGCAAATCAGCCCGAAGCAAGTGATCCGCGGTCAGTGATTGTGTTTGCTACCGTGGCAGCCGCAGCCGCGCGCCGGCTTCCCGACCGCGCAAGCTCCCCCGGACGGTTTCGAGCCCGCGACTGACGAGGCGAAGGTCGAAAGCTTTTTGGTCAGCTTTTTGGAGCCGCAATGCGGGCACTCGCTGTCTTTCCAATCCGTCGCGCGCACCAACACTTCGCTGTCTTTCGCGCAATTCTCGCAATGAAACTCGTAAATCGGCATGGATAAAGCGTAGTCCAACGGGACTAAAAACTCAAGCTGCGAGACGACGCTCAGTACAGGATTGACCCCCGCGAAACTCCGTGCCTGAATATCGGCATGGCAAATGTTCCTGCGGAGTTGAAGTACGCGAAATCCCACGAGTGGGTCCGGGTCACGGGCGACGTGGCGACGATCGGCATCACCGACCACGCGCAACAGGAATTGACTGACGTGGTTTTTGTCGAGCTGCCCGAAGTCGGCCGCAAGGTGAAGGCCGGCGAGGCGTGCGGCGTGGTGGAATCGGTGAAGACTGCCACCGATGTTTACACGCCGGTGAGCGGTGAAGTGACCGAGGTCAACGCGGGCGCGTCGCAGGATCCGTCCGTCGTCAATCGCGATCCTTATGGCACCGGCTGGTTTTACAAAGTGCGACTCTCGAATCCGGCGGAAGTGAATCAGATGCTCACCGCCGAGCAATACCAGTCGCAGACCGGCGGCCATTGAGCAGTCCGGCAGGATTAGTCCGTAGAATCTTCGTTTGATAATCCTCCCGGGCTACAGCACCTTGACAGTGTGAAGGCAAAACGCATTCGACTTTTTATCAAACCCTACTGCGGCTGGTGCACCAAGGCCACGCGGTGGCTCGACGACCACGATGTTTCCTACGAGACCATCGATGTGATCGCCGATGAATCGGCTTTTGACGAAATGATCCGGTTGTCCGGCCAGGAACTGGCACCGGTGTTGGAGGTGGAGGGCCACGTCCTCGCCGATTTCGGCCCCGAGCAGCTGGAACCTTTCTTCAAAAAGCTGGAGAGCGGAAATAATCGTGTCGAAGTACGCTGAAGCCCAACCGCCCGTCCGCCTGCCTGAATGGCTGCGGCTGAAGCTGCCGACCGAGCCCGCGTTCGGCCGGACTCGCGCGCTCCTCAACGAGCTGAATCTCCACACCGTGTGCGAAAGCGCGCGGTGCCCGAACCATTGGGAATGCTGGAGCAAGGGCACGGCCACGTTCATGATCGCCGGCGATCGCTGCACGCGCGCCTGCCGGTTCTGCGCGGTCACCACGGCCAAACCATTTGCCCTCGAAGCGGACGAACCGCAGCGCGTCGCCGAAGCCACGAATCGGCTGCGGCTCAAGCACGTCGTCATCACCGCCGTGGCCCGCGATGACCTGGCCGATGGCGGCGCGGAACATTTCCGCCAGACCATCGAGCAGGTGCGGGAGCGCAATCCGGACATCGTCATTGAAGTGCTGACGCCGGATTTCAACGGTTCCCACGCCGCGCTCGACCTCGTGCTCAGTGCGCGTCCGCACATCTTCAATCATAATCTGGAAACGGTGCGCCGCCTGACCCCGTCCGTTCGCTCGCGCGCGACCTATGACCGTTCGCTTCAAGTGCTTGCCGATGTGAAAGCGCGGAGCAGGGGGGTTCATACCAAGTCGGGTTTGATGCTGGGCTTGGGCGAAACGGAAGCGGAACTGTTTCAGGCCATGGAGGATTTGCGGGCGGCGGATTGCGACATGCTCACTCTGGGGCAGTATCTGCGTCCCACGCGAAATCACCTCCCCGTCGCGGAGTTTATTTCACCGGAGACCTTTGCGCGGCACGGGGATCGCGCGCGCGCGATGGGTTTTCGCCACGTCGCCAGTGGACCGATGGTCCGCAGCTCCTACCACGCGGACGAGTTTGTGCCCGACTCAACGGTTTAGCCGCAGCGCGCCGGGATTGCGGGCTGCCACCATCAGCAGGCCGGCAATGACGATAATCAACAACGCGAAGGCGATCACGGTCGCCACGAGCTTCAACGCCTTTCCTCCCTGAATCGTACGCGCGGTGCGTTCCTTTTCCGCCGCCATGAACATCGCGAACTCGTGATTCGTCGAGGCGAGCTGCTCCAGGCCGTCGCGCAATTTAAGCGTCAGCCAGCCCTCCGAGGCGCCGCGCCAGGCGGGAGGCAGAGTGCCGATGAGGGTGTCGTCGGCTGGCATCAGGCCATGATTTTTCCAAAACGCCGCCTGCTCGAGCGTCCAGAGGCGCTGCAGACCGTGATTCATCGCGAGCGATTGAATGCGCTCCCAGAATTTCGGCCGCAGCGGCGTGGCCATCGAAAGGTCGCGAAAGCATTCGGTGTGAATCAGGCCCTGCTTGTTGACCATTTGCAGGCCGATGAGCGCGTCGATGCCGCCGTCGGGCGCCACCGCCACTTGAAATTCCGTCACCCGCCTGGCGAGTTCATCCGTTGGCAGGCCCACCAATTGCCAAAGCAAGGTCAGTTGGTCCAGGTCATCCAGCGTCGCGCGCCTGATGGTGTAGTTGGCCAAATTCATGCCGCGCCTTTCTGATACGGCATTTTGGCGTGGGAGACAAGAAATCGGCGACGGTTTTTACACTTCCCTTTGGGACACTATGTCCGCCGATGCACCTTGTGCATCGCCGCCTGGTCCACCGGCTTGATGAGCATCTCATCGATGTTCACGTGCGGCGGGCGTGACGCTACCCAAAGCAGGATTTCGGCAACGTCCTCGGCGACGAGGGGATGCGTGCCGATGTAAGGTTTCTCCGCCTTCGCCTCATCGCCTTTGAAGCGCACGATCGAAAAATCAGTCCGTGCCAGGCCCGGATCCACGGAACTCACACGAATACCAGTGCCGCTCAATTCAAGCCGCAGCACGCGCGTGATTTGCAATTCGCCGGCCTTGGCCGCGCAATAGGCGGAACCGCCTTCGTAAACCGAGTGCGCGGCATACGAGCCAATGTTGAGGATGGAAGCGCCGTCATGATGGGGGAGCAGCGGGAGCACGGCGCGAGTCATGCGCAACACGCCGAGGACGTTCGTTTGCAACATCGTTTCCCAGTCCTCGTCGCGACCTGCGGCCACGGTATCCAGACCGTGGGCACCCCCGGCGTTGTTGATCAGCACATGCACCCCGGCTCCACCCGACTTTGGATCGCCGACCAGTTTTTTGGCCCAGGCGACGAATGTTTCCACGCTCGCGGTTTGCGAGACATCCAGTGAATGAAACTGCGCGTCGGCCGCTCCCGCTGCGCGTGCCGCGGCAGCCACTTCTTCAAGGCGATCCAATCGGCGCGCCCCGAGGAGGAGTTTCGCGCCGGCCGTGCCGAACGCCTTCGCGGCGGCCGCGCCAAATCCGCTCGAGGCGCCGGTAATCAATACCCACTTGTCTTTTAATTGGAAGTTCACTTGGAAAACTCGGCCGCCGCGCGCGATCAATTCGCGCGCGTGGTCATGTACCAGCCCCACAGGGCGATGAGGATCACGGGGATGAGGCCGCCCAATCCGCCGCCGATCAGTTCCGCCCGGTTGATGTTGAAGCGATCAGCCACGCGCGGCCCGATTTGTCCACCAATGAACCATCCCAGCGCGCCGGCGATGAGCCAGCAGATCATGCCGAGCTTGGGGGTGCCGAAAAGTCGGGCAAAATCGCGGAGGATGATGGCGGGCGCAAGGCCGACAGCAAAGAGCCCGCCGATCGAGCCAACGACCGCGCCTGCCAATGCTCCTAGATTCAATTCACCCAGGCCTGGTTTTCGCATTGCGACTGCAGACTTTCATACCGCGCGCGCAATTGCAATGCAAGGTTGCGGTGTCCTTTTGCGATTGACCTGGGCGGAGGCTTTCGTTGCACTGCTGCCATGCGATTCCTCAAGCTGTCCCTTTCTTGCGCGCTCGGTTTGCTGCTCGTTTCCAGTGTCCGCGCCGACCTCGCCGTGCCGGCGATTTTCTCGGACAACATGGTCCTGCAGCAGGGCATGCCGGTCCCCGTCTGGGGCTGGGCCGACGAGGGCGACGTGGTCACCATCCGCTTCCGCAATCAAAAGGTCACCGCCACCACCTTGAATCTCGCCTGGCACGCCAGCCTGCGGTCGCTCAAAGCGGGCGGCCCCGACGTGCTCACCATTTCCACGAAAACGAAAACGCTTACCTTTACGAACGTCCTGGTGGGTGAAGTCTGGGTGTGCAGTGGGCAATCCAACATGGAATGGCCGCTGAAAAGCTCCTTCGAGGCGACCAATGACATCGCGAACGCAAACAATCCGCAGATCCGGCTGTTCCTGGTTCCCAAAAACAAACTCGATTCGCCCACGGTGCTCATCAAGGCGGCCTGGGACACGCTCTCGCCCAAATCAGCCGAAGGCTTTTCCGCCGTCGGATATTATTTCGGGCGCGATTTGCAGAAAGCGCGCAACGTTCCGGTCGGTTTGATCGGCACCTATTGGGGCGGGACCCCGGCCGAATCCTGGATGGATCGCGCGTCGCTCGAAATCAATCCGCGTTACAAGACCGAGATTCTCGATCCCGTGCCCGCTGCTCTGAAGGAGTGGCGGACCAAAATGGACGCCTACGAAAAGGAAAAAGCGGCCGCGGAAAAGGACGGCAAGAAATTCGAAAAATGGGCCCCTTGGATGCCCTGGGGTGGCTACGAACTTTACAACGGCATGATCAACCCGCTCATCCCATACGCCATTCGCGGCGCGATCTGGTATCAGGGCGAATCCAACGCCGGCCGCGCCGATCAATATCGCACCCTGTTTCCCGACATGATCCGCTGCTGGCGTCGCAATTGGGGCGATTCGGATTTCACTTTCCTCTGCGTGCAACTCGCTCCCTTCAAGACCGTCCAGCCTAATCCGGGCGACAGCGAGTGGGCGGAACTGCGCGAGGCGCAACTGCTCGCCACCAAAACCCTGCCGAAGGTCGGTATGGCGGTGATCACCGATGTCGGCGAACAGGGTGACATTCATCCGCGCAAAAAGGAACCGGTCGGTGCGCGCCTCGCGCTGGCTGCCCGCGG
Source organism: uncultured Verrucomicrobiota bacterium (assembly GCA_964448135.1). Lineage (GTDB taxonomy): Bacteria > Verrucomicrobiota > Verrucomicrobiia > Limisphaerales > UBA8199 > CAYUVH01. The sequence continues at coordinate 36,237 of CAYUVH010000063.1, read as the reverse complement.
TATCGCTTACGGTGAAAAAATCGAATACTCCGGCCCGGCTTACAAGAGCATGGCTGTCCAGGGCTCCGACGCCGTTTTAAGCTTCGATCACGTGGACGGCGGCTTGGAGGCGCGCGGCAGCGAGCTCAAGGGCTTCGCCATTTGCGGACCCGATCACAAATTTGTCTGGGCGAAAGCGGAAATTCGCGGTGACAAGGTGATCGTTTCCAGTCCCAGCGTCACCGAGCCCGTTGCTGTGCGCTATGGGTGGGCTGATTATCCCGTCGTCAATCTGTGGAACAAATCCGGGCTGCCGGCCACGCCCTTCCGCACGGACGACTTCCCGCTGATTACCGCGCCGAAAAAGCAGTAGTTCCCCGAGACCGCCCGTGAACGCGCCCGGTGTCCCGCCCTCGCTCGAAATGTGGCGGGAAGCGTTGGCGCAGCTGCGTCATCTCAGCAACGATGTCTGGCGCGGATTGGCACTCTTCATGTCGCTCGATGCGTTGCTGGTCGGGTTGTCCATCCTCCTTTTGCAATCCGGCCACGCTTTTCCTTCGGTGCGCCCCTGCGTGGTCCTGGCCGTGATTTCAGTGTTGGGTCTGGGTCTTACTTTCAGTGGCCGTTTCATCCTGCAACGGCACCGTGTGTATTACCTGCAGATGCTCGCCAAAAAATCGCTGCTCGAATCCGACCTCGGGTTTTACGAAAGCAGGTTTAAAGATAGTTCCGCTGATCTGGCCTTTCCGTGGCGGCTGGCCCCTGAGGTGGTCGCTGAAATCCGCCGGGATCCTGAAGCCTGGGTGCGCAAATCCATGCGCGGTCCCGGTACCATCGCGCGTTATCAATTCCTGATTTACGAAGTGCTCGCCGGCTTTCACCTTTTAGTGCTTGGATTCGTGATCTTCAAATTGCTGTTTTGACCTCGTCGGCGCAGATGCCGGACAGGATGGGTTGCCAGACGCCCTTTTTCCCTGCGCGAAATTCTTGCCCGTTTCCGCGCGCCCTTTTAAATTCCGCCCAACCATGTTGGCGCTTTTCTTTCTCGATAGCTTCACGCATCCGGAACTTTTGTGGAGTTCGCCCTTCGCCATCATCTTTACGATCTTCCACATCTGGATGCTGGTCGATGCCATCCGCCAGCGAGAGTGGGGTTGGGTTGCGATTATTGTCCTGCTTTGGACGATCGGAGCCATTTGGTATTACCTTTATATTTACCGCAATCGCCCCACTTCGATGCGCGGCTTCGAACTGCCCGGCGCCCAAAACCGCCGCCGCATCAAGGAACTCAAGGCCCAGATCCATCATCTCGACAAGGCCCATCACTATTACCAATTGGGCGATGTTTATTTCCAACAGGGCAAACTCAAGCTGGCCGAGGAAGCCTACCGCGCCTCATTGGAGCGGGACGGGCAGGACATCGACGCCCGCGCGCACCTCGGCCAATGCCTCCTCCGTCAGCAACGCGCCGCCGAGGCCAAACCTCTGCTGGAAGGCGTCATCGCGGAAAATCCCAAACACGATTACGGCTACTCACTTATGGCCTTGGCGGAAACTCACACTGCGCTTGGGGATACCGATGGTGCGCTGGCCCTTTGGAAACAAGTCACCGAAAACCACTCCTATCCCCGCGCAAAAGTGCAACTTGCCGAGATATACTTCACCCGGCAGCAACTCGATCCCGCCCGCGCCGAAATCACGGAAGTCCTCTCCGACGATGCCCACGCTCCCACCTTTCAACGCCGCCGCGATCGCGTCTGGGTCCGCCGCGCCCGCAAACTCCTCCGCAAACTCTGACCCTTACTCCACGGCAACTCCGTAACCTTCAACCTGCAACCGCTGCCTGGCTCACTCGGTCGGACTTCCCTCCGGCGGCGGAGGCGTGGGATTCGAAACGACCACGGGTGGCTCCGCAATTTCGACCGGCCGCATCACCGGCGGTGAAACTTTTTTCGCTCGCCGGACGGCGGGACGCTTTGCCGGCTTGGAAGTTTTCTTTTTCGGAGCCGGGTTGGTCTTGGGCGCCGGCGCTTTTGGCTGGCTGGGTTTCGCGAGCGGCTTGCGCATGCGGGCCTTCAAGGCCTTGGCCGCTTCCTTGGCCGCCTTGCGCGCGTGACGCGCGACTTTGCGCGCTTGCTTGAATGCTTTTCGCGCTGCCTTATACCGCGCTTTCGCCAGGCGGGACAATTGCCGCGCCGCTTTGAAAGCTTTCTCGGCCGCGGCCGCCCGGAGAATGAGCGTTCGCCCGTTGGCCGCCGCCGGTTTGCTGTTGCTTGCTTTTATGGCCATGTCTGTTTCTCCTGAAAAATTTCCCTGCGATTCGTCCCCGAATTTCACGCGCCCTGCCGGGATCAACCAAGCTTGCGCTGGCCGCTTTTGCGGATTCAAGCCTTAGTTTGTGACATTTACCGCTATTCACAACCGATGTTAACAACATGTGAATATGTTCTCTTTGTCAGAGCTGGAGGTGAATAGATATTCTCTTCCCGGCTGGCGGCACTCCCCAACGTGGCGGGTTATGTTGTTTCGAGTGAAGCCGCAGCCTAACAATCGCGAGACGCAACCGAGAAAAATCCCATGTCCGGTTCGATAGATCATTCCATCCCGCTCTCGCACATTGTGACGCGACAGGCCCCGCCTCCGTTGCCGACGTCCTGGCGCGCACCCAGCCATCGGATTTCCCGTTCGCGCCGGGCGGCTCCCAAACTTCGTGCCGTCCGCAAGAGCGCGCACTGTACGGCGCCGAAATCGGCGGCTGAACGATCGCGCAAACTTCCTGAACACCCCGGGCTGTATCTGGCGGACGTGATGCTTTCCCGCTGGCGGACCTACCACGAGCAATTGGAGGACTGCCAGCGAGCGTTTTCGGAATGTTCGGTTCACGAGCTGCGCGTGGCTTCGCGGCGGTTGATCGCGCAATACGTTTTGTTTGAGTGCCTGATTCCGGGAAGCAACGCCGAAAAATCCCGCCGCCTGCTCAAGCGCCACCTCAAGGCCCTGGGGCCGTTGCGCGACACCCACGTCATGCGGAAATTTGTCGAGGGCGAGCTCAAACGGTTTCCGGAGTTGCTGGTGCTGCGCAACGAACTGCGCCGCGCCGAGAAACGTCTCGACGCCGGGCTCGCGGAAAAAATCAAGGATTGCAAAACCCGCAAGCTGGAGAATTGGACGCTCGGCCTGTGCCGTGAGCTGGCCTCCAGCGCCGGGCCGGGGCCTTCCCGCCAGCAACTGATCTCCTCTATTTACCGCTCGGCCGGCCAGGCCTTCGCCGAAGTCACCAGGCGCCTTCGCGCCGTTGATCCGGCCAACCTTAAGACTGTCCACGCCACGCGCATTGCGTTCAAGAAATTCCGTTACATGGTGGAGACACTTTCCCCGGCCTTTACTGGCATGGACGAAGCCCAATTGCGAAAACTTACGGATTACCAGCGCCGCATGGGTGATCTCCAGGACTTGGAAATCATTCAGGAACTTCTGGAATCGTTTACGGCAAAATATCCCGGCAGCAAGTCGCTCCTGCGCAATTTCGCCCGCCACATTGCCCGCCGCCGCGCCCAAGCTTTGCAGATTTTTCTCACTTCCGCCAGCCAGTTGCTCGATTTCTGGCCCCCGGATGACTTCCGCGAGGTGGCGGGGTTGGGGGATTTCTCGCAGGCGGCGTAAGTTTCATCCGTAGCCTCCACTGGCAAATCCGGCGCGATTTTTCCAGCGGCGCTCCTGGCGGGCCGAGTGAATCACGGCGATTATCAGCACGACTTGTCCGCTGACCCGATAAACAATTCGGTACGGGAAAGGGGTCGGAAAAACCCACCGCACACCTCTGGTTTCATCTCGAATTCGCGGCAACCGAGGCTGCTGAAGCAGTAATTCGATACGAGTCTGTACGGTCGCTTTGAATCTCGCGCCCAGTCCCGGTTCCCGCTTGTCATACCAAGTTGCCGCCTTGCGAACATCCGCTGCGACCTCGGGCCGAAATTCCAACCGGAAGCTCACCGAGCAACCTATTCCTTGATTCGAGCCTTGAATTCTTCTAACGAAATCGACGATTTCGGGTTCGCGTCATGCTCCGCCAGCCGCGCGTCAATCAGCCTTTTGTCTTCCTCACTAAGCGGGTCATCCTCGTCCAGCCAGCCGTCGCCGTCCATCTCAGCCAATCGGACGCGAATCTCATGCCGTTCAGCTTTGGTAAGCCGGGATAACTCCTGCATGATCTCCACTTTGCTCATGCGGGAAATCTAACCGCCCACGTTGGATTTGTCATGTGGCAAACCGGCTGGCTGCCGATGGCCGCTCGTAATTTCTCATCGCTTCATCCCCGCGTTTCTGCTAGGCTGCCCCTTCTGTGAAAACCATCTTGGCAGAAGCGGCGCGCGTTCCTTTCGCGAAGCAGATCGAGGATATTGTCATGTCCACCCCGGTCGTGGACATCCACACGCACCTGTACGATCCCGCATTTCACGATCTGCTGCTGTGGGGCATTGATGACCTGCTTGTCTATCATTACCTCGTCGCTGAGAATTTTCGTTTTTCCGACCTGCCTTACGATAAGTTTTGGTCTCTCCCGAAACCGGCCCAGGCCGAACTCATCTGGGATGAGCTCTTCATCAAGCATTCACCGATCTCCGAAGCCTGCCGCGGAGTCCTGACCACTTTGCATTTACTCGGTCTGGACGTGAAAAAAAGGGACCTCCCGGCCCTGCGAAGCTGGTTCGCGACCCAAACCGTGGAGAACCACGTCACCCGCTGCCTCGACCTTGCCGGTGTCAGCCGCGTCTACATGACGAACTCTCCGTTCGATGACCTGGAACGCCCGGTCTGGGAAAAAGGCTTTCCACGCGATCCGCGTTTCCTCTCCGCCCTGCGCATCGATCCGCTCCTGCTTTCGTGGGCGGACGCCGCGCCGGCCCTGTTTAAATGGGGCTACCAGGTGGATGCCGATGCTACTTCCCAGAAGACTTTCGACGAAGTTCGCCGCTTTCTGGCCGATTGGACCAAACGCATCGGCTCGCGCTACGCCATGGTTTCGCTCCCGCCGGAGTTCGCGTTTCCCGCGGACAACCTCACCAGCCGCCTGCTGGAGAAGGCGGTGTTGCCCCATTGCCGCGAACACAACCAACCCATGGCGCTCATGCTCGGCGTCACGCGGGCTGTCAATCCGCGCCTCAAACTCGCCGGCGACGGCGTGGCCGCCAGCGATTTATCGGCCCTCAGAAATCTTTGCGCCGCGTTCCCGGAAAATCGCTTCGCCGTCACGCTCCTGTCGCGCGAAAACCAGCACGAAGCCGCCGTGCTCTCGCGCAAATTCCGCAATCTCCACCTGTTCGGCTGCTGGTGGTTCACCAACGTCCCCAGCCTGATCGAGGAAATCACCCGCCTGCGCCTCGAACTCCTCGGCCTGAGCTTCACGCCGCAGCACTCCGACGCGCGCGTGCTGGACCAGGTCATCTACAAATGGCGTCACACCCGCGAGGTCCTGGCGCGCGTGCTCGTCGAAGAATATTCCGCTCTCGCCCGCACCGGTTGGCAGGTGAAGCCCGAGGAAATCGAGCGGGACGTCAAAGACCTTTTTGGAGGCGCCTTCGAGCGCTTTTGCTCATGCCCGGCCTGATTGCCATCGTCGGCCGACCCAACGTCGGCAAATCCGCGCTCTTCAACCGCATCGTCGGCCGGCGCATCGCCATTGTTCACGACCAACCCGGCGTTACCCGCGACCGCGTGGCCGCCGAAGCCGATTGGCGCGGGCGGACCTTTACTTTGGTGGACACCGGCGGCATTGGGCTGCTTAGAGGCGAGAAATCAGATGACGTTATCGTTAAAGCTGCTCTCGAACAGGTCGAAATCGCCATAGAAGCCGCCCACGTCATCATTTTGGTGGTGAACGTTCAGGAAGGCATTGTCCCTTTGGACCGCGAAGCCGCCCAACGCCTGCGCCGCAGCGGCAAGAACGTCATCATCGCCGCAAACAAGGTGGATACGCCGCGCCTGGAAACCGCGGCGCTGGAATTCTCCCAGCTTGGTTTCGAGAAGATCATTCCTGTCAGCGCCATCCACGGTGAAGGGATCCACCCACTCATGGACGCAGCCGTGGCCATGTTGCCGTTTTCCGCTGAAGATGAACCCAAGGCTGAGGGCGCTGGGAAAGAAGCGCCACCACTCAAGCTGGCCATCGTCGGCCGGCCCAACGTCGGCAAATCCTCCATCGTCAACGCCCTGACCCGTTCCGAACGCGTCGTCGTGAGCCCGATCCCAGGCACCACGCGCGATTCCGTGGACGTCCCCTTCGTCATTGCCAGCGGTGAGAACCACGAATCCTGCGTGCTCATCGACACGGCTGGCATGCGCAAATCCCGGCGCGTGAACGATTCCGTTGAGTTCTTCAGCGTCAAACGCGCCGAGGATTCCATCACGCGCTGCGACATCGTCATTCTGGTCCTGGACGCCGAAACCGGCATCACCGAGCAGGACAAAAAAGTCGGCGACAAAATCAACGAGGCGAACAAGGCCTGCATTATCGTCGTCAATAAATGGGATTTGGTGGAAGGATCCGTGCTCGAAGCCCGCAAGAAGGAAATTGCCCGCCGCGAGCGCAAGGAGCATCACCAGGGCAATGAACCCATGACCACCCTGACCGAGTTCGCCCAGTGGGTTCAGGAACATCTCTTCTTCCTCGATTACGCTCCCGTGATTTTCACCTCCGCAAAATCCGGTTTCCACCTGGATCGCCTGCTCGAAACGGTTTGCTACGTCGCCCGCCAGTTGCGCCAGAAAATTCCCACCGCCATCCTGAACCGCACTCTGCAGGACGCCGTGGAGCGTCGCCAGCCAGTCAGTGCCCGCGGCCACCGCCTGAAATTCTTCTACGCCACCCAGGTCCGCCTGGCGCCGCCCACGTTTTTGCTCTTCGTCAATCGCTCGGAACTTTTCTCCGAGTCCTACAAAAAGCATCTCGCTGGTCAGTTGCGCGCGGCTTTCGGATACGAGGGCTGCCCCTTGGTGCTATTACCCCGCGCGCGGCCCAAAACCATCGAGCCCGTCCGCAAATATAATCCCCGAAAAAAGTCCCATTCCGAGCAAGACTAGCCGGGATTTTTTTGCGCGCGTTCAAAGTTTTCGCGCCGAATTTCACGCCAATTTCCTCGATTATAACGATTGCGTGAATTTTTCGAAAAAACTCTTGTCGGCCCTATAGGTGGTGGTTAAGGTTACCGTGTTCCCCCACTAATGGGGTGATCGCAATCTTAAAAACATACCGTTTTTCCGAGCTTTTCTGATGTTTTTGCAGTTTTAACGACGCAATGATTTTCTCGGCGAACGGCGGATGGTTAACTTGGTAACTGGAAGGAACCGAACATGGTCGAGACACAGGAAGACGTACTGACGGCAACGGCACCGCCCACGCGGCGGCGGACGACGACAACCAACCCGCGGCGCGGAAACAAGGAAGCCGCAACCACCACCCGGCCCACCGTCGTGGACCGGGTATTCAGCCAGGAAGGCATCAACCCGTTCGATCAGATCGAATGGGACAAGCGCACCGCCGAAATCACCGATGAAGGCGGCAAGGTTATTTTCAAACAGGAAAATGTCGAAGTCCCCAAGTCCTGGTCCGTGCTCGCGACCAAGGTCGTGGTCTCGAAATATTTTTACGGCGAGATGAACACGCCGGAGCGCGAGACTTCCGTCCGCCAGCTCCTGCATCGTATCTGCCGCACCATCGCCGATTGGGGTATCAAGGACGGCTACTTTACCGCCGCCGACGGCGAGACGTTTTACCAGGAATTGGTTTACCTCACCGTCAATCAGTTCGGCGCGTTCAACTCCCCGGTCTGGTTCAACGTCGGTTTGTTCCATCAGTACCGCGTCGGTAAGAATTCCTGCAAAGGAAACTGGTTCTACAATCCCGCGACCGGCGAAGCCGAACGCGCCCGCACCCAGTACGAATACCCGCAGTGCAGCGCCTGCTTCATCCAGTCGGTCGGTGACGACATGGAATCCATCATGCGCCTGGCCGGCAGCGAGGCGATGCTCTTCAAGTTCGGTTCCGGCACCGGCACCGACCTGAGCCCGTTGCGTTCCAGCCGCGAAAAACTCAGCGGCGGCGGACGCCCCAGCGGCCCGCTCTCGTTCCTCCGCGTGTATGACCAGGTCGCCAATGTCGTGAAATCCGGCGGCAAGACCCGGCGCGCCGCCAAGATGAACACCCTGCGCGACTGGCACGGCGACATCGAGGAATTCATCGACGCCAAGCAAAAGGAAGAAAAGAAGGCTTGGGCGCTGATCGAGCAGGGTTACGACGGTTCCTACACCGCCGAGGCCCACGGCAGCGTCACGTATCAGAACGAAAACCCGCCCGTCCGCGTCAGCGACGAGTTCATGACCGCCGCGACGCAGGGCAGGGAATGGTGGACCCGCGCGGTGACCACCGGCAAGCCCCTCGAAAAGAAGGATGCTGCCAAGCTCCTCACCAAGGTCGCTGAAGGCACCTGGATCTGCGGCGATCCCGGCCTGCAATACGACGGCGCCATTCACAAGTGGCACACCTGCAAGGGCACCGAGCCGATTCATTCCACGAATCCCTGCTCCGAATACGTGTTCCTCAACAACACCGCCTGTAACCTCGCGTCCTTGAACCTCATGAAGTTCAAGCGCGAAGACGGCGTGTTCGACGTCGAACGCTTCAAGGCCGCCGTGCGCATCTTTATCACCGCGCAGGAAATTCTCGTGGATAACGCCAGCTATCCCACCAAGGAAATCGCCGAGAATTCGCACATCTACCGCACGCTGGGTCTCGGCTACGCCAATCTCGGCTCGCTCATCATGAGCTACGGCTTCCCGTATGACTCCGATGCCGGCCGCGCTCTCGCCGGTGCCATCACCTCCATCATGACCGGCCAGGCGTATGAGCAATCCGCCCGCCTCGCTGTTGCCAGCGGCCCGTTCAAGGGCTACCGCGACGCCCGTTGCGCGCACGTCTCCAAGCCGGTCGCGCCGGACAACATCGAGTCCATGCTCGGCGTCATCCAGCTCCATCGCGACGCCGTCGAAGCCATTCAGCCCAGCGAGGAATTCGGTTATCTCAAGACCGAGGCCCGCGCCGTGTGGGACAATGTCCTCACCAGCGGCCGCGCCTTCGGCTTCCGCAACGCCCAGGTCACCGTCCTCGCGCCCACCGGCACCATCGCCTTCAGCATGGATTGCGATACCACCGGCATCGAACCCGACATCGCCCTCGTCAAATACAAGCTCCTCGCCGGCGGCGGCATGCTCAAGATCGTCAATCGCACCGTGCCCGACGCGCTCCACCGCCTCGGCTACAGCGAGGAAGCGATCGTCAAAATCGTCGCGCACATCGAGAAATTCGACACCATCGAAGACGTCGAGGAAGACGGCCAGACCTTTGCCAGCGGGTTGCAGGCCGAACACCTGCCCGTATTCGATTGCGCCTTCCGCCCCCATCGCGGCAAGCGGAGCATCCACTACCGCGCGCACCTCGGCATGATGGCTGCCGCCCAACCCTTCATCAGCGGCGCCATCTCCAAGACCGTCAACATGCCCTCCGAAAGCAGCGTCGAGGAAATCCGCGATGCCTATGTCCAGGCCTGGAAACTCGGCCTCAAGTGCGTCGCCATCTACCGCGACGGCTCGAAGCGCTCCCAGCCCCTGAACACCAAGAAAACTGGCGACGGCGTCGAAAAAGCCGCCACCGCCGACACCGCGACCCTCGAAAGCCGCATCAAGGAACTGGAAGCCGAATTGCAGCGCCGCCGGGAAACCTCTGGCAAACCCTTGCGCCGCCGCCTGCCGGACACGCGCACCGCCATCACCCACAAATTCGACATCGCCGGCCACGAAGGCTACCTCACCGTCGGCTTGTTCGAGGACAACCAGCCCGGCGAACTCTTCATCACCATGGCCAAGGAAGGTTCGACCATCGGCGGCCTCATGGACGGCATCGGCACGCTCACCAGCCTCGCGCTGCAGTATGGCGTGCCCTTGGACGCCCTCGTGAAGAAATTCGCCCACCAGCGTTTCGAGCCCTCCGGTTTCACCAAGAACCCGGACATCCGCAACGCCGCCTCCATCACCGACTACGTGTTCCGCTGGATCGCCATCCAGTTCATTCCCGGTTTCCGGGAAGCGACCAACCCGGACGCCAAGCAACCCGAGCTGGGCATTCCCGGCCTCGAGGAAGAACAGAAAAAAAAAGTAAATCGCCCGGTGCCTGACCTGCAGATCGCGGAAGCTGAGACCGACATTTTCGAAGCCGCCGCCGTGCAACGTTCCGGCGCCCCGAAAAAACCCGCGCGACCCTCCGGCCACCACACTGTGAAATCCCTGACCGACGCCGTGCGCCATTTCCAAAAGGACGCCCCGACCTGTCCCAACTGCGGCCACGTCGCCGTCCGCAACGGCGCCTGCTACAAGTGCCTCAACTGCGGCGAAAGCCTCGGCTGCTCCTGATAATCAATCCCTGCCAAACAGGCCGGAGGTCGCACGCGGCCTCCGGCCTGCGCCGTGCCGAAGCCTCGGCGAAGGCAGGCTTGTTGCGTTTTGGGTAGAGCTCTATTTGCTCGGTAGGGACGACCTGCCGGTCGTTCGAAGCCACCCCTCCATGGGCAGGCCCGGCACTCCATTGCGTGCCGCGCCGTAGCCTCGGCGAAGGCAGGCCTGTCGCGTTTAATAGGGCAGAGGCAGTTCTCATTAACACCGCACTTCAGTGCGGTGCCTGCCAACCGCAAGCCGCCTTGAAACTGTTTCAACAGTTTCAATCGTGCACCTCCTCGTAACACTCACACCCCCCAAGCTTCAACCTCCATTCCATTCCCCACTCTTCATTCAAACTGCCACCGTCCCTGCTCCGCATGAATCAAAAGCCCCAAATCCCGCAAATCCTGGAGTTGATGGCGGATTTTGTTGCGGACATGTTGGTTTCTCGGATGCAGCTTCTCCTCTCCCGCTCGAAACCATCCGCGCCTGTCCGCCATAGCGATCTGGCGACGGCGGGTGCTTCGCTTTGATTTCCCCGAGCCGTTTGACTCGGCGGCATTGCTACCGAACTTCTGCGGTCGGCGATACCTGCCTTTTGGCCACTACCGCGATGTGCGGTGGTAATTAGCGTGGTGATGGCCCGTTCGCTTTTCCTCCGTTCTCTCTGTTGCCTCCTGTTGCAACGCCTTAAAATTGCTCCGGCTTGACACCCCTCTAAGCCGTGCCATCCTCTCTCCGGAGGGATTTCTCGCTCGGGAATCGCCGGTTGACTGAGCCGATTTGCTGAACGGGAAACACAAGGAACAACCAGACCATGACGAGCCTGCCAGCCAACACATTGCGGGAACCCGTTCCGTTCACTCGCGTCACTCCGGTCCCTTGGGTCCCTCTCGTCCCTTTGCCCCTTCCGGTTTGGGAATTTTGGATTTGTTTCGGACGTGTCGCGCCGAAGCCTCGTGCGCAGGCGGATTTCGCCGCTGCCATGCAATGCCTACGAGCTTCGAATCTCCCGGCACGCGCCAGCTATTGCCACCCAAAACCCGAAAAAAGCCACCTATTGCCACCTAATGCCCGCTATTGCCACCATGATTTTTTTTGCATTCACCCGTCCCACCCGTCCCACCTGTCCCAATGGTCCCACTCGTCCCACTCGTCCCACTCGTCCCACCACTCTCGAAAGTACACCAAGGTACGCTCAAAGTACACCAAAGTGCGCCAAAGGTACATTCATAACCCATTGAAAAATCACCAAAAGTCGCCTAATTCCGCGAAAGGTACAACCTCTTTAATTTTTTCCGCGCCCCTCAACGCTCAACCCTCAATCCTCAACTAATCCATGCATAACGCATTTTATCGCAGTTTACATCCCTCCGCCGGGCCCAAACTTCGCTTTCTCCTTGCGCTCCCGTCCGGGCTACCTAGTTTCCGCCCATGCATATGAACTTGCGCCCCCTGATGCTTGGCCTGTTACTGGCCGCCGCCACGTCGCTCTCCGCCGCGGAAACCGAGCCCGGTTTCGTTTCCCTCTCCGACGGCAAAACCTTCGATGGCTGGAAGAAAGCCGAGGAAAACCAGGGCACCTGGACCATTCAAGACGGCGCATTTGTCGCTCACGGCGACCGTTGCCACCTCTTCTACACCGGCGACGAAAAGCCTTTCAAAAATTTCCACCTAAAGGTGGACGTCATGACCGAGCCGACTTCCAACGGCGGCATCTATTTCCACACCAAATACCAGCCGACCGACTGGCCCAAATACGGCTTCGAATGCCAGGTCAACAACACCCACCCCGACCCCATCAAAACCTCGAGCCTCTACGGCCTGGTGAACATTCATCAGTCGCCGGCGAAGGACAAGCAATGGTGGACGCAGGAGATCATCGTGAAGGGCAACACCGTCACCGTGATCATCGATGGCAAGATCGTGTTCGTTTACAACGAACCCGACGGCGTGAAACCGGGCGCCCGCTTCACGCACAAGCTCGACGAAGGCACCTTCGCCCTTCAAGGCCACGACCCGAACAGCACCGTTAAGTACAAGAACATCCGCGTAAAGCGGCTCGACTGATTTAGCAATGGAAGGATTGCCAGTGAATCTGACACGCGTTTTTTTCGCCGTTGTCCTGTTAGCGTTGCCGGCTTTGGCCCAAACTAACGCCGTCACCGCCACCAATCGCTGCGTCGTTCCCATCCCCCGCACAGGCGACGCCTACAAACGCCATCTCGAACTCAACGAGCGCGCGAAGCAGGACCAGGGACAGGCGCAGGTAATCTTCGTTGGCGATTCCATCACGCAAGGCTGGGAGGGCAACGGCAAGGAAGTCTGGGCCAAATACTATGCTCCGCGGCACGCCTTGAATTTCGGCATCGGCAGCGACCACACCCAGCACGTCCTCTGGCGCCTCGACAATGGCAACGTGGACGGTCTCAAACCCAAGGTGGCCGTGGTCTTGATCGGCGTGAACAACATCCCGGATACAAACAACACCCCGCGCATGGTGCTCGAAGGAGTCACCGCGGTGGTAAAGCGGCTGCGCGAAAGGCTGCCGGATACCAAGGTGCTGCTGCTCGGAATCTTTCCCCTCCGCGAGGATTTTTGTGACCAACGTGCCAAGGCGCTGCAAGTGAATCAGGCGCTGAACAAACTGGACGACGGCAAGAACGTATTTTTTCTCGATATCGGTTACCTGTTCATCCAGCCGGACGGAAAGATTTCGAAGGAGATCATGCGGGACTTCCTGCATCCCTCCGCGAAGGGCTATCGCATCTGGGCCGAAGCCATGGAACCGAAGCTGGCGGAGCTGCTTCACGAAGCGCCCATTCAGCCCTGAGCGAGCCGCCAACCATGGGCGCGCTCCCGAGGTTTGCGGAAATTAAAGGAGCTTGAGGTTTGAAATGTGGGGATTCGAAAAATGGGAGCTTGATCCTTGGTGCTTATCTGGTTCTTCGTCCTTGGAGCTTGGTTCTTCAATTTCGTTCCAGCGTAGTGCCCAGTGCTTTGGGCGGTCGGGCTCTGCCCACGAACCCGGCCAGAACAAGTACCGTAACAACGTAAGGGAGAATTTGAATGAACTGGACCGGGATCGGCTGCGTTCCCCAAAGCACCACGCCTTGCAACCGTATTTGCGCGGCTTCGGTCAAACCGAAAAGCAGGCAGGCCAGCACGGTTGGAATCGGTTTCCATTTTCCGAAGATCAACGCCGCCAGCGCCATGAAACCGCGGCCAGCAGTCATGTTTCGCGAGAAACCAGAGGCGAGATAGATGGAGAGACTCGCCCCACCCAACCCAGCCAATGCGCCGCTCGCCAGCACCGCCGCCCAGCGCACCCAGACCACGCGCACACCGGCAGTCTCCAAAGCCTCTGGATGTTCTCCGGCAAATCCCAGCCACAGACCGCCGCGCGTGTATTTCATCCAGAACCACACCGCTGCCGCCAGCAACCAACAAAGGTACATCGGCGCAACTTGAAATCTTTCCTCCATTGGAATCGCCGGTGTCGAACCGGTTGCATCGTAGAGCAGCTTGCAGAGGAACGGCGTCACACCCAGTGCGAGCAAATTGATGGCCGTGCCAGCCACGATCTGGTTCGCCCGCAGCGGAATCACACAAATCGCGTAGAGAATCGCCATGACCAATCCTGCGCCGAGGCCGCAAGCCGCGCCGATCCAGGGAGAATGAAACGCGTGTGTGCCGGCAGCCGCCGCGAAAGCGCCGGACAGCATCATGCCTTCCAGCGCGATGTTGATCACGCCGGAGCGCTCGCTGATCAGTCCGCCCGTCGCCGCGAAAATCAGCGGCGTCGCCATGCGGAACGTCGAGGCGAGGAGTTGCCCGATCATATGGCGCCTCCTGCCGCGGGGACGAGCGGCGAGCGACTGCGTCGCAACCATCGCCAGGCGCCTTCCGCGCCGACGGAAAGAATGATCAGCGCCTGCAAAACCAGTGAGAGTTCGCGGGTTACGTGCTCGGTTTCGAAATCGAGGGCCGAAGTTCCGGAGTGCAGCGCGCCGAAAAGCAGGGCAGCGACTACGATCCCTACCGGATTGTTCCGGCCAAGCAGCGCCACGGCAATGCCCATGAATCCGTATTCGGGCGAGAAACCAAATTTGAATTTGCCCGCGTTCCCCAGCACTTCCGCCACCCCGACGAGTCCGGCCAAACCACCGGCCAAGGTCATCGCCAGGATGCGGATACCGGCGATGTTGATTCCCGCCGCGCGCGCCGCAGCTTCGCTTTGTCCCACCGCACGAATCTCAAAGCCGACCGTTGTCCGCCACAACAGCACCCAGAGCAGCGCCGCCGCGACCATTGCAATCGGTAAGGCGAGGCTCACGGGTGCGCTCCCAAACATGGCGAATTTATGCAGCAGGTAATTAGCTCCTACTGGACGCATTTCGGGGCTCTGCGTGGCGGCATCTTTCAGCACGTAGACGGTCACGTAGCTCGCGATCCCCGCCGCGATGAAATTCATCATGATCGTGACGATAACTTCGTGGCTGCCGCGCCGCGCGCGGAGCCAGCCGGGGATGGCACCCCACAGGCCTCCGCCAAAGGCTGCCGCCGCGATGCCCAGGATTGGAGCCAGAATCATCGGCGCACCCGGGAACAGTGCGCCCATGGCGCCGGCGGTGAGCGCTCCCATGGTGAGCTGTCCCTCCGCGCCGATGTTGAACATGCCGGCGTGAAAGGCGACGGCGACCGAGAGACCGCAGAAGATGAGCGACGTTGTATAAAACAGGGTCATGCCGATTTCATCCGCCGAGCCGAACGCGCCGCGGCACAGAATCTTAAGGACGTTCCATGGGTTCTCTCCGGCGAACCAGGTCACGGCGAGGCCGAGAGCCAATCCCACCGTTGCCGCCAGCACGGGCTGCAGAAGTCGAAGAATTTGTGTGCCTTTTTCCCTCACGCTCCTCCCATCTTTCTTCCAAGCTCCTCCTCGATGCCGGGGCCGGGTTGCAGGTCTGCGGTGATGCGGCCTTCGTATAGAACCAGGATGCGGCTGGCGAGGGAGAGGATCTCGTCGAGTTCGGAGGAGATGAGGAGGACGCCGGCGCCGGCATCGCGGGCGGCGATGATCCGGCGGTGGATGAACTCGATGGCGCCCACGTCCACGCCGCGGGTGGGTTGGGCGGCGATGACGAGTTGGGGCTGGCGTTCGAACTCGCGGGCGAAGATCAGTTTTTGCTGGTTGCCGCCGGAGAGATGGCCGGCCGGCAGTCGCAGGTTGGGCGGACGGACGTCGAATTTGTGAATCGCATTGGTGGCGACGCGTGCGAGTTTGGACCGGCGCAGGAAACCGCGAGTGCGAAAGCGGATGTTTCGATGGAGACCGAGCAGGAAATTCTCCATCACCGGACGATCGGGCAGGAGGCCTTCGTGGAGGCGGTCTTCGGGGACTACGGCCACGCCCAGGTCGCGGATTCGCGACGCGGGCCAGGAGGTAACGTTCTGTCCCAAGACGGTGATGGTTCCGTGGGCCCGGCACTCGTGTTCGGAGGGGTGCAGGATCGCCTGCAACAATTCGGATTGGCCGTTGCCTTCGACGCCAGCGATGCCGACGATTTCGCCGCGGCGAACTTGGAAGCTGACGTCCACGAGCCGATGGCGGCCGCCGGCATGGCTGGGAAGGGAGAGGCCGGCGACCTCAAGGGCAGATTCGGAACGGGGTGTTGCGGAGCCGGCGTCCACGCGCAGGGAGACTTGCCGGCCCACCATGGCGCGGGCGAGTTCGTCGGGGTTCGTTTGGGCGGTTTCGAAATCGCCAGTAACCCGGCCGCCGCGCATGACGGTCACTCGGTCGGTGATGGCCATGACTTCGCGGAGTTTGTGGGTGACGAGGAGGATGGTTTTGCCTTCGGCCTGGAGCTTTTTGAGATTTCGAAACAGGGCGATTGTCTCCTGTGGAGTGAGGACGGCGGTGGGTTCGTCCATGATAAGGATGCGGGCATCGCGGAAGAGGAGCTTGAGGATTTCGACGCGTTGCTGGATGCCGACGGGCAGTTCCTCGACGGGTTGGTCCCAGGGGACGGGGAGTTCGTATTGACGGGCGAGGGCTTCGAGTTTTGTTCGGGCGGCGGGGCGGTCAATGAGGCCGCGGCGGGTTGGTTCGGCGCCGAGGAGGATGTTGTCGAGCGCAGAGTAAGGGCCGGCGAGCATGAAGTGCTGGTGGACCATGCCGATGCCGGCGGCGATGGCGTCGGCGGGGGAACCCCATTCACGGGGCTGGCCGTCGATAAGGATTTGGCCGGAGTCCGGCCGGTAGAGGCCGAAGGCCATTTTCATGGCGGTGGATTTGCCGGCGCCGTTTTCGCCGATCAGACCGTGGATGGCGGCGGCTTGGACCTGGAGGTTGACCCTGTCATTGGCCAGCACGCCGCCGAAGCGCTTGCTCAACTCGCGCAGTTCGATGGCGGGCGCATGGCCGGATGTCATTTCCCCAGCTTACTTTTTCTTGTAGTAGTCGGGCACGTCAATTTTGCCGGCGATGATTTCGGCTTTGAGGTCGTCGGCCTTTTTGCGGATGGATTCGGGGAGGATGGCTTCGTTGTATTTGTCCACGGCGTAGTCCACGCCTTTGTTGGCGAGGCCGAAGTATTCGACGCCGCCTTTGAATTTGCCATCTTTGGCTTCGGCGATGACGGTGTATACGGCTTCGTCCACGCGTTTGAGCATGCTGGTGAGGACCCGGCCGGGTTTGACCCAGTTTTGGTTGGCGTCCACGCCAATGACATAGAATTTCTTCTCCTCGGCGGCGTCGAAAACGCCCAGGCCGGAAGCGCCGGCAGCGGCGAAGACGACGTCCGCACCGGCTTCGTATTGGGCGAGGCCGAGTTCCTTGCCTTTGGGCGGGTTGTTCCAGGCTTCGCTGGTGAGGCCGACGAAATTATGGAGGACGGTGATATTCGGGTTTACGTGCTTCGCGCCGGCTTCGTAGGCGAGGTCGAAGCGCCGGATCAGCGGGATGTCCATGCCGCCGACGAAGCCGACTTTGCCGGATTTGCTGGTGAGGGCGGCGATGGCGCCGATCACGTAGGCGCCTTCGTGCTCCTGGAACATCAGGGCGCGGACGTTGGGAGCTTCGACGACGGCGTCCACGATGGCGAAGTGGACCTTGGGAAATTGCGCGGCGGCCTTGGTGATGGCTTCCTTTTGCGCGAAGCCGATGCCGATGATGAGGCCGTAGTCGCTTTGGGCGAAGCGGCGCATCAGGGGCTCGAAGGCGTTGTCGTCGGTGGCTTCGACGTATTTGAGGGCGATGCCGAGTTTGGTTTTGGCGCGCATGGCGCCTTCGTACGCGGAGGTGTTGAAGGATTTGTCGTCCTTGCCGCCACGATCGAGGACGAGGCCGACTTTGAGGGGTTCGGCGGCGGGGAGGGCGGGGGTGAGTAGGGGGAGAGTGAGAACGGCGAGGCAAATTCGCCAAAATGTGCTCCGAAGGACTGGATTCATTTGAAGGCGAGTTTTAGGGCAAATGGGGCGCGGGTCAAGGGGGCGAAACAGGATGGGACCTGTGGGACAAGTGAGACCTGTGAAGAAATCGGGGAGAAGCGTGGGCGCGGCCCGGCAATCCCGATTCTTTCTGATTGCATTCTCGGAAGAGCGGCTTAGGAATGGGGAGGCAGAAACCAATTTCATTTGGGTCCACGAAAAACATGATTGTTATGAACCGAATCAACCAACTTCTCCTCCTTTGTGCCGGGCTTGCTTTGGGAGCGGCCGGCTGCGCCTATGATGAGACGCGCTATCAACATGCCAATGGATCGTCGTCCAATGAGGCGAACGGCCAGGGTTTCCAGGTGAAAGTGGACTGGCTGAAAAACAAGAGTGACGGCACGGATGTCCAGCTTTGGGTGCTCAACAATTATGATCAGCCGATCACCGTGGGCCCGACGGCCTTCAATTTGATCGTGGACGGGCAGGCGCGCGCGGTGAAGCGAAGCACGCTGCGCACAATGTTGGGCGCGCATGAATCCACGAGGGGCGTGGTGACTTTTGTGGGGACCGGCAAGATGGCGCCCAATACCAAGGCCATTCTCGAAGCCAAACCTGTGTATGCGTCGCCCGGTGGGGCTGCGATTACGCCGCTGAAGCTCGAGTTGCTCGTCCAATAAGCGACGCGCGCGGGGAGATTTCAACGGCAACACACCCGTTCGGGGACGGGCGCTCCGATCACCTCGCCTTTCGCATCAGGATATCAGGTCACGGGATGGTCGTGCTCACGCGAAAGACTGGGATTTCACAAATCCTCTATTGCATTTTCGCGCGAGAGGATTAAACAATTGAATTGCCCGATTTCTTTTTTGTCCGTGAACCGAATTTTGCAAAAAATTGCCTTTTCGTCATGACGCGCGCCAAATTTTTCATATTACTTTTTGCGTTTGCGGCGGCGGTGACCATCGCGGTGGTTGCGAGCGGATGCGCTTCCCGCTATCAGAAGGTCAAGTATTTGAACCCGGCGGTGAGCGCTTCGAATGAGCCGGGCGGCAAGGGAATGCAGGTGGAGGTGCCGTGGTTGAAGAACAAGGCGGGGGCGATTGATGTGTATGTTCGGGTCCACAATGGTTACAGCCAGACGATTGCTTTTGTTCCCGGCGACATCACGCTGACGGTGGATGGCAAGCCGCGGACGTTACAACATAGCTGGATGAGCGGCTACCTGGCACCGGAGGAAACGCAGCGCGAGGTGCTTACTTTTGCGAACGGGGCGATGTTGCCGAAGGGTTGCAAGGTGACGCTGGAGATCCAGCCGACTTCCGCGGCGGCGAGCGGGAAGCCGGACATGGCGGCGAGCAAGCTGGCGCCGGTGAAGATTGAACTGGCGGTGGAGTAAGTAGAGGAGTTGGTTGCGGGCAGCGAGGGGCGGAGGGAGGTTAATGGCGAAGCGCGAATGTCGAATCCGCCTTCGCCAGGATGCTTCGGCGCGACACGTGACGAAGGAAGCTCGAAGCCCCCAATTTCGTCAACTGTGATCAGGATGAATTTGATATCCGTTACTCAAGATGCCAGACGTGGACGGGCGGTGTAATTCCGTGAGGGGAGGAAGTTCGGATTGTTGTGGCACAGAGATGAAGAAGCATTCATTATTTGCGGCGAGCCCCGAAGAAAGACCAGGCGATGAGTGCCGGAGAATCGGAAAATTGGCCGTTTGATCAGCCGCGCAATTGCGCGACGATTACGATGCGGCAGGTGTTGGAGGGTGAGGAGCCCATTTTGCTCGTCAGCCATGACGAGGATGATCACGGCTGGCAATTCATCGGCAGCACAGATGCGAATGTGGCGGATGGACGAGTGGTATGCCTGGAGGAAATGGCGCGGCTGGATGGCAGCGTGCTGGAAGTAGCGGACCTGCCTCCAGGCTGGCAGGCGCTGCGGGAAGGTCCTGGCGCGGCCTGGCAACGGAGGCGACACCCGTCGGACGCTTAAAACAAAGGAATTAATTCATGATCATACTCTACATTTTCCTGGCCACGATTGTAGGTTTCTTTGTCCTGCAAACGATCGTGGCGCGGACGGAGAAGCGGATGGTCTGGCCGTACACCCAGCCGGAGGCGCATCCGCAATATCCAGATCTCGGGGGTTACCGGGCGCGGTTCGTCAACGGTGCGCTGGAGGGTCACTGCACTTTTCTTGGCTGGGTGGCGGATGCGAAGGGTCCGCGCTACCAGCTTACTTACGGTTTGCTGGCGACGCCGGAGCGCGACTGCCTGGTGGTGGTGGGCGCGGGGAAACTGGCAAGTTTCAGTGTGCGGACGACGTGGCTGCACACGCGGGACGTGGAGGGAAGAATATTCACCACCACGGATCACCTGGCGGGAGCGGAACTGGACATTACACGCATGAACCGGACGCAACTGGCGCCGGCGGGAAGCTTTGCGTCGCTGTTGGAACAACATCGGAAGGCGCTGGCCAAGCGGCAGGTGCAGGTAAAGCTGTACACGCCCGGGCATGAACTGGGGGAATTCTGGCAATGCCGCGAGCAGCGTTTTCGCGTAATGGAGGAGCGGGGATTGGTTGCGTTTATCGAACCCGAGCGGACCTACTTTCAGTATACACTTCGCGGAGCGTTAAAGGTTGCCGGTTGGAGCGCGGTGGTTTCGACTTTAAGGGGAGTGACGTTTTCGACGTTTCCGCGGACGATTTAGCGGCAAACGGACGCGTGGGTGTGACTGCAAATGGGTGCGGTCGAGGTGGGGACGATACGCCCTTGGTGGCCGAAACTTAGCCAGCCCGACTGATTTGCCGCTTGGGTATGACGGCTCGCGGGTACGCTCGCCCCACTCTGGCCTCGGGGACCGTTTGAAATCGTTTGCGTGAGGGGTTTCTCGTGATATACTGCACACTCAATGCAGTTTGAGTTGTTCCGCCGGACGATAGCGGGCGTCGTGGCTACCGTCCTCGGGCTGGGGGCCGTGCAGGGCTTCGCAGCCAACCCGGCCATTATACCGAAGCCGGTCACCCTGCAGACACGACCCGGTAGCTTCACCCTTTGTCCCACCCAACAGGTCGCGGGAGCTTTGTCGCTCGCGAGGACACGCATTTTAGTGGATGCGGCTTCGGTGACGAATGGACAGTTCCTGGCGGCTACATTGGCTAAATCCACGGGGTATCAATTTGGAATCGCCACCAATAACGGCAATGGGCCGATCCGCGGGGCGATTTTGCTGACGACGGCGAATGCGCTGGGGAGCCTGGGCAACGAAGGGTATGAGTTGACCGTGGCGCCGGATTCGGTGGTGATTCGCGCGCCGGCGCAGGCAGGGGTGTTCTACGGAATACAGTCGTTGCTGCAACTCTTTCCGCCACAGATTTTATCGCAGAAACCGGTGGGCGGGGTGGCGTGGACAGCGCCGTGTGTGTATGTGCAGGACCAACCGCGGTTCGCGTGGCGCGGTACGATGCTGGATGTGTCGCGGCACTTTGTGGACAAGGACCAGGTGAAGAAAATCCTCGATGGGCTGGCGCTTCACAAACTGAACACCTTTCACTGGCACCTGACCGACGACCATGGCTGGCGGATGGAGATCAAATCGTATCCGTCGCTGACGGTGGCGGCTTCAACGAATACGGGCGCGTGGCGGACGGGGATCGATTACGGGCAGAACCCGAAAGTGAGCACGGCTTGGAATTCCTTCGGGAAGTACGGCGGGTATTACACGCAGGACGAACTCAAGGAAGTGGTGGCGTATGCGCAGCAGCGCTACATCACGATTGTGCCGGAGATTGAATTTCCGGCGCACTGCTCGGCGGCGCTGGTATCGTATCCGTCGCTGGGCTGCGGGAATGCCGCGAGCGTGTACAACATGGATAATATCAGTTATGGGTTCACGTTGTTCAGCCTGGCGGGTCCGGGCAGCTGGACGTTTTTCACGAACGTGCTGACGGAGGTGATGAATGTTTTTCCGGGGAAATACATTCATACCGGCGGGGATGAAGTGATTGCGACAGGTGACAGCCAGTGGCTCAGTTATACGCCGGATGTGAATCAGATCGCGGCGTTGGGCATCACGGGGACGACAACCTCCAAGAAGCAACAGTATCAGCGGTGGTTTTCGACAAATATTTGCGCGTTTTTGCAGCAGAACGGGCGGACGATGGTGGGCTGGTCGGAGTTTGAGGCGGCGGGGACGGTGCCCGGCGCGGTGCAGATGGAGTGGATCGGAGCGGGCGGTTCGGGGTATGTGGCGCCGCTGACGGCTTCGAACGGGCAGCAAGTGGTGATGTGCCCGAATGGGATTAATTACTACCAGCAGCAGGATGCGTATTCGTTTACGAACGAGCCGTTTTTCCAAGTGGGCAGTTCGCCGGCCTATAAGACGATGAGCACGGTTTACAATTATGAGCCGGTGCCGTCGAATTTGAACCCGCCGTGGACGACGAACATCATCGGGGCGCAGTTGAATCTGTGGACGGAGTTCGTGCCGTCGGGGTTGAACGTGGAGTACAAGATGTTTCCGCGTATGTGCGCGCAATCCGAGGTGACGTGGACTCCGGCGGCTTCGAAGAACTACAGCGATTTCACGGCGCGATTGGCGACGGACGTGCAACGGCTGGCGGCTATGGGGATCAATTACAACAAGGAAACGAACACGCTGGTGGGCACGTGGGGGCCCTCGTTGCCGACGACCTCGACGAATGTGACGTATGACATCACGCCATATGTGACGAAGAGCGGAGAGATCAATGTGAGTTTCATTTATACGTCAGGCAATGATGGCATCGTGGTGAACTCGGTGGCGCTGCTGGAGAACGGGGTGCAGGTGGATATCAATACGTTCACGGGATTTGCGGGCCTGGCGAATTATACGCAGACGGGGAACGGGCTGGGCGGAGTGGCGTATTACTCGGTGAAGCTGCCGTGGTATCACGCCGGGGCGACGTACACGTTGCAGGTTTCGATGAAGGAGAGCGGGGCCAATAACAATAGCAACGGGAAGGTGTTTTTGCCGAATTGGAATTAGATGAGGGCTGAATGACAAAATCCGAATGTCGAATGACGAAAGAAATCCGAATGACCGAAGTCCGAAATAGTGAGGGTTGTCCGGATGGTTGGGGCTCCGAGATCTGGTGAAGCCGCCGCGCATAATTCTTAGTGTCGCCCTGCTGCTGACTCTGGTGTTGGCGGCACGTTCGCAGTCGCTGACGTTCTCGACACTGGCGGGGTCGGCGCCGCAGGGGAGCGCGGATGGTTCGGGTGCGGCGGCACGGTTTGCCAATTCATGGGGCGTGGCGTCGGATGCGCAGGGCAATCTTTACGTGGCGGACACGGAGAATCATACGATTCGATTCATCACGACGAACGGGGTGGTCAGCACGCTGGCAGGGCAGGCGGGTGTGAGCGGCAGCGCAAACGGAACGAACAGCGGGGCGCTGTTCAACCAGCCCCAAGGGGTAGCGGTGGACAATGCGGGAAATGTTTTGGTGGCGGACACGGGAAATCACACGATCCGGATGATTACGCCCGGAGGCGTTGTTTCAACTCTGGCAGGATTGGCGGGAAGTTCGGGGACGAATAACGGCGTGGGGGCGGGCGCGCGATTTTATCAGCCGGAAGGCGTGGCGGTGGATGGATCCGGAACGTTGATCTATGTGGCGGACACTTGGAACCACACAATCCGGCAGGTGACCCTGGGGGGCGTGGTGACGTCGCTGGCAGGTGCGGCGGGCATTGCGGGAACGAACAACGGTACGGGGAGCGCGGCGCAGTTCAACACGCCGCAGGGAATCACGCTGGATGGTGCGGGAAATCTTTATGTTGGTGATACGGGAAATCAGACCGTCCGGAAGGTCACGGCGCTGGGAGCTGTCACGACGCTGGCAGGCGTGGCGGGCGTGAACGGCAGCGGCGACGGATCGGGCGCGAGCGTGCAATTTTGGGGGCCGTCGGGGATGGCGGTGGATGGCGCGACGAACGTGTACGTGGCGGATGCATACAACCACACGATTCGGAAGGTGACCCCGGCGGGAGTGGTTTCGACGATCGCGGGAGCGGCGGGAGTGTTTGGCAGCGCGGACAGCACGGGGAGCAGCGCGAGATTTTGGGAACCGCAGGGCGTGGCGGCGGATGCGGCGGGCAATATCTACGTGGCGGACACGGGGAACGGGACGATTCGGAAGATTGCCGGCACGACGGTGACGACAGTGGCGGGTTCGGCTTCGACGGGAAGCACGAACGGGACGGGGAGCAGCGCGCGGTTTTACTGGCCGGCCGGTTCGGCGATCGATGGCGGCGGGAATGTTTACGTGGCGGACACTTTCAATCACACAATCCGCAAAATCGCTATTGGCGGTGCGGTGACAACGCTGGCGGGCTCGGCAGGTGTGGCGGGCACGAACAATGGCAGCGGCGGGAGCGCGCTTTTCAATGCGCCGCAGGGTCTGGTGGTGGATGGGAGTGGAAATGTTTATGTGGCCGACACGGGTAATCATGCGATCCGCAGGGTGACCAGCGGCGGGGCGGTGACGACTTTCGCCGGGCAATTGGGGCTCGCCGGCTTGACGAACGGCACGGGTAGCGGAGCGCTATTCAACGGGCCGCAAGCGGTGGCTTTGGATGGCAGCGGAAATTTATACGTGGCGGACACAGGAAATCATACCGTGCGGAAAATCACCTCGGGTGGCGTGGTGACGACGCTGGCCGGGGTTCCGGGAATGCCGGGCAGCACAGATGGGGGAATCAACACAGGGACGAATGGGGCGCGGTTTAATTCTCCGGAAGGTTTGGCGGTGGATGGTTCGGGAAATGTTTACGTAGCGGACACGGGCAATCACGCCGTGCGCAAGGTGACGAGCGGTGGGGTGGTGAGCACGATCGCGGGGCAATCGGGGGTTTGGGGCAGCGCGGATGGGACGAATGTGGCGGCACGATTTTTCCGGCCACAGGCGATCACGGTGGACTCGGGTGGCGGATTGTTCGTGCTGGACTCGGGAAATAACACGGTAAGATCGCTGGTTTCCTCGGGGACGAATTGGGTGGCTGGTACGGTCGCCGGAGCGGCACTGGCGCCCGGCAGCGCGGACGGCTCGGGAGCTGCGGCGCGGTTTTTCGGCCCGGCGGCCATGGCGGAAAATGCGGGCGGAACTTTTGCGATCGCCGATACAGCCAACAGCACGATTCGCAGCGGAACTTCCGCGGTGAACAGCGCCCCTTACGTCGTGGCGCAGCCGCAAAACGTGAGCACCAACCAGGGACAGAGCGCGACATTCACGGTGACCGCGGGCGGGTCGGCACCGCTGACTTACCAATGGATGTTCAACAGCGCGAGCATCGCCGGCGCGACGGGAACGAGTTTCACGCTGAACAACGCTCAGCCTTCGAACGCGGGGCCGTATTCGGTGGTGGTCTCGAACGCGATCAGCACGGCGCTGAGTTCGAACGCGTTGCTGACGGTGATCGTGGCGCCGGCGATCACGAACCCACCGCAGGACGTGACAGTGACACAGGGTTTTAACGCGACGTTCACGGTGCAAGCGTCCGGGACTTCGCCGTTCGGATATCAATGGATGTTCAACGGCAGCGTGATTTCGGGCGCGACGGCGAGCAGTTATACCCGATCGAATGCGCAGCCGGCTGATGCGGGGCTTTATGCGGTCGCGGTAGCGAATCCCGCAGGCACGGTGACCAGCAGCCCACCGGCGAACCTGATGGTGATCGAAGTGCCGACGCCGCCAGCCATTACGGCGCAGCCACAGAACCTGACGTTGGCACAGGGGAGCAATGCCACGTTTTCGGTGACGGCTACCGGCAGCGCACCGCTTTATTATCAATGGCTGTTTGGCGGATCGCCGATAGCGGGAGCAACAGGCACGAGTTATTCGATCGGCGCGCAACCCTCAAATGCAGGGCCGTATGCGGTGGTGGTTTCCAATGCGTACGACACCGCGCTGAGTTCGAACGCGCAACTTACTGTGATTGTGCCGCCAATTATCAGCGTGCAGCCGGCCAACCAGTTGGTGGCGGTGAGCAACAGCGCGGCATTTAGCGTGAGTCTTTCGCAAGGAACGTCGCCAGCATATCAATGGCGAAAGAATGGAACGCCGATTTCGGGGGCGACGCAGTCGGCTTATTCGCTGGCGCAGGTGACCTGGAGCAACGCGGCGACTTACTCGGTCACGGTGAGTAATCTCGCCGGCAGTCAGACAAGCACTAATGCGGTGCTGACGGTGCAGCAGGCGGCCTTCGTGTTTCTCGATGGATTCGAAGCATATGCGCTGGGCAGTGTGGACAACGACACCACGAGCGGGCCCAACACCAGTTCTTCGAACCCGTGGTCAGCCACGTCCGGGACTGCAGCCGGGATGATCACGAATTCAGGTAGCGGCATCCTGCCGCATGGCGGGGCGCAAATGCTGGGTGTAGCCACCAACGTCACCCTCAGGCAGGATTGGTTGAACCTCATTTACCGACTGAATGCGGGCAGTAATTATTACGGCAATTTCATGTGCGACTGGTGGTTTTACGATGCATACGGTTCGACCCCGGCGGCGACCAACCTGCAGGAATACCTGGCGCTCTGTGAAAACGATCCCGTCTCGTCCACGGCGGATGTGTCGTCTGCGTTCACGGCCTTCAACCAGCGCATGTCGCTCGGTTCATTTAACTCGACGGGATACAATTATTCCAATTACCAGGCGCGCATTGTGGGCGCGACGGGCGGGTTTAACGCCAACGGGTGGTTCAACACCACGACCATGCGGTCCGTCGGCTGGCACCACGCGCGCATGATCGTGGGGATTCCGAATGCGGCGCGACTCGCGCCGGTGTGGATGTACGTGGACAACATGACCAATGCCACGTTCAGCTACCCGAGCACGGGCAGCAATTTTGGATTCAACCTCATTGAATTGAATCATGCCATGGCCAAGGCCGGCGTGTCCGGCTACTACGACGACCTAACCTTCCGCGCGGCCAACGATCCGTGGATCATCGAGCAGCCGGTCAGCCAGACGGTGTCAAATACGCAGTCGGTTGCTTTCAGCACAGTCGCGATCGGCACGGCTTATCAGTGGCAATTCAACGGCACGAACATCAGCGGGGCGACGTCGTCGAGCTACTCGCTGGGGGCTGCGGGAACGACGAATGCGGGTACGTATGCATGCCTGGTCTCGGGCACAAACGGTGTGCTGGCGACAAGCAATGCCGTGCTGACGGTGACGGTTCCCCCCGGTATCACGACGCAGCCGGTCGGCGTGACGGTGACGCAGGGGCAGAGCACGAATTTCACTGTCGTGGCCAGCGGCACGGGGCCCTTGGCGTATCAGTGGCGGCTCAATAGCACGAATATCGCGGGAGCGACCGACTCCAGCTACGTGGTGGCCAGTGCGCAGGACACGAACGCGGGCGCCTATTCCGTGGTGGTGACGAACGCGTTTGGGAACATCACGAGTTCGAATGCGATGCTGACGGTATTATTCCCGAGCAATGCGCCGCCGGTGTTTGGCCAGGTCACGCGGCTGCCATCAGGAGCGGTGCAGTTGGAGATGACGGGGACTGCCAATGTGAACTACACGCTGCTCTTCTCGAGCAATTGGGTTGATTGGACGGCGCTGACCACCCTGTCTTCCACAAACGGCGTGTTGCAGTTCATGGACTATTCGCCGACGAACAGCGCTCAGGGTTACTACCGGCTGCGGCAGGAGCCGTAAAGCGAAGTGCCGCAGCGCCATGGCTGAGCTCAGGGGCTGGGTTTGTGTGGTTTGGCCGGCGCCGGATCGCGGATAGGCTTTTTGAGTTCGTAGCAGCGGATATGAGTCTCGATTTCTTTTGGAGGAAAATGGGAATCCGGTTTCGCGGCCAGGACCAGCGCTTTTCTCCCGGTTTCGACGGCTTCCTCGAATTTTCCAGTTTCCGCCAGCGCCGCGGCGAGAGTATCGAGCGGACCGGCTTCGTTGGTTGAGGTAATCAGCACGGCTCTTTGAGCGAGGCGCACCGCTTCGGCGCCGTTGCGGAGTTTATCGTCGGGGGTGGTGGCCAGGACCCAGGCGAGGTTATTCAAGGCCTCTTTCCAGTCGGGCTTGAGGCGCAGTGCTTCGTGAAAGCGTTGTACCGATTCGTCGGGGTTGGAGGCGGCCAGCAAAATCGCCAGTTGGTAATGCGCTTCGGGATATTCAGGCAGGCGCTCCAACGCGGCCTGGTAGTGACTTTGCGCCGCGGTGACGTTTCCTTCCGCGAGGAGTTGATTGCCGAGGTAGTAATGGGCGCGGGGGAGGGTGGGGTCGATCTGCAAGGCCTGTTCCAATTCAACGCGCGCTTCCGGCGGCCGTTTTTGCGCGAGCAAAATCACCGCGAGGGTGCAGTGAGCGTCCGCGTAATCGGCCTTTGCCGCGATGGCCTCGCGGCACCAATTGGCTGCCTCCGCATACTGGCCCCGGGCTTCGAGATCCACGGCGAGGTTGTTGCAGGCGACGAAATTGCCCTTCGTGCAAACAATCGCGTGGCGGTAGAGGGAGTCGCTGTTCTGCCAGTAACCGAGTTGCAGCCGGCAGGTGAACAAACAACCGGCGAGGGCGACTCCGGCCAGGATCGGCGCGAGATCGCGGTCGCGGTGAAAACGCGCGGCAAGGTCGGCCCCGCCGAAAACAATCAGCACGATGATTCCGATGGAGGGCAAATACATGTAGCGATCGGCCATGGCTTGTGCGCCGACTTGCACCAAGCCAATCACCGGCACCAGCGCGCCGAGATACCAGAACCAGCCGGTCACCGTGTAACCGAGACGACACAACGCCAGCGCCCCCAACGATACGAGGATGAGAGCCGCGAGGGCCACCCAGTTCAGCCAGTTGAATTGCAGGATGCCGTAGGGATAAAACACGGCCAGATCGTGCGGCCAAAACAGTTTTTCCAGGTAACCCCAATAAGCGAGGGCGGCATTGCCGAGGCGGAATTCCAAGGGAAGCGTTTTGACGGCCACGATCGCGTGCCCGGCTTGTTGGACGCGCAAAGTGATGGCACAGAATATTGCTGTCAGCAGGAGGAAGGGAACTTTTTCGAGAATCAGACGGCGGTTGGTTGCGGGCTGTACAGCTCGGGGAGAGAACTGGAACCGCGCGAGCGGCCAGTAGTCCAGCAGCCAGAGCAGGAACGGCAGCGTGACCAGCATGGGTTTGCACATCAGGCCGAGGGCGAAAAGTGTCACCGAAAGAATGAAAAACCGCGTGGCTTTGGATGAGGCGGCCGGAAGTTGTACGTACTTTGTGTAGGCGAGCAGGGCCAACAAACCGAAGAACGTGCTCAAGACGTCTTTTCGTTCGGCGACCCAGGCGACGGATTCCACGTGGAGGGGATGCCAGGCGAAGAACGCTGCGACGACGAAGCTGCGGGGCAGCGAGCGCGTGAGGCGCAGGACCAACAGGAGCAGGAGGCAGGAATTCGCGATGTGCAGCAGGAGGCTGGTGAGGTGATGGCCGCCGGCTTTGGGGCCGAAAATCTGGGCGTCGAGCATGTGGGACAGCCAGGTGAGCGGATGCCAGTTGGCGGCTTCGGTCTGGGTGAAGGCCCACTTGACGCCGTCCAGGGTGAGCCCGATCTGCACATGGGGGTTGAGGTATTGCGGGTCGTCAAAGTTTACGAAGTCGTAACCGCTGACCGGCCAGTAGAGCGCTAGAGTGGCGGCGATCAGGAATAAGACAGCGATGGTTCGGGCGGCGGGGCGTTCCGACCAAAGGCGGGGCGCGGTTGGTTCGCCAGACGTGGATAGCGTCCGCTGTGATGATCGGGTTGCTCGTTGGCTCGGCTTGGCCATGGAATTCGGGATGGGAAGTTCGGGGATTGGCGGGAGAAAGCAATATGATTGTCGTCGGGCAGAAAGGCAGTTGTGAATGGCGTGAATAGATTTGCAGGATCTGCACGTTGGGGCAGCGGGGGTAAATTTAAAGAAGTTTGACAATATTATCGATTGGTCTTGTTCCGGTTTTGGGAGCGGGATTAAATTCGAAATCGAAAGCGGGATTACAGGTTTCAATTGTAGAGCATTGGCAATGGCCCAATCATTTCGTTCAGCCTGCGCATGACGTAACGCGTCGGCGTTCCCGTGTAATCAACCCTCCCTCTCCCGCGTCCAAGAAAAGAACTATGAAGCGTAAATCCTATTTTTCCGGGTCGGCGTTGTTGGCGTTCTGCTGGTTGCTGGTTGGATTGCTGCCGGCGGAGATGAATGCGGCGTTGTGGTATTGGGATCCCAACGGCGCCTCGACGCCGACGAGCGGCACGTGGAACACGACCACCGCGCAGTGGGCCACGACCTCGGCGCTTACGGCCACGCCGTCGGTATGGAACAGCACGATGGGTCCGTCGTTTGCGGCAGGCACCACCCCGATCGCCAATATGACGATCACGGTAAACAGCGCGATCAATGAAGGGGGGATTTTCAACGGGTCTTTCGGTGGCGTGGGCATCACCAATCTGGTCATCACCGGGACGGGCAGTTTGAACCAGCCGTCCTCGGCGCAGGGTTTTAACGTAGGCAACGCCTCGTGGAACACCATCATACGCGTGCCCATCACGGGAGTGGGACCGATGCAGACTGGAGGCAGTGGCAGCCTGTATCTCTCGACCAACAATACCTTCACGGCGGGGGTTCAGCTCAGCACCGGGGCCGGACTCAATTTCAATAACGGCAACGCGTTCGGCACCGGACCGATCACCAACGCGGTGACCAGCACGGTATTGGCGACGGTGGGAGTGGACAGCACGGGAACGGTTTTCAACACCAACTCCATCATCAACATCACGAACAGCTTCAGCACCTACGCCACCAGCAACAGTTCCACGATTTTCGTGGGCATTGCGGCGGCCCCGGTGATTTTCAGCGGTCCGTTCAATCTCGCGGCCCCGGCGGGCACCAACTATACGTTCCAGAACCAGCCGTCGGGCACCACGGTGAACATCTCCGGAACGATCAGCGGAGCGCAGAATTTCATCAAGACGGGCGCGGGCACCCTGACGAACAGCGGGCCGAACACTTACGGTGGCAAGACGACGATCAACAACGGTGTGTTGAGCATCAGTTCATTCAACCGCGTGAGCGGCGGCGCTGCTTCCAGCAGCCTCGGGCATCCGACCACCGTGCCGCTGGGTACGATTGCCATCGGCTCGAGCACCACGGCGGCGACGCTGGTTTACACGGGAGCGGGTGAAACCACTGATCGCGTGATTGACCTGTCCGGCACGACCGGCGGCGCCACGATCCAGAATGATGGCAGCGGGCCGCTGCTGCTGACCAATACGCTTACGGTGTCCGGCGCGGGCATCAAGACATTGACCCTGTCCGGCTCAAACACCGCCACCAACACGATCGGAAAGATCGTCAACAACAGCGGGGTGAACACGACGGGCGTCACCAAATCCGGCGCGGGCACGTGGATTTTGACGGAAGCGAACACTTACACGGGCACGACGACGCTCAGTTCGGGTGGTGGTGTGCTGGGTATCGGTGATCCCGCGGCGCTGAGCACGGGGCCGTTTGTCGTCAGTGGCAACAGCAGCTTTGACAATTTGACCGGCGGCGACATCACCATCAACAACGTGTTTACCTTGAGCGGCGGCAGCCCCACCTATGTCGGCAGCGCCAACAATATGACCATCAACGGCGTTGTTACGATCAGCGGCGCGAATCGCACTGTTACGGTAACCGCCCATACGCTGACTTTGGGTGGCGTGATCGGCCAGGACGCCTCGGCCCGCAATTTCACCAAGGCCGGGGCAGGCGCCATGGTGTTGACGGCCACGAGCACGAACACGGGTACCACGGTGGTAAGCGCCGGACTGCTGGCACTGGCGACCGGTGGCGGCATGGCGAATTCGACGGTGACGGTTTCGTCGGGAGCTTCGCTGTCGAACGCAACGACGACGGTCAAGAGCATCGGAGGCAACCTGGGATTGCCCACGGGCGGCAAAGCGGCATTCACGGCAGTGGGTGGGGGTTCGCCGGCGGTGGGCAAGCTTTCAATCGCTGGGAATCTGACGAACAACAACAACGTGCTGACAGTGAATGTGACGGGATCGGCTTTGCCGCCGGGCACTTACCCCTTGATGGAGTGCGCCGGGAACTGCACCGGGTCAGCCAACCCCACGCCGGTCATCGTGGGAACGCCCCTCGCCGCCGGGAATTCGGCCGTCGTGGTAACGACCACTGGCGCGGCCGGCCACGTTGATCTCATCGTTCGCACCGACCCGACCTTTTCGGGGCTGACGAACAGCCAGTCGGTCGTCTATGGCACCCCCAGCATTCTGATTGGTGGCACGCTGGCCACCGCGGATCCGATTTATCCGGCGATGGGTGACACGGTGACCGTGACCATCAACGGCAATGCGCAAAACACCACGATCAATGACGCGACGGGTGATTTCGCGATGACCTACACGCTGCCGGCCAACCTGCCGGTGAGTGGTTCGCCCTATACGATCAAGTATACGTATGCGGGAAATAACTCTTTGCTCCTCGGCACGGCGACCAATACCAGCACGACGCTGTCCGTCACGCCGGCGACGCTCACGGTCACGGCGCGAGGCTCGTTGACCTACGGGGACGATCCGACGAACGCGGTTTACATTCCGAGTTATGCCACGCTGGTGGGCACGGACACCGTGGCGGTCATTACCGGCAGCGCGAACTTCAGCACGGACGCGACGGCCACGAATTATGTGGGCTCAAACTACCTTGCGCACGTGGTGGACACGGGAATGCTGGCGTCGCCGAATTACGCTTTCGTTGCCGGACCGGATGGGGTGTTTACGATCACAACTCGTTCGCTCCAGGTCACCGATGTGCTGGCCCTCGACAAGGTTTATGACGGCACCACCAACGTCTCGCTGGTGGTCAGCAATGCCGGGCTCTCCGGACTTGTAAACGGTGACGAGGCGTCCGTGAGCCTGGTGAGCAGCAATGCCGTCGGCGGGTTCACGAACAAGAATGTGGGGGTGGGCAAGACCGTGACCACGAGCGGCTTTGCGACCGGGGGTGATCTCGGCACGAATTACATCGTGATTCAACCCACTCTGGCGGCCAGCATCAGCGCCCTGGCGATCACCGTCACGGCTGCGACGGACACCAAGGTGTATGACGGCACAACGAACTCGACCGGTGTGCCGACCAGCATCCCCGCCCTCGCCCCGGGCGACACGGGCAACTTCACGCAGGCCTTTGCGAATCGGGACGCCGGCATGGGCAAGAACCTCATTCCGGCGGGAACGGTGACCGATGGCAACGGAGGCACCAATTACAGCATCACGTTCGCCAACAACACGACCGGCGAGATTGATCCCAAACCAATCGCGGTCACGGCGGTCACGAACACGAAGTTCTATGACGGCACGACCAATGCGGCGGCGGTGCCGAACGTGAGCCCGGCGGTAATCGCGGGCGATGTGGCCATGTTCACGGAAGCGTACACGAACAAAAACGTTGGCACCGGCAAGACGCTGGTTCCGAGCGGCTCCGTGTCGGACGGGAATGGCGGTTTGAATTACAGCGTCAGCTTCGTGAACAACACGACCGGCCAAATCGACCCCAAGGCCATCACGGTCACAGCCGCGACCAACACTAAGGTGTATGACGGCACGACGAGCGCTGTGGCGGTGCCGGGAATCGCACCGGGATTGGTGGCCGGTGATACGCCGAACTTTATTGAGACTTACGACACCAAGGACGTCGGAACTGGCAAGACCCTGACGCCTTCAGGCGTGGTCATCGATGGGAACGGCGGAGCGAACTATGGGGTCACGTTTGTGGATGACACGACCGGCGTGATCTCCAACCTGGCGACGTTACTGAGCCTGGGCTCCTCGGCGAATCCCGCCGCGCAAAGCGCCAGCGTGATCTTCACCGCCAGCGTGGCGGGCACGCCGCCCGCGGCAGATTCACCGACCGGCAATATCGTCTTTTCCGCCAACGGCGTGCCGTTCGCGACCAACGCGTTGTCGAGTGGCAGCGCCACGGCGACGAATGCCTCGCTGCCGCTCGGCACGAATGCCATGAGCGCGGTTTATCTGGGCGACGCGAATTTCCTCGGTAGCACGGGGAGCCTCAGCCAGGTGATTTCCAACTCCGTGGTTTACAGCACGACCAACGCGATAGTGTCGCTGGTGAATAATCTGGACGGCACCTTCACGCTGAGCCTGCAAGGCACGGCGGGGGCGCAGTATTACGTGGTGTCCAGCCAGGATGTAAGCACGCCCGTGAGCGCCTGGACGCCCGTGGCCGGCAGCACCAACACGGCGCCGGGGCCGAGTGGCGCCTGGTCGCTGGTCGTGAGCAATCCGGCTCCGGCCTACTACGAATCGGTGGCCGTGAATCCGGCGCCCTGATTTTTTATTGAATGAGAACAAGTGCGTCACGCCCGCCAACTGCGGGCGTGACCGGAATGAAACGGTCCACCGTTGATGATTTTGCGCCCATAGCCCTGGCAGAGAGACCCACCACCCAACTCAGTATGAAATCCCTTATCTTCAAAATTATTACCGCCCACAGAATGACCCGGCCGATATCCGGCCTGGTTTCCCTATTGTGCCTGCTCGTTGCGCTGAGCCTGCAAAACGCCGGCGCGGTGGTCTGGTATTGGGACCCCAACGGGCTCAGCGCCCCCACAAGCGGGACGTGGAACACGACAACCGCCCAATGGGCGACCACGACGGCCTTGACGGCCACGCCGTCCGTTTGGAGCAGCACCTCAGCCGCCGGCTTTCCCGCCGGTCCCACGGCGCTAAGTGCCCTGACCATCACGGTCACCAATTCGGTCAATTTTCCAGGCATCTTCAACGGCCTCGTTTCAACCATCGGTGTTACCAACCTAGTCTTTACCGGCAGCGGGCCCTTGAATTTGAACTCGGGCTTTCAAGGGTTTTACGTGGGCAATTCCAAACTGAATACCATCATTCGCGTGCCGATCACCGGTCCCGGGGGGGTTGAAAATGAGAGCAGTGGCAGCCTCTGGCTGGCCGCCAGCAACAGCTACAGCGGCAAGACGCCGCTGGGCACCAGCGCCGGACTCAATTTCAACAACAACAACTCCTTCGGCACCGGACAGATCACCAATCTCGTTCCCGCCACG
The DNA here is from genome assembly GCA_964448135.1 of uncultured Verrucomicrobiota bacterium. Taxonomy (GTDB): domain Bacteria; phylum Verrucomicrobiota; class Verrucomicrobiia; order Limisphaerales; family UBA8199; genus CAYUVH01. Next base: position 1,221 of record CAYUVH010000063.1, on the reverse strand, counting down.
TTGCTGGCTACTCCGGCCACGGACAGCACGGGAGCCGGCTTTGCCACGGGTCCCATCACCATCCCCAATACATACGGCACCTACGGAGCCAGCAACAGCTCGACCATTTTTGTGAGCATTCCTGCTGCCCCGGTGACTTTTGCGGGAAACTGGACTCTCGGCGGCGCGGCTGGAACGAACTTTGTCCTTCAGACCCAGCCGGTCGGGACGACGCTGACCATCGCGGGAGTCATCAGCGGAAGCGCCAATTTTGTGAAAGCCGGAGTGGGCACGTTGCTCTTCAACGCCACCAATACGTATACCGGTTCCACGACGATCACCAACGGCACGCTCCAATTGGGCGATGGTGCTACGCGGAATGGGACGGTGGGCGGCACCATCACGATCACCACGCCGGGCGCGCTGGTATTTGCGAATCCGAATCCGCTGAGCTTCACGAGGGTAATCGGCGGAACCGGAGGTTTGACCAAGACCAACGCGGGTGTGCTCACGCTCTCCGCCGCGAACACTTACAGCAACACGACACTCATTGCCGCGGGCGCTACGATCAAGCTGGGCGTCGCCAACGCCCTTCCCAATGGCACCGGCAGAGGCGACGTGCAGCTGAACGGCACGCTGGACATGGGCGCTTTCTCGGGGGCGATCAACGGCTTGAACGGGGGTGGAACGGTGGACAACTCGACCGGAACCGCAACCTATACGTTGACAGCGGGCAATGATGATTCAACGGGTAATTTCACCGGTGTCATCAAGAACACCAGCGGCACGGTTGCGCTGACCAAAACCGGGATAGGCACCTTGATCCTCAGCGGCGCCAATACTTACGCGGGCGCGACGACGATCAACGCCGGGGACATCCAATTGGCCGCGGCGGGCGCGGTTTCCCCTGCTTCGTGTGTCGTGCTCGGCAGCTCGGGCTCGCTCAATATGAACAATTTCAACGGGACGAACGCCGCGCTGAGCGGCGGCGGCAGCGTCATCAACAACAGCGGCACGCTCAACTTGAACGGAAATGCCAACCTTCCCACGGGGGCGAATTTCAACGCCTACTCGTGTATCGAAGGCACGATCGGCGGTGGCGGCACGCTGATCAAGGACGGAACTCATGCGCTGGCGTTCCGCTCGGATTTTACTTCATATGCCGGCCCGATCGTTTTCAACGGTGGCACAGTATCGGTGGGCGCCGCGCCCAATCGTCTGTCGCCATCCTACGCGCTGACG
>CAYUVH010000062.1:0-43237 GCA_964448135.1 uncultured Verrucomicrobiota bacterium | reverse complement strand
CTACCGTGTGTGTATTAACGCGACTTAAGGTTAATTTTGTGGGCGGCCACCGAACCGCTCGCCCTCTCGTGGGGTTGTGGTTTGGGGTGGGGGCGGGCCTCTCCTCTAACTGAATCGTTCCGCTTCGTTAACCGCCTTTCTTTCTAACTAAATCACCCATGACCGGGAGCCAAATTCGCAAAACAAAGCGGAGAATCCGCCACGCCTGCTTCAGCGGATTCCCCGTGAGATTACGATTTGCATTTAGGCCGTTACCTGCCGGATGTCATCCTCCGTACCATAGGGATTCGCCACGCGGATCTGGCAATCGGGATCGTCGCGCCATTCGCCGTCCACGAGGAAGCGGTAGCGATGCTGGCCAGGATCCAGGGCCACGGTCGCTCGCCACGTCCCTTCGCGGCCTTTGTGAAGCGGGATGGGATGGCTCTTCCACCCCGTGAAATCCCCCACCAACTGCACGCTCCGGGCCGTGGGCGCGGTGAAGGAGAACGTTTGCGGTCTGCCGGAATGTTCGTATTCCATAACTGTTCGCTTTCTGTTTTAGGTTAACACTGACAAAAGCGCTCCGCCCGCCAGGCGAACGAAGCGCCACTATATTCGACAAGCCCTTTCGCGCCCTCGTTCGAAGCGCCGGGAGAATGTTTGACTTGGAATCCATTGCAATTCGCCCCTTTGTTGAAATAATCCGCGCGGATGATTCTGTTACCGGTAGTGGAGCGAGAACTACGGGTGGCTGCGCGCCGGCGCAGCACGTACTGGTTTCGCACCATCCCCGCCATCCTCGGGTTGATTTCCGGCGGGATTTACATGCTCCTTTCCGCCATCTGGACGCGCTCCAGCGCCGGGCTGGGCGAACCCCTCTTCTGGTTCCTGATGTGGGCGTCCTTCTGGGTGGTGCTCGCCGCGGGTTTGGTGCTCACCTCCGATTCAATCAGTGTCGAGAAGCGCGAGGGCACGCTTGGCTTTCTTTTCCTGACGGATCTACGCGGGCTGGATGTGGCCGCGGGCAAATTGTTTTCCACCTCGCTCCGCGCCAGCTACGCGCTGCTTTCGCTCTTTCCCGTGGTGGCGTTGACCTTGCTGCTGGGTGGTCCGAGCGGAATGCAATTGTTCAAAACGTCCCTGGCGCTTTTGAACGCGCTTTTCTGCTCGCTCGCGGTCGGTTTGCTGGTTTCCACCCTCAGCTACGATTCGCAGCGCACCATGACCGGCACGCTGTTTCTCACGCTGGCGCTGGTCTTCGGCGGGCCCCTGCTGGATTCGCTCGTTCTCTTTTTCAAAACCGGGCCCACGCCTCCCGGATTCGCGGCCACCAGTCCCTTTACCGCGTTCAAGCTGGCGAGTGCGTGGATACCCGCGCCGTTCTGGAAATCGCTGGGCATCAGTCATCTGATTGGCTGGCTTTTGTTCGCCGCCGCGTGCTGGCTGGTGCCCAGGACCTGGCAGGCAAAATCGGAAAAGGCCGTTTCGCAAAAGCGCGGCTGGCACTACAACCTCACTTACGGAGGTGAAGAGCGGCGCCTCTCCTTGAGGCGGCGATTGTTGTCCAGCGATCCCGTGCTATGGCTCGTTTGCCGGGAACGGTGGCAGAGTTTCGGCGTTTGGGCGCTGGCACTATTGGTCACGGCCGTTCAAGTGTATCAGTTCCGCGACGCGTCGAATCAATTCCTGGTCTACGCCTTCAGCTCGTTGAACACCCTTTGCCTCCTGCTGTTCTATTTCTGGACGGCCTCGCAGGCGAACCGCTTCTTCATTGAAGCGCGGCGGAGCGGGTTGATCGAAATGCTGCTCGAGACTCCCCTGCCCGCGGCGGACATCATCCGCGGCCAATGGCGGGCGATGTTGCGGATGTTTGCCCTGCCCATGGTACTCGTGGTGGCCGGCAGCGCGGCCGGTGTCTGCATAAGCCAGTTCACCACGTGGAGCACGATGGCGGGTAATATGGGCGGCAAAGGGGCCAGCCAATGGGCCGCCATCGGGATCGCCATCCTTGGCGCGGTCGCGACCCTGGCCAATCTTGCGGCGGTCGCCTGGTACGGGATGTGGGCCGGTCTGACGTCCAAAAATTCCAGTCTCGCCACCGTAAAGACGCTCCTCCTGGTTCAGCTCATTCCGTGGATTGTAATCATGATTGCCTCGTCCATGATTTCCGCGATCGTCCTGATGCCGATCATGCGGTCCAACGCCGGCAGCACCAGCCCGGCCTGGCTCGCGAGCTTTCCCGTGATCATGGCCGCGCTCTCGGCGCTCTTGACGTTGGCGAAAGATGCGCTTTTCATTCTTTGGGCGCGCCGGAGGTTCAGCAACTCTTTCCGGGACCAGGTGTTATTCAGTCAAACCGGCTTGCGCTCATTGAACGCGCGGATTGCGCCCCCGGTCATAACTCCGCCGCCTCCGCTGCCGCAGGCGTCGTAAAGGAATAAAAACAGTCATGCTTATCCGGTTTGTTGACTATGGCCGCCTGGTAGGGACGCGCTGCCGCGCGTCCGCAGATTCGCAAATTCATTCTTATCAACAAGCCGTATAGGCACCAAAAAAATCATGAATGTGCTGCCGATAGTCGGTCGGGAACTGCGCGTAACCGCGCGGCGGTCGGCCACGTATTGGCGGCGCTCGGGAGCCGCGTTCCTGATTCTGATCGGCGGCGCAGCCTGTCTCCTGCTGATGCGCTCCGCTAATCCCCAGGAAATCTCCCTGGGCCTCTTCGGCACCATGACCGCCGGCGCATTGCTCTACGGCCTCCTCGCCGGGGTGCAATCCACCTCCGACTGCCTGAGCTGGGAAAAGCGCGAAGGCACCCTCGGCCTGCTGTTCCTCACCGACCTGCGCGGCTACGACGTCGTGATCGGCAAACTGGCCGCGACCTCCATGCACGCACTGTACGGCCTGCTGGCCGTGGTCCCGATGCTGGCCCTTCCGCTGTTGATGGGTGGAGTAGCCCCCGCGGAATTCGGCCGCATGGCCCTGGTGATTCTCAACTCCCTGTTCTTCTCCCTCGCCGTGGGCATGTTTGTTTCCGCCCTGAGCAAATCCGCGCGCTCCGCCGTGGCGGTGACCCTGATCCTGCTGCTGGTGGCGAATGCCTTTCTGCCCTTCGTCGGCTCCTGGCTGCGCTTTCACCAAAAACTCACGGGCATGGAAAATTGGTTCTACCTCCCCAGTTCCGTCTTCACCTTCATCGCCGCGTTCGACACCAACTACACCACCAAGGGCTGGTACGGAGCCACTTCGTTCTGGCGCTCGCTGGGCGTCATTCATGCTTCCGCCTGGGTTTTGTTGATCTTCTCCTGCTTCATCGTCCCGCGCTCCTGGCAGGACCGCCCCTCGGGAACGCGCAAGGCCCGCTGGGGCCAGCGCTGGTATTCCTGGACCCATGGCTCGCCCGCGGACCGCCAGTCCTTCCGCCGGCGTTTGCTCTCAATGAACGCCTTTAGCTGGCTGGCCGCGCGGCCGCGCTACAAACCGGCGTTCGTCTGGCTGCTGCTCGGCATCGCCACCTGTTTATGGCTGTGGGGGCTGGCCAAATACCGTCGCGATTGGCTGGGCGAACCCAACTACATCCTCACCGCGGCGCTGCTCAACCTCTTTCTCAAACAGTGGTTCGCCTCGGAAACCGTCCGCCAGCTCGCCGAAGACCACCACTCCGGCAGCTTGGAACTCATCCTCTCCACCAGCCTCACCGAACGCGAAATCGTCCGCGGCCAGTGGCTGGCCTTGCGCAGGCAGTTCCTGGGCCCGCTCCTGTTGATCATGGCGGTGGAAGTCGTGTTCATGTTCGCGCCCCTCTCCGAGATGGACCGCGAGGACAAACTCGATTGGATACTCTTCTTCGGCGGACTCATCTTTCTGCAAGTGGCCGATTTGATGGGTTTATTCTGGGTGGGCATGTGGCAGGCCCTGAAAGCCTCCAGCCCTGCCCGTGCCAGCCGCGCCACGAAAGTGCGGATTCTCATCTGGCCCTGGATCGTCATGGCCGCCGTGGGCTTGCTCGTGCTCCTGGTCAACCTCCAGTTCACCTGGGAACCCGGTTCCAAGTTCTTCCTCCTCCTCTGGATCGGCCTCAGCGTAGCCACGGATCTGGGCTTCGGCCTCCAGGCCCGACAGTCCTTACTGACGAAGTTCCGCACGATGGCCGCGCAACGCTTCGCCTATAAGCCGACGCTGTGGGAGAAGTTCCGGGGCAAGAGCTGAGGACGGCGTTGACAGCAAATTACTTCGGGCTGAAAGCTCGTAATGTGACAGCCCGGGCTGAAGGCCCGGGAAATAACGTCGAACCAATCAGCGAGCCCTGTAAGGGCGAAATCCCTTCCATTTACTGGCTCGAGTCGTCCGTTCGCTCATGCAATGGGCGTCTATTCCCCACCTTGCCCCGTCCTCAGGAATGTGAGGACTCTCAGATCCGCCTCCCTGGCCGCAAGAGTCAGCCCTCTTTCCCACCGGCAATGCCGCCTCTTCACGCGTCCCTTAGGGACTGCACGATAATAGCCCAACGTTTCGAACGTTGGGAAAACCGCCCCACCCCACCAGTCTCTCCTTTTTCGGTTCATTTCGGTGCGCCCTTCAAAGCGCGCCGAAATGAACCGAGAAAGGAGAGACTATTTCCCCAAAACCAAACCGTCACGCTTTCCCCAACCGCACCAATTGGCCATCCGACCACCTACGCCCGGAACCCCGCTGGACGCATCCCCTAAGCGACCAACGCCAATACCAAGATCCTCGGCTTGACCTACGACCCCGCCACTACAACCTCACCCCCCTCCGTCAAGGCTTGCCATTGCGATATACGAACTGTTGTCGCATATTGAATGCTGGATAAAATGAGCGCGCACACCGCAGTAGTCAGCACAGGTCTGGTCGTGGCCGTTGCGTCATGGCTCGCGTCGGCATACTGGCCGCATCGCTCACCTCGCCATCGGCGGGCGTGGGCAGCACGATAGTGATTGTGTCGGGTTCCCGCGGAATGACTTCGACGCGATAGCTTCCCTCGGGCATCGAGCCGAAAAGCTCCTTCAATCCGGCGATTACATTGTCAATCAGGCGCTGCCGCAGGGCCGGATAACTGCGGATTCTGTTGTAGTGCGTGTTTGACAATGTCCTGGGGATCTTCATGGATGATCTGTTCGATAGGCCTGGCGCATGGCCAGTAGTTCGAGCTGGAGTGCTTGCCGCATGATCCAGCAGAACAAATCGGCGCTCTGCCAGAGATCCATCTGGTTGATGACCGCGATGGCGTCCTCCGGATGCCTGGCCAGCGGCGGGATGACGAAATAAAGGGTGTCTCGTCGCTGCATCCGAATTTTGAGATTAACGCGGTCGGGCACTGTAACTCCCGAGACTTTGAGAGCCGCTTTCGGATCGTGTTCCATCAGGCGACACAAGTCCGGATCCTGCCAGGCTTTTTCTATCGGCGCGCGTTCCCGTGTTTATTTTCTCATAACTTGAGGCCTCATTGTTGCTTGAAATAGGGTCGCAGACGGAGTTTGAGCAAGACGATGGGAAATGCCATCAACGCCGCGCCGATCAAAAAGGAAAGCAGCCCGACTCGCAGTGAAAGCACGCCGTCCGAATGGGCGCCGATATAAGACCAGATGGCGATGGGATAAAAGAGCAGGACGGCGGTGCCCAAACCCGGAGAAAACCGTCCTCTGGTGACAAAAAAGGGAAGCACGTGCATGAAAGTCGCGTTGATGAGCATCAGCGCCGGCAGGCAGAGCGAAAATGCCGGCAAACTCCAGGCCACTGCCGAACACGAAACGCCAAGCACGACCACCACACCGTTGACGAGCGCGAAATGTATCCAGTCAACCGGGAGTTTCAGGACGGCGTTGGCCCAGCCTTTCCAGTCGAACATGTACTCCTCGACCACGTGAAGCGCGTAGGCCAGCATTGCGATCCATAGAATGTATGCGTGCATAAAACGTATCCGGACGGTCAGCCACAAATCCCCGATGCCGGGCAGCCGTCAAGGCTCGCGACGAACAGTAATAAAACTGGGGCCGCAATAATCGAACGCATTGCCCAGAGTTTCCGCGATCATCTCAGAATGGGCGATTTCCACGGTGCGCGCGCCCAGCCCCTCGGCCACCTTCTGCAGGTCCACTTCTGGGTTGCTGAAGTCCATGCCCACAAACCGCGTCTGCTCCATCACTGTTCCCATGGCCCGGCACCAGAGATCCTTGAGCAACCGATACTCATTGTTTACAAAACAGATGAATATCGCCGGGATGCGGCTGATCCGGGCCGGGGTTGGCCATCACTCCAAGCTGAAACGGCCCTCGGTGTGCTGCAATCAAAAAAACGGCTTCTTCGACGTTGGTAATGGGTGGTAGCTTTGGGGATGGGTTAAACTGGCGGGCCGTTAGGTTGTCGAGCATGGATTGAGCGGTCAGTTTTTGCATTTCCTCCAAGATCTCCCAGAGCTCACGCGGGTTGGCGACGACCGCTTTGAGCCAGTCAAATCGCTCGCGGCTTGAAGCCATGGTGACGGTTTTGGCTCCGACCCGCCGTCCGCCTGCCTTGCCCCAGGCCCAATCCCGCAAATCTTCCGGAACCCATCAATCCGCGTCTTGACGAATCCGCTCCTGTGATTTAGATGTGTGGCGGTAGGAGGACGTGATTCCTGTTCGAGTTGCGAATCATCGTCAAAGCACAGTGGTTCTTTGACATCAGCATGGCCGCGCTTGCTCGCGGAGCAGGACTAATGGGGATCGGAAACCGGCGGGCTACGCCGCCCGTTCCGATTTCCCTGCGCGTTCGCTCGTGAGAGCGTTCGCCCGGCAAACCTGGAGCAAACGAAAAGCCGGCCTGAAGTCAGCCAAAAGCAACCCGGCCGCAACCCGGCCGCAAGCCTGGTTGCAAACCAAAAACCCCAGCAAACAAGCCTGGGCAAACCAAAAACGGCCAAAAATTAGGGAGCCCCAAAAACGCCGACACGAAAGAGCGCCAAAAGACACCAAAGGTACAAGCAAAGGACGCCAAAGGTACAGTCAAGACCCCCGAAAAAACACCAAATTCCGCCTAACTACGCGAAAGGTACAACTCATTCATTTTTTTCGCGGCGGTCGGCGCCCAGGCTCAGGGCTGGCGGTGAATGAGACCCTCGGGGTTCATGAGGGCGACGAAGTTGGCGGTATTGAGCTGCGCGCAAAACGAGACATCGGCGGCCAGTTCAGACCGCGTCAGGAGCCGGCGGCCGTTTCTTCCAACGGACAGCGCTTTGACGAGATCAAATCGTTCCACCGAATAGGCGTGCGAAGCGACATGGGCGGAATCCGACCACGCTTCGCGGTGCGAAACCTTTTGCAACAAATCGCAGAGCGCGCCCGCGGCGATGATGTCCTCATAAGCCGCTTCCTCAAACGTGCCACTGCAAACCATGAGCAGCTCCGCCGGTCGCCGGGTGATGAGCCAGTCCGCCGTGGCCTGAAGATTCAAAATCGCAGCCGCCACCACCGTCTGAGCCTGGGCACAGGCACGGAGCGCACGGGTGCCATTCGTGGTGGTGGTGACGATGGTGCGGCCCTCCACCCGGTTGCGCGTGAATTCGCGCGGCGAGTTCCCCAGGTCAAAGGCGCGTCCGCCCGCCAACTCCGCCTCGATGCGCACGCCGTCACGCTCGCCCGCCAGGAGCACATCCGGTTGCCGTTCCCGCCTGGCCAGCGCCTCGGAGATCTCCGCGACCGGCACGATCGCAGCCGCGCCGTTGGCAAGGGCGGTGATCATGGTGCTGGTCGCGCGCAGGACGTCGAACACGACACAAACCGTTTCGCGCAAATCGCGCTGCGCCAGTGGCCCGATCTCGGCGGGCGTCAAAATCACTTCAATTCTCATGCGGTTTTTTTGGTGCGGGCGTGGTGAAACAAATACTGCTGCGCATAACCGGCATTGGGCCCGAAATGCGTGGCGGCAAATTCATGGAGGCGTTTCAAACTCACGCGACGGCGCGGAAAATAGAGCTCCCGCAACGCGCGCGCCACCCAGACGTCCATGGGAAAGGCGTCCTGCCGTCCATACGCAAACAGCAAAACACAGTCGGCGATTTTGCGGCCGACCCCCGGCAGTTCCGTCAGTCGCTCGCGTGCCGATTCCAAGGGCAGCGCGCGAATGTCGGCCAGCGACACTTCGCCGTCCGCAATCGAGCGCGCGGTCTCGCGGAGATACGGAGCGCGGAAGCCGAGTTTGCATTCGCGCAGTTCGGCCTCGGTCACGGCCGCCAGGCGTTCGGGTGTGGGAAACGCGTGCGATACCGCCGCGCCCTCCCCCGCTGCCACCGGTTCGCCGTAGCGCGTGGTCAGCAGCGAAATCATCTGGCGGATTTGCACGATCTGCTTGGTGGACGAAAGAATAAACGAGGCCAGACATTCCCAGGGATCCTGCTGCAGGAGGCGGAGTCCGCGGCAGGCAGCCACCGCGGCCCGCATCGGCGGATCATCCGGGAACGTGCGCGCCACCGCGGCCCAATCCAGTTCCAACTGAAGATAATCGGCGGCCCACCTCCAATCCCGTTGCGGCTGGCCCGCCTCGATCCAAATGCCGGACTCCTCGCCGCGAAGGTGGACCCACTTGTCACCGATCACCCCTTCCCAGCCCTCGCCGCGCCGATGCCAGCGAAAAGCCTGTCCGCATTCCAAGGTGGCGGCGAGATCATAGTCCTTCACGGCGAAGAACCGGGACGTCGCCCGCGTTTCCCTGCTGACACTGGAGCCCGGAGCGGAAATGGGAGAGCTCATTTCTCGTCGTTCATCAGGGGAACAACCTCACTCCGCCGGCCGCGCGCGCAAGTTCCGGCAAAAGAAGAACTGCACGTGCCGGGCGTCTTCGCCACGATATTTGACCGTACGCACTCCCAGGTTGGAGACGGTTTCAAACTCCTCCACCAGCGACGGGGGCGGCGGTTTCATTACTTTCCAATCGCGGCCCAATTCCACGAAGAACAGCGCATCCTGTCCCACTCGGTTGCTATAACCGGGCCAGAAAAAGAACTGGTCCAGCGGCACCGGACTGCTGCGCCGGTAAACCAATGGATTATCCGGTATGCCCGCTTTGGCTTCCGGCAGATAAAAGGACAACAGGCCGGTCCAGCCGTAGTGGTCGGCAATGAGGAAAGGCGGACGCCCCTCGGTGGCCACGCTGCCGCGCACTTCGTCACAGAGCCGCGCAAAATCATTCCATCCGCGTAACCGATGCAGGACGTCAAAGCGCACTGGCAGCCGCACCCCGATCAATTTCTGGGGCAAATCCGGGTTAAAACAAACCACCATCATGACGACCGAAACAATAAATCCCGCCCGCAGCCAATGAATCATGGCGCGCGCACCCAGCCGCCAGCGGGTATCCCAGTAAATCACCATCAGGCAGCACCACGGAATGATCGCCGGCACAATCCAGTTGGGCAGCACGCGCGAGCGAAGTGATAGCAGCAGGTAAACAAAAACAATCGGAGCGCCCATGCTGTAGAAATAAATCATCCGCCCGTCATGCCGCTGGCGACGCCAGAACGCAATGACCGCCCAAATCATCGCGACGCCAAAGATGGGATTCAGCACCCCGAGTTCGCCGCCGACGAATTCCAGGAAGAATCTAAAAGTCGGGGTCCATTTCTGATCCGAACCGGCGCGCTCAGCCAGGTGGGTCACTGTCACCCAGTGGCGTTGCTGGTTCCAGATCAGTACCGGCAGGGAGAAAACCAGATTGACCAGCAAAGCCAGCCAGGGTCCCGGCCGTCGCAGGTGTGGGCGCGCCGGACGCCAGAGCCAGAAGAACATCGCCCAGGAAAGGATTTGAAAAAGTGAAGTCGCCTTGCTGAGAAATCCCAGCCCCATCCAAACGCCCACCCAGATCCAGTCACTCGTGGTTCCCCGGTCGCCGGCGGCCCGCCAGCCGCCGATCATGGCGGCCGTCCAGAAGAGAACCGACAATGGGTCAACCGTCATCAGCAGGCTCCCCGCGACCATGATGGGGATGGCGTTGACCACCAGGTTCAGCCAAAAGGCCGCGCGCGCATTGACCACCCGCGCAAAGAAACGCGCCATGATCACCGAAAGTATGAGCGTGATGACCGGCGAAAAGAAACGCACGCCGAACGCAGTATCACCCCAGATGGAGGTGCCCAGGAATTGAGTGTAAGCTATCAGCGGCGGTTTGCTGTAATAAGCCAGGTCGAGATGCTTGGACCAGAGCCACTGGTAGGCCTCGTCCTCGCTAAGCTGAAGTGAGCCACCGGCGAGGTAAACCAAGCGGGCCACGAACAGCACCCCCGCCACGAGATAAGTCAGTCCCAACCACTGCACTTCGATCTCCGCCTGGTCCGGCGCGTGCTCTTCTTCAGTTTCCACCAACTTTGGGTGCAGCAAAGACGGAAACCGCCGCCACCAAACCGGAAACCATTTGCAGCCGACCACGCGCCATAGCCAATCCACGCCGAGCACGGTTGCCGCGCCAGTCCCTGCGCCCACAACCGCCCCCGCCATGACATCCGTCGGATAATGCACGCCGTTATAAATCCGGGAGAATCCGACCAGCAACGCCATCGGCAGCAACCAGCGCCAACTCTTGCGATAATAGAACAGCGCAACGATCACCAAGGTGAACCAATTCGCGGTATGCGAGGAAGGCAGGCTGTTGGGAGAATTTTTCTCCCATGTGCCGCCGGGGAACTTGGGCGCCGCGCCGGGGTGGTCTGGACGGCGGACATCGGAAAGAACCACAAAAGGCCGCTGCCGGCCGGCGGACTGCTTGATCGCGCGGCACACGACCGCGTCACTCAACGTCACGCCCAGCAGGGCCATCAGCAAAAATACGCGCCCTCGCGCACCCCCGCGCCAGAGCAGCAACCCAGCCGCCACGATGACAGCGGGAAGAAACAAGACGTTGCCGCTGACGAACGGCATGACTTTATCGCCCACCGCATTGCTCAACCCTCCGTTGATAAAACGGAAGACGGCGGTATCAATTGACTGGAGCCAATCCATTGCCCGGACAATCTATCGTCATCGCGCCGCGTGTCGAAGCCGGAATGATGCCACGGTCACGGTTTTCGCGCTTGCCTTGAGAACGCTCGCTCCCGCGCGCTGGCAAGGGTCGGCTGCCCAGGCAAGCGGGACCGGTCGTAATCCTTGATTATCGCTCCGCGCCGGTTCACCCTCCAGATGCAGACGGTCACATCCATCGCGGGGGAAACAACCAATGCTTGGAATGTTCGCACGATTGGCATATGAGTGATGTAATTCCCGAAACAAAATCCGCCGAAGCGTGGAACAACCAGGCGCAGTCAAAGCACGCCAAGGGTGATCTGGATGGCGCCCTCGTGGATTTCAATCGCGCCATTGAGTTGAAGCCCGCACTGGCCCCCGCTTACAGCAACCGCAGCCTCGTGAAAAAAGCAAAGGGGGATCTCCCCGGTGCGATCGCGGATGCGACCAAGGCGATCGAATTAAACCCTGCCTCGGCCACCGCGCACAACAACCGCGGGGTCATAAGACACGCCCAAGGCGACCTGAACGGAGCGATCGCGGATTATGACCGCGCCCTCGAGTTGAAACGGGAGGTGGCGGGCTTTTGGAAGAATCGAGCCGCCGCAAAAAGGGCGAAGGGCAATCAGGCCGGTGCGGAGGCAGACCTGGCCATGACTGTGGAACTCACGCCGGAGACCTGGCGGGCACGCGCGGAAGCAAAACGCGTCGCGGGCGATTGGGAGGGCGCGATCTCGGACTACAATCGGGCGATCGAACTCAAGCCCGGTGAGGCGACCTTTTGGAGCAATCGCGGCCTGGCCAAAGCTTCCCAGGGTGATTTCACCGGCGCAATGGCTGATTATTCGCGCGCGATTGAATTGAAGCCCGACCTGGCCATCGCCTATGCCAATCGTGCCAGTGCCCGCAATCAACAAAACGACATTGCGGGCGCGCTGGCCGACTACACACGCGCCATCGAGTTGAAGCCCGACCACGCGTCCACTTATTCCAAGCGCGGCACGCTGAAACATCGAAACGGTGATTCCGCCGGCGCCATTGCGGATTACGACCGGGCCATCGCGCTTAAACCTGATTTCGCGGACGCGTATAACAACCGTGGCTTCGTGAAAAATGCCGCAGGCGATCGTGAAGGCGCATTGGCCGATTACACGCGCGCGGTCGAGCTACAACCCGGGGAGGCGCGCTACTATAGCAACCGGGGCATGATTCGGATGGAGCGACGCGATCTTGATGGAGCGATTGCCGACTTCGACAAGGCCATTAAGCTGAAACCGGACTATGCAGTGGCGTACAACAACCGCAGCGAAGCGCGCTTGCAGAAAGACGATTTGCACGGCGCGCTCGCCGACCATGACAAGGCCGCGGCGCTGGACCCAAAATTTGCCGCCGAGAACCCAGGCAAGCGCCGCAAAGGCGACCGCACCTTGCTGGACATGATCTGGGCGGCAGCCAAAAAGCTTCCGAAGAACCAGGAATGATTTTCGAAATCCATCGAAGTCCCGGGCCCAATATCTTCGTTGCCCTCGGTAAGACCCCTGAATTTATCGCAGTAAACCTTCACCCATAAACCTGTTGACTCACCCAGCTTCGGTGATGGGAGATGTCAGTAGGTGACGAGGGAGCGGACGGGATAGCCCTTCAGCTTTTCGCGCCCTTTCAGGAATTCGAGTTCGATGAGGAAACTGATCTCGAGAATTTTCCCGCCCAATTTACTTACGAGCGCAGCAGCAGCAGCGGTGCCTCCGGTGGCAAGCAGATCGTCAATCAAGAGCACGCGGGCGCCGGGTTTGAGGGCATCCGTGTGGACGGCCACGGTAGCCTGGCCGTATTCGAGATCGTAGGCCTGCTCGTGAGTCTGATACGGCAGCTTGCCCTTTTTGCGCACGGGCACGAACCCGGCTTCCAGCTTGAGCGCCGCGGCGGCGGCGAAAATGAACCCGCGCGCGTCAATCCCCATCACGGCGTCCACGTCTCCGGGCTTGAACTTCGCCGTCATCAGGTCGATGCAACCGGCGAGCAGGCGCGCGTCGGCGAGCATGGGGGTGATGTCCTTGAACTGAATGCCCGGTTTGGGAAAGTCAGGAACGTTGCGGATGGCTTGCTTGATGTCCTCGGCGGAACAATGCGGCGTCATGGTCTGATTTTTTAAATGAAGATTTCTCGTGATTGCAGGTCCCCTGCCCTGGTGCGCGGGAAAGGAAGCTCAGACCCGGGTGGCTTCGAGTTTCTCGATCATCTTGCGAAGCTTGCGCAAGGCAATGTTCTGAATCTGGCGGACGCGCTCGCGCGTGACGCCAAACTTGCTGCCCACTTCCTCCAGCGTACGCTCCGGCCCGCCATCCAGCCCGAAGCGCGCCTTGAGAATCGTGGCTTCCCGCGGATCGAGCGTGGTCACCATGTCTTTGAGCATGTCCTTCACGGTCTGGTCTTCGAGAATTTTATACGGCGTGTCGGCGGCCTCGTCCTCAACGACCTCGGCAAAGCTGTTGGAATCCTCATCACCAATCGGCGCGTCGAGCGATGCCGGCCGGATAGCGGCCATGCGCATCTGGGAGACGCGCGAGGCGGTGATGCCCAACTCGTGGCCCAGCTCCTCGTCGGTGGGTTCGCGGCCGAGTTCTTCCTGCAACCGCATGGCGGTGCGGCGCATCTTGGAAATCTTGTCCACGAGATGCACCGGCAGCCGGATCGTCTTGGACTGGTTCGCGAGCGCGCGCTTGATGGACTGCTTGATCCACCAGGAGCCGTAGGTCGAAAGTTTGCCACCCTTCGCCGGGTCAAAACGTTCCACCGCCTTCATCAGGCCGATGTTTCCTTCACTGATCAAATCCAGCAGCGGCAGGCCGATGCCTTCGTAATCGCGCGCGATTTTGACGACCAGACGGAGGTTGGCCTTGATCATCTGCTCGCGCGCCTTCTTGTCGCCCTTCTTGATGCGGGCGGCGAGGACGATTTCCTCCTCGGGTGTGAGAAGTTTGACCTGGCCGATCTCGCGGAGATAAAGCTTGATGGCCGTGTCGCCATCGTAGCTGTGCCGTTCGCGCGGCGGCTCGGCTCCCGCAGCCTCCTGGGCCTTGCGGACCTTGGTAATGGCTTCGGTATCAAACTCGGTTCGCGTCGCCTCGGCGGGCGGGCTTGCGACCGTCTCGGCGGGTTTGTCTTTGCGGGCGGAAGCAGTCTTGCCCCCGCGGGCGGCGGTTTTCGTGAGTTTCGCGCTCTTCTTTTTATTCTGCGCTGGCATAGACAAGGGCATCACAGTGATTTGCTCTCACTGGCTTGGCAACCCAAATCGTGGCAGCAACGCCTGAAAATCGGCACGATTGCATTTTGCCCAGCGAGCCGCCGTACTTTTAATTGAGCCTTAATGCTCTGCAACCCGCCCGCTGACCGCAGCGGCTGGCTTTCTCGGTTGGCAAAAATGCCGGGCCCGGATCGGCCGGTGTCCTTCGAGACAGCCGGTCCCGATCAGCTCAGATCGGGCGTGATACTGGAATTTGGCTTCTAAATTGCTTACAACACCTGCATTTTATCCGCGCCCTATGTATCGAAACAAAAAAGTTGTGGTCGTGATGCCCGCGTATAACGCAGCAAAAACACTGCGGCAGACCTATGCCGAGGTGCTCGATCAGCAAATGGTGGATAGAGTCATCCTCGTGGATGACGGCAGCAAGGACGACACCGTGGCAGTTGCCAGGAGCCTCGAAGGGATGCAAGTCCATGTCCACGAAAAGAACAAAGGCTACGGCGGAAACCAGAAGACCTGCTACCGGCTGGCGCTGGAAGCCGGGGCAGACATCGTCATCATGATCCATCCCGACTACCAGTACACGCCGAAGCTCATCCCTGCGATGGTCAGCATCATTGCGAACGATCTGCATCCCTGTGTGTTGGGCAGCCGCATTCTGGGTGGCTATTCCCTCAAGGGTGGCATGCCGGTTTGGAAGTATGTTGCAAATCGCTTTCTCACTGCCGCCGAAAACATTTTGCTGGGCGCCAAACTGTCCGAATACCACACCGGCTATCGCGCCTTCTCGCGCGAGCTCTTGGAGAAGATTGATCTCTCGCCAAATTCGGACGACTTCGTTTTCGACAACCAGATGCTGGCGCAGATTTTCTGGCATGGTTTCACCGTCGCGGAGGTAAGCTGCCCTACCAAGTACTTCGCGGAGGCTTCATCAATCAATCTTCGTCGCAGCATCAAATACGGGTTTGGCTGTTTGGGGACGGGCTCGAAGTTTCGTTTGGCGAAAATGGGTATTGTCGGTTCGAAATTGTTTCCCAAGCCGACCGCATCCTGACATTGCACTTGCTTCCGGGACAAGGCGTGCCCTCCCGTATCCTCGGGTTTCATGCACACGCGCTGCTATTTAACGTCCCGATTCAAAAAGCTCTTGAATGCGCCGGGAGCCCGGAATACTAATTGAACGCGGGGTTGAAACCTGATGTCTCAAGCCCTGTCGAAAGGGATCGGACATGAGAACCAACACAACTGCCAGCGCGGAGGAATGCCTTGAGCAACGCAAATTGCAGATGGCAGGATTCACTTTGATCGAATTGCTCGTGGTCATCGCGATCATAGCCATCCTGGCCAGCCTGTTGCTCCCGGTATTGACCAGGGCAAAAGAGAAGGGCAAGGCGGTCGTTTGCCGCTCCAATCAACGGCAACTGGCCCTCGCCGCCACGACTTACGCGGGCGATTTCTCCGAATGGATGAACCCGCTCCAGGATGTGCGAGTCGGCCCCGAGGGAGGGGAGGATGAGACCACTTACCGCGTCATCCTTTGGGAATACGCGGGGCGGGCACCGGGTTTGTTCGACTGCCCTGCCGAGTTGGTAGCGGTCTACGCCGACGGTCTTTCGGCTTCAGACGCCGCGCTCGGCGGATTCCCGATGGGCGGCGGCGATGACTGGCGGCATCTTTACGGGTACCCGAGCCCTTACGAGGTCTGGAACGCCAGCGGCATCGGCGTAGCCGGCGCGCATTGGATTCCGGTTCGCAACAATCCCAACCCGGAGGCACGGGTGAGCACGATGCCCTTCGGGCGGCCAAGGAATCAAGGTTACTACGAGGGGCTGCACAAAATGGCGGAGATTACTGCGTCCGCAAAACTGATCTGGTTCGGCGACGGCGGCAGCGGCACGGATCTTTGGAGCGACGACAACTGGTGGATCAAGGACACGGTGCCGGGCGCTGAAGATGACGCGGGCTTCAACCGGCTGGCACAGGCCGACTACGGCTGCCTGCGGCATTCCCGCAAAGCGAATTACGCGTTCGCGGACTGCCACGTAGAAGCGCTGGATCCAAACCAGATTCGTTGCGACGACGAGGAATGCTGGTGGTCGCTCCGCCTGGACGCGCACAAATCGTCCGGCCGCAAGACTTCCGCCGCCCACCGATGAAACCGGGTACGAAGACCTTGCTCAAGTCGGCGGCGCTCATTTCGCTGCTGGCGGCGGCCGTATGGTTCGGCGTGAGGAGCATGCTCGATTTCCAGAAATCGGGCGAGGCCGGGGCGTCAACCTGGTTTTACGACTTGAGTGAAAAACGTCTCTACCAGACCGGGCGGGACACGATTCCCCCGGACAAGGGAATCGGCGGCCCGTCCGGCGACGGGGTTCGGGCCCTGGTGGTGAAGTTCGGCAACGAATCGGACCCCGCCAACCTGAGGATCGCCTATCTGGAAACCCACGCTGCCCAGCTCAAAACAATCCTCGACGGCGTTCGCACGTCGCGAATTGCCCTGCGAAAATACGCGGGCCGCATCCCCGCGCGCGACAGCGCTTTTTACCAGGACAACACGCTGGTGCGGCGCGAAAAGGACACCGACTGGCATTCCCTCAGCAGCGCGGAGGGCAGAAAGATTCTGGTGGAATGGCGCGACTGGCGCGGGCCGGCCGGTGAACGACCTGTTGTATCCACGCCCCGATGAGAGCTTTCCTTCGGCCACGAACTTCCTGCCGGCCGGTCCTGCTCAGCCTCGTGCTGGCCTGCTGCCAGCAGAGCCCGGCGCAAACCACGAATTTGGAGAGTGTGCTGGCGCCGGCGGGCACAATTCCGTTGGACGGAGTGGAGGGCCGCTTTGATCATCTGTCGGTGGACCTGGCCGCCGGGCGGCTGTTCGTCGCCGCCCTGGAAAATCATACCGTGGAAATTGTGGACCTCGGCGCGCGGCGGCGCGTCCGGCAGTTGACCGGCATAAGCGAACCGCAGGGCGTGCTGTTCGTTCCCGAAAAGCGGCGTCTCCTGATTTGCGGGCGGGGCGACGGCACTTGCCGGAGTTTCAGCACAATCGACTTCAGCGAAGGACCCTGGGTGGATGTCGGCCGGAATGCCGACAATGTGCGGTTCGATCCTGCCACCCAAATAGTATACATAGGTTCCGCCGGTGAACCGGGCCCAGGGCTCATGACCGGCATCGACTTGGTGTCGTTGTTGCCGCCAAACGAAGGCGGTCAGCCCGCGCCGCCGCATTCTCCGGCCGATTTCTGGCTCGATCGGCCCCGGCAGGCGGACCCGAAAATGGAGGTCCAATTGTCCGCCCACCCCGAGTCCTTCCAATTCGATCCGCAAGGCCAGCGTCTGTTGGTCAACGTGCCGGACACGCATGAAATCACGGTGATCAACCTCCGAACCAATGAAATGAAGGTCAGCGCACACTGGCCGGTGACCACGGGTGAAAAGAATTTCCCCATGGCGTTTGCCGGTTCGGCCCATGGATTGTTCATCGCCTGCCGCAGGCCGCCGAAGCTGGCAGCGTTTGATGCGAATGATGGACGACTGCTCTGCGAAGTTCCCTGTGTGGGAGATGCCGATGACATGTTTTATGACGCGGCGCGCGGGCGACTCTATGTGATCGGCGGCGAGGGATTTGTGGATGTGTTTCAAGCTGCCGAAGGAGGAAGGCGGCTGACCCGGCTGCAGCGGCTGGTGACGGCGCCCAGGGCGCGGACGGGCTTGTTCATCCCCGAACTGGGGCTGCTCGCCGTGGCGGCGCCGCACACGACCAATGGTCCGGCGGCGATTCAGTTGTACCGAACCGCCAACTGAATGCCGGGCGGTCTATGCGATTGGCTGCGGAGCTCGTTAAGAATGGGTGTCAGCCGGCCCCAAAACGCGGCGGTCATTGACATTGCCCGGCTTGCGATTCAAGATAAATGCATCAGCAGTTGAAAGCACGCGTATCCGCTCCGATTGAGCTCCAGGTTTCGCGGGATTCCCTTCGGCGGCTGTCACTCAAAGTATGTCGTCTATAACCTTCGGCAGATCCAGGATTTCATTCGGAAGTTCCTCCACTTTTCCTGTCAGCGAAAACCTGTTCGCCCGCCCGATGCGGCCCGCGCTGATGCTGTCCTTCCCCGTGCTCAGTGCGGCCTGGCTCCTGGGTGGCGCGGATACCGCGAGTGCCCAGCCGGACTATCCACCCGCACACTACACACCGCCGGTCGGCTGCACCAAATGGTACACCAGCGGCAACGGCCACCAGTTCGCCGTGATCCATGACATGGAGGGTTACTACTGGACCACCATCTCGTACCTGAACAGTTGTTCCGTCTCGGCGAGCATTCATTACATGGTCAACGGCCTGCAGAACGGCAGCGACCCGAACCATCACGAAAACAATCCCAACGATCCTCCCGCGGGCGACATGACGCAATCGGTGCGGGAACAAAATTACGCGTGGCACGTGCGCTGTTGGAATCGCTGGTCCTTCGGCACCGAACACGAAGGCTTCGTCAGCAGTCCCGTGTGGTACACGGAAGAAATGTATCAGGCGTCCGCCGGCCTGCAGCGGCATCTTTGCGACGCCAACAACATCCCGAAAGACCGGAATCACGTGATCGGCCATAACCAATGGCAGAGCGCCGCCTGGCGGACCTGGATCACCAACAACGTGCCCGGCATGGACCCTACGTGCAATACGCACACGGATCCGGGCCAGTACTGGGATTGGCCGCATTTCATGAATTTGATCAGCCCGCCGGGACCGACGATCGTTGTGCAGCCGCAGAGTATCGCGGTGGATCCGGGTGCGGTGGCAACGATCAGCGTGACCGCCACGAGCGTGGTCCCCTCGTTGACTTACCAATGGAGGTATGACTCCGCGAACCTGGCTGGTGCCACGGGGAGCAGTGTCACTTTCAGCAACGCGCAATTGTCGGTGGCCGGAGATTATGCAGTCGTGGTGTCGGATTCTTTTGGCACGCTCACGAGCGCGACGGCAACCCTGACGGTAAAGGTGCCTCCGATCATCAATAACCAGCCGCAAGGCGTCAGTGTGGCGACCGGGCTGCCAGCGTCTTTCCAAGTGGATGTGATCGGCGCCGCGCCCATGACTTATCAGTGGCGGCTCGGGGGCAATCCGCTCGCGGGAGCGACCGATAGCGCGCTGAATATTCCCGCCGTCGGAAGCGGGGACAGCGGGACCTATACCGTACTAATCACGAACGCATACGGCTCGGCGCTGAGTTCCAACGCGCAGCTGGCGTTGGTTTCCGCAACCGCAGTCGGGGACAATTATTTCCTGCAACTCGTCGTACCTCCCACGACCACCAATGGCGTGGCCGTCTCGGCAGGTTCCTGGCACTCCCTTGCCCTGCGCTCGGACGGGGTTGTTCTCGCTTGGGGCGATGACAACTTTGGCGCCTGCGAGGTTCCGCCGGATCTTCCCAAGGCGGTCGGCGTAGCCGCCGGTGGTTATCATAGCCTCGCGCTTTCGAGCGACGGCGCGATCATTGGGTGGGGCGATAACAGCTCGGGCCAGCGCACGATTCCATCCGGCCTCAAGAAGGTCGTCGCGGTGGCGGCTGGCGCGAATCACAGCGTGGCCCTTTGTGCCGACGGCACGGTGCGGGTGTGGGGCGATAATTCTTTTGGACAAACCACTTTGCCGCCCAATCTGTATGGCGTCATCGCCATTTCTGCCGCGGGAAATCATTCACTTGCCCTCAAAACCAATCATACAGTGGTGGCTTGGGGGGAAAACACCGATTACGAGGGACAGTTCGCGGGGCAATCGGTAGTACCCTGGAACCTGACCAACGCCATCGCCATCGCGGCGGGTGAATACCACAGCCTCGCTGTCCGCTCCAATGGAACAGTGGTTTGCTGGGGCGACGATTCAGAAGGCCAGTGCGATGTGCCCGCTGGTCTTACCAATGTCGTGCTGGTGACCGGCGGCAGCGCGCACAGCCTGGCGCTGAAGTCCGACGGCACCGGTATCGGCTGGGGTGCGAATTGGGACGGACGTTGCGACGTGCCGCCCGCGCTGACTAACATCGTGGCCCTCTCCGCCGGAGGCGAACATTCAGTTCTCCTGCTGGATGGCGATTTGTCTGGCACCGAACTGCTGTATCCCGCCCGCAAAGGCGGGACGTTCACCGTCTGGGGCCAGACCCTCGCCCGCAAGAACTACGCGCTGGAGTACAAGTCCTCGCTCACGCAATCAAATTGGACACCACTGCCCACGGTCCAGGGCAACAGTGCCCTGCTCCCTTTCAGCGATCCAACCGCCACGAATGGCTCCCGTATCTATCGCGTGCGTCGATGGTAGTTTGCCCGCTTCGAAACATCATCGTTGTTCCGCATATTTGATCCAACGGTTTGGGCGCGCCTGCTCCACAGGATAATCGAATCACAGCTGCTGCTACTTCATCCCAGAAATCCGCACGCCACTTCTTCCTCGGAGCTCAATTATTCTTTGTTCATCGAAACGAAAAAGTTTGCTCGCGTGCTTGCTCCTGCCATGCTCCCGCCAATGGCAGTCGTTTTGCGCCACCGGGCGATAGCGGGCATCGTTGCTACCGTCCTCGGACTGGGAGCGTTTTCTGGCTTTGCAGCCGGCCCCGCTATTATTCCGAAGCCGGTGACGCTGCAATCGCGCCCGGGTTTTTTCACGCTTTGTCCCACCCAGCAGGTCGCCGGCGCGCTGGCGCTGGCGCGAACGCCGATCCTGGTGGACGCGGCCTCGATCCCCAACGGCCAATTTCTCGCGGCCACTTTCGCAAAATCCACGGGATACCAGTTTGACGTGGTGACAAACTCCGGCACCGTTCCGGTTCGCGGCGCCATCCTGCTTACCACGGCTAGCGCAGTGGGCAGCCTCGGTGCCGAAGGATACGAACTGACGGTCGCACCCGATTCGGTGCTGATCCGTGCGCCCGCGCAGGCGGGGATTTTCTACGGGATACAGTCGTTGCTGCAGCTTTTCCCACCGCAGATTCTTTCCCAGCAGGCGGTGGGCGGCGTGCCGTGGACAGCCCCCTGCGTATATGTGCAGGACCAGCCGCGCTTTGCGTGGCGCGGCACCATGCTCGATGTGTCACGGCATTTCGTGGACAAGGACGAGGTGAAAAAGATCCTGGATGCGCTGGCGCTCCACAAGCTGAACACTTTCCACTGGCACCTGACGGACGATCACGGCTGGCGCATGGAGATCAAATCGTATCCCTCACTGACGGTGCCGGCCGCGACCAACACGGGCGCCTGGCGAACGGGGATCGATTACGCCCAGAATCCGCAGGTGAGTACGGCGTGGAATTCGTTTGGAAAGTATGGCGGATACTACACGCAGGAAGAACTCAAGGAAGTGGTGGCGTATGCGCAGCAGCGGTACATCACCGTCGTGCCGGAAATTGAGTTTCCCGCCCATTGCACGGCCGCGCTGGTCTCGTACGCCTCGCTGGGATGCGGAAACGCGGCGAGCGCGTACAACATGGATAATATCAACTACAGCTTCACTCTCTTCAGCCTGGCCGGACCGGGGAGTTGGACGTTCTTTACGAATGTGCTGACCGAGGTGATGAACATTTTCCCGAGCAAATACATTCACACGGGCGGCGATGAAGTGATCGCCACCGGCGACACGCAATGGCTCAGCTACGCGCCGGACGCCAATCAGATCGCAGCGCTGGGGTTGACGGGCACGAGCACGCAAAAGCGGCAGGCGTATCAGCGCTGGTTTTCGACAAACCTGGTGGCGTTCCTGAAGCAGAACGGCCGGACCATGGTGGGGTGGACGGAATTCGAAGCGGCGGGAACGATTCCCGGCGCGGTATTGATGGAATGGCAGAAGCCGCCCCTTTACGCCAGCCAGACCGCTTCGAACGGCCAGCCGGTGGTCATGGCGCCGAACGGCATCAACTACTACCAACAGCAGGACGCGTACACGAAAACGAATGAACCGTTCTTCCAGGTCGGCAGCAGCCCCGCTTACCTCACCATGAGCGGCGTCTACAACTATGAACCGGTGCCGTCGAATTTGAACGCCCCCTGGACGACAAATATCATCGGCTCGCAACTCAATCTGTGGACGGAGTTCGTGCCCTCCGCGCTGAATGTGGAATACAAGATGTTCCCTCGTCTGTGCGCGCAGTCGGAGGTGACGTGGACCCCCGCCGCATCCAAGAATTACAGCGATTTCACAACGCGTCTCGCGACCGACATGCAACGACTCGCGGCGATGGGCATGAATTACAACAAGGAAACCAACGTCCTCGTGGGCACGTGGGGACCATCGGTGCCGACCAGTCCGACCACGGTCACCTATGACCTCACGCCGTACGTGACGAAGAGCGGCGAAATAGACGTGAGCTTTGTTTACACCTCGGGGTCGGACGGCATCAATGTCTATTCGGTAACGCTGCTGGAGAATGGCGTGCAGGTGGACAGCAATGTCTTCACCGGTTTCGCGGGGCTGGCGAACTACACGCAGACCGGGAGCTCCTTCGGTGGTGTGGCTTACTATGCATTGAAGCTGCCGTGGTTCCACGCGGGGGCGACGTACACGATCCAGGTTTCGATGGCGGAACACGGGAGCAACAACAGCACCACCGGCAAGGTGTTTCTGCCGAATTGGAATTAGATGAGGATGCTCCGCCTAGTCACAGCTCTCCTGCTCTTCGCCGCTTGGTCGGCTCGTTCACAACCGCTCGTAATCTCCACGAAAGCCGGCGATCCCGGAGGACGGTCCACTAATGGCGTGACCACGAACGCCCGTTTTAATGCGCCGGGCGGCGTCGCCGTGGACGGCTCCGGCAATGCCTACGTGGCCGACAGCGCCAGTCATACGATCCGCCGGATTGCCAGCGATGGAACGGCAAGCGTTTTTGCCGGCCTCTCCGGAAGCAGCGGGAGCGCCAACGGCACGGGCGGCAACGCGCGCTTCAACCAACCGCAGGGCGTGGCCGTGGACGCCAGCGGCAATGTTTACGTCGCCGACACCGGCAATCACACGATTCGCAAAATCACCAGCGGCGGCGTAGTCAGCACCTTCGCCGGCATCGCTGGCTCGCCGGGCAGCGCGGACGCCACGGGAACCAATGCCCAGTTTTACGCGCCGGTGGCCGTGTCCGTGAAATCAGACGGCTCGCTGATTTACGTGGCCGACACTTACAACCACACCGTCCGCCAGATCACGGCCGCCGGCGTGGTGACGACACTCGCCGGCAAAGCGGGCGTGTTTGGTTTTACCAATGCGGTCGGAAGCGCCGCCGCCTTTTATCAGCCGCAGGGCATTGCCGTGGACGGCACCGGAAATGTTTTCGTGGGTGACACGGCGAACAATTCGATTCGCATGGTCACCAGCGGAGGAAGTGTGACCACGCTCGCCGGCACCACCAACTCCGGCAGCGCGGACGGCACCAGCGCGGCGAGATTCAATCAGCCGATGGGCGTCGCGGTGGACGCCCCGGGGAATGTCTATGTGGCCGACAACGCGAATCACACCTTGCGCATGGTCACGAGCGGCGGGTCGGTCAGCACGCTCGCCGGTTCGGCGGGACTTTACGGCAGCGTGGACGGCACGGCCGGGGCCGCGCGATTCTACGCGCCGCAGGGCGTGGCCGTGAGTGGCACGATTGTTTACGTGGCAGACACCGGCAACGGCACCATTCGACGGGTCGCCTCCAGCGGCGCGGTGACGAACTGGGTGGGCTCGGCCTCGATTGGCACGGCGGACGGTGCCGGCGCCAGCGCGCGATTCTACTGGCCGGGCGCTTCGGCGATGGACACCGCCGGAAACATTTTCGTGGCCGACACTTTCAATCACACCATCCGCAAAATCACCAGCGGCGGGACCGTCAGCACGCTCGCGGGATCGCCCGGCAATCCCGGCACGAACAACGGCTCCGGCGGCGGCGCACAATTCAACGGACCCGAGGGCATCGCGCTTGATGGCGGCGGCAATCTCTACGTGGCTGACACCGGCAACCACACCATTCGCATGGTCACCAGCGGCGGCACCGTGTCGACCGTCGCGGGCACCGCGGGCGTTGCCGGTTTGACCGACGGCACCGGCAGCGGCGCGCAATTCAACGGCCCGCAAGGCATCGCCGTGGACGGCAGCGGCAACCTGTTCGTGGCCGACACTGCCAGCCACACCATCCGCAAAATCGCGTCCGGAGGCGTGGTGACCACCCTCGCCGGCATTCCTCTCTTTCCGGGAAGCACCGACGGAGCCACACCCAACGTCGGCACAAACAAGGCGCGCTTCAACTTCCCGCGGGGAATCGCGGTGGACGGCGCGGGCAATGCGTATGTGGCCGACACCGGCAATCACCTCGTGCGCAAAGTGACTTCCGCGGGGGCCGTAAGCACCCTCGCCGGTCTCGCCGGAGTCTGGGGCATCGCCGATGGCACGAACAGCACCGCCCGATTCAATTCGCCGCGCAGCGTGGCGGTGGACGGTTCGGGCATAGTCTATGTTCTCGACGCGGGCAACCACACGGTCCGTTCGCTCGCCGCGTCGGGCAGCAATTGGATCACAGCCACCATCGCCGGCAATCCGAGCGTGAATGGAATCACCGACGGCGCGGGCAGCGGCGCTAGATTCAACTACCCGAAAGGTCTGGCCGTAAACAGCACCGGAAACTTTGCGATCGCCGACGGCGGCAACAACACCATTCGCGCGGGAATCTCTTCGGCCAACATTGCGCCGGTGATTGTGACGCAGCCCCAGGACCAGGTTGTCGGCCAGGGCCAGCCCTCCACTTTCGTGGTGGTAGCCGCCGGCGCCATGCCCTTGAACTACCAATGGAAATTCAACAGCGCCACGATTGCGGGCGCGACCGGCAGCAGTTATTCGATCGTCAGCTCGCAGCCGTCCAATGCCGGGCCCTACTCGGTCGTCATCTCCAATTCCCTCGGCGTCACCCCCAGCTCAAACGCCACCCTCGCGGTCATCATCGCGCCCGCCATCACGAATTCGCCCCAGAGCATGACCGCCGTGCGCGGATCGAACGCGACCTTCACCGTGGGCGCTTCCGGCACGCCGCCGCTCGCCTATCAGTGGAACCTGAATGGTTCCACGATCGCCGGCGCCTCGGGCAACACCCTGCTCTTCACGAACGTACAGGATTCCGACGCGGGCGATTACACCGTGGTCGTTTCGAATCCCGCAGGCAGCGTCACGAGTTCGCCGCCGGCCACGCTTACGGTCGTCGCTTTGCCGACGCCACCCGGCATCATTACGCAGCCGCAAAGTGTCACCGCCATCGCCGGCTCGAGCGCCACATTCAGCGTCTCCGTCATCGGTGACCTGCCCTTGAGTTTCCAATGGCGTTTCCAGAACAGCGATATTGCCGGCGCTACTGACAGCGCCTTCGTGATTCCGGGAGTCTCCAGCGTTAACGCCGGAGCCTACTCGGTTTTCATAACCAACGTATTTGGTTCGGTGCTCAGCTCGAATGCCTATCTGGCAATCGTGTCCGCCATCGCCGTCGGAGATAATGAATTCGGTCAGCTCGACATACCCTTCGCCGCCACGAATGGCGTGGCGATTGCGGCCGGCTCCTGGCACTCGCTTTTCCTCAATGCCAGCGGAAATGTCCTCGCCTGGGGGAACAATTATTACGGCCAATGCACGCTGCCGCCCGGTCTCTCCAACATCATTGCCATCGCGGCGGGCGGCTATCACAGCCTCGCGGTCCCCGCCGATGGTTCAGTGCTCGGCTGGGGAAACAATGAACACGGCCAAACCAACGCGCCGTTCGGACTTAGGGGTGTGGTCGCCATCGCTGCCGGAGCGGCGCATAGTCTGGCGCTACGCTCGGATGGAACCGTAATCGCCTGGGGCGATAACACGGACGGACAAACCAATATCCCCGCCGGCTTGGCCGGAGTCACCGCCATCGCTGCCGCGGGGAATCATTCGCTGGCGCTCAAGACCAATGGCATCGTCGTCGCGTGGGGTGAAAACACGGACGCCGACGGCCACTTTGCCGGGCAGTCCGTTGTCCCTTGGAATCTCAGCAACGTCGTCGGCATCGCCGCGGGTGATTATCACAGCCTGGCTGTGTGCGCGGACGGTTC
Source organism: uncultured Verrucomicrobiota bacterium (assembly GCA_964448135.1). Lineage (GTDB taxonomy): Bacteria > Verrucomicrobiota > Verrucomicrobiia > Limisphaerales > UBA8199 > CAYUVH01. The sequence continues at coordinate 16,957 of CAYUVH010000062.1, read as the reverse complement.
GGTCGTTTGCTGGGGTGACGATTCCGAGGGGCAATGTGATGTACCAGCAGGATTGTCGAACGTCGCCCTGATTGCCGGTGGCAGCGCGCACAGCCTTGCGCTGAAGCGCGATGGCAGTGCGACCGCCTGGGGCGCGAATTGGGATGGTCGCTGCGATCTCCCCTCTGCCCTGACGAATGTGGCCGCCGTCGCCGGTGGCGCGGCGGATTCGTTGCTGATGGTGACCGACGGTGCGCCGAAAGCGAATCTGTTGTTCCCGCGCTGGACTGGATCCGCATTCAGCGCCTGGCAGCAGACGCTCGCCCGGCAGAACTACGCCCTCGAATTTAAGAGCGACCTTACGCAGAGCAATTGGATTTCGCTGCCCGGTGTTTCCGGCAATGGCGCCGTGCAACTGCTGAAAGACTCCTCCGCCACGAATGCGCCGCGCTACTATCGCGGGCGCCAGTGGTAACGGGAAAGCCCGCCGCCGAATCAGTACGAGAAAACGTCCCGCGAGATGCGGGACGTTGTGTCGGAAAGGGACGAAACTGTTTACTTCATCGCCGCGAGGCGCGTGGCCAGGCGGGACTTTTTGCGGTCCGCGGTCGCGCGGTGGATCACACCGGCCTTGGCGGCCTTGTCAAAAGCGGAGGTGAGCCCGCGGAAAGCGGTGGCGGCATCTTCCTTCTTGCCGCCCTGCAGGGCGCGCAGATAGCTGGCTTCGAGGGTGTGCAGGCGCGATTTGGAGCTGCGGTTGCGCGTGCGGCGGCGTGCGCTGCTGCGCATGCGCCGTTCGGCTGACTTCGTATTCGGCATAAATTCAGTGTTCCGTCAAAAACGTAAAGAGCGCGTAAAATAGCGAAATCGCGGCAAATGTCAACAGCGCACGCCACCTCAAAATACGCAATTACCATCAGGCCATTCTCCGGTTAAGTCAAACGTCCCGGACCCCGCGACTGGGAAGCAGATGCGCGATTTGACAACTGATGCGGGTGCCGCCCCGCCGTCCGGGTTCGACCCGCAGGATACCGCCGATGGCGCGGGCACGGTACGCCATGATGCGCAGCCCCATGCCGTCGGAAGGCCCGCTATGGGCGAGGTCCAGGCCCACGCCGTTGTCCTCCACACTGAGTTCGAGGTCGGTTTCGTCCGCCGCGAGGTGAATTGCAATCTGTTTGCTTTTCGCGTGCTTCACAGCGTTGTTCACCGCTTCCTGCGCAATGCGGTACAAATGCATCGCCAGGGTGGTATCGGGCAAGGCGACGGTGCCATCGGCTTCGAATGAACACTCCAGGCCCGTCCGCTCGGCGGTGCCCGCCGCCAGTTGTTCCAGGGCGGAGGGCAATCCTTCCCGCTCCAGCGGTACGGGAAACAAACCACGCGACAGGGCCCGGGCCGAGGTCAGCGCGTGATCGAGGTAATGCGCGATGCGGCCCGCGGTCCCCGCTTCGGGACTGCTCTGGCGGGCCAGCTTTTGCTCCAGCGAATTTGCGTCCAGGGCGAGGCCCACGAGGAGCTGCGACAGATCATCGTGAATGTCCTGGCCGATGCGGACCTGCTGCTGGTCGCTGATTTCCAGGATTTGCTTCTCCAGGCGCAGACGTTCGCTCACGTTCAAGGCCACGCCGACGTATCCATTCAGCCGGCCGCCTTCATCGCGCGTGGGCGAGTACCAGCATTCGATGGCCTCGTTACCGATCTCCACCACCGAACTGAACTCCTCGCCGCCCAGGACCCGCCGCGCATTTTCGATCAGCACGGGATTCTCGACAAACAGGTCGAACACGGACCGACCGATGCGGTCGGCGGGCCCGCCCTCCAGCCCGGTGAGCGCCCGGCCGTCTTCGAAGGTGATGATGCCCTGGCTATCGCAGGCGAACAACGTGGCGGGCAGCGCGGTGATCAGAGCGCGCAAGCGTTCGCCGCTTTCGCGCAACGCAATCTCCACCTGTTTTTGTTCGGTGATGTCCCGGCCCACTGACTGGATTTCCAACAAGCGGCCCTGGTTATCGAACATGCCGCGATTGACGAATTGCATCCAACGGATGTCGCCGTCACCATTGTAAACCCGGTTTTCGACTGCCACGTAAGGCTGCATAGGTGAAATCTCCCGCAGCCGCTCTTCGAGCATCGGCAGGTCGTCCGCGTGCGCCCGTGATTGCCACGGGTGCCCCAATACATCCTGGCCGACGCAGTCAAAGAAGCGCCAGAAGGCGCCATTGACGAAGGTCAACCGGCCGTCCGCGCTGAAGCGGCTGATGATTTCCGACTGGTCCTCCACCACCGCGCGGTAGCGCTCGTCGCTCTCGCGCAAGGCCGCGGCCACCCGGATGCGCTCGAGCGTACCGCCGCAATACTCGCCCAGCAGCCGGAGTATTTTCAAGTCCTCCAGGGTAAAAGCATCCGGAGAATAACTTTGGATGGAGATGACACCCACGGACCGGCCTTCACGCCGGAAGGGAACCGAAATGATGCACGCGGACCGACGGGCGGTGTCCCCGAACATGCGCGCATCACTGGGCAAAGGGGTCGCGGGATCCGCTTTCAGCAATTCAGCTCCGTGTTGCATGGTGCGCCGCGCCCGCGACGACGGGGTCCATTTGGGGGCGCTGAGATCCGTTTCCTGACGCCGGCCGTCAACGATGTCGAAACTCAAGACCGATTGCATCTGGTCCGTCTCCGGATAGTACATGGAAATGGTGGCGGAGTCCCAGCGCCACAACTCGTCGGCGCTGCCGAGAATGGCCCGGGCGGCCTCGATGGGCGTGCTCACGGCGTTAAGCTTTTCACCCAATGCCAGGAGGATGTGCTGGACGTGTTCGCTCCGTTTCTGCTCGGTGATGTCCTCCGCGATGCCGGCGATGCGGTAAACCTCCCCGGCGCGGTTGCGGACGGGAAAGGCGCGATCGCGGATCCAGCGTTCGGTGCCATCCGGCCGGAGGATGCGATACTCGACATCGTATTTTCCCTGAAGCTGATCTTCGACGGCGCGGCGGAGAATCTCTTCGCGCTGGGAGGAGTGAATGGCTTTGTTCCAGCTATGCGGATCAACGTACAGGTCCGCGCATTTGCGTCCCCAAATGCGTTCGTATCCCGGACTGACATAAATGATCTGTTTTTTGGAAACGTCGCTCAACCAGAACACTTCGGTGATGTTACTGGCCAATTGGTCCAGCCGCTCGACGGTTTCCTCCAAGCGGTGGGAGGTGGCCTGATGCTGTTCCGCCTCGGCGCGCCAGCGGGCGGTACGTTCGTCCACCAGCCGGCCGAGGTTTTGCGTCAGCCGGGTGGCTTCCGCAGCGAGCCAGCCGACGGCCGCAAAAATACCCAGTCGCGCAACGGCATTCCAAATCATGACCCCGGGGCTGTAATGGTTACGGGGCCAGAACCAATCCTCCAGCGAATCCATGGCCACGCAGGCAACGGAGACAAACAGCGCATGCCGCATCCCAGCGCCCCAGCCGACGAAGGCGATGCCGAACACGTAAAGCAAAGTGAAGCTCATTCCCGGCGGTCGGAAGTGGTCCAGGATGCTGAAGATCAGGAGGTAAACCAAAGCCAGGAGCAGGATGACAAAAGGAGGAAATCGCTGCAGGCGTCCAGCCATTTTCCGAAGGAAGGTTTTCATGGCGGGGGCAGTGTAGGGACAGAGCGTGGGCAAGTGAAATCGGAAAAGACCGCCCGAGCGTGCCTCATTCGGGCTTCCCTCGGTGCAACCTGAGCTGGAATCGGCATACGTGATAAGAGTTGAGGGTTGAGGGTTGAGAGTTGAGAGTTGAGAGTTGAGGGTTGAGGGTTGAGGGTCAAGCGCGTGGGGCCCCCTTGAAGAGGTTGTTCTTTAACTGTCTTTAGGTGTTTTTTGGTGTTCTTTCGTGTTCTCTTGGTGTTCGTGTGGAATTGGTGGGACCAGTGGGACCGGTGGAGGAAAAAGTCATGGTGGCAATAGGTGGATTTTCGATGGCAATAGCTGGTCCAGGGGGAAGGTTGAAAGTTGCAGGTTGCAGGTTGAAAAAATCCGAAATTCGAAATCTGTCGGCAATGAGCCTTCAAAAATTTTTCGGTTTGACCCGTCTTCGCTCCGCTACGACGCGGCAAGCTGTGTTTGACTGGGAGAGGGACCCATGGGACTGAAGCGAGTTCCCGCAAAGGGCTGGCTGGCATGACCGTCATACGTTAGGTTGCAAATTGAATTTCCCTGGTTGCGCACGCCTAAGAATCGGCTGAATCAACCGGCGATTCCCGGGCGAAAAATCCCTCCGGAAATAGAGTGGCACGAATTGGGTGGGTGTCAAGGAGCGGCACGCAGGGCAAGATTAGAATGCCAGGCAACGCGCGACAAATTGCCAGAATCCTTCGCGTCCTTTAGATTGCCGCGGTGATTGCTTTGATTGATTACGGGTCGGGCAACCTGCGGAGCGCGCACAAAGCGCTGCTCAAGGCGGGCGCCGAGGTGGAAATTGCGCGGCAGCCGGCGGATTTGGACAAGGCGCGCGCGGTGGTGCTGCCGGGCGTGGGGGCGTTCGACGATTGCATCCAGGCACTGGACCGGCAGAAGCTGCTGGAGGCGTCGCGAAAGTTCATCCAATCGGGCCGGCCATTTCTGGGAATCTGTGTGGGTTATCAGGCGCTGTTTGATCGAAGCGAGGAGTTCAATAGCTGCGCGGCCGGGCTGGGAGTTTTTTCCGGCAGCGTCGTGCGGTTCGCCGACCGGCCAGGGCTGAAGGTGCCGCAGATCGGCTGGAACCAACTTGAATTCGCGCGGCCGGATTGTCCGTTATTCAAGGACATCGAGCCCGGGAGTTATGTGTATTTTGTACACAGCTTTTTTCCCAAGCCGAAGGATCCTTCCATCGTTTCGGCGGAAACGGAGTATGGCGAGACCTTCGCGTCGGCGGTGTGGCGGGACAATGTATACGCAACGCAATTCCACCCGGAGAAGAGCCAGAATGTGGGCCTGCAGATGCTGAAGAATTTCGTGGCGCTGGCGGATTAGCAGCCGGTTCAAATACCGGGACGCCCCGTCGGGCGAGGGTACCCAAGGATAAGCGTCTAACCTAATCAGCGGGCATGAGGAGTCAGAAAAATGGGGTCAGAAAGATGTGAGGGAAAACTTTTCTCGCTGCGTCGGGAAGAGATTTGTCAGGTTTAGCGCGAGTTAATTTATTTTTTGAGCGCGGGCAGCGACGTCGCGGCCGCGCAGCGCGGCCCTTCCGGGAATGGGGCGAGTGCCCCAGGCTGGTATGGGACGCGCCGTTGGCGCTGAAGACAAAAGCCAACCGAACGCGTATCAATTTCCTGATCCTTTGGAAGGCTCCTGGTTTGGGTGCAGGCCGAATTGGAGAAGTTTCTCGCGCATGGTGAGGCGAGAAAGGCCGAGCCAGCGGGCGGCTTTGGCCTGGTTGCCGCGGGCGAGCTCGATGGCGCGGCTGAAGAGCTCGCGCTCGGCGGCTTGCAGCAGGCGCGCATGGGCATCGTCCAATTCGCCGCGCTGGGCGGCGGCGAGGAGCTGGTCGGTGTATTCGCGCAAGGATTGGTTTCCGGCAGCGACCGGAACGACCGGGCGGGTGAGCGCGGAACGGACGTGATCCAGGTTGACCGTGTAGCCTTGGGCGAGGAGGAGGACTTTGCGGACGACATTTTCCAATTCGCGGACATTGCCGGGCCAGTTCTGGGCCTGAAAGGCAGCGATGGCCTCGTCCTGGATGGAAGGATCTTCCACGCCCAACTCGGCCGCGTATTTGCGGAGGAAATATTTCACGAGGTCGGGAATGTCCTCCTTGCGTTCGCGCAGCGGCGGCAGGCGGAGCACCATCACGCTCAGGCGATAGTAGAGATCCTCGCGAAAATGCGTTTGCGAGATCGCGGTCTCCAGATCGCGGTGGGTGGCCGCGATGACCCGGACGTCCACGGGGATAGTCTCCTTGCCTCCGAGACGCTGGAGGGTTTTTTCCTGGAGCACGCGCAACAGCTTCACCTGCGTGCCCGGGGTCATGTCGCCGATTTCGTCGAGGAAGATCGTGCCGCGATCGGCCTGTTCGAAGCGCCCGATGCGGCGGGCCTCGGCGCCGGTGAAGGCGCCGCGTTCGTGGCCGAAGAGTTCGCTTTCGAGCAGGGTCTCGGGAATGGCGGCGCAATTGATGGCGACGAACGCGGCGCCGGAGCGCGCGCTGTGCTGGTAGATGGCGCGGGCGATCAGTTCCTTACCGGTGCCGGTTTCACCGCGAATGAGCACGTTCACGGGTTTGGAAGCGATGCGGCCGACTTCCTTGTAAATCGCCTGCATGGCGCGGCTGTTGCCGACGAGCGCGTCACGTTCCGCGCCCGGCTTGCCGAGGCCCACGGGCTCGGTCATCAGGCGGCGGCTGGCCACGGCCTTGCCGACCAGCTCGATGAATTCCGGCATCTCGAAGGGCTTGAGCAGGTAATCGTACGCGCCGCATTTGGTGGCTTCGATGGCGGTCTCGGTGGTGCCGTGCGCGGTGACGAGAATGATCGGCAGGCGGGGCTGCTTGACGTGCAATTCGCGCACCAGGTCGAGCCCGGAAAGACCCGGCAATTTCATGTCCGTGATGACGGCATCGAGCGATTCCTGCGCGGCCCGCGCGAGGCCGTTGTCGCCGCGGCGCTCGACCAGCACCTCGTAACCTTCATCGACGAGTACGCGCCGGAGGGTCATTACGATGCCGGGATCATCCTCGACCAGCAGGATTCGCGCGTTACTGCTCATGGTTCGCAATCACGAGATACACCGGCAGCGGGCGACGCAAAAGAAAATTGAAGGCTGCTCCCGCCTGGACACGGGGCGCCCGGAAAATATTCCCTGGAGCGCGGCGGTCCGCAGCCGAAGGGAAAACGACTTGTAAGGCGTGCGGGGACCGGTTCGATCGCCGGACTTGCGGTTGCAAGCGCGGCGGCTGGGGACAGCCGCGCTCCGTTTTCTCAGTGACGCCAAGGTCCAACGGCAACGCCGCACTCGGCTCCGAGGTGAAGTTCACGATGCCTCCGGCCCTTCCTTCGGCAGGACGACCCCGAACGTCGCGCCGCGCTCGGGCAGCGACTGATATTGCAACGCGCCGCCGTGCTTTTCGACGATGCGCGCGGCAATGCTCAGGCCCAGGCCCGTGCCGGTTTCCTTCGTGGTGAAGAACGGGTCGAAGAGGCGCTTCTCCACTTCCGGCGCAATGCCCTTGCCGGTGTCTTCCACTTCCAGAATCACCACCTCTTCCGTCCGGCCACCGAGCCGTTTGACATTTTCGCTCACCCGCAACGTCACCGTGCCGTCCCTCCCGATGCTGTCGGCGGCGTTCTGAATCAGATTCATGAGGACCTGCTGGATCTGATGCGCATCCGCCTTCAATTGCGTGGATTGCGGCCCTTCGATTTCCAGACGGATGCTGCTTTTCTCCAATTGCGGACCCAGCAAGACCTGCACGCGCTTAAAAATCTCCCCGGCGGTCACGGGCGCGAGCCGCGGCAAAGAAGGGCGGGCAAAGAGCAGCACGTCGCGGACGATGCCCTCCAGGCGGCTGACCTCGTCGGCAATGATTTGCGCATCCTCCTCCTCGGGCGAGCCGGGTTTGAGATGTTTGTTTTGAAGAAACAACCAGGCCTTGATGGCCGTGATGGGATTACGGATTTCGTGGGCGACACCGGCGGCGAGCAGGCCCAGGGAGGCCAGTTTCTCCTGTCGTTCGATCAATTGCTGGCTCTCGATGAGTTTGACGCGCAAGGGCGCGATCAATTCCCGATAAATCACGACGGCCAGCCCCGCGCCGGCAAGGAGAAAAAGTGCCAGCGAACCCAGGAGCATGAAGCGGAGGTAATTGAGCGATTTCTTGGACTCGGCCAGGAACGAAGCCATGGATTCGCCGTGCGCGCCCGCCAGGCGAATACCGAGGTCAAGCAGGCGATGCGATTGGGCCTCGAAACCCGCAAAATCCTCGAGGCGCTGCGGCAGATCCTGGGCGCTGGCGCGGGCGCCGATTTGTTTCGCCGCGCCGAGATAATCGTCGTAGGCCGAGTTGATCAGGTCGAGGAACTGCTTTTCCTTTTCCGTGTTGAGGAGGGGCCGCTGGTCGTCGATCCATCCGTCCAGTTCCTTGCTGGCGACACTGAAACGCGTCCAGGCATTGGTGTCGCGATAGGCGCCGTAGCGGAGCACCTGGTTATTCAGGCCGAGAATGGCTTGCTGGAAATGGCCGGCGATCTGAAAGCTCTGCAGCTGCACCGTGGTAAGTTTGTCGCGGAGGTCCCCTTCGCGGCGCCAGGCGTTGTACGCGAGCCACGCGATCACGCCGACCATGCCGAAGATGGCGAGGATGAATGCTGCGAGCCGCAGTTTGAGAGCTCCACTCATGAGTTATCGTGAACCGTTCTGCCGCCCGAAGCTAGAGTTGGACAACCAGGCGGGCGAGATATTTCAAACGAGCGCGCGAAGATTACTTTGGCGAGGCAGCAACTGATAAATGAATTATCCGCATGGTAAGTGAGTTACCGCTTTTGATTGAGGCGCGCGGCTGCGCGAATCGTCGCGAGTAAACATTTTTTACGGAATTGCCAAGCAAATCGTTGATTTTGCGGGTCGTTCGCATGTGGAAACGCGGCTGGCATGGTTCTGGCTAAAGGAGGAATTGCTTCGTTCGAAAAGTTGGGTAGGCCGCAGAGCGAAGTGAGCGGGCAAGCTGGAAGCAAGCGCCTGTGCGAACGACCGGTTCGCCCGCAAGAGCAAGAAAGATTTTAGCGGCGACCCACCGCTCCCTGTGGCTTGGCTCACGCCCGCGACCAGCCACAGGGTTATTTTTTTAGTGTGATGAGTGCGACGATACTACTGGTCGATGATGACGCGGGCGTGCGGAAGATGCTCACGCGTCTGCTCACGGAGGAGGGCTACGCGGTGCATGCGGCCGCCTCGGGCGCGGAGGCCCTGGACGTGGCCACGCACACGCACGCGGACATCGCAGTGCTGGACCTGAACCTCCCCGATTCGAATGGCTGGGAAACCCTGCGCAAACTGACCACGGGAGACCTCAGCCTGCCGGTGGTTTTGATCACCGCGCTATCGAACCAACTTTTTCCCGCGCTGGCGGCGGGAGCGGGAGCGCTCCTGGAGAAGCCGCTCGATATTCCGAAATTGCTGCGCTCGATCAAGGATTTGCTGGCGGAAACCGCGGACATTCGCAGGCAACGCCAGGAAGGCCACGCTTCCGAATTTCATTATTCGCCTGGAAAGAAAAGCGCGCCGGTGGTGCTGGTCGGTCCTCTGCGCTAAGAATTTCAGTTCTGCGGCAGTTCCCAGCCGGGGAGGATGTCGTCGTCCAAATTGTTTTGGGCCAAACCGGCTCTCAATTTGCGTTCGGCCAACACGCCAATCATGGCGGCGTTGTCAGTGCAGAGCTGCCGGTCGGATAAACGAAGCTTGAGGCGCTCACGCTGGCAGGCGGTGGTGAGTTGCTGACGCAGAGCGCGATTGCAAGTCACGCCGCCGGAAGCCGTGACGCAACCGACGCGCAATCGTTTTGCGGCGCGGATGGTTTTGGCCACCAACACTTCGACGATCGCGGCCTGCACGCCGGCGCATAAATCACAGAGGTTTTGTTTGCTATCCAGCAACCCCGGATGCTTGCGGATGAAATAGAGCACCGAGGTCTTTAACCCGCTGAAACTGAAATCGTCGTTCGGGTCGTCCAGCATGGGCCGTGGAAAATCATGGGCCAGGGCATTCCCCCGCCCGGCCAGGCGATCCAGTTCGGGACCGGCGGGATAAGGCAGGCCCATCATTTTTCCGGTCTTGTCGAAACACTCGCCGGCAGCGTCGTCCAGGGTCGAGCCCAGGAGACGAGCGTTTCCTTCGGCCGCCAGGTGCACCAGCAAGGTGTGACCACCGCTGACAATGAGGGACACGTTCGGTTCAAACTCGTCGAAGCGAGCGGCGGGTGGATCGCCGGAAATCCAGGGTGAATAGAGGTGCGCTTCGTGGTGGTGCATCCCGATGAACGGCCGGCGCAGCGCATAGGCCAGGCCTTGAGCCGCAGCGAACCCCGCCAGCAACGCGCTCGGCAAGCCCGGGCCGCGCGTGGCGGCAACCGCGTTGAGCGCGGCGGGCTTCACTCCCGCCGTCTCCAGTGCGCCGGCGGCGATTCGGGGAAGATTGCGAAGATGCTCCCGCGCGGCCAACTCGGGGACCACGCCACCGTATTCGGAGTGAAGCGCTATCTGGGAGGAAACCAGATTGGACAGCACGATGCCGTCGCGCACGACGGCACAGGAGGTTTCGTCGCAGGAAGTCTCAACGGCCAGCAGGATCATGCGTATTAAACCGTTCGAAGCCCGGATGCCCGGCCCGGTTTCGAAACTAGTTCGCGTGCGCGGCCATCTTGTCCTCCTTTTTGGCGGCCTTGTCAGCCGGAGGCGTGGGCATGGTAAATAGATTTATGCCCTTGAGGAGGTCCATCGCGCGCTCCAATTGCGGATCTTCGGAGGCAGACACGCGGGCGCGGTCTTTCTCCTCGAGACTTTCAATTCCACCCGTGGTACGGCGCAGCAAAATGTCGCGTTCCTCTTCGTCGGTCAGTGGAACGGTGATGTCGGGAGTGATGCCTTCGCCATGAATGACCTTGTGACTTGGCGTATAATATTTGGCGGTGGTCAGGCGGAGGGCGGAACCGTCCTTCATCGGGAGAATGCTCTGGACGGAGCCTTTGCCGAAGGTCTTTTCGCCGAGAACGATGCCGCGTTTAAGGTCCTGCAGGCATCCGGCCACGATCTCCGACGCGCTGGCGCTGCCGAGATTCACGAGCACCACAATCGGCATCTTGTGCAACTCGTCACCGTGGCCCAAGGCGCGGCGGATGGAATTCTGCGCGGGATTCCGGCCTTCGGTGGTAACGATCAGCTCGCCGCGCGGAAGAAATTTTTCGCAGACCTCGACGGCCTGATCGAGCAAGCCGCCCGGGTTCCACCGCAAATCGAGGATGAGCGCCTGCATGCCCTGCGCTTTCAATTTCTTGATGGCCGCCTCCAGGTCTTCGCTGGTCTTCTCGCCGAACTGAACCAGACGAATGTAACCGATTTTGTTTTCACCAATCGGAAATTCCTTCTTCCCATTGATGTCCTTGACCATGTCCACGTTGATGATCGCACGCGCCAGCTTGTAATCCTTCACCTGACCGCTGGAAGGCCGCTGGAGGGTAAGCACGACTTCCGTGCCGGGGTCGCCGCGTAAATACTTCACCGCATCCGGCAGGGCCATTTTTTCCGTGCTCCGGCCTTCGATTTTGAGGATCCGGTCCCCGGCGAGGATGCCGGCCTTCGATCCGGGAGTGCCATCCATGGGGGTGACCACCGTGATATAGCCGTCCTTCATCTGGATGACGATGCCCAGCCCGCCGAAGGCCCCCTGGGTATCGTTCTGCAATTCCTTGAACTTCTCCGGCTCCATGAACTCGCTGTGCGGATCCAGGCTGTTCAGCATCCCCTTCAAGGCTCCGTAGACCAGGTTGCTGTAGGTCAGGTTCTGGCCATCCACGTAATCCTTGCGCACGGTCTCCAGGGTGTAGGAGAAAAGGTCGAGGCTGGGATAGGCGGAGTCCTTTTCCGCGGCGGAGGCCGAAGAGAAATAAACCCGCGCACCGAAGAACAGGTTGACCGCCAACGCGGTCGTCACCGCCCAATAAAGCAATTTTCGTTTCATGCGCTTACTGCACCAAATTGCAGTCACGGTAATCTCCGTGGGGCGGCTTTGCAAGATACTGAAGAAAACGTTCCGGAGCTGAAGGCGCGGCGGGTCGGTCAATCCGACCCTATCTCATCACCAATTCGTTCGAAGCGATGTTGTACTGAACCAAAACGGCCTTGTCACCCCGCACCTCGAAGGCGAAGGTTTCGGTCGCCCTACCCTGTTCGAATTCGGTGTTCTGTTGCAGCACGACTGAGGTCGTTAAATTGAAGGTTCGAATGTTGAACCCCCTATTGGCGCTGCTCTTGACCTTACCCAGCTTCCGCTGCACGGCGCTGATCAGTCCCAGCCATTCCTGCTCCGAAGTGGCATTCTTGAACCTCGTGTCCGCCTGGCTCCGGATTTCGACGAGCTTGCCTTCGTTGTAGAGCTTGTGAATCTCGCCGACGGTCTTTTCGGACGCTTGCTTTCCCTTGAAGAAGCCCGAGCAGCCTGAACCCAAAACCGCCAGGCAGGCCAATAAGACAACCGTGCCGGGGAGAGTTTTCACGCAGTGATGCCCAAAGGGGTCATTCCCGCGAGCCGGCGGCCACTTTCGGGAGCGCCTCGCGGTAGGTACTCAGGAAGATCGTATTATCCGCCACGGCCTTTTCGATGAGCTGTTTGAGCAGGAACAACTCCGAAGTATTAATGACCGCGTGGACGCTCTGTTGGAAAGCCTGGAGCGGAGTGAAGGTCTGAAAGGATTCACCCAGCAGGATCACGGTGGCATGCCGGCGCTGGGACATCGGCATGGCCTGAAGTACTTGCAGCGTCAGGTTCTCGCTGATGTTGGTGCCACCGAAACATTCCTCGACCAGCACGAGCTGATATTGGATCTGGCTGAAGCGCACGAGGAAGTCACTGTGCGTGGCAGCGGTGTGGACTTTGAAACCAAGCTCCGCCATCGCCGAGCGCGCGGCTTCCATCCATTCGGGGGTCGAGAAAGCCAGCAGAGCCGGCTTGTCGGTGGCGCTGACAAAATCAAACTGGCTCGACATAGATTACTTGAGTTTAAGGCCCGTCGGCAGTGCGATCGCACCTTGGGCGGCGGCCTGGCTGAGTTTCATGCGCAACGAGTTCATCGTGGTGGTGGATTCGCCGCGGGTTTTCTTGATGTTGTCAATGCCTCGAGCCACCGGGCCGCGTTTCGTGCAATAGAGCAGCGCGGCTTCCTCGGTGATCCGGCCCGTCTCATAGGCTTCCAGCGCCGAAAAATCGAACGTGCGCCAACCGAAGGGCGCGCTGGCTTCCGTGATTTCGTAAAAGCTCTTCCCTTCGCTTTCCCCGAGGCGGATGCTTTCCTGCACCCGGAGGTTCGAGCCCATGATCTCGATCAGCGCATGGCGGCCACCCCCGATACGGGGCACCAGGCGCTGACTGAGCACCCACCGCAAAGTATCCGCGAGCCGGGCGCGGATCTGCTCCTGCTCCTCCGGCTCGAACATACCCAGAATACGATTGATGGTCTGGCCCGCGTCGATCGTGTGCAGCGTGCTGAGGACAAGATGGCCGGTTTCCGCCGCGCTGAGCGCGATCTTCACCGTGTCGCGGTCGCGCATTTCGCCGACCAGGACGATCTTGGGCGCCTGGCGCAACGCGGCCCGCAACCCGCTGGAAAAGGTGTCAAAATCGGAACCGAGCTCGCGCTGATTGAAGGTGGCCTTGTCGTGCGCGTGCACGAATTCCACGGGGTCTTCCAGCGTGATGATGTGAACGGCCTTGGTGTGGTTAATCTCGTTCAGCACCGCCGCCAGGGTGGTGGACTTGCCGGAACCGGTGGCGCCAGTAACGAGCACCAGGCCGGTTTTCTCCTTCGGGATGGATTTGATGATGTCCGGAAAACTGAGTGATTCCAGCGTCGGAATGACCGTGTTCAATCTCCGTAGCACGATGGAATAATTTCCACGTTGCGCGAAGATGTTGATACGAAAGCGGGCCTTGTTGGTCAGCGTGTAGGATGCATCGCAGGAACCGCGCCGCAGCAAATCGTTGATATGCCAGACGCTGTCACCCATGAGATTCAAGGCGACCATTTCCGTCTGGAAGGGCGTCAGCTTTTCGATGTGGGGATCGCAGGTGACCGGCTTCAGTTCGCCGAAAGACTCCACCTGCAAAGGCTTGTCCACCGTGAACAGGAGGTCGGACACCTCCGGCTGCGAATCCAGCATCGTGGTCAGCAAATAATCCAGCTCGGGGCGGCGCATAGCAATTGATCAGTGATCGTCGTCTTCCGGCGGGTGCGGCAGGAACCCGCGGAATTTCTTTTTGTCGAGGGCTTTGTCGTAGGCCTCCTCCGGCGAAATGCGCTTCATGCGCAAATGTTCCATGATGGCGTCGTCCAGGGGCTGGTTGCCCAGCTTCTTGCCGACCTGAATCATGCCCGGGATCTGGTGCGTCTTGCCTTCGCGGACAAGGTTCGCGATGGCCGTGGTGAACACGAGAATCTCCAGCGCGGCCACGCGGCCTTTTTTGTCAATGCGCTTGAACAGGTTCTGCGCCACGACGCCCTTGAGCGCTTCGGAGAGGGTCGCGCGAATCTTGTTCTGCTGGTCGCCCGGAAAAACGTCAATGATACGATCCACCGTCTTGGCCGCGCTCGGGGTATGCAGCGTGCCGAAAACCAAGTGACCCGTGCTCGCCGCGGTCAGCGCGAGCTCAATCGTCTCCAAATCGCGCAACTCGCCAACCAGGATGATGTCCGGATCTTCGCGCAACGCGCCGCGCAGGGCGGCGGCGAAGGACTTCGTGTGCACGCCCACCTCGCGATGGTTGACCAGGCAGTTCTTGCTCTCGTGCACGAACTCGATTGGATCCTCGACCGTGATGATATGGTCGCGGCGGTTCTTATTGCAGTAATCCACCATCGCCGCCAGCGTCGTGGATTTGCCGGAGCCGGTCGGCCCCGTCACCACCACCAGCCCGCGATGCAGCATCGCAAATTTCTTCAGGACCGCCGGCAGCGGGGCGTCAAACTTTTCAAAATCCTCGAACGACAGCACCTTGCTCGGAATCTGGCGGAACACGGCCGCGATGCCGTATTTTTGATTGAAGAAATTGGCGCGGAAACGGGAAATGTTCGGAATTTCGTAGCCAAAGTCCACGTCGCCGGTTTCTTCGAAAACTTTGATCTTATATTCCGGCGCGATCTCGTAGAGCATCTTCTTGAGATCGTCGTTCTCGAGCGGCGGGTGGTCCACGCGCTGGAGCTCGCCGTTGATGCGCAGCATGGGGTTGTTGGCCGAGGACAGGTGCAGGTCCGAAGCCTTCTGCTCGAACATCAGGTTGAAAAATGCGTCAATTTTTGCCATACGGTTGCCTATGGTCCGGTGCTTTGTTAGCTAAATCCGCACCACTTTTTCGACGTTGAACAAATTGGCCCAAATCATAGCTGGGGAGATAGCAAATCGCGGGCCCATGCCCTTCCGTCGTTTCATGGAGCTGGCGCTGTATTGTCCAGAATTTGGATACTACGAGAAGCAACCGGACATTATTGGGCGGCAAGGCGACTTTTACACGAGTCCGGCGACCGGGAAGTTGTTCGGGCAACTGCTGGCCTTTCAATTCGCCGAGTGGATCCGCGAGCGATTTCCCGCCGGACGGGTGCAGATTGTGGAAGGGGGAGCGCATCGAGGGGATTTGGCCCACGATATTCTGGAGTATTTGGAGACAAAGGCGGGAGATGTTTTTGGAAGGTTGGAGTATGTGATCCTGGAGCCTTCGGAGCGCCGGCGGGGATGGCAGAGGGAGAAATTGGGGAAATTTCGTGAACAGCTGCGCTGGGCAAACCGGCCGGAAGAGCTGAGAAACATTTCGCCAGACAGCGGAGTGCGCGGGGTTATTTTTGGGAATGAGTTGCTGGACGCGTTTCCGGTCCAACGATGGGTTTGGGACGAATCTCAGCACCAGTGGTTCGAAATGGGCGTGAAGTCGGCCTCCTCTCCCCTGCCCTCTCATCCAAAGGAGGAAAGGGAGTCCAAACCAGCGCAGACTGCCGAAGTCGATCTCGGTAGATTTGAGTGGAGCCGGCTGCCAGACGGGGAGCGCCCGCATAGCGCGCTCTGCGAGAGATTACCCGACGGCTTCGTACTGGATACTTGCCCCACCGCCGTGGATTGGTGGCGATCCGCCGCCAAATCATTATCGGACGGATTTCTCCTGACGATGGATTATGGGCTGACGAAAGAGGAACTGTTTGTCCCGCATCGAACCGATGGAACGCTCCGGGCCTATCGAAAACATCAGGTGCAATCGAACGTGTTGGCCGATCCAGGAGAACAGGACTTGACCGCGCACGTGGATTTTTCGGCGATTCAAGCGGCGGGTGAAGCGGAGGGCCTGGCCACGAGCGCGTTCGTTTCACAGGAGAGATTTTTGACCCGGATCGCGGCAAGGTTTTGGTCGGAACAAAAGCCGCCCAGTTCCGCTGAGAGCCGGCAGTTTCAGACCCTGGTCCATCCGGAGCACCTGGGCCGAGCATTCAAGGTCTTGGTGCAACAGCGGGGCAGAAACGATCAACCAGCAAACACTGGCAGTCTTTAAAACTTCCAGCTGAGGTGCGGTTGGAGCTTGGCTAATATGATGGACTCGAGGGCTCAAGGTAGTCTTATTTCTCCGAATTAAATCGGACGCCGATTTGATGCCGCGAGGCATTAAGATTATCCTTCGTCAGGCAGAAATGAGCTACGTTACCCCGTGAACCAAGATCCGCCCAAACCGCCTGCGGCAAACGTCCGAAAATCAAACGATGGCCGGGTCGGAATTCCGCTCCACCTGGCCCTGGCGAGGCTCTTTCTGATCTGTTTTCTGTTGGCCACGTCAGCCTTCGTTTGCTGGCGCGTTCTGCTTTTCTTCAAGGTCTCCAGGCAGTTCCATCAGCTTCGCTCGGATAGCCGGCCATTGTCAGGTGAGGAACTTAAGAAATCGCTGCGTCCCCTGCCCGACTCCCAGAACGGGGCGATCGTCTTGACCCAGGCCTTTGCGCTCGTTCGGCCGCTGCCGGACAGCCGTTCCAATCTCGTGGCCAACCCCGAGCTCCTGAGGCGCACCAACATATGGTCGGAGCAAACTCGTGCAGCGGTGGAAGCTTATGTGCAAACCAATCAGGCGGCGCTCGCCCAAGCCCGGACGGCGCTGCAGTCACCCCGGTTTCGTTTTTCCGTGGATTACGCGGTCGGCACGGAAACCCGATTACCCCACCTTTACCATTTGAAAAGATCGGCGCGCGTCCTGGGTCTGCAAGCCGCCTTGGAAGCCGAAAAA
>CAYUVH010000061.1:0-60985 GCA_964448135.1 uncultured Verrucomicrobiota bacterium | reverse complement strand
TCAAGCTATGTCATACCTTGTCACACTATGCCACCCCTTCGTCATACCTCCCGTCATACCTCCCGTCATAGTAAAAACCCCAGCAATCATAGTTCGTCATAGTATGTCCAAGTTGAAAAAAGGGGGCCCCATGGCTGCTCCCCAACTAATCTCCCATCCCGATCGAACGGTATCGTCCCCGGGGCTGCGAAAATCCCGTCTGTGCCGTACCCGAGCGGAAAGCATGGGTGCCCGCGTGCGCTATTTGCTCGCGGGCGCTGCCCTGCAGGAAATTGAGATACGCCCGCCTGGTCGTCGCGGCTTCTTTACAGTTTCAATTGGCGGGCCGCTCCCCTAGACTCCGCGCCACATTTAAGGGCCATGCGGACTGTTTTGATTATAGATGATGACGCGGAGTACCGGCGCATCATGGCGGAGTTTTTGGAGCAGTCCGGCTGGGAAGTCGTGCAGGCGGGGGATGGGGACGCGGGGCTGAAGCTGGCCTTGCAGCATCGACCGGAAGCGGTGGTTTGCGATCTGTTGATGCCGGGAGGGAATGGATTCCAGTTTTGCAGTTCGCTGCGGCGGCAGGAGGCGCTGAGCAAAACCCGTATCATTGTGACTTCCGGCCGCGATTTTGCCAGCGACCGGCAGGCGGCGTTTTCGGCGGGCGCGGATGAATATCTCACCAAGCCGGTCGCGCCGGGACAGTTGCTTGGATTACTTTCTCGCGGTGCGGGGGGCTTTGAGCCAATCAAGTCCAAGCCCGCCGCTCCCGCTCCCGCGCCGGCCGCGCCTTTGAATCACAAAGGCGTGTGGTTCAAGTTTTGGGGTGTGCGCGGGTCGATCCCCACTCCGGGACCAGGCACGGTGCGTTACGGTGGCAACACCTCGTGCATCGAGGTGCGCATCGGGGGGCAGATTATCATTCTCGACGCCGGCACAGGATTGCGCGGGCTGGGGCGCGAGCTGATTGCGGAATTCAACGACCAGCCGCTCGACTTGACGCTGCTGCTCACCCATACGCATTGGGACCACATCCAGGGACTGCCGTTTTTTCTGCCGGTGTATAAGCCGCGGAACCGGTTGCGCATCCTCGGGTATGAGGGCGCGCGCCTGGGGTTGGACAATGTTTTGACGGGGCAGATGGAGAGCCCGTTTTTTCCGATCGGGCTGCGCGAAGTGCCGGGCAATGTGAAGATTGAGGAGTTGAAGGAGATGGAGTTCCGCCTCGATCAGGTCCGCGTGCAGGCATGCTTCGCGAATCATCCGGGAATCTGCGTCGGCTACCGCATCACCACGCCGGCCGGATCGCTCGCATTTTTTCCGGACAACGAAACGCATCGCCCGAAAGGCCGCGCCGGCGATGGCCCGGCGGCAATTGCATTTGCGCAGCAGCAGAATGCCCGGATGATTGATTTTGTGCGGGGCACGGACGTGCTGATCATGGATTCGCAATACGACGTCCAGGAATACGAAAGCCACGTCGGGTGGGGTCACGGTTGCGTGGATGATGTCGTCGCCCTGGCCATGGCGGCGGAGGTGAAAACTCTTTTCCTTTTCCACCACGATCCCGATCACGACGACGACAAGGTGGATCGCATGCTGGAGCACGCGCGGCACCTGGTTACGGCACAGGGCGGCAAGCTGAAGGTCGAGGCGGCGCAGGAAGGGCGGCGGGTGGAGCTGACGGCGGTGGAAAAATGACGAAGCACGAATGACGAATGACGAAAGAAATCCGAAATCCGAATGTTCGAGCTTTTAAAGACTGACACTGCCAGCAAGGGCCGCGTGGGCCGATTGACGACGGCGCACGGGGTGGTGGAGACGCCGGTGTTCATGTCGGTGGGGACGCAAGGGAGCGTGAAGGCGCTGGATCCGCGGGAGTTGGTGGAGTTGGGGACGCAGATCATTCTGGGCAACACGTATCATTTGAACATCCGCCCCGGGCTCGAAATCATCAGCGCCGCCGGCGGGCTGCACAAATTCATCAACTGGCCCAAGCCCATTCTCACGGACAGCGGCGGGTTCCAGGTGTTCAGCCTGGCCACCATCCGCAAGATTCAGGAACACGGTGTCGAATTTCGTTCACACCTCGACGGCTCGCTGCTTTTTCTCGGACCCAAGGAAGCGATGGCGATTCAGAGGACGCTGGGCTCGGATATTGCGATGGTTTTCGACGAGTGCCCGGCCCACACCAGCACGCCACGCGAAATGCGGGCCGCCGTGGAACGCACCATGCGCTGGGCGAAGGAATGTCGCGAACAACCGCGTGCCGAGGGGCAGAAGGTTTTCGGTATCGTGCAGGGCGGGGTGGATGCGGCGATGCGCGAGGAATGCGCGAAGGCGCTGGTTGATCTGAAATTTGACGGCTACGCCATCGGCGGCGTCAGCGTCGGTGAACCCGAGCCCGAAATGATGCGCGCGGTGGAATTAGCCGAGCCGTTCCTGCCCGCGGATTTGCCGCGCTACGCGATGGGGCTGGGCACGCCCGCGCAGTTGGTGGAGTTGGTCGCCCGCGGCGTGGACATGTTCGACTGCGTCCTGCCTACGCGCGTCGCCCGCAACGGCACCGCCTTCACCCGCAAGGGCAGCATCAGCATCAAGGCGGGCGCGTGCAAATCGGATTTTCGCCCGATTGACGAAAACTGCGACTGCTTCGCCTGCCGCCACTTCACGCGGGCCTACCTGCGCCACTTGTTGAACGTCGGCGAGATTCTCGGCCTGCGGATGCTGAGCGTCCACAACACGCGAATGTTCGTCCGCGTGATGGAGGAGGTTCGCGCCGCGATTCTCGACGGCACGTTCGCCGAATATCGCCGCGAGTTTGCCGCCAATTACGTTCCGACGCAGAAAGTCCTGCTGGCCCGTGCCGCGGCGGCGGATCGCTGAAGCGAGGACCTGCGCTATTGGCTTTTCGGTTCTTCCTTCAACATCGGAAACGCCTTTTCGAGCTTCTGCTTCGCTTTGATATCCTTGAGGGTTCCCTCGAGGATCGTGGCGGGGTTGAAACTTGGCGGAGAAGAGCGCGGCGGAAATTCCTTGAACGTTTCGGCGAACTCAAACACGTCGCCCATCACTCCGTACATGTTGCCCACGTGGTTCATCTGCCAGTCCCAGAACGTGTTGCTGGTGATGTCGGCCCGCTCGTACGGGTCCTGCATCAGGTTGTAGATTTTTTGCAGCCGCAGCCGCGTGAACGGTTCGGCCCAGACTTGCATGGTTCCGGCGGCGCGTTGCTCTTCAAACAAGTATTTGTAGTCGCCTTCGCGCAAGGCCACGAGGTCCCCATCGTCGTCGGCATAAAAGAATTTTTCGCGCGCGCTCCTGGCACCGTTGTTTTTGCCGACGGTTCCATCAACCGAGGTCAAAAACTTGCTCTGGTCGTAGCCGTCCAGATGCACCTTGTAATTCTTTCCGTTGGCGGTATAGCCCTGCTTGAGTTTGCCGACCACGTCCGGTTCGCCCGCGATCGAACAAAGCGTCGGAATCCAATCGTTGTGGCTCATCATTTCGGCGGTCACGGTGCCCGCCTTGATATGTCCAGGCCAGCGCACCATACAGGGCACGCGGAACGCGCCTTCCCAGCAGGTGTTCTTCTCGGAACGAAACGGCGTCATCGCGCCATCCGGCCAGGTGTTCATGTGCGGGCCGTTGTCGGTTGAATAAACCACGATGGTGTCGTTCGCGATGCCCATGTCGTCCAGCGCCTTCAAGAGCGTGCCCACCGTGTCATCATGCTCGATCATGCCGTCAATGTATTCGCTGTCGCCGTGCGTGTAGCGGCCCCGATGCTCGGCGCGCACATGCGTGCGCAGGTGCATGCGCGTTGCGTTGAACCAGCAGAAAAACGGCTTGCCGGCTTCGTGCTCGCGCTTCATGAAATCAATCGCCGCCGCCGAGGTCTCGTCATCCACGGTTTCCATCCGCTTTTTGGTCAGCGCGCCGGTGTCTTCGATGGTTTGCTTGCCCACTTTGCCGAAGCGCGGGTCCACGGTTTCATCTTCGACGTCGGTCGCCTTGCATTTGAGCACGCCACGCGGACCGAACTTCTTCAAGTACGCCGGGTCCTTGGGATAATCCGGCAACTCGGGCTCCTCCTCCGCGTTGAGGTGGTAGAGGTTGCCGAAAAACTCATCGAAGCCGTTGACGGTGGGCAACGATTCATTGCGATCCCCGAGGTGGTTCTTGCCAAACTGACCCGTCGCATAACCCAGGTTTTTGAGCAGGCCGCCAATGGAGGGGTCGAGCTGGTTCATGCCCATCGGCGCGCCGGGAAATCCGACCTTGGACAGCCCGCTGCGCATGATGTGTTGTCCTGTCGCAAATGCCGACCGCCCCGCCGTGCAACTCTGCTCGCCGTAATAGTGCAGGAAGCGCAGGCCTTCTTTTCCGATCCGGTCAATGTTGGGCGTCTCGTATCCCATCACTCCGTCGCTGTAGGCGCTGACATTGGCCGTGCCGATGTCATCTCCCCAGATGACGAGGATGTTCGGTTTTTTGTCCGCAGCGCGGACTTCGGTATTTCCGCTGGTGGCGACCATGGCGGTCAGCGCAATCAGTGCAATGCCACCCACTCGGCGAGGAAACGTGTACATGGAATTCATGGGATTGTTTGGTTCGGAACTTCTTTGTTTATGTATGGTCTCATAAGTACAGAGCAGCCGCCTGACTTGGAAAAGATGACAACTGTGACATGCTAATACACCTTCCCTCGGCGTGCAAATGTCCTGGTTCGATACCCCAGTGGATTGTTGTTTTTGGATTATCCAAGTTTTCCGGCAAGGATTTTCCTTGGCATTTTGTGGATAAGTTTTTTCGAAGCACGGTTGACTCTCATTTGCTCGTGGGCGTTAATGGCAATGGTCGCAACAGGCCCTCGCAGTTTTACAAATGAGCAACGATATGAGCACGCCAGTCAGCAACAACGGTTCAAAGAACGTCCTCAACTCGGACGTCGAGGTCAAAGGCAACCTCCGGTTTACCGGCGAATTGACCTTTGATGGCAAGTTGGAAGGGGACATCGTTTCCGATTCGACGCTGAGCCTCGGCGACAATGCCGTCATCAAGGGCAACCTCGATGTCGGGTCCGTCACGGTGCGCGGCAAGATCAACGGCAACATCACCGCGAAGGACAAAATTGACATCAAGGCCAAGACCGAACTCTTCGGCGACATCCGCGCGCCGAAGCTGGTCATGGAGGAAGGCGTCACGTTCGTCGGCAAGATCGAGGTAAACCCGAACAAGGTTGCGCCCTCGGCGGCGCCGCGTCCCGAGGCTCCCAAGCCGGGAACGCCGGGCAAACCCGGGATGTAATTTCATCCGCCACAACCCCGGGCCCGCCGCGCCGGATCCAGCGCGGCGGGCCGCTCCTGTGCGGGAGCGGGGCGCCGCGTTTCCATCAGGAACCCAGGCACCGCGGCCCTCGTCTCCCGCCGGCGGATGTTCCGCCTTTTGGCCGTGGCGTTTCCTCCCATGCCCGCGAGTCCCAAGGACACGGTCAAAGTTTCCTGCCCGCGTTGCGGCTATGCGCAGACCGAACCGCGCAGCGCCTATTCGTCGGTCTGCAAAAACTGCCAGCAGCATTTCCGCCTCGCGGATGTTCTCCGCCCGGCGGCCAAGGCCAGCGGCCCGATCATCGAACAGCGTTCCGTGCGCTGTTTCGAATGCGGCACCGAATTGCTGGCTTCCAAAGTCGCCACCTCGACCATGTGCAAGCGCTGCAGCGCGCACGCGGACCTGAGCGATTACCGCATCAACCAGACGGTCTCAAAAAATTTCCGCACGCACGGCTGGCTGGTGGTGGAAGAGAAGGGCTACCTGTTGAACACGAACGCCCTGGCCGCCGAGGCGGTGATCAAGGGCAGGGTGATTGGCAAGCTGGCCACGCAAGGCGCGCTGGAAATTCATTCCAGCGCGAACATCCAGGGACAGATTGCCCCCGGCAAACTGGTCATCCCGCAGGGCAACCATTTTCGCTGGCCGGAGCTCATTCAGACCGGCGGCGCGGAAATCGGAGGTGAGCTCGTTGCGAACTTAGTGAGCAGCGGTACGGTGATTGTGAAATCCGCAGCCCGCCTGTTCGGCAACCTGCAATCACTCCACCTGGTCGTCGAAGCAGGCGCGGTGCTGGTGGGGGACGTTCGCGTGGGGCTGCCGAAAACGGGCTGACCGGACCGTCAATTTGGCTGCGCTGGCATCGGGGGGATTTGGAATCGCCAGATGGGCAGTTCCACCTTGCATCCGGTGCTTTTCTGCAAGCCTTTGATTAATTCCGGCCACGCGCTTTTTTCGACTACGACTTCCGGCGTGAATGGATTGGCGGCGAAGGTAATCACGCGGCCTTTGCCCAGCGACCGCGAGACTATCGCCGGTGAACCGTCAGCATACGTTCCCAAAATCTGCGCAGTTTTATCCACAACCTCAATCTGCCGCGCTTGTCCAGGTGAGGTTTGATCCCACAGGGCTGCATCAAACAAGGGCAGTTCAGTCCCCGCTTTCAGCTCCCACGCATTTGTCTGCAGGATGGTCTTCCCGGCCGCCTTGGCTCCTACAGTCCGAATCCCCAAAACTCCTTCCCGCTTCCCGGCCGTATTCTTCCCCTCCAAATCAAACCCAAATGCCTCGGCATCGCCGCACACCAACGTCGCACCTCCCCGCACGGCCGCCTCGATTTTGGCGGTCGCTTCCGGTGTCAGGTAACGCGCCACCGGCAGATAGATGGTTTTGTATCCCGCTAGATCCGCTTCGCCTCGTTCGAGCTGCGCATCGGATACGAATCGAAACCAGGAACCCGCCATCTCTCCCACCAGCGCATGGGCGGTGTAGAGTTGGTCCGCCGGAGTGGTCGCTCCCATCGCCATGTGGGTGTAGAGCGTGTAGATGATCGCCGTATCGGCGTTGGTCGGCAGCGACACGCGATTCATCCGGGTGATCACACTCGAAAGGTGGAGCATCATTTTCCAGCGCGGCAGGTCGGTCCAGCGCGGGCTGTCCATGGTATAATAATCAATCGCCGACGCGCCGCTGCGCATGGCCTGGCTCACCCATTCGCGGAGATCATCAGGCTTCATGGTGTAGCCGGCGTAGTTGAAAGCCTGCGCAATCACCCGTACCGGCTTGCCGCCCAGGTCGCTCATGAACTTCGCGCCGAACCCGTGGTTGAATACCCCGCGACCGCGCGACTTCTCGGCGGAACTCGCGTAAGGATCCAGTTCCATCATGTCGCTGCACGAGGCGAGCCGCGTGTAATCGAATGCCGCGAACCCGCTCATGAACCAGTAGTTCGCCGGGCTGTAACGGGCGCCTGGACTCGCCGCATGCAGCGCTTGGGCGAGGCGGGTGCGCGACTCGATGAACTTGTCGTTTGCCCAGCGGTTGTAGGCGATCCACCGCAGCGGCTTGTTCGTATCGTTCAGGAATTCCTTGTCCTTCGGCATCGGCACGGCGAATTTTCCGAAGCCGTATTTTTCGCGAACCTCTTTCGCCATCGCCTGGCCGTAAGCGCCCCACCTTTCCACTTTGCCCTCCGGCAAATGCACTGTCGGTTCATCCCGCCCGTAGTATACGCCCACGAACGGTTGCCTGCCCAACTCCGCGCCCAGCTTCCGCAGAATCTGCTCCTGCGCCGCCACATATTCGGGGTCCACACACGACACGGCCCTGGCGCGGCCCAGTTCCGAGGCTGCCGGGTTCAGCAACTCCGCGCCGCGTTTCAATGCCGCCGCCACCGACCCGCTGCCCTCGGTCCACACGTCGAAGCGCGTGCCATACTTCTCGAATTGCTCCCGATGAAACGCCGCTGTGCGCCACGGCTCCGAGCCATCCAAATGCCCCGGCAAATCCAGAAAACCCATGCCGGCCTCGCCGCTCTCCTTGAATATTTCAGCCACGGCTTTGAGCCACGTCACGTCATCGTTCAATTCCGGCGACTTCACTCCGCCCTCGCGCTTCTTGTTCCGATTCAGATCATGCGCCCACGCCATCACGGTGTAATGCCCCAGTTCCGTCGTGAGCAATTCCTTGAACAACGGCTTCTCCGTCCGCCGCTTCAATCCATCCCAGGCCGCGGGCGGCTCGGCCAATTCCGATGGCCGGGGCACTTCGCGCAATGAAATATCGTCCAGCCAGATCGTGCTGCCATCCAAAGCCGTGAAGGCAAATTGCGCGGAAACCGCGACCGCTGGCGGAACAAACACCTGCCGAAAATTCGTCCAATCTCCCGGTTCCTTGCCCGACGGCACGATCTTGAAAAGTTTAAATCCTGCGCTGCGAAAGGCACCGCCCTCCGTGCTGTAGGAAATCGCAATCTGTCCCGCCGGATTTTCGCCCGCCAGCCGCTCGAACAGACTTATTTCGTAAGCCTTCCCCGCCGCGACCGGGCTATTCACCACCAGCGCATTGTGTCCGTGAACGATTTTCACCGCGTTCGTTCCCGAATTCGCCGCCCCCGATTCGAGCGTGATTAAATTCGCGTTCTTCCCCCACCGCGTCCAACCCTTGAGCCCCGCCTCGAACCCGCCGTTGGAAATCATTTCGTCCGTAGCCAACGCTGGCGTGGCGAAAGCTATCGCGCAAAGGGCGATCAACGCTGCTGACCAGCGGCCATGACCTACGATGGGACTCGAGCGCATTCGCCGGTAGCATAGACGTCGGCAGTTTCAAAAGCAAAAGCGGGAATTGGGGGCTTGAAGATTGGGACTTCCCTGAAGTTTGAAGTTTGGAGTTTGAAGTTTCTTTGGAGCTTGGCGCTTGGTCCTTGGAGCTTTTCGGGCCTTCGCCACTCTTGACCGTTTACCGGCCCTGCCATTAAAGTCCCCTCAAATCAAATGCGACCGATTTATCTCACCCTGACCGCGGGGTTACTGCTGGCTTCGGTCCCGCTGGCGCGCGCGGACCTGGCGGACGCCATTCGCACCATCGTGCACGATTCGCTCATCACGAGCCAGGACGTGAACATGTGGAACGAGCAGACCCAGGACCAGCTGCTGCGCGATTACGCGCGCGACCCCGAGGCGTTGCGGCGCAAGATGGCGGAAATGCAGGGCGCCAACCTCGAACAGTTGGTCCAGCGCCAGTTGATTCTCCACGATTTCAACGCCAATGTGAAACTTCCTCCCGGCATTCTTGATGTCGAGGTGGACAAGGAAGTGGAACGCGAAATCCGCACGCGCTACGGCGGCGACCGCATGCGCATGATCAAGACGCTGCACGATAACGGCTTGACCCTCGAAAAGCTCCGCCAGCAGATCAAGGACCGCATCGTCATCAGCATTATGCGGCAAAAGAACGTTTCTTCGGACCTGGTCGCCTCGCCGCACAAGATCGAAGCCTATTACCAGCTGCACAAGGACGAGTACAAGCTGGAGCCGAAGATCCAACTGCGGACGATCCTGCTGAAAAAGCCGGATCAGGCCGATGCGCCCTCGCCGAAAAAGCTGCTGGAGGAAATCCGTCAGAAGGTACTGGCTGGAGCGAGCTTCGCGGAAATGGCCAGCGTCTATTCGCAGGGTGCCCAGAAGAAGGAAGGGGGCAACGCCGGTTGGTGGACCAAGGCCGAACTTTCCAAGGACCTCGCTGAGCCCGCGTTTGCGTTGAAGAAAGGCGAGATGAGCCCGGTCCTCGACACCTCCGAGGGATTTTATCTGCTCTACGCAGAGGACGTTCAGACTTCCCGCTATGTGCCGCTGACCGAACTGCGCGACCGCATCGAGCGCACCATTCTCGACAACGAAGGCAGCCGGCTGGAGAAACTTTGGATCGAACGGCTCCGCAAGAAGACGTTCGTTCGTTACTTCTAGCCGGGTGACGAACAAACCGAATCCCGGCAGGCCCGGTGCCCTCACCGGGCTCTTTATTTAACAGGCTGACAAACCATGACCGGCTGGATCGGAATTGCTCTCGGTGATGTCACTGGTATCGCGCCAGAGGTCACCCTCAAAGCGTTGGCAGCCGAGGCCGCGGAGGGCAGTCAACAACGCTACGAGATCATCGGCGACGCGGGCTACCTGCACCGCTTAAACGGTCGACTCGGCCTTAATTTTCGGCTGCCCGAACCCGGCAATCCCAATCCTGCCGGTAACATCCGCATTTCCAATCCGCTGCCCGCGCCGCTGCTTCCGGATTTGCCCGCCGGCGCCGCGCTGGCCGCCCAGGCCGCCGTTGCCTGGCTCAAAGCCGGGGCGGAAAAATGTCTCCGGGGCGAACTCGACGCCATGGTTACCGCGCCGGTGAGCAAGGAATCCATCATCCGCTCCGGCATGGCGTTTGCGGGCCAGACGGAATATCTCTCCCAGCTCGCGGGCACCGACCGCACGGTAATGATGTTGCTCGGCCACGATGACCGCGGCCGCTGGCTGCGCGTGGCGCTGGCCACCAATCACCTGCCGCTTCGCCAGGTCGCCGACCGTTTGAATCAGAACAAGATCGGATTGGCGATCGAACTGGCTTCGCAGGCTTGCCGCGACCTGGGCCTGCCGCGCGCGCGCGTGGGCGTGTGCGGTTTGAATCCGCATGCCGGCGAAGGCGGCGCCATGGGCAACGAGGAAATCACGACCATCGGCCCGGCGGTGCTCGCCGCGCAGAATCGGCAATTGGACGCCGTGGGTCCGATCAGCGCGGATGCGCTTTTCTTTCACGCCTATCGCGGCGCATTCGACGCGATCATCGCCATGTATCACGACCAGGGACTCGCGCCGATGAAGATGGTGGCTTTCGAATCGGGGGTGAATTGGACGCTGGGCCTGCCGTTTATTCGCACTTCGCCGGACCACGGCACCGCGTACGACATTGTGGGCAAGGGAATCGCGAATCCGTCGAGCATGCGGGCGGCGATGAACCTGGCCAAACGACTCGTGGAAGTCCGCAAACGCCAGGGCGCCCAGCAATGATGACCGAAGCGGAGTTCGCGGCCCAGGCGCTGGCCCTGGCGAAAGAAGCGGGTGTCGCCGAAACGCACCACGGTTATTTTTCACTCCAGGCGCCGCGGCTCTACAAGAGTTGCCAGCTATTCAACTTCTTCGACGGACCGCTCGGCGACGTTTTGGAGATCGGGCCATTTTACGGTTACACGCCATTTCTGCTTCGTCCCAACGCGTCCAATTTCGTCGTGCTCGAGGGCGACGATCCGGCGGTGTATCCGCTGAAGCCGCTCTATCAGAAGCATCGCGTGGATGCACGATTCGTGGACCTCTTCGAAATGTTCGGTCCCACGCTGACCGCGACGCACAAACTCGATCTCCCCGACGCATCCTTTAACACGATCATCTGCTGGGAGACCTTGGAACATTTTGGCTTCAATCCCGTGAAGTTCGTGCGCGAACTCTGGCGCGTGTTGAAACCCGGTGGCCGCGTGAGCATCACCGTTCCGAACCGCGCTTCGTTCCAGAGTCTGGCTGCCTTGATTCTTGGACGCTCCGAGGAGAAGTTGATCGACGCCTATTGGGAGTTCGAAGACTACGAGTGCAACGGGAAGAAGGCCTTTTACGGTTTTCATTGGCGTGAATACACCCGGGGCGAACTGCGGCATCTGTTCGCCCGCGCGGGTTTCACGATTCACGCCTGCGATACCTTCGTCGCCTTTCAGGAACACGGTCACACCTCCGCCCTGCGCAACGTGGTCCGCAGCGCGAACAAAGTCGCCGCCTCAATTCTTCCCCGCTTCGGCACCCACGTCTGGCTGGATGCCCGTAAACCCAAGTAGCAGCCGAGGTAACGAGGCTCCTTCTTTTCGAACGCGTCCTGGCTGCCGGACGGATGGAGCTTCGTTACCTCGGCCGCTACGAGCCGGTGAATGAATCAAAAAAACGGATTAAACTGCTTCTCCTCGCCCACGGTCGTGACTGGTCCATGACCGGGGCAAATCAACGTCTCCGCCGGCAGCGAAAGAATCTGTTCGCGCACCTTCTGTTTCGCGACGTCCCATGACTGGTTGCCGCGGCCCATCGAGGCCGAAAAAATCGCGTCGCCCACGATCGCCACGTGCGGCGCGTCATCAGGCCACGTGCCGATGATATAGGTCACGCCGTCGTCCGCATGGCCGGGCGTGTCACGATTCGTGATGCGCAGGCTGCCCAGTTGAATGAAATCGTTCGCGCGGTTGCGTTCGGCCACCGCGGCGTCCTTTGCGCTCCAATGCATCCTCGCCTTCGGATACTTCGCGCGAATCTCCGGCAGGGCCGCGATGTGGTCCGGGTGCGTGTGGGTGATGAAAATGTGTTTGAGCTGCAACTTGTGCTCCTCGACCAGGTCATTGATCGGCTTGGCCTCGAAGCCGGTGTCGAATAATGCGGCCTCGCGCGACACCTCATCCCAGGCGAGGTAGCAATTCACCGTCATGCCGTCCCCGCTGGTGGTGATCTGGCGAAATTCGCGCCACGTGCCCAGGTCTGGTTCGTTGGGATGCCAGCCGGCCAGTTGCGCTTCGAGCTTCTTCGCATCCACACCGATCAACTTGGCCAGCGCCGCCACGTCCGGCTTTTTTGCAGATTGACCGCTGTCTTCCAGCGCGGCCAATTCAGCCGGCGTCATTCCCGCCGCCTGAGCCGCGGCTTCGGGCGAAACATTCGACATCGCCCGCGCTTTGCGAATGACGTCCCCTGCGTGATCTTCGAGATTCATGCGGCAGACGTTACTGGTTCGCCGCCTGAAACGCCAGCCGTTCCAGCCAGTAAGCGGGTTGAGTCTTCGCGGCGCGCGGTCCGGCCAGTTCGGTGAGGGAGTAGGCTTTTGAAAACAATCTTGCCCGCCGCGCTTCCGGCGCAACGACCCCCGCCAGCGCGACGCAGGGAATTTTCTTTCGCCGACATTCCTTCGCCAATTGCCCGGCCGCTTTGCCCATCAACGTCGAGCGGTCCAACGAACCTTCACCGGTAATCACCTTATCCGCCCATTTCAATTGCTCCACCAGCCCGTTGACTTCGCTGAACAGTTCAAATCCACTTTCAAGCTCCGCGTCCAGGAACGAGAGAAACCCAAAGCCCAGTCCGCCCCCCGCCCCGGCGCCGGCCTGACTGTGTTTGCGCCCGCCAAATTGGCGATTCATCACTTGCGCCAACCGGCCCAATGCCTTCTCCGCGGGCAAAACGTCCCGAGGCCGGACGCCTTTTTGCGGCCCGTAAATCCGCGTCGCTCCGTGCCGGCCGAGCAATGGATTATGCACGTCCACGGCGATGGTTACCTTTTCGAAGCGCAAGCGTTCCTGTGGTTCATGCACCCGGGCGAGGTCCTGAAGGTCAGGCCACTTCACAATCTCAGTCCCGTCGGCATCAAAAAACTTCCAGCCCAGCGCACGGGCCATGCCAAACCCGCCGTCGTTCGTTGCGCTGCCTCCCAGGCCAATCAAAAGTCGTCGCGCGCCCTTGCGCGCCGCCGCCCGCAAAACCGCGCCCAGCCCGTACGTATCGAGCACGAACGGATGAAATCGCCCCGGCGGCAGCATCGCGAGACCAATCACCGTCGCGGTCTCAATAATGGCCGTGCGGGTTTTGGCATCCCACCACCACCGCGACCGGCAGGACCGATGCGAGGCGTCCATGGTTTTTATGCTATGACGTCTCACCCGCATCGCGGCAGCCAGGGCTTCGCCGAATCCGTCGCCGCCATCGGTGATCGGTGCGAGGCGAATCGCATCGGCCGGCCGTGCGCGCTTCCAGCCGCGCGCGATCGCTTCCGCGGCCGTTTGCGCGGCCAGCGTGCCTTTGAATTTGTCTGGAGAGATGAGAACGTTCACAAGTGTAGCTGCCCTTCCTTTCAAATGGTAGCAGCCGGGGTAACGAGGCTCTAACTAATTCGGAGGCCTGATACCGTTCGATAAATTGGAGCCTCGTCACCTCGGCTGCCACGGACTCAAATCCCTCCACCGCTTAACTTCTCGCATTTGCACGGTCAGTCGTTATTTTATGCCGACTGGATGCGTATCATTTCTTCAGTACGGACGATGCAAAAAGTCGCCGGCGACTGGCGCAAAAGCGGCGTGCGCGTGGTATTGGTGCCCACGATGGGCAGCCTCCACGCCGGACACGGCAGCCTGGTCGAGCGCGCCCGCAAGCTCGCCGGGCCGCGCGGCAAAGTGGTGGTCAGCATTTACGTGAACCCCACTCAATTCGGCCCGAAGGAAGATTATACCCGTTACCCCCGCAGCCTGGGCGCCGATGCCAGACTGTGCCGGGCCGCCGGCGCCGACACCATCTTCGCCCCGCACAACCGCGAAATTTATCCCAGCTCGCCCGAAGCGGAATACAGCACCTACGTCGTGGAGGAAAAGCTTTCGCAGAGCATGGAAGGCGCTTCGCGGCCGACGCATTTTCGCGGCGTGACGACCATCGTGGCTAAGCTCTTTCACCTGGCGCAGCCCGACATCGCCATCTTCGGCGCCAAGGATTGGCAACAGGCGGCGGTGATCCAGAAAATGGTGACCGATCTGGATTTTCCGCTGAAGGTCGTGGTCGCGCCCACCGTGCGCGAGCGCGACGGATTGGCGATGAGTTCGCGCAATCAGTATCTGATCGGCGATCTGCGAACGCAGGCAACAGTTTTGCACCGCGCCATCAAGCTGGCGCAATCGGAGGTCCGCGCCGCGAAGTCGCCAGTATCGGCGGCGGCTTTGCGAACCAAAATGCAGCGCGTCATTTCCTCCGCCCCGGCGGCCCGCGTGGACTATATTGCGTTCTTTCATCCGCGGACGTTGCAACCGGTCACACGTGTTGCGCGCGGCGTGCAGGTGGCGCTGGCTGTTTTTGTGGGCAAAACGCGGCTGATTGACAACGCGCCACTTTGATGAAGAAGTTCGATTACCTCGTGCTCGGCAGCGGCATTGCCGGGTTGTTTTGCGCGCTCAAGCTGGCGGCGAAGGGCAGGGTGGCCATCATCACCAAGAAGAACAAAGCCGAGTCGAACACGAATTACGCGCAGGGCGGCATCGCCGCGGTCACGAGCAAGGAGGATTCCTTCGAACTGCACGTGCGCGATACGCTCGAAGCCGGCGCCGGTCTTTGCAAGGAAGCGGTGGTCCGGACCATTATCGAGGAAGGTCCCGCCCGCATCGCTGAACTCATCGAGATGGGAATGCAGTTCACCGAGCGCGAAGATCCGCGCGGTCACGGTGCCCGCGAACTGGATCTGGGCCGCGAGGGCGGACATTCCAAACGCCGCATCCTGCACGCGAAGGACATCACCGGACGACAGATCGAGCGTTCGTTGCTGGGCGCGATTGCCGCGAGTTCCAACATCGAGATTTTCGAAAACCATTTCGCGATCGACTTGATCACCACGCGCAAGCTTGGCCGTCCCAGCGCAAACCGCTGCCTGGGTGTTTATGTGCTCGATAAAGCTTCCGGTGTCGTCGAAACCTTCGCCGCCCCCGTGACCATGCTTGCCACGGGTGGCTGCGGGAAAGTCTATCTCTACACGACTAATCCGGACATCGCCACCGGGGACGGCGTCGCCATGGCCTACCGCGCCGGGGCGGCGGTCGCGAACATGGAATTCATCCAGTTCCATCCCACCTGCCTGTATCATCCCCGGGCCAAATCATTTCTCATCAGCGAAGCGGTGCGCGGCGAGGGCGGGGTGTTGAAGACGCTCTCCGGCGTCGAATTCATGGACGCGTATCATCCGCTCAAATCCCTCGCGCCGCGTGATGTCGTTGCCCGCGCGATTGATGGCGAGATGAAGAAGAGCGGCGACGATTGTGTCCTCCTCGACATCACGCACAAGCCCGCGGAGTTCATCAAGGAACGTTTCCCCAATATATACCAGACCTGCCTGGGCTTCGGCATCGACATCACGCGCGAGCCGATTCCCGTTGTGCCGGCCGCGCATTACCAGTGCGGCGGCGTGGTCACCAACCTCAACGGCGAGACCGGCATGCCCGGTTTATACGCGATCGGTGAAGTGGCGTGCACCGGCTTGCACGGCGCCAATCGCCTCGCGAGCAATTCACTATTGGAAGCTCTCGTGTGCGCCCACCGCGCCGCCCGCCATACCGATGGTCATGGTCAACCGCCCGTCGCGACGCAGATTCCCGACTGGTCCGCCGGCAGTGCTTCGAATCCCGACGAGTTGGTCGTCGTCTCGCACAACTGGGACGAAATCCGCCGCGCGATGTGGGACTACGTCGGCATCGTCCGCACCAACAAGCGCCTCGAGCGCGCCCTAAAACGCATCGCGAATCTGCAGGAGGAAATCCACGAGTATTACTGGAACTTCACCGTCACCAGCGATCTCCTTGAACTTCGCAACATCGCGACCGTCGCCGAAATCATCGTCGGCTGCGCCATGCAACGCCCCGAAAGCCGGGGATTGAATTACAACCTGGATTATCCGAACCCGGACCCCGCCTGGGCGCAGCGGGACAGCGTGCTCCAGCGCGCGACTTAACCCGCCGTCTGCGGCTGTTCATGCCGCACCATCAACGGAATGCTCGTCGCCGGTTTGCCGTCAATCGTGACGTCGATCGAATGCAGGCCCGGCTGCGCGAAGGTGAGTTGCTGGATGTTGATGATGAAATTGCGCGTGCCGAAATGCATGTCGTCGGGCAGCGCGATTTCGATCGGGATGGGCGGGAAATCCGGCATGATCGAGCGGCCGTCGGCATCTACAAATGCCAGGCGCACTTCGTGTTTCCCCTCGTCATCGCTGAAGAACGTGATGCGCAGGGCGATCGAGCATTGCGGGTGCAGGGCGGGGAGTTGGGAGGTATTGATGGTATCGAAAGCCCCCAGCAGATTCAGCTTCCCGTCCCCGTCGGTCGCCGCGTCGCACAGAACCGCCACTTGAATATTCATCCGTGTGGCAAGGTAGTGCGAATGAGGCGTTTAGGCTAATCAATTTGGCAACAAATGGAGATTCAGATGCGAGAGTTAGTAGCGGCGTTATCCAACCGGCCCGGAATTGCTTTCGGCACAGGCTTGATGAGGTTCTGTGGCTCAAAACCGTAAATCCGCAATCCCGCAAAGAAGTGTTCCTTGCTCTCCGGGTCCAATTGCCAAAGTTCATTCCACAGTACTGCGCGTGCGGAAAGCCAGCGCTCAAGCCCCCGCATTTTCGGTGAGTCTCCGCCATAAATCTCGAGATAAAAAATGTGCCGGTAGGGCTGGGGAACGCCATCTGGAATAACAGTGCAGTATCGCGCCAGAGGGTTTTCCGGCTGAGTGACCAGTCGGCAACGATGCCGCAACCTGCGACCAAAAACGGCCTGGATCTTTTTCAGGATGGTTGGCCAATCGGCGTCCCCAATTCTGCATTGGAAGCCTCTCTTTGCGATATAGGCGTCAACGGTCGAAGTGTTGATTGACATGCCAATTGAACCTGGTTAACCACGAATAATCTGAAACGCCGCTGTGCCATGGAGAAAATAGAAGCAGCAGGCCGGTTGGTCAGCCGTCCTGGATGTCGCTGTAAAATTGGGCGATGTCGTAGTTCGCAATCGTCCGCGCCAGCGCCACCGGGCTGATTCCGATTTTGTTTTTCTTCTTCGGATCCGCCCCGGCGGCGCGCAGTGCTTGAATCACTTTGCCATCGCCCTCGCACGCGAAAGTCGCCCGGAACAGCGGCGTATTGCCATGACCATCCTCCAGATCAACGGTGGCGCCATGCGACAGCAGGTAACGGGTGACCGGTTCGGAAAGCGCCTGCGCTGCAAAGTGCAGCGGCGTCCAGCCCAACTGGTCTTGAAGATTCACCTCGGCGCCGCCCGCCACCAACTTTTCAACAGCGGGAAGATTGCCGTCCCGCGCCGCGTAATGAAGTTCGGAACGACCGACCTCATCCAAGGTCTGCTTCTGTTTCTTGAAGGGCCACATATAACTTCAGCTCGATGCATCATCCAATCGTCGCCACATTTCGGTCCCGCGTGGGATCTGATCCGACGCGACCACGTCTTGGAGCAAGGCAGCACTATGTCGGCTTGGCCCACGGTCCAATCTGCCCTTGGTAAAAAGCTCCATATCCTTGATCGCCGTTTTGATTTTCCCACCGCCGGGCGTTCGCAGTTCAATTTTTTCGCCGCGCTTCGCCGTTTTCCAACCCGGTCCGATTTCGCCCGTGACCACGGTACCACGTCCCTCGATCTGGAAGACATCCTGTATGTTTTGGAGCAACAAGTCGTCCATTGGGATTGCGATTAAGATTAGGAGTACGATTAGGATTAAGACGAGGATTTTCCATTCCCTCGGAGATTTGGGCAAACGCATCCAATTCTTAACGTCAGCAGGCAGTCGGCTATATCGCGGATCGCCTGTCCGCTGGCCACGCCCTGATTTTATAATGGTGTTAACAGTGTAACGCCGGACGTAACACGGAATGACCCTTATTCCACCCAATGTTTATGCGCCTTGTATACAGTGTATACAGTGTATACACCGATTTGGCATATACCCCCGCCGCCCTGTCAGGAAGGGTTGCGGCGGGGGCGCACAGGGTGTATTTTACGGCTGATTCTGGAAGGGCGGAGAGTCGCTCCGGTTGGGCGCTTGCGCCGCGACCGGGGAGGAAAGTCCGAACACTGAAGGGCGCGATGCCGCGTAACCTCGTCGCCATGTGCGGCGGGGATATACCCGGGAGGCGGTGCCGTGAGGCCCGCCGACGGATAGTGCCACAGAAAATATACCGCCGGCGTTCGCGTCGGTAAGGGTGAAAAGGTGGGGTAAGAGCCCACCGCTCCGGTCGTAAGCCCGGAGGCACGGAAAACCCCATCGGGTGCAAGGCCAAATAGGGGACCTTCGGAGCTGCCCGCTCCAGTCCGTTCCGCAAGGAACGGCGGGTCCCGGGTAAGGCTGCTAAGATAAATGATTCTCTCCCCGGAGCAATCCGGGCAGACAGAATTCGGCTTACAGCCCTTCCAGAATCACTTTTTCGCCTTCGCCTTTTGCAGGGCCGCCGGCTGGCTCCATGCCCCGAATCGATCCACGTAGCTGACGCAGATGGCGTCCGGTGGCGTCCCCAGCGAAAGGCTGCTTTTATCGGCCGTCAGAATCTTCGTGGTCCAATTCCCGCCGGACTTGGTCTGCACGACCCACAGCCACGGTTTGCCCGCCTTCGCGTTCGCGGTCCACTTCAACTGCGAATCGTTCACCGATACGTTCGGCTTTCCCAGCGCATGATCAGCCCGCCCCGGGCAGGCCGGCACCAACGCGGGCTCGTCATACGGCCCGCGGATCAGCGCTTCATCCAACTCTGTGTTGCGCATCAAGCTGCGCATGTTCCAATGCACGTGTCCTTCTACGCCTGGTGTTGAGCGGGTGAGTTTGATTTGATTCAGAATCTCCTCATTGGGCCAGCCGGGACGGCTCTTCTTGCCGCTTGATTCGGCTTCGTCGCTCGGACGATTCCGGCGCCCGGTTTTGGTGGTGTCGAGGCCGGGCGCGATGATGCGGTGGTTGGGATTCTGTTCGGTCCACCACTTCAGCAGCACAGGGAAGCTTTGTTCCTTCACCTCAATCGACCAATACAGTTGCGGCGCGAAGTAATCGCACCAGCCGCTGGCGAGCCACTTGCGCGAGTCGGCGTAGAGCGAGTCGTAAGCGTCAAAACCTTTGATCTGCGGTGGCGTGCCGGGCTTCCAGATGCCGAACGGGCTGATGCCAAACTTCACCGACGGCTTGGCCGCCTTGATGGATGTGTAAACGCGCTCGATAAAATTATCCACGTTCTCGCGCCGCCAATCTGCGCGGCTTAGTTTTCCCTTCGCGCTATAACGCCGCCAGCTTGCGTCATCGGGGAAGTCCTGCTCGCGGCCCGAGGCATCGCTTTCCTTGTAAGGATAGAAATAATCATCGAAGTGGATGCCATCCACGTCGTAGCGATTGACCACATCCATCACCACGCGCAGGGAATAGTCCTGCACCGCCTTTTCGCCGGGATCGAGCCACATCATTCCCTTGGTGCCGTAGCTGCGCGCGAGTTCGGGATGGGTCTTGGAAATGTGATTCGCCGAAGCAGTGGCCGTCGAGCCGCCCGGCCGCGCCCGATATGGATTGAACCATGCGTGCAACTCCAAACCCCGCGCGTGCGCTTCGGTCACCGCAAACGCGAGCGGATCATAATACGGCTCGGGCGCCTGGCCCATGGTACCGGTGAGAAATTCCGACCACGGCTCGATCTTCGAGGCATACATCGCATCACACGCCGGCCGGACCTGGAAGATGACGACGTTTAGTTTCAACTCCGCCGCGCGGTCGAGAATGTGGATCAGCTCGGCCTTTTGTTCGGCGGTGCTGAGTCCCTTTTTCGACGGCCAATCAATGTTGCCGACCGTGGCGACCCAGGCGGCGCGCATTTCGCGTTCCGGCTTGGGCGGCGAAAAGTTAGAGGGTTCATAAGTTGCGGCTCGGCTCAGGGAGCAAACGGCAAGCAGCAGCAGGGTGAAAATCCAAATGGTTATAGACCGCAATGGCCACGCCATCCGGGGGAATTGGTTGATGCTCATCGAACGTCAAAGTTTTTCCGGAATAGTCTTGAAAGGCGAGAGTAATATGGTGTAAATCATTGATAGTTAGTGGAAATAGCCGGGAAAAGAGGGTTTGCGGGCGCGCAGCACTGACCAACGGTTCCTCACCATTAGTTGTGCGCCGACAGCAGCAGTATGCTGCATATAGTGGTTTTACACTTTACTAGCCCCAGCGGCTGTGTTTCCCTTGGCTGAACAACATGTATCTGAAGAATCTTACGGTTCTGGGCTTTAAGTCCTTCGCTGACAAGACCTCCCTGAACTTCCTCCCGGGTGTAACGGCCATTGTGGGACCCAATGGCTGCGGCAAGTCCAATGTCTCGGACGCGATCCGCTGGGTGTTGGGCGAGCAATCCGCGCGCGCGCTGCGCGGCGGCGAAATGGCCGACGTGATTTTCAACGGCACCGACGGCCGCAAGCCCCTCGGCCTGGCCGAAGTTTCCCTGACCATCGGCGATGTGGACGCGGAGCATTTGCACGCGGCGGGCGTCGAAGTGGCTTACAGCGAAGTAACCGTCACGCGGCGGGTTTTCCGCGACGGCGGCAGCGAATATTTCATCAACAAGACGCCCTGCCGGTTGAAGGACATCCAGCAACTGTTCATGGGCACGGGCGTGGGCCGCACAAGCTACAGCATCATGGCCCAGGGCAACATCACGCAGATCATCTCCAGCAAGCCGGAAGACCGGCGGATGATTTTCGAGGAAGCCGCCGGCATCACGAAATACAAGTCCCAGCGCAAGGAAGCCCTTCGCAAGCTCGAATACACCGAGCAGAATCTTTTGCGCGTCGCCGACCTCGTGCGGGAAGTGAAGCGCCAGATCGGCTCGCTACAACGCCAGGCCGGGAAAGCCCGCCGCTACAAGCAGCTCGCGGTGGAACTCCAGCACCTCGAAACCCAGCTGGCGCGGCATCAATTGGATTTGCTCATTGGCGAAATCCGCGAGCGCGAATCCGCCGCCGAAGCCTTGCGCGATCAAATCGAGACCGGCTCCGCCGATGTCTTGCGCGCCGAGGATGAAATTGCCGAACTGCGCAGCCGCCTCTCGGATTTGGAGCACGAGATCGCCACCTGCCAGCAGCGCGGTTTGGAATTGAAGGGCGAGGCCGACCGGCATGAAGGCCGCATCCAATTCAATGAGGAACGCCTCGCCGAATTTGCCGCGCAGAACGCCAAGGCCATTGCCGACATCACGCAAGCCGAGGAACGCCGCGAGATCGCACAGCGGGAATTGGAATCGGTGACCGCGAATCTCGCCACCGCCACGACCGCGCTGCAACAGCATCGCGACGCGCTGAAGAGCCGGCAGGAAGCCCTCCGCAAGCTGGAGGACGATTTGCGCCAGCGGCAGGAATCCCTGCGTCAGGCCCAGTCGGAATTGTTTTCCGCCGCCCAGGAAGTCAGCCAGGCGCGCAATGAGATCAACGCGCTCGACCTGCAAAAGCAGGGCAACGTCGTCCGGCTGGAAAAGCTTTCCGCCGAAAAGATTCAGCTCGAAGAAGAGCGCACGCGGCTGGACGTGCGTTTGCATGAGTTCGCCGCCAATGTGCAGGCTCAAAAGCTCAATGCGCAGACCCAGCGCGGCACCGTCGAGGAACGCCAGGCTCGCCTGAAGTCCATCCAGGGCGAAATCGAGCAGGCTGCCAAAAGGCAGGACGAAGCGTTGGAACGCCAGGCCGGCAAGCGCTCGCGCCTCAGCGTGCTGGAGCAGCTTGCGTCCGAGCACGAAGGTTTCAGCGCCGGCGCGCTGGCGGCCTTGAAGCAATCCCAGCACGTCCTCGGTTCGCTGGCGGATCGCATCGAAGTGCCGGACCAATTTGTCACCGCCATCGAAACGGCGCTCGGACATCATTTGCAGCTCGTGCTCACCGAGCAGCCCGAGTCCGCGCGCCAGATTCTGACCGATCTCAATTCCCGCAAGGCCGGCCGCGCGAGCATCGCGCCGCTCGCGTTGCATGGCGGCGGTGAAGCGCTGGCCGATCTGTCCGCTGCAAATCCCGAGCTCAACGGCAAGCCGTTGGACGCGCTGGCGGTGGTTCGCGGCGAGTCGGCGGTGCGTCCGCTGCTCACCCGTTTGCTCAGCCAGACCCGCATTGTCCGTGACCTCGAAGCCGCGACCGAAGCCTGGCGGCAGGAAGGCGGCGCGATGCACTACGTCACGCTGACCGGCGAAATGCTCAGCGCGCATGGAGTTTACACCGGCGGCAGCGCCGCCGGGGCCGCCGACGGCAAGGCACCCGCTTCCATTTTGGGCCGCCGCAATCAGATCGCTGAACTGCGCGCGGAGTTGAGCACGCTGCAGGCGGAAGTCGCGGAACTCAGCCGCGCCCGCGGCGCGCTCGTCAGCGAGCAGACGGAATTGCAGGCCAGCATCCAGCAGGCGCAGACGGAATTGCGCGCGCAGGAAGTCGCCATCGCCACGCACGAGGGCGAATTCAACGCTCTCCAGAATTCCAACCGCCTCCTGCATCAGAAAATTGACACCGTTGTTTACGAAGTCCAAAGCCTCGCCGCGCAGGAAGAGGAAGGCCGCGCCAAGCGCACCGCCCTCGCCGACGAAGTCGCCGCGTGCGAAGCCCGGGAGCAATCCACCCAGTCGCGCGTCACAGAATTGTCCGCCCAGTTGGAAACGCTCCGCGCCGACCGCGACGCCGCCAACACCGGGCTCACCGAGAGCAAGGTCGCCCTCGCCACCGAGGAGCAGATGTCCGCCTCCTACCAGCAGCAGCAGCAGGCGCTCACCGGCCGCATCGGCGAACTCAGCCACGTCATCGAGCAACGCAAGCATGACATCTCGTCCTCGCTTTCGCGCAAGGAACAGGCGGAAGCGGAAATTCAGGATTCGCGCGGCCGCATTGAGAAGCTGCGCGTGGACCGCGAGCAGGTCAACGCCCAGGCCGCGGCGCTCCACGGTCGCAAGCAATCCCAGGAAGCCGAAATCACCGGCCGCGAGGAAACCCTGCGCGAATCCCGCCGCGAACTGGTGGAACGCCAGCAGCAGCGCGGCAATATCGAGGTCGAACTCGCCCAGAAAAACATGGGCGCGCAAAACCTCCGCGAGAAGATCCAGCAGAAGTACCATCTCAATCTCGACGACGTTCGCAGCGAGTGCATCACCATTACCTTCGCGGATGAAGGCGCTCCCAAGGTCGAGGTTCTTTCCCCCGAGGAAATGGCCGCCTCCGGCGCCGGCACCGATTGGGATGCGGTCGCGAAGCAATGCGAGACCATCCAGCAGCGCCTCGACGAAATGGGCCCGGTGAACCTCGTGGCTATTGAGGAATACGAGGAAACCGAGCAGCGCCACCAGTTCCTGAGCCAGCAGCACGACGATCTCGTCCAGGCCAAGGCGCAGTTGCTGGAAGTCATCAACCGCATCAACGTCCAGACCCGCGACATGTTTCGCGAGACCTTCGAGCGCATCCGCGAGAATTTCCGCAACATGTTCACCGAAGTCTTCGGCGGCGGCAAAGCCGACCTCGTGCTCGCCGACGAAAACGACCTGCTCGAGAGCGGCATTGATATCGTCGCGCGGCCTCCGGGCAAACAGCTCCAGACCATCTCGCTCCTGTCCGGCGGCGAACAGACCATGACTGCCGTGGCGCTGCTTTTCTCAATCTACCAGGTCAAGCCCAGCCCGTTCTGCGTGCTCGACGAATTGGACGCCCCGCTCGACGAATCGAACATCAACCGCTTCATTCGCATCCTGCAGCGTTTTCTCAACCACTCCCAGTTCATCGTCATCACGCACAACAAGCGCACCATCGGCATGGCCGATGTGCTCTACGGCGTGACGATGCAGGAGCACGGCATGAGCAAGATCGTGAGCGTCAAATTCCACAAGACCGGCGAAGCCGCGAGCGACCACAAGCCGGCCTCCTTGGAAACTCCTGTCACCGGCCGCCCCGTGGAGGCCGAGGAAGACGCGCAACAGAAGCGCGACCAGACGATCGAGATCGTGATGGCGAAGTAAGCGTGGTGTAGCGCAGGCGTCCCCGCCTGCGAGTTTCACGCACCATCCCGATGCGAGATTCTTAGGACACTTTTGGCAACTGGCGGCGGGACGCCGCCAGAACCCGCAGGCGGGGACGCCCGCGCTACGGGGCACGACGGCGCTTTCGGAAGCGAAGGGACCTTCTAATCTGCCTTCACGTCCGCGTGGAAAACCGGCGTCTGAACGGAGCGCAGCTCAGTGAGCCGCAGCGCGTGCGGCTGGCCGCCGGTAATTGTGTGATTTAAATCGGAGTTACAGTTGGGATTAAGGGCACATGAAACCAAAGAAAAAGAGGAATTCGATCATCGGCCTGGGAATCGGCCTCCCACTCCTGCTCGCCGGATTGGGATTGGCGCTTACCCGGCACGGTCCATACTGGTTCATCCTGGCAGCCATCCCCATCGGGTTCGTCTTCTACATTTGGGGCTGCCTGGCGCTGGCCGACGCCAAGGGCTACAGCACCGCCATCGTGCTCACCGTCATCTTTGGCGTCCTGCTCCCCGCCGTCATCCTGCTGGTGCTGCCGGACAAGAATAGCCACTACAGCCGCCGGCGAATGTGACCGACCTCCCCGGAGCGTGGACATTCCTGCCTGCCCCCGAGGGCTCTGAGTCGGGGTCCGCAGCAACGCCCGAACGCCCGCTGGCGATCGAACCTCTCCAAGAATGCCCATAGACTTTGACCAACTCTGGCGAACCGTCACCGCCCAATTCCACGTCCCGGGCCACTCCGTTCACGGCCCCCATCACTGGCGCCGCGTTCAGGTCAACGGCCTCCTCCTCGCCACCCGCACCGGCGCCAACGTTACCGTCGTCCGGCTCTTCGCGCTCTTCCACGATAGCCGCCGCCAGAACGACAGCTTTGACGAAGGCCACGGCCAGCGCGGCGGCGAATACGCCGCTACCCTGCGGGGAAAGTCCTTCGATTTATCCGACGACCAATTTGAACTGCTCCACTACGCCTGCGTCTGGCACACCGACGGCAAACGCCACAAAGATCCGACCATCGGCACCTGCTGGGATGCCGACCGGCTCGACCTCGGTAGGGTCGGCGTCGCCCCCAACCCGAAATTCATGAGCACGGCCTTCGGCCGCGAGATAGCCGCCTATGGCTCCATCCAACCCTTTCTCAAATCTGATTCGGGCGATTGAGTGCTCTCCTGCGCACGAATGAAAGGCATTCCCTGTCGGGAAAAATTACCGAAGCGTGGTTTCAGTTGACACCTTGAGCGAATGCGGCGAATGCTGGTACGGATTTGAAAAGTTCTGTATGCGATTTATGAAGACCTTGTGGTTCCCGACGTTCTGTGTCCTGGCACTCCTGGCGTTTGGCTGCGCCAGCAAGCCCTCGGACCAAGTGCCGACTGGTCAGGGTGTGGCCAGCTACACTTATGACGTGGCGAATGATGTCACGACGGTGGAGCAGGGCGGTTACACCTGGATGATCAAGGGCAACGTCACCAATGTGGTGGCAAACCCGGTGCCGCTGAATTGAGTGTCCGTCAATTTACCTGTCGGATACGGTAAAACCGGCAGGGTGACGGGGTCGGACTGTTGGTGAACGCCAGGGTGTTTCCTGTTGCAACGAGGTCGCCGCCCAAAACGGTCCAGTTCGTTTCGCCAAGATCGTTTTTGTATTCCACGCGATAAGTCTTGTTGGGAAATGTCTGCCAGTTGAGGACAGCGGAACCGGCGACCGCGGCGATGCCGGAGACCTGCGGCGGTGGCACGACGATGATTGAAAAGGAGTTGCTCGCGGTCAACGAAGGCGAGCCGCTGTCAGTGACGCGCACGTTCGCGGAATTGGTGATGCGGGTGAGCGTGGCAGGCGCAGTCCATGAAAATACTCCGCTGTTTGAATTGACGTTGGCTCCCGCCGGACCGGAGTCGAGGGAGAAGGTGAATGTGTTCGCGGGTAGGTCGGGATCGGTGGCGGTGTTGGTCAGGAGAAGCGTCGAGCCGGCGTTAACCAGTTGATTTGAAATGCCGGCCAGCCCGGGTGGCAGGTTGGATTCGTTCACCGTGACCGTGAACGTCTGCGCGGAGGCGCTGAGGCCGTCCTTGGTCAGGCGGGTGGTGATATTATAGGCGCCTGGCCCCTGCGATTCACTGGGGGTCCAGGCGAAGATCCCATTGGTCGCGGCGATGGTTGCGCCGGCAGGCGCGTTGCTGAGCGCGTAGGCGAGCGAGCTGGGAGGAACGACGGTGAAGTTGTCGAGATACACATTGTACGTGCCCAGGCCGGCGGCGGGGACAAGCGCGAGATGTTCCAGCACTCCCTTGCCGGTCGTGGAGTCCAGCACGCTGTTGCCGGTGAAGGCGGCGAATTGTTCGTTGGTGAGGTTGAAGGTGAGA
This sequence comes from uncultured Verrucomicrobiota bacterium, assembly GCA_964448135.1. GTDB lineage: Bacteria > Verrucomicrobiota > Verrucomicrobiia > Limisphaerales > UBA8199 > CAYUVH01. The sequence goes on along the minus strand of CAYUVH010000061.1, from coordinate 34,211 downwards.
GTAATCCAATTACTTGCCGGTACCGTGCGCAAAGGAATGGGGAATGTGCCGATGGTCGAAGGCACGCCGGCGAACTCGATGGGTCCGGTCGTACCGCCGTCCGCGCCGATGGCGTTGGTCGGATTGGTTTCGCGCAGACCAAGACCCACCTTCAAATCGCGGTCGGTCCAGACGTCGAAGCGCACACTCTGGCCGAAATCCACGATGGGATTCGGGGTGGTGCCCGCGGCGCTGGCCGTGAGGCGCAGCCAGGGGTTTGACGTGCCCGTCTTGAAGCTCCAGCTCACGAACAGGGTCCGCGTGCTGGCGTTGCCGATGGGAGATGAGTTGGTGACCATCGCGATGTTGGGCGAGGGGTCGAGGAATCCGCTCGTGGTGCTGGAGATGGTGGGGGCGCGAAAAAGAACGGAAGTGGTGCCGCTCGCGAGGGATTCGAAATCGGCGAAACCCGTGCCGGGTTGCGGGTCCGAGCCGAGCGCGACAAAGGACAGCGTATCGCCCTCATTGATGGTGCGATTGGCGATGGGGGCCAGCACCGGGGCGAGCGGCGCGGCGGGCGATACTTCCAGTCCATTGATCTTGGCTTCGTTCGCGGCGCCTTGGGTGAATTGAACCACAATTTGTCCCGCGCCGTTCGCCGTGGCGGTGAATTGACGGGCGACGGCTTTGAATTTGCCGCCCGCCGCGGCAAAGATGTCGAAATTGGTCAGCACCTGGGAGCCGTTGATTGTGACCTGAAAGCGCCGGTCGCCATTCGTGCTGACCGACGGAGAAATCTCCGCCCAGTGCAAGCGCACGCTGTAGCTTGCGCCGGCCGTCAGGTTGCTGAGCGCGTAGGTCGAATTGCCCCAGCGCTCCGTTTGATACACCGCCATCGGTGCGGGATTGGTCACTCCGCTCAAATCAATCGTCGTGTTGTTGCTGTAGGTGTTCGCACTGCCCGACCAGTAGTTGTCCGCGCCATAGGCGCCCGCCGCCGGGCCGCCGGCGTTCACGGCATAACCGCTAGCGAGGACGGTGAAAGACTGCGCGAGAGTGTTGTTGCTCTCATCGCCTTCGGGGAAGCGATTGATGTCGTCCACGTTCGCAGTGACGGTGTGCGCGCCGGGCGTGGCCGTCCAGTAGTTCACACTGGCAGGCCCGCTGTCGGCGGTGAGTGTGATGGACGCGCCGGGGGCGAGCGACGAGGAGTAAGTTCCGGACCACGAAACCTGGTTGCCATCCACCTGGAAGCCGACGCCGAGAACCGTCCCGCCAGGCGTCGCGCCCGCGCCCTGATTCTTCACGGTAGCGCTGAAGACGACATTCGTGGGCGCGTAGAGCGGGCCGGTGGGAATCCAGGTGATTGCGGTCACGATGACGTCGGGCAACGCATTGGTGGGCGTGGCGCTGGCCTGGGCCGAGTTGGTGCTTTCGCCGAAGGAATTCAACGCCGAAGCGCGATAGTGGTACGTGGTGTTCGGAGTGATGGAAGTATTGACGTAACCCGGTGCCGGGAGATTGCTTGCGATGACTGCGTAGGGGCCGCCGTTGGTGGTGGAGCGCTTGACGTTGTATGAACTGGCAAACGCCGCCGCGTTCCAATTCAAAGTCACATTCCCGTTTCCTACCGCCGCCGTCAGGCCCGTTGGCGCGGCAGGTGGATTAGTGACGGTGACGTTTGTAGGCCAGGCGTATTTTTGGGCGGCGGCGGCATCGAGGTCCGCAAGGATCTGGGCCTTGTAGGGATTGGGATGCGAGCCGTCGGCGTCAATATTCCAGCCATCACAATAGGCGCACCAGCGGTAGAAATTCACGCAGCGGAAGATGGGTTTGCCGTTCGTCGCCGCGGATTGGTTGTAGCGGTTGAGTTCGGCAAAAATTTCCTGCATCCAGCCGGCTTCGTAATGTTTCGTGAGGTCTTCGCCGGGCGGGCCGCCGCCTTTCCAGTAGTAGAGCCCCGTGCATTCGGTGGCGTAGAGCGGCAAAGAATAGAGCGACGACGGGATGCCGTAGTTGATCCAGTCCTTGTAGTTGTAGAAGCTCCAATACAGATTCTGGCCGCCGGCGTTGACCTGGGTGGTGCTATGGATGTCCGCATAGGCGTAACCGCGCGAGCCGATGTGGAGGGCGATGCCATCGAGCGGGCCCGAAGCCTGAATGGCGGTGAGCATCTGGTTCATGTACTGGACCCAGGTAAGCGGCATGCCGTCGGCGGGATGGCCGCTGCCATTCAGATCGCTGGTGCTGCCGTACGGGCCGCCCCACGGAGCGAGGGCCTGGGGGATGACCTTGTCGTTGGGGCGGATGGATTTGATGGCGTTGTAAACCTTGCGGAAACAGGTGGCGTAATCCTGCGGCGAGAGATAGTTGAAGCGACCGTTGCTGCTGTCGTACGGCCATTCGACGTTCAAATTGCTTTCGTTGCCGATGAGCCAGATGTTGCAGCCCGAGGAATTGGCGACGAAGTTTTTGCAGCGTACCGCGAAATCGTCGTACTTGGCGGGGACAGGAATCGCGCCATCGGGGAAGTAGCCATTGTTCAGGCGGCCGATGATCGTATGGCCGGCGCTCGAGAGCGAGGTGAGGTTCGCGCCGCTGAAATCATTCGTATTTGAACCCAGGGCAAAAGTCGCCGTGACCCAGCCGCCCGCACCGGTGGCATTCTTGACGTGATTCAGAAATTCGCTTGGATCCGGTGAATGATCGTGGATGCCGTAGAGGTAGGGGGACTCCGCGCCATTCACGCCGAGCGAAACCGAAAGCAACGCCGCGCAGAGCAAATGGGGCAGTGCGCGGGCGTGACGAGGCTTCATTTCGAGAGCCTACTATGCCACGACTCCCTGCTGATTTGCGAACGCAAACTCCGTCGGGTGGTTTACTGATGCGCCTGGCCGATGAAAAGGTCCGGCGCTATTCGAGGCTTCGGTTCGCCGGCGGGAGTTTCCGGCACCCAGGGAAGAATCAGCTTCGACGGCCATGCCAGGCCGTGGTGGACGGTTTGACTGGCGGTAACGAGTTTGGCATCGGTGTTCGGATCCGTGTCGGTGTTGTGGTTGCGGTCGTAATTCGGGAAGTCCGAGCTCGTGATGTCGAGGCGGATGCGATGCCCGGGGAGGAAAGCGTTTGAGGTGGGAGCGAGACGGATGGTGTATTTGTAGGTCTTGCCGGGCTTGATCCAGCTTGAGCGATTCGGGCCGTTGCGGTAACGCGCGCGCATGACGCCCATGCAAACATCGCGCGCGAGGCCGTCGGGCGACACATCAATCAATCGTGCGATCCAGTCGGTGTCGGGCGCGGAGGAATCGGCGTAGAGTTCGACCTCCGGAAAACCGGTCGCTTCGACGCGCTGGGTAAGCGGTTCGGTTTGATAGACGAGGATGTCCTTGCGTCCGGCGAGCGGGGATTGATCCATGGCGCAGGTGAAGTTGCCCGGAGCGAACAGCGTGCGAACCGGATCACGCGGGTCATAGTCGTAGTGGTCGGGGGAGTCCGTCACCGGGACGCTTTCGGCGAGAGTACCATTGCCGTCGGGAGTATTGGCCTTGCCTTTGCCCCCCAGGAAAAATATGCGCGACTTGGCAGTCTTGGGAGGGAAGACCTGTTCATTCCGCCAGATGTTGTCCCCCATGACAAAGATCCGAATGGGCGCTTCGCGGTCCAGGCCGTTGGCTTTGTTTTTCAACCAGTAGTCGAACCAGCGGACATCGAGGGCGGGCAGGCTGATGTCGGCGGCGGGACCGAAATCAATATTGCCGAAGCGCCGGCCGCCGGGCGGAAAATGGCTCCACGGTCCGATGACCATTTTGGAACCCTTGCGGGCAGTCTCCGACGCGCCGCTCTTCATGAGTGTTTGTTGGAGGAGCATGTCGCCCTTCGCGTGATCGTACCAGCCGCAGACTTCGAGGTTGGGCACGGCGACTTTGCGACAATCTTTTTCGAGCTGCCAGGGATCCTGCCGGGGATTCGCCAGCCAGGCGCGGACGAACGGCGCTTCGTCCTCGTAGAGTGAGGTGGGCAGATTCATCCACGGGAGAAAATTCAAAAGTTGCTCACCTTCTCCGGCGTCCCACGAAACGCCGGCCTCGGTTTCGTTTTGCGTGCCGGGACGGCTAGCGTGACGGCGGAGTTCCGGCGCCATCGTCACGCCCCACCAACGCAGACGGCGACCCGGCCGAATTGTGCCCGGGCCTTCGAGATCAAGATAGCTGGTGGGAATACTGTGCGCGGACATGGCAACGAGGGCAGGGGGGTGCAACGCTGCAAGCCGCCATTGCAGGAACGCGCTATACGAAAGACCGATGGTGCCGACCTTGCCGTTCGCGCCGGGGAGTTTCGCCGCCCATTGCACGCTGTCGTAGCCGTCTTCGGCATCATGCGTCCTGGGCCGCAGCCAGGATTCCCACGCGCCATCGGAGGCGTAGCGCCCGCGCACGTCCTGGCACGCGACGATGTAGCCGGCCTTGGTGTAGGTGTCGAAATGCTGTTTGTCCTTATTGTACGGCGTGCGCATCAGCAGCACGGGATAGGGCCCGCCGGTGAGCGGGCGATGGACATTCGCGCGCAGGACAATGCCGTCGCGCATCGGGGCGGGGACATTGCGGTCGATCAGTTCCGAGGGGTTATTGGTGGGTGCGGCGGCGGCGAGTTGGTTGAGGGAGGCAAGCAGAGCGAGGGCGGTCAAGGCGATTTTGAAATTGAAGCGGAAGCGATCAATCCGGAAATCCATGCTGGCGACTTTCGTGCCGGGGGCCGCTGGCAACAAGGAAAAAATGTCTTCACGGCGATTCGGCGGCTGGACCGGGTTTCGATTGGGATTGCCGGGTGCGATGATTTCTTTCGTCCCTGGCGGGACTTGATTTGCAAACCACCGCCTTACCCACCGATGAATCGGTGGGCTATTTCCTTTCGCCCTTCGGGCTGGGGAAAAGACGTGAGCTATGCGCCTGGTCTTGGGATTAGCTCTTACCCGCCGAGAGTCGCTTCAAAAGCAGAGCCAGCTTCGGTCCGATGCGCCGCAGTTGTTCCTTGTGGGCGGCGGCGAGTTTATCCAGGAAATGTTCGCCCCGCGGCGTCAGTCGCGCGAAGACGCGGCGGCGATCGGTGGTGCCGGGCTCACGCACCACCAGCTTTAGTTCCACCAACCGGTCAATCAATCCCACCGTGCTGTGGTGCCGGAGTTGCAACCGCTCCGCCAGTTCGCCCACCGTGGCATGGTACCTTCCGGGAAAGCCCTTGATGGCCAGCAGCAACTGGTGTTGCTGCGGAGTGACGCCCGCGCGTTTGGCGGCGGCTTCGCTGAAATGGAGAAACTGCCGCAACGCATAGCGAAAAGCGGCGAGGTGTTCGTACTCCAGTTTGGAAAGCTGCTTGCGCGCGACCATGCCCGCAAGATAGCACCGCGCGCCGGGAGGATGCCATCCGGGAATTGACTTATATCGCAATACGATATAAAATCTTTCCCTTGATGAAAGCTGGCATCGCAGCGTTGTTTAATCCCCCGGCGCCGGCCGTCGGGCCCGCGCGTAAAGCCGGATCTGAATTGGCCGATTTCAGCATCGACCGCCGCGTCCTGCTGCTGGTGGCGATGGCGTTGGTCGTCGGTGTGATCGGCGCCCTGGCGGCTTGGGTGCTGCTGTGGCTGATCGCGGCCATCACCAATCTCGCTTTCTACCATCGCTTCTCCAGCGTGGCGGTGGGATTGCAGAATAATCATTTGGGACTGTGGCTCATTCCGGTGCCGGTTGTGGGCGCCCTCGTGGTCGGCCTGATGGCGCGATACGGCTCGGAAAAGATTCGCGGCCATGGGATTCCCGAGGCGCTCGAAGCGATCCTGCTGGGCCGCAGCCGGATTGCGCCCAAGGTGGCGATTCTCAAACCGATTTCGGCGGCGATCTCCATCGGCACCGGCGGTCCGTTCGGCGCGGAAGGGCCGATCATCATGACCGGCGGCGCGTTCGGTTCGATCTTCGCCCAGCAATTTCATCTTAGCGCCGCCGAGCGCAAAACGTTGCTCGTCGCGGGCGCGGCGGCCGGCATGTCCGCCGTGTTCGCCACGCCGGTCGCGGCCGTGCTCCTCGCCGTCGAACTTTTGCTCTTCGAATGGAAGCCACGCAGCTTCATCCCGGTGGCAGCGGCTGCCGCGGTCGCGTCGGTAATGCGCATTCCTTTGCTCGGCATGGGGCCGATCTTCCCGGTGATCGCGCATGCGGCTCCTTCGGGCGAACAACTGTTGTTTGCCGGCGGGCTCGGTATTCTGGTTGGGTTCGGGTCGGGGCTGCTCACGATGCTCGTCTATGCCTGCGAAGACCTATTTCAAAAGCTGCCGATTCACTGGATGTGGTGGCCGGCCATCGGCGCGGTATTTGTTGGCATTGGCGGCCTGATCGAGCCGCGCGTGCTCGGCGTCGGTTACGATTCCATTCATGGATTGTTGCGCGGCGAAATGATCGGGCACGGCGGTCGGGGGTTTCATGATTGCCAAGGCGCTGGTGTGGGCGATCGCGTTGGGATCGGGCACGTCCGGGGGTGTGCTCGCGCCGTTGCTCATCATGGGTGGAGCGCTTGGGGCTGTGGCTGCAGCCTGGATTCCGACCGGCGACGCCGGCCTCTGGGCGATGGTGGGCATGTCGGCCATGATGGGCGGCACGATGCGAGCGCCGTTGACGGGGATGGTGTTTACGGTCGAACTCACCCACGATTTTAACCTCCTGCCCGCGCTCATGGTCGGCTCCGTGGCCGCGCTCGGCGTCACGACGCTGCTCATGCGCCGCTCCATTCTCACCGAAAAGCTCGCGCGCCGCGGGCATCACATCACCCGCGAATACAGCATCGATCCGTTTGAGCTGGTCCGCGTGGGGGAGGTCATGGACAAGGAAGCACCCACCGTCCCGACTTCCATGAGGCTGGGTGAAGTAGCCAATCGCATCGCCGCCGGCGATCCTGCGCTCTGCCGCCGCCAGGGACTTTTGCTGGTGGATAATCAGCAGCGGTTGGCCGGGATCATCACGCGGGGGGACATCCTCCGGGCCCTGCGAAAAAATGGCGGGGAGAATTCGGCGGTTGCCGAGGCCGCCTCGACGGAATTGATTGTCACGCATCCCGATGAGCCCCTGCAGGCCGCGCTCGCCAAGATGCTGCGCGAAGAGGTCGGTCGCCTCCCGGTCGTGGAGCGGGCGGAGCCGACCAAAATCGTGGGCTACCTGGGCCGCGCGGCGATTCTCTCGGCGCGCCAGCGTTTCCACGAGGAAGAGCACGTGCGCGAAAGGCTTTGACGTTTCGCCACGCGAAGGCGATTCAATACTTATGCTCCTAATAAAAATCCTGCTGCTGAAGCTCCTGCTGGCAGTTGGCTTCGGCATGATCATCCTGGCGTTGCTCTGACATGCGCCCGTTCCGGTATCTGCGTGATCCGTGTTTTCTGGCCTGCTGCACCGCGTATGCTGTGAACCGCTGGCTGCTCAAGCCCCACTTGCATAGCGTGTTTTTGCATTCGTGGTTCAACGACCTGCTGCTCATCCCCTGTGCGCTGCCGCCGTTGCTGCTCTTGCAACGCTGGCTGAAGCTTCGCGCGGATGACGGCCCGCCGCACGCGGGCGAGATTTTGTTCCAGCTTTGCGTGTGGTCCGTTCTCTTCGAATGGATCGGCCCGCATATCATACACACGACGGGGGATGTATGGGATGTGGTGGCGTATGCCGTGGGTGGGTTGGTGGCGGGAATGTGGTGGCGTAGGGAGAAACTCCAAGGACCAGGAACCAAGGACCAGATAAGCTCCAAGGTCCAAATTCCAAATTTCGTTCGTTTGTGAGCTTCGACACTCTGGCGCCGCATTATCGTTGGATGGAGTTTGTCCTCGCGGGCGAGAAACTCCAGCGCTGCCGGACGGCTTTTCTTGAGCAAATCCCCGTCGCCCACGATGTCTTGATATTAGGTGAAGGCCCCGGTCGCTTCCTGGTCGAGTGCCGCCGGCGCTTGCCCTCTGCCTCGATCACTTGTGTGGACTCCAGCCCTCGGATGCTCCTCGCTGCTTGTGGGAATTTGAAATCCACCTGCCTCGACCCTGGGCAAACCACCTTCATCGAAGCCGACCTGCTGACTTGGAATCCTCCCACTGCCTCAGCCGATCTCATTGTCACTCACTTTTTCCTCGATTGTTTTCCCCCGGACCAACTCGAAAGCGTCGTTTCAAAACTCGCCCAAGCTGCCCGTCCTGGCGCGGCCTGGTTGCTGGCCGACTTTCAGGCGCCTGCCCGCGGGCTTTCCCGGCTGCGAGCTCGCCTCATCCTCAAATCCATGTATGCCTTCTTCCGCCTGTCCACGCGCCTTCCGGCGAAGCGACTCTCCGACCCCGACGGAATCCTCCAGCGGCACGGGTTCCGGCTCCAACAGCGTAAATTAAGCGAATGGGGACTACTAAGGAGCGACTATTGGCGGCGCGAATGTAAATGTAAGTAATTCGCTGGTAGTGGTTTATAAGTTGTTTGACTTATTTTTATCCCGGTCGTGCTTGAGTTTCCCTCCAAACCTGTTATTCAGGGCGCCGCATGAATTCAGACCCGCTTCGGCGTTGAGCCGAAGGTATGGAAATCAGCACTATTGGCCGCCCACGCAATGTGGGTTGGGTTCGCGCCGCCGCACTGCTATACGGGGACTGGGGAACCAGCAAAGCGTATGTCATCGGTCTCGCGCTGGCCGCCGTCGGCTACGCCGCTCTGCCGCATCTGCTGGCCGTGTGCGCGCTGACCGCCCTGGTCGGCATCAACTACATCTGGGTTTGTAAACACTTTCCCAACGGCGGCGGGGTCTACACCGCCGCCGGCCTTCATTCCCGGCAACTGGCCACCATTGGCGGTTTGCTCCTGCTGGCGGATTTCATCGTCACCGCGTCGCTGAGCTGCCTCGACGCCTTCCATTACCTTGGCGTGCAGGATCCGGCTACTGCGAAGAAGTGGGCCATCATGACGATATTCATCATCGGGGCGGTGAATTTTCTTGGACCCAAGCACACAGGCGGCATCGCCGTGTGGCTATCCATCCCCACCGTGGTGGCAGTGGTGGTGCTGATTTGCTATGGACTGCCCCACATCGGCCAGATCCACGCGACCATGCCGGATGGCGGGCTGGCGGTAAATTGGACCCGCTTCGTGGACATGATCCTCGCTTTGTCGGGCGTGGAGGTGGCGGCCAGCAGTACCGGCGTGTTGAAGCTGGATCCGGCCTGCTCCGTGAACAAGCCCTCCGTGCTCATCAGTGCACGACGGGCGATTTTGGTGGTGATGATCGATGTGGTGGTCGGCACGGCCTTGCTCAGCGTGGTCTCCATGTGTCTGCCTTACGGCGTAAAGGATCATCAAAACGACATGCTCCGCTTCATGGGCGAGGTGTTCGTCGGGCCGAAGTTCGGCATCGTGATCGCCTGGGTCGTCGGGCTTCTGCTGATTTCGGCCGTGAATACCGCCATCACCGGGATGGTCGCGCTCCTCTATGTGATGGCGCGCGACGGCGAGTTGCCGGACACATTTCTCCTCCTCAATCGTTTCGGTGTGCCTTGGGTGGGGCTCATCACGGCCACCGTGCTGCCCGTCGTCGTGCTGAACATCGACGATTCCGTCGAAGGACTGGCTGCGCTCTACGCCATTGGCGTGGTGGGCGCCATCTCCATCAATCTGGGTTCCCTCGCCTTTGCGAAGAAATTGCCGCTGAAGCGCTACGAGCGGCTCATCATGAGCGCGACCTTTATTATTCTGGCCGCGATCTGGATCACGATTGCCATCAGCAAACCCTACGCGCTGCTGTTCGTGGTGATCGTCCTCGCCATCGGCCTGGCCATGCGGGCCGTGACCATCCGCCATCGCAGCCACAAACCAGCCCACGCCGCGCCGGCCGCTTCCGCAACGACCGCTCCGGGGGGCACGACTGAAGCCGCGCCCGCGCCGTTCCTTGGACAGTTCATCCTCGTCGCCGCTCGCGGTTGGACGCCGGCATTGCAATTTGCCCTGGAGGAAAGTCGCATCCGCGGTGCGCAACTCCTGGTGCTCTATGTGCGCGAGGTGGTCGCCAGTGTCGATCCCGGCAGCGGCTGGCAGCACGACCCGGATGCGCGCGCGCTCTTTACCCGCATCGAGGCGGAGAGCAAAGGCCTCAAGATCAACCGCCTTTACAGCGTGAGCGATTCGCCGGCGGACACCATCATTGATATCGCGGCAACCTTTGGCGTGGACACGGTTGTCCTGGGCGGCAGCCGCCGCGCGACCCTGGTCAATCTGCTGAAGGGCAATGTCGTCGCCCGGGTGGCCGCCAATCTGCCGGATTCGATGCACTTGATAGTGATCGGGTGAAGCGGCAAGCTGGTGGCTGCAAATGAGTGCTCCATCTTTGCGGCTCCGCTTCCTGGCTCCTTTCACCGTGGCTTGGTTGGCGCTGGGCAGTCCGGCCCTGGCCGAACCCCAGCCACTGCCCTCCACCAATGCCCCCGTGCGATTCATGACCGCACCACTCTCGATGGCGGATGCGATCACGCTCGCTCTGCGCCAGGGGCCGGAGGTGCGCAAAGCGGCCAAGGATGTCGAAGCCGCGACCGGCATCGCCATCCAAACCCAGGCGATCGTCATTCCCAAAGCCGGCGTCGCGGGCGATTTCGGCGCCACGCAGCCGAAGAATGTGGACAGCCCCGACATTCCCGGTATCACCTTCGGCACCGACCAGAATTGGAACTCGCAGTTCCGCGTCGTTCAATCGCTGTACGAAGGCGGCCGCATGCTGTCTTCACTGCGCGCCGCCAAATTGATCAAGGAGCGGTCGTTGCTCGACTACCAGGTCGTCGTCGCCGATTCCATCGTGGAAACCCAGGTGGCCTATTACAACGTGCTCCTCGCCGAGTTGCAGATTGTGGTGAACGAGACCGCGGTGAATCTGCTGACGAACGAACTCGCCGATACGCAACGGCGCTTCGATGCCGGCACCGTGACGCGCTATAACGTGTTGCGCGCGGAGGTCGAGCTCGCCAATGAACGCCCCAAATTGAGCCGCTCGCGCAACGCTTATCGCATCGCGAAAAACATCCTCGCCAATCGGCTCGCGTTCGACATCCCCAAAGACACCGGCGACGAAATTCCGCTGAACCTCACCGACAAGCTTGTCGCCGAACCTTACGAAATTGCTTTGTCACCCTCCATCGCGCTCGCCTTTGCGCAGCGACCGGAATTGGGCTCGCTGCGCAAGACCCAGGCCCTGCGCCACGAGGATGTTGTCCGCGCCAAGGCCGGTTACCTCCCCCGGCTCGAAGCCTACGCCGGCTACGAAGGCCGAAACTCCATGTTCTCCACCGACCTCGCCCAGCCCGTGAATGGCTGGGTCGCGGGTGTGCAGCTCAACTGGAATATCTTCGATGGTTTTCTCACCCGTGGCAAAGTCATGGAAGCCCAGGCGCTGCACGACCGCACCACCGTGGAATTGGATGATTACACCCGCAAAGTGGAACTCGACGTCCGCACTGCCTATTCAAATTTCATCGAAGCCCGCGAGGTCCTTGAGTCCACCCGTAAAGTCGTCGAGCAAGCGGAGGAAACCCTGCGCCTGGCCACCTCCCGCAACGACGCCGGCACCGGCACGCAACTCGACGTCCTCAGCGCCCGTTCCGCCCTCACCGAGGCCCAGACGACGCAGAACACCGCCGTCCGCGATTACGAAGTCGCCCGCGCCCGCATGGCCCGCGCGATCGGGGCGAATATTCCCTCCAACTAGTTGAGAGTTGAAGGTTGAGAGTTGAGGGTTAAGAGACCTTAAGCGAAGTGCGCAGGCCGCTTAACATGCGGCTTTGCTTCTCGGCAGCTTCATATAGCTCCCGATATTGCTCCTTGCTCATAAAGCCCTGATTTCGTCCGATAGTTGCCTGCGAGACAACTTCAAAGACACTGCCGGTAGCAATCTCAATGAATCGCGCATAGTCAATCTTTGAAGAGCGCGAGCATCCTTCCGCGAGATTCGACGATATCGAGACGGCCGCTCTCCGCATTTGATTTGTTAGACCAAAGCGCTCATCTGCCGGAAAATTCCGCGTGAGCTTGTAAGTGAGGTCAGCAAAAGCAATCGCCTCGTGCCAGGTGTCAAGCTTCTCGAAGTTAAACATAGGCCGCGATTCTTCACCCTCAACCCTCAACCTTCAACCCTCAACTACTTCATCACCTGCTTCACCAATCGATCGTCTCCATCGTTCGGCGCTGGCTTCAATCCGAGCGTTGCACAAAGCAAATTGTATACGTGCACGTTTTGAACTGGTGAAATCACCGTGTTCGTGCGAAACGCCGGTCCGGACGCAATGAACATCGCGCCCATGTTCGGACCCTGCGGATCAAATCCATGCGTGGCTTTCTCAAACTCATGGCCCAGCTTGTCTGGTGCGCGTTTGCTGAGATACCACCCCTCATCCGCCACCAGGATCACCGGCGGAATCTTCGGGTTGTCGCGGAAATGCCACGCTTCCGGCAGGTCCTCCCGGTGATAGGCCTTGAAGTGGTTTTCGTGCCCGGCGAATTTTGCGTATAGACCAGCCACATCACCCTCGAGCGGCCGCAATCCCGCGATCGCGCCGCTGAAGTCTACCTGCGCTTCGTTGGCCTTCACGAATTCGGGCAGCACGATCATCCGGTTGGTGCTTACTTCGGTCATGCCGTGATCCGAGACGATCACGAGGTTCGCCGCGTCATCGAGCTTCCGCTGATGCAATCCCTCGACCAACCGCCCGATGGCGTTGTCCACCTCGGTCACTGCGGCTCGCAACTCCGGCGAATCCGGTCCCCGCTTGTGACCCACGCTGTCCACCTGGTGAAAATACAGGATCAACAGCGCCGGCCGCTTCTCGGCTGGTTGATCGAGGTAGGCCAGGCCGCGGTCCACGCACTCAGTCGAGGATATCTTCATGTCAAAAGTCACCGCCTCAGTGGCGCGTTGCCCCTGGATGGTTGTCGCGATGCCCGGCCACAAGAGGCCATCCGCGACCCGCCCTTGCTTGACCGCCGTCACCCAGATCGGTTCGCCGCCCCACCAGGCGCCGTTCGTTCCACCGTTGGCCATGGTGAAAAACTGCTTCGTCGCCGGGTCGTAAAAGCCGTTGTGCAAAATTCCGTGGTGCTCCGGCCACAATCCCGTGGCGATCGTGTGATGATTCGGAAACGTCATCGAAGGAAACGTTGGAATCAGTTTTTCCGCGCGCGTCCCTTCCTTCGCAAGTTTCGACAAATTCGGCGGCTGAAATTTATCCAGGTAATCCCACCGAAACGCATCTAGGGAAACGAGGATCAGGATGCGCTGCTCCGGGGGAACGGTTTTGGTCGCTTCCGCGCTCCGAACTGGAAGCAGGAATAGCGCGAGCGAAAGGAGGCAGACCCAGGGCCGCAGTTTGGTGTTCATGTGATCAGTTTATTCGGATTCCCTCGCAATTCCATCCTGTTCGTCATTCCGCCCACGCCTGGGCCAATTAATAATTGACACACTGGCCGACCCTTCCAAGTATGGGTCTCAATCAGCTATGTCTCCATCGGTGCGCATCCCGGGGCGTAAAATTGAACCACGGACAACCAACGGTGCTTGATCCATGAACCGCACGCTTTCGCAGGCTCCCTGCTTTCCGACCGTCTGGGGTACGAATCTTAAAACTCTCGCTCCCGCCGCCGGTCTCATCCTGGCCGCCGGTTCCGCGTGGGCGCAACCCGATTACGCCCCCGCGCATTGGACGCCGCCGAGCGGTTGCAACAAATACTACACCTCCGGCAACGGGAAGCATTTCGTGGTCATCCACGACATGGAGGGTTACTACCTGAGCAGCATTTCCTACATGAACCGCTGCGACACCACCGTCAGCGTTCATTACATGGTCAACGGCTTGCAAAATGGCAGCGACAATCTCGGGCATGCGGAAAACCGTCCGGGCGATGCGGCCGCGGGCGACATCACCCAGGCCGTGCGCGAATCAAACTACGCCTGGCATGCCGGCTGTTGGAACACTTGGATGTTCGGCACCGAACACGAAGGCTTTGCCAGCACGCCCGCGTGGTATTCGGAAGCCATGTACCAGGCGTCGGCCCTGTTGCAGCGGCATCTCTGCGACAACTACGGCATTCCGAAGGACCGCAACCACGTCATCGCTCACGGCCAGAAACTTGTTGCTGGTTGGACAAGCTGGATGGCCGCCAACTATCCCTCCATCAACGCCACCTGCAATTCCCACACGGACCCCGGTCCTTACTGGGATTGGACGCATTTCATGGCGTTGCTCATTGGTAACGTGAACGATGCCGCCGTGGTGGGCGCGAACGTGCCCTCGGTGGTGCAACCCGGCGCTGCCTTCACCGCCACCATCACCATGACCAACAATGGGGTGAACTCGTGGACGAGTGCCGGCAACTATCGTCTCGGGTCGCAAGGTCCGCAGGACAATACCACTTGGGGTTTCGGTCGCGTGAACCTTCCATCATCTCCCGTCACCGCAGGGGCTACCACCACGTTCACGATCAACGCCACCGCGCCCAGCACACCGGGCGCCTATACGTTTGCCTGGAAAATGGTGCAGGACGGCGTGGAATGGTTCGGCGGCACCTACTCGACGACGATCAACGTTGTCAGTTCCACCCAGGGTGGCGGCACGCCGATTGGTTCGTACACCGTTGATTGGACGGGCACTCCAAATGGCGGGGGCGTTGGCTGGGGCCAGAATACGTGCTCAGGAAACATCCCGCAGTGGTACTCCTATGGCGTCAACGTGACCGGCGGCGGTTGCACTGTTTTCGACCGTAACCTCTATTGGAACACCGCCCAAAACTGGTCCGGTCGCGGGCATTTCGCCAGTGACGCCCAAGTTACCTGCTCCGGGACCGCCCTGGCCAAATACGTTCTCCTCAACGCCAGTAATGGTGACACCGCCACGCAGCCGACGTTGAACCAATGCCCGCTCAACGGCTATTTCAGCATCCTGGACGCCGATTGGAGCGACCTCAGTATCAATGGCTGGCGCGTGAATCCGAACATCGCCGACGGCGGCTCCGGGTGTAATACCTCCTGCGGCGTGCCCGTGCTCGCCGCCTCCGGGATGCACATTTACGGCGCGCGCTGGCATTACATCAACGATTGGACCTGCGTCGGCGGCTACGGCTCCAGCAGCGTGAGCGACACCGCCAACCGCTCGTTCACCTGGGGTGAGTCCGGCTTGTATCTCTACCCCGCAGTGGATACGTCCCATGGCAACGTCCTCACGACCGGCATGGGCTTGAGCGGTAAGACACCCGGCCGCGTCACCACCGGCGATTGCAACAACGCCAACACGCTTGATTTCAAAGGCAATGCCAATGCCCAGGGCGGCGGCGACAACATGGACAGTTACGGCTTCGCCTGGATGTACACCCCCGCGGGTGCGGGTCCCAAATTCCTCATTGGCTCCGACGACGGCAACCGCGTCTGGGTCAACGGCAACCTCGTCAATGACAACAACGCCGCGCGCGGCCTGACGCGCGACCAGGACGAGACCGCCAGCATCGGCCTGGCCACCGGTTGGAATCGTATCGTCTTCAAGGTCCACAATGGCACCGGCGGCTTCAACGGCACCGTCAGCCTGCGCAACGGAGGCTCCCGCAAATGGAATGAACCCTCCGTAAACGTCTTCGATCTCGGCGGCTTTTACAGCTACGGCATCGGTTACGAACAGAACGATTGGTATCCGCGGCTCGACGTAGCCAGCTTCTATGGAGGCAGCAATCCGCAGTCCGGTGGGGATTATTACGGCAGCAACACGACGGTCACTGCGAGCGGTTGGGCTTCCGTCACTGGCCCGGTTCCGCTGTGGAAAGTCATGCACTATGAATGGGGCAGGGGCATCAGCGGGGACTCCAATTACGCCGACACCAGCGGCGCATTGAGTGGAACCAATTGGACTCATACTGCGACCGGTATAACCGGCCATCGCCGTTTCCATTTCTTCTCCGTCAGCCGCTCCGGCCGCACTTCCTTCCAGACGAACGGTGTGACCGGTGGTTCCTACTGGGCCGACGGCGGCGGGGCCAGCTACATGGACGTGTTCATCGACAACCTGCCTCCCGCGAATCCTGCGTTCTCCAATGTGACCGCGGTGGCCGCCAATGAAATTGACCTCGCCTGGGTTGCGCCGTTGGATCAGGGCGTCGGAATCGTTCCCGGCGCGGACGAAGCGGCGGATCAAACCAGCAACGTCAGCAGCAATTATTACCGCGTCGGCGATGTCGGCGTGCAGCTTTATCGCAACGGCAGCCTGCTCTCGGGTTGGAGTTCCGGAGGCGAAGGCGCCGGCGATGAATTTGCCGATGTCGGGCTCGCCGCCAACACGCCCTACACCTATACAATTCAGGCCCGCGACAACAACAGCGAGTCCCGTGGCACCTGGCACAACCTGACCGCCCAGACCGGCAGCAACATGGTCTGGACTCTCTCCGTGCCGCCGGCTTCGAACAGCCTCGGTGCGGACAAACTTTCCCCGGTTTTCGGCGACACGATCACCTGGACCGCCGTGGGGGGCTTCGGCCCGGGCAAGATCCAGTATTACCGCTATGCATGGGACACCTCCCCGATCCACATCTGGACTGATTTGGAAACCCAATGGTCCACCGGCACGATCGCAATGGCTCCAACCACAGCCGGCACTTGGTATCTGCACGTGAAAGGCTACAACGGGGCAAACGTCGGCAACGGCACCTTCGACTATGCCATCACCGTCACGCCCGCCAATTCCGCCACGGCTCTCGCCTCTTCGGTGAATCCCTCCGACCTCGGGTCCAATGTGACCTTTACGGCGACCATCACGCCGGTTTCGCCCGCTGTCACCACTCCGACCGGCAACGTGGTTTTCCTGGCCAACGGCGCTCCTTTCAGCACCAACGCCCTCGCCTCCGGCATCGCGATCGCCGCGAATAGTTGGCTGCCCGCCGGCACCAACACCGTGCTGGCCTGTTACGCCGGCGAGTTGAATTTCCTCGGCAGCAGCAACTCAGTGCAGCAATTCGTGCAGGACCAGGCCATCCCGTGCAGCCAGACCAACTCCGTCGGTACGCTTGCCGACAACCACGACGGCACCCTGACCATCACTTTCCAGGGAACAGTGGGCGCTCAATATTACGTCATGGCGCAAACCAATCCGCTCGCACCCATCGCGAGTTGGTGGGGCATCACCGCCGGCACCAACACCGTGACCAACGGCACCGGCACCTGGGCCGTGACCATTACCAACAACGCCCCCATGCAATTCTACCGCGCCGCCGCCGTCAGTCCGTGCCCTTGACCCCGCTATAAACCCACGCCGCCATCGGCAATCTCACTTTTCCTTCCACGGCAAAAGCCGCCGCCTTTTCCCTCACCGCCAGCCTGATCCTCTCCCGGTTCGCCGCCGGCTGCGCGCGCAGATTTCCGCCCGTCCTTGCCGTTCCGCCGTAGAACGCCTCAAACAACGAATCCGCGCCGGGCAACTCCCACGTCAGTTCAACCAACCGAGCCCGCGGCAAATCGAAGCCCGCTCCAGCCAGTAATCCCTTCGCCGCCTCTGGATCGCTGTATTGAAAAAACGGCGGCCCCGCCGGCAGTTTCACCGCCTTGTCCCCGTGGGCTTCAATTGCCGCGAGCACCAAGGCAAATCCCGGCGATTGTTCCGGCTTCGACCACACGGTAAACGCGAATCGCCCGCCTGGCCGCAGCACGCGATACGCCTCCCGCGCCGCTTTCACCGGATCCGCCAGGTGCAACATCCCGAAATTCATCGCCGCCCCGTCAAAGGATTCGTCCGCAAATGCCAGTCCTTCCGCATCTCCCACGGCAAACTCAATTCCCGGCGCATGCGTTTGCCTTGCCCGTGCGATCATCGCCTCCGACAAATCCACCGCGTAAACCTTCCCACCCGGCTTCAACGCCTCCGCCGCCACATAGCCCGGTCCGGTGGCGATGTCCAAAAAGCGGCCGCTTTTGGGCGGCCTGGATTCCTCGAGCAGCGGTCCGATCATCTGTCGCGTCAGTGGCCCGAACAAATCGTCATAGCCTTCGACCGATTTCTCCCAGCCGTCATGCTCGAATCGTTTGAACGCCGGCGTATCAATCGCCTCACCCATAGTGCCCTTCACCATCACCATTCTGCGCCGGCGGTCAAGCCTCTGGCTTCTGATTTCTTGCTTTCGTCCTGCGGTTGGCATAGACCGGCGTGGCGGGAATATGAGCAGCGAACTGTCGGCCAAGTGCGCCTGCGCCCAGTGTGGCAACCACGTCGAGTTTCCCATGGAATGGGTGGGCTCCGAAGTCACCTGCCCGCATTGCAAGCAGCCCACCGTCCTCACCCCCGAGGCGCCGCCCGAGACCCGCACGGTCACCGCGTCCCACCTGCTCACGGCCTTCACCGGTCCCATCGCGCCCACCCGGGTTTCCTGGCTCTACAAGCTCAACCTGGTGCTGGTGGCCTTTACGATGGCGCTTCTACCCGTGCTCTATCTCGCGCTGATTGGCATGCTGGCGTGGGGAGTGATTTATTGGGGTTACCATTTTGGATCCCTGCTTTTTTCGCACTGGGGCGCGCTGCTGCCTTACCTGGCGCAAATGTTCCTCTACGTCGCGCTGGTTTGCCTCGGAACCATCCTGATCTTTTTCATGATCAAGCCGCTGTTCGCCAAACCGGCCAGGAAATCCCAGCCGCTGTCCATGAACCCGGTCGTCGAACCGACACTTTATGCATTTATTGCCAAGATTTGCGATTTGGTGGGCGCCCCCATGCCCGCCCGCATCGACCTCGACTGTAATGTCAACGCCGCTGCGGGATTTCGCCGCAGCGCCGCGGGCGACCAGGCGAAGATTCTGATCCTGGTCATCGGCGTGCCGCTTGTCGCCGGGCTGACCTTGCGGGAATTCGCCGGCGTCATCGCGCACGAATTCGGCCATCTCGCCCAGGGCTTCGGCATGCGGTTCACTCACTTCATCCGCCGCGTCAACGGCTGGTTTGCCAGTGTTGTCTATGACAAGGACGAATGGGATGTGGCCCTCGAGGAATGGAGCGAGGACACGCGGGACGTCCAGGTCATGTTCATCGCCGGCTGCCTCCGCCTGCTCATCGACGTCCCACGCTTCGTTCTAAAAATGCTGATGTACATCGGCCACGGCGTCTGCTGCCTCCTGTTGCGCCAGATGGAATACGACGCCGACAGCTACGAGATCAAAGTGGCCGGCAGCGCGGCGTTCGAGACCGCCATGCAAAGGCTGGTCATCCTGAACGAAGCCGCCGGCAAGGGCTACAAGGAGATGCGCGTGGGCTGGAACCTCAACCGCAAACTCCCTGACAATTTTCCCGCCTACGTCCTGCTCCAGGAAGCGAAGATTCCACCCGGCCGCCGCCGGCATCTCCTCGACACCCTGGGCATGGGCCGCACGCGCTGGTTCGATTCGCATCCCGCCGACGGCGATCGCATCCGCCGCGCCCGCAAAGCTGCCGAACCCGGCGTGGTGCACCTCGATCTGCCCGCTGCCGTGCTGTTCTCCAATTTCGAAGCCATCTCCAAACAAATCAGCTACCTCCACTACGGCGAAGACCTCGAAATCCCCGTGGACCCGGCTTACCTTCGCCCGGTGGAAAAGTTGAAGGAAAGCCCGGCCTAGCGGAAAATAACAATTTGCCGCGTGCGATCTCACCGGCGAGCCGGTCAAAGAATACAAGGGCAAACATGGCGTTTATTCAAAGCCTCGGACAAGGTGGAAGGTCAAAGCGCGTAGCGGGTTCCTCGTTGAGGTTCGCCGTTTGGGCTGCGGTTTTCTTGGCTTCCGCCTCCCGTGCTTTTGCGGGCATGACTGTGTATGGGCTGCGAGACATTTACCGGCTTCGTTTCCAGGAGATTTCATTCTTCCTGTTTTTGTTCTTCGTTTGCGCCCTGGCGTTCAAACTGATTTGGAATTATGCCGTTAGGGGGTTCAATGTTCTGCCACGCATCAAATATCGGCAGTCGATTTGCATTTGCCTTCTTTTCGGTCTCGGGACGCTGTTGATCCTCACCATGATTTCGGGCATACGCGAAGTCCTTACCCCTCAGGCGTGGCGGCATCAGGGGACCTCCTATCGCCTGAATGATCCGACGCAGGAACCGGCACGCCGGCGGAGCCTGGAACAATTGCGCGCGGCATTGCTCGATTACGCGCGCACGCATGAGGGCCGGTTTCCCGCGCACGATTTTGTTGCTGAGATTCCCCAGAAACTATGGGAATCGCCCGATCAGTTTGGCTCGCATTATATTTACTCCGGGGGGGCCGGCACCAATGACCCCGGGGCGCTGCTGGCGGTGGAACCGGTCAATTTCGGGGAAAAGCGATTTGCCCTGCTGATGTCCGGAGAAATCCAGGAGCTTTCGACAAAAGAAATCGAAACGAAATTGCAGTCGGGTTTGCAGCCATGAGCGAGCCGGTAACCAACCCCGGACCACGGGTTCGTAACAAGCTGGGCTGTCTGCTTTTGGTTTTTGTCGGGTTTTATCTTTTCCTTTTCATGGCTACCGGCGCTGGCGCGGGGCAGTTGGAGGCCGGGTTCGCAATATTATTCGGGTGGATGGGCTTCATTCAACGCACCCTGCCTCAAATTACCTTCAACGGTGATTTGGTTGTGATGGGTTGTTTGTGCGCCCTGATTGTATTGTTGCTGGCGCATTGGTGCATGGGATGGATTACCACCAGCGTCGCTACCGCTCGCGGAAAGACGTGGAGATGGCCTTGGAAAGCCACGGTTTGCGGCTTGATCGCGATTGCGCTCTTTTTCGTTGTTGGCATGAGCGTCGGGGGCGTGGTGCATCAAGTCGGTTGGATCTCCGCCAGTCCCGGGTCGCTTTACGAAAGAAAGGGGCGGTATGCTTATGCCCGGTCTGCCTTGGAGGAACTGGAATACCAGTGCCAGCAATCCCTGCAATCTTCCAGCTCGCTGCAGGCGTTTAGAAATGATCTGTGGCGACTCGAAGGAAGCCTTCGTTCGATGTCGGGCGCTGGCAATGGTTCCTTGCAGGATTATCAGTTGCTGGTTGTCGTCGAATCCGGAGAAGCACCGGGCTCGGTCATTGTATTTCCACGAAATCCCCAGTTGCTGTGGGTAATAGGTGGTGGTTTGGTTGGAAAGGACGAAACGAAGAGATTCAAGGCTGATGAATTGCCCGAAATACTTCGAAAATATCAGACCAACCTTATGGCGTTTTGACGAAGTGTGGGCGCATTGCCAAGTCCATTGCTGGTCTCTAGCCTGAAACCAGATGACCGTCAGAAACCCGAGTCCTCCTGTGACACTTTTGGAACGACCGGTGACTTCACTTTCCGGCGTGGGCCCGGAGCGTGCGGCGCAACTTGCGCGCTTGGAGATCTGGACGGTCGAGGATTTGTTGCTGCACCGCCCGCGCGATTATGAAGACCGCCGGCAGCTCAAGACCATTCGCGAGCTGCAGCTCGGCGACGCTGCGAGCACGCGCGGGAAAATCGTGACGCTCGGCGTCAAATGGTACGCCCGCCATACCAAATCCATTTTTGAACTGATCCTCGACGACGGCACGGCGCGGCTTTATTGCCATTGGTGGAACCTGCCGTTCATGGAGAAGCAGTTCAAAGTCGGCGAGGAACTCGTGGTTTACGGCAAACTCCGCGGCCTAAAGCCGCGCACGATGGATCACCCGGAAACGGAAATCATCGAATCGGGCGAGGAGGGCAGCATTCATTTCAATCGCATCACGCCGATTTATCCGCTGACGGAAGGTGTGCCGCAGCGATGGCTGCGCTCGCTGATCTGGCGGACGCTGGGAGCCTGGGAAACGCAGTCGAGCGAGGAGCAGGTGGTAACCCCGGAAGCGTTTCAACTGCCTCGCACCCGCGCGATACGCATGCTGCACTTTCCCGAGAATCCACAAGAGCCCGAAATCGCGCGCGAGCGGCTGGCGTTGGACGAATTCGTCGCCTGGCAAATCCGCCTGCAGGAGCGACGGCGAAAGTTCGAGGTGAAATCCCAGGCGCTGCCGTGCGGCGGCGATAATCGTCTGATTCGTCCCTTCCTTGCGCACCTGGGTTTCAAGCTCACCGGCGCGCAGACACGCGTGCTGCGCGAGGTGCGGCAGGATTTATCCGGCCGCCACCCCATGCGCCGTCTGCTGCAGGGCGACGTCGGTTCCGGAAAGACGGCGGTGGCCGCGTGCAGCGCGCTGATGGCGATCGAGAGCGGATTCGATGTCGCACTGATGGCACCCACAGAAATCCTGGCCGGGCAGCATTTCGCGAATTTCAGTCAATGGTTCAAGCCGTTCGGCGTGGCCGTCGAATTGCAGACCGGCAGCCGGCGGACCGGCGGCGGCAATCGCACCCGCGCGCCTCGGGATCCGGGAACTCTCTACATCGGCACGCACGCGCTCCTCGAAGCGGGGTTCGCTCCGGAGAAACTGGGCCTTGTCATTATTGATGAGCAGCACAAGTTCGGTGTCACGCAGCGCGAGGAACTCGTTCGCAAGGGGCAATATCCGCACTTGCTGGTGATGACGGCCACGCCCATCCCGCGCACGCTGGGGCTGACGCTCTACGGCGACCTGGACGTGTCGGTGATCGACGAGTCGCCGCCCGGGCGGGGCAAGGTCCGGACCTTTGTGCGTGAGGCCGAGAAACTTCCCGCCGTCTGGGATTTCATCCGGGGAAAACTTGCCAAAGGGCGCCAGACGTTTGTGGTGTATCCGCGCGTCGAGGAAAGCGGAGCCGCCGGCATGAAAGCCGTCACCAAGGAATTCGCCGGCCTGCAGAAAGCGCTCGCGCCTTTTTCTGTCGGCATGCTCCACGGAAAAATCGGCGCCGACGAACGCGAAAATACCATCGGCGCCTTTCGCGCGGGAACCCTGAAAGTCCTGCTCGCCACCGCTCTGATCGAAGTCGGACTCGATATCCCGAACGCCACCATCATGCTGATCGAGAACGCCGAGCAATTCGGCCTCGCCCAATTACACCAATTGCGCGGCCGCGTCGGCCGGGGCGCATCCGAATCCTACTGCATCCTCATCGCCTCCGCAAAAACCCCCGAAGCCCGCCGGCGGTTGAAGGTGCTGGAAGATACCACGGACGGTTTCCGCATCGCCGAAGCCGATCTCGCCCTGCGCGGGCCCGGCGACATGCTGGGCCAGCAACAAAGCGGAATGCCACGGTTAAAGTTCGGCGATCTCAGCAAGGACTTGGAGCTAATTCGGAGAGCGCGGGACTATGTGGCAAATGTGCCAAGCCCAAAATCCGAATGACGAGTCTCGAATGACCAAAGAAGCCCGAATGTCGATGCAGGCAAAGCTCCTTTATCAGCCCTTTCGGATTTCGAGCTTCGTCATTCTTTCGACATTCGACATTCGTCATTCGAGCTTTTATACCAACTCCGGCTCCTCAATCTCCTTCGGTCGCGCCACCAACGGCGTCCCATCCTTCGCCTCGGGATACTCAAAAATCTTGCCCTCGTAATTCCGCATCACCACGCGATCGCCATTCCGGCTCAGCACGTAATCCGGATTGACCGGCACTTTGCCGCCGCCGTTCGGCGCATCAATCACGTATTGCGGCACCGCGTAGCCCGTGGTATGCCCGCGCAATTCTTCCATGATCTTCAAGCCCTGCCGCACGCTGGCGCGCAGGTGCGCGGAACCGGTGATCAAATCGCACTGGTAGAGGTAATACGGCTTCACGCGGCACATGAGCAGTTTCTGCACATGCGCTTTCATGACCGTGGGATCGTCGTTCACGTGCTTCAGCAGCACGGACTGATTTCCCAACGGCACACCGGCATCGGCCAGCCGTCCCAGCGCGTCGCGGACTTCCGTCGTCAATTCGCGCGGGTGATTCGAATGAATGCTGAGAAACAGCGGATGATGCTTCTTCAGGATCGCGCACAAGTTCGGCGTGATGCGCTGCGGCAAAAAGATCGGGATGCGCGTGCCGATGCGCAGAAATTCCAGGTGCGGAATCGCGCGCAGCCGGCCGAGCAATTGGTCGAGCTTGTCGTCGCTGAAGAGCAGGGGATCGCCGCCGCTCAATAGCACGTCCCGGATGCCCGGCATGCTCTTGATGTATTCGATCTGTTTGTCGAACTCCGGGTGGAAATCGTAACCCGTGGCGTTGCTCACCAGCCGCGAGCGCGTGCAATACCGGCAGTAGGCCGCGCAGCGATCCGTCACCAGCATCAGCACGCGGTCCGGATAGCTGTGCACCAGCCCCGGCACCGGCGAGTGCGAGTCTTCGCCGCAGGGATCGGTCATTTCCCACGCAGCGGTCTCGGTCTCGGCAAAGCGCGGAATGACCTGCCACCGGATCGGGCAGTTTTCGTCCGCCGGATCGATCAGGTTGAAAAAGTAGGGCGTGATCGCCATCGCCAATTTATGATTGGCGAGCTTGGCCCCGGCGAATTCCTCCGGAGTCAGGGTGGGCATCAGGCGCTGTAGCTGCTCAGCCGTGGTTATCCGGTTCTTGAGCTGCCAATGCCAATCATTCCAATCGGTCTCGTTGACATCTTTCCAGAAGCCGCGTCCGGCGGAACGGAATTTTTTCAGGTCGGTGAAATCGGCAGACGATGGTGGCTCTTCGCCGCCCTCCGTAACATTTTCAAGGTGCATGGTTCTTCCCTTAAGTCAGGTTGAGGCACTATAGATTTGAACGGCGGAGTGTCAAGCGAACCGGATCGCAAAAAGCCCAACCGCATATGCTAAGTGACTGAATGTCAACGTGATATGATTTAGCATTTCTTGCTCTCGGGCGTTATCTCGGCCCGATTCGTCCTTAAAGTTCCCGCCTAAAACCAGGTCTAGCCTGGCCGGACATTCTTGATGCTGAAGCTGACGATTTGAAGCCCCAAACGATTCAAGTCATTTGCAGCCGCCGTTTGGACCCGGTCTGCTACCAGCGCGGGATTGCTTTCCACCTGTTTCAACTCCGCCGTCCCAAACACGAGGCTCAGATGCTTTTCCAGGATGGGCCGGACGATGTTCTTAAATTCCTCCGGGCTGCGGGTCAGGAAGTTTTCGATCGCGGCAGCGATGGAAGCGTCGCCGCCGCCAATTTTTACCTGCCCCACAGCGTTGACTTCGACCGGTTGCCCCCCGGCGACTTGAGTTCGGGTTTTCGCCAGTTCAACTGGTATCGCCTCCAGCGACAGATAATCCACCTTCTCGATCACGGGCAGTATAAAAGTGCCGCCCCCTTTGACCACTCTGAATCCGGCGAAGCTTCCGTCGGGCAATCTGATCTTTCGGCCTGAGACAACCAGCAGTTGGTTTGGGCCGCATTTTGTGTATCGGCTGCCCCAGATCATCACGAAGACAAATACGATCAGGAGCACGAAGGCCATGCCGATGAAAGGTGCGATGGTAGGATTCATGATGCTCTTTTGCTGTTCTCCGCGCGAATACGCGCGTCAGATTTTCAATTCCGCTCCCGCCGCATTTTCCACCACCTGCTTCGCATCCTTGCACCCGGGAATCACCGCCGTGACCGCCGGATTTTTCAAGCACCACGCCAGCGCCCAGCGTCCCATCGGAATCCCTGGCGGCACCTCTTCCTTTTGCAAGCGTTCCACCTCGGTCAATTCGCGGGTAAGTTTTTCCGCATCGTAACTGGACCGCACATCATCCGGCGAAAACTTCGCTCCCAGCTTGTATTTGCCGGTGAGAAAACCACTCGCCAATGGCACACGGGCGAGGATGCCAAGCTGGTCTTTTTGCGCGTATGGAAAATAAATTTCCTCGGGCCGCCGATCAAGCCGGTTGTAAATGACCTGCAATGCCTCGGCGCCGACGCCTTTTGCTTCCCGCGCCTGCAGCTCGCTGCCCTTGCCAAGAATCGAAACGCCCAGGTGTCGGACTTTGCCAGCGCCCTTCACTTCCGCCAGAGTCTTCCAAAGCTCCTCATTCTGAAACTGCGCATCCGAGCCGGAATGAAACTGATACAGGTCCACCGCGTCAACCCGCAGCGCCTTCAAGGACGCTTCCAATTGCTGCCGCGCCCCCGCTGCGGAAAAATCCTCCGTGCGGTTCATGAACCCCTGAAAGCTGTGCCCGAACTTGGTCGCAATCACCCATTTCGACCGGTCGCGCCGCGAAAGATAATCGCCGATCAGCCGCTCCGAAAGGTGATCGCCGTAGCACTCCGCCGTATCAATCAAGTTGATCCCCAGCTCCGCCGCCTTGTCCAGGATGGCGTCGGCGTCTGCCTGCGAAAACGTCCGGCTCCATTCCCCGCCAAACTGCCAGGTGCCGACACCGATTACCGAAACCTTGAGACCGGTAGCTCCCAAAACGCGATAGTGCATGCTCGGAGGCTAGCGGATTTGCCCGAGAAACGCACGGGCGAAGGAATATCCACCCGAAATTCGTTTCTTGCGCGACGGGCGTAAGCAAAAGCCGCACTGCGGCTCGCGCCTCTTATTTTACCGAGAGCACATCCATCTTGTTGTAGGTGGTGATCTCCGGCTTGCTGACCACCCCCGCGTCTTTCATCGCCTTGCGGAGTTCCGCGGATTTGATGAATTTCTTCATCCGCGCCGCGTTGTCCCATTCGCACCAGACCAGCACCTCGTTCGGCTTCTTGCTGTGGCGACAGGCGTAAAAACATTTTTCACCGGAGGCCTTGCGGAATTTGGCAAACGCGTTGACCGCCTTCTTCCACTTCGCGTAATTGGCGACTTTATGACTGATCATGACATAAGGCATATGCGAACCTTTCTTTACGTTTGTTGTTGCCACGCGAACTCGAGAAGCCAGCGAACACGCTGCCTGGGTAGGGAGGCGCCTTTATGCTGCCCGTTCTCCGGCTGAAGTCCATGGGAATCTTGCAGGAAACCCCATGCCGAACAGTAGTTTGCATTTTGCGCAATTCGGTGGTTAGCTTGCGCACGATCTGATGAGCAGTTTTTACGAGAAGTTGAAATTCGACGCCCAAGGCCTGATCCCCGCTATCGTGCAGGACCAGAAGACCGGCCGCGTGTTGATGATGGCCTGGATGAATCGCGAGTCCCTGGAAAAGACGCTCGCCACCAGGAAAACGCATTTTTGGAGCCGCTCGCGGCAGAAGTTCTGGATGAAGGGCGAAAGCAGCGGGCACACCCAGACGGTGAAAGACCTGTCGTTTGATTGCGATGGCGACACCCTGCTCGTGCAGGTGGAGCAGGTCGGTGCCGCTTGTCACGAGGGTTACCAGTCCTGTTTCTTCCGTTCCGTGGAAGCGGACGACAAGTCCTTCCGCACGACGGAGGCGATGCTGGAATCGCCGGAGAAGATTTACGGCAAGAAGTAATGCATGATTTTGTTCCAACGTTGAGCTGGGAGTATGCCCTGTTGCTCGTCCTGCTCCTCGCCACGCGCGGGCTGGACATGCTGAGCACGTGGGTGGCCACGCCCAATCTTGTCCTGGAAGCGAATCCCCTGGCGCGCCTGCTGGGTTGGACGGGCAGCATCATTGTGCAAATCACGTTCTGTCTCGGCATGGCGAAGTGGCCGCTGCCGGCGGTCGCCATCAGCACCATGGGCGTGATGCTCGCGGCGCGGAATTTTCAGTCCGCGTGGCTCATGCGCTCGATCGGCGAGGAGAATTATCGCTACTGGCACGTGCAGCGGTTGCAGGAAACGCAAATCACGCTCTTCCTGTTCTGTCTCGCCGGAAATACGATGCTCACCGCGGGGTTGGGCGCGGCGGTCATGATTTTCAGTGCGCCGTCGAGCGTGCCGTTTGGCATCGGTTTTGGCATTATCATCTACGCGGTTGCGGTGGCCTTCTATACGATGCTGGCCATGTGGCGGATGCGGCGGGCGACGCTGCGCAAGGCCGCTTTTCTGGATCGTTCCCGCAATGAAGAAGCCGCCTTGCCTCCCGCGATCAAGGTCGCCCGTCTGGCCTCGCTCTATTCGCGGAGCAGCGAAGTGGCGGCGGGGAAATAGTTGGGGCGCGGGCTTTAGGAATCTATCAGGATGTATTCTCCTACTCTAAGTGAATTTCAGAAGCTGGCAGCCCAGGGCAACCTGGTGCCGGTCACGCGCAAACTTTTGGCGGACATCGAAACCCCGCTCTCCGCGTATCGCAAGATCAGCGGCCAGGGTGAATCGTTTCTTTTTGAATCCGTCGAAGGCGGCGAACACCTGGGCCGGTATTCCTTCGTCGGTTGCAACCCGCGCGCGATCATCCGCCAGACTGGCAACAAAGTCGAAATCCTGGAGGGCGGCAAGGTCGTCGAAACTTTCGAAATCAAGTCCGGCGGAGTGAAGGACGGGCTGGAAGTGGTCGAAAAGATCATGGCCCGCTACCAGGCGGTGGCCGTGCCGGGATTGCCCCGTTTCACCGGCGGCGCCGTGGGATTCATCGGCTACGAATTCATCCACGACATCGAGCCGGTCGTCCCGCGTCCTCCGCAGGACGACCTGCACACGCCGGTCATGTATTTTCTGATCGCCGACCAGTTGCTTATTTTTGATCGCGTGGCCCAGACCATCACGGTGTTGGTCAATGCGATCCTGGACGAGGCCGCCAATCCCGAAGAGGCGTACGAAAACGCGACCGGCGAAATCGAGCGCCTGGTGTCGCTGCTGGAACAACCCACCGAGCATCATCCCGTATCCGTGCCAGCGGAAGTGCCGTTGGCGCAGTTCACCTCCAATGTGCCGCGTGAGAAGTTCATGGCGAACGTCCAGGCGGCCAAGAAATACATCACGGCCGGCGATATCATCCAGGTGGTGGGCTCACAGCGCTTTTCGACCCCGGTCAAGGCCTCGCCCCTGGACGTCTATCGCGCCGTGCGCTCGATCAATCCGTCGCCCTACATGTTCCTGCTGGAACTCGAAGGCTTTTCGCTCGTGGGCGCCTCGCCGGAAATTCATGTTCGCTGCGAAGACCGACTCGTGGAGATTCGCCCCATCGCTGGCACGCGCCGGCGCGGCGTCACCGTGGAGGAAGATCTCGCGCTGGAGAAGGAATTGCTCGCCGACCCGAAAGAGCGCGCCGAGCACGTCATGCTCGTGGACCTCGCGCGCAACGACGTGGGCCGCGTCTGCGAGTATGGCAGCGTGCGCGTAAAAGACCTGATGATCATCGAGCGCTACAGCCACGTCATGCACATCGTCTCGCAGGTCGAAGGCAAGCTGCAGAAAGACCGCACGCCGTACGATCTCATGCGCGCAACGTTCCCCGCCGGCACGCTCAGCGGCGCGCCCAAGATTCGCGCGATGCAAATCATCGCCGAAATGGAAAAGACCGCGCGCGGTCCCTACGGCGGCTGCGTCGGTTATTTCTCTTTCAACGGCAATCTCGATTGCTGCATCACGATCCGCACCGCGCTGCTCAAGGACGGTCAGGCTTACGTTCAGGCCGGTGGCGGGTGGGTGAACGATTCCGAGCCCGAAGCCGAATTCCAGGAGACGGTGAACAAGGCCAAAGCCATGCTCAAAGCCGTCGCACTCGCGGAAGATTTTACGCGGCAGGGATAGCCTCGTAGCGCAGGCTTCCAGCCTGCTGTATCGCGGATTTCCAATCCGCATAGCCTCCGACAGCTCGGAACGTATTGGATTTCGGCAGTCCTGCCGACTGGAAGTCGGCGACACAGCAGATTGGAAATCTGCGCTACGAGGATGCTGCTTACGCGGGCGTGACATTTCCCGCCGCATCCGGTCTAATCGCCATGAACGTTGTGAGCGAGCCACCGGCAGAACAGGAATCCGCGGAAACGTCCCGAGTGGCGCTCTCCAATCCCGAATTCGCCGCGCTCTACGAGGAGCACAGCCGCGCCATTTTCTATCTCGCCCTCCGTTTGCTCGGGGACCCGGCCAAAGCCGAGGACGCCACGCACGACGTGTTTATCAAAGCCTTCCGCAAGATGGACACCTTTCGCGGCGAGGCCTCGTGGCGCACCTGGATTTACCGCATTGCCATCAATCATTGCCGGAACCTCCAGCAGGCGTGGCACGACCGGCATGTGCTGAGCAACGCGGATGACGCAGTCTGGGAAACCGCGCCGGCCGGGGGTGACTCGCCGTTGCGGGTGCTGGAAACGAAGGAATTGGGCGTCCGCATCCAGTCGGCACTGGACGGCCTGCCGGACGAGTACCGGCTGCTGCTGCTGCTGGTGGCGGACGAGGAATTAAGTTACGAACAAGTGGGCACATTGACGGGGCAGACACCGGACGCAGTTCGTGGTAAGCTGCACCGTGCACGCAAGGCATTTGCCGCGCTGTTCGCCAAAACAGCCTGAGGAAGACATATGAGACCAAAGAAATTGACGCACCGGGAGCAGCTGGAGCAAGGCACGCTGGGTCACCAGGCGTCCCGGGGCCCGCTCGAATTTTCGTCCGCCGAGCAACTGCTCCGGCACGATGCCCGCCAGACCCCCGTCCCGCCCGCCATCGCGCGCCGGCTGGCGGAGTCCGTCGCTTCGCAACCCCCGCCCAAACCCTGGTGGCGGCGCTTGTTTTAGGGCGAAGCATGACCTTGGTTTGCTGCCGGGAGGATTGAGGGGACATGAGCTTTTCAACGGAACTTGAGACACTGATCCGCGCGCGGTATCCGATTCTCTATCTCGTTACCAGCGAGGAATTGCGCCTCGAACAGGTCGTCCTCGAGATTGCCACCCGGCGGCAGAAAAAGGTGTTCGAGTGGAGTTGCAGCACCGGCATCGTCCCCGCCGGCGCTTCCATCCAATCCCAACGCCATCGCAACTCCGCCACCAAGGAGCCGCTCGTCGCCCTCGATCAGATCATCGAGCAGGTCGAGCCCGCCATTTTCATCTTCAAGGATTTCCATCCCTTCCTCGCTCGCGGCCAGTTCGCGGTGATCCGCAAGCTGAAGGAAATCGCGCTGCACCTGAAAAACAGCCAGAAGACCATCATCCTCATTTCGCCGGTGATGGACATCCCCGTCGAACTGGAAAAGGAAATCACCGTCCTGAATTTTCCGCTCCCGGGCCGCGAGGAACTCGGCCTTCTGCTCGACGAGGTGCTGGCCGAGGTCCAGCAGCATAAGAACGTCACCGTGGATTTGGACGACGCCGGTCGTGAACGTCTGCTACAGGCCTCCCTCGGCCTCACGCTCGGCGAGGCCGAGAATGTCTTCGCGCGCATTATCGTCAAGGAATCGCGCCTGAGCGGCGACGATGTGCCCGAGGTCCTCGCCGAAAAGCAGCAGATCATTCGCAAGAGCGGCCTGCTGGAATATTTTTCGGCGAACGAATCCTTCGCCAATATCGGCGGACTGGCGGCGCTCAAGGAGTGGCTCACCAAAAGAGGCGCGGCCTTCACCGACGAAGCCCGCGCGTTCGGTTTGTCGGCCCCGAAGGGAATTCTTTTGCTGGGCGTCCAGGGTTGCGGCAAAAGCCTCTGCGCGAAAGCCGTGTCCAACCAGTGGCAATTGCCGCTCCTGCGTTTCGACATGGGCCGCATGTTCGGCAGCTTCGTGGGGTCGTCGGAGGAAAATGTCCGCCGGGCCGTCGCCATCGCCACCTCCGTCGCCCCGGCCGTTTTGTGGGTGGATGAAATTGACAAGGCCTTCGCCGGTTCCCAGGCCTCCGGCGCGAGCGACGGCGGCACCACCGCCCGCGTCTTCGGAACGTTCCTCACGTGGCTCTCGGAAAAGACCGCTCCCGTCTTTGTGGTGGCCACCGCCAACGACATCTCGCAATTGCCCCCGGAATTGCTCCGCAAGGGGCGCCTCGACGAAATATTTTTCGTGGACCTCCCCGCACCCGAGGAGCGCGCGGAAATCCTTCGCATCCACCTGCTCAAGCGCAACCGCGACCCCGAACGCTTCGATCTTGAGCTGCTCGCCGCCGCGTGTGCTGATTTCAGCGGCGCTGAAATCGAGGAAGCGATCAACAGCGCCCTCTACGACGCCTTCCACGAACGCCAGGACATCGACACCGAACACATCCGCGCCGCCCTGACCGCGACCGTCCCGCTCGCCAAAACCATGTCCGAACAAATCGGCGCCCTCCGCCGCTGGGCCGAAGGCCGCGCCCGCAACGCCAGCACCCGCCATGAGAGCCTGGTGGCGAAGTAGATCATTCGCGGGTGACCCGGCCTTAAGCATTTAATTGCACTGGACCTGGTCCCGTATCGGTGTTTCGATCGTTCGCGAATGAAAGCGCTCCTTCTCGCTTCCATATCTCTAATAGCGATATCAGTGCACGCACTTGACCGTGTCGAAGCCAGCCCCGATAGCAGTTCCATAAGCGGTCACATGACCGGAGCCACTGAGTTTCAGTTTGGGGTGAGCGTGAGTGGGACGCTGGAGCAGAGGATCGAGCAGATGGAAAGGGAAGTCAGACTGCTGCGTTTTGCCAGGGACGATTTTCCGGCGTTGACGGCAAAAATGAGCTACTCCGGCACCAATCGGCCCATGTCGCAATGTCTCAAGGATCTTTCCAAAATGGCCGGCACCCCCATTCCCATGGAATTTGGCACAAACGATTTCAAGACCAGGGAATTCGTTTTCAACAAGATAGCGCTGGTGGACATATTAAAATATCTGGTGGCTTTTGATGATGCCATACTGGATGTCCGCGGAATCAAACTCGTTTGCAAGCCAGTAAGGCAGGCACTAAAGCTGGACGAGTCCGAATACAACCTGCTACACAGCATGGCTCGACAGCGTTTTCGTGAGGCTGAGCGTTTACTGGCGCATTGGAATTCCGGAGTCGAAAAGATCGCAAATCAAGATGGGGATACACTACTTCATTTAGCTGCCTGGAAAAACCAAACCGGCATCGCCAAACGCCTGCTCACGCTTGGTGCGAATGTCAATGCCAGGAACAACGCCGGTTTCACGCCATTGCACACGGCGGTTCGGGATGGCAACGCGGAGTGCGCTGAATTGCTTCTGAATAGCGGCGCCGACGTAAAAATCCCCGACAACAACGAAAGCACGCCGCTGCAAACAGCGATTTACTTTAACTACGTGAAGATTGCAAAAAGTCTCGTTGAGCACCGAGCGCCGATTGACATCTTCACCGCATCCGGACTGGGAATGGCAGACCAGGTGAAGAAGCTCCTTGATGAGGGAGTGGATTACCGGAAGCTCCAGGCGGAATATCTCAGAGAACGCATCCCCGCCGGGTCAAATATTGGCGTTAGCCTGGGCCATCCAATGTACCGCGTACCGGGAAGTTATATGGGTATCTCCAGTGTTTCGCCGCTTCACTGGGCGGCACGGGGAGGGAGTGTGGAGGTCGTCGCTCTGCTTGTTTCCCGCGGGGAGTCGGTGTCGCTGAGGGATTCACAGCGGGAATCTCCGCTTTTCTGGGCGGTGAAAGGTGGTAAATCAAATGCGGTTGAACTCCTGATAAAAAGCGGCGCTGACGTAAACGCGACGAATTTCTTTGGAACCACTCCGCTCCTGACGGCGGCTCGAGAAACGTCCATCCCAGAGTTGACGAGACTGCTGATCAACGCCGGAGCCAACGTTAACGCCAGAAATTCCAGTGGAGAGAATGCTTTGCATCAACTCGCCCACTTTGGCTATCCCAAAAGCAACATTGAGACCGCCCAAATGCTTCTGGAAGCGGGTGCGGACATTACCGCAAGAAACGAAGATGGAAAGACCCCGCTGGATATCCTACTCGATAACAGCTATCGCAATCCCGGATTGGTCAAGCTGTACCGCAAGTATTCCGATCTAAAGACCGTGAAAGATTAGGCCGCCATGAGTCGTTAGAGGCAAGCCGGCGCTCGCAAAGCCCGCGCGTTGCACGAGATTCTGGTCGAAAGAATAGGCATCGCCTATTTGCAAGCAGCCTGTTGCTTTAGGGCGGCTACCAACATGGCGTGCTTCACCTTTTTGCTTTTGCGTCTGGCGAAATCAATGGCGCTGACGAGTTTTCCTTCGTACATGCTCACCGCCCGCGGATTGGCTCCCGCCTCCAGGAGGATCTTCACGGACTCGTTATTCCCCAAGACCACGGCAATCCACAGCGCATAGTCCAGCAGTCGTCGGCTTTTCGGATTCTTTTCCACGCCCTTGACCAGCACTCCCAGAGCCTCGGTATGTCCGTGCCAGGCAGCGGCGCTAAAAGCCGTCTTGCCATCGCGAGCCCGATGGCTCAGATCCGCTCCGGCCTTCAAGAGGACCGCAGCGGCCTTTGCGTGCCCTTCTTCAGCGGCGGCTACGAGCGGCGTTACCATCCCCTCGTAAGGTTCCTTCCAGGCGGCGTTGGGGTTGGCGCCGGCGGCCGCCAGTTTTTCGATGACTTC
>CAYUVH010000060.1:0-63519 GCA_964448135.1 uncultured Verrucomicrobiota bacterium | reverse complement strand
GAATTTCAAATTCATTCCACCCTTCTCCTTTTCGTGACTTTTTGTGCCTTCTTGTGGGCAATTCTTCCATCTGTCCCGCCGTTCAATCTCCCTCCCAGGATTTGCCTCAATCGCTTCAGGAACCCTCCAGTCGCACCCCCGACCGATCCGGCCCAAGCTACATCATGAAGTTAGGGAAACGGCAAACGGGTCCGAAGACGACCATGCGCACTCGAACACGCGCAAATGGGCACAAACACCAAACGGTCGCCTCACTCAAAGCGGCCGTTTACGGCGCGAGATTCCTGGAAATCGAAGCCTTTCGCAAAGGCTTCATCCGCGGCTATCTCAGCAAAGGCAAGGAACCGTGCGCCATGCTCGACAAACTCAGCAAAGCCGACGCCGAGGCCCTCTTTCACTGGGCCGCCAGGTAAATAAATTTCTCTACGGGTTGGGTTGTTCAATGCCAGGGGCGCACTCGAGTGAGTGCGCCCCTGTTTTCGTGGTTGGGTTTTCTTGCTCCGCGCCTCTGTATCTCTGTGACCGATCTCTTTCCTTTCACTGCCAAGCCCAGTCGTCCTCACCACGCATTTTGCACGAACAGAAATTCTCTCCCCTTGCAAACTGCATTCTCCCTCCCGTCCAACCCCACACAATTAGCCACCAGTATTTGTCTTCGTCCTCTCCCTTCTTCCCCCTCCTAATCCTACTCCTAATCCTAATCCTACTCGCCATCCTTCCCCAAAGTTTTTCAACCGCTAACAACTTTGGCGCAACTTAAGCTAAGTCGTTTCCGTAACCAAATCGTAGCGCCCTCATGGCGCTTAAGTCGCACCAACAATGGTCCGGCAGGGCGGGCGACCCAAGGCAACGGAAAGGAGTTGCCTGGGATGGGACTTCGCAATGACGGCCTCAGATCATCTAAAACATGAAAACCAGGCTCCACATCCAATGGCTCCGAATCGGCAGCGCCATCATCACGCTTTCGTTTCTGGGGGTAACTCACGCTCAACAACATTCCCACGACAATCGCGGAGTCGGCGATGGCCGCGGCGACCACGACGGCCCGCGAGGTTCCTTCGGACCGTTCTATCAAGCCGGCTCACCAGTCCGACCCTTCCACCGGCATCAACGCCGGCCCGGGATTGATTCCATTCGCGACTGGAACGAGATCGCCACCGACGCCACCGGCCGCGACCACACGCCCCCTCTCGCCGGCGAAACCCGCGTTTACGGCGAGCAATTCGGTCCCTGCCGCGCGAGCCGTGCCATGGCCATCATCCACGTCGCCATGTTCGATGTGGTCAACGCCGTCGTCGGCGGTTACCAGGGCTACACCTCGCTCGCGCCCGCGCGCGACCGCGTCTGCATCAACGCCGCCGTCGCCCAGGCCGCGCACGATACCCTCTCCGCGCTGTTCCCTTCGCAAAAACCCATCTTCGACGACGAACTCGCCGCCGACCTCCAGGCATTGCGCAACGATCCAGGCAAAGCCAACGGCATCGCGCTCGGCAAACGCGAGGCCACGCTGATTCTCGCCCTGCGCGCCAATGACGGCTCCGACTACGACGAACCGCTCGTCGGCACCGAATTCATCACCAGCACCGATCCCGGCAAATGGCGGCAGGACCCCATCAGCCTGTTCCCCACCGCCATCGGCGCGTATTGGGGCGGCGTGAAAACGTTTGTGATCCCCCGCAGTGACATGTATCGCATCGATGCTCCTCCGCCCTTGACCAGCGCCGCCTACACCGAGGCCTTCAATGAAGTCAAACGCCTCGGCGGCGACGGCATCCACACCCCCACCGAGCGCACCGACGAGCAAACGTTCATCGGCATCTTCTGGGCATACGACGGCACCCCCAGCCTGTGCGCCCCGCCCCGCATGTATAACCAGGTCGTCGTGCGCATCGCCGACCTCATGCACTCCAGCGACCTCGAACTCGCCCGCCTGCTCGCTCTCGCCAATCTCGCCATGGGCGACGCCGCCATCACCTCCTGGGAATCCAAGTTCCACTTCCAACTCTGGCGCCCCATCACCGGCATCCGCGAAGCCGACACCGATGGCAACCCGCTCACCGTAGCCGATCCCACCTTCACCCCGCTCGGCGCTCCCGCGAGTAATCTGGCTGGGCCCAACTTCACCCCGCCATTCCCCGCCTGCCCCTCCGGCCACGCTACCTTCGGCGGCACCGTGTTCCAACTCCTGCGCCGGTTTTACGGAACCGACCGCATCCCCTTCACCTTCGTCTCCGACGAGTTCAACGGCATCACGACCGACAACGAAGGCCACGTCCGTCCGCTCATCCCGCGCAGCTTCGCGTCACTCTCCGAAGCCGAGAGCGAGAACGCCCAAAGCCGCATCTACCTCGGCATCCATTGGAGCATGGACAAAGACCAGGGCATCATCCAAGGCCGCAAAGTCGCCAACTACGTCTTCGAAAACGCCCTCCAACCCCTTAGACCGCGGCGCTAGTTGCCACACCGCTGGCCCGCCGCGCATCAAACCCAACTACCCGCGGCGGGCCGGCGATCCGGCAGCTTCTCCCTCTCCTCTGGAGACACCGTACAAAAAATCCGGAGCGCGGCTTTATAAGCCGCAGCGCGTCCAAAAGCATGGGAATGTACGCTTAGCAAAGGCATTCAAGCTCAAATCTGAACACCTTTTGTGCAAAGCCGCCGGGGGGAGAGGGCCGGGGTGGGCGAGCCTGCCCTTCAATTGAATTGTTCCGGCTAACGCCGCGACGAACTGCTGCTGCTCGTCGCCGCATTGGTTTGAATCACCTGGTTCGTCAACCCCGGCGGATAATTCGTCAGCCCCCGCGGCCGGTTCGTCAGCGCCGGAATCCAATTCGTCACTCCCGGCGGCATATTCGTGATCAGCGGCGGAATGTTGGTGGCAAAAGCCGGCAAAATATTCGTCGCCACCGGCACCCCGTTGCTCAAGATCGAAGGCAGGCGTGTCAGCCCCGGCTCGCTGGGCGCCAGCCCGGGATTACCTGCCTGGGCGCCGCCGGCGCTCCCGGCGGTGAAACCGCATCCGCACTCCGCGAACGCACCCCCGCCAAAACCGCCACCCAAATCCCCAAAGCCATCGCCACTCGCACTTTCATTGATGCCTTTCTTCCCCCCAACCTCGCACACAACCGGCGCATCACCAAAACCGAGGCGCTGCCGTTTTGTGTACTACTTCCCGCTCCCCGCGTTTGCTTCCCATTCAAATTTCAAATTTGAAATTAAGACACTGTCCGTCCGATTCGCACTTTCATTGGTGCCTTTCTGTTCCCGTCGCATCACCAAAACTGGTCCACTGCCGCCTCCACTCCCCAGCTTTCTCCCGAAACCCAAATTGTAACCATCCGAAACGAGTCCGTGTGCGGATGCTGACACCAATTCTGCCAAATATTTACCGGCTTGTAACGGATGTAAAAGGTGTAACGGGCCCGCAAGCGTGGGACCAGACCAATTGCCAAAACTCATTTCCGGTCAGCCGGGTGGGGCGAGCGTACTCGCGAGCCATTTCCGAAGCACTCTCTGGTCTGGCATTCACTACAGTATGAACTTCGCAATACCGCAGCACCGAATGAGGTCCCTTTCTCATTAACACCGAACTTCAGTGCGGTGACTGCCAACCGCAGATCCCCTTGAAACTGTTTCAACAGTTTCAATCGTCGCACCTATTCTTCTTTCTATCCGCCCGTGCCTGCACAAAAGCGTCAGCCCTGAATGGCGCCCCGCCTCAATTCTTTTCAATCTTTGTGAATTATTGCTTACGTATCCGGTTGGTTGACAAAGGCAGGATCACCGGAGACTCCCGGTCATGAATATTTTTCTGTCACCAAATTTTTCTGTCATTATTCTGGCTTTTTCGGTGATTTTTGCGCGCATCTTTTTGCCAAATCCTTTTGCCTTGGGGTCTTGTCTGCCCAACCGCATAAGCACGAATTATTGTGCCTCATTGTGGCCGGATGCCTTCCAAAACATTCGCGTCCTTCGCGTTCATTCGCGGTTGGCTTTTTTGGTTTTCTCCGTGTCTCGGTGCCTCCATGGTCAAAATTCCGCCGCCCTCCTTTGCGTGACCCTCCGTTCGCGAATACTTTCAGAGTTTGCCCCTTTTGCCTTTTCGCGGCTAATTCTTCTCTTTCCGCGTTTTCGATGCCGCCGCGTCTTCGAATTTCGAATTCATTCCACCCTTCTCCTTTTCGTGACTTTTTGTGCCTTCTTGTGGCCAATTCTTCCATCTGTTCCGCCGTCAAAAAGGGTTGATGATATTGTCATATTAGCGCCCCAACAATAGCCGCCCCACCACATCTCTCGGCACTCTCTTCCGCCTCTTTGCGTCCCCGCGCCTTATGCCCCTTGCGTTACCTCCGAATTTATTTTTCAGCGCCCCCGCTTCGTGCTATATTTTGCCCGCGTGAATGAGCAGCCTCATTCACCGAAGGAGGGGAGCAATTGGACGCACATAATCTCAATCTGTATACCGGCGGGATCATCCGGCTGGCTGGCTGCGGGCATCCTGTCCGAACCTCGTCGACCGTGATCTTGCGACCTTGCCAGTCGCAGGGGCGCTTGCTCGGGCAAACATGCCTGCCGCGTCCCGCGTTGAGCAGGACCGGCAATCTTCAACCTCAAACCGCTCCCGATCGGAGGCCTCCCTCGCCCGGGAACTCCAAAAACCAGCTAAAGGACGCTAAAGTACACTTAAAGCACTCAAAAGACGCCAAAGGTACAGTCAAAGTACACTCAAAATGCGCCCAAAGTCGCCTAAAGACGCCTAATTACGCGAAAGGTACAACCTCTTTAAATATTTTTTCAGACCGGCCCTCAAACCCCCGGCTGGCTTTGCACAGAAAGTTCCGGAGCACGGCTATCCTCAGCCGCAGCGCGCCCGAAATGCTTGAGACAAACTGTTATCGGGACCATCCGGGTTCCAATTCGGAAGCTATTTGCGCAAAGACACCCTGCCTTGTCGTGTCGTATGCCGTTACGCGCCTGAAGCCGGGTCCAACCTCCGTAAAACGACCGTCCGACCTTCGTCCGGCCAGAGTCAGCCCACGGTCAAACGCTCGTCCGAGCCCCCGTCATACCAAAAACCCCTGTTGTCAAACCTCGTCAAACCTGATTCGGCCAAAAATCGGGGGGCCCCAAAACCCCGCATTGAAATTCCCGCCCGCTTCCGCCATAACTCCCAAAATGTTGTCCAAGGTCTGTTCAGCGGCTGTGAATGGCATTGAGGCGTACCCCGTCGAGGTCGAAGTCAATGCCGGGCATGGTGATACCCTCCTCGTCATAGTAGGTCTACCCGATACTGCGGTGAAGGAATCCCGCGACCGCGTCACCACCGCGCTGATCAACTCCGGCTTCAACTTCACCTTCGGCCGCACCACCATCAATCTCGCCCCCGCCGACGTAAAGAAGGAAGGCCCCAGCTTCGATCTCCCCATCGCCATCGGCATGGCCGCCGCGAGCGAGCAAATGGAGAGCGACCAACTCGACAACTTCACCATGATCGGCGAACTCGCCCTCAACGGCGCCGTCCGTCCCGTGAAAGGCGTCCTGCCCATCGCCCTGCGCGCCAAAGCCGAAGGCAAGCTCGGCCTGCTCGTCCCCGTCGAAAACGCCGCCGAAGCCGCCGTCGTCGAGGGACTCCAGGTGTTCCCCGTGAAAAACCTGCGCGAGGCCGTCTCCTTCCTCGAAGGCGAAACCAAGCTCTCCCCGCGCAAAGTGGACATCGCGGCCCTATTCAATCACGTCTCCGACGACGAACTTGATTTCGCGGACGTCAAAGGCCAGGAAAGCGTGAAGCGCGCGCTGGAAGTCGCAGCCGCCGGCGGCCATAACGCGCTGCTCATCGGCCCGCCGGGCACCGGCAAATCCATGCTCGCCAAGCGACTGCCCACCATCCTGCCGCCGCTCACGCTCGACGAAGCCCTCGAGACCACCAAGATCCACAGCATCGTCGGACTCCTGCAAGCCGGCCAGGCGCTCATCACCCGCCGCCCCTTCCGCGCCCCGCATCACACCGCCAGCGACGCCGGCCTGCTCGGCGGCAACATCAATCCCACCCCCGGCGAAATCTCCCTCGCCCATCACGGCGTGCTCTTCCTCGACGAACTCCCCGAGTTCAAGCGCAGCGTCCTCGAAACCATGCGCCAGCCCCTCGAAGAAGGCTACGTCACCATCTCCCGCGCCGCCGGCACCGTCACCTTTCCGTCGCAATTCATGCTGATCGCCGCCATGAATCCGACGCCCGACGGCAAAATGCCTGGCGAATCCCGCAGCAGCCCCCGCGAAATCCAAAACTATCTCGGCCGCATTTCGGGCCCGTTGCTCGACCGCATCGATCTGCACATAGAAGTCCCGCAGGTGAAGTTCCGGGAATTCGCCGGCGAAGCCAACGGCGAGCGTTCCTCCGTAATCCGCGACCGCGTCATCGCCGCGCGCCAGCGCCAGACCGCCCGCTTCAAGTCCCGCCCCAAAATCACCTGCAACGCCCGCATGGGCACGCGCGAACTCAAGCAGCACTGCGCGCTCGATGAGGCCTCCCAGGATTTGCTCAAGTTCGCCATGAGCGACATGAACCTAAGCGCCCGTGCCTACGACCGCATCCTCAAAGTCTCCCGCACCATCGCCGACCTCGCCGGCTCCGACGACGTAAAAAGCGACCACGTCTCCGAAGCCATCCAGTTCCGCTCCCTCGACCGCCAACTGTGGACGTAAATCGTGAAACTCTTGCCTGCCATCACCTTCACGAATTGCCTTCAAGCGGTCATACTCCTGGTCCTGGCCGGTCTCCTGTTCACCAAATACTTCACCCGGATGGTCGTTGATAAGACCGCTTGCGAATATGCCACCGTGGCCCTGGTCCCCCACCCAGCCAGCCCCGAACTCGTGATCGAGCGAAACAATTTGCCGCCCAACGCAGTTCACTTGATAACGCTCAATGATGGAAATGGCGCGGAGACCCTCAGCGAAGCAGCGTACTACTGGATGTTCAACGAACGCTTCTGGTATGTGTTTACTTCAGTTTGTGCTGCGCTCATCGTGATGGAACTCCTCAAGAGGAAAAGTGTGCCTGCGCGGCGGCTTGATTTCCCGCGGGTTCCTTTTGCCAGCACGCCCGGGCGATGATATGAATCCCTTTCTAAAATGATCCACCCTGCGACTGAATTGCGGCACATCAATGACGAGATGGGATACGGCGTATTCGCCACCGCCTTCATTCCGGCGGGCACCATCACCTGGGCGAAGGATGAACTCGATCGCACCTTCACCATGGATGAGTTCCGGAAGTTCGCGCCGCACTATCGCGACATCCTCGACAAGTACTCCTTCGCCGACGTCACCGGCCGGCTGGTGCTCTGCTGGGACCTCGCCCGATTCATCAACCACTCCTGCAATCCCACCTGCCTGAGCGCGGGCTACGACTTCGAAATCGCCGTCCGCGACATTCAGCCGGGCGAAGAATTGACCGACGACTACGGGAGCCTGAATCTGGACGAGGATTTTGCCTGCGCCTGCGCCGCACCGGGCTGCCGGCAAATCATCCGGCCCGACGACATGGAGCGCTATGCTGACGAGTGGGACACGCTGGTGAAGCCGCTCTTCCCCCGAATGCGCGAAGTGCCCCAACCGCTCGAGCATCTGCTAAGTGAGCGCGAAGGCGTGCAAGGAGTGAATTCGTTTCCCTTTCGCTCGATCCGCCACCATTACCGTCCGCCCGCCGTTCCGCTGGTGCGGAGTTGAGTCGAGGACACAATGTCCGGCCAACCAGAGATTCGACATCTCGTCACAGCAGCTTTTAAAGCCTGGCGCGACGCGGGAGTGGATTGCCTGGTGCTCCGCAACTACGAAGGCCTGCCGGATTTTACCACGAACGATATCGACGTCCTCGTCGCCCCCGCCCAATTGCGCAAGGCAGAAGCCGTGCTGCTCGACGCCGCGGCAAGGACTGGCTTCCGTCTGCACAACCGCGCCGAATTTGCCACGCTGGCACTCTACCTTTCGCACCCGCAGACGAATGCGCAGGTGCATTTCGATTTGTTCACCGCGCTGAAGTGGCGCGGATTTGATTTCCTGCGCTGCGATGGTTTCCTGGCGCGCAAAGTGGAGCGTGAACATTTCGCGGTGCCGCATCCAGCCGACGAAGCCGCGACCAACCAGCTGGCCAGCCTGATTTTCTCGGGCAAGGTGAAGGAGAAGTATCAGCAACCCGTGACCACCGGCTTCCGTCGCGAACGCACCGCGGCCACCGAAGTATTGGCCGCGAGCTACGGCAGCGAACTCGCGGAGTTTCTCGTGAAGACTGGCTCCGAAGGCAACTGGCCGCAAATCGAAGCACGCGTCGGGCAGTTGCGGCGCACGCTGGTCCTGCGGCAGCTCGCCGGAAGTCCTTTTCAAACCGCCCGGTCCCTGTTCTCCGACGCCGTCCGCCTCACCCGGCGTCTACTGCATCCGCCGGGGATGATCGTCGCCTTGTGCGGCGCGGATGGCAGCGGCAAATCCACCGCGGCGCGCAACATGACCGGGAGCCTGACCGGCACGTTCAGCCCGGTGAAGAGCCGGCATTACCACTGGAAACCGCCGATGTTCTCCGAAGGCCGCCGCGCTGCCCGCGCGCCGGTGAGTGATCCGCACAAGCAATCACCGCGAAATGTTTTCTTGTCTCTGTTGTATTTCGGCTTCCACTGGCTGGAATTCTTCCTCGGTGGCTGGCTGAGCCTGCGCCGCGTCACCTTTCGCGGCGGGCTGATTCTGATCGACCGCTAT
Source organism: uncultured Verrucomicrobiota bacterium (assembly GCA_964448135.1). Lineage (GTDB taxonomy): Bacteria > Verrucomicrobiota > Verrucomicrobiia > Limisphaerales > UBA8199 > CAYUVH01. The sequence goes on along the minus strand of CAYUVH010000060.1, from coordinate 54,768 downwards.
TACTACGATTTCTTCGTGGACCAGCGCCGTTACCGATTGCAGGTGCCGCAAGCCATCGTTCGCCTCGGCTACAAGTTCATCAAACGCCCCGACCTCGCCCTGCTCCTTGATGCGCCGGCGGAAGTGCTGCAATCCCGCAAGCAAGAGGTTTCGCTCGAGGAAACGCGACGCCAGCGCGACGCGTTCCGCGGACTCTTCGAACTGCTTCGCGAAGGCCGCATCATCAACGCGGATCAGAAGCCGGTCGCAGTGGCGGACGAAATGGTGCGCGCCATCCTCGACTACCTGGCCGCCCGCACCCAACGGCGCTGGAGAAACGTGCTGCCGGGATTTTGGAATACGTTGTTCGCGCCTTCTGATTCCGGAGCGGGCTCGCGCCTGGATTTTCGTGTCCTTTGCAAACAAGGCCGGCCGCTGCTCCTGCTTCCGCCGGACCGCAGGGCTCGGGAAATCACCCTCGGGCTGTACCCCGCGCAAACTCCCCGAGCCCGTACCGCCTTGAATCTGCTGCGGAGGCTGGCGTCGGCCGGACTGCTTTTTTCGGGATACAAAATTGTCGTGCCGATCTCAGCGAACGACGACTTCGCCGGTTATCTGCGTTCGACCGGCGGGGTGGCGGGAACCGCCCTGCCAACGCTTGGATTTCTCGCGGGCAATCCTGGCGGTGGGCAGCAGCGATTTGTCATTTTGGTTTTCAACGCGAAGAGCGAACCGGTCGCGGTGGTGAAGGCCGGCGTGAGTCCGCTGGCGCGCGAACTGATCGCGCAGGAAGCCGCGTTTCTCGCATCGGTGCCCACGGGCTTGATGGGTATCCCGACGCTGCGCTCGAACTTTGATTCACCCCGCGTACGCGCCCTGGCGCTCGACTATTTCGCCGGTGAATCGCCGACGATTGAAAGCTCCGGCACCCTGCCGGCCGTGCTGAACTCATGGGTGGATGAAAAACGTAGGGTGAATTTGGATTCAACTTCCAACTGGCAGAAGTTGAAAGAGGTCAGCGGCGCGCATCCCGGATTTGTTGCGTTCGCCCCGAGCCTGGCCGATTGCTCCTTTCATCCGGTCATTTCACACGGCGACCTCGCGCCGTGGAATATCCGCATCGCCCCCGCCGGCAAATGGAACGTGCTGGACTGGGAGCGCGGCGACCTCACGGGCATTCCGGGATGGGACTGGTTTCATTACGTGATTCAACCGGCGATTCTGGTGGAAAGAATTTCGGTTAAGGAATTGGCGGAACGGATGGAAGGTTTGCTGCGTTCAGTGGCGTTCAGGAACTACGCGGCAAAGACAGGAATTACCGGGAGCGAGCGGCCGCTGCTATTGGGGTATCTGCTGCATGTGACAGAAGTCATCCGTCCGTCCGAGGGCTTGACCCAATCCCTCGAGTTACTGGTCGAGTTGGGGGCGAGATGGAAGCAACTGCCGGCCGGCTAAATTCCATCGCCCCCAGAATGGACCTCGTCGTGAAATTCGATCATGGAGGCGTCGTCCAGTGAGTATTGGCCCATGATGACGAGCGGCGGAGAATAGATGTGCAGCGTGATCAAGTCGGCGCCGTTGGGTTCGTGATTGGCCAGGGTGTGCATGTCCCGGTCCTGCGTCGCGCACACGCCCCCTTCGGTCAGCAAGCGTTTGCGGCCCTCGAACATCTGGCCATCATCGGTCATTTCGTAACGCGTCTCGGTGACTTCGCCCGAAACGACCCGCACCGCGCAAGCCGAGCCGCGGTGATCGTGGATGGGACTGCCCTGGCCATTCCGCCAGCAGAGCACCAGCGCGTGAAAGGCCGGACCCGAGCGCATGAGATTGCGCCGATACCGCTCCAGTGAAAAGCGAACGAAGGGCTGCACCGTGGCGAGGTCCATCTGCACGCGGGCGAGGCCGGCGGTGAGCGTATTCAGTGGGATGCGCTCGCGATATTGATCCAGCTCGTTGAACCATTCTTCCAGTGTCATGGGCTTGCAGGGGAAAGGCTAAATGCCAAAGGCTGGATGCTGAAAGGAGAAAATCCGGCTCTTGAGTTCGCGTTACTCATTCGCCATGCGCACGCCAAAGCATTATCCTCCCTGCCACGCGATGGATTGGCTGGATACACTCACGGACTTTTGGCCGCACCTGGCGGCCGGGTTCACGCTGCTGGCCGCGGGGTTGGCCTCGGGACATGCGCTCCTTCACAAGCGCGACCCGCGCGCGGCGACACTCTGGATCGGCATTGTCTGGCTCGTGCCGCTGTTCGGCCCCCTGCTCTACATCGTTCTTGGAATCAATCGCATTCGCCGGCGCGCGGTCGAATTGGGAGTGCACAAATCCCTCGCCGGAGCCGTCCCCAGCGACCTGGGCGAATCACAGCCGCACGAAGTCGAACACCTGAAAGCTGTTGCTCGCGCGGTGAACCGGCTGGTCTCACAACGCCTCACCGCCGGCAATCACATCGAGCCCCTCGTGAACGGCGAAGAAGCCTTCCCTGCGATGCTGGAGGCGATCGAGAAAGCGCAGACTTCGATCACGCTGTGCAGCTACATCTTCGACAACGATCCCGCCGGTAAAAAATTCGTGGCCGCTCTCGCGCGCGCCGTCGGTCGCGGCGTAGCCGTGCGCGTGCTGGTGGATTCGGCGGGTACGCGCTACTCGTTTCCGCCGATTACGCACCTGCTCCGCCATACAAAAATCCCGCACGCGCGGTTTCTGCCATCTTCCCTGCTGCAGCCGTGGCGCGCCGCTTTCATGAATCTGCGCAACCATCGCAAGGTCCTGATTACGGATGGCAAAATCGCCTTCACGGGCGGCATGAACATCCGGCAGGGCAACCTGCTGAAGGAATCTCCGCGCAGTCCGGTGCAGGATTTGCATTTCCGCGTGGCGGGGCCGGTGGTGACGCAATTGCAAGAGGCCTTCGCCCGCGATTGGGCTTTCACGGCGAAGGAGGTGCTGGACGGCGAATTGTGGTTCCAGGACCAGGCTGCGGCCGGCGATCTGGTCGCGCGGGTCATCACCGACGGGCCGGACGCCGATTTCGAAACGTTGCGCCTGACCCTGGCGACCGCGCTATCCGCCGCGCAGTCTTCCGTGCAAATCATAACGCCCTATTTTCTGCCGGACACAGCGGTGCTGTCCGCGCTGAATCTGGCGGCATTGCGCGGGGTGAAGGTGGACATTCTGCTGCCCGCGAAAAACAACCTGCCGTTCGTGCACTGGGCTTCCCGCGCGATGTGGTGGCAAGTACTTCAGCGCGGCTGCAGGATATATCTCACCAAACCGCCGTTCGATCACTCCAAGCTGATGATCGTGGACGATCATTGGGTGTTGCTGGGTTCGGCGAATTGGGATGCGCGCAGCCTGCGGCTGAATTTCGAAATGAACGTGGAGTGCTATGGCCGCGAATTTGCCGCCCGAATGATGCCCGTGGTCGCAAGCAAACTGACCGGCGCCCGCGAAGTCACGCTGGACGAAGTGGACGCGCGGTGCCTGTCCGGGAAACTCAAGGACGCCGCCGCGCGGTTGTTTTCGCCGTATCTCTAGGGGTTGGTACCGCGCCGATCATGCCAGGCCGGGGCGGTATGGGGGCATATGCTCCCCAAACCCGTACCACCTGTACCAAGGCCCGTAAACATTGAGTGAAACCCGTACCAAAAGCCCGTACCAGACCCGTACCAACCCGTAACAAGTTTTGCCACGAGCAGCTACGACCGGACCGGGGTGTGACTAAAACTGCCGGTCAGTTTTGGGCTAGCCAATATTGGGACCACTGGTAGTTGGCTCTGGCAGTGCGGAGGTTGAGCATGGCTTGGGCATTGGTTTGGTTCCACCAAGCACCGGCTACTTTGAGACGTTTTTGAATTACATGACGATGACCGCTCTCCACCTCGCCTGAGCCAATGGGCAGGCCTGAGTTTCTGGCAGCGACGTAGTCCAGGCAGTCCTGGCGCTGCGTCAGGTATCGGTGTGCGTCGCTGACGGGAGCCTCCGGAGTGCCTGCTGGCTCCAGATGCGGGTGTAAGCTACGCAGGATTTTGTTGCTTTGGTTGTTGAGCAGTCGGCCCTGTTGGCGTCGAACCCATTCACGTTGTTTGTGGCTCCGGGTGATGCGGGTGGCGGCCTGGGCCAGGTATTGGCTCACATGATAGAAGTCGAGCAGATAGGAGCCTTGAGAGCCGAAGTTGTCGCGAAACTTATCGACGATCCAAGGCGCGCCGTCGCCCAAGCCATGCACCCGCGTCTTCTCTGAAAGACCGGCCTTAAGTGACACTTCCCGCCACAACCAGGAGGCGGTTTGGGCTGTCCCCAGCGTCGCGCCATACACCGCTTGCGTCTGGTTACTGGGGCGGGCCAGCGCGAGGCGCGCCTCACGCCACAGCAGTTGTTTGCCTTTGCGCTTATCGGCGCCCGTGCCGGTCTCCACCACCGGAACCATCGTACCGTCCATCTGCACAATCAGGGTGCCAGCTGGCGCCCGATTCTCTTTGGCCAGCTGAGAGATACTTCGTCCATGACGCAAAGTCTGCTGGCGGATGGCCTCCACGGGTACTGCAATCCCATAATGCTCGCGCACTCGTTCGGCGGCCTTGCCAAACGAGTGCTCGGCACCAAAATCCACCACGACGCGCTGCAAGCATCGGGAGTATCCACGATGACGCACGCCCGCACGCTGGCAGAACGGGCGCAACTCCGCGCCACGTCGGCCCAAGCGGAGCAACTGCTCCTGGAGTTCCCACCGCCCAAAAGTCGTAAACCAGATTACTTTTTTTTAATGTGCTTGCTGCTCTCGGGATGATCGCGCCGCGCCCGCTGGAGTGCGTCCTGATGTTTGGCCTCGGCCCAATCGGTCAAGAGCTCCCCTCCAAGCTTTTGAAGTTGTTCGATCGCCATCGCCTCAGCCTCATCCGCCGTGGCCCCCTTGGCCATCGCCTGATCCATCTGATCGGCTATCTGCTGCAACCGCCGATACGTATGCGGCCGATTGGCGAAGCGTTCATCCAGACTTTTTTTACTACCGCTTGGTTTGTGCAGTTCATCGTTCATGAACTGCTTTATTTATACACCTTCCGAGCTTGTACAATCTCAAAATTGAGAATTTTTTGACCGGCAGTTCCAGTCACACCCACCGGACCGTCCGTGGTTGACGTCAACGAATTTCTGCGCCAGACTGTCAAACGAAATTATGCCCCGTGTCTTGCGTCTTCTCTGGCCGGCGTTGGTTCTCCTTTCGCTCATCCTGACTCCCCAAACTCTGCGCGCGATGATCCGTGACGGGGGCATTGATCCCGCCAACCTTGGCAAGGGCGATTGGATCTATGTGATGAGTTACACGACCAACAAACTCGGCGGCAACATCCCCGCGGTCACAAACGAAACAAGTCTCTTCATGTACTACAAGACCATTGGCGTGCGTTACGTCATTGTGAAGGCGGCGACGAGCGATTTGCTCTACAATGGCACTTACGGCCGGCCGCAGTTCACGAGCAACCTCGTCAACAAGGCGCATCAGCAGGGGATTCTGGTTTTCGGCTACAATCGTACCTATGGCTCGAACATCGTGGGCGAAATTGCGATGGCGGATTATGTGTTCAACCAGGGCGCCGACGGTTTTGTCTGGGATGGCGAATCCGAATGGGAAAGCAGCGCGTCCTGGATCGGCACGCAGGGGCCGGCCAAGGCCTGGCAGATGTGCTCGGCCACGCGGTCGAACTGGCCGAATAAATTCCTCGCCCACTCGCCCTTTCCGATCATCAGTTTTCACTCGTCGTTTCCGTACAAGGAATTCGGTTACTGGTGCGACACGGTGATGCCGCAGATTTATCCCGCGGGCTGGTCCAACGTGAAAAGCCGGCCGAGCGGCGGCATCAATTGGACGGACGTGAATTTCCGCAACTGGCAGAACAGCCTCGCGAGCCTGCCTCCCACCAACATCAACGGCCTCACCGTGTACTGGACGAACTCCATCAAGCCCCTCGCGCCGGCCAATCACGTATACGGTCCCAATCCGCCTAATACCGGCGTGAGCGAAATCCCGCCCGAATATGTGATGGAATTTGTGGATTTTCTGGCGGCGGATGTGGATGCGGTGACGCCCGGCGGCTACCAGGGCGCGAATTTCTGGCGGGCCGACCTTCACGGCGTGGGCCAGTTCAACAACATCAAAGCGAGCACCATCGGTTCGTTCCCCGGTATCGTGAACAATATCGTGATTGATAATCCACGTGCCGCGGTCAGCGGGATCTGGACCTCCACGCGGACCTTTTACAACGGCACGTACTATGGGGCGACGTCCTCGGACACGAATTCCTTCGGCACCAATTATCTCTCGAAGACACAGGGAAGCGGCGCGGCCTATGTTGAGTACCGGCCGAACGTGATCGTCCAAGGCGACTATGACGTTTTGCAATGGCACCCGTATCGCGCGGACGCTTCGACGAACGTGCCGTTCCAAATCAATTACAACGGCGGCAGCAACACGGTTTTCGCGAATCAAACGACCAACGCCGGCAAATGGAGCCTGCTGGGCCGGTTCAACTTCGCGGCGGGCACGAACGGCACCATCCGCATGACCGACGCCATTCCCGACGCCGGCAAGGTCGCGGTGTCGGACGGCCTCAAGCTCGTTTTCGTCATCCCGCCCGGCGACGCCAGCGTTCCCAGTGCGCCGACCAATCTCATGGTCGTCAGTGTTTCCTCCAATCAAATCGGCCTCGCCTGGTCGGACACATCCACCAACGAAACCAGTTTCATTGTCGCCGTCGGTTCCGTTGCGGGCGGCCCTTATACCGACATCGCCACCCTGCCCTCCAATTCCACCAATTACACGCACTCCGGCCTGACCGAGCTGACTGATTATTTCTATGTCGTGCGGGCGGTGAATGCGAATGGCGATTCGCTTCCCTCAAATGAAGCCGGCGCGACGACGCTGCCGATCAATCCGCAGCCGCCGTTCATCGTGACCCAACCACAGGACGTGGTCCTCATCTCCGGCCAGCCCGCAGGCTTTGGGGTGGAAATGACCGGCACGCCGCCGCTCCGATACCAATGGAGCCTGAACGGCAATCCCATCAGCGGAGCGACTGGCAGCGGCTACAGCATCCCGGCCGCGGGCTCGCCCGATGTGGGCACCTACTCGGTCGTCATCACCAACACTTACGGATACGCGCTCAGTTCAAACGCCGTGCTGGCTTTGACCCCGGTGGCCACCGCGGGCGACAACGCCTTCGGTCAAACCATCGTCCCCATTACAGCGAGCAATGCCGTGGCCATCGCTGCCGGAGCGTGGCACACGCTTGCCTTGCGGTCCGACGGCGTGCCCCTGGCTGCGGGCGATGCTTATTACGGACAGTGCAGCGTGCCGGCCTCACTGTCCGGCGTCGTTGCAGTGGCAGCGGGAGGTTATCACAGTCTCGCGCTGAAGTCCGATGGAACGGTGAGCCCGTGGGGGAACAACGAGCACGGCCAGTGCGACGTTCCCAACGGCCTGAAGCAGGTGGTGGGTGTGGCAGCGGGTGCCTGGCACAGCCTCGCGTTGAAGGCCGACGGCACCGTGGCGCCCTGGGGTGACAATACCTGGGGTCAGGCCATCCTGCCACCGGGGCTGACCGGTGTGGTGGCAGTTGCCTGCGGTGGCGGGCACAACCTGGCGCTCAAAGAAAACGGGACTGTCGCCGGCTGGGGTCGTAACACGGATGCCGATGGAAATTTCGCCGGGCAGGCGACCGTGCCCTGGTACCTGAGCAACGTGGTGGCGATCGCCGCGGGAGAATACCACAGCCTCGCGGTGCGGGCCGACGGCACGGTGGTGACGTGGGGCAACAATTCGGCCGGGCAGTGCGATGTGCCGGCGGATTTGGAAGGAGTCGTGGCAGTGGCCGGCGGCGGCGAACACAGTCTCGCGTTGAAGGCCGACGGCACCGTGGTGGCGTGGGGCGCAAACTGGAATGGGCAATGCAACCTGCCGCCCGGACTCACGAATGTCGTCGGTATCGCAGCCGGTGGCGAACACAGCCTCTTGTTGCTCGAAGGCAGCACCCCGCCCGCGGAATTGCTGAATCCCTCCCGCAAATACGGCCGGTTTACCGCGTGGCAACAAACGCTGTATCGCAAGCACTATGGGCTGGAATTTGCGCACACACCCGGCGCGAGCAACTGGCTCTCGCTGCCTCCCGTTCCCGGCAACGGTGCCCTCATCAAATTGACCGACCCCGCCGCGACGAACACCTCCGGCTTCTATCGCGCCCGGCAATGGTGATTCCGCTCATTTCAACTTAGCCGGGCGGACGGTTTCGAATTTTTTTTCGGCGGACGGGAGCATTCCGCCCCGGTTTCCGTCTAAGAAAGAGATGACCTCGGTGTCGTTTATCGTATGAAGCGAATTCTGCCCTTGTTCGGTCTGATGCTGGCCCTGTCCTTGCTGGCGAAGGAAAAGCCCTATGATTTCCGCGCTTCCGCTGCTTACGCCAAACTGTCGGGAACCGACCGGCAGCGTCTCGAACAGGCGGACCGCGATTTTGTTTTGCTCTGGGGCGCGCTGGATATGTATGGCGACGATCATGAGGGCCGGTTGCCGGCCTCGCTCGATGAACTGATCCCGCGCTACCTCGCGGAGCTTCCGGCCGATCCCTTTGCCAACCAGCCGACACCCGGCGACAAACCCGCATACGTCCCATCCAAAAAAGGAATGGGATACGGCTTCAGACCGGGAGCGGCCGGGAATCGTGCCTGGATCATTTCCAGCGTCGGTCTGGCGGACTTTCCTTACCTCGCGGAACGCGGGAACGTCGGTCTTTACCGGTGCAAAGGCACGTGGATCTCCGGCAACACTTTCAGGATAACGAAGTGAACTCCTCCAACCTGTTGCGGGCCATGAAAATCCAAAGTCTTCCCCTCTTGCTCTTAACCCTCGCGCTTTCGACCGCGCTCCGTGCCGCGGAACCTGAAAAAGGCGTCCCCGACGCGCCCGCCGACGCCAAGATGCTCGCCGGCAGCTACTATTGCGGCGATGGCACGGGATACAATCTCACTCTCAATCTAAAGGACGACGGCACCTACACAGCCGAATGGCGCGGCTGCCTGGGCAAATACGGCGAAGCCTCCGGCGCGTGGAAGCTCGCGGACAAACGCATCGAGCTGACCCCTGCCGAGGAAAAAGAGATGATGAAAGGGCACTTGCGCAGCCTGGACATCCTGAAATACAAAGGAGCCTGGATTTTCGTCAACTCGGCCAAACGCGACTTCTACGACCAATATGGCGTCTCCCGTTACTCGGCCTTCCAGAAACAGGAGAAAAAGAAAGAACCGCCTTCCACAAAGTGAGCCCCCGGCTCCCCCTTCCCCAACTCACTGAATCACTGACTCAGTGACTCACTGATTCTCTTCTCAGACTCCAATGTCCTCGTTCCAAAGTTCCGGCCGGGCAGCGATAAAATCCTTCATGATCTGGATGCACTCCGCGTCCTGCAGGATTTCGATCTTCACGCCCTGCGACCGCACATAATCCTCCGGCCCCTGAAACGTCACGTTTTCGCCGATCACGATGCGCGGGATTTTATAGAGCAGCGCGGTCCCGCTGCACATCGGGCAGGGAGACAAGGTGGAGTAAAGCGTGCATCGCGCGTACACCGAGGCCTTCTGCCGCCCGGCGTTTTCGAGGCAATTCATTTCTGCGTGATGAATGACGCTGCCTTTCTGCACGCGCTGGTTGTGACCCGCGCCGATGATTTTGCCGTCGCACACGAGCACCGAGCCGATGGGAATACCCCCCACCGCGAGACCTTTTTTCGCTTCGGCGATTGCCGCCTGCATGAATGGATCCATGCCGCCATCGAACCAAGCCGCTGAAGGAACGGCAAGCGCGAATCACTGAAACGCTGTTCCGCTTGCGCACCCGACCGGCCGGATGTTACAAAAAAGCCGGTTCCCATGCCGAAACCTCAACTTTCGAAGCCAATGACTTCTTTAAACCGAATCTTTGTAATCACCATCGCGTGCCTCGCTTTAGTCATCACGGGCTGCAAACCCTCCAACCGCGTCACCTTCAAGCCGGCGCTGGTCTCCATTGACGTCGGCCCCGGTTGGGTCGTGCAGAACGTCCCAATCCGGGAGCTGGCCTGCACGCCGCGTTTGATGGGGAAGGCGGGGATGATCAACGGACTGCTGCTCGAGGGGGAGATCAGCGATATGAAGGCGGCGGCCGACAAGATGCAAACGGCCCTGCTCTCCACCAGCAAAGCCGCGCCGGATTCATTCAAACAACAGAATTTCACGACGGATAGCGGGCAGGCGGGAATCCACCTATCCTACGCGGCCAAGTCGGACAAAGGCGAACTGCGCAGCCACAATTTCATCACGAACAACCGCCGTGGCCAGTTTGTGAGCATCAGTTACATCACCTCGCCGGATGTGGAATCGCCCGAGGTAATGGCGGCGATTCAAAAGACTCTGCAGGCCGAGTAGGCGGCGCAAAGCGCTCGACTTGGGTGCGACCCGCCTCAACACTTGCGGCGTGGCGCGAATCGAGCTGCAAGGTTTGGAAAAGAGTTTTGCGCGCCGCGGCGCCGAAACGGTGCGCGCGGTGGCGGGACTGAACCTGTCGGTCGCGCCCGGGGAGTTGCTGGCAGTGGTGGGCCCATCCGGTTGCGGCAAGACCACTCTATTGCGCTTGATCGCCGGCTTGGATGAACCAGATCAGGGCACCATCTCCCTCAACGGCCAATCCCTGGCAGGTGTGGCCGCCGGGGACCGGGACGTGGCGATGGTCTTCCAGCATCATGCGCTCTATCCCCACCTTTCTGCGGGCGAAAACATCGCGTTCGGGCTCGAAATCCGGCGAATCTCGAGACCGGAAATCCAGTCGCGGGTGCGCGAAACCGCGCAACTCTTGAACCTGAACGGTTGCCTGGACCGGCTGCCCGAGGAACTATCCGGTGGCGAACGGCAGCGCGTGGCGCTGGGCCGCGCCCTTGTGCGAAAACCCAAGGTGCTCCTGCTGGATGAGCCGCTCTCGCATCTCGACGCGCAGCTCCGAAATCAAATGCGCGCGGAATTGGCCCGGCTGCATGCGCAAATCGGCTGCACCATGATTTACGTCACTCACGATCAGACCGAGGCGCTTTCCCTCGGCCATCGCGTGGCGGTCATGCGCGCCGGCGCGCTTGAACAAGCCGCCGAACCGTTGGAGCTTTATCGCCGGCCGGCGAACCGGTTTGTCGCTGGCTTCATCGGCTCGCCCCCGATGAATTTTTTCGAGGGCACGTTGCAGTTGAATAACGGTGTCGGCGTTTTTGTGAGTTCCAATGGCGCCTTTCATTTGCCCGTCACACGCGCCTTAACGCAAACAAACCGGCCCGTGGTGTTGGGCATCCGCCCCGAAGACATCACTCCGGGAACAGGTAACGGGTGCATCGAAGGAACTGTGGAGGGCAGTGAGTTTTTGGGACCCGATTGTTTATCTCGCGTGATCGGCAAGGATGCTTCGTTCAGCGTAAGACACGCGCCAGGTTTGTTGAAAATTGGCGACCAAGTGTCCTTCCTGTTCCACATGGAACGCGCGCATTTCTTCGATCGCGAAAGCGGCCAGCGCCTCGCCGGCGCGGCGTAGTGAACAACCTCTCCTCCCGCAGCAGGTCGGCTAACTTGTAACCTTCAACCTGCAACTTGATTCCGCCCGCAAACTGCTGGCTTAACGCTTCCGATACTGCCCGAAGAGTTCAGCCGCAAGATCAAAGACCTTGCTTCCCGGCTGCTTCTCCAGGCAATACGTCACGACCCCGTCGCATTTGCCATCCTGGTACGCCTGCAGACAAAACTGAAGCCATTCGGCCATGCGCTCGGGGCTCGGCGGATCGCCATGGCGCAGCTTGAATTCCGAGGCCTCGCCCGCGGTCATGACGATGAACGGGATTTGAAAGCTGTGCTTGGCCGGTTTGAGTCCCTGATCGAAGCCGCCCTCGAAAGCGCCGGTCTTCGTCAGCTTCCATTGCTGCGGCTGGTCGAGGCCGGCCGCGAGTCGGAGCCCGTCCGCGCGAAGATTTTTGACCTGCCAGCTGACGCCGAAATTGCCCACCCCCTTTTTGTCATAGAGCCGGAAAGCCAGCGTGAGCTCCTTCCCGCTTTTCGCCGCGCCGGACAAATCCACGACCACCTCGCGCCAGGCATTGCTGCCGCCCGCCACGTCTTCCTCCCATACCACCTGGTCGCCCACCAGCAGTTGCTTGAAATGATACCCGCTCGTCGCCGCGGTGAAATCATCCCGTTCCTGAAACCGCACGCGCGCCGGGCCGTCCGGCAGCACGGTGGCGGTTTGACTGGCCGCGGCAAATTCCCCGGGCTCCGAAGCAGTACTCCACGGGTAGCTGAGTTCGCCGGGCTGGATGACGATTTCGTCGTTCAGCATCGCCCGGGCGCTTTCGATTTCCTCCAGGCTGCGGGGATAAGCGACCACCACCCCGTCAATGACGCCGTGATAATCCTGCACAAACGGCCGGCGGATTTCGCCGAAGTACATCAACGGCATGAAAGTCAGGCGGGGGTTGATATCGCGGCCGCGCTGGCGCAGCTCGCGCACCACCCCGGGCGTGAAGAAGGCGTGGTTGGCGTAAAAATCGTCAATGACCCAGCCGGTGAGATTGGTGTGCGCGAGGGAGAGCTTCGCGATTTCCTCCGCCCAGCGTGGGTAATCGAGCCGGAAGGGTTCCGAGTATTGGGTGCCATACTGCGGTGCGCTTTCCGTAGGCGGGACGAGGTAAGCCCAGATGTCTATCCCCGCGCCGGCTGCGCGCGGGAGAAACGCTTTGAGATCCTCCCAGTCGTTGGTGTTGTGCCAGATGAGCCAATAGTAAGTGTTCACCTGCAGTTGCTTGAGTCGCGCAAGCAGGGCGTCGCCGTCCACGTGACCGTCCGGACGGCGCGGCTCGTTGTCGTAATCGGCGAGATGGAGACGCGGAGCCGGCCGCGCTCCCCAGGCGCAAAAGCCGGAAAAAAGCAGCATGGTTAGAATGGGGATCAGGCGAAAATTTTTCATAAGCGGCCGATGGCGCTGAAGGGAGACTAGTTCGATTTGACGTCGCAGTGTCAAGGGACAACATTGGCGGGCAGTTTTGGAGCGCCGGTCTCTGAACCGGCGTGTTTCAACGAACGCAGGAACACGCCGGTTCGGAGACCGGCGCTCCGAAGTTACGACACCATGAAAAAGATCAATACGAACCAATTGGAGGAAGTAGATTGGAAGTCACCCAAGGGGAAATTCGGCGGCGCAGGCAAGGAAGTGTCCGAGGCGCTCGGCCGCAAACCCCAGTCCACCGATTTGATGGAGCGCCATCCGTTCGACGTGGAAATCGTCCGGCTGGCGCCGGGGCAGATTCCTTATCCCTATCACCTGCACAGTGCTCAGTGGGAATTCTACCACGTCATCTCCGGGAGCGGACAGGTGCGCCACGCGGAGGGAACTACGTCGATCGAGGCCGGCGATGCGTTCATTTTCAAACCCAACGAACCGCATCAACTTATTAACAACAGCAACGCCGATCTCGTGCTTTACGTCGTCGCGGATAATCCGATTGGGGAATCCGTTTACTATCCTGACAGCAAAAAGTGGGGAGTGCGGGCACCGGAACGGCGAATTCTCCGGGGCGAGGCGTTGGACTATTATGACGGAGAAGAGTGAAGGGTGTGCGGTTGGAAGGTTAAAACGTAGAAGGTTAAAAAGGGGCCCAAAATTTGAAATCCCAAATGAAACAAATCAGGCCACGGGTAAAGATCTGTTGCATCGCCTCGCCGGAGGAAGCAGCGCTCGCAGTGGCGTGCGGAGCTTCCGCGGTGGGGTTGGTTTCGGCGATGCCGAGCGGACCGGGAGTCATCAGCGAGGAACAAATCGCGCAGATCGCACGGACGGTGCCGCCGCCGATCGCGACTTTCTTACTGACCAGCGAACGCTCACCCGAGGCCATCATCGCGCAACAACGGCGCTGCGGCACGAACACACTCCAACTCTGCGATCATTTGCCTGCGGAAGTCCATCGCGCGTTGCGGGCAGCCTTGCCCGGAATTGGCCTGGTGCAGGTGGTGCATGTGAGCGATGAGGCGTCGGTAGATTACGCGGTGAGGGCAGCGCGGAATGTGGATGCGCTGCTGCTCGACTCTGGGAATTTGTCGCTGTCGGTCAAAGAGTTGGGCGGCACGGGGCGCACGCATGATTGGAAACTGAGCCGGCGAATCCGAGAGACAGCGGGCGTCCCGGTCTTTCTGGCGGGCGGACTCAACGCGGTAAACGCCGCCGATGCCATCGCGGCCGTGCAGCCATTCGGTCTGGATATTTGCAGCGGAGTCAGGACGGATGGCCGGCTGGATGAAAATAAATTGCGGGCTTTTTTTACCTCTATTGAGAGGTGAATTGGCAGCAGCGACGAGAGCCTGGTTACTTGGAGTCCGTTGCGGATTTCGTGCTGGCGGTCTGGCCTTCCCAGGATTTGCGCCGGTCAATCAGGAGAATTCCCGTCCAAAAACACCATGGGAACAGAAGCCTCGCCGCGGCAAGTTCCCAATAAAAATACAACCACGAATGCTTGAAGCCGTGCAGGAACAGGACCACCAGGAGCGCTCCGAAAATACCGCCGAGTCCGCTGAACAAATAGTCGGACCTGCCATCACAAACTGCGGATGGCGCCGCCAAATATCCAATTACGGCGTGTGACACCAGGACAAACCCAAGCAGCGGGACCTCGGCATCTCGCACCCAAAAGAGTGCCTGGATCAGGAACTTAAGAATCAAGGCGGGCACAAAGGCGATCAGTACTCCCGTCCAATAACCCCGGCGAAGCAGCAGCGTCATCAGGTTCGCAAAAACAATACTAAGGATCGCCGCGCTGACCGGATCGTGAAACGTATTGTATTGCGGCTCGGGCAGGTCGTCGAAAAGCACGCAGGACGCCGCAATAGCGCAGGCGACCAGCCGAACTCTCTTGATGCCATTCCTCATGTTTTGAGGGGTTGTTGTCAATCACTCCTTCGGAATCAAATCCGCAACTCTCTGATTAATGTAATGCCAAATGCTTTTCTGCAATTCGAAAAAAGTTTTGTGCCCGCAACAGGTCGGGCCTAGGCTTAGCCAAAGTATGCCACGCAAACTGAGTTCGATTGCGCCCGATTGGTGGGATTATACGACGCTGGACGACGATCTGATCCACGACGCCGCCGCGCTGACTGTGGAGAAGATGGCGAAACTTTCGCGTCCGGGCTTCAAGGTGGTCATGTACGACACGCTCGAGGAGTTTTACCTAGCCGAGGCACTCGAGTACATCACGGCGTGGAAACAATCCACGCCCGACAATCCGGTCGGCATTTGTGGCCCCATCGGTCCCACCGAACAATTGCCGCTCGTGGCGCGGCTGGTGAACGATCTCGGCCTAAACATTCGCTCCGGCCATTTCTGGGGCATGGACGAATGGTATCTCGAAGGCCGCGAAGCGCCGGCGACGCATCCGCTCTCCTTCGAAAAAGCCGATCGCGAAATGTGCTTTAATCGCATCCGCAAGGACCTTGTGATGCCGGACGCGAATCTGCATTTCCCGAAAGCGAATACCGCCGCCTACCGCAAAACCTGGGATGCCGGCGTGCGCTGTGCCGTGATGCAAGGCGGCCAGGGAGATGTGAAGCACTGGGCCTTCAACGATCCGCCGCGGCGCTCGGGCAAATACAAGCACCGCCCGCCGCCGCCCGCCGAATACCGCAAGCTCGCGACCCGCGTGGTGGATTTGCATCCCCTCACCATCGCGCAAAACGCCCGCACTTCAGGCGGAGGAAATATCTCCCTCGTGCCCACTCAGGCCATCTCAGTTGGTCCCGTGGAAACCTGGAAAGCCGAAAAAGTTTCGATCTGGCACGCCGGCATGCACGACAATCCCTTCGGCCAGCGCCTCACCTGTTTGATGATCGCGAAAAAATGCCCGGATTCTGCCGTCCCCATGTCACTGCTTGCCGACCATCCTAACGTGCAGTTCAATTACTTCCGGCACGGAATCGGCAACTGTTCCATAGAGATGCACTAAGCCCATGTCCGCCAGATATGCCAGCCGCCTGCAGTACGAGCGAGAGCTTTGGTCGCAAGGCATCGCTCACGTAGCCGGGGTTGATGAGGCGGGCTGCGGGCCGCTGGCGGGACCGGTTTGCTCGGCGGCCGTAATGCTTCCCGCGGGTTGGTTGGGAGAAGGGTTGGACCGCAAGCTGCACGGACTCAACGATTCCAAACAGCTAGCCGAGGAAGATCGCGAAAAATTCTTCACCGTGATCACCAGCCATCCGGAAATCAAATGGGCCATTGCCACGGTGGACGTGGAGATGATCGACCGCATCAACATCCGCCAGGCCGCATGGCGCGGAATGCAGCAAGCACTCGATCAACTCAATCCCAAACCGCTGCACGCGCTGGTGGACGGCCTCCGTATCAAATGGCTGCCCTATCCCCAGACCGCGCTCGTGGAAGGTGACGCCCGGAGCTATTCCATCGCGGCCGCGAGCGTGCTCGCCAAGGTGACGCGCGACCGGATCATGCGCGAACTGGACAGGCAATTTCCGGGTTACGGTTTCGCGGAGCACAAGGGCTATGCTACGCCGCAGCACCTTGAGGCGTTGAAGGTGCTGGGGCCGTGCGCGGCGCATCGGAAGACCTTCGCACCCATCAGACCCGCCGTGGTCGAAGGGGAATTGTTTCCTTTGAATTTGACTGCGGGCAACGCGCCGGCGGACGCAGGGCGCGCCGCGACCTCCTGATCAGCCAAGTTTCCCGGCTTTCGTCAATTCCTCGATCTCCGCCCCGTAACCTTCCCGGAACGTTGGATATTTGCAGCGATATCCTAGTTCAGCTTTCAGCTTTTGATTCGAGATGCGCTTGTTCGTAACCCCGCGGCGGCGCGCATCAGGTCCAGGGACGGCGCCGGCGGGAGGAAGGGGACGATTCAATTTCGCCGCCAGCCACTCAAAAAACGCAAGCTGGCTGACGGGTTCGTCGTCCACCACGTTGTAAATCTCACCGGGCCGGCCGCGCTCGAGTGCCGCAATGATCGCCCCGGCCACGTCGTCGCGATGGATCATGTTCAGGTTGCGCGAGCCGTCGCCTTCGATCAGCGCCGTGCCGCGCAGGAATTGCTTGAACCAGTGACCGCGCCCCGGACCGTAAATCCCCGCCAGCCGCAGCACCATCGCGGGCAATTTTTTCTCCTTCGCTGCGGCGACATAGATTTGCTCCGTCTCCGCGAGGATGCGACCGGAATCGCTGCCCGGTTCCACGGGGCTGCTTTCGGTGACGAGCGATCCGTCGTTCTGTCCGTAAACACTCGTGCTGCTCGTGTAAACGAAACGCCGGACCGGCGAACCAGCGAGCCAGGCCACCAGATTCTCTGCGCCGCGCCGGTAGAGCGCTTCGTAATCCGCCGGCGTCCCGCCGCCGGTCGCCGCGCAATTGATCACCCAATCAAAATCGCGCGGCAAAGGCGCCAGCGTCTCGGGCCGGGAGATGTCGCCGATGAGTGGACTGATGCGGCAGGAAGACAGTTCCGCAGCCGAGCCGGCCGAGCGACGTAATCCGAACACCGAATGGCCAAGGCGAACCAACTCCTCACCGAGAGCCATACCGACGTATCCGCAACCTAAAATGAGTACACGCACGAAGCCACTTTAGCTCCGGAGGGCGACCAGACGAAGCCCCAATCCCGGCTTACATATCCGCCACGCCCCCGCCCTGGGTCTGCGGGGCGGTGATCATGATCACGCCTTTGCAAAACTTCCATACACCCCACAACCCAAACGTAAGCGCCACCCCCATCAGCGTCAGCACTGTCACGGACATGATTCCGATGGCCGAAAAACCAATCCACGCGATCACCGGCACAGAGGCCATACCTGCGCCGACCACCAGGCGCGACGTCCCCGCGCTGCGGATGGCGGCCAGTCGCTCGCGGTACATGGCGTCGGCGTGCTCCGCCGCCTCCTCCGCCGTGAATCCATGAATTCGCATATGCAGGATGGCGTCATCCGCCGGTTCGCCCCAAAAAATCTTGGCGCGGGCCTCATGAATAACCTGTTCGGGATCCGGTGGTGGTGGATACTTCATACGTCCAATTCCTATGGCGCTCCAAAAAGCCGATGTGCGCCCGCTGTGTTCACCTTGGTCACGAAATTTGACTAACAAATGCAGCTTTCCGCCGCAAGAATTGTCTTCCCTCGCTTGGCCATGAATTGAAGCAAGCGAGAACCCAGGCCTTGCTTGGATTTCTCTGTGCCTCGGGGTCTTCGTGGTTTAAATCATTTGGGAAAGACAAATTGAACCATCTAAACACAGGCGCACAGGGGAAAGAAAGCGCGGGCACCACCGGCGGCAGGCAGGCCGCAGTTGGTGTAAACGGCGTCCAGCTTTCCTATCAGGAATGGGGTGCAGGCGAACCGCTCGTCTGCGCGCATGGCGGCATGGGGCTGGACTCCTCGTATTTCAAGTCGCACGGAATTCTTAAACTGGCATCCGATAAACGACGCGTCGTGCTCTACGATCAGCGGGGTCATGGCCGCTCGGGACGATCGCCGATGGAGGCTTACACGCATGCGCAATGGGCGGCAGACCTGGGGGCGTTCGCGGCCGCAATTGCGCCAGGGAAGTTCGCGCTGCTCGGGCATTCGTATGGCGGCGTGATCGCGTTGGAATTCGCGGTGCGACATCCGGAAGCCCTGAGTCATCTGATCCTCGTGGATACGTCGGCCGGGCCCGTCATCCGGCAGGTGCCCGAAATTCATGACAACGTCGCGCTGGCCAAACACTTCCGCCGGAAGTGGCTGCAATTTTTTCCCGGCACCGAAAAGCGCTGGGATGTATTCGATCGCCTGTCCTTTTCGTGGGAACCCTTCGTGCGGGCGTTTCGCGATGAGTTGCCGAACTATGACGTGCGCGCACAGGTGCGCAATTTGACCATGCCGACGCTATTGATCGTCGGCAGCGAGGACGCCGCCTATATGCCGGACATCGAGTGGCTCGCCGGACAGCTTCCCCAGGCGCGGAAGGTGATCATTCCCGGCGCGGGACATTTTCCGTTCATTGACGCTCCCGAAACTTTCTCAACGGCCGTGACGGATTTTCTGGGTGCTTGATCCCCAAGTTTTTTCTCTGTGACTCTGCGCCTCCGTGGTTTACTCCTTTGATTGGATCACAAACACATGACTGATAAGAATTCTCCCCTGGCCGGAAAAGTAGCCGTCATCACGGGCGCGAGCAAAGGTTTGGGCAAGGCCATGGCCCTCGCGCTGGGCGCGGCGGGTGTGAAGCTCGCGCTGGCTTCGCGCGATTTGCCGCTGCTCGAAGCAGCCGCGCGCGAGTTGGAACCCACCGGTGCCGAGACGCTGGTGTCGCGGACTGATGTCACCAGTGAAACCGACATCGCCCGACTCGCCGACGCGGTGCGCAAGAAATTCGGTGGCGCGGATTTTCTCATTAACAACGCGGGCATCAATATTCGCAAATCCATCACCGAATTCACGCTCGAGGAATGGCACCGCGTCCTCGACACCAATCTCACCGGCACCTTTCTCGCCTGCCGGGCGTTTATTCCGCTGATGAAAGGCCGCGGCGGCGGGCGCATCATCAACATGACCTCGATGATGAGCCACATCTCCCTGCCCGGCCGCACCGCCTATTCTGCGAGCAAATCAGGACTGCTCGGCTTCACCCGTTCGCTGGCGCTCGAATTGGCGCCGGAGGGAATCAATGTCGTGGGCATCAGCCCGGGCCCATTCGCCACGGAGATCAACGCCCCAGTAATGAACAATCCCGAACTGAGCGCGCAGTTTCTTTCAAAAATCCCGCTCGGTCGCTGGGGCAAACCGGAAGAAGTGGCGAAGCTGGTCGTCTATCTTTGTTCACCGGACGCGGCGTATATCACCGGCTCGGACATCGTGATTGATGGCGGCTGGTGCGCGCAGTAGCGCTGTTCAGGCCGAGACCGAAGCAGTTGCGGTTACGGATGGTCTGGACGGGATGCGCGCGACGCGGTAGAGCACAAGCGCGAGAATCGACCCGCCAATAAAGGAGAGAGCCATCCCCACCAGGCTGGCAATTTGCCCTGGCAGCGATTCCAATCCGCACAATTGGTAGCGGGCTTCAAGCCGCTGGGGCACATCCTTCAACGCGGGCGCACCGGCGATCACGTTCAGAGTGGCTTCGTATTCGCCGATGTGAAAGGAAGGAAGGTTAATCACCGGAAACATGCCGTCCACGATCTGGTATTCGATATCCGGCTCGATGGCCGCGGTGGCGACGGCGTTTCCGCCGCCATTGGGAACGATTCGTATTTCGGCCTCCAAATTCCCCAGAAGTTGGATGATGGACGTGTGTTGAAAAACAGTCTCCGGCAATCGCAAGCCGATTACTTCGCCGTGCGCAGTATGGCAGGTCTGATGAAAGGGGAACGTCACCTGCCCGGTCGTGGACAGATCAATTACGACGTCCGCTGGCCGGGCGACTTGCCACTCCGCAAAGCGCCTCTTCAAATTCACGCCGTCGCGCCAGCACTTTACACCCACACCGAGGCAGCAAATTGCCAGAACCACACCGAGCACACGCCTGCCAGACCATCGATTAGCTGGGCTGGGTTTGGGCTCGTTCATGGAAATCTAGCAGAGCGAGGTGATCGGTCATTTTCACGCGGCTTCATGCCATTGCAGCTCCTGCGGCAACCTAAACCCCGCATACTCCAGATGCAAGACACGCCGATGCGCCCCGCTGCTGGACCGGCTGGACGCGTGCAGCAGCAACGGCCGCATCAACAGCGCGGCGCCGGCGGAGGCAACGCACAGATGCTCCGGCACGCTGGCACACAATTCGTTCGCTTGCTCATCTGTCAGCCGCCCAAAGCGATGCGAGCCGGGCAGGACGCGGAGCGCACCGTTGGTTTCATTGGCATCGTCGAGATGGAGGCGGACGGTGAGCATTTGTTCAAGGCACGCGGCGGGCGCGTGCGCATGCGGAATTCCGCCTTTGACGCTCCAGGGGCCGAAGCCTGGATGCTCGACATGATCGCGCAGGGCGACCGTCAAATCGTGGTGCCACGATACCTGCCAGTTGGCGTCGGCGGATTTGTCGAAGTAAATCCCGCGCACGGGCACGGGCTCGTTGGGAAGATGTGGACGCACGAGCTTCATGAGGCGTTCCGAGCGCGCAAGGCCCGCGACCGCCGGCAGCGCCAGGAGTCCGCGCCGCCCGGCACCGGATACAGCGCCAAGCGAGCGGATCAATTCCTCGCATTCCCCGGAACCCAGAACATGAGGAATAAGGGAAAAACCGTGTTGTGTAATTTCGGCGTCCATCGTGAAGCCCAGGCAAATCTCCGACGATTTCACGCTTTTGGCGAGGGATTTTGGGCGAAGAGTCGTGAAGCCGGGCAAGGCCGCAAGCGAAAAGGAGTTTTGGTCTACCTCGGCGGAACGTATAATGCAAAACATGGAAGCCGCGTTGAGGATACTCAATGAACTGGAAGCCGAAGGTGTATTCCAGCGTTATGCCATCGGCGGAGCGGTGGGAGCCATTTTTTACATGGAACCGTTTCTAACGTATGATTTGGGTGTGTTTATCACTCTGCCTTCAAGTGAAAATGGGTTGATCAATCTGAACACCCTCTACGCGGCGCTCCGAAAACGCGGCTATCAAGAGGATAAGGAATTTGTAAATATCGAAGGAGTGCCGGTGCAATTCCTGCCTGCTCATAACGCCTTGGTGGAAGAAGCGCTATCCGGGGCCATTGAGATACCCTACGAGGCCATAAAGACCAGGGTATTCAAACCGGAATACCTCGCGGCGATCATGTTGCAAACTGGACGAAGCAAGGACCGGCAGCGTTTTAGCAGCTTTCTTGCGGAAGCGGAATTTGATCGCGCGCGACTGGAACAAATTGTCGGGCGCCATAACCTGGAAAATCGCTGGAAGGAATGGACCACTTAGACCCGCAATTTAAACGTTTGCTCGACGCCAAAGCGGCCAGGCGGCGTTCGCTTGCCCGGGCTGCCTTCCCTGAGAAAATTGCCGCATTGATGCAGCTTCAACGGATGGCGGCGCCCATTTTGCGGCAGCGCGGACGGATCGTTACGCCCTGGCGGACGGGCGCGACGTCAAACCTGGCTCTGGCGGAAGAAAAAACACCCTACGGCAAGAAACAAAAGGACCGCTGAACGAACATATGAAGCTCTCCAAATACACAATTCCAATTCTAAGCGCCATCGCCCTCGGGCTCGCCAGTTGCGCCACGCACGACACGGCCACCCAGGCGCCCAAGCCGAAAAACGGCATCGCCGAATACCAGCAGATCGCAAAGGACGCGCATAAATCGGTTCAGAGCGCGGAGCAGGCGCTAAGCCGGTTGAGCGCACAGACGGGGCCGGTTTCGGAGAAGACGGCGCGGAAGTTTTCCGAGGCCGTGGAACACCTCGAAAGCGAGTCGGTGCAGGTGCGCGCGCGGTCGCAGGCGATGCAGGCGCGCGGCGACGCTTACTTCCAGCATTGGCACGAAAACCTGGCGCGCATGACCGATCCGCAGGTGCGACAGCTTGCCACCGAGCATCACGCCGATTTGGAGGCGGGATTCGGCCGGATCAAGGAAGCTTCGCACGAGACCCGCAAGGTGTTCACCGAGTTCCTCGCGGGCATGCGCAAGCTGCGCAATGAAGTGGAGAAGAATCCGGACGCGCTCTCCACCGCGCCCATGCAGGAACTGGCCAAGACCACGGCCGCGCAGGGACAGCAGGTGGAACTAAAATTGAAGGGTATCCGCGACGAGCTGACCGCCATGAAGCAAATGCTCACGCCCGGCAAAGCCACCGCCAGCCTCTAACCCAAGCTCATCCAAGGTTCATATGAAAACTCTCTCTCGAAAAATGTTGCTGGTGGTTGCTGCGGGCGCGGTGCTGGCGCTGGTCATCCTTCCTGCGACGCGGTCGCGGGCGCAAATGCCGGGCTTTTTCCCGACACCGACCACTCCCATGGCGCAGAAAAACGCGTTGAGCGCGGTGCAATCACAGGTCAGTTGGCTGCAAAATGCGACGCGCACGGCCTCGAATTACGCCACCGGTGGTTCGGGCATGTTGTGGCAGCAGTTTCAGACGGTGCGCGGGGCCTTCAACGCCCTGAAAGCCACGCTGACGCCGCAACAACTGGAATACGGCGCCAATGACCTCGCGGAACTGGACGAGGGGTTGAACATCATCCAGCAGGCCTTCGACGAATACCAAAACGACGTGGACAACGGCCGCTCCGAATCCTCCGCGTTGAACAGCCTGAGCCAGGTGCTGAGCCAGGCGGCGTCGGTGTGGCTCCAGGAATTGAACAAAGACGCCTCGCGGTTGAACGTGGGATGGTAGGGATATACCCAAACAGACCCATTACAAGCCGTTACAAAACCGCTGGCTCCCCGCCAACCCATTACAAACAGCGTGGATTGACAGATTCCAAAAATACTGCTCAATTGAGCAGTAGTGAAGGAACTGAGTAAAAAACAACGGGCGGTGCGGGATTTCATCGCGACGGAACTGGCGGCGGGCCGCCCGTGTCCGAGCCACCGGGAGATCGCCGCGCACTTCAATTTTTCCAGCTCGTATGCCGGTGCCTGCCATGTGCGGGCGCTGATCAAAAAGGGCGCGCTTATCGCCGATTCCGGCAAAGCGCGGGCACTGCGGCTGGCCGACGCCTTCAAAGCGGTGCGCCGGGCGGCGGTCGTGGATATTCCCCTCTTCGGCTCCATTCCCGCCGGCGGCGCGCGCGACCGCGAGCAGGAGACGGAGGGCTGTGTTTCGGTGGATGTCCAGAGCATCGGCTTCAAGCCCACGCGCAACACCTTCGCCCTGCGCGTGACCGGCGATTCCATGATCAACCGCCACATCGTGGACGGCGACATCGTCGTGCTGGAGCACGGTCCCGAACCGCGCCCCGGGCAAATCGTGGCGGCGCTCATTGACCGGAAGAGCACGCTGAAAACATTTATCGTAAAAAACGGCAAAACCTTCCTCAAAGCGGAAAATCCGAAGTATCCCGATCTGCTGCCGTCGGAGGAATTGATGATCCAGGGGGTTTTCAAGGCATTGATCCGGCAGGCACGGGATTAAAACTTCAAACTTCAGTGAAACTTCAAACTCCAAAATCACAGACAAACTCATCGTTCGAGCTTCGGATTTCATTCGTCATTCGTCATTCGTGCTTCGTCATTCATTCGCCGCTCCACCGCGCTGCATGGTTGTAACTTTAAGCGGATCCCCAGCCGACCATGTTGCGCACCATCGTTCATCTGGATGCGGATGCCTTTTTCGCCGCGGTGGAGCAGGCGGGCGATCCGAATTTGCGCGGCCGGCCGGTGGCGGTCGGCGGCGAATCGCGCGGCATTATCGCGTCGGCCTCGTATGAGGCGCGGAAGTTCGGCGTTTACACGCCCATGCCGACGGTGCGGGCGCGCAAGCTTTGCCCGAAGCTCATCGTGCTGCCCGGTGATTACGAGCGCTACGAGCAGTTCTCGAACTGGATGTTCGGCTATTGCTACGACTTCACGCCGGACGTCGAACAGACTTCGATCGACGAGGGGTATTTCGATTTGTCCAGCGCGCGCAAGCCGGCGATGGAAATCGCCGGGGTGATCCGCCGCGCCATCGGGCAGAAGCTCAAAATCACCGTCAGCGAAGGCATTGGTTCGAACAAACTCGTCAGCGCCATCGCGTCCAAATTGAACAAGCCGTCGGCGTTCAGCCTGGTGCCGACGGGCGGCGAAACCGCCTTTCTGCATCCCCTGCCCAACCGCTGGCTGCCGGGCATCGGCCCGAAAACGAGCACGATGCTGAACACCGCCGGCCTGGCGCGCATCGAACATCTCGCAGCCACGCCGCTCGAAATGCTCCAGCTGCTCCTCGGCAGCCAGGCCCCGCTCATCCGGCAGTTCGCGCGCGGCATCGATGAGCGCCCGCTGGTGCCCGTGCGCGAACCGCAAAAAACCTTCAGCCACCAGGAAACCTTCGGCGTGGATGTGACCGACGAGGAATACGCCGAGGCCGTGCTGCGGAACATGGCGGACCGGCTCTTCGCGCGCGTGCGCGAGGAATCGCGCAGCGTGCGCACCCTCACCGTGCGTGTGCGCTACAACGACATGACCGAGGACCAGGTCGCCGAAAGCCTGCGCGAGCCGACCGATCTCGAAACGGATGTATATGGGCGGATCCATTTGTTGCTGCGGCAGGCGTGGAAGCGGCGCGTCAGCCTGCGGCTGGTTTCGCTGAAATTGTCCAACGTCTATGACGGCCGCTTCCGCTCCGAACTGGCGCTCGACGCCTCCGCGCGCCAGGCCATCGCGCGCGAAAAGCTGGCCCGCGTCATCGACGAGCTGCGCCACGCGCGCGGGCATGAAGTTATTTTGCGCGCACACGACTTCCGCCTGCGCCGCCCGCCCACGGATCCGGCGGCGCACCTTTCCCCCGCAGCAATCCCGCAAGGCGGGATAACGAGGCTCATTCTTTCCAACCACCCACCCCCGCCGGCTTCATCAAACCGCAACTCAAACCCAAACCGTCCCAACGCTCTCCCTCTCCTCGGGGAGAGGGCCGGGGTGAGGGCGAGCCTTCCGCCCCTGAACGGACGCGTTCCTACGATACAACCTCCCCACGCCCGTTCAGAGACGGGCGCTCCGGCGACGAAGCGTTTGGTTCAGAAAATGGGGACGCCGTTTCGCATGGGAACGACCAGTCGTCCCGCGAAGAGCGTAACGGACCTCCAAAACTACATCCCGCTCCGTATGCGGAGCCATTATTCGTTTCTGGATTCAGTGCTCTCACCGGCCGCCGTCGTAAAACTTGCCACGAAACACAATCTACCCGCCATCGCGCTCACCGATCTGGGCAACCTCCACGGTGCGGTCGAATTTACGTTGGAAGCGCAGAAGGCGGGCATCAAACCGATTCTCGGCGTTGAGTTGCGCGTGGAGAAACAGCCGCTGCTGCTCTACGTGGAATCAACCACCGGTTATCAGAACCTCTGCCGCCTCCTCTCCCGGCACAATACACCGCTCTCCGGCGAAGTCGGCCACGACGACGAAGGTTCCGTCGCCGCGCGCCAGCGCCGTTCCATACCCCGGGAATTGCTCCACGGATTCACCGACGGTTTGATCGCCGTGAGCGGCGATGAGGATCCGCGCCTGGCCGAAATGTTCCCCGGCCGGTTTTACCGCCTGGCGACCACCCGCGAAACAAATTCACGCTTCGCCATGGCAGCGTGTCCCTCCGTCCGTCACGCCACCCCGGAAGACCGCCGGAAATACGACATCGTGCAAAGCATCCGCACGCTCACCCTGTTGCGCGAGGCGCACCCGGAAAAGGAACGCGGCGGCCGGTTTCACTTTCGCGCGCCCGAAGAAATGGCGGCGGCGTGCCAGGATCACCCCGGCTGGCTGGATTGCACCCGCGAAATCGCCGACCGCTGCAATTTTTCGCTGCCCTTTGGCAAGCCGCAGTTCCCCGCCTACCAACCCGGGGATGGTTCATCGCCAAAGGATTTCCTCCGGCACCTGGCGCTGAAAGGGTTGTACGATCGCTATCCCCAGGCGGAGGCCGAAGCGTGCCGGCCCCAACTGCTCGAAGAGCTGAACATCATCGGCGCCGTCGGCTACGAGGATTATTTTCTCCTCACCTGGGATTTTTTGCAGGAATGCCGCCGGCGGGACATCGAATGGATCACGCGCGGCAGCGCGGCGGACAGCCTGGTGTGCTATTGCCTGAAGATCAGCAGCGTTTGCCCGCAACGCTTCAAGCTGTATTTCCGCCGGTTCCTCAACCAGGACCGCATGGCCATGCACAAGCTGCCGGACATCGACATCGACTTCGCCCACGACCGCAAGGACGACGTGGTGAACCTGCTGTTTGAGAAGTATCCGGATCAATGCGCCGTGGTCGGCGGGTTTTCGACCTTCCAATCCCGCAGCGCCTTTGCCGAGGTGGCCAAGGTGCTGGGCATGGCCGATCGCGACGTGCGGAAGTTCACCACGCGTTTTCCCTGGAGCTTCGGTGGCTGGGGCTCCGACGATTTCAAGCCCGCCGGCGGCGAGAACCTGCTGGACCAATTGCGGGCGAACCCCGAAAACGGCGACCTGCCCCTGGACGAGGAACCCTTTCGCACGGCCGTCCTGATGGCCGAATTCCTCGGCGGCGTGCCGCGCTATCCGAAGATGCATCCCTGCGGCGTGGTGCTTTCCCGCGGGCCGCTGAACGAACTGGCGCCCACTTTCCTCTCACAAAAAGGCTGGGCGACCGCTCACTTTGACATGGACTCGGTCGAACCGCTCGGCCTCGTGAAAATGGACATCCTCGCGCAAGGCGGACTGGCGGCCATGCGCGACGTGAAAAAAACGCTCCAGGCGCAGCGCGGCATCAGCGTGGACACGGAACGTTGCGTGGCGCGCGATGCGGAGGGGCGGTTGTTGCATGGCGATCCCGGCGCGAAAGAACCGTGGGGCGACGCCCGTGTCTGGAACATGATCGCCGCCGGCGGCGCGCGCGCCGTGCATCATATTGAATCGCCCGCCATGATCGGCCTTTGCCGCCAGAGCAAAGTGCGCGAGATAGACGGCCTCGTCGCCATCGTGAGCGTCATCCGGCCCGGCGCGGCCAACCAGGGAAAGAAGCTGGCCTTCACGCGCCGTTATCAAAACATGGAGCCGGTCACCTACCCGCATCCCTGCCTGGAGCAATGCCTCGGCGACACTTACGGGCTGGTGGTTTACGAGGAGCACATTTTGCAGCTCTGCGAAATCTTCGCCGGCCTGTCGCCGGGCCGCTCCGACGCGCTGCGCCGCGCGCTGACCCGGCAAAAGCCGAAGGACATCGAGGAAATCGGGAAAGAATTTATTCACGCCTCCCTGGCGCGCGGCCATGCGCCGGACAAAATTGCGGAAGTCTGGGCGCTGGCCTCCGGCTTCGCCGGCTACGCCTTTTGCAAGGCGCACAGCGCCGCGTACGGCGTCGAGGCCTACCAATCCGCGTGGCTCAAGCGCTATTTCCCCGCCGAATTCATGGCGGCGGTTTTGACGAATGGCAAAGGCTTTTATCCGCCGATTGTTTACGTGCTGGAATCACACCGTCTCGGCCTGCGTTTTCTCCCGCCCTCCGTCAACGAACCCGGCCCGGATTTCGTGCCGCACGGCCCGGCCATCCGCGTGCCGCTGGTCCGCGCCAAGGGACTCACCGAGCGAACCATCCAAGCCACCCTCGCCGCGCATAAGGATGGACGGTTTAAATCGCTGGCCGATTTCTTCCATCGCGCCCGTCCCGCCGCCGAGGAAATGGAAATCCTGATTCGTGCCGGCGGGTTCGATGAATTTGGCGACACCCGCACGGAACAATTCTGGCAGGCGCGCCACCTGTTGCGCGTGTTTGGCAGCCAGACCGTGCCCGGCCAGGGCTGGCTGCTGCCCCCGCCCAAACTGGAGACCCACCTCGCCGTGCCTTTGCAGGAACCCGGGCGCCGCGAAAAATTGGAAGCCGAGGCCGAACTTTTCAGCTACGCCATCAGCGAGCATCCCCTCGAACTGTTCCCCGACATCGCCTGGGAATCCTATTGTCCCGTGAACCGGCTGGGAGATTACATCGGCCAGACCATCACCACCTGCGGCCTGATCGTCGAGCAGCGCACGCACCACCAGGTCACCGGCGAACCCATGAAATTTCTCTCCCTCGCCGACAAAACCGGCATCATCGAAACCGAACTCTTCGCCCAGACCTACAAAAACTACGGCCTGGCTACCGTCCGCTACCCCGTCCTCGAACTCCAGGCCACCGTGGAGCCCTTCGAAAACAACAACGGCTTTTCCCTGCGCGCCCTGCGCGCGGGCCGCCCGCGGATGCGGGAGGGCGCCAAAGCACCTTGACCGAAAGCGGGCGTTGCCCGAGCTTGCCCCAGATGGCGCAGGTCAAAGACACCATATCCTCTCAGGACGAAATCCGGCTGGTAAGCCGGGAAGAAGCGGAACGCGAGGACCGGGTTTTCTGGCACAGCAAAACTCCCGAAGAACGCCTCGCCGCCGCTGAACAGTTGCGTCAACAAGTGTATGGTTACAATGCAAACACCGCCAAAATCCAAGCGGTGTTTGATTATACCTGCCTCAAGAAAGGCTGATTATCTCTTTTGTGGCTGAGCGGAAAGCGGCTGGCTCGTCAGCTCCGTCATCGCTTCCTTCAATCGGCCAACACTACCTGGTTCCAAAATCAGAAAACGATCGCGCCCGTTTTCAGCGGGAACAAACCTGGTGAAGCCATCCGCTTCCACCGTCACCTGGCCGGGCGGGGAGAGCTTGAAGTAGCCGCGATCGGGGCGGACAGCATAGAAGGCGCTGGTCGGGTCCCACGTGGGACGTTCGTGCGGCGGCGGCATATAAAGGCGGTAGGCTTCGGCGACGGGATGATGCGGCGTCCAGTTGAAGTCGCGCTCGATGGAAACAGCCGGGTACGGCGCGGCGATGCCGATCTCGAAGCCGCTCCAGACGATGGGCGTCGGCCAGTCGCGCGCGAGTTGCTGCGCGGCGGGGATGTCTTTTACGACGTTGTATTCGATGTAGTGCTGGTTCGTGCCGATAGCCTTGAACGCGCCAGCCATGATGGAAAGCAGCTTCACTTTTTGCTTCACGAGCTCAACCCCCGTGAGTGGTGAGATCGAATCAACCGGCGTCTTCAACAGGGCGGCCAGGTTCGAGAAGAACCCGACCTGCACCAGCACCACGGAATTGTCCGGTTGCTTGCTCAACACTTCGCGCAACAGCTTTTCAGCAGCCGGCGCGTCCGAGCCGCGCTGGAGCTTGTGGGGATAGCGGAGCTGTGTGCCATCTTTGGCAATCGCTAACGGCAGAAACTTGCCCGGATCGTTCGTGCTGGCCGGCTGGATGCAGCCGATCGGAATTTCCGGCCGGCCGTAAAACGTATTGACCGCATCCACGAACGGCCCGGCCAGTTCGTCGTGTTTCGTGACCGTGACCGCGAGCAACTCGCATTCCCCCCGCGACGCCAGCGCGTGCAGCATCCCCAGTGCGATCACATCATCCACGTCATTGCCGATATCGGTGTCGAAGATGATTTTGACCGGCGCGGACTTTTGCGCGTCCGCGGCGCACAGAGCCGCCGGCAGCAGCATCAGGGCAAAAACAACACCCAGGATTCTATTCATACGAAAAACAGCAGCGCCCATGATGAAGAAAACCCGGGCCCCGGATGAGAAAAGCGCCACAAGTTCGCGGGACCCTTTCGGATTTTAAGCTTCGAGCTTCTTTCGTCATTCGTCATTCGTGCTTCGTTATTTACCCACGAATGCCGCTCCGAAAAAATCAGGCGGGCGGATTTGGATTGCGCGGCGTCCGCTGCCGCTCGATCAGCTTTTCCAACTCTAGCAGGCGCAGGTTCGTGCTGTTCAAAATCAATCCCAGGCTCAGGCTCAAAAACGCCAGCAGCATCAACGACGCCGCCAGAATCGCGCTGGGCACCGTATGCACGTAACGCTCGCGAATATAATCCAGCACCGGTCGAATTCCCGCCAGCAGGCTCAGCAGAAAAAAGCCGATGCTGATCCCGCCGAAAAACGTCAGCGGCTTGTAGGACTTCAGCACGAGGAACAGCCGCAGCATGACCAGCATGCCATCCGAACCGGTGCGTAGCTTGGAAAAACTTCCTTCCGGCCGTGTCCCGTAGGGTGCTTCGATTTCCTTAATGACCAACCCGCGATACAGCGCCTGCAAGGTCAGCTCGGTTTCGACGTCGAAGCCGCGCGCGGTGATGGGAATTTTCGCCATCGCCTCGCGCGTGAAAGCGCGATACCCGGAAAAAATGTCGGTCACGTTCGACTTGAACGCCCAATTGATCACCGCGCAAACCATACGGTTGCCGAACAGGTGGAAATTGCGAAATGATTTGCCCTCGTATTCCGTCAGGCGGGCGGCCGAGGTCATGTCGGCATCGCCCTTCAGAATCGGCTCGATCAAACGCGAGGCGGCGCTGGCGTCGTAAGTGTCGTCGCCGTCCACCATGATGAGGATATCGGCGTCCACTTCGCTGAACATCGTCGCCACCACCCATCCTTTGCCCTGGCGTTTTTCGCGACGAACAATCGCGCCCGCTTCGCGCGCCAGTTCGACCGTGCGATCCTTGCTGTTATTGTCGTAAACAATGATCTCCGCCCCGGGCAGCGCGCGGCGGAAATCCGAGACGACCTTGGTGATGGTCTTCTCCTCGTTGTAACACGGGATGACGACCGCAACATGGGGGCTGGACGCGGGTTGATTCGACATACGCGACCGAAGTTCGCCACCGCTCAACGCCGCCGGCGCGAGGGACCGTAGAAGTAGCCGCCGCGAATGCGCGCCCCACGAATGCGGGGCGGCGAACCACCCTGGTTGCCGGGTTTGTCCTGCTCAAACAGCGCCGTGTAGCGGTAATCAAATCCTTCGAGCTTCACGCGCGCGATCTTCTGGCTGATGAAACGCTCGATGTTCTGCACGTGCCGTCCGTCCTCGGCCACCATCAACGTAAACGCATCCCCGCTCGCCTCCGCGCGCCCCGTGCGGCCGATGCGATGGATGTAATCCTCCGGATGCTGCGGCACATCGTAATTGATGACGTGGCTCACATCCGCAATATCGAGTCCGCGCGCGGCGATGTCCGTGGCCACGAGCACTTCATAACGCCCGTCGCGAAATCCGCGCAGCGCCTGTTCCCGCTCGTTTTGCGTGCGGTTCGAGTGCAGCACTGCCACCGCGTGGTTATCCTTCTTCAACCGGCCGGCAATCCGGTCCGCGCCGTGCTTGGTGCGGCAGAAAACGATGACCGAATCGTAATTCACCCGTTTGAGCAACTCGAGCAGCAGGTCCGATTTCTGCATGTCGGACACCGGGTAAATCACGTGCTTCACCGATTCCGCCGGCGTGCGGCGCGCGCCGATCTCCACCGTCTCCGGTTCGTGCATCGCCCACTGGATCAGCGTCTCGATTTCCGGCGGGATGGTCGCGGAAAAGAGCGACGTGTGCCGCTGCCGCGGACACTTTTGCAAAATACGCTTCACATCCGGCAGGAATCCCATGTCCAGCATCCGGTCGGCTTCGTCGAGGACGAGATACTGGATGCGATCCAGGCGGATGCTGCCTTGCTGCATGAGGTCGAGCAACCGGCCGGGTGTGGCCACCAGCACGTCCACGCCGCGTTTCAACGCCTCCCGCTGCGCGCCGTAACCAACCCCGCCGAAGACCACCGCTACTTGCAAATCGGTAAACCGCGCGAAATCGCGGAACGCCGTCTCCACCTGCGCGGCCAACTCACGCGTCGGCTCCAGGATCAGCACCCGCGGTTGCTGTTCACGTTCGCCCAGCATCGAAAGCACGGGCAGCGCGAACGCCGCGGTCTTGCCGGTGCCGGTCTGGGCGCTGCCGATTACGTCCTTTCCGGACAGGATTAGCGGGATGGCGCGCAACTGAATGGGCGTGGGGTCCACATATCCCATGGCGCGGACGCCTTCCAAAATCTTCTCGGAAAGGCCGAATTTACCGAATGTCATAGCGCAGACCCTAGCAGGGATTAGCCTTGAAGGGAACAACTAACGCCAGAGCTGGGAATCTCGAAATCTGAATGTTCCCGCTCAACGGGATCATTCGGATTTCGTGCTTTTCCCCGGCCCTCGCATTCGAGCTTTTCCCCACCCGCCGTCTGCCGCACCATCGCCACCCATGATTCTTTGCCTCGGTCCGACGCCCGCGACCCAACGCGTGATGGTCTTTCGCCGGCTCGAAACGGGCATCGTGAACCGCGCGGCGGAGACCCTGGACGGTTTTTCCGGAAAATCGGTCAACGTCGCCAAAGTGCTCGCCACGCTCGGCGAGCAGCCCCTGGCGATCGGTTTTCTCGGCGGCGAACGCGGAGACCTGATGCGTTCGGGACTCAAAGCACGCGGCATCAAGAATGACTTCGTCGAGGTGCAGGCGCCGACGCGGCAATGCACGACTGTTATTGACCAGGCGTCGGGCGAGATTACGGAACTCGTGGAGGAAAGTCGTCCTGTGCCGGCGGCGGCTTATCGGAAGCTGGCCGCCTTTGTGCGCATGCACATCCGCCGCAGCCGCGCGATCGTGCTGTCGGGGAGCCTGACGCCGGGCGGACCGGTGGATTTTTACGCGCGTTGCGTGCGCATGGCAAACCAGGCCGGCGTGCTCTCAGTGGTGGACGCGCAGGGGGCGCCGCTGTTGCGTGCATTGCCGGCACGACCGGGATTGGTGAAACCCAATCGCACCGAACTCGCCGCAACCGTAGGCCGCAAACTCCAGAGTGACACGGATGTATTCGCGGCCATGCGCGAGCTTCACGCTCGCGGCGCGCAACGGGTGGTGGTAACCGCTGGAGCCGGCCCCACGCTGGCGTTCGATGGCCGCGGCCTTTGGCGAATCCGCTCACCCCGTGTGAAAGCCCTGAACCCGATTGGTTCCGGCGACTCCTTCACCGCCGCGCTGGTCTGGCGGCTCGTGCGTGGCGATGATCTGGGCGAAGCCTGCCGCTGGGCCTGCGCCGCGGGCGCGGCGAATACCCTGACGCTCATGGGCGGCGAATTAAGCAAAACCGATGTGCTTCGCCTGGCGCGCGCGGCCAAAGCGCAGGGCGTCTGAGCGGGGCGCATCCCACTTTTTTGCAGTTTGCCAGAGGGGTGGCGTTTTTTACTCTGCCCGCGATTTTTTACTTGGACTGCCGTTGTCCATGTGGCCACCTTAACCTCGTCGGGTATGGGAGGACCGCACCCCAGGGTTACCCGCAAAAAGGGAGTGTAAACATTATGCATGATCGCGCCTATCAATCCGCGGAGACTTCTCCTCCCTCGCCCCGCTTCCCGACCGGTCAAGCTATGTCATACCTTGTCACACTATTCCACCCCTTGGCCCACCCCTCCGTCATACCTCCCGTCATAGTAAAAACCCCAGCAATCATAGTTCGTCATAGTATGTCCAAGTTGAAAAAAGGGGGCCCCATGGCTGCTCCACCAGATGCGCCTGTCAAAGCGGCCTCAACCGCTTTTCGATTGCACGCCCACCGATAATGAGGGATGCTAAAGATGTTCTTCCGAAGCTGTTTCAATGGCGGATACTTCTGGGAAAAGCCGGCGCTTCGGATGGGGTCAGTCGGGTAAAGCTTGAAAGATACGTGGAATATGTGCGCCAGCGTTAGTGTAAAATGCCTTCGGCAGTTTGGTCTGCCGGTCGCGCTGGGATGGCTGGCGGTCGTTTTGATTGCCGCTTTTCCCTCCCGTTTGTCCGCCCAGGACAATGCCGCCCCGCCGCCTTCCGCCCCGCCCCAGGCCAGCGCGTCCGAGCTCGAAAAACTCGCGATGCCCATCGCGCTCTATCCCGATCCGCTGATTTCCATCGTGCTGCCCGCTTCCGCCTACCCGCTCGAAATCGTCCAGGCCGCGCGGTTCGTGCAGGATACGAACAACCTTCCCAAGCTCGATGACCAACCCTGGGATCAGAACGTCAAGTCCGTCGCGAAATTCCCCACGGTCATCGAAATGATGAACACCAACCTTTCCTGGACCGTCGCGCTGGGCGAAGCATTTGTGAACCAGCAGAAGGAACTGATGGATACGATCCAGGCGCTCCGGCTCAAGGCGGAACAGGCGGGAAACCTCAAGACCACGCCGCAGCAGATCGTTTATGTGACCAATACCGTCGTCCTCGTCACCAATACCACCACCATCGTCCAGGCGTCAGCCCCGGTTTACGTGACGAACACCGTTATCGAGATTCAGCCGGCCAGCCCGCAGATATGTTACGTCCCCTATTACCCGCCGGCGGTTTATTATCCGCAACCGGTGTACAATCCCTGGGTGCCGCTGGTGAGCTTCGGCGTGGGCATCGCTGTCGGTGCGGTCATAGCGAACAATTGCAACTGGCACTCGGGTGGCGTGTACGTGGGCCATCACGGCGTGGCCGTGTGGGGCGGCGGGTATCACGGTTATGGTTACGGCAACAACAACGTAAACATAAACGTGAACAACAATTACAATTACAATAACAACGTCAACAACAACAATAATTACAACCGGAACAACAACAATAACAACAACCAAGGCAATAATAACAATAACCAGGGCAACCGTCCGGGCAACAAGCCGCCGGGCAATAACAACAACGCCTCGACCCTGCCCGCCAATAGCCAGAAATGGCAGCCCGACCAAAACCGCATGCGCACCTCCGGCGCCAACAGCGGGCAAACCATGGAATCGCGCGGCTGGGGCAGCAGTTCCACCACGCGGCCGTCAACCGGAACCGGTTCCTGGGCAGGAACGCCTTCCACGCGTCCCTCCACCGGCGGAGCGACCGCTTCCACTCGCCCAGCCACCCCTGCGACTTCTCCATCGACGCGACCTTCCACCACTCCGTCGCCGTCCACCCGGCCAAGCACGACGTCGCCCTCGACCCGGCAGTCCGCGCCGACAAGCACATTTCAGAACAACAGCGCCGGGCAATCCCGGCAGGCGCCCGCCTCCTCTTCCTATGGCGGCGGTTCGCGTAGTAGCAGTAGCGGCGGGGCCAGCGCTTTTAGCGGCGTAAACAGCGGATCGAGCGCGCGCAGTTCGAGTCAGCGCGGCTCCTCCAGCCGCAGCTACAGTGGCGGCTCGCGCGGCGGTGGGGGCAGCCGGGGAGGAGGAGGCCGACGATGAAATTTTCGCCACTGAATATGATCCTTAAGCCAGGCCTGTTTGCCGTCGTTGCGCTCGCGGCTGCGCTCAGCGTGGGTGCCGCGGAAACCGCGCGCACCTTCGCGACTCCGGAGGCCGCCGTGAAAGCCCTCGAGACCGCCGTCCACAGCGATGACATGACGTCCATGCACACGCTGTTCGGGCCGGACCTCGAAGACGTGGTGAACGCCGACCGCGTGCAGGCGACCAATGAGTTCCGCGCGTTTGTCGCCGCATTCAATGAAACCAACTCCCTCACACCCGGCCCCGGCGACTCACGTATCCTTATCGTGGGCCCGGATGCCTATCCCTTCCCGATCCCGCTGGTTCACACGAACGGCGCCTGGCATTTCGACACCGCCGCCGGCAAGGACGAAATCCTGAGCCGCCGCATCGGCAGGAACGAACTCGATACGCTCAAGACCGTCCGCGCTTACGTGAGCGCGCAACGTGAATACGCTTCGCAAGACCGCAACGGCGATGAAGTCCTGCAATACGCCCAACGTTTCATCAGCACGCCGGGCACCAAAGACGGTCTCTATTGGCCGCTCGATCTGGATGGCGAAGTGAGCCCGCTCGGCCCCGCAGTGGCTGCCGCGCACGCCGAGGGTTACGGCGGCCACGTGAACAAGGACGGCTACAGCTCCGAACCGTTCCACGGCTACTACTACAAGATCCTCTCACGCCAGGCGAAGAGCGCCCCCGGTGGCAAATACGATTACATCATCAACGGTCGCATGATCGCCGGTTTCGCGCTGGTGGCGTGGCCGGCGGAATACGGCGAGACCGGCATCATGACTTTCATCGTGAACCAGCAGGGCAAGGTCTATCAAAAGGACCTCGGCCCCAAGACCGCCAAAAAAGCCGCCGACATGAAGGAATACGATCCCGATTCCTCGTGGACTCTTTCGCGCGACTGATCGTTTCGTTTGCCTCCCATGAAAATTGCGACTCTCGTCTGCCTCCTATCCTTGCTCCTGGCCTCGCCCGCGCACGCGTTTCTTTTCTTCGGCCCCAAAGGCGATGATGCGCAGCAAAAGCGCGACAACATCATGGACCAGGATAAGGAAATGCTGGCCCAGCTTTACAAAATCAATCCGGCCATGAAGGCCCAGATCAAAAAAGCCGCCGGCTACGCAACCTTCAAGTACGTAAACCTGAACCTGCTGCTCCTCTCCACCGCGAATGGCTACGGCGTGGTGGTGAACAACAAAACGCACAAGAAAACCTACATGCGCATGGCGTCGCTCGGCGGCGGCATCGGCGCGGGCATAAATGACGTGCGGGTCGTTTTCGTTTTTCGCGATGCGAAGGTGATGCAGCAGTTCATTGACCAGGGCTGGGAATTCGGCGGCCAGACCGGCGCGGCCGCAAAATACAAGCAGACGGGCGCCGCCGCAACCCAGTCCGTCAGCGCCAACGTGGATTTCCAGGACGGCGCCGTGGTGGGTGGCACCTCCAGCACCGCCTCCGCCGGCAACGGCACGCAGGCTGACGGCGCGACCATCTCTGCTCCCAGCGGCATGGAGATTTATCAATTCACCGAAAGCGGAATTTCCGCCCAAGCCACCGTATCCGGAACCAAATATTGGAAAGACTCGGCTCTCAACAAGTAACCCATGAACCTGACTTTTAATCGCTTCACTCGTCTGGGCTGTGCGGCCGGAGCCGCCATTGCCGCCGCGCTCCTTCACACGGGCTGCGCCACTTCGCACGACAGCGCGCCCCCCGCCGCTCCCCTGATGAGCGAGGACACCCGCGCCTACGTTGAGATGCTCCGTTCGGACATCAACACCACCAAGATCCGCACCTACAACAAGGTGATGAAGCTCACCCCGGCGGAGGCGGAAAAGTTCTGGCCCATCTATCGCAACTACGAAAAGGAACTTGCCGCCGTGGGCGACCACAAAGTGGAGATCATTCGCGACTTCTACGCGCTGCGCAATACGGGCAAGTTGACCGACGAAGCCTCGAGCCAGCTCGCCCAGCGCTGGCTGCAAAATGTCCAGGACCGCCTCGACCTCTGGAAGAAATACAACGCCGAGATCGCGAAGGAAGTTTCACCGATCCAGGCCGCGCAGTTCCTGCAGGTGGAAAACCAGTTGTCGCTGTTCATCGACCTGGCCATCGCCTCGGACATGCCGCTCATCACGCAGTCCGCTGCGCCGAAGAAATAACGCAGCGCTGGCGCATTTGGATTCGTAGCGCAGGTTTCCAACCTGCTGTTTCGCGGATTTCCAATCCGCAGGCTTCCCAATTTGCCGGGCGTGTCGGTTTTCCGCAGGCTTGCTTGGTGGAAGTCGGCGATACAACAGACTGGAAGTCTGCGCTAAGTGGGAAGTGGCAACTTCGGTTTTCCGCTGGATTTCTGATGGCATTGACTTGTGAAATAAGCTTGGCGGCAGCCAAACCGTTCTGTACCCGTGTGCCGGAGCGATCGCCTGCGGGTCGCGCGTATTTTCCATCATGAAA
The DNA here is from genome assembly GCA_964448135.1 of uncultured Verrucomicrobiota bacterium. Taxonomy (GTDB): domain Bacteria; phylum Verrucomicrobiota; class Verrucomicrobiia; order Limisphaerales; family UBA8199; genus CAYUVH01. The sequence goes on along the minus strand of CAYUVH010000060.1, from coordinate 16,577 downwards.
CGATTATTTCCCCTCGCGCTCGCGCTGCTTGCGGTCTTCGCGTTCACGGGCTGTCACACCCCGGCCTCGGCCAGTTTCGCCTCCGTTGACATCAAAGGCAAAACTCCGGCGCAAATCCGCGAAGCCACCGCCATGGTTTTGCAGAAGGATGACTATCGCTGCGCCATGATGGGCGAATCCGACATGATCTTTCAGAAGGAAGGTTCCCGCGGCCAGTCCCTCGCCTACAACGGCCTCGTGAGCACCTATTACGGCGGCACTACCCTCACCCGGTTTCGGCTGCAAATGGTGGACCTCGGCGCCGGCGAATATCGCCTGCAAGGCCAGGCCTACATCGTCCGCAACGCCGGCGACTCCTTCTTCGAGGAAGAGCAGCGCCTCGCCAACATGCGCCGCGGCCCCTACCAGCGCCTCCTCAACGACGTCGAAAACCAGCTCAAGAAAGGTAAGTAGCCCGTATGCACCGGAGTAAGAATTTGGCGTGGTTGCGGGCGGCCATCGGGCTGCTCGCCTTGTTGCTGCTTTCTTCCGGTTGCATCACCGCCGACGTCAACCCCTCCTTCCCCGCCCCCACGGCCGGCTATGTGGATTTCTACGTCGAAAACGTCAACGACTTGAACTGGCTCATCCAGCAGGAAGTCCCCGGTGAAACCAAACCCAAAAAACTCTACGGCGAACTCAAACCCCCGTCCGGCGGTTTCGTTCGTCTCCTCTTCGAACCCGGCAATTACAAACTGCACATCGCCATCCTGAACCGCACCGTCGCCGATCCGGTCACCGTAGACGTCAAAGTGGTGGCGGAAAAGATCACTCCCGTCATGTGCGTCCTCACGCCCGCCGGCACCGCCAAAGTCCAGAACGTGGACGACAGCCGCTCCGCCACCTTCTACGGCAGCCGCGGCCGGCGCTCGAAATACAGCCTCGACGAAAATCAATCCTACCGTCTCACCGCCGCCGTCCTCAGCCCGCTCCCCTACGCCACCAAAGGCCACATGTCTTACGCGCCGGGCAAAGAGAATTAACCGCCCGCCTGCTCCGGCAATTCCATAGGACCCAGGTCCATCGAACCCGTTACAACGTCTGGTTCTGAGACACCCACGGGACCGCCTTTCCCCTGGACCCGCCTAGTCCCAGCCAACCGCAAGGCTGGCATATAAAGTGCAGCATCGGACGCCGTTCCGATGAACTCACTGATGTCTATGAACACCAATGCCCGCCTTCGTGCCTTTGCGACCATCCTGGGATACGCCCTGAGCGCCCTGTTCTGCCTGGCGCAGACACCGCCCGCCGCGGCTTCCAAGAACCAGCCCGCGGAATACGCCACGACCGTGGCCTATGTCGAAGAATTCTACCCGCTGTGGTTCACCCATCTCCAGTCCCAGCTCGCCACCCGCAACCGCATGGCCGGCCCAGACCGAATCTCGCCGCTCTACAAAATCGTCGTCGCCATCAATGACGACACCCTTTACGCCAGCACCTTCATCGATCTGACCGAACAGCCGCTCATGCTGTCCGTGCCCGCGACCACCACCACTTACTCCGTGCTCACGCTTGATCCCTACGGCCAGATCTTCGAGTCCGGCATTCCCGCGCAGACGAACGGTTTCTACGTGCTCACGGGTCCGGGATACGCCGGCCCGCTTCCCCCCGAGGCGACGCACATTTCCATGCCGCTGAATCTTTCCGTCATGATTTTTCGCGCGGACAAATACAGCCCGTCCGGCTCGAACATGATCGCCCAGGCCGAATCTTTCCGCCTCGGCCTTACCACCCAGCCCCTGTGCGCGTATTGGAACCAGCAATGTCCCGACGGCACCCCTGAAGGCGGCAGCACGCTCATCGTTCCCGAGATCGCCTGCGCCGAACCCGTGAAGTCCACGGCCGACACGTTGATCGCGGTCGACCCCATCAAGTTCCTGCAACAACTCCAGACTGCGGTGCTTTCCTCCAACACGCCGCCATTCACCCCCGGGCAAAAAACCCTCTCCGACACTTTCAACCTGCTCTTCGGGGACGGCACCTTCGACCCGCACGCCAACGACGGCCTCCGCCGGCGCTCAAACTTCAGCGCCGGCGCCCGCGACGCCCACACCACCATTCTCAACAACTATCTCACCCACCTCGGGCCCACCTATTGGATCAACTTCACCAACTTCGGGAACTGGGGCGACGCCGTGATTGACCGCGCGGGCGTCACCGAATTCCTGCAGTACGGCAACGACCACAGCACCGCCGCGTATTATCACGCCTTTCGCGACAGCCGGGGCGTGGCGTTGACTGGCGTCACGCCGCGCGGCTACGTCATTACGTTCCCCCCCGATCAAATTCCCGCCGCCCGGCGCTTCTGGTCCATCACCGCCTATACCCCGGACAACGTTGAACTCGTGTCCAACCCGATCAACAAATACGAAGTCGCCAGCTACACTCCCGGCCTCTCCACCAACGCCGACGGCTCGCTGTCCTTTGTCCTCGCCACCAGGCAGCCCGCCGACGTTCCCGTGGCGAACTGGCTCCCCATTCCCAGCGGAAAGTTCAATGTCATGCTCCGCGTCTACGGTCCCGAAGGCAGCGTGGAGGACGCCACCTATATTCCTCCGGCTGTCCAACGACGCCGCTAAAGCAGCTTCCATACAACTGCGGCCGCATCCACGGTAGGCCCGCGCTGCTGCGCGGCCGAGTCGTCCCGGCGCCTCGACTCCCTTCCTGAAATCTCCCGAAAAGTGAGGCTACCCTATGGGCCTCCCTCTCCTCGGCGGAGAGGCCGGGGTGCGGGCGAGCTTCCTCTTCAACGGAATTTTCGCCCCCTTCCATCCCCGGTTTCAAAAAATCTCCTTTTTCGCCTCGTCAAAATTTCGTGTAATTTGCTTTGCACGTGAATCTGACGCATCCATTGACGACGACGACTTTTGAACTTCCGGGCTACCGGCTGGTCAAATCGCTTGGCGTGGTCCGTGGCATCATCGTGCGATCCCGTTCGATCGTGGGCAACATCGGCGCCAGCCTCCAAAGTTTGATCGGCGGCAACATTTCGATTTACACCTCGCTTTGCGAAAAAGCGCGGGCGGACGCATTCAACCTCATGCTCACCCACGCGGGCGAAGTCGGCGCCAACGCCGTCGTCGCCGTCCGCTACGACGCCACCGAACTCGCCCCCGGCATCACCGAGGTCCTCTGCTACGGCACCGCCGTCCACGTCGAACCCGTCGCCGAAGCCACCGCTCCGCCGGCCATCCCGCTGGCCTGACGCCGCGCCAAACTTTCCGCATACCACCCGATCGAACACTATGGCAGGACACAGTAAATGGGCGAAGGTCAAGACCTTCAAAGGCGCCATCGACGCCAAGCGCGGCAAGATTTTCTCCAAGCTCAGCAAGGAAATCTCCATCGCCGTGAAATTGGCCGGCGGCGATCCCGATATGAATCCCCGCCTGCGCATGGTCCTGCTCAAATGCCGCGGGGCCAACATGCCCAACGACAACATCGAACGCGCCATCAAGAAAGGCCTCGGCGGCGATGCCGGCGTGAGCTTCGAGGATCTGACTTACGAAATCTACGGCCCCAACGGCGTGGCCATGCTCGTCGAAATCTCCACCGACAACCGCAACCGCACCGCCTCCGAAATCCGCAGCATCGTCACCAAGTCCGGCGGCAGCATCGCCACCCAGGGCTCGGTCACCCGTCTCTTCCAGCGCAAGGGCCAGATCATCATCCCCCGCGAAGCCGCCGGCGAGGACCAGGTCATGGAAATCGCGCTCGAAGCCGGCGCCGAGGATTTCCAGGCGGACCCGCAGGGCTACACCGTCACCACCGAACCCGCCAAATTCGAGGCCGTCCACAAACAGCTCGAAGGCCGCGGCATCAAGCCCGCCGTCGCCGAAGTCACCGAACTCGCCTCCGTCAACGTCCCCCTCAGCGAACCCGCCGCCATCGCGTCCGTCAACAAACTGCTCGAAGCCCTCGAAGAACACGACGACGTCAAGGAAGTCTATTCCAATGCCGAATTCCCCGAAGGATAACTGGGAATGAAGGTCCGGCAGCTTAAGGCGGATAGCATCGTGGCCAAGGCCCTCGCGGCTCTGGCGCGCGCGGTCTTCCGCCATCGCGCCCTGTTCCTTTTTCCGCAGATTCTCCTCTGCGCGGCCTGCGCGTTTTACACGATCAAGCATCTCAAGTTCGACGCCAGCCAGAACAACCTCGTGGGCGCCAACGCCACCTACCACAAGAATTTCCTCGCCCTGAAGGAGGAATTCAAAAACCAGGATGATCTGGTCGTGGTCGTGGAAAGCGAGGATCCGGACAAGAATCGCCAGTTCGTCGAGCGGCTCGGCGCGCGGCTGGCGGCGGAGACGAACCTCTTCCGCAACGTCATGTTCAAGGGGGATTTCAAACAACTCGGCGCCAAAGCCCTGCTGTTCGCCCCGGAGCGTGACCTGCTGGAAATGGAAAAGCGGCTCAAAGCCTACGAGCCGTTCGTATCCAAATTTCAGCAAAACTCCAACCTCGTCTCCCTGTTCGGCATGGTGTGCACCATGTTCCGGACCGCGCAAAAGGAAAAGAACGCCCAGAACGACTCCCTCATCAACGCCCTCCCGGCGCTCAACCATATCGTGCGCGAGGCGCGGGGCGCCCTCGTCCGCCCGGGTTCCCCGCCCTCCCCCGGCCTCATTTCGCTGATCGACTCCAGCGAAGGCGCAGCGCAGCAAATTTACATCACTTTTGCCAAAGGCCGGATCTTCCTCGTCACCGTTCAGGCGCCCCGGGAAGACCTGAACCCCAAGGCGGTCGTGCGGATGCGCGAGCTGATCGACCAGACGATTGCCGAGGTGCCGGGCGTCAATGTCGGCTTCACCGGCGAAGCCGTGCTGGACCACGACCAGATGCTGCAGTCCCAAAAGGACACCTTTATCGCCAGCGTCGCCTCGCTCATCATCTGCGCTCTCATCTTCATTTACGGGTACCAGGAAACCGGCCGCCCGGTGAAGGCCACCGTTTGCCTCGTCGTCGGCTTGGCTTACACCATGGCCTTCGCCACCGCCACCATCGGCCATTTGAACATCCTCACGGTCACCTTCGCGCCAATCCTGATCGGCCTGGCCATCGACTACGGCGTCCACCTGATCTCCCGATACGAAGAGGAATTGCGCAAAGGCAAAAACGAGGCGGAAGCCCTCACCACCGCCATGATCTACACCGGCCAGGGCATCCTGACGGGCGGTTTCACCACGGCGGTCGCCTTTTTGGCGATGGGTCTCACTGATTTTCGCGGCATCCAGGAAATGGGAATCATCTGCGGCGGCGGCCTGCTCCTCTGCCTCATCCCCATGATGACCATGCTCCCGGTGCTCCTGCTCACCGGCCGCCAGAATGTCCTCGATCACGAACTCGCCGCCGCCCCTCCAACCAAGCGCGCGAGCATCGAGCAGTTCTGGCTCGAACGCCCCGTCTGGGTCGTCGCGGCTACCCTGGTCATCACCGTGCTCGCCGCCAGCCAGCTCCCCAAACTCAAGTTCGACTACGACCTCCTCAACCTGCAAAGCGCCGGCCTGCCGGCCGTCGAATACGAAAAGAAGCTGCTGAACGCGGCGGACAAATCCTTGCTCACCGCCGCCATCGTCGCCACCAACCTCGACGACGCCCTGCGGCTCGAAGCCCAGATCAACAAGCTGACCAACGGCCCGGTCGTGGCGGGTGTCGAGTCCATGACCCGGTTCCTCACGGGCGACCAGGCCCCGAAGCTGGTTACGATCGGCCGCATCAAGGAAATATTGGGCAAGCTGCACTTCGGCGACCCGGACCCGAAACCCGTGGACGTCGCTGCCTTGAGCCAGATCCTTTATCAGCTGAATGGCTACCTCGGCGCCACCCACGAGGTCATCAAGACCAACGAACCGGCCCTCGACAAACAGATCATGGCCCTGCGCCAGTCCATCGAAGACCTGCGGAAGGAATTCTGGCGTCCCAGTAGCGGCGATGAAGCCGGGCAGGCTCGCAGGCTTGACGAATTTCAAGCTGTGTTCTTCAAGGACGTCCAGGACACCTTCGCCACCCTGCAAAACCAGGATAACAGCGCGCCGCTCCGGGTCGAGGATCTGCCCGGCCCGCTCCATGATCGGTTTGTTGGAAAAACCGGTAAATTCCTGATCATGGTCTATCCGCGAAAGGACATCTGGCAGCGCGAAAACCAGAAGGAATTCATCGAAGCCCTCGAACCCATCTACCCCAACGTCACCGGCACCCCCGTCCAGCTCTACCACTACACGGAACTCCTCAAGCTAAGCTACGAACAGGCCGCGAAATACTCCCTCATCGCCGTCGTCTTCCTGATTCTAATCCATTTCCGCAGCGTCACCTGCGTCATCCTGGCGCTGGTGCCCGTAATTATCGGCTCCGTCTGGCTCGGCGGCATCATGGGCTGGCTGGGCATTTACTCCAATCCGGCCAATATCATGACCCTGCCCCTCGTTATCGGCATCGGAGTCACCAATGGCATCCACATCCTCAACCGCTATGCCGAGGAGCAGACTCCCGAGATTCTCGCCCGCAGTACCGGCAAAGCCGTCTTGGTCAGCGGCTTGACCGCCATCGCCGGCTTCGGCAGCCTCATGCTTGGCAAACATCAGGGTCTGTGGAGCCTCGGCTTCGTTATGTCGATTGGGCTGACCACCTGCATGATTGCGGGTTTGACGTTCCTCCCCGCACTGCTGACCTTGATGTTCAACCGCGACACGTACAAAAAACAACCCAGTGCCGATTCTACATAATCGACACTGGGTCGGGAGGAACCGAGGCACAAAAACCTCAAGTCGCCACGAATTTATATGTATTGGCCAGTTATTGTCAATAACAAAGTTTCGGAAACATAATGACCCCGGAATGCAATTTCGTTAACGTTAACGACTGCGGCTACCGGCCCGCGCCTTTTTTGTGCTGACCCCAAATAAACAGATTTTGCTTCTTTTTGCCGCGTTTTTCACGGCATACTGCTCCGCTTTTGCCGACCCAACCCCCGCCCCCGTCCCGCTCTCCAGTTCCAACCACGTCGCCCCCGTGGTCACGGATTCTTCCTTTGAGACCGTGGACGCCGGCTGGCTCTACGCCCGATTCCCGCTGACGCTGACTCCCGGCTGGCGAACCGAGGCCTTCGGACCGTTCTGGTATTCCGAGCAAAGCGAAGCCACCCACACTTGGGCTGTCCCCCCCCTGCTGGCCCGAACTTGGGACACTGACACCGATTCCGAGGAATTCGACTTCCTCTACCCCTTCGCCGGCTTCGACCGCTTCGGGCAACACTACCGCTGGCACATCTTTCAATTGCTCGCCGCCGCCGGCGGCCTCACCCAGCACGAGGAATTTCGCGACCGTTTCACCGTCTTCCCCATCTATTTCCAGCAGCGCTCATCCGATACCAACGAAAACTACACCGTCGTGATGCCGTTTTATGGCCGCATGCACAACCGTCTCTTCCGCGACGAGATCAATTTCGTCATGCTCCCCTTCTACCTCCAGACCAAGAAGAAGGACGTCATCACGGATAACTACTTCTTCCCCTTCTACCACCAGCGCCATGGCGACAAACTGGAAGGCTGGCAGCTCTGGCCCTTTTACGGCATCGAACGCAAGGGCCTCAGCGCCCGCCCCCTGGCCTTCGGCGACACGGAACTGATTCCCGGCCATTACCGGGAATTCATCATGTGGCCCTTCTATTTCAACCAGTACACCGGCTTGGGCGCCGACAACCCCATGCACGAGCAGGCACTTCTGCCGTTTTACAGCACCCAGCGATCGCCCCTGCGCGACTCGACCTCCATCTTATGGCCCTTCTTCAACTATATTGACGAACGCGAGAAGCAATACCGCGAATGGGAACTGCCCTGGCCCATCCTCGTCGTGGCCCGTGGCCCGGGGAAGACCAGCACCCGCTTCTGGCCCATCGCCGGACATGCGTTCAGTCCCATACTGGAAAGCGACTTCTTCCTCTGGCCCCTTTACAAGTATAACCGCGTCCACACCGACCCCCTCGACCGGCGGCGCACGCGCATCATGTATTTTCTCTATTCCGAGGCCCACGAAAAGAACACCGCCACCGGCGCCGAGCGCGTCCGGACGGATTGCTTCCCGCTGTTCACCTATTACCGCGACTTCCAGGGCCGCACCCGGCTCCAAATCCTCTCCCTCCTGGAACCCTTCGCGCCGGCCAGCAAGAGCATTGATCGCGACTGGTCCCATCTCTGGTCCATCTGGCGTTCCGAGAAGAACCCCCGCACCGGCGCCTCCAGCCAATCCCTCCTCTGGAACCTCTACCGGCGCGACGTCACCCCCGAAACCCGGCGCACCGCCTTCTTCTTCGGTCTGTTCCAAAAAACCGCCAACGCCGACGGCACCCGCGTGCGAATATTCTACATTCCGTTCGGCACGAAAAAACACTCGCCCGAAACCGCCGCCAAATAACCGCCCATGCTCCACCCCGCGCCGGCCAACCCCTCAGTAGCAGCCGAGGTGACGAGGCTCATTCATTCCAGCTACCCACGGCAGCCGGATTCACGATGCAGGGACTTAGACATGAGTCATCCAAACGCTCACCCCCTCCCCGGCTCGTCGCCTCGTAGCGAAGCGGAGACGGAAGGCGAGAGCAGGGGTGAGGGCAACCCCATCCCACCCTCAACCCTCAACTCTCAACCCTCAACTCCAGCCCCCCCCACTCCAGCCCCCTCAGCCCTCAACCCTCAACCCTCAACTCTCCACTTCGCCACCGCCCTTCTCCTAACCCTTCTCACCATCCTGCTCCCCGGCTGCGCCACCGAAATAATTCACCCCCAACCCAAACTAACCCAACAAACCGGCGAATCCGTCGTCTTCATCGGCGTCGGCGCGGCCTCCCTCGCCTTCATCCCACAGCGCACCCCGCCCCTCCGCGTCCGCGGCTCCTACGAACCCGGCGCCATCGAATACGTCGAAGGCGAGGACTACATCGTCGACTACTCCGCCGGCACCCTGCGCCGCACCATTGATTCCCGCATCCCCGATTTCCGTAACAACATGCTTTACGGCAAGGAAGACTTCAGCCACGGCGATTTTCCGGGCTTCGGCAATGGGAAGTTTTTTGTCTTCATGGACTACGTGATGGCCCGGCCGGTGAACTGGCCCATCCAATCCAGCCAGGTCCAGCTCCTGACGCGCACGCGGAAACTGTTGCAGGGAGGATACCCGGTGAAGATCGTCGCCTTCGGCGACAGCATCACCGCCGGCGGCGAAGCAACCAGGCCCGGCCTGATTTTCTGGCAACACTGGGCGGACGACCTGCAGCGCAAGTATCCCAAGGCCAAAATCACCATCGTCAACGGCGCCACCGGCGGCGACAACACCGTCATGGGCTTGGAACGCCTCAAAGCCAAAGTCATCGCCGAAAAACCCGATCTCGTCCTCGTCGGCTTCGGCATGAACGACCACAACAAAAACGGCGTCCCCATCCCGCAATACGAGCAGAACCTCGACCGGATGGTCGTGGACATCCGCCGCGAATCCGCCGCCGACATCATCATGTTCTCCACCTTTCCCCCGAACCCCAAATGGCGCTTTGGCTCCAGCCACATGCAGGACTACGCCGCCGCTACCGAGACCGTCGCTCGTCGCAGCAAATGCGCCTTCGTGGACATCTACAACAACTGGCAGACCATCGCCGCCCGTAAAAAACCCGAAGACCTCTTGGGCAACAACATCAACCACCCCAACGACTACGGCCACTGGATCTACTACCGCGCCTTCTGCGAAATGGGGCTGTAAACCTCGTAGCGCAGGCGTCCCCGCCTGCGAGATGCCCGGGCGTCCCGCCCGGTGACTGCCGCTCCTGAAAGCTCTCGTGAGTCAATGATACACCGCAGGCAAGCACCAAGCCCGTGCAACGTCCGCCAGGTTTTGGACTGCGGCAGCCCTCTGCCGCTTTTCGTTCAATCTCCTCATTCGCGTCGAGTTACGATGGTGAATTGAAATAAAGGGCCGTCATGCCAGGATTCTCCAGCATTTGGGATGTTACACCCGACACCGCACATCCGCGCGCAAAACAACTCCTCGGCAAATCCATTGTTTGGGATTACGGCGACGAGGATTCGCCGCTCGGAAACGACACTGGCGCGGACACGTTTGCAGCATACCTGGATTTTCGTGCGGCTCACCCTGAGCGAAGAATTGAAGAGTTCCTTCATGGACAGCTTACGTCGCAAGAAACCCCGGACACGGACTGGGAACAGTTGGACCCTGTTCGATTAAAGGAAACGGTTGATTCAGAAAGCCGCTTCGATTTACTGAGACGCGACGACATGATTATCGGCCTGGCATTTGCACAGCTTCTGCTGGAAGGTGTCGTGAATGCTGTTGTCCGGGAGCGCGCGATTATTGCCCTCCGACGCCAGGGAACCGACGTGATCCTTTCATTTCGGGGAGGTGGCGGAGAGGAAGCGCGTAAGAAACAGTTGAATGAGTTCCAGCGGGTTCTCGAATCAACTGAATTCAAATAATCAGATGCAAATCTAAGTTGTACCGAGAACTGACGCTGGCATACCGTTGCGAAGCCCGGCGGCTGAACCAGGGCTCTTTTCTGTAGGAGACGAGCTCTTCAATCGCGCGCGCTTGTGGGTGAAAGATGCTGGCAAGAAAGCACCAAGCCCGCGCAACGTCCGCCAGGTTTTGGACCGCAGCAGCGCGCCGCGCCGTAACCCGGCGAAGGCGGGTCCTCTGCCGCTTTTCGAAAGGCCTCAATAGCGAGGACACTTGCACAGTTTGGTTCGCTTGTGGCTGGCGGACCACCTCCGATCGAGCGACGTTCCTAGTCTTCGTCTTCCTTCGCCTCTTTGTCCTTGTCCTTCTTCTTTTTCTCCTTCACCGGGCAGCGGGCATCGTAGGCCATCTGCATCTGGCGGAGCTTCAGAACTCCGTAGGCCACCGTGATCGCCATGCCGACCACCAGGACCCCAACGAGCGCCCTTTCCGCGCGGAAATTACCCATGCGGTTGGCGGCATAACTGGCGACGATCAAACCGAGGATGCCGAGGTTCAGGACCCAGTTCACCCCCCGCGGCACGACGTAGTGCAACGTGCCGAATCCGGCGAGCTGGTAGAGCATGAACGGAAGGACGGCGACCGCGGGAAGGAGCTCGGAAATCCCCAGCGAAACATCCACCGCACCCGGCGCGTGGGCGTGCAGGAGCGTGCTGTTCGCGAGTTGATGGAACAAAGGCGGCACGGCACAGAGGAAGGGAATGACGCAGAGCAGCTCCATCACCAGGGCGCAACTGGAGACACCGACCTTGGACGAAATATCCGCCCCGCCACCGACAGCCTGCGTGCCGACGAAGAGGCCGGCGACAACGGCGGCCGCGCTGGAAAGCATGAGCAGCTCGACGGTGATGCCGAACCCCGCCGGCTCACCGGTTTTGAGCAGCAGCAGGGCCATGAAGCCGGGGGTGTAAAACATCACGCGCACCAGTTTTGCCCAGACGCGCACGTCGCGATCCGGGGGCAGGATGGGGAGCGGAAGTCCGTCGGTGCCGATGGCGGATCTGGCTTTTTCTTTCGACATAGGGTCCTTGGTCAGGGAATCGATTTGAACAGCAACGCGGCCTTCAGGCGGTTTCCAAATCGTCGGCCAGCAGCCGCTGCGGCACGGCGACAAAACGATAACTAAGTTCCGCCGAGGGTTGGCGCACCAAAATCCAGATCAGATCAAAGCGCTCATCCGGCCAGCGTTCGGGAACGTCGTCGGCATTCACCAGCGGAAAGTGGCGCACAATTTTCGCCATGGTGCCGTGATGCCAGACGATCAACGCGGGTTCCGGCCGCGCGAGCACCACTTGAGCCAGATCCTCTTCATTCCCATGGGTGTGCGAGTCCTCGATTTCCAGCTTCAAGCGTTTGGCGGTCGGCGCCGCGGTGTGGATCTCGCGCTTGCTCTTCGCTTCGTCGGTCGGCTTGGTGGCGAGGATGCGGCCCGGCCGCACCACGTGGGGATGCGCCTTGGAGGGAGCATGGGCGAACAGACCGGCCAGGGCACCGGCGCGAGTCCAGCCCTGCACGGAAAGGGAGTGCCCATCATGCTCGCCGTGATGATTGACCCCGTGCGGTTTCGAGCCCTCCCCGGGCTTCTCACCATGGCGCACGAACATGATGATCGCCGGGGCATCTTTTTCTTTATGCTTTGCCATAATTGCTCGAGGGCCTGGTGCGCGGCTTTCCATTTGCGCTCGCCGCGCGATTTTGGATTCGCGTGTGATGGTCGGGCAAGACCGGTGATAAAGCAACGCCGCTTTGAGGCCACGAAGGGATCAGTTAAAGATATTTTAATATTTTTGTGCAAGCGTCTCACCCTTTTCATGGACGGCGCCAAACAGAGGAAACCAGCCACTCACTTGCTGCCGCACTCGACCCTGCGCCCTCCCGCTCCCATGGATCACATTCTTCCCATCACTCCCATCATCCCTTGCCCGGCCAGCCAAAAAAACACCTAAACCCACCTAACCACGCCAATACCACAACTCATTCAGTTTTTTTCCAAACCGCCTTTTAACTTTTTAACCATTTTAACCCCATAACACCTTTTATCGCTGTCCTGAAAACCGCCTTTGCAAATGTCCCGCATGTGCTACGTTGAGGCGGATAGACGATGGAATATTTAGTACGCCAACGGCATAACGCCGAAGAGTGAAAGCCCTGATCGAGACAAGGAATCGCCGTACCGAACGTGTTTTTCTGGTCGGCGTCGAACTCAAAAACCGCAACGGCGTGGACATTCGCGATTCCCTCGAGGAATTGGCTGAACTGGCCACCACCGCCGGGGGTGAAGTCATTGGCGATGGCGTACAGAAACTCGCCGCTCCCTGCGCCAGCACGTTCATCGGCAAGGGCAAGGCCGAGGAATTCGCCAAGCTCTGTCGCGAAGGCGACGTGGACACCGTCATCTTCGACGACGAACTTTCCCCCGCGCAAAGCCGCAATCTCGAAACCGTTTTCAACTGCAAGGTGCTGGATCGCACCGCGCTCATCCTGGATATTTTCGCCCAGCGCGCCCGCACGCGCGAAGGCAAGATGCAGGTCGAACTCGCCCAGCTTCAACATCTTCTCCCGCGCCTGACCCGGTTCTGGGGTCACTTGTCGCGCCAGTCGGGCGGCATCGGCATGCGCGGTGGTGAAGGTGAAACCCAGTTGGAAACCGACCGCCGCCGCGTACAGGACCGGATCGCGCGGATCACGCGCGACCTGCAAGTCGTCCGCCGCCAGCGCGCCACCCAACGCAATTCCCGCCATCGCAATCACTGGGCGCTCGCCTCGCTCGTCGGCTACACCAACGCCGGCAAATCCACGCTGCTCAACACCCTCACCGGCGCCAGCGTATTCGCTGAGGACAAGCTCTTCGCCACCCTGGATCCGGCCACACGCCGCCTGCGCCTGCCCACGAACCAAAACGTCCTCCTCACCGACACCGTCGGTTTCATCCGCAAACTGCCCCACGGCCTCGTCGAAGCCTTCAAAGCCACGCTCGAGGAAGTCGTGCAGGCCGACCTGTTGTTGCACGTCGTCGACATCAGCCATCCGCAGGCCGCGGAGCAAATCCAGGCCGTGGAAACTGTGCTGCGCGAAATCGGCGCCGAAGGCAAACCGACGCTGATGGTGTTCAATAAAATCGACAAGCTGAACGGCAATCGCGAGGCGCTCGGCCGGTTTTTGGAAAAATATCCCGACGGCGTGCCGATGAGCGCCGCCAGCGGGGATGGCGCCCCCGCGCTCCTCTCCGAACTTGGTGCCCGCCTCCGTCCCGTGCGCGAATTTCTCGAACTCTCCGTGCCGCACCACCATTCCGGCGTCATCGCGCGCCTGCACGAAGTCGGCCAGGTGATCGAGCGCCGTTACGAAGGCGCCACCGCGCGTTTCAAAGCGCGCATCCCTCCCCACCTCCACGAAGAATTCGCGCCCTTCATCCTGCGCGACCTCCAGACCGCCTGACCGTTCACTCCGGACCAAACCGGGCGCGTTTGACGCCCTCCTGCAACTTCAAAAAGAACTTGCTGGTAATCTTCCGGGAGTTGGCCGCCAGCCACGCCGACCGTTCCGCCAGGTGAATCGTTTGCACCTCGGCCAGGCCGATCGGCTCAATCTCAATCCGCCATTGCGCAAACAGCCCGCGGAAGCCGGCATTTTCCACCTCCACCGTCCGAATCTTGTCGAAGGGCAGTCGCAACTGAATCGAGTCGCCCTGGTAAATCAGTTCCGTTTCCGAAAGATCCACGCGCCCCACGTCATCCGCGTCCTCCACCAGCGCGCGCATTCCGCTGCGCAGTCGCGGGGAAAGCGTCAGCTGCATCACGCACGGTTCGGACGCCTCGCATGGCTCGAATCCCAGCGAGTTGACCAGCCGGGTTACCAACGAATTGGCCAGGCGCAAGGTCAGCGACGGCACGGCGGACAAAAGCAGCAGGCCCACCGTCCAGATATTCAGCCCCATCACGCTCATGACCAGGAAGGCGATGAGGATCGGCACCGCCACGAGGAAGCCATACAGGTAGGTCGCGACAATCGCCCCGCCGGTGAAAACCCGGGGCGCACCAATTTCAATGCGTGCCTGTCGTCCAGTCACGGTTTCGTATGCGATGGCGCAGCATCACACAACCCGGCCTGAATGCAAGGCTGGAGGGAAACACCCCGCCCGGACAAGGCGCATCTTGAAACCGCCCCGGAGCGCGGACATTCCTGTCCGCAGCAATGTCCGAAAGCCACGCAATCATTGAGCCAGTTGCAACACCCACCGCCGTTGCCAGCCATTTCGGGGGCACTGTCAGGTTGCACCCGCCCGGACTGGGTCCCTCCGGGCACCGTCCTTGGAATGGAGCGCGGCTGTCCCCAGCTGCGACGCGTCCGAACGCACTTCCGACAATCGAATCAGTGGTTACGCGCTTCGCAAATCGTTCCGGCTCCAGCTGGGCACAGCCACGCTCCCGGGCAGCGCAAGATGCACCCTTCCAGACTTGACCTGCGCGGAGTCCGGGTGCTTATTATCACGTATCTAGCGATGAACAGGCAGGCGAAAATCGATTGGAATTTGCGAGTGTGGCTCGCCGTCGCTGCGCTACTCACCCTCGTTGGTTATTCCGCCCGCGCGCAGAGCTACTCCATTGACTGGTATTCCATTGATGGCGGCGGCGGCACGAGCACCGGCGGCGTTTATTCGGTCAGCGGCACCATCGGTCAACCAGATGCCGGCGCACCCATGTCCGGCGGAACTTACGCCGTCACCGGCGGTTTCTGGAGCCTCCTCTCCGTGGTCCCGACCATCGGCGCGCCGCTCCTGAAAATCCAGCTCACCGCCACCAACACGGCGCTCATCATCTGGCCCTCCGCCTCCACCGGCTTCTCCCTTCAGCAGAATTCCGATCTCTCCACCGCCCTCTGGACCACGCCGCCGCAGACCGTAAACGACAACGGCACCAACAAGTTCATCGTGGTGAGCCCGCCCGCAGGCAACCGGTTTTACCGGCTCAAGAATCCGTAAGCCGCAGCCCGCCTCGGCGGCGCATCTCGGTCTTTGGCTGGGTGAAACCTCGGACAGCGCGCGGGATTTGGATGAAAAACATGGCATCCCTCCCATGTTCCCCAACAACCCGCTGGGACCCTCATCACCCGCAACCTGCGCCAGCACCCCCGTAGCAGCCGAGATAACGAGGCTCATTCCTTCCAGCGACCGGTGCCGGACGAGGTCACCAAAAAGTGGCCTCAACCCGGACCGCTCAATCGTCCCCCCTCTCCTTTGGGAGTAGGTTGCCTCGGCGCGCTAAATCATCGCCAAATCACTAACGGTCACGCTTCCGGGAACAGTCGAAAGCATTAATTTCTGCCCCCATTTTCTTGCCTGCTTCCCCCCACCCCTCATTCCTCAACGCCTTCCACCCTCCTCAACTCATGGCACTCATGGCATTCATGGCACTCACTGACTTTCTTGACACCCACCCAATTTGTGTCAGCTTTTCTCCGGAGGGATTTCTCGCCCGGGAATCGCCGGTGGACTCAGCCGATTCTTGAAGCGGGCGCAACCAGGGAAATTCAACGTAAAACCAAACGTATGCCGACCTTGCATGCCCATCTACCAGCCAACCCTTTACTGGGATACAGTTCTCCTCCCTCGCGTGCCTTGCGTCGCTTGTGTCCCTCTCCCTCCCGGAGCGCGGCTGTCCTCAGCCGCAGCGCGTCCGAAACGCTTGAGCTTTGTCATTACCAGAACCACCCAGTGCCCTTTCGGAGGCTTTTTGTGAAAAGCCCCCGTCCCACCCGAGTCAAACCCGGCTTGCCGCGTCGTAGCGGAGCGAAGGCGGGCGTGCCGCGTCGTAGCCGGGCGAAGACGGGTCAAACCGAAAAAATTATCGAGGCTCATTGCGGACCGGTTTCCGGCTTTTTTGAACCTGCAACCTGCAACTTTCAGCCTTCCCCCTGTGCCATCTATTGCCATCGAAAAGCCAGCTATTGCCACCTAATGCCCCCTATTGACACCAAGACTTTTTTCTCCACCAGTCCCACCGGTCCCACCGGTAACAATGGTCCCA
>CAYUVH010000059.1:0-195586 GCA_964448135.1 uncultured Verrucomicrobiota bacterium | reverse complement strand
AACGATGGCGATGACGAACCCGCCTAGGATGGCGAGGAAGAACAGGAGCGGCGTCAGCAGTGTGCCGAAGCCGGGGATCGCACCAATCATGCCGCCGACGCAGAGCAACAAGCCCACAATGATGATGACGCCGATCGGAAGCAGCGGAGCCGTTACGAACGACCAGAACTTTGAACGAGCAAAGGCAAGGGCATCGGAAATGGGAAGTCGCTCTTCGCGGGCGGCCTGTAGAGCGGCGATACGGCAAATGGCGGCGCCGAAGAAAGACCATGCCGGGAGCCAGACGCCGAGCAGATAGATGAGGCCATAGACAGGGTGCATGACGGCGAGCCAGACTTTTGCGGAAACGCCGTTAATCAAGACGCGGATGACGCCGCCGGGGCTGAAGCTCAAGGTCGCGTGATTGAGATTGGTGGCGACGGTGCGCGAATGATTCAGCAGAGTGTCGAAGATGCCGACGCGCGTGGAGCTCTTCTTCTTTCCGACTTCCTTGATCCACTTGTCTGTTTCGGCGCAGCTCAGGCCCGAACTGATGAAGACGTGCAGTTCGGAAACGCCGTCTTCGGAAACAACGACGCTGGAGTTCCGGGGCCAGATGGAGTCGAGGACTCTGCCGCCCAAGTAGATAGCGAGAACGGCGAGCGTGGCGAGGGCGAGCTTGCGGAGGTCGGTGGCAAGTTTGAATCCGCGGAAGATCGGAGTGAACGGGAGCAGGTCGGAGCAAGTGAGGCGACGCGATTCCGCGTTTTCTTCCGGCATTCGGCGAGTCTCCTTTGGGCGCGGCGGTGAGCCGGCGCTGGCTGGCATTATAAAAGTCGGGGCGAGACGGGCAATAGCGGCCGCCAAGCGGGAGCGGCGCGAAAGCGCGAGTGATGTGCGATACGGCGCGTGATTATGCGACGTTTGCGCAGGTCAGGACTTCGATTTCTTCGGCGTGTCGGATTTCGCGGATTTCTTGTCCGAGGATTTCGATTCCGAGGGCTTCTTTGCATCCGATTTTGAGTCGCCCGATTTCTTGTCATCGCCGGCGGGCTTGGATTCGGCCGAGGCGGCCTTCTTGTAGGAATCGCTACGGTAGTCGGTCTGGTAGAAGCCGCTGCCTTTGAATAGCAGGGCGGCCCCGGTTCCGATGAGGCGTTCGACCTTGCGAGATTTGCGGCAATGCTCGCAACGCGCGGTCTGGAGCGGCTTCTCGGTGATGGACTGGTAGATATCGAAGACCTTGCCGCAGGTCTTGCACTGGTATTCGTAAGTGGGCATCAGTATCCGTCCTTCTGGCCGGCGTCGGCGTCGTCAGGTTTTTTTGCGACGGCCACGACCGCCGCACGAAGGACGCGATCATTCATTTTGTATCCGCGGGTCATCTCGGCGACGACATGGCCTTCGGGGACGACTTTGCTGGGTTGATGAAGTATGGCTTCGTGCATACGCGGGTCGAATGGCTGGCCAATGGTCTCTATCGGTTCGACGCCATGGTTGCGGAGGACCTTGAGCAGCGATTCGAAGATCAGCTTTGCGCCGTGGACGACGGGGTCGTTCGCCGGGCGGTCGGCGGCTGAGGCGATGAGACGCTCGAAGTTATCGACAACGCCGAGGAGCTCGCGTGCGAAGTTGGCGTTGGCGTTGCGGACGGCGACGGCTCGTTCCTCATTCAGGCGTCGCGTGACGTTGGCGATTTCGGCCTGGGCGCGGAGAAACTTGTCCTTGAAGTCGGCGGCTTCGGCCTGCGGCTGGGCCGGCATTGCATCGGCAGCAGTATCGGCCCTGTTGTCAGGGTCTTCCTGCATGGCGACGTTGTTGTCCGGGTTTCTGTTTTTCATGGCAATTGGGCTCGATCAGTTGGACAGTGACGAGAGATACTCCTTGAGTTTCTCGAAGAAGCCCCGCGTGGTTGGGAGCGACTGCTTGTCTTCGGTTTCAGCAAACTGGGAGAGGAGTTCGCGCTGGCGGTCGTTGAGGCGGCGCGGAACTTCGATGAGCAGGCGGACGATGAGATCCCCGTGGCGGCGCGAACGAACGTCGGGCACGCCCTTACCGGCGAGGCGGACCAGATCGGCGTGCTGCGAGCCGGGCTTGATGTTGATTTCGCTCTTGCCGGTGAGAGTCGGAACTTCAACTTTCGAGCCGAGGGCGGCCTGGGTGAAACTGATGGGCAGATCGAAAATGAGGTCGTTGCCATTGCGGACGAGATAGGGGTGCGGCTTGACGCGGACGTAGCAGAGCAGATCGCCGCGGGCGGTTCCATGCTGGGAGGGCTCGCCTTCGCCGCGGAGGCGGACGGCCTGGCCGTCCTGCACTCCGGCGGGGATCTTGATGGTGACGAGACGCTCTTTCTGGACGCGTCCGCGACCGCGACATGGTTTGCATGGCTTGGTGACGGTCTTGCCGGCGCCGCGGCAATCCGGGCAGGACGTAACCATGCGAGTCATGAAGAATCCGAGGCCGCTGGTGCGCTCGACCTGGCCGTAGCCGCCGCAGGTCTGGCAGGTACGTAGCTTGGAGCCGGGCTCGGCCCCGTTGCCGCCACAGACGTCGCAGAAATCGTTTCGCGTGAATTCGATCTGGCGTTCGACGTCGTGGGCGACGTCGGCTAGTTCGAGCTCCAGTTCAAGCTGGAGATTGACACCGCGGTCGGCGCGACCACCGCCGCCGAAGACGTCGCCGAAGATGTCTCCAAAAATGCTGAAGATGTCGTCCGCGCGCATGCCGGAGAAGTCGTGCATCGACGCGCCGTTCAGGCCTTCGTGGCCGAAGCGGTCGTATCGATGGCGCTTGTCGGGGTCGGAAAGCACCTCGTACGCGGCCGAGGCCTCCTTGAACTTGTCTTCGGCCTGGGGGTCGTCGCTGTTGCGGTCGGGATGATATTTCATCGCTGCCTGCCGGTAGGCGCGCTTGATATCGTCCGGGCTCGCGTCGCGTTGAACGCCGAGGACGTCGTACAGATCTCGTCGAGTCGACACCGCCATTGCTCACTATGGGCGATCCGCCCAATCCAGATCAAACGAAAGGGTGCCGGGAGTGGAGACGCCACGCCCGGCACCCGCTGGAATCATACGCCTGGGTGATCGTCTCTCAGATTTATCGGATTGCTCCGGGGATTTCCTTTTCGGCGTCCTTGTCCTTGATTTCGGTAATCAGGACGCTGGTGGTCAGGAGCAGGCCGGCGACGCTGGCTGCGTTTTGCAGGGCACAGCGGCAGACCTTGGCCGGATCAATGATTCCGGCCTTCTCAAGATCGACGAACTCGCCGGCGCGGGCGTCATAGCCGGCGGCACCGCTCTTCTCAAGGATTTCGGAGACGACCACCGGTCCGTCAGCGCCGCTGTTCTCCGCGATCTGGCGCGTGGGGAACTCGAGGGCGCGTGTGACGATTTCCATGCCAACGCGCTCGTCGCCCTCGGCCTTTTTCGCCGCTTCCTTGATAGGCTTGATGCAACGGAGGTAAGTGACGCCGCCGCCGGGGACAACGCCCTCTTCCCACGCGGCTTTGGTGGCGTGGAAGGCGTCGTCGACCAGGTCCTTGCGCTCCTTGACCTCAGTCTCGGTTGCGCCGCCGACGCGGATGACGGCCACGCCGCCGGTCAGCTTTGCCAGACGTTCCTGAAGCTTCTCGCGGTCGTAATCGCTGGTGGTCTTTTCGATCTGCTTGCGAATCTGCTCGCAGCGGGCCTCGATTTCCTTCTGCTTGCCGCCGCCCTGGATGATCGTCGTGGCTTCCTTCTCGACGACGATCTTCTTGGCGCGGCCGAGCTGAGACAGTTCGATGCTTTCGAGTTTGATCCCGCGGTCTTCGCTGATGAATTCGCCGCCGGTAACGACCGCGAGGTCGCCCATGATGGCCTTGCGGCGATCGCCGAAGCCGGGGGCCTTGACGGCGGCGCACTGCAGCGTGCCGCGGAGCTTGTTCACGACGAGGGTCGCGAGGGCTTCGCCTTCGACGTCTTCCGCGATGATGAGCAGCGGCTTGCCGACTTTGGCGATCTTCTCGAGGATCGGCAGGAGGTCCTTCAGGCTGCTGATCTTCTTTTCGTAGTTGAGGATGTAGGCGTCTTCGAGGCGCGCTTCCATCGTGTCGGGGCTGGTCACGAAGTACGGCGAGAGGTAGCCCTTGTCGAACTGCATGCCTTCAACGACTTCGAGGGTGGTCTCGATGGACTTGTTCTCTTCCACCGTGATCGTGCCGTCCTTGCCGACCTTGTCCATGGCGTCGGCGATGATTTCGCCGATCGTCTCGTCCCAGTTGGCGGACACGGTCGCGACCTGCTTGATCTCTTCCTTGTCCTTGACGTTCTTCTTGATCTTGTCGAGCTGTTCCACCGCGGCTTCCACGGCCTTGGTGATGCCGCGCTGGATGCCGATCGGGTTGCCACCGGAGGTGACAAACTTCAGGCCTTCGCGGTAGATCGCCTCGGCGAGGACCGTGGCGGTCGTGGTGCCGTCACCGGCGGCGTCGCTGGTCTTGCTGGCGACTTCGCGCACCATCTGGGCGCCCATGTTTTCATAGGGGTCTTCGAGTTCGATTTCCTTGGCCACGGTGACACCGTCCTTGGTGACCGTGGGGGAGCCGAACTTTTTGTCGAGCACCACGTTACGGCCCTTGGGGCCGAGGGTGGCGCTGACCGCCTTGGAGAGTTTGGCGACGCCGCGCAGGATGGCCTGCCGGGCTGCCTCGTCGAATAACAATTGTTTTGCTGCCATATAATTAGTTGGTAAATGAGAATTGCCTGGGGGTTTACTCGATCACGGCGAGGAGATCATCGGAGCCAAGGATCTTGTATTCCTTGCCGTCCAGTTTGACTTCGGTGCCGCCGTATTTGCTGACGAGCACGCGGTCGCCCTTTTTGACTTCAAAGGGAACCTTCTTGCCGTTGTCGTCGGTCTTGCCGGTGCCGAGGGCCACGACAATGCTTTCCATGGGTTTTTCCTTGGCGCTATCGGGAATGATGATGCCGCCCTTCTTCGTTTCCTTCTCTTCGACCGCTTCCACAAGAATGCGATCGCCGAGGGGTTTGATGTTCAATGCCATACTATGGTTGTTTTCGTTGTTTGGTTTGTTGATTCGCCGAATCAAAGCCCCACCGCACTCGCGGCGGGATGAGAAATTCGCTCAAGCCGGCGCCCCGGCTTGCGCCGGGGTTGTTGGGTTCCGCGTTACTTCTTCTCGTCCACCACTTCCGCGTCAATGATGGGACCTTCGTCCTTCTTGCCGCCTTCCTGGGCGTCACCGCCGCCGGCCGGTCCGGCGCCCGCGCCACCGGCCGGTCCGCCCGGCTGCTGGCTGGCGCGCGCCTTTTCCTGCGCGGCTTTGTAGAGCTCGGCGGAAGCGGCTTGCACCGCTTCGTTGAGCTTTTCGGTGGCCGTCTTGATGGCGGCAATGTCCTGACCCCGCAAAGCCTCCCTGGCTTGCTTGATCGCTTCCTCGATCTTGCCCTTGTCGTCGCCGGAGATTTTATCCCCGCTGTCCTTGAGCATTTTCTCGGAGCGATAGACAACATTATCGGCTTCGTTGCGCTGTTCGATTTCCTCCCGGCGCTGTTTGTCGTCGTCGGCATGAGCCTCCGCGTCCTTGCGCATACGCTCGATCTCATCCTTGTTCAGGCCGCTGCTGGCCGTGATGGTGATCTTCTGCTCCTTGCCCGTGCCGAGATCCTTGGCGCTGACGTGCAGGATGCCGTTCGCATCGATGTCAAAGGTGACTTCGATTTGCGGCATGCCACGCGGAGCGGGCGGGATATCGTCGAGCTTGAAGCGGCCGATGGTCTTGTTGTCGCGGGAAAGCTGGCGCTCTCCCTGCAGAACGTGAATCTCAACGCCCGGCTGATTGTCCGTGGCGGTCGAGAAAATTTCCGATTTGCGGGTCGAGATGGTGGTGTTGCGCTCGATGAGGCGCGTGAACACGCCGCCGAGCGTTTCGATGCCCAGCGAGAGCGGGGTGACATCCAGCAGGAGCACGTCCTTCACTTCGCCCTTGAGCACGCCGGCCTGAATGGCCGCGCCGACCGCGACGACTTCGTCCGGGTTGACGCCCTGGTGCGGCGTCTTGTTCACCAGCGTGTGCGCGGTGTCCACGACCTTCGGCATGCGGGTCATGCCGCCGACCAGCACGAGCTCGTCAATCACCTTGGCTTCCAGCCCGGCGTCCTTGAGACAGTTCTTCGTGGGAGCGATCGTGCGCTCGAAGAGATCGTCGCAAAGCTGTTCCATCTTGGCGCGCGTCAGCTTGGTGCTGATGTGCTTCGGACCGCTGGCGTCCGCGGTGATGAAGGGCAGGTTGATGTCGTACACCTGCGAGCTGGACAGGGCGATCTTCGCCTTTTCCGCTTCTTCCTTGATGCGCTGGAGGGCATCGGGCTGCTTGCGCAGGTCCATGCCGTTGTCCTTCTTGAATTCGTCCAGCATCCAATCCATGAGGCGGTTGTCCCAATCGTCGCCACCCAGGTGGGTGTCGCCGTTGGTGGCCTTCACTTCGAAGACGCCGTCGCCGATTTCGAGAACGGAAATATCGAACGTGCCGCCGCCCAAATCATACACGGCGATCTTTTCATCCTTCTTCTTGTCGAGACCGTAGGCGAGCGAGGCGGCCGTGGGCTCGTTGATGATGCGCAGGACTTCGAGGCCGGCGATGCGGCCGGCGTCCTTCGTGGCCTGGCGCTGCGAGTCGTTGAAGTAAGCCGGGACCGTGATGACGGCCTGGGTGATCTTTTCACCGAGGCGCATTTCGGCGTCCGACTTCAGCTTCGCGAGAATCATCGCGGAAATTTCCGGCGGGCTGTAAACCTTGGCCTTGCCTTCGACCTCGACTTCGACGCAGGCGTCGCCGTTCGGGCCGGCCACGACCTTGTAGGGGACGCGCTTGCGCTCTTCTTCGACTTCCACAAACTTGCGGCCCATGAAGCGCTTGATCGAGTAAACCGTGTTGCGGGAGTTCGTGACCGCCTGGCGCTTGGCGGCGTCGCCGACGAGCCGTTCGCCGGTCTTGGCGAAAGCCACCACGGAAGGTGTTACGCGACGGCCTTCGGAGTTTTCCAGCACCGACGGTTCGCCACCTTCCATGACGGCCATGCAGGAGTTCGTCGTTCCCAAATCGATTCCAATTACTTTAGGCATAAAATCTTCAGTTCAGTGTTCAGAGACACAATTCCGGGATACTCCAAGCACTGATGGTGCCATGAGTATGATGAATTTGTAAGTCGCTTTTAATAAGTGTATTATAAATTTATTTATACGTTTCTTCATAGAACAAAACTGTGCCAAGTGTGACATTGTGACGCGGTTAGCGGGCGCGTGGCACAGTTTGGATGGCACAGTTGGCAATGAGCGGTTCGGTTTTCATGGGGCCAGGAAGATCAGGATTAGAACCCTGGCAAACGAGGTTTCGTACTCTGAGCCCATGAACCACTACCTTGTGGCGCAACCCCGTTGGGGTTGATGCGCTGGTGCGGCGTGGCCCACCCAAGGTAGGCCCGCAAAACGCGGCGGGCCAACCTTGGGCTGGAGGACGCAATCCCTTTGGGATTGGGGAAGCGGTTCGTGGAAAGAGGGGAAGTGGGGCCCCTTTTATACTTTGACATACTTTGACATACCTTGACTGGAATTGACCGTCTTTCGCCGGGGTAATGGCCGGCAGTTCGTGCTTTGCCAAGGTTGTGGCCGGCAGTTTAGAACTCATAGAGGTTGCGGGTTCCGGGCCCGTGAACCGCCACGCAGACGAGATTGAGGGCGCACGCGTGCAGGCAGGAAGACGCACCGAGACGGTGCGTGAACTCGCTGCCCCGAAAGCCTTCGGGGCGGCTACGGATGGGAGGTTCATGGGCAGGATTAAGAGAGGCCCCCCCCAACAGGGTGCAACATGCAACAAACCGCATAAACATTGGTCGAAAGTGGGTTTCAGGGTGCAACACAAGGTGCAACAAGGGTGCAACAGAGGGGGAAATGCCCGTAAACATTGGCCAGAATCGGGGTGCGAGGTGTTACAAGGCTTGAATTCATTGGTTGGAATCGGTTGTTGATCGTCTTTATCCTGCTGGTTTACTCGACACCCAGACAAAGGGATTTGGCAAAAAGATGGCGGGCACAAAAAATCACCGGAAAAGCCGGAACAATGACAGAAAAATTTGGTGACAGAAAAATATTCGTGACCGGGAGTCTCTGGCAAACTCGAGTCTTTCAACCAACCGGATAAACAGGTTTTTGATTTGAGGAGAGCGGCCAGTTCGCGATGGATTCTTTTTACGCCAGTGGCCATGAAACATCCCTCCAGCTTCGTCGTTGTTCGTAATTTGAATTTCCCTGGTTACGCTTGAGAGCCGTCCAAATGTTTCTCAAGCGAGAAATCCCTCCGCAGAAAGAATGGCACGATTTGAGTGGGTGTCAATTGGAACGAAACGCTCGCTTTGACGCCCCCAACCCAATACGTCTAGAGTTCCCAACCAGACTCTTAGAGCCAACCCAGCCGAAGAACAGCCCATCAATGGGTCGCCAACGTACGATTCGATGAAAACTTTAGTTATGCTTTTGCTATTCCTTGGCGCGCCGCAGCTTCCGGCTGGCGAGATTATGACGGAATATTTTAAGACTCACTACCAAGGGACGAATAACGCCAGCACCGCTATTCGCCCGAACCAGAATGGATTGACCAACGGAATCATTACCGAGATTGGCATCGAACGCACAGCGTGCCCGCTTGGAACTTGTCCAGACTACACTTTCATTATCAAAAGCGACGGGACGTTCCGATACAAGGGAGAGAAGTATGTTGAGCATATTGGCAAATTCTCCGGCAGTATTCCCATGTGGCGGTTCAACGAACTCGTGACGATCGTTCGAAATTTGGATTACCCGGCCTTCCGGGATGAATACGGACGGGACGGGTTTGCACCTACTGACCAGGCTACGTCCTTCACGATGGTTCGGACGGACGGCAGGCAAAAAATTATCAGCGACTATGCGGAACGAGGCCCGGAGAAGCTGCGGGTGATCGAAAGGCGGATTGACGAGTTGATGAGAAAGATTCAGTGGAAACTTGGACTTCCGGATCCGCCGCACCCGACAATGCCACTGGTTACCCGGTTCGATTCCAATGCCGAATGGCGAAAAGCCTACTTGGATTCATACCGGCAGGGTTACTTGGACGGATTGGACCGGGACGAACAAATGCCGGTGCGAAATCCAGTGAGCGAGGAGGACAAAGCCAAGGCGCTCGGATATGGAGACGGAATGTTGGCCGGACGCGCAGCCCGCACGGTCTGGCTGGGGACGAACGCCCCGGCGCTCAACTCGACGAACGCCGTGCCGCGAAGGCCGTAGCCTAAGCCGGAACTATTCAGTTGAGGGGAAAGGCTCGCCCTCACCCCGGCCCTCCCCCTCAGTCCCGCTCGGAGCGGGACGCGACAAGCCCGGGAGAGGGGGAGCGTTTGGACGCGCTGGAAACGGGGCACCATTTGGTGGCAATTGTCCGCATTGGGTGGTTGATAAGAATGAGCCTCGTTACCTTGGCTACGGAATGATGGGGCGCAGGCGCCTTTCCGACTGAATCGTTCCGGCTAAGGATGGTTCGAGGTGTGGACATCATCCAAACCAATCACCGCGCCGGAGCCTGAGTCCGTTTTTTACTTCATAGCGTTTGGCGGGGATTGGTTATTCATTCGTTCCAATCGCCTCAAGGCCAATCGGGCTGACTGTCGGGCACCGGTGTTCCGGTCGGTGCAGGCTGCTCGCAGGGCGGGAATGGCGGCGGGGTCAGTGTGAAAAAGAAATGCGGTGGCCACGGCGTCGCGCACACCCGCATGTTTATCCGACAGAGCGGCAATCATGACCTGGGTGAGTTTGCCTTCCAAGGCGCCGGCGGCGATGTGAGCTATGGCGGGAGACCAATCGTTTGTTTTGTAATGGAGCAGAGCGGTGGCCGCCGGGGAATGCTGATGAGCGAGTCCGACAATTGCCATGACGCGGTCGCAAACAGACGCGCTGTCCATCGAAAATCTCAATACATCAAAACCATTGGTTTGGCCGAGCATCGCCAGAGAAACAGCAGCAGGCAGTTGCGATTCCAACGGGCCGGGTCCGAGTTCCATTTGAAGCAAGGCGATTGCCTCCGGTCCGCCCATTTCCCTCAATGCGTGAATTCCCGCGGAGTGATCGTAGAAATAGTAGTAATCGGCATGTCCCCACCCCACCGGAGGCGCAAGTGTTTGCAGTCCGTGTCTGTCTCCCAGATGTCCCAACGACCACGCCGCATCCGCGCGTACCCGCGGCTCAGGATCGTCAAGGGCTTCGCGCAGCATCTCGCATGCGCGGCGGTCGCCGAGGGCGCCCAGGGCATCCGCCGCTGCTGCCCGTCCGCGCGGATTGCGATCCTCCTTGAGCATCCTGCAAAGTACGGGCAGAGCGGAGGGATCGCCAATCTGGCCCAGTGCTTCAGCGGCCGATTCCCGTGCCTTGGCGGAACGGCCGGCGGCTACTTCCAGCAGCTTCGGAACTGCATTGGTCGCGCCCAATTTGCCCAAAGCCAGCGCTGCGTCCGAGACGACGCGTTGGTCGTAATCAGCCAGCAACTCGATGAGTGCCGGAGTCGTTGATAAATCACCTGACAAACCGAACGCCTCGGCGATGTTTTGTCGCGCTTGCTTGTCGTCGGCTGGAAACTTCTTGAGCAAAGTGAGCAGCGCGCCCGTTGCTTCGGTACCACCGATTTCGCCCAAGGCCCTGATGGCGGCGGCACGAACGTCTCTGGATTTATCTTTGCCGGCCAGTAGTGCCAGCGTGGCCGACGTCACTGGATCACGAAGGCCTCCAAGTGCGCCGCAGGCCGCCTCGCGAGTTTCTTCGTCTTTCCTGGCTTCCAGAAACTGAATAACGGTCGGCACCACGCGCTGGTCTCCGATCTCACCCAAAGCCTGCAAGCCATGATAGCGCACCTGATCATCACCGGTGACTTTCGCCATGGTGGTTAACTCGCGAACATCCACTTCCGACCCGAGATCTCCCAGGAAAGCCGCCGCACAGCATTGAACACTTGGAGCAGCACGATTTGTCAGGCAGCTTCGCATTATCGGGAGCACAAGCGGATGTCCGGACGATGCCAGGACCCGGCAGGCGGCGATCTGCAAGGGCGACTCGTCGGGTGAACGCTTCAGCTTTTCGACGACCAGCGGTAAAATTTCCAACATTCCGTGCGTCGCCATGTTTCGGGTCAGATCCTCGAAGGGCATTGTCCGCATGAAACAACCACTGCGAGACTCCTTGTAGAACGCCGGGAAATCGCAGTCGGCCACGAATTGGGTCAGAGTCGCCGCGAGTTCGCGGTTTCCTGATTCAGCGAGAGCAGTAGCGGCGGCTATTCGCAATTCTTCATCGCGGGTTTCCTGAAGAATCTTCAAGACCGCGGAGGTCGGCAGGTGCGGCAACATTTCTTTCAACTCATTGGGCGCGCGAATCCCTATCGCCCTGTCCGGATCGTTGGCGGCGATATCCATGAGCGCTCGCGCAGCTTCCGGGGTCCTGGTCCGGCCCAAGGCATACATCACCATCTGCCGTACTGACGAGTTACGTTCCTCCTTTAAAGCCAAAAGGAGTTGAGGAAGACACGCAGCGAGGAAGTCTGGAGAAATTGCCGTTACGCTTGCCTTGCGAACACCAGGGTCGAGGTCGTTGCGTGATCGGTCAAGCAGCAGTTGGATGCCATCCGGCGTGGCTAGCGTGCCTAAAGTAGTGGCCGCGCTGGCTCGAACGGATGCATCCGAATCCGAGAGCAATACTGAACTGAGGATGGCTTCGACGTTGGTGCAGTTTAGCCCCTTTAACGATTCGGCCGCGGCCGAACGCAAGTTGGAGTTAGTCCCCTGGCACAGCACATTCGTCAGCAGTTGCAGTGCGAGCGGATGTGGAAGTTCACCAACCACCTGAAGTACTGAAATTGCTGCCTCGTCATTTGTCTGTCGTCCGTACGCCTGCACCAGTATGGGAACGGCCCGCGATCCTTCAATGTTTGCCAGTGCCTGTGCGGCTTTCGGAAACACGCTGGCATCGTTTTCGACGGCGAGAGCGTTGATCAGCGCCGGGACTGCTGCTGGATCATAGGACTCGGCCAGCGTGTCGGCTGCCAACTCTCTGATCTTGGGATTGGGATCTTGAAGCAGTGCTTTGGACAACGCGGGAATGGCTTCCGGCCCCAGCGATTCCAACTCCAGCGATGCGCTGATGACATCGTTCGGCTTCCGCCATTTATCGAACCAGCGATAGGCTTCCTGCAGCCACGGTGGGGCGTTCTGCCGGGCCAGTTCCCGCCGTTCCACTTGTAACAGCCATTCAACGCGATTGCTAACCAGTCGCTCCCTGCTCGGCCGGCCGGTCAATTTAAACAGCCCTGCACCGATTGCGAGGCAGAGGACCAAGGCGAGCACCAGCCAACGGGCGCGCTTGCCGTTCCTGGGAGATGTCTCCGCCATAGCCTTTTCCTGCGTCTCTATTTGGCGGGGTTGTCGGTTACGCCCGATCCGCCCTTTGGCGGCCGAATGAGCTTCGCCACTTCGGACTGGGCGAGGACGACGTCGGGGTCGCGTTGGAGGGCTTCGTCGTAATGGGCAGCGAAGTCTTCGCCGCTTTTGTTGGCGACGAGGAGTTCGTTGGCGTGTTTGATGACGGTGTCGAAGCTGGCGGCGGGGTTGGGATTCTTTTTGTCGAAGGCGTCGTCGAGTTCGATGATGAGTTTGGAAAGGGGGCGCAACCAGGCGAACCAGGGATCGGTGGTGAGGAGTTTGAGGAAATGGTTCGGCGATTGGATGGGGCCGAAGGTTTTTTCGTAGGTGACGCGCTCGGATTCGAGGAGGGATTTGTGGAGCCGGAGCAGGGCTTCGCGGAGGGCGTCGCCGCGTTTTTGGAGGTCGGTGGGTTCGGGAGCGGGTGGATTTTCGGAGGGGGAGTTCATTTAGGTTCGTGGGTGGCGAGGGCGCGTTCGAGGCGGCGGTCGGGGACGAGCCAGAGAAGGGCGACGAGGACGTAAATGGCGAGGGCGATCCAGGGACGGGCATAGGCCAGCGGGATGGCGGCGAGGTAAAGGATCGGGGAGAGCTTGCCTTTCCAGTCTGAGCCCAGCGCCTGGGCCAGCAGCGAGTTCTGTCCCTGATGTTTCATGATCCGTAGTTGCAGAAGGTAATATGCGAGGGCGGCCATCAGGAGCACAAACCCGTAGAGCGCGACCGGCAATTGATCTTCCTGGCCATGGTGTTCTCCGACGAGCGCGGTGGTTACGGGAAAGAGCGACAGCCAGAAGAGCAGATGGAGATTGGCCCAGAGGATGGAACCGCTGACATGTTTGGCGCAGTGGAGCAGATGGTGGTGGTTGTTCCAATAGATGCCTACGTACACAAAGCTCAGCACGTAGCTAAGGAACACAGGCAGCGAGGGGGCGAGATCCCGGAGCGTGATGGGGTGATGCTCCTGTAATGCCGGAGTAATCTTCAGCTCCAGCACCATGATGGTGATGATGATGGCAATGACGCCATCGCTGAAGGCTTCCAACCGCGCTTTGTGCATGGCGCGAAGATAGCGCAGGGCGGGGCGGATGTCTGCTTTGATTGATACTGCGGAGTGGGGAAGGGACGAGAGGGACACAAGCGACTGAAGGGAAGGGTAGGTGAACGGAGACAGCAGGCAGCGTTATTGATTGGCAGAGCTGGGAGAAACGTGGGAGTCGGGCGACGAGTGAAAGGAGCTGAGGTGTAGGGCCGGCCAATGTTTGGCCGCCGGGCGGGACGCCCGGCTCTACGGCAGGCGGGACGCCTGCCACCACGAGCGCTATTTGACCTGCATCAATATGCCGTTGCTGAAGGAGAGGGTGGCGGGTTGGTTGCCCGGCAGGAGGACGGAGAGATTGGTGGTGATGCCGTTGCCGAATGTCGGGGTGAGCAGAAACTGGCGGGAGTCCTGGCCCGCGACGGAGGCGTTGAGGCTGGATGCCGAGTTGGCGACGGTCGCGCCGCTCCAGACGTCGAGCGCGTTGTAGAGTTGAGGCAGTCCCAGGGAGGGAAAGTTTACCGTGACGTTCGCGGGACTGGAACCGGTATTGAGAAGCACGATGGCAAAGCGGTCGCGGGCCCAGCCGAGCGGGCGGAGCCAGATTTGCACGGGGCCGTAGTTGGCTTTGAGATCGCCGCGGATACAGGCGGGGTCGCGGAGGATGGAGAGGAATTGGGGATTCGTGACGAGGGGAAAGCTCGTCGTGTTGGGAGTCTCGTCCAACAGAATGCCGTCCACGAATATCGACATCATGCTCAGGGTGCTGCGCAGCACAGCCGGGGGAGTGGCGTTGACGTAGAAGCCGATGGATTCCTTGTAATGGCCCGGGCCGATCTGGCCCGGTTGGTCGGGGTAGGGGCCGGTCCATTGGCCGTTGGTCATCTGGCTGATGCCGTTGAGCAGGCCCGGGAAGCTGCCGACCACGGTGGCCTGGGGATTTTGCCAGGCGTTCAAGCGTTCGGGAGTCCAGGGGAAGATGTTGAATTCGGTCGCGACCAGGATGATGGGACGCGAGATGTTTGGGAACGAGACGGCATTGACCCAGATGGAAATCAAATCGGGTTCGACCTGCAAATAACTGCTCCAGAAGGGCAGGTTGCCCACGCCGCACTCGTCCACTTTGAGGGCGTCCACACCCCAATAGGCAAAGCGGAGGGTGTCCTGAAATTCGTGGCCGAGCGAGCCGGGGAGGCCGGCGCAGGTCACGGTGCCCATCGAAACGTAGATCCCGAAGCGAAAGCCGCTGGCGTGGACGTAATCGATCAGCGCCTTCATACCGCCGGGGAATTTGATGGGATCCTCGGTGAGGTTGCCGCTGGTATCGCGCGCGCCGGCCATCCAGCCGTCATCAACCCAGATTAAATCGTAGCCCGCGGCGAGCATGCCGTTGGTTTTCCATGTGTTAACGATGTTCGTGATGGCGGTGGCGTTGACGCCGGCTTCCAGGGAACTCCAGGAGTTCCAACCCAGCCACGGTACCGGGGCGCGGCTGGCAAGCGAGTATGGCGGCGGGGGACCGTTGGTCATGTATGCGCCATTGAAATGGTTATCGTTGAACCAGGGCGCGAGATCCCGGGCGGCGGCATCGAGTTGGTTGGTCCCGATCGTGCCGGGCTGGATGGCGCCGCCATTGAGATTGGCAAGGCTTCCCGCGTCGCCGGCGAACCGGCCGAGGGTGATGATGTTCGTCAGCAAGCCGTAAACCGCCACTGGCGCGGGGCTCGATCCGCTCGCGACATGCCACGGGTCGGTGGGGTCCGCGCCGCCGAGGTAGAGTGCCGTGGTATTGCTGCCGAGTGTGTAGGAAAAAGCGCCGCTGAATTCGCCGAGGTCGTAGAGGATTACGAAGTTTTTGTTGGTGTAAGCGTAGGACGCATTATCGGCCGCGGGGTCATGGTGGTAGATGCCGTTCGCGGCGGTGGTGCCCGCTTGGGAGACGATCAGTGTCTCCAGATCGCGGACAATGGAGTTGGAGAACGCCAGCCCCGGAATCAACAGGTTGGTGAGACCGCTGCCGCTCCCGGTAAAGGTGCCGACAAAACTGACGCCGGCCTGGCCGTTGGTGACGATGCCGCTGGGTTGCAGCGCGGACACGAGGCCGGTGGAGGATACGGTGCCGGCGTTCAGGGCGTATTGAGCGTAGGGGGCGGCGGTGAGTTGCTGGCGGGGCTGGAGAGTCGTATAGCCACCGAGGCCATTGGTGCGGACAGCGATCTCCAACCAGCGCGCCTCGCCGTTGAACAGCGCGGGGTTTCCGAAGTCGAGCCGCGCGAGGAAAATACCGCTGGAAACAACCTGCGTGGGCAGGGGCAGAGGTCCGGCTTTGAGCGCGCCGTTCGTCGCCGAGTCGTAGATGGAAAACTGAAAGTCGAACGTGCCAGTGGCCGGCGCGCCGGACTGGCTGAGCCGTCCCTGATAGGTGAACGCCGTATCAGTGCTGGTACCTGATCCCTGTGCCAGCGAGAGCCCAAAAAGAACGGCGGCGAGTATCGAGGCTGGGATTTTGAACATCAGTGAGCGGCAGCGTTAAACAACTGCCGTCAATGTTCCAGAATCGGGCTCCGCTTGCAACCGCAGGCAGTATGCCGCGCAGGACAGACGCATCTAAGTTCTGCTATATTCTGCTATAACGCCCGATTGCCACGATTTCGTAGCGCCGACTTCCAGTCTGCTGTGTCGCCGACTTCCAAGTCGGCAGAGCGTCGAAAAGCGGTGAGGCGAGTCGCGACTGGGGCGCCTGCGGATTGGAAATCCGCGATACAGCAGACTGGAAGTCTGCGCTACGAATTTAGGTGCGTCAGCCGTGGTATGCCGCGCTGAGTGAGGGGCTAATTGCCGTTGGTCGCAAGGATGCCCGGGCGGGTTTTGTTTTCCGCGCGGGGGGCGGGTGGGCCGCCGGCGCCTGGAGGCAGGGGAGGCGTGTTCGGAACCTGGCTGACGAGGTTGCGCCAGGCCTGGCGTTCGGCCGGGGTCATGAGTTTCCACTTCTCGGCATTGCGCAGAAATTTCTGGCGTTCGAACACGGAAAGGGAGGCAAATTTTTCGAAGGAGCGCATGCAATCGGAGCGCTGCTGGGGCGTAAGCTGGGAAAAGGCGCGCAAGGTGCGCTGCATCTGCTGGCGCTCGGGTTCAGAAAGGGTGTTGAGCACTTTCTGCTTTTCATCCGTGGTGAGCTGAAAGAACTGGTCGAACAGGCCCAGCGTCTTTTGGCGTTCCTCCCCGGACATGGCTTGAAATTTCTCCACGCCTTTTTCGAGCATCCGGCGGCGTTCCGGCGAAATGGTGGCCTGGGCGGCCGGGGCATTGGTGGAGGCGGCCAGTTCAGTCATCCAAAGAATCGTGGCCTGGTATTTCAAAAGGTTGGTTTGTGCGTCCAGTGAGAGCGCGTCCCACTCACGGAGGCGGGATTCGACGAGCGGACGCATGTTGTCGGGCAGGCTGCTGAGTTGGTTCGTCCGCTGGGCCGCGGGTTGATTCATGAGCGGCCAGAGATAGTAGCGCAACTCCGTCACTTGCAGCCGCACTTCGCGTTCATTCGGATTGAGCGCCTGATATTCGCGGAGTTTTGCCTTGAGTTGCTTCTGGGTTTCCGGCGGTCGATTGGTCAGATACGCGAGGCGCCCGGCGGAATTGGTGGCGAGCAACTCGCGGAAGATGGCCACCGGCGATTTTCGCGCCAGCGACGTAAAGCTGGATAGGGACGGCGGCACATTGGTCGTGTCCAAGGGTGAGGGAGGAAGCGCGGCGGGGGTTTGCGCCCAGATGGTCCCGGTCGCCGCCAGGCCGAACCAACCTGCCAGCAGTGTGCGCGATTTGCAGATTTTGCGGATCATTGCAGCAACGAGAGCAGCGCCTCATCCGCCGGCGGCGTGGTCGGCAGCGCGCGGACGGCATCGAAGTCCTGGAGGATTTCCACGCTCGGCAGCGACGGGACGCTCGAAACGGCCACCACGCTCTTGCCGATGTCGGCGGTGCGCGCCTGCCGGATGCTCTGATGCGAAAAGACCGCCACACCCAGCACAACGAATGCGCCGGCGAAGGCGACGCGCGGCAGCCAGCGGTTCCACCAACGGGGGGAGTGCCGGCGCTCCGCGGATGCCTGCTCGCGCTCGACTGCCTGGAGGACGCGGGCGGTGAAGTTACTCGACACCGGGGCTTCCGGCAGGCGATTGAGCAGGCTGGTCAATTGAGTTTCGGTGCGCCACGAATCCCGGGATTCGGGATGGGCGGCCAGCCAGGCCTCCAATTCGGCGGCCTCGGCCTTGCTCAGCTTGCGTCGCCACCCGGCTTCAAGCCAGCGGTTGTCGAGCGGTTCATTTGGCATACTTCTTACCTTTCTTATAAACCCCGCCTGGGGGCGGAAGTTGCGGTGATTTTTCGCTGTTTTTGCTCGGAAATCATCAGGGTTCTTCTTTCCAGGCCCCGCTGGCGAGATAGGGTTTCAGCTTTAATTTCAGGGCTTCCCGGCCGCGGTGAATGAGGGATTTTGTCGCCGAAAGGGAACAACCCAGGACTTTGGCGATTTCCTCGTAGCTCAGTTCATCCTGGCGGCAAAGGAGGATGGCCACGCGCTGATTTTCCGGCAGGCCGGCGAGGGCTTGCTCAACCAGGTCGGTCAGCTCTCCGTGCATCAAGGAATCCGTGGGCAACGCAGTCTGGAGGTCCGGATGCTGTTGGGCGGGTTGGTCTTCGTATTCGGCGTGGGGAGCTTCGAGCGACTCGGCCGGATGGCGGGAACGGCGGCGGATTTCGTTCAGACAGAGATTGCGGGCGATCGTAAACAGCCACGTGGAAAACTTCGCGGAGGCCTGGTAGCGCTGGGCGGACTTGTGGACTTGCACAAA
Organism: uncultured Verrucomicrobiota bacterium; assembly: GCA_964448135.1. Classification (GTDB taxonomy): domain Bacteria; phylum Verrucomicrobiota; class Verrucomicrobiia; order Limisphaerales; family UBA8199; genus CAYUVH01. The sequence goes on along the minus strand of CAYUVH010000059.1, from coordinate 177,227 downwards.
GACGTTTTGCGCAATGTCCTCGGCCTCGTTGGGATCGCGCAGCATGCGGTAGACGAGGTTCATGACCGGCTGTTTGTAGCGGTCCACCAATTCGGCAAAAGCAGTGTGATCACCCTGTTTAACCCGATCCATCAGGGTGGCGTCCGTTTCCTGCTCGGCCGACATAATGCTTATAAGATGATGCTCCAACACCGGAAGTGTCACAAGGTTGGAGGAAAAATGATGGGGAAGGGAAAAATGTCGAAGCACGAATGACGAATGACGAAAGAAGCCCGAATGCCGAAACCCGAACACACCAAAGGACGATTAAGAGTTGCTCTTGGGATTTCGGGCTTCGGATTTCCTTCTTCATTCGTCATTCGTGCTTCGTCATTTACTCCCCCACGCTTGTCTTCATGCCGCATTGCACCCAAAATGGCCCGCGAATGCAGGATTTATTGCGCAAGACGGAAGCGAACGCCGCGGCGCGGCTCACGCTGCCGCCGGGACGGATGGCGACCCAGGAACTGGGGCGCTACAAAACGTTCCTCAAGGTGGAATCGCACCGCCTCAAGATCCTGCATCGCGCCGGCGGGGGCGGGTTGGAGATCTGTCGCGCGCGCGCGGCGATGATGGATGTGCTGTTGCGTTACCTCTGGGAGACGGCACGGAGCAACCTCTCCGAACAGGCAAGGCGGGAGTTTCCGCAAGTTTCGCTGGTGGCAATCGGCGGCTATGGGCGGGCGGAGTTGAATCCGCACAGCGACATGGATTTCATGTTCCTGCACAACCGCCAGGTCGTGGTGAGCCGGCCACTGCCGCACTTGTCCAAGCTGCTGGATGGGGTGTTGTATCCGCTGTGGGATTTGGGTTTGAAGGTCGGGCACTCGGTGCGGACGATCGATGAATGTGTCAACGTGGCCAATGGCGACATGCAGGCCAAGACTTCACTGATCGAAGCGCGCCTGATTGCCGGGGATGAAGCGCTCTTCACGAAGTTCCAGAGCGCGATCGTGCGCAAATGCGTGGCCGGCCACGAGCACGAATACATTCCGCAACGGATGGCGGACCAGGCGGCGCGACGGGCGAAGTTCGGTAATTCAGCCTCGATGCAGGAACCGAATTTGAAAAGCGGCTGCGGCGGGCTGCGCGATTTTCAAAACCTGCTGTGGATGGCGTTTTTCAAGTATCGCACGCGTTCGCTGAAAGACCTCAAGGCGCAGGGATTCATTGGCGAAAGCGAGCGCAAACAACTCGAGGCGGCGTATGATTTTCTTTTGCGCGTGCGCACGGAGATGCATTACCACACCAACCGAGCGATGGATGTGCTCAGCAAGAGTTTGCAACCGGCGGTCGCCTACAACCTCGGTTATCGCGACCGTTCGCCGAGCAAGCGCATTGAAGCATTCATGCGCGATCTGTACCAGCATTTCCGCAATATCTACCTGCTCACCCGCACGCTGGAGGAACGGATGGCATTGCTGCCACGGGAGCCAACGCGCATGGAACGTTTTGGGCTGCCGGGCCGGTTGACGCGGCTGCTGCCGCGGCGGCAACAACCCGCGCCGGAACCCGTGGACGGTTTCCGTTTTGTAGACGGCCAGATTGTCGCCGCGTCCAACCGCGTCTTCCGTGATCAACCGCGCCGGCTCATGCGCGTGTTTTTGCATGCGCAGCAGCGCGGGCTGAAACTCCATCCCGATCTGGCGCAGTTGATTCGCAACCAGCTCTCGCTCGTGGACCGCGCGTTCCTGCGCGAGCCGCACGTGCGCGAAACGTTTTTGCAGATCATGAACCAGCGCGGAAACGTCGCCCCGATTTTGCGCGCGATGCATGAGGTCGGTCTGCTGGGCAAATACATTCCCGAATTCGGGAAACTGACCTGCCTCGTGCAGCACGAATTCTATCACCAATACACCGCGGACGAGCACACGCTGGTTTGCCTCGAGCAGCTGGACCGCATCTGGGAAGCCGGCCACGCACCGCACAACGCGTATTCGGCGATCTTCCAGGAACTGGACCGGCCGTTTTTGCTCTACCTCGGTTTGCTGCTGCACGACGTGGGCAAATCGGACGGGCATGGCGCCCATGCCAAGGCCAGCGCCGGAGCGGCGTTGCGCGTATCGCGCCGGCTGGGGCTGGATGCCTCGGCGACCGAGACGTTGCGGGTGATCATCGAGCATCATCTGATCATGGCGAGCGTTTCGCAGCGCCGCGACCTTGATGATCCCGCGGTGATCCGGCAATTCGCCCAACAGGTGCAGCATACCGAGAACCTCGAGCTGCTCACACTGCTGACCTTCGCGGACGCGCAGGCGACGAGCGATAAATTGTGGAACAGTTTCAAGGACGCGCTGCTCTGGTCGCTTTACGAAAAGGCCTGGCGCTTGTTGACCGGCGGAACGGAATTCATCCGCGCGGAGGAACAGCAGCTTGAGTCGTTGCACGGGCAACTGATCAAGGAATTGCCGAAGGAGATCAGCCAGGAGGAATTGGAGGCGCATTTCGAGACGCTGCCGGCGCGCTATTTCCAAAGCCACGCCTCGGCGGAAATCCTGGAGGACCTCGGATTGACGCATGAATTCATGCATCGGCAGGTCGCCGATGCCGAGAATGCGCTCCAGCCGGTCGTCAGCTGGCAAAACGATCCCGATCGCGGCGGCAACAATGTCAAAATCTGCACCTGGGACCGCGCCGGACTGTTTCGCAAGATTGCGGGAAGCTTCAGCGCGGCGGGCCTCAACATTTTCAGCGCCCGCATCTTTACCCGCACGGACGGCGTCGTCCTTGACACTTTTTTCGTGGCCGACGCGCGCACGGGCAATCTCGCCGACCGCGCGCAACGCGAGAATTTTGAGGACGTGATCAACCGGGCGCTCACCGGGGAGACGGTTGACTTTCCGGCACTGATCCGGAAAAAGAAAATCACCCGCCCCATCTACCAGGATTACACCGGCGAACGAATTCCCACCCGCATCCATTTTGACAATGAAGCCTCCGACTCGCGCACGGTAATCGAAATCGAAACCGAAGACCGCGTCGGCGTGCTGTACATGATTTCCGAATCGCTGACCGAGCTGGAACTGGATATTTCCGCCGCGAAGATTGCGACGGAGAAAGGCGCGGTGATTGACAGCTTCTACGTCCGCGAATTAACCGGCGAGAAAGTGCTGGCCGTCGAACGACACCAGGCCATCGAGCGACGGTTGCGGCATGCGATACATAGTTTGGATGCGGGGTAGCGGGCAGTAATCAGTGATCGCTGGAGGTAGTTGGCCTATTCCACGCGGACGCATTTGCCGAAAATTCCCTTCGCGCCGATCCAGCCATTGATGTGGCCGCGGTTGTTGCCGATTTGGAACCGCGCGCCCTGCCTGGCTTTTACGAGATGCAGGTATTCGGAACCGCGAACTTTGCACAGCACGATGTCTCCCACCTCCAACGTGTTCGGGTCCACCGGCATCACGGTGCACAACTGGCCCGAAGAAATCTTGCCCACCATGGAGTTGCCGCGCGGACGAAATTGAACGGTCTCGCCTTGCTTGAGTTTTTCAATGTGAAAGGTTGCCCATCCCATATCCTTGGACCGGGACTTTAGCATCCTTCCCGCAATCATCTCAACAATCGAAATCAAAGTTCCTTTCGACTTGCGTGCGCCGAGGATGATCAAAAGGCGCTTTCGCCCGCGATTTGATGGATTATCCAGCTTGCTGGAAGCGTCAGAAAGATGAGGACCAGCAAGAGCAACCAGGCAGGCCAATCCTCCATCCAGGCTGCGTGTCTAAGCGCACGCGTGCGGGAAAGCCCCCAATCCAGGATGAGCACCACATTCCAAATCACGCAGGCTGATGCCCATATCACGGCAGACTTACCTCCATCCAGAACGGACATCGCTATGACGAGGAAAATAATCTCTCCTACGAGTAGCAAAAAGAATGGGGAGAACAATTTCAACCGCCCCTTTTGACCAGGATCGTCCAACTCCATAAGCAGGAGGGTAGCACAACAATTACCGTTTCGAAATTTTTCTGAGCAGACACCACCCCCAAACCGACAGACCGCCGGCAAAAAGTGTCAGGGCTATAAACTCCGGTTCCCGCTTGAGCAGCCCGGGTTCGGCGAACATGCGGGCAATGTGCAGCAGGGCAATGAGCGCGAACACCGATCCGGTCGTGATAAGATAGGCCTTCATGGGAGATTCGGGTTTCACTTTATTACGCAACGACGCGGTCTGGCCATTTGGAAATGCGCGCCGGGCAATATGCCCTCAAGTGCGTACGCCCCTAGGGGTCACACAAAATGTAGTAAATTCCGGTGACGCGCTGGAATGGTTGTGATAAGAGATTTTCCACTTCAATGAGTTCCAGCGTGAATCGGGCCGTGGGCAGACGGCAAGACGTGTGCTCACGCACAATTCTGAGGGATTCTTCCGGACAATTCCGCGGGCGCGTCAAATCTCTTCGGCGATATGCATCTTGCCGTAATTGATTGGATCATCATTGTGGCCTATCTGATCGGCTGCATGTCGGCCGGGATCTGGATGCGCCGGTATGTGCGTGGGGTGGAGGATTTCGCGGTGGCCGGCCGCGCGGTGGATTTGAACCTCGGCATCGCCTCACTGGCGGCCACCGAGCTGGGGTTGGTCACCGTGATGTACACGGCGCAGCTTGGGTTCACCAAGGGCTTTGCCGGTGCGATTGTCGGCGTGTTGATGGCGGGGGCGATGTATCTGGTCGGAGCGACCGGGTTTATCATCGGGCCATTGCGCTGGGCAGGGGTGATGACCATCCCTGAATTGTTCGAGCGGCGCTTTGGGAAAAGGTGCGGTGGTTGGCGGGATTGTTTGTGGTGCTGGGCGGCGTATTGAACATGGGAATTTTTCTGCGTCTGGGCGGGCAGTTCCTGGTCGCCGTCACCGGCATGCCGCTGGCGTATCTTCAATGGGTAATGACCATTTTGCTCGTGCTGATTCTGATTTATACGGTGTTGGGAGGCATGCTCTCCGTCCTGGTCACCGACTTTCTGCAATTCATCGTGAAGGGCGCGGGTATCGTGGTGACGTCTCTTATTGTCATTCATGCGGTGGGTTGGGGCCATTTGCTGGACGGACTATGGAACAGCTTTGCCCATCCTGCGGCGGGCGCCGCGCACACACTCAAGTACAACCCATTTAACCCGATAGCGGCTTGGGGCTGGGATTTCATAATCTGGCAAATGTTTTTCCAGTTGGCGGCCGTCACGACCTGGCAAACCCAGGTCTCCCGTGTGCTCTCCGCGCGCGACGAATCCACGGCCAAGCGCATGTACCGGCGCTCGGCGTTTTACTTTGTCGGCCGCTTCGCGCTGCCGGGTCTGTGGGGCGCGGCCGCGGCGGTTTATTTTTCCCAGCACGCGATGCCCGCCAGTTTGCTGGGGTTGACTGCGGACGAATTGAGTTTGCAGGCCACGCCGACTTACCTGGGAAGCATCCTGCCCGTGGGGTTCATCGGCCTGCTCCTGGCGGCGGCGCTGGCCGCCGAAATGTCGACCGACAGCGGGTATCTGCTCACGTGGGCGACCGTCATTTACAATGATTTGATCACTCCCTGCCTGCGCAAGCCCCTTTCTCCGAGCGCCCGGCTGCTTTTGACGCGGAGCCTGGTGCTTGCCATCGGAATCTTTCTCCTGTTCTACGGGCTGTGGTACAAACTGCCGGGCAACGCGTGGGGTTATCTCACGGTGACGGGGAGTATTTATCTCTCGAGCGTGTTTACACTGCTCGTGGCGGCTCTCTATTGGCCACGCGGCAACGCCAACGGCGCCCTCGCGGCACTGGTGCTCGGGGCGGTCGGGCCGATAACATTCCTGGTGCTCAAGGCCGTGATCCCCGCATGGGCGACGAACGAAGCCGTCGCGGGCGCGTCGTCCTTCGCGCTCGCGTTTGCCGGCATGTTCTTCGGCTCAATTCTCACGGAAGCGCCCAATCCATCATCCAATTCAACCCCAATCGCGGAGGCCGCATGAAGGAATTCTTCGTCATATTCTGGACCGTCATGATTTTTGCCTCGATTTTATGGTATGGCTTTCTCATTTTTTACGTTGGCATCAAAGGCGGGCGCGAATTACGCGCCATGACCCGAGCCTTCGCGCGGCGCGATGACGAGCGCGAGCAACCGTGAACCACAACACACATCTGCTATGAACAAAGTCGGATTCGTCGGGGTCGGGAGAATGGGCGCGAACATGGCGCGGCGGCTAAAGGAAACCGGATTCACTGTGAGCGCCGTTTACGATGTGAACACCGCCGCCGCGCAGGCGCTCGCGACCGAGCTGGGCTGCGCCGCCGCCACCGATCTCGCCGAAGTCACCAAGGCCTCTGATGTCGTTATCACCGTCGTCACCGACGACAAGGCGATGAAGGCGATCTTTACCGGCGGATTGCTCAAGCGCGCGCGGGGAAAGCTTTTCATCAATTGCGCCACCATCACGCCGGACGTTCATGTGTGGGTGGAGGAGAAGGCTGCAAAGATTGGTGCGGAGTCACTGGAGGCCTGCATGGCTTCGAGCATCACCCAGGCCCGCGAAGGTTCCCTGTATCTGATGCTGGGTGGCAAACCGGAAACTTTCGAGAAGGCGAAGCCGATTCTGGAAAAGCTCAGCAACTCGATGCGTTACGTCGGCACCGCCGGCAAAGCCGCGCAGGTCAAGGCGCTCGTCAACATGGTCATGAACATCAACACCGCCGGTCTCGCCGAAGGCCTGGGTCTCGGCGATGCCCTTGGTCTCGACCTGACCCTGCTCCGCGAGGTGTTTTCTCAAACCGGCGCCAATTCCCAGGTCCTCAAGACCGACGGCGAAGACATGCAGAAGCGCGATCATGCCTGTTTCTTTTCTTCTGCGCACGCCGCGAAGGATTCCGGCATCGCTTTGAAACTCGGCAAGGCCCAAGGCCTCGAACTCCCGCTCGCCGCTGCCACCAAGAAGCAGTACGACAAGATGGTCACTGTGGGTTTGGGTGAGCTGGATAAGTCCGGCGTCGCTGAACTGACTTTCAAGGGCCGCGGGCCGGCGAAAGCCTGACGCAATGAAGCGCCCGTCTCTGAACGGGCGTGTTGATGATACATCGCAGGAACACGTCCGTTCAGAGACGGGCGCTCCATTGCGCATTGGCATTTGGCGGCAGGTATCGAACATCTTCAAAAACTTGTGCGCATGAAATTCTGCCATCGAATACTCTGGAGTTCCTTGCTCCTGTTTACTTGTCTCACCCGCGCCGCCGATCTGCCGGCGGTGCCGGCGGGATCCATTGCGAAGAAAAAGGAGCTGTTGTTTTCGGATGATTTCGAAGGCGCCACGCCGGCCAAGGTCTGGCACGCAGTGGTCCCCACTTTCACCGTTGAAAAAGGCACATTGAAGGGCACCCAGACCCGGGACAGCAATATCCCGGCCGCCGATGGCAAACCGGCCGTCACAGCTCACGCCGCGGTGCACGGGCTGGAGATTCCGACCCGGGATAGCGTGGTGGAATGCAAAATCAGGTTTGAAGGGGCGACGATGATGGATGTGGAGTTCGATGATCGCAAATACCCGGGTTCGCACTATGGACACATTTGTCGTGCCCAGGTGCGGACGAACGGCGTCACGATCATTGACGAGCGGGATGGCAACATGCGGAACGATATTTATGAGATGAAGGACGACCCCACGAAGAAGGCGCAGCGCGGCAAGTTGCTGGCCGGGCGGCAGGTGGTTTATCCGATGAAGCTGGAAACCAGGCGCTGGTACGTGCTGGTGGTCGAGACGGTGGGTGACAAAATGCGTGTGACCATCGATGGCAAGGCCGCCGCATTTTTGGAGTCGTCCGGGATCGGCCATCCGACCAAGTCGAAGATAGAGCTGGGCGTCGGCGGTAAAGACGGGTTCTTTGATGACATCAAGGTTTGGAGCGCGGAACCGTGAGGGAATGACGAAGCACGAATGACGAAAGAAGCCCGAATGACCAAGTGACATTTGGCAGGGTTGGATGCGGCTGAATTTCGGGAAGGGCATTCATGCTTCCGTTCAAGCTGAGGATTGAGTCAGGTTTTCCAGTTGGACGGACCAGCGCGAGCAGAGCCAGAGCGGGATGAAGCCGAATACTCCGAAGCTACAATCGATCACTCCCCACCAAATCGGTATTCCCCGGACGGCTCCGAAGATGAAGGCGTAGGGGATCAGAATCACGCAGGCGATCATACCGAAGGTGAATAGCCAGCGATTGCGAACGGGGTCGCGTAGCGCGCCGATAAAGGCGATGGCGATCACGAAATGGCCGAAAGCGAGCCAGTCGGTGCCGTAGAATAGAAATGGATGTGCTTCCGCCGTCGCGTGCAGCGCGGTCTGCACGCGCACCAGCCACGCCGCCCAGACGGGCGCAGCGCTCGAGCCCGCGTGCGCGATCAAATCGGCGGCGCCGGTCGCGCGGACGAGAAAGTCCACTTCACTCACCAGCGGGATCGCGGTCGCTCCACTGAGGAACAGGCCAACGATGAAGAACCACGTCAGGTATTTGATTCGCCGCCGAAGAGTCGCTTCCATAAAACCAATAATGCCGCCGCCAAAAGCAGTATGGGCACGCCCAGGATGAAAGCGAGCCAGGCGAATACATAGGTCACGCCCAGCCCGGCTGCGGTTCCCCAACTCAGGTTCAAGGAGCCGGTCGTTCCGTTTAACACGCTGGTGTAGTCGCGCAGCCCGCACAGGTGGATCACGAGATAGATCGCGGCAATGACGGCGGCCCCCTGCACGAGATCCTTGGGCGAAAGAAAATCGGCGCGCCACCAGCTTCTGATCCGGCCCGCCCAACCTGTTTTCACGGCTTGCCTCCCGGAGTTGCTTTCTGCCACAGCGGTCCCAGGGTTGCCGCGTAGAGCAGGGCAGCGTCGCCAACTTGATTGCTCGCGCAATATTTCAAGCGGCCGCTTTCGCGTGTCGGAAAGGCGGCAAAATCCAGCGTGGCGTTGAGCGAGGAGAGGAATGCATCGTCGCCGAACGCGCTGGCGCCGATGAAGGCCATGCCGCTGGAGCCGGCGCTGATGTTGAAGATGGGAATGATCGGGCCGGAATCAATGTCCGCGTGACCGGTCCAGGTTTCCGGCCATTCATGGGCATAGCCGAATCCGAGCGTGACCTCGCCGATGGATGCGCGGGCGCGGGTGTACTGGTCGCGGGCGAATTCGGGGTCGAGCAATTGCAAACCGTGCGCCACCATCCAGAGGGTCGAGCCTTCCGGGCCGTCGAGCGGTTGCAGATCGGTCGTGAAGCTGCTGAGCAGCAGGCCGGACTCCGGATGGACGAGCTTCTTTCTTGCCATGCCCACCCAATCACGAATCAGGTCCGAGTGGTCCGTGCCGTCGAGCGCATCGGCCAGCCGCACGGCGTCCAACGCGACGACGTGATCGAACATCCAGCATTCGTCCGGATAGCTTTCCAGCGCGAGATGCGGGCTCTTGCGCAAACGCTCCGTAATGGCGTTGACGCGCGCGGTAAGCAGGGGTTTGTAGGCGGGTTTTTCTTCGAGGGATCGGCGCGCCGCCAGCATCAGGGCGATTTCGCCGTCGAGAAAGAGACTGTGCGCGGGTTGGGCGACGTATTTGCCCGCCTTCGCGTAAGGCATCAGGAAGAAATACATGCCTTCGCTCGCTTCGAGCCGCATGGTTTCTTCGATGATCTGGTCCATGATGGGCAGGTAAGTGGCTTTGGCGGCAGGATCGCGCAGGCCCATGTTTGCCAGCGACCACACAAGGAAGCTGCGGCCCATGAAATCCCATTCGGCATTGCTGGCGCGCATCTTCTTGAGTTCCACGTCGCGCGAAGCGGGTTCGGTCCAAAGTTGAAGCTGGCGCGCGCCGAGTTGCCGCGCCTGCGGGGAGAGGCCGGCATCGGAACGAAAATCCGACGCGCCATGCCGGAAGAGCAAATGCAAACACGGCAACCAGATCAGTCCCGCCACGAGCAGCGCGGTGAGACCGGCTAGGATGCGTTTGCGGCGGGGCATCAGGGGTTGGCGGTTTGCGCCGGGGCGAGGGCGGGCGCGGGTTGCAAATGAGTGAGCGCGTAGAGCATCAGGTAGGCCAGGAAGAGGAAGGTGCCGAACAAGATGGGCAGGGCATACGTGCCTGGATATTCAATGGGATTGACCGCCCAGGCGCCGATGCCCTGATAGAGTTTCATGGGTTTGAACAGCACGTCCCAGCTATTGAAACGCAGGAAGCGTCCGAGACAGATGCCGAATCCGGAGAGCAATGTCACAGCGCCCACAAAACTCCAACCTGCGAGTTTGCCCATGATCCGGCTGATCGCGCCGTGCATCAGGTAGAGGGAAACGAATCCAACGACGAGACCGGTGAGCGCGCAGGTCAGGATCAACACCAGGTCCGTCCAGAAATGCGGAGCGAAGCGATGGTTCAGATGCGTGAGATCGGTGAAGATGTATGGGGCATTCGGAAAGAAGAGCAGCCACGCGAGAGTAAGGCCGCGAAAGCGCCAGCGATTGGTGCTGCGCGCGCGGTCTTCGTCACAGGCGAGCAGCGCGAACACGAGCGGGAGCCACGCGAGAAAAAGGTTCCAGCCCAGGAACGCATAGCGGAAATTGCCCGTCCAGGCGATGCGCGCCAGCAGCAGCGTGAGGCAGATGCCCGAGGCGAACGAGATGGCGAGCACCGGCACGGCGGTTTCGCGGCGGAAGGCGAGATTGAATATTTTCATAAGGTCAAAACTTTGCGCTCACCATTCGACTGTGGGCATCGGGGTTTGCTCAATTTTTTGTGAACGCATCCACCTGCAAATCGTTACCTAGGCGGCCACGGATTTGGCGCGCCCCGCTCACTTTCATATTGTTAATGGAAAGCGACCCGGCGCAACGCTTCAAAGACAGTTTCATAGAAGCTTCCCTTGAACCAATCGGGACAGATGAACTCCACGGGCCGGTTTGGGTCCCAAATGAACGGTCGCAGACTCCACGACACCTGGCTGCCCAGAAAAAGATTTGTGGCCAGCCAGGCGAACAAGGCCCGCAGCGCCACCCATTTGTTGTCCGTCCACTGCTGCAGCAGAGGATACAGCCGCACGTTTCCGGTAATGCCGGCAAAAGCGAGGAAAGCGGTCAGTGTAAGTTGCAACATCGCGTACTCGGGCGACCACGCACGCGTGGCGGCGGTCAGCGACGGTGTGTTCCACACCACGAAGAACGTGACGGGCGCCAGTCCGCCGAGGACAAACGAGGTGATGGCGAAGCTCGTCAACACCAGGGCCAGCGATTGACGGAACGTAACGCGCAGTCCCAGCAGCGGCGCGAGCATGCCGTTGAGCAGGCCGTTGCCGAGTGTGGTGAGCAGCAGCACCAGTGGCAGCTTCACGGCGGTGAAGACGGCCTGCGTTGGCGAGCGCCACCACCCCAGCGCGGCGCCGAACATCCCTGCGCCCGCTGCCACCGCGACGATGCAAAACATTGTCGCCGTGGCTCCGCGGCCCACGACCCACGCGCTCAGTTCGCCTTCGCTGGCGCGCAGGAAAGCCGGGGCCGACCATCCGATAGGGCGGGGATTGGAGGTTGGAGCGGCGGAATCCATGTGGGCGGTTCGTTTGCTTCATCTGCTGCTTATTGGATCTTGCCCAGGCATTCGCTCCAATGCGTCAAAAAGAACTGTTTCTCGGCCGGCAGGAAACCGGTGTATTCGCCTACGATCGGCCGGAGCGCGGTCGTCATCTGCAGGATGACCAATACGAAGATGACGATCCAGGTATTGAGCCCGGCGCGTGAACGGGCCTGTGAATGCGAGAAACCTTTGTCGAGGAACCGCAGTCCAAAGATGGTGGCGACCGCCCAAAAGATAAGATGCAAGCTGCCCATCCAGGGGACGGATTTTGTGGATTGCGAGAAAAGCCACGCCACGGGCGCGAAGCCGATCAGGAGAATCGTCATGAGCAGCAGAAGTCCGGCGACCAATCCGCAAATTTCCAACAAGCGCGCCTGGGACCCGCTCAGACAGGCGAAGATGTAAAGGCTCGGGAGGCAAATGACGCCGGAGAGCAGAATGCCGAGAGCGATTTTCACCGGCGCGGCCCAGAGCTGTTCTTTCATGGAAAAACTGCCCACCACCACGCCGTAGACAAGTCCGCAACCCAGCGCGATCGCGAGCATCAGCAGCGTCAGCGTGCCCGCGCGGGCCTGGCGTAGATTCCACATGATGCGGCGCGGATACCGCAGGATGGCCTCGATCACCGCGAATGCATTTGCGATGGGCTCGCGGTCTTCGGGGGCGTCACCGAGCGGACTCACTCTCCTCGGCGGAGGTGGAAACTGGGGTGGAATGGGAGGCGGGGCGTCGTTTTGCCAGCTTGGTGGAACGTTCGTGTTCATAAATGTTGTCGACTAATTTTCCAAGGCGAACTCGGTGGCAGGGGAAAACTCACGCGCGGCGACGGGCTGGTTTGATGTGGCGACCAATGAGTGGAGGAACCGGACAAGTTCCCGGCTCACTTCAAGGTAAAACTCCGCGGTGCTGCCGCCCAAGCGCCTGATACAGGGAGAATGATTGATCCAAAGCATCGTGGCTGCCGCGTAACCGCAGACCATGAATTGAGCAGCCCAGAGTGCGTCGCGCAGGTGCTGGAGCTGGCGGCCGGCGGCCGCGAGGCGGTCGGAGTGGAACGCAATGTGGCCGGCTTCATCGCGGAGGATCAGGCCGCAGGTGTCCGCCAGCGCGCGGATGGGGCTGTGCCGCTGGAGCAGGCGGTAGTAGGCCGTGCTGCTGATTTCGGTGAGTAGAAGGACTTGCAGTTCGAACTTCACGCCGAGAATTCGCCGGCACTGGCAGAAGGCAGTGAAGCTCCAATGCGACTGGATTCGCTGGCCGCCCAGGGCGTCCACGGCGCAACCGAGCAGCCGCGAATGCTCGCGCTCTTCCGTGAACCAGGCGTCCACGAGCGCGCGCATCTGCTCGGTTGAGCCGCGAAAAGTTTCGGCGTCGCGGGCGATGAGCGAGGCCGGACCGCCGCCGTCGCCGAGCTGAAATTGTTCGAGCGAGCGCAGCAGCGGCCCGCGAATCTGCGAGGGCAGGGCGGTGGGTTCGCTCCAGTCGGGCACGGGACGGTTCTGGCGGTTGCGGGCGAAGTGATTAATCCACCGGGCCCAATCGAAGTTCGTTCCACTCGACGGCACGGGTTTGCGGAGATCGGCCAGTGCGCGGAGAAAGGGCACGGACATGAGCACCAGGGCGATGTTGAACAGCGGCCAGTTGAACTCGACCGGCAGGACGTTGCGAATGACTTCCGTGCCCTGACCGGCGACCTGCAGGCAGTCGGTCATGAAGACATAGAGGGCAAGCGCCACGCCGCAGGCGTTGAGCGTCCACCCCAGCCAGCGGAAGGAGCCGGCTTTGGGCGCCGACTCCTCCCGGCTGGCGAGGGTTCCCCATCCAATCATCAACAAGGCGATCAAAACCGGCGCGAGCACCGGGCCCCACCAGGGCAACGGCAGCAGAAAGAGAATGTCCCAATCCCAAATCGAGTGCGGCCATCCGCACATGACTTTCAAGAAGACGTAATAGAAAATGTCCCAAACTCCGAAAGCCACCACGGTGAACCCCAGGCGGTTCTTCCACGTGCGCCCGGCGAGGATGCCCGCCGTAAGCAGCATGACCAGGGTCGCCGCTTCGCGGACCAGTTCCACCAGCCCCAGGTTTCCGATAATGGGCAGCGGGTTGGGCTGGTAAGGTTCGATGCGCCCTATGAAATGGCGCAAATCGAATACGACCGCGGATTCAACCCATGCCATCGCGATGGCGAAAATGACAACAACGGACCAGCGTTTCAGGTGATTCATGGCTTCAAGGTTTCGCAGGCGGTTTGAAGGTTGGATTGTTCGAGCCGGTTTGGCCGGCTGGCCGGGCGCTCGACCCGCCCGGCCAGTTCCCGCAGCCACGCCTCGACCTCCGCGATAGTCTGGTCGGGGGTGGAGGTGCCGGCGGTGAGGCCGACGGTTTGTGCGTGGGCGAACCATTCGGGGCGCAGGTCTGCAGCAGTCTGCACATGGTGCACATGGGCGCAAAAAACGCTACAAGTGCTGGCGAGTTCGCGGGTGTTATTGCTGTGCGCGCCGCCGATGACCACCACGACGTCGGACCGCCGCGCGAGTTCCTCCGCCGCGCGCTGGCGATCCTTGGTCGGCCGGCAGACCGTATCGAAAAATCTAATTTCGGAATCCGAAAAACAGCGCCGCATCCAGGTGACCAACCGCTCGACCTTCGCGATGGGCTGGGTGGTCTGCGCCGCCACACCAAAGCGGGCCCGAGGCTGTAATTGCATGATTTCAACCTCCGAAAGCACGACGTCAAACGCCCGTAAATCGCCGGTCAAACCCCGCACCTCAACGTGGTCTTTTTGACCAATGATCACCGGGTGAAATCCCTCGCGCACGAGGCGCGCCACCGCCGTATGCGCCACGCGCACCAGCGGGCAGGTGGCCTCCATCACGTGCAATCCCCGCTCGCGCGCTTCGCCGATGGTTTTTTCCGAAGCGCCGTGGGCGGTAATCATGACGGACGGGGTTTCGACCTGGCTTGAATCCTTCGCGATCTGAATACCCCGCTCGCGCAAATCCCCCAGCACCCTTTCATTGTGGACCAGCTCACCCAGGATGGTGAGCGGTGCGCGGGTTGCCTGTTCGCGGGCCAGGGTGATGGCGTCCCGCACCCCGAAACACATGCCCAGATGTTCAGCCAACAAGATTTTCATAATTCACTTTGTATCACAAAGTATATGACCAGCATCGTTCACTCCTGTTCAAAGAAAATGTTTCTACTTCGCCTTGTTCTGCTGGACGATGGATTCCAGCAGATTGATGTAGGCCGTGAAGGCCTTTTTCCCGCCTGGCGTCAGCGCGCAGGTGGTGAGGGGACGCTTGTTCTGAAAGGATTTCGTAACCGAGACGTAGCCCGATTCCTGCAAAGTACGGATGTGCGTGGTGAGATTTCCGTCAGTCATCTTGAGCTCGACCTTGAGGTCCGTGAACGAGAGCTCCCCGGCGGCAGCCAGCATGGACATGATGGCCAGCCGCCCTTTCTCGTGGATGACACGATCGAGCTGGAGGAACGCCTCGGGATTCACGATTCATTCTTTCGCCGTTCGGTGAAGTAAAGGTAAACGCCGTAGGCCAGGTGCATTACGCCGAAGAAAGCGCCCATGACGCCGAAGGCATATTCCCGCGCGTGAGATTCCAGGGGGAGGCAGAGCGCCACGAGTCCGCATCCGGCGAGCACGAAGGCCCAGCCAAAAAGCCTCATTCCACGGGGCAAAAAGAAGCCCGCCGCGTGAAAAGCGCAACCGTACAAAATGATCCAGCAGCAGGGCAGCAGGGGATCAACGGTCTGGGTGCCGGTACTGGCGTTCAAAAGGAGAATTCCGCTGGTGATGCCACCGGCAACCAGCGCGGGCAGCATCGCCTGCGTGACCCGGCGCGTGGGGGGCGACCAGAACGGTTCGGAGTCCTTCATGGCCTGGCGGCGAACGAGTAGAAACGAGCCGGCCATGGCCATCGCCGCCGCCGCCGACCAATAGAAGATAAAAACCCTGGTGGAATCGATTCCGACCACCCAGCCGATGATGGCCGCCACCAAACCCACCACCCCGTTGAGGATCATGATGGGCGCCAGAGCCCGCCGGTACACGGCCGAACGCTCCATCAGCGTCCGGATTACCTGGAGATGCTCACCCGCCCAATTCGATTCCATGGATAGACTTTGCCACGCAAAGTGATTACTGTCAATCTGAATTCCCGCAGGAGGCGAGGACAGGGAGCAGCTCCGTTTTTGAACGAGACTGCCCCGGATGGTCCGAGGGGCTTTGCACAAAAAGTGTTCAGATTTGACCATGAGTGTCTTCGCTAACCGCACGCCTCCATGCTCTTGAACGCGCTGCGGCTGATAAAGCCGCGCTCCGGGACTTTTTGTGCAAAGCCAGGCACGGGAGGGCGCGCCGATTGCTGGGGCCCCCTTTTTTTTCCGGCTCGATTGGGCTTGATGAGGCTTGATTGCTGGGGTTTTGGGCTTGATAGCCGGCTTGATGGCCGGCTTGAGGACGGCTTGAGGACGGCTTGATAACGGTCCGGCATGGGCTTGATGACGGCTTGATTGAGGGAGGGACGGGAGGGACCCGAGGGCGGAAAGGGACAGGGGATGCGCAGGGAGTTCCGCGAGTTCGGATGCGAAATTTGACGCCGGTTCAAGCGGGACCGGGAATCGATACGACTATTCTCCACAGCGCGAATTTACAGGAGGCACTTGGACAAAGGCTGTCCAAGTGAAAAATACCGCCGCGGCCAACGTCGGGGCGGCCGGCGGCGAACCTGCCAAAACCGACGCTACATCTGCCGAAAGAATGTGTTTGTCAGGAGGCCTTGCCGCCGGCCGTTCCCTGGCCGACTTCCCGGTACCAGTTGATCGTTGCCTTTAATCCGTCCGTGAAAGTGTAGCGCGGCTTCCAGCCCAGCTTCTCGCGAATCTTCCGATTGTCACTCACCCACGAAGTTGTGTCCCAAACCCGGTTCGGCATTGAGCCCCACGATGGTTCGACGGCGATATCCATTTCGCGTCGCGCGACGTCCACGATTTCCCGGATGGTGGTTTCGACCCCGGTGCCCACATTGTAAATCGCTCCGCGTTCCTCCGTCTTCTTTGTTGCCGCGAGCAGAAAAGCGTCCACCGCATCATCCACGTACACCAAATCCCGCGCCACATTCGGGTCCACCAATGGGGGCAGTTCGCCTTTCAATCCGCGGGAAATGAGCGTCGGGATCAGCCTCCCCGGATCCTCGTACGGTCCGTAGATCGAATACAGCCGCAGGGTGGGGGCGTGAAGGCCGTCCTTCTGCGCGGTGAACCGGCAGAAATGTGTCGCCGAGACTTTCGTGACCGCGTAATGGCTGTTGGGTTCCTCGCGCTCGGATTCCGCGGGCGGATGATCTTTGAATCCGTACTCCGAGGACGACCCCGCCGACACGAAAGCCTCCACGCCCTGCTTCAAGCATGCCGTAAGCAGATTGATGGTGCCGTGCACATTCGTGCGAACGATTTCATCGAGATTATTCTGCCAGGAATACGCGCCGTTGGCCGCCAGGTGAAACACCCATTCCGGCTTCACATCCTGCACCACCCGTGAAACGGCAGCTGCATCATGCAACTCCGCTTCCGGCAACCGCAGATCGGCGCGGACACTTTCGATGCGCCAGCCCTGGTGCTTAGGCCGCACCAGCAGATGCACCTCGTTTCCATCCCGCAACAGGCGCCGCGTCAGGTTCGCGCCGACAAATCCCGTCCCGCCCGTGACCAGCACCCGTTTCATGCTTCCTTTTCCGGTGGCGGCGGCCCAAAGGTTTTGCGCAACCGCCACGCGCCCCAATACATCCGCACCGCCGATTTCAAGCCGGTCGTTGATTTTCCGCCATGCCGGCGCGTCGAGAAAATGGGCACTTCCAGCACCGGATAATTCTCGCGCCGACACTGCATCACGAACTCGGCGTCTATCAAGTCATCCTCGCGGGTGAGTTCGAGCAGCTTCTTAAAGGAGCGCGGGAACACCTTCGGCGTCCCGTTCACGTCCCAGACGCTGAGATCGAACAATGCGCGGCATTCGAGATTGTAGGCGAGCGAACCCAACCGCCGCCGCCAGCTCTCGCGGATTTTGCGATTGGCTTTGATGACCACCTGCGGCCAGACAATGGCGTAAAGCAGAACGAGAATAAGTTCCTGACCCGTGGTGCGCGCCGAGTTGGTATAGCACAGAAATTCCCCGCGCGCTTCGCGCAAGCCGAGTTTCACTGACAGTCCCCAGCCGCCAAGCTGACTGTGCACTACGCGGATGTTCGGATTCTTGGCGGCCATGTCCTGGCAAACTTGCAGCGAATTATCCCGGCAATTGTTCACCACGAGGATCAGCTCGTGCGGATTTGGCACCCGGGCGAGGGCCTTCGAATAGTCCTGGACGACCTCAACGATGTGCTCTGCCTGGTTGTGGACCGGCAGCACGATGGAAATCAAACCTGCGCTCACATTACAGAAATTGTTCGAGCCGCGATCGCCTGCTCATTTTTGCTTCCAGATTTCGTAAACGCCCACGGTGCGATAAAGCTCAAAACGGTTCGTCACCACTTCGTACAGCGGCGACCAGACAAAATCATAGGACTCCCAATACGCTTTACCGGAGGGGCCGCGGCCACAAGTCACAACGTATTTGGGCGGATGGTCGTTCAATTGCCGGCGCGCATCTTCCAACATGCGCGTGGTAAACGCGAACTCAAAGAAGGGAAGATAGCGCGACCAGGGAGTGGCGCCGGTCGCTTCATAAAGGATGGTATCCGCCGGATCGAAGATCGCGACGCTCTGCCCGTCCGGTCCCGCCGCCTTCAACTCCCTCGCCAGGCCTTCGATCATTTGGGCCAGGTCGGCGTAGTCCATCGGAATTCCGGTCAAATCATGGGGCTGCCGGATTAGTGATAATGAGGTGTGAGGCGAATCGTCGAAAACGGAGCCGAGCAAGCCGGGGTATCCTCGAAACTCCGGTTTGGTCAACAGGAACAGCGCCATTCCCGCCGCGAGCAGGTTCGGCATCGCGGATCGTCCTAACCAACCCCCGGCGGCCGTCCAAGCCTTGAACAACAATGCGGTGAGCACGACCGCCAGCGGCATGGTGGCCACGAATAGACTTCCCGGATGCGAGCGATTGACGAAGTAGGTCAGTTCCGCCAGTCCGTAGGCAGCGAAGGTTGCCAGCAGGATTTCGTCGGCCGACGCGGAACGCCACCACGTCCGCAAGGCGCCGAAACCCAACACCCCCAGGAATACCAGCACCATCAGCAGAAAGAAAACGATTGGCGCATCGGGGAGTTCCGCGATCGGGAGCGCGCTGATGCCGCGGCCCGCATAGGCGGTTATGCCCTCCAGCCATCCCCGCCAAAACGCTCCCGTGAATAACTTTCCGCGACTGGCGCAGAGCAGCAACAGGAAGAGGATCGCCGTTGCCGTGCCGCCCGCACTCAAGATTTGCGTTCGCGCGGCCACTCCGTCGGCGCCGCCGGCCTGGCCACGCGCCAGCCCCGCCCGCAGCATCCAATAAAGTCCAAACGTCAGGGCCAGGTAAATTCCCGTTTCCGTTTCAAAAAAGACGCCCAACGCGCAAGCGCTGCCACCGAGCATGGCCCACCTGAGCTTGCCACCCTGCAAGTGCTGCCAGAGCGCCGCAAAAAACCAAACGTCCATGGGGTGCCGCATAGGGCTCACACTGGGATGGATCCAGACAATATCCGAGGACGCCACCCCGCTGAAAACCTGCGCGGATATTGCGAACAGCGTTCCGCTGGCGGCCCAGATTTCATTTTTGAACCAGGACCGGAGCAGGAAAAACAGCCCCACGTAGTAGACGCAACCATACGCGGCTTGCAGGGCGATCAGATTTCCAAAGGTGAGCGCCGAAAATCGGTTCAGCCCGGCCGCCAGCAAAGGCCAGCCGACGCCATATTGGGAATAGATTTCAGTGCCGAAGGCCTTTCCGTGCGCGAAAGACAGGGCGGGTCCCATCGCAAAAAAACTCAAGTGTTTGCAACGGTCCGTTGCGAAGGCCCCGCCCGCCAGCAAATCCGCCGCGCCCGGCGGTATGGCGAGCACGAGGACGATGAACAACGGCAGCACGTAGCGCAGACACCGCAAGTTTCGGGTTCCGGTCTCCTTTTGCCGCCAGAATCCCAGCCGTAAATCCAAAACCGCGCACGCCAGAGCCAGCATGGCCGGGAGTAAGAGCCGCGCTTCGTCGAATGGTGCCGCCGGCTCGCGCAATACCGTCCGTGCATTTTGCAGATCGTGCGAAAACCAGTACGAGGCCAGCAGCGAAACAAAGCCCAGCAAGCTTCCGCAAGCGAGCAGTCCGCAGAGCGCGGCGGTGGACCGCATGAAGCTCTCTCCCGCGACAGTTCCCAGGCGACGAATCTGCCTGGCCCACCAGAGCACGAATGCCATTGCTACGGCCAGCGTGCCGCTCAATCCCAGAGCATAGATTTTCAGGTCATTTTCGGGGCGAGCCCAGACCGCGCCATAAGAAGTGAATTCGTTGGCCGGCACCGACGCGGACCCGGGTCCCCAGACCAGGAAAGCAACGATCGTAACCTGGACCCCCAACGAAAGCATCAGCGCCAGCGGGCCGGCCAGCCACAGCTGGAAGCCTTTCATAGGCAGCTCCGGAGGCACTGGGGATTCGGAACTCATTCGTTTTGAGCCTCAAATCGTGCGGTTGGCCGTTGCTGCATGGAATGACAGGGTTGGGAAATTTGTCCCCGGATGCAAGCATGCCCCACGCTTTCCGGCGGCTGGGATTCGCCTGTAATTGTGGTTACAAACCATTGGGGCTTTTATAGATGCGGCCCGGGGAGTCTCCGGTAGATTCGTTGACAAAGGCCGGGGCTCTTGCAATTCTGCCGCGATAGGTGCGGCGAGCGGCACGAGTCGGGGCCCTGAAACAATGAAACGTTTTCCGCATATTAGGGTACTGGCGGCGCTGGTAATCGGGTTGAGTGCTTTGCCCGAGCTGCGTGCCATTGCCGCCGACGACGAGGGGCTGGCCCTCGAAATTGTCTATGATACGTCCGGCAGCATGAAAAGTGTTGTGCGCGACGCAAAGGGTCATGGTTCGCCAAAATACGTGATCGCCAACCGCGCTTTGACCGCCGTGGATAAACAACTTGCCGCCTACGCGACGAACCACGGCACGGTGGACGTCGGGTTGATCATTTTTGAAGGCGACGGTGTGAGGGAAGAAATCCAGCTGAAGCGTTTTAGTCCGGGCGAACTGAAGGAATGGGCCGGCCACTTTGCTTCGCCGAAGGGCAACACGCCCCTGGGCAAGGCGCTTTCGCTGGCAGGTAACAACCTGCTCGATTCGAAGCAGCCCCGCAAACATGTGCTGATTATCACGGACGGCGCGAACACGGTTGAGCCGAAACCCGAGGCGGTCATGCCGAAACTGACCACCCGCGCGCAGGAAAAGAACGGCAAGCTGGCCGTGCACTTCATCGCGTTCGATGTAAACGCGAAGGAGTTCGCCGCCGTGAAAAAACTGGGCGCCACGGTGGTGGGCGCCGCGGACGAGCCGCAGTTAAACGCGCAGTTGGATTTTATCCTGCAGAAGAAAATCCTGTTGGAAGACGAAGAACCCAAAAAGAAGTAGCAGAAGGAATCCTATGTTCAGAGCGATCAAACGGCTGTTTATCTGGATGGGCCTCATGGCGGAAAAAGCCACGGAGACCGATGCCATCAACCAGGCGGTAGTCGAGCGCGGAATTCGCGATTCCAAAGCGAAGGCCGACAAGGCGCATTATGCCAATGGCCAGTTGGCCGGCCAGATTGCCCTGCTGCGCGATCAGATCAAAAAGCAGGAACGCCAGCGCGAGGAGTTGCAAAGCCTGCTCCAGGCCGCCGCGGCGGCGAACGACGAGGCGAACGGGGCGCATTATGCCGAGGAACTGGCGACACTCGAAGCCGATCTGAACGACAACAAGTCGCAGGCCGACAGCCTCGAACAGCTTTACAAACAGAACACGGAAATCATCGCCGAGAGCCTGCGAGAGATTCAGCGGTTCCAGCGCGAATTCGAGACCGTGAAGGCCAAAGTCGCCATCGGACGCTCGTTGGACAGCCTTGCCGGCATGATGAAAAGCTCGATCACCGAGTTGCAGGGCATGATGGGCGGCGAAATGGGCCAGTCCATGCAGCAGCTCCGGCAGTCCGCCGCCTCCGGCGAAGGCCAGATGCGCGCGACCCTCGATTTGGCGAAGGAAATGGGCTCCGGTGTTTCCCGGCAGCAAGAAGCCCGCAAACTCCGCGGCTCCGCCCTTTTCCAGGAGTACAAGAAGAAGATGGGCATGGTGCAACCGGAAGTCGCCGCTTCGACGCAGCCGGCCGCCACCCCGCCCGCGCGCCAGCAGATCCCCGAGAAGTAAACCCGTAATGCTCAGAAACTGAACCTATGACAACTCGAGGTAAAATCGTATTGACCCTGCTCCTGCTGGGAGTGGTGGGATTCGGCGTTTATCGCTGGTGGGACAAGATCGCTCCGCAATCACACGGCCAGAGCCAGCCGGTGGACATGGCAAAGTTGAAGCAGGAGATGGACAGGCTGAAATCCGGCCAGCCCGACTCGGTGGACGTCGCCAAAGTGAAGCAGGACATCGAGAAGGTGAAAACCGCGCCGGCCGATATCCCGCTCCTGATCGGCACCAACGCCGCGACCCTGGTGGAACGCTCAGGTATCCCGGCCGTGGCGGGCGTGAGTGAATACGCCAAGGAAATGAAGGACGGCAAGCTCGTGGTGGAATTCCCGATCAACGTCTGGCCGGGCTGGGCGCCGATCATCGTCGCCAATGCCGGCATGGATCCGAACGACCAGAGTGTCTTTTACAAGAAGTATGGTTTCTACGTGCGCTTGAGCATTGTGGATGACCCGGTGCGCGCGCGCGATTTGTTCGCGGCCGGCAAGAGCCACATTCTTTGGGGCACCCTGGACATGATTGCGTTGTTCGCCCCGGAATTGGTGAAGGATTCCCGCACGGTGCCGGTCGTCTGTCAGCAAATTGACTTCTCCGGCGGCGGCGACGGCGTGGTGGCCCGCGGCGAAATCCACAACATCAATGACCTCCGCCCGAGCGGCGGGAAAAAGCGGAAAGTCGTCCTCGCGCAGAATTCGCCGAGCCATTACCTCATCATGTCGCTCTTGATTGATGCGGGGATTGACCCGAACGAAGTTGATTTTCGTTGGGCGGCGGATGCGCCTTCGGCGGCAAAGATATTTGTGAATGATCCCAGCTTCGACGCGTTCGTGGGCTGGTCGCCGGATATTTACAGCATCACCGATAATCTCAAGGGCAGCCGGCTGGTGGTCACCACCGGCACGGCCAACCACCTCATCGCGGACGTCTGGGCGGTGCGTAACGACTTTTATCGCGATCATCCCGACATCGTGACCGGCCTGGTGCGCGGCATTTTCGAAGGCATGGATGCCGTGCGCAAGGACCCGAAGAAAGCGGCGCAGGCTTTGGCGATGGCCTACAAGCTGCCGGAAGGGGATTGCGTCAAGATGATTGGCGGCGACGGCGGTATCGTCGAGGGCGACGCGCATCTGACCAATTACCGGGAGAATTCGAAGTTCTTCCTCGATCCGTTCAACCCGGCGAATTTCGAAGTCGTGTGGAACAGTGCTTCAACGATTTACAAATCGCTGGGCACCATTTCGACCACGGTTCCCGCCGCGAAAGTAAAGGCCGCGAAGGTGCTCTCGGCCCTGGCTGATGAATACAAGGACGTGCGCGATCTTTCGCAGCCGACCTTCAAGCCGGACGCGCTGCTGAAGCTCAGCGCCGAAGCCGGCCCGGGCCAGGTGTTGACCAAGTCGGTGATGATTGGCTTCGAGCCGAATCACGCGAACCTGAACAACGAGTACGACGCGACCATCCCGGCCACACTTGAGGAAATCGGGAAACTCGCGGGGAAGTTCGGCAACGCTTATATCATCATCGAGGGTAACACGGATGCCAGCCGCAAGGGCATCGTGCCGACGGACTTGGTGCGGCAGCTTTCTTATGATCGCGCCGATTCCGTGCGCCGTGCGATCATGGACAAATATCATTTCGACCCGAACAAGTTCAAAGTAGTGGGCAATGGCTGGGATAATCCGGCGGCGGGTTGCACCGATCCGAGCAACGCCGAGCACAACAAGAAGAACCGCCGCGTGGAAATAAAAGTCTTCCCGCTCGAAACCGGTTCGTAAGCACTCCGGTTTGGGGGCCCGTCTACCTGACCGGCTTAAGCCGGGAGCCCAAATCCACAAATCTGTGCCGTGAACTTTCTCCTGTTCGCCGTCGCTTTCGTCGTCCTCCTGACGCTGGTAGTGCGTTTGGGCAGACTGAGGGTTCATTCTGATTTGCCGGACGCCCGGGCCGTCGGTTTGACTGTCCTCTTCATCGCGCTCGTGCTGGGCGTGTGGTGGTTCCTGACCCACGGCGAACTGGATTCCCGCATCGTCAAACCGCTGATCCTGCCCAGCCCCATCGAGGTGGTGAGATCATTTGGCCCGCTGCACTTCGAACAGGGGCTGGTGCGGAGTGCCGCGTGTTCATGGCTGCGGGTGACCGCGGGGTTCAGCCTGGCGGCGTTGATAGCGCTGCCGCTGGGAGTGTACATGGCCACGTTCCCACCGATTGCGGCATTCTTTCGGCCGCTTTCACTGGCGGGTACTTATGTGCCGATCGTGGTCTTCATCCCGCTGAGCATGACGTGGTTTGGCATCGGGGAGGCGCAGAAAATCGGCTTCCTCTTCATTGGCTGTTTCGTCGCCATGCTGCCGCTGGTCATCAAGGATATCGCCGATGTGCCGACGGCTTTTCTGGATGTGGCGGTCACCAAAGGGGCGACGCAATGGCAGCTCGTGCGACACGTGCTGTTTCCCGTGGCGCAGGCCAACATCTGGGACCATCTGCGGGGCGTCTACGGCGTGGGCTGGGGCTGGATCATCATGGCCGAAGTACTGGTCCGGCCGCAATACGGGCTGGGCGGCCTCATAGAAGTCTCGAACCGGCGCAGTCAGACTGGCGCGATCTTCGCCATTATCATGGTGATCGTGTTGATTGCCGTGGCCTGCGACCAACTTTGGCGGCTGGGCGGAAATCTGTTGTTTCCTTACCGGCGCAACCGCTAGCCATGAGCGAAAAGCCCCATGCCCCGACCGGAGGCACAACCCCCGCGGCTCCGGCAGCCACAGCACCAGCAGCGCCGGGGCAACCCGCTTTGCTGGCGCCCCCGGATGTCGTCACCTTCAAGAATGTCAGCAAGAAATTCGGTGAAGGCCCCGACGCCCGTCTCGCGATTCAGGACGTCAGTTTCACCATTGAAGATATTCCCAACCTCGGCGAACTGGTTACGATTGTAGGCCCCTCGGGCTGTGGCAAGTCCACGGTGCTGCGCATCATTGCCGGCTTGAAGCCTCACTTTCCTCCCACGAGCGGGGAAGTGCTGGTGCAGGGCCGTCCGATCGAAGAGCCCGGTCCCGATCGCGGCCTGGTGGACCAGAAATACTCGCTGCTGCCGCACCTCAATGTCCTCGACAATGTCTCGTTTGGTTTGAAGCTGCGTGGCCTGTCGCGCTCCGAACGGCACGACCGCGCCGCGGAATGGGTGAAGCGCGTCGGCCTCGAAGGTTGCGAGAAGAAATATTCTTCCGAGCTTTCCGGCGGCATGCAACAGCGAGTGGCCATCGCGGCCACGCTGATTCTTCAGCCCCGGATTCTGTTGATGGACGAGCCATTTGGCGCGCTGGATCCCGGCATCCGTCTGCGCATGCAGGAATTGCTGATCAATCTGTGGATGGAGCAGCAGACCACGGTTTTTCTGGTGACGCACTCGGTGGAGGAAGCGGTGTATCTGGGCGACCGGGTTTTCCTCATGGCTCCAAGTCCCGGCCGCCTGGTGGATGTTCTGCGGGTCCCGCGTCCCGCCGAGCCTCCCGAGGAAAGTCGCCGCAAGCCGTGGTTCATCAATTTTTGCCAGAGCCTGCTCCGCCGCCTCGAGGAGGAATCGCCCGCGCCGTCGAGCGTGAAAGTCTAGGGCTTCGTGATGATTGCGAATCACGAAGCAAAGCACCTTTCCTTCCGCAGCAAGGGAGCGCCCGTCTCTGAACGAGCGCGTTACCGTTGGGCTGCGATAACGCGCCCGTTCAGAGACGGGCGCTCCAGCGGCGCTTGCTTTTCTTTCCGCGTGTCTTCGGGCCAAAATCGCATTAATGTGAGCCCATCCTGAACATGGACGCGCCGGCCCCAAATTATCACCGCGAGTTCCTGGGCAGCCCGCATCACGCGGCGCTGGGGCTGTTCACGCTGGGTGTCGGGTTCCTGAGCGCCACGGGGTTGGGCCTGATCATCGGCGCCACGGCCTATGCGGTCGGCTGGATTTACGGACCCGATCTGCCGTTCTTCAAGCATTGGGTGGATCGCCGCCGCGAATCCGCCTCCCGGGTGGACGAGCTGGCCAGACTCGCCGAGTTCACTCGCCGTCGTGAAGCGATGCTGGCGTGCCTTTCCCCGGACCGCCGCGCCCGCTATCTCGCCCTGGCCCGGGTGTGCCGCGATATCGAAGCCGCCAGCCGCGACAACCCTCTGGCCGCCGCCGCCGAACCTGGCAACGATCCGCGTCTACGCAAGCTCGACGAGCTGATGTGGACCTTTCTTCGCCTCCTGAGCATCGAGCAATCACTGTCGCAATTTCTCAATACCGAACACGAAGAGGATATTCCGAACGTATTGAAAGAGGCCGAGGCGGAGATCGCCCGGCTCGGTACGGAGATGGATGCCCTGAAAGCCAAAGGCGACACCGCTGGCGTGGAAGCAAAGCAACGCTTCCTGGGCTCGCGCCTCGACCGTCTCGAAGTGCTGCGCAAGCGCCAAAAACGCATCGAACAAGCGGAGCAGAATCTCGCGCTCGTCATGTCCGAACAGGATCGCCTCGACCAGCAGATCAAGTTGCTGCGCGCCGACGCCGTGGCGACGAAGAATGCCGATGCTCTGACCGCTCGCATCGACGCGACCGTTGAGCATCTCGACCAGACCAACAAATGGCTCTCGGAACTGGATGAGTTCAAGGACCTGATGAGCGACATTCCCGAGACCCAGCAACGCATCGGCTATGAGGCGCCGCTGCCTCCCGTGCCGGCCTCGGGCGCCACTCCGCCGCCGATCATCAAGGGAGTGCCATTTGCGAAGCGGACCAATTCCCGCCAGCAACAATCCCAATGAAAACGGACGCCAAATCCGCCACCGTCGCCGACCTCGACGTTACCGGCAAAACGCCCGCCACCCGCCTGCCGCTGCGCGCCTGGGGGCTGGAACTGGCGCGGCGCTGGAACAGCGGGACGTACGCGCTATTCGTGCTGCACGGGAACATCTTCGACCTCTTCCCGATCCAGGACGCCGAAGGGCTCAAGTATGTCCCGCTAAAAACTTTTCTCGTGCGCCGGCTTTTTCCCGAGCGCTCCTGCCTGCTGTTTTACGATATCAGCGACGGGCTCACGTTCGGTTCGAACGACATGCAGAAGCGGTTCTTCGAGTGGCTCGAAATCTACGATAACGTCGAAAACACCAATTTCCACCAAGCCGGCCCGCCGCGGGATTTTGTCCGCCTGGCGCCCTTGCTGCGGCGCTTTTTTCTGCGTGTCGCCGAAGAAAAGGAAAAGTGGCGCGGCGTCACGCTGATCATTGATTTTCCGGAAAAGCTGATTCCCGCGGTCGAGGAAGCCAACGCCAGCAACGACGAGCGGATGAACGCCGTCACGTTTCTCAAATGGGCCGCCGCCCCCGAACTGGCCCGGCTCGACATCGGCGTGGTTCTGGTCACCGAATCCGCGAGCGAACTCAATTCGCGCCTGTTGCAAAACCCTTACGTCGCCCAGGTCCGGATTGATTTGCCGGACAACGAAGACCGGCTCGCGTTTCTCCAATCCGGCTGGCCCGAGAGTCTGGCCGATGACAAACCGTTCGCCGAGTGGTCCGACTTCACGCCCGCTGAACTCGCCGCGCGCACTTCCGGCCTGAATCTGCTGCGTATCCGGCATTTGCTCGCGGAGGCCGTGCGCAATGGCGCGCGTGTCAGCCAGGAGCACGTTACCGCGGGCAAGAAGCGGTTGATCGAGGAGTATTGCCAGGGCCTCGTGCGCTTCAAGGATCCCAAACCGGGCGTGAGCCTCGATCGCGTGGCCACTCATGTTGCCGCCAAGAAGCGCCTGCGCGAGCTTGCCTGGCTGATCAAAAATGGCAAAGGCGACGTCCTCGAACGCGGCATTCTCGTGCCTGGCCGCGTCGGCGTCGGTAAATCATTTCTCATAGATTGTTTCGCGAGTGAGTGCGGTTTGCCCGTTATGGAAATGGGCGACTTCCGCTCCAAGTGGGTAGGGGACACCGAGCGGCAGCAGGCGCGCATCCTCATGACCATTCGTGCGCTGGGACCGGTTATCGTGGTCGTGGACGAAGCCGACGCGGTGTTCGGTACCCGCGAAGCCGATGGCGACGCGGGGGTTTCCGGCCGCGTCTTCGCCGCCTTCGCCGCGCACATTGGCGATTCCACGCTGCGCGGTCGCGAACTCTGGGTCGCCATGACCTCCCGTCCGGATTTGCTGGCGATTGATATGAAACGCCAGGGCCGCTTCGGGCTTTGTCTGCCGCTGTTCCCGGCGCAGGGGTCGGAGGACATCCTCGAACTTTTCAAGACCGTCGCCAAGGTGAAAGGCATTGCGCTTTCGGAGCCGATCCTGGATTACGTGAAGCAAACTCTCGGCCACGAACCGCTCACCGGCAGTGATGTGGAATCCATTCTCATCCGCTCCAAGGAAAAGGCAGTGCTCGCCAAACGTGACCTGGATGTCCAGCGCGGTGACATTGAAGAAGCCGTCACCTCCTTCATTGACCCGCTCGATCCCAATCTCCTGGCGCTGCAGGAACTCGCGGCCGTGCTGGCCTGCTCGGACAAGCGCTATCTTCCCGCGCACTACCTGGAGGAAGACCGCGGCAAACTGCTGGAACACTTCGCCCTGCTCAAATCGCGCTTGGGGAAGTGGTAGCGATCCGCTAACCGAGCGGCATGGAGGCCGGTTGCGGCTCGGGATGCACCGTCACATCCGCGCCTGGAAGAATTTCCGCCACGGCTTGCTCGACCTTGTCCGCCACCGCGTGCGCCTCGCTCAACTTCATGTTCCCGTCCAGGGTGATGTGCAAATCCACGAAAAAATCCGGGCCGGAATGACGCACCCGGATCGCGTGGCAATCCAACACATCCTCGATTTGTTCCACGCGGGCCTTGATTTTTTCGGCCACGCCTTCGGGCGACGCATCGAGCAGCCCCTGCACGGTCTTCGCGCCCAGCCGCAAACTGACGAACGCGACAATGCCCGCGACAATGAGGGCGGCCACGGCGTCCGCCTTGTCGAGCCACGCAAGGCGCGGGTTCGCGGCGGCAATGCGCACACCGATAAGGCCCAGAATAACCACGGCGGAGTTCCAGATGTCCGTGCTGAAGTGCAGGGCGTCGGCCTCGAGCGCGGGACTGCGATGCTGGACCGCGGCGCGATACAGCATCCGCGAACGGCTGACATCCACGACGATCGAAATGATCATCACCGCGAAGGTCCAGATGGAGGCGTTCACCGCGACATGCTCACTCCGCAGCCGTTGGATGGATTCGGAGATGATCCAGACGCAGGTGGCGAGCAGGAGAAATGTTTCCAGCAACGCGGAAAGGTTTTCGACCTTGCCATGCCCGTAAGCATGATCGCGATCGGCGGGTTTGCCCGAGATGCGGACCGCAAAACCCGTAACGATGGCGCCGGCGAGATCGAGCGCCGAGTGGGCGGCCTCCGCCAGAATGCCGAGACTCCCGCTGGCCACGCCGACGATGACTTTAAGGGTGGTGAGGAACAGCGCGGCCCAGACCGAGTTGAGGGCGGCCTGGTGTTTTTCGCGATTGCCAGCTTCCGCGTTCACCCGGCGTGATTCTACCTTCGCGAAAGGAGCGAAGCCAGTTTTTCATTGGCTGCGGTCCTGGGACGGAAAAATCGGCGTGCATCCGGGGGCCGCATCGTTAAAAGTTTAGCCATGGAATACGAGGCAGTGATTGGGTTGGAGACGCATGTCCAGCTCAAGACGAAATCGAAGATGTGGTGCGGGTGCGCGAATGAGTTTGGCGCACCGCCCAATACCCACGTTTGTCCGGTCTGTCTCGGCATGCCCGGCGTGCTGCCGGTCGCCAACGAAGAAGCGCTGCGCCTGACGGCTCTCACCGGCCTGCTGCTCCATTGCCAGGTCACGCCGGAGGCCCGTTTCGACCGGAAGAACTATTTCTATCCGGACATGCCCAAGAATTATCAAATCACCCAACTCGCACAGCCCTCCACGCTCGCGGGCTACGTGGAATTCGAATTGAACGGTGGACTC
This sequence comes from uncultured Verrucomicrobiota bacterium, assembly GCA_964448135.1. GTDB lineage: Bacteria > Verrucomicrobiota > Verrucomicrobiia > Limisphaerales > UBA8199 > CAYUVH01. Next base: position 147,223 of record CAYUVH010000059.1, on the reverse strand, counting down.
TCACGAGTGCGCATCACTCGCGCGCACTTGGAGGAGGACGTCGGCAAGAGTTCTCATTTCGAGCGTAATAGCGGCGTGGATTTCAATCGCGCCGGCGTCCCGCTGATGGAGATTGTTTCCGAACCCGACATCATCAGCGCGGATATGGCCGTGGCATATCTTAACACCCTCAAGGAGATCCTGGTGCACGGCGGCGTTAGCGATTGCGACATGGAGAAAGGAATGGTTCGTTGCGATGTGAACGTGAGCGTGCGGCCGAAGGGACAAAAGGAACTGGGCGCGAAGCTGGAAATCAAGAACATGAACAGTTTCAGCGGCGTGCGGCGCGCGCTGGAATATGAAATCCCCCGGCAGATCGGCATTGTTAGCCAGGGCGGCAAGCTTGTCCAATCCACGCTCCGCTGGGATGACGACGCTGGTGTGACCGAAACCATGCGCACCAAGGAAGACGCGCATGATTATCGCTATTTTCCCGATCCCGATTTGATGCCCTTCCGGCCCACGGAAGCGTGGCTGGGCGAAGTATCGGCGCGTGTCGTAGAACTGCCGCTTGAGCGCAAGCAGCGCTTCATGAAACAATACAGTCTCCCTGCGCCGGACGCGCAGGCATTTGTCTGGGACGTGCCGCTGGGTGATTATTTCGAGGGTGCGGCGAAGAACGCGAAAAATCCCAAATCCATCGCCAATTGGATCATCAACAACCTTCGCGCCAAGATGACCGAGACCGGGATCGGTTTGAGCGAAGTAAAGTTCAAGCCGGAGGCGATTCAGGAGCTCGTGGAATTGGTGGAGGGCGGAAAAATCAGCACCAAGATCGCGCAGGATGTTTTTGCCGAAATGTTTGCTTCCGGTACTGCGCCCGCGGTGATCGTGGAGAAGAAGGGACTCGCGCAAGTCACCGATACCGGTTTTATCGAGAAACTATGCGACCAAGTGATCGCGGAAAATCCCGGTCCCGCGGCGGACTTCCGCGCGGGAAAAACGGCCGCGCTGAATTTCCTGAAGGGACAGGTGATGAAATTGAGCAAGGGCAAAGCTAACCCGGCGCAAGCAGGGGAAATGCTGGAAAAGAAATTGAAGGCGTAAAAAATTTGCGGCGGGGCCATGCCGCAGAAATCAAATCCCGTAGCAGCCGAGGTAACGAGGCTCCATTTAGGCGGAAGCCTCCACGCGTTCGAATAAATAGAGCCTCGTTACCTCGGCTGTTACGAATTCAGGCGTTGTAGCTGCTCGAGGAAGTCGTTCCACCACGCCCGGTCCAGTTCGTATGAAAAAACTGGCCTCGCGGTTGGTCGAGTCGTTCATAGGTGTGCGCGCCGAAATAGTCGCGCTGGGCCTGCAAAAGATTCGCCGGCAGGCGTCCGCTTCGGAAGCTGTCGAAGAACGACAGCGCCGTGCTGAACGCCGGAACCGGAATCCCCTTGCGCACCGCCGTGCTCACCACTTTGCGCCAGGAACGAGTGCAGCTCTTGATCGCCTTCTTGAAGAAGGAATCAAACAACAAATTCTCCAGCTTCGGATTGCGATCGAAGGCGCGTTTGATTTCGCCGAGGAACGCGCTGCGGATAATACAGCCGCCGCGCCACATGAGGGCGATGCCGCCGTAGTTAAGGTTCCAGCCGTTTTGCTTCGCGGCGGCGGCCATCAGCATGTAACCCTGCGTATAGCTGATGATCTTCGAGGCGTAGAGCGCCTTGCGGATGTCGCTGATCCAGCCTTTTCGGTCACCGGCGATATTGGTGTTGCCCGGTTTGAAAACCTTCGCTGCCTCGAGGCGCTGTTCCTTCATCGCGGAAACGCAACGTGAATACACCGCCTCGGCAATGAGCGTGATGGGCACACCCATGTCCTGCGAGGAAATCACGGTCCACTTGCCGGTGCCTTTTTGACCGGCCGTATCCAGAATCTTGTCCACCAGCGGCTGCCCATCGGTGTCCTTGAAAGCAAGGATGTCCCGGGTGATTTCGACCAGATAGGATTCGAGTTCACCTTCGTTCCATTCCTTGAAGACCAGGTGCATCTCGTCCGGGGTCATGCCCAGGCCATCCTTCATCAACTGGTAAGCCTCGCAGGTCAACTGCATGTCACCGTATTCGATGCCGTTGTGCACCATCTTCACGTAATGGCCCGCGCCGCCTTCACCCACCCAATCACAGCACGGCGTGCCGTCCGCGACCTTCGCGGCGATACCCTGGAAGATCGGCTTCACGTGCGGCCACGCCGCCGGCGAACCGCCCGGCATGATGCTCGGTCCGCGGCGCGCGCCTTCTTCGCCGCCGGAAACGCCGGTGCCGATGTACAGCAGCCCCTTGGACTCCACGTATTTCACGCGCCGCGCCGTGTCTTCAAAAAGTGAATTGCCGCCATCAATGATGATGTCGCCCGCTTCCAGGTGCGGGAGCAGATGCTCGATGAACTCGTCCACCGCCGCGCCGGCTTTCACCATCAACATCACGCGCCGGGGTCGCTTGAGCTGCGCAACCATTTCCGCCAACGAATGCACGCCGATGATCCTGGTGCCCTTCGCCTCATTGGCGAGGAAGTGGTCCACCTTCGCGACCGTGCGGTTATACGCCACGACCGTGAAGCCGTGGTCATTCATGTTGAGGATGAGGTTTTGCCCCATCACTGCGAGGCCGATTACGGCGATGTCCCCGGTGGGTTCCATGGAATTTGATTTGCGCGTTAAAAGAGCAGGGGACTATCCCCCCAACTGAAGACGTTTGTCTTCTTCGAGCAGCTTGCGGAGGTTGGGCCACTCGGTTTCGTTCATTTCGTTGAAAGCGTTCAGGTAGACCGCCACCACCTCCTGCGGATGTTTGCTGAGCAGCTGATCCACGGCGGAGCGCAGTTTGGCGTCATCCATCGTCTTGGGCAGGTCATCCACCACCCCGTCCTTGTGTTCAATGCCGAGGGCGTTGAGGAAATCCACGAGCAAGGCCTGGTGCTTCTTGAGCAGCCACCCGCGGATGAGGCTGCCGGTGGCGGCATCGAGCGCCGGGCGGGTCAGCGTGGCGATCATCGTCGCGTGCTGTTCCACGCGCGGCTGGCGCTCCAGGAACACCGGGCGCAATTTGCGCGCCTGCGCCACCGCGGCCAGCGCGGTGCGGTACAGCGGCTTGTCCGATTCGTGGGTGTAGGTGAGGATTTCACTCGCCAGGGCGGGTGACATGAAACCAAAAATTTCGTGGGAGGTGAGCATCGTAAATCTACTCGTGGTGGTCGGACTAAACGCCGGAGCCGGGAGGCCGGGCAGGGAAAACAACGGCAGTCCCGGAAAATACCGGGCCGCAGGCGAAATCGTGGAGTTGCTGCTTCAAACGCGGAGTACTGCGACGATGTACTAACCCACCGTCGTTATGGAAATCTTATGCTTCTTCGCCAGTTCCTGGCAAGTCTCTTGTTCCAGCAGCAGCGACTTGCCGGACTCAAAGGCCAGCGCGCGGATGCCCACGCTCGCGCAGGTCTCGAGCGTGCTCGGGCCCACGGTGGGAATGTCGAAGCGCAAATCGTGCTTTTCCTTCGCGACCTTCACCGCCACCGCGCCGCCCTCGCGCCCGGCCAGTTCGCCCCCGCGTTTCAGGCATTTGTCCGTGCCTTCAAATGCCTCCGCGGCGAGGACGGTGCCGTCCTTGACGACCACCGTCTGGCCGATTTCCAGCCGCGAAATCTCCTTTGCCATGCGAAAGCCAAATTCAACGGCGCTCTTCTGCTCGTCACTGAGTGCCGGCCCCATGCTGAAACCGACTCGGGGCATCAGCGTTTGCAACCAGGGTGTGGCCTCGATGAGTTCCACGCCGTCCTTGCGCAATTCCTCCGCGATCGCGCCGAACACGGTATGTGCGTTTTTTTCTTTGAGCCGGAAGAGCATCATCATCCCGCGGATATCGGGGCGGACTTCATAAAGGTTCTTGGGCGCGATCTGCCCGGCCATCACGCAATGCTTCACCCCGCGGCTGGTAAAGGTTTCAATCAACTTCCCCAACTGGCCGACCTTCACCCACACAATATCATCCACCAGTTCCGCGAGCGCCGGATCCGTCTCGCCATCAAAAGCCACCGCCACCAGTCGCTTCAGGCCGGCGGCCCGGGCTTCTTTTGCCAGGGCCAGCGGCAAGGAACGGTTGCCGGCAATGATTCCCAAAGATTCGAAGGCGGGTGTCATAAACGCCCGGTAGTGCCGGGAAAAAGTGCTGTCATTTTCTGTTACAGTCCTGCCTCATTTACGGGAACGTTCTCCGCTTGGCAATTCTCCAATTCCCGCCCGGCGCGCTGCCCATTGGAACAGACCGCCAGCGCGGCAAGCTCCGGCCGCCGCGAAATCCGCAACCCACTCCACCATCCGGCTCTTTGCAATACGCCCAACGGCTATCCTTGGTCTGGCTTTTGCTTTAATGCGTGGCGTTGCTCCCCCTAGCGCAACGCCGAACTGGCCTACCTGACCGGTGCCACGAGGTTTTGTGAATGATGGAGTGCAATTTTGCCGATGTACACTTGATGAATGGCACGACGACATACCCCGACGAACTTATTTCCGATTCGCCGGTGCAAAAACCCGTCTCCACCAAGCCGGGCCCCCTCCCGATCATCTGGACCGTCGCGCTCCTGGCCACCGGCGGAGAGTGGTTCCTCCTGGCGACCTATGGCAAAACCGCGAACCCAAACCTGCTGGCCTTCATCGGCGGCTCCATGGTTCTGCTGCTCGCCGGTGTTTCCAGCCTTCTGATTTGGACCGCTTCCCGGAAGTTTCACAACGTCGAGGCCGACCTGAAACGCCGGACCAGCGATTTGAAATGCGAATTGGCCCGGTCCCGGCTGGTCCTGAAGGATTCGGAAGACGCCATGGCCGAAGCCAAAACCAACGAGCGAGCCGCCGTCAACGAATACACCGCTCTCAAGGAGCAGTTCGACAAGCTCAAGCTGGCCCAGAAGGAATCCTCGCAACAACGCCAGGCGCTGGAAAGCTCGCGGACGGTCCTCCAGCTGCACGTCCAGGCGCGCACCGATGAACTGCAAAAGCTGCAGCGCCGCAACGAAATGATTTTGAATGCCGCCGGCGACGGCATCTGTGGACTCGATCTCGAAGGGCGCATCACCTTCGTCAACCCCTCCGCCGCCCGGATCACCGGTTGGACGATCGAGGAATTGGGCGGCAAGAAGGAGCGCGATATTTTCGGCGACCCCAAGGCGGACTTCACGGGCATCTGTGCCCTCAACGAAGGCGAAAGCATCATGCTGCGCAAGGACGGCCAGCCTTTCCCGGTCGAATGCGTGCGCACCCCCTTGCAAGTAGACGGTCGGTCCGTGGGTGCCGTGCTGGTGTTCCGCGACATCTCGGAGCGGAAGCGCAGCGACGAAGCTTTGACCCAGCGCGCCGCGGAATTGACCCGCTCGAATGCCGAGCTCGAACAATTCGCCTTCGTCGCCTCCCATGATTTGCAGGAGCCGCTGCGCAAGATCCAGGCGTTCGGCGATCGCTTGAAGATGAAATGCCAGGGCGTGCTCGGCGCCGAGGCGGGCGATTACCTCGAACGCATGCAGAGCGCCTCCGCGCGCATGCGCCGCCTGATCGACGACCTGCTCACTTTCTCGCGCGTCATTCGCCGCTCGGAGCCTTTTGCGACCGTGGATTTGAACGCGGCGGCTCGCGATGTTTTGAGCGATCTCGAAGTGAGCATAGACAAGTCGAAGGGCAGACTGGAAATCGGCGATTTGCCCAGCATCGAAGCCGATCCGGTCCAGATGCGGCAGCTGCTGCTCAATCTGATCGGCAATGCGCTGAAATTCCAACCGGCCGGCGGCCAGCCCCTCGTCAAAGTGCAAGGCCGCATCCTGCCCGGCCTCGCCGGCGAGGACCTGTGCGAACTCGTGATTTCGGACAACGGCATCGGTTTCGAAGAGAAGTACGCAGAAAAGATTTTCGTGGTGTTCCAGCGCCTGCACGGCCGCATGGAATACGAAGGCACCGGGGTCGGTCTCGCGGTGTGCCGCCGCATCACTGATCGCCATCACGGTTCCATCACGGCCCAAAGCCAGCCCGGCCAGGGCGCCACCTTCAGGGTCGTGCTGCCGGTGCGCCAGTCGAAGCTGCCCGTTCCGCCCGCCGCATGAACTCCTCGCCGCAAATCATTTTGCTCGCGGATGACGATTCCGACGATCGCTTGCTGGTGCAGGACGCGCTGGCCGAGTCCGGCCTGCAAATCGAACTGCACTGTGTGGGCGATGGCGAGGAAGTGCTCGATTATCTGAACCGCCGCGGCAAATTCCAGCCCCCGGCTGCCGCGCCGCGTCCGGGCCTGATCCTGCTTGATTTGAACATGCCCCGAAAGGACGGCCGCGAGACCTTGCGCGACATCAAGAGCGTTCCCGACCTGCGGCGCATCCCCGTCGTGGTCCTCACGACCTCGCGCTCCGAAACCGAAGTCGGCGAGATTTACGATTTGGGCGCCAATTCATTCATCGCCAAGCCGGTGCAATTCGAGGCGCTGGTCGGTCTGATCCGTTCGCTCGGCCAATATTGGTTTGAAGCAGTCGAACTGCCGGTGGCCGCCGCCTGACCCATTACAATTTATGAACCAAAACGGACTGATCCAGGTGCTCCTCATCGAGGATGACGAAGATGATTATATTATAGCGCGTGATGTTTTCGCCGAAATCACCAGCCCACGCTTTTCGGTGGACTGGGCCAAGACGTATGAGGCTGGCCTGGAAATGATGCAGCGCAACCAGCACGACGTGTGTCTGGTGGATTACCGCCTCGGCGCGCACAACGGTGTGGAACTCATCCGCGCCGCAACCCACGCCGGCTGCCAGGCGGCCCTCATTCTCCTGACCGGCGCTGGTCAGAAGGAAGTAGACCTCGACGCCATGGAAGCAGGCGCCGCCGACTACATCGTGAAACCGCAACTGCGCGCCGAGACAGTGGAACGCAGCATCCGCTATGCGCTCCAACGCAAACGCGCGGCGACGCTCGCCGCGTTCGAACAAGCCCGGCTCGCCGCGTTCGGCGCGGAAGTGGGTCTCGCCCTCGCCCGGCGCGGATCCCTCGATCGCACCTTGGAACGTTGTGCCCAGGCGATGGTGCAATTCCTCAACGCCGCCGTGGCGCGCATCTCAATCTTCGACCCGACCACGCGCGTTTTCGATCACCGCGCCGTCGCCGGCCCGGTCTGGGACCGCAACCCCAATCTCCGCGCCATGCCGGAGATGCGTTTTAATCTGGAAGCGCTGGCCGAAGGGCAGCCGCAGGTCATTCGCAACCTTGCCGCCTACGACGGGCTGCCGGACAAGCAATGGGTTTCCCGCGAAGGGCTGATTTCGGCGGCGGCCTGCCCGCTGTTACTGGATGGTCACCTCGTTGGTCTCATGACCATCTTCACGCAGCACACGCTCACCGAAGCCATTGCCCAGGAAATGGGCTCGGTCGCCAATGGTGTTGCGCTGGGCGTCGAACGCAAGCGCTTCGAGGCCGCCCTCAGTGCCAGTGAACTTAATTACCGGGCGATCCTCGCCAACCTGAAGGATGTGGTCTTCCAAATGGATGAACAGGCCAACCTCACCTTCCTCAATCCGGCCTGGACGGAATTGACCGGTATCGAAGTGCCCTCCGCGATTGGGAAAAGCTTTTTCGACTTCGTGCATCCGGAAGATCGCGACCACAGTCAGCAGGTCTTCCTTGATCTCGCCCGTTCGGGCGGCGAAGCCGCGCGCTACGAAACCCGTATCGTGCTCAAGGACGGCACTTCCCGCTCCGTCGAAGTTTACTTGATGCCCGCCGGCAATGCCGATCGCGCGGTCGCTGGCGCCTGCGGACATCTGACGGCCATCGGCGTAAAGGACAAGGTCCTGGTGCCGGCCTGATTCGCCAACTGCCTTCCTCTCACCCTCTTCTCCTTGGGAGGCGGGGGCGGGGAGAGGTCCATCAGGTTTGGTTGCTGACACTTTCAGCCCGCTGTGATTCACTGCCCGGGTCCGCATGGCTGACCCGGTCCTCCATCTCCCGCTGCCTCTGTTGGAGCAGGTTTCGCGGTCGTTCTACTGGACGATGCGAATTCTGCCGGTCCGCATCCGCCCCCAAATCGGCCTCGCTTACCTCCTCGCGCGCACCAGCGACACCATCGCCGACACCGCGCTCGTCCCCGTCGAGCAACGTCGCGCGGCTCTGCAGGCGCTGAGGGAACGAATTCTCGGCACCCGCCCGGCGCGATGCGATTTCAGCTTGCTGGCCGGCCAACAATCCCTACCCGCCGAACGGGTGCTCCTGGAGCGCTGCGAAGAAACCGTCGGGCTGCTCGGACACCTACCACCGGCGGATTTGACGTTGGTCCGGCAGGTCCTCGATATCATCACCAGCGGACAGGACCTCGATCTCGCGCGATTTGCCGGAGTAGCACCGGGCCAGGTGCGCGCCTTGGAGACGGACGCCGAACTGGACGATTACACTTTCCGGGTGGCCGGCTGCGTCGGCGAGTTCTGGACGCGACTCTGCCACGCGCATTTGTTTCCGCAAAATCCATTGGCAGGGGACTTTTCCATCGCGACAGGAATTCGCTTCGGCAAAGGCCTGCAACTGACAAACATCCTGCGCGATCTGCCGGAAGACCTGAAAAACGGCCGGTGTTATCTGCCCAAGGATCGGCTCGCAGAAGCAGGCTTGCAGCCGGCGGATTTGTTGAAGCCGGGCGCTGAACCCCGGCTGCGATCGTTGTACCAGGAGTATCTGGATGTCACGGAGGGTTATTTGCGGGCCGGGTGGGCTTATACCAAGGCCATTCCCCGACCCAACGCCCGCCTTCGCCTGGCTTGCGCGTGGCCGATTCTCATCGGCCTGGAAACCATCGGCCTGCTGCGGCAACAAAGTCCGCTCACCGCCCCGACGCGGATCAAGATCAGTCGCGCCCGCTTTCGCAGCATCGTTTTCCGGTCACTCATTCGTCTTCCCAGTTCCTCGGCCTGGGCGCGACTGGTCCCGCCGCCAGCTCCCCGATAGGGTCGTAGCGCCGCGACGACTCCGCCTGACGGTTGGGGGGACAGAACTGGTCGGCATGTTCGGCTTTTCCGCTCCCGCTCCCGCTGCCCCCGGGAATGGAGTTGCGCGGAAGACAAAATTGGCCTAAGTAGATTCGTATGCACAACGCAACCCGCTTTCTTCTCCTTATTGCGACCGGTCTTTGCCTCGCCAGCTTCTCCGCCGCCGCTGATGACACCAACGCCGCCGCCAAACCCAAGGCCGCGGCGGGAGTGAGCGAAGACACCAAGGGCGCGACTCTGCTCCAGAAAGATTCCAGCGACACTACCGCACCGGCCGAAACCAAACCCGCGGCCGCTGCCCAAACCGAAAAACCCGCTGAAGCCAAGGAAGCCAAGCCCGCCGAAGCTTCCACCGTTTCCAAGACTAACGCTCCGGCCAAAAAGATGACCAAACCCGAGCCTGTCAAATTCGCTCCCATCGCCGGTCCGGCCTCGCCGCTTTCTGAAGACAAACAGCAGCGCCTGAAGGATTTGCTCGATCAATACAAGAACGACAAGATCACGGCCGAAGAATACCACAACCAGCGCGCCAAGATCCTGGCTGGACCTTAGTTCGCAGGCTTGGCCACCAACCGCCGCCGCTCGTTGCTCGGCAACGTGGCAAGCAACCGGCCTGCTTCGGAATTGAGTTTCTGAATGCCACCATTCGTCGGGATCGAAATCGGGGGAACCAAGCTGCAGTTGGTCTTGGGGGAGGGTGAGGGCCGCATCCTCGAAAGACATCGTTTTGCGGTTGATCCAGCTCGCGACGCCTCCGGCATTCAATCCCAACTCGAAGGCGCACTCTCCTCCCTTTTACAGAAACAAAAAGTGCACGCCATTGGTGTGGGATTTGGCGGCCCCGTAAATTGGCGCACCGGCCGCATCGCGCGATCGCACCAAATCGAGGGCTGGTCCGATTTTGACCTCCGGGACTGGCTCCAGCGAATTACTGACGCCCCGATTTCGGTAGACAATGACGCCAACGTGGCTGCCCTGGGCGAGGCCCGGCTCGGGGCTGGCGTGGACCGTAACCCTGTCCTTTACGTCACTTTGGGCAGCGGCGTCGGTGGCGGGCTTGTCCTCGACGGGCGCATTTACCACGGCGCCACGCCCGGCGAAAGTGAAGTCGGCCATCTGCGACTGGATCGTGATGGCACAACCTTGGAATCGCGCTGCTCCGGGTGGGCGGTGGACGCGCGGATTCGCGAGTTAAAAACCAGCGCACCACAAAGCGTGCTCGCTCAGCGGATTTCTGAGACTCGCGGCGGAGAGGCAAAACACCTGCCTGCCGCGCTGGCTCAAGGTGACGGGGTCGCGCTGGCGCTTTTGTCGGAAATTGCCTGCGATCTGGCTTTTGGACTCTCGCACGCCGTGCATCTTTTTCATCCCGAAGTGATTGTGCTCGGCGGCGGACTTTCGCTCATTGGCGAGCCGCTTCGCCGGGCGGTGGCTGAAGCCCTGACCGGACAAATCATGGAGGTTTTTGCGCCCGGACCGCGCATTGTGCTGGCGGCCTTGGGTGAAGATGCAGTGCCCGTCGGTGCGCTTTTTCTCGCCCAAGAAACGCGCTGACAATCCCCCCTTTGCCCGCTATGTTCACTTTATGAAGCAATGGATTGCCGATTATATCAAAGCCCAGAAGGCCGCGCACGATTCCATCTCGGTGGACGGCGTCGCCCAGATTATTGAAAAGCTCCGCGATGCGCTGAAGGAAAAGCGCCGCGTATTCGTGTTTGGCAACGGCGGCAGCGCCGCCAACGCGTCCCATTTCGCCACCGACCTCGGCAAGGGCGCGTCCGACAAAGTCGGCCAGCGCTTTCAGGTGATTTCGCTCAACGACAACGTCAGTTGGATGACCGCGCTCGGGAACGATTATTCCTACGAGGACATCTTCGTCGGCCAGTTGCAAAACTATGCCCAGGCCGGTGACGTTGTCCTCGGCATCAGCGTGAGCGGCAACTCGCCCAACTGCGTCAAGGCGCTCGATTGGGCAAAGAAAAACGGCCTGCGCACCATCGCCCTCGTCGGCGCGAAGCGCGGCAAGATGGCCGAGATCGCCGAGCAGACCATTGTCATCGCGGACGCCCATTATGGTCGCGCGGAAGATGCGCAGATGTGCATCTGCCACCTGCTGTGCTACGCCTTCATGGAAAACCCCGACTGGGCGCGTTGAGCCGGAGTCACTCGGTTGAACTCGCATCCCAAGTTGCAGGCTCCCGCGAGCCCTGCTTTTTCTTGCAGGAGACGAGGTGACGAGTTTCAATCTCACTGGTTACCCCACGCGGACCACAGCCAACAGATGGTGCCAACTCCTAAAGCCATCCAACGGCTCTCCCTCTCCCTTTGGGAGAGGGCGGGGGTGAGGGGAATTTCTTCCCTCCTTTAACCATGCCCGCCATCGAAGTCAGCAACCTGACCAAGACCTTCCGCACCTATAAAAAGCAACCCGGCTTTGGCGGCGCGGTGAAGGGGTTGTTCCGCCGGCAGTACGAACAGGTGGTGGCGGTCAAGGACGTCAATTTCCGGATCGAGCCCGGTGAACTCGTCGGGTTTCTCGGCCCGAACGGCGCGGGCAAAACCACCACCCTGAAAATGCTCGCCGGCCTGCTCTATCCCACCGGCGGCAACGCGAAAGTGCTCGGTTACGTACCGTGGGAGCGGCACGATGGCTATCGTCGGCAGTTCGCGCTCGTGCTTGGCCAGAAGAACCAGCTTTGGTGGGACCTCCCCGCGCGTGAATCGCTCGAACTCAATGCCGAAATCTACGGCCTGTCCCGTGTCGACCTCGAAAAGACGGTGACCGAAATGTGCGAGCTCCTCGCCGTCCGCGAAAAACTCAACATCAGCGTGCGCGAACTGTCCCTCGGCGAGCGCATGAAGTTCGAGCTCATCGCGTCGCTCCTGCACCGGCCCAAAGTCCTGTTTCTGGACGAGCCCACCATCGGCCTCGATGTCGTCTCGCAAAAAACCGTCCGCGAATTCCTCCGGACCCACAATGAAAAGCAGAAGACCACCATCCTGTTGACCAGCCATTACATGGCCGACATCCAGGAATTATGCGACCGCGTCATCATCATCGACCACGGCACGATTTTCTTCGACGGGCGCTTGCAGGACGTCCTTGATCGCTTCGCAGATTCCAAGCTCATCACGATACAATGCGCCGGCGACGTCCAATGCTCCAAGGAAAGCCTCGCCAAATACGGTGAGGTGCTGGAACAAAGCGCCAACAGCGTCAAATTGAAAGTAAAGCGCGACCGCGTCATTCCGGTCTGCAAAGCCCTCCTGGACGAAATTCCCGTTGCCGACATAGACATCCAGGACGTCCCCATCGAGGACATTATTCGCCAGATATTCGCCCGCAAAGAGCTCTGATCGAAACTTGCGAAATTCCGTCGTTCCAGCTTCTCATTAACACCTGGCTTCAGCCAGGTGGCCCAAGCTTGGAAAATCTTTTCTTAAACCGTTTTCAACGGTTTTCCCGTGTTTGTTTTTTGGAATTTCCGATTTTTGGATTTGTTTCGGATTTCGGATTTCGAGTTTTTCTTCTCTACTCCCGCAACAACTCTTCCAGCGCCGGAAATAACTCGGCACTCCCCGCCAGGTGCGCAACCTCTCCCCCCTGGCGTACCAGCCCGAAGCCCTCGCCGTAAGCGGGCCCGTTCGCCACGCAGGCGTCGGTGAGACATTCGGCGATTTGCTTTTCCGCCAGGCGCAGGACGGATGCGCGATTTCCGTCCACCTCGTACTTCCAGCCAATCAAGCGCGCCTGCGGCAGCCACTGGCGGATCTCCGCGATGATTTTTGGGGTGGGTGTCAGCTCGGCCATCAACACCCCTTCGCGGGTTGAAACTTTTCCGCCTTTGACTTCCAGCAGCTCGCCATCGCGCGTTTTACGCCAGAGCTTTCCGAAGGTGAAATCGCTCACGGCCGCCACATGAAAAAGCGCCTCGGCGCCGCGCTCGGATTTTTCGCGCAACAATTCGCGCAGGCTGCCTGTCGTGCTGAAGGTTTCCACCTGCACCCGCCCCGTGGGACGTGGTGCGCTGGCCAGTTCGCCTAACAGCAGGGTCACCTCGTGACCCTGATTTGCCAGGTACGTGGCCAGTTCCGAGCCCAATCGCCCGGTCGAATGATTTGTCAACCTCCGCACCCGATCCAGCGGCTCGTAAGTCGGCCCCGCGGTCACCAAACAACGCATAAAATTCTTTATAGCTAAGCCCGTGCCAAGCGATTCGAGCTTTCAGGCGCAAATGTGCCGGTTCACGTCGCGTCGGGCCGTCAGCCCTGTTGCGCCTGCGCTGGCGTGTTGCCGCGCGGAGGTGCCGGCTTCCATTTAAGCGCCATACTGCCCAATAAAATAAACAATCCCAGCAACATCGGCACCATCGTCCAGACAAACCAGAACAGCTTTTTGACGAAGCGGGCCTCAACGTCCGACCATTTCAGGAAAATGATCAGCGAAAACGGGCTGCAAAAAAGACAGGACACCAGAAAAACGACGCCCGCCGTGGGGTGGCCGATGACGCGGCCGAGCGATCCGGCGATAAACGCGATGACGAGCAGCACCCAGGCAGGCAGGGAAAAAAGTATTGCGATCTGCCGGATCCGAACTTCGAGCGGCACCTGCTCGTCCCGCTCTTCGTCCTTCAAGTCCTTGTTTCGCGCGAGATAGACACACGTCCCGATGATGATGAGAGGAGCCGTCACCGCCAGCGCCCACAAAACCGGTTCCATGTGGCTATGAAACTCCCGCCCCGTCCATTTGCAAGACTTATGTCAGCACCTTTGAAGTGGCGCGCGGCTGTCCTCAGCCGCAGCGCGGACGATTTGTAACCCCCCCGGCGAATCAGTTCTGGTGCGCCTTGGAGTGCGTCCCCCGGCGACCCGGAACTGCCGCGCTTCGGGAACAGGGTGCCGACCGTTCGTAGGCGAATTCACGCAGGAACTTGCTTGCTTCGCTCCCCAACCCCGTGCTGAATTTAGCCATTAATCGCGCAAAGCCCCGACTCCAGCCATGAACAAACCCCGCCTCTCCTTCTGGCAGATCTGGAACATGAGTTTCGGTTTCCTGGGCATCCAATTCGGCTGGGGCCTGCAGATGGCCAACATGAGCCCCATCTACAAATATCTCGGGGCCTCGGATGCGCAGATTCCCATGCTCTGGCTCGCCGCGCCGCTCACCGGCTTCATCGTGCAGCCCATCATCGGTGCGATGAGCGACCGCACCTGGGGGCCGCTGGGACGTCGCCGCCCGTATTTCCTGACCGGCGCCATCTTGAGCTCCCTCGCGCTGATCCTGATGCCCAACTGCGGCACCCTTTGGATGGCCGCCGGGCTCTTATGGGTGCTGGACGCCTCGATCAACATTTCGATGGAGCCGTTCCGCGCCTACGTGGCGGACAAGTTGCCGGAAGAACAACGCGGCACCGGGTTCGCGATGCAGAGTTTCTTTATTGGCGTGGGCGCCGTGGTGGCCGGCTTGTTGCCGTGGTTGCTCAAGAACTTCCTGCACATTTCCAGCGATACCGGCGCAGAACACGCCGTGCCCGCGAATGTCCGGATCTCCTTCTATATCGGCGCCGCGGCATTTCTCGGGGCGGTGCTCTGGACGGTATTTACGACCTCGGAATATCCACCCGAAGATTTGGAGGCGTTCCGGCGCGAGCAGGCTGCCAGCGGCGGCCCGGCAAAGCTGATCGAGGAAATTTTCGCCGCACTGCGCGAAATGCCATCGACCATGTGGCGGCTCGCGATCGTGCAGTTCTTCACCTGGATGGGACTATTTTGCATGTGGCTGCACTTCTCCAATGCGGTACCAGTCGTCTTCGGCTCCACCGATCCGAACAGCGACCTGTTTAAATCCGGGGCGGAGTGGGCCGGTGTTTGCTATGCCTGGAAGGACGCGGTGACTTTTATTGCGGCCTTCGCGCTTATGGCCGCGGCGCAGCGGTTGGATCGCCGTCACATTCACGGGTTGTGCCTGTTGCTCGGTGGGCTCGGCCTCCTCGGCGTGGGGATGGTTCACGGGGAGCAGCAGAAGTATTGGCTGCTGCTCGCGCTTGGCTTGGGCGGCATCACCTGGGCTAGTATTCTCTCCATGCCATATGCGATGCTGGCGGGAGCGCTGCCGCCCAAACGCATGGGCGTTTACATGGGCATTTTCAACTTCTTCATCGTGTTGCCGGAAATCATCGCCGCGCTCACCTTCGGCCCGATCGTGCGGGATCTATTGAAGGGAAATCTCGTCTATGCCGTCATGGCCGGCGGCGCCTTTATTCTCGTGGCGGCGCTGGCCTGCGTGACGCTCGTTCCGAAGTCAGCCGGGCACCAGGCCGCTTAACTACTCTGCAACGCCGCGTGCGCCGCGCCAAGTAATCCAGCGTCAGCATCCAACGTCGAGCTCTTCAGCTTCACCTTCTTCATCGCGATCGGCTGCGCCCATCGCGCCGCTTCGCTGCGAATCTGCTCGAGATACTGCTTCGCCGGACCAAAAACCCCTCCGCCGAAGACAATCACCTCGGGATTGAACAAACTCACCAGATTAGCTGCCGCCATGCCCCAAAACTCGATTCCCTGCGCCACCACCGCGCGGGCGGTTCGATCTCCGGCGGCCGCGGCTGTGAAAATCTCCTGCGCGGACTGCTTTTGGGCCGTGCGCCGCATCTCCCGCGCCACCTTCGCGAGCCCATCCCCCGAAGCGTGATACTCGAAGCAGCCGCACTGCACATATTCACGGCGAAAAGGCCGGTCTAACGCCAGCCACCCGATCGCTCCCGCAATGTCGTTCGCACCGTGCAACACTCGTCCATCCACCAAAATCCCCGCGCCGATGCCCGTCCCCACCGCCAAAAAAATCGCATTGTGGCAGCCGCGCGCCGCGCCCAGCCACGTTTCACCGAGGATGTAACACGCGCGATCGCCCTCGATGACGACCCTCCGCTCGCCAGCGATTTTGGAAAGCTCCCTGTGCAGCGGATATTTCTCCCAGCCGGGGATATTCGGCGCCCAGACCTTGCCGGGGGAAATATTGGCGATGCCAGGCACCGCCACGCCGATTGCGCTCACTTTGATCCTACGCGAGTCCGCCTGCGCGAGCAGTGCAACAACTTGTTCCCTTATCAATGCGCCCACTGCCTTGCCCCGACGTTCCGCGAGCAGACCCACCTGGCGATGAACCACGCGACCGGACGGGTTGATGATCGCGCCCGCCAGTTTGGTGCCGCCGAGGTCGAGCGCAATGACCGCCATAATTGCGGCTAACGAAGAAACAACTCCGCCGCGGCATCCGCGAAGCGAAGCCCGGTGTTCGTGAGCCGAAAACCGCTGGCGGACAAATCCCCCCAGCCGTCATTAACCAGTTGATTCATGGCCGGAGCCCAATCGCGACGCAAATCGTGTCCGGTGACCTTTTCAAACTGATCGAACGGCCAGCCCGCGACCATCCGCAGTCCAAAGGCCGCGGTCTCGCCGGCTCGCGCCAGTGGCGCCAGTTGCTCGCGAGTGTCCGTCGGCCTCTGCCCGCGCGAAAGTATTTCGCAGTAGCGTCGCGTATCGGAAACATTCTTTGCCCGCTCTCCGCGCGCATAACCCGTGGCGCTCGGCCCCAGCCCATAAAACGAACCCCCGCGCCAGTAATTGACGTTGTGCCAACATGCGTGTGCGGGCACGCCCGGCAGCTTCAGAGACGGGCGCTCCTTACGCGCAGGCTTTGCAAAATTCGCCACCTCATACTGGTCAAATCCGGCCGAGACCGCGCGCTCAACCAACTCCTCATACATCGCGCAAGCCAGGTCCTCGTCCACGTCGAACTCGCCGGCCTTCATCTGCGCGAACAACGCCGTGTCTTCCTCGTAAATAAGTTCGTAACTCGAAAGATGTTCCGGTCCCAGCGCCATAATCTCTGATAGAGTCGCGCGCCAGATGTCGAGCGATTGCCCCGGTATCGCAAACATCAGGTCCAAGTTGACGTTGTCGAAACCCGCTCCGCGCAAAATATCCCAGGATTTGAAAACCATCTCGCGGCTGTGAATGCGCCCGAGCCGGTCGAGCAGGGCGGGGTCCAGCGATTGCACACCCATCGAAATGCGATTCACACCGCCCGAACGCAGCAACTTCGCCTTGTCCGCGGAAACGGTCGCCGGATTGCATTCCACCGTCCACTCCGCGGCATCGGCGATCTTGAAGCGATGCATCGCCTCCAAAATGCGCTCCCATTGGCGAACGCTGAGCAACGAGGGGGTTCCGCCACCGAAGAAAATGGTTTTCGGGCGAAGATCATGCGCCACCAACTCCATCTCCCGGATAAGCGCCGTGACGTAGTTCTCCACCAAATCCCGGTCGCCCGCCTCCGAATAAAACGCGCAGTACGAGCACTTGCGCGCGCAAAACGGCACGTGAACGTAAAGACTCGTGATGGGTGCGGCGTCAGGACCCTGCATCGTGAGAAGTCTAGCCCGTCCGCCCGCCGCTGGCGAACGGAAAGAAACCGACGGTCGCTATTGTGGGTAGGGTCGTCGCGCCCGGTCCGCCGTAGCTTCAGCGAAGGCGGATGCGCCGACCCCGCGCGAAGCGCGGAACCAACGCATTAAATCGTCCGCTTACCGCTCGCTAAGCCCGGGGACGCTGCACGTTCTCGGCGCGCAGGCCTTTGTCACCGGTAATAACGTCGAATTGGACTTCCTCACCTTCATGCAAAACCTTGAAACCCTCTCCGAGGATTGCCTTGTGATGCACGAACACGTCCTGTCCCGTGCCCTGGCTGATGAAGCCGAATCCGCGCTTATTGTTCCACCACTTAACTTTTCCGCTAGCCATGGTAGTACTTTGGAAGCCTCCAAGCTACCAGCCGTAAAGCGCGAGGGCCACAGACCCCTGGCCCGTGTGGTCGCCCTGGTCCGCTCTGCGACTG
Organism: uncultured Verrucomicrobiota bacterium; assembly: GCA_964448135.1. Taxonomy (GTDB): domain Bacteria; phylum Verrucomicrobiota; class Verrucomicrobiia; order Limisphaerales; family UBA8199; genus CAYUVH01. The sequence continues at coordinate 129,300 of CAYUVH010000059.1, read as the reverse complement.
CACGCAACTTGAAGCCGAAGCGACACTAAGTCCGCTCCCGCGCGACGGTCAAGGGGAAAGTTTAAGCCCGCCTAATTTGATGGTGTAGGCGGAGGCGGCTTCGGCGCCTTCAACTCGAGGTGCAGATCGCGAAGCTGGCGCGGCGTGAATTGCGAGGGCGCCTGCGTCATCAAATCCGTGCCCTTGGCCGTCTTCGGGAACGCAATCACGTCGCGAATACTTGGCGTATTGCAAAGAATCGCGATCAACCGGTCAAAACCCAGCGCAATGCCCCCATGCGGCGGCGCTCCGTAACGAAACGCCTCCAGCATGTAACCGAAGCGCAACTGCGTCTCCGCCGGCGGAATTTGCAGCACTTCCTCGAACACGGTCTTCTGCACATCGGGCTGGTGAATACGAATCGAGCCACCGCCCAGTTCCACGCCGTTCACCACGATGTCGTAATGCTGCCCGCGAACCTTCTTGGGGTCCGACTTCAGAAACTGAATGTCATCCGCAATTGGCGCGGTGAACGGATGATGGCTGGAGTACCAGCGGTTTTGCTCCTTGTCGAAGCTGAGCAGCGGGAAATCAATCACCCACAGGAAATCAAAACGATCCGTGGGAATCACCAGCTTGCCCTGCGTCTTCAACAGGTCCGCGCAATAGAGCCGAATGCGACCCAGGATTTCGCAGGCATTGAGCCACTGGTCCGCCGCGAAAAGAATCAGGTCACCTTCCTCGATCGCCAGCTTCTTGATCAGCGCGGCCTTCTCAGCCTCGTTGAAGAATTTGACGATGGGCGATTTCCATTCGCCGTTCTCCACCTTGATATACGCCAGGCCCTTCGCGCCGAAGCTCTTCGCGTATTCCGTCATCGTATCAATCTGCCCCTGCGTCGCGCCGGCCATGCCTTTCGCATTCAGCGCCTTAATCACGCCGCCATTGGCGACCGCGCCACTGAACACCTTGAATCCGCTTGCGCGAAATTCCTCCGTGAAATCCACCAGCTCCATCGCGAACCGCGTGTCAGGCTTGTCGATGCCGTAGCGATTGATCGCCTCCTGAAACGAGATGCGCTTGAACGGCGTCGGAATATCCATGTTCAACGCCGTCTTCCAGATGCGCTTCAGCAATCCCTCGATCAGCGCATAAATGTCCTCGCGCTCGATGAACGACATCTCAATGTCCACCTGCGTGAACTCAAGCTGGCGATCCGCGCGCTGGTCCTCGTCGCGGAAGCACCGCGCAATCTGGTAATAGCGCTCGATGCCGCCCACCATCAGGATCTGCTTGAACTGCTGCGGCGACTGCGGCAGCGCGTAACACGTCCCCGGCTCCCGCCGATTCGGCACCAGAAATTCGCGCGCGCCCTCGGGCGTGCTCTTGAACAACAACGGCGTCTCGATCTCCAGGAAACCCTGTTCATCCATGAACACCCGCGTGGCCGTCGCCGCCTTGCTGCGCAGGCGCAGGTTGCGCGCCATCTCCGGGCGGCGCAGATCCAGGTAGCGATATTGCAACCGCAGCTCCTCATTCACCTTGTTCGCCACTTCCGGATCATCCACCGGGAACGGCAGCACCTCGGCGTAGTTCAACAGCTCCAATTCCGTCACCGGCACTTCGATCTCGCCCGTGGGAATCTTTGCATTGTTCGTCCCCGCGGGACGCTGGCGCACCTTGCCCGTCACGCGGATAACGCATTCGCTGCGGAGCGCCGCGGCGCGATCGAATAGTTCCTTTGGCAGGTCCGACGGATCGAACACCGTCTGCGTGCGGCCTTCGCGGTCGCGGATATCAATGAAAATGACGCCGCCCAGGTCGCGCCGGGAATGAACCCAGCCGGTCAGGGTGACGGTTTGCCCGATGTGTGCCGGGCGCAATTCGTTGCAATGATGCGTTCGTCTCATGGTGGCTGGCGAAATCCGCCCTTGCCTTGTGGCACTTCGGGGTCAGGACCGGGAACCGGCCCGTGCTTCCAGAATTCGGCAGCGAGGGCGCATGGTGCGCGAAAAACGTGCGAATTCAAGGAGAATTCTGGGACCGCCCAAGTCCGGCGCCTCTTGATTTCTGCACGATTTCATTCCCCTGTAAAAGTTATTAACACTATTCACACCCTCTCAGGATTTTCCCGGGGCGTTTCCGTACTTTAACTTGGGTGGTCACCTTGACTGCGCTCCGCTTCAGGCTTAGCTTTATTTGCCCTAGCCAGCAGCAGAGTAGTCATGCCGACGTTGACGATAGAGTTTCCAGGCCAGCCACCGGTCAGCCACATTCTCAAAGAAGAGACTGCGACAGTCGGAAGGATGAAAGGGAACTCCATAGTTGTGGATGATCACTCCGTTTCCCTCGCCCACGCCCGCATCACTCGCACCCGGGAAGGCGAATTCATCCTCAAGGACCTGAACTCCACCAACGGCACCACCCTCAACGGCCAGGGAATCCTCGAAGCAAAACTCCGCGACAAGGATCGCGTGCGCTTCGCGAACATTGACGCACAATTTTTCAGCGAGCCGGCGTTGGCGCCGGCAACCGCCTCGGCCTCGGCGCCTTCCACTGGCGTCCCCGCACCCGCGCCAGTCCCTGTCTCCACCACCACCACGACTGCACCTGCCTCCAACCCGCCTGCAGCTCCGATCCCCGCTGCGGCTCCCGGCAAAAAACCCGGCCGCAAATTGCAACTCACCCCCACCTTGGTTGGCGCTTGTGTTGGGGGCGTGGCCGTTCTCGGCGTCCTTTCGTTCGCGGGTTGGAAATTCACCCACCTCGGCAAAAGTGCGGAGGTCGCCAGTTCCGCCCCGGTCCAGGCCCCTGCGCCCGTGAGCAAAACCAGCGTCTCAGCTCCCGCGGCTCCCGCCGCCGCTCACTCCAAAGACGACATCCTCGACATCGAACGCCGCCTCGCCGCCGCCGGCGACAACACCGTCGTCGCCGCCGCCGTTCCTGCCGAGAAACCGATCGAAGTCACCAGCGAAGCCATGGCGAACCTGGTCAGAGCACTTTCCAGTTCCGATGCGGTCCAGCGCCGCCAATCCGCCATCACGCTGCACTCCATCGGCACCCAGGCCAAACCCGCCACCGCCGCCCTGCGCGAGACCCTCCACGACAGCGACGCCGAAGTCCGCCTGTGGTCCGCGCTCACGCTCATCAATAATCAGTGCTACGACAAGGCCACCATCCCGATTTTGGTTCAGGTTTTGCAAAACGACAGCCCGGTCCTGCGTCAAGTCGCCGCCCTTTCCTTGGGGTTGATTCCTTTCGAAGAAGCCGACAAACAAACCGTCGTGCCCGTGCTGGCGCAAGCCGCCGGCAAAGATGCTGACGAAGACGTCCGCAAAGCCGCCGTTTCCGCCCTCACCATCATCGCCCCGGAGGCGCTTAGTCCGCCGACAGGTAACTGATGTCGGCCGGCTCGTTCGCACTCATCCTTCAGGGTCTGACGCCGAACATAGCACACTGAGCTTTCAGTGGCTCGGGAGCTAAAGCGGGTAACCCGCTCTTCCAGAGTGTGGTGAACGAGAGGGCCCAAAATCGAAGCGGCAGCAGGCAACACCACTGGGTTTTGTGAGGCGCAATTAACAAGGGCACGAGCCGGTCATGCAGATATCCGAGCGGCAGTCGCGTGCGGTGGATGCACAGATTTGCCAAATAGCAGGACTCCAGTCGGCTGACGCAGAGCGGCAATGCCAGCCTTGCAAAACGTGAACGATCATCTCGCATCGCCCTCGCAATTCTCTCGGTCCCGGGAGGCGGCGGCGTTTTGTCCTTTCTAAGTTCGTTCACCTCAAACGCCATAGCGAAGAGCTGCATCGTCGGTATGTCATTTGTGGAATAGACCACGGAACCATAGTGCGTGCGCTGCCCGGGCAGGTACGCCGGAAAAAAGCTCCTCGCGATATGTCCCAGCACCACCTTTCCCTCGTAGGACAGAGTGCGCTTGGCCCACATGGGAGCCATCTGGTCCCGGTCAGAATCCTTCTCTGGCGGAAACAATGACAGGAATCCCTTCCTCGGCCGGTTACTCTCCCAATTCTCCTTCAGTCCCTCCAATAGCCCGTCAGCCCTTCCACTCCATTTCGCTGCCAGTGTTTCTGGCGTGTATTCGTTCAAATGACCTCCCTTTTGCCCGCCCTTACTCCTCCGCCGGAAATGCGCCCCCAATCCAGATGTGGTGGAACTTCCCGTCCTGAAAATCCAGCCCGTCCAGAAAGTGCGCGAATTCGTGCTGCCCGATGAATCCCGCCAGCGCCGCCACCGCCCACTTGTAACGATCAAACTCCGTGGCCAAAGGGAGCAGGGGAGCGATCAGGTTCGCTCCTTCGGGGGCCAGGTTGACGAATTCCTCGCGCAGGAAATCCGGGCAGGGGACCGCCTCCGGGCTCGACGCGTTTGCGTACATCATCCCGGCGGTGATCAACAGTTCCAGTGCTGCCTCGTCCCCCGCGCCTCTCGCCAGCGCGATCAAATGCGGCGCCACCGCGTACATGGACGTGGAAGTGTCTCCCTGGTGCTGCACCTCATTGACCAGGTCTCCCAGGCGTTCCGGCGAAAAACCACCTTCGTCGTACGCCTCGGTCAGCCAGGTCACCGTGTCTTCGATGCTCCCGTAGGCGCTGCGAAGGTCATTCCAGCGGGGGTCCGTGAGCGAAAGCGGCATCGCGGCTGATCCTAATTTCGGTCAGCCGGGGGTCAATCCAAAAGCGGATCTCCAAACGGGTCCGACGCTCTAATCATCCGCGTAGCGCGCCTTGAGCATCGCCGCAAATCGCGCGGCCTTTTCCTTGCGACGCTTGCGCGCGCTCGGCTTTTCGAAGCGGCGGCGCTGACGGTACTGCTGAATGGTCTGCTCGCGATCGAGTTTCTTTTTGAGTTTGCGAATCGCTTTGTCCACCGATTCGCCTTTTCGCAACCGTATTTCAGTCATAAGTGAGGGTAAGTTTGTAGCGTAATAACGACTGGCAGGCAACTCGCGCGTGATCGCCCCGGCCGCGCTCGCCCTGGCAGCGCAGTTCCCCGCTGTGCTCTTTGCGTCGTTCGGCCACCGCCGTGGCCAGCACCGCGCTCAAATCGAAATCCCCGCCCACGCACTCCCCGCCGGGGCAATGAAACCACAACGCGGATTTGGCGTGCTCGGGATTGAGCGTGCACTTGATCTCCTGATGCTTCGTGACTCCGGTGGAATCATAGAACATGAGGTTCACCGCCAGCTTCTTGAGCTGGGGATACTTTTCGGCGAGCGAAGGAGAGCTCTGGACGAGGTCCCGTTGGCGCAGGCGGTATTCCACCCGCGGATTGGTTTTCCGGGGTGTGATCATGATCGGGGAACCAGGTTCATTACTTTGGGCAAAGCCGCGTAACGGTTTGTATGCAATATCGGGTGAAAAGGCTCAAGTAGCTCCGTTCCCGGGCTGGGACGGTTCGGCCTCGGGCTGGGCCTGACGTGGATTTTTGGCGCGCTTGTCGCGCGGCAGCGGGGTGAGCAGCACGTTCAGGTCGCGATCACCCAGCAGTTTGGGCGGCGCATCCGCGTGGCCATACTGCGCCACCTCCTGCACGAACCGGTTCATCACTTCAAAACCGATTTCCTTGTGCGCCTTTTGCCGGCCTTTGAAGCGCAACTTGACGCGCACCTTCATGTCATCGCACAGGAACTGGATCGCATGGTTGCGCTTCACCGCCAGGTCATGCGGGTCAATCGCCGGCGAAATCTGGAGCTCCTTCATCCGGCTCGCGGACTGCGGCGTGGCTTCCTTGCTGCGCTTGGCTTCCTGGTACAGGAATTTCCCGTAGTCCACAATGCGACAAACGGGGGGCACGGCGGTCGCCGCGATTTCCACCAGGTCCAGGCCTTTGGCCTGCGCCAGCCGCAGGGCCTCATTCAAGGGCATCACCCCGAGAAGTTGCTTGTCCTCATCCAGGACGCGCACTTCACGGGCACGAATTTTTCCGTTCCGACGATGCAGAGGTTCGCGCGAACGGAAACTACGGGAAGGAAAGGGACGACTCAGAGCCACCCTGCCAATCGTGCGGGAGCCACGCGCGAAAAACCCGCGCCGGATGAACTAATGTCATTAAGTGCCACCCGACCATTATGCCAGAATACGTTCATAGAGCAATGACAAACACGCGGCGCGGAAAAGCCCCCCAAAGTCGTGTCCCTAATTCTTTTGCAGAAATCTCTTGCTTTTCACCCATAACAGTGCAAAGTGCAGGTGTCTGATAGGTAGCTTGTAGCTTCCAGCACGTGGTAAATCCTCAAGTGAACTTCGTTCGGTGATGATTTGAAACCCGAGAACCGGGAACAGTATGGATTAAGCAGGGTAACACCGAGGACAGTAACCAATTAAATGAGCACAAAATTGTTCGTAGGAAACATCTCGTTCAACACGACTGAAAACGATCTGCAGGACGCCTTCGCGGCGCACGGCACCGTGGTCGAAGCCAACCTCATGATGGATCGCGCCACCGGCCGTCCCCGTGGGTTCGGTTTCATCACCATGGGCTCGGCTGAAGAAGCCCAGAAGGCGATCAGCGCCATGAACGGCGCGACCCTCGACGGACGCAACCTCACGGTCAACGAAGCTCGCCCGCGTGAAGAGCGCGCCGGCGGCGGCGGCGGCGGTGGCGGCGGTTTCCGGGGCGGTCGTGGTGACAGCCAGGGTGGTGGTGGCCGCAGCCAGCGCCGCTACTAAGCTATTTGTCTATCAGGAGGCGCGGGACCGCTGGTCCCGCGCCTGCTTTTTTCCGGGGTGAACAACCGGCTCTACATTGGCAACCTCTCGCCCGCGGTCGGCGAAGAGGAATTGCGCGCACTGTTTTCGCAAAAGGGTACGGTCGCCGGCGTCGAACTGATGCGCGATCCGGCCACCCAGCAATCCCGCGGCTTCGCTTTCGTCACCATGGCCACGCCGGAATCTGCCGGTGCCGCCCTGGAAAAATTCCACTCTTACAGTTTGGGTGGACGCAACATCACCGTTACCGAGGCCCGCCCTCCCCAGGAGCCCAAAGGCATGATGCGCGAGGGTTTCGAACACAGCCGTCCCTCCTGGACCCAGCCCGGCCCCCAACGCCCGCAGCAGCGCTCCCAGCAGCGCACCCGCCGACCCCGCCGCCGCTCCCGCTGACCCTCTCGTCAGCCTCCCCGTTTCGCCGTTCGCTCCTCACCGTGCCCTTCAACGCACTGTGATTTCTCAACTGATCACGGATTACTGGTTACTGATTACTGATCACACTCCCAACCCTCAACTTTCAACCCTCAACCTTTTTTAACCTTGAAGCCCACCCTCCCGTGCGCCACATTCCCATCGCCAGGGCCCATGGACTGTGGACTTACGAACCCCGCCAGGGCCGGAAGGCAGCAACGGTAGTTTGCTCTGCTTTTGCCGTGGTCACCCTGGTACTTATTTTTCGTCCGGTCGCCGGCGTCCAAACATGTCGTATCTAGTCATCGCTCGAAAATACCGGCCGCAGCGCTTCAGCGAAGTGGTCGGCCAGGAGCACGTCACCCAGACGCTCTCCCGGGCCATCGAACAGAAACGCATCGCGCACGCTTACCTCTTCTGCGGACCGCGCGGCACCGGCAAGACCACCATCGCCCGCATCTTCGCCAAGTGTCTCAATTGCACCGGCGGGCCGAAGGTGGATTTCGCGGACGACGATCCCAAGTGCCAGGAAATCGCCGAAGGCCGCGCGCTGGACGTGCTCGAAATCGACGGTGCCAGCAACAACGGCGTCGAACAGGTCCGCGAATTGCGCGAGACCTGCAAATACACGCCCGCCTCCTCGCCCTTCAAGATCTACATCATCGACGAAGTGCACATGCTCTCGACCGCCGCGTTCAACGCGCTGTTGAAGACGCTCGAAGAGCCGCCCCCGCATGTGAAATTCATGTTCGCCACCACCGACCCCGAGAAGGTACTGCCGACCATTCTTTCCCGCTGCCAGCGCTACGACCTGCGCCGCATTCCCGTGGCCCTGATCGGCAAGCACCTCGACTACATCGCGAAGCAGGAGAAGGTGCAATTGAGCCCGGAGGCGCTCCACGCCATTGCTCGCGGTGCGGAGGGCGCCCTGCGCGACGCCGAATCCACCCTCGACCAGTTGATTAGCTTTTGCGGCGACAAGATCGAGGAGTCGGACGTCCTCTCCATGTTCGGCCTCACCGCCCAGGCGCAACTGCTCGAACTCACTCGCGCCATCCTGGCCGGCGAAGTTGAAAATGCCCTGCGCCAGTTGAACGATCTCTCCGGCAACGGCAAGGACCTCGGCCGCCTCCTCTCCGACCTGCTCAATCATTTCCGCAATCTTCTCATCTACGTCGTCTCACGCGGCGATCTGAAGATGATCGAAGTCTCCGAGATTGAAGCCACCGCTCTCGCCGCCCAGGCGCCGCTGGCCACCTCCAGCGGCCTTACGCGCATTCTTGAAGTTCTGGCCGAGGCCGAAATGCGTCTGCGCGACGCGGCTTCGAAGAAAATTCTCATCGAGGTCGCCATCCTCAAGGCCATCGAAGCCCGGTCCGCCGTGCCGCTCGATACCATTTTGACGCAGTTGAAAAACCTGCGCGGCGGCGGTTCCACCGAAGCCAAACCGTCACCCGTTTCGGCCGCCCCGGCTGCTGCGGCGCCGGCGGCCGCCGCGGCCCCTCGCCCGATGCCCAAGGCTGCCGGCCCCGCGCCTGCGCCCGCGTCAGCCCCGCAACCCGCCCCGGCGTTGAAGGAAAATACCGCCGCGGTTGCTCCCGCCGCTCCAGCCAATTTGGAAGAATTATGGGCCCAATTGGTGGACGCCGTGGGTCGCGCCAGCCCCTTCGTTCGCACCTACCTGGCCCGCGCTCATCCCGTTTCACACGAGCGGAATCTTTTCATGATCGGCTTCGACCCCGAATTCGCGGATGACATCCCGATGGTGGACCAGAGCCGAAATCACACCCTCATCCAGACCAAGCTCGCGGAACTGGGCCACGCGAACAGCCAGATCAGATTCGTCAAAGCCCCCGCGCCCGCCGGTCGCGTTCCCGTCACGCTGCCGCCGCCCGCCGCTGCCGAAGCCGCCCCAGCCGGTCCCGCGCGCAGTGCCGCCGCACCCGTTGCCCCGCGCGAAAAATCCTCCGCCCTCCCCGTGACCCAGGAAGATTTCAAAAAAGACCCCCTCATCCAAAAGGCCTTGGAAATATTCAAAGGCCAGATCGTCGAAGTCCGCGCCTGATTTACAAAACCTGCAACCTGCAACTTTCAACTTTCTAACCCCATAAATTTATGTCCGGCCTCGGAAAACTGATGAAACAAGCTGCGCGCATGCAGCAGCAGATGGAAGAAATCCAAAACGCCCTCGCCAACCGCACCGTCGAGGCGACCAGCGGCGGCGGCGCCGTCAAAGCCATCGCCAAATGCGACGGCTCGCTCGCCTCGGTCAAAATCGATCCGGCCGCCATCAATCCCGCAGACGCCCAATTGCTCGAGGACCTCATCATCACCGCCGTGAATCAGGCCCTGAACCAGGCCAAGGAAATCTCCAACTCCGAAATGGGCAAGGCCACCGCCGGCTTCAAGCTCCCGGGAATGTGATCGCTTCTCCTCAGACTCGAACGATTCGATTGAATACGGACCGCCTTCCCACCTCATTCCGTAGCAGCCGAGGTGACGAGGCTCATTCCAACCAGCCACCCTCTGCGGGACATCGCGCCTTAATCGCCAGAGTATCCGAATGCATCCGACCGCTCTCCCTCTCCCTTTGGGAGAGGGCAGGGGTGAGGGGAATTCTGTCCCCAACTGCACCCTTGTGTTTGGGGTAAGACCGTCCTGACCCCCATGCTCGCCTTACCCGAAGCCATCGTCGCCCTCGTCGGCGCCCTCAACCGCCTTCCCGGCATCGGTCCCCGTTCCGCCGAGCGCATCGCCCTTTATCTCGCCCAGAGCGACCCCGCCTCCGTCAAACACCTCGCCGAAGCCTTGGTCACCGCCCGCGAAAAAATCGGCTTCTGCACCACCTGCGGCGCACTCACCGAATCCTCCCCGTGCCCCGTCTGCGGCGATTCCCGTCGTGACAATGGAACCCTCTGCATCGTCGAACGCGCCGTGGACGTCATCACCCTCGAAAAATCCGGCGCCTTTCGCGGACGCTATCACGTGTTGGGCGGTAAACTTTCCCCGCTCGACGGCATCGAGCCCGAAGACCTGCGCATCGCCGAACTCGAAAACCGCCTGAAAGACCCGGTCATCACCGAGATCGTGATCGCGCTCCCCACCGACGTCGAAGGCGACGCCACCAGTTCCTATCTCGCGAAGCGCCTCGCGCGCCCGAAGCTCAAAATCACCCGCATCGCCCACGGCCTCCCCGCTGGCACCGGCCTTGAATTGGCCGACGACCTCACCCTCACGCGCGCCCTCGAAGGCCGTCGCGACATGGGCCGCTGACTTTCTTCCCACCATGAGCAGCACTACCAAACCGGAAGCCATTGTTTTTGACCTCGGCAAAGTCCTCCTCGAATTCGACTTCGGCCGCGCCACCCGCCGCCTCGCGGAAAAAAGTCCGATGAGCGCCGGGGAAGTCCGGAAGAACCTGGACCAATCCCCGCTCCTCTTCGAATTCGAAACCGGCCGCCTCAACAACGAACAATTCTATCAGGCCGTGAAAGCCGCCACCGGCTACACCGGCTCGGCCGGGGAGTTCAACGAATTCTTCGGCGACATCTTCACGCCCATGGACTCCATGATCCGCCTGAACGAAGAACTCCGTCAGCGCGGCCTGCCCACGTACATTTTCTCCAACACCAACGACCTCGCCGTCTCCTTCATCCGCCGCACGTATCCGTTCTTCGCGAACTTCACCGACTACATCCTCTCCTACCAGCACGGCGCCATGAAACCCGCCGCCAAAATCTACGACGTCGTGGAGCAGGTAAGCGGCAAACGCGGCGCGCAAATCCTCTATCTCGACGACCGCGCCGAAAACATCGAAGCCGGCGCCGCCCGCGGCTGGCAAACCATCCTCCAAACCTCCCCCGAAGAATCCCGCGCCATCATCGAGAACCTTGGCCTCCTGAATCACCGCTAGCGGCCAGGGTAGGGACGCGCTGCCGCGCGTCCGCGAATCTCTCTCCGAAGCCCGGCGATGGCGATCCTGTATCCGAAATATCATTAACACCGCGGCTTCAGCCCGGTGCTAGACTCAGGAGTTGGAAATTCTTCCAGCCGTTTCAACGGCTTCCCCACGTCCTCCTCACACGTCCCACAAGTCTCACCGGTCTCACCGGTCTCACCGGTCCCATTCTTCCCATCATTCCCCAAAAAAACCTCTTGACCCTCCCACCTCATTGTACTATATTATTAGTATAACATTTAAATAATATACGTATGCCCCTCAACGGCAGCGATTTAGACAATTGGAAAGTCGAATACGAATCCGGAATCCCGGTTTATCGACAAATTATTAACCAGGTCCACACCTCGGTAGCGACGGGTAATTTCAAGACCGGCGACCAACTCCCCACCATTCGCTCGCTAAGCGAATACCTCAAGGTCAATCCCAATACCGTCGCCAAGGCCTATCGCGAACTCGAACTCAAGGGCATCATCGTCAGCGAACGGGGCAGTGGATCATTTATTCACACGGACGCCACCACCGCCGTCCCCGAAGTGAAGGAACGCAAAGCGCGGCTCAAAGACATTTACCAGCGGTTGTTGACTGAAGCGGCCAATAACGGCCTGAGCGAAGGTGAACTGCTGGCATTCATCAAGGAGAAGAACCCATCAACCATATGATCACACGATTCCAACGCAGTTGGCAGCTCTTCAAAGCGTCCGTGGCCGTGACGTTCAGCCACCGCAAATTGCTGCTCTTCCCGTTCATCACCACCTGCCTGACCCTGGTTATCGCCCTGGTTTTTTTCTCGGCGGTTGCGGGACCGGCTGTCTTGTGGAGCACGCGGCATCCGGCGGGTGGAAACCGGCCTTCGGTTTCGCTGGAGCAGAGTGACACAACGCCAAAGGCGGATGCAGCCGCGCAGGCTTCACACAAACATGGCAACCGCTTCTCATCCGAATTCGGTGAATCAATCAAGTCCACCGCCGGCCGGATCGTCCTGCTCGCGATCTACCTCGTCTCCATGTTTCTCGCCACGTTCTTCAACGTCGCCATGTACGGGGAAATCCTTGCCGCGCTGGATGGTCGCGGAGTTTCCTTCCGGCGCGGCTTCCGCCTGGCGTGGTCGCGGCTGCCGTCCATTTTCATGTGGTCCCTGCTTGCCGGTGCGGTGGGCTGGCTTATTCGCCTGGTCGAAGAGCGCCTGCCCATGGGTGGACGCATCGTGGCCAGTCTCGTCGGTCTGGCGTGGAGCCTTGCCGCGGTTTTTGCCATACCCGTGATCATCCAGGAGGAGAATCTCCGCAATCCCGTCAAAGTCCTGCAACATTCCGCGACCACCCTTAAGCGCACCTGGGGCGAAAGCCTGATCGGTTATGTCGGCCTCTCGGCGGGCAGCCTGGTCCTCTTCCTTTGCTCACTCCTGCCGCTGGCCCTATTCGGCGGCGTGGCGTACCTGGCCAAAAGCGGCCCGATTTTCGCCGTGGGCATCGTAATCTGGGTCTTTGCCCTGTTGGCGCTTTCCTACGTGACCCGCGTCGCCGGCCACGTTTACCGCTGTGCCCTTTACAAATACGCCGTCGAAGGCGCCGTGCCCGAACCCTTCAACCAGGAATTAATGGACATGGCCTGGAAGGTGAAGAAGAATTTCTAGCCACAAAAAGTCCCGGAGCGCGGCTTTATAAGCCGCAGCGCGTTCAAAAGCATGGAAATGTGCGCTTACAGCAATTTCATTAAAACTGTGGCCGGCAGCCCCTCTGCTCGGAGTGTGGCCGTCCTCGGCCACAGCAATGTCCAAATGCGTGGGATCGGGCGAAAATCCCCCAACCGACGGTCGGTCACTACTGGCTCTTCAGCACAACCAAACCCCGTGCGGCGGCCACAGAATAAATTAAACCGCTCTAGCGAAGTGATTCATGGACAAGTCTGGACACATTTTGTGTAACACCGCAGATGGGAGAGGGCCGGGGTGAGGGCGCTGGTCGGACCAAAGCCATGGCCACGAAATCACAACGCCCGCACGGCGTCCGACAGGTTTTGGAGTGCGGCAGCCCTCTGCCGCTTTTCATTCAATTTCCACACCTGCATTGAATTTCGTTCGACATAGGTTCCCTTTATCTTGGAGGAATTAAGAAAACAAAAATGAAAACCACCACCACCATAAAAACCATTTCCCTCACCGCCTGTCTGGCCTTCACCCTGCCGGCTTTCGGCGCGGAAATGTTTTCCAATCTCAGTTTCGAAGCCGCCTCCAAGGAAGCCGCCGCCGCCAACAAAATCCTCCTCATCGATTTCTACACCACCTGGTGCGGGCCCTGCAAAATGCTCGATAAAAACACCTGGTCCGACGCCGCCGTGATCGAATTGGTGAAGCAGAAAGCCATCGCCTTGAAGCTCGACGCGGAAAAGCAAACCAACCTCGCGAAGCAATACCACATCGAGGCTTACCCCACCGTTCTGTTGCTCAAAGCCGACGGCACCGAAATCGATCGCCTCGTAGGCTACAAAGATCCCAAGGCCTTCATCGCCGATTTCGACTCCACGATGGCCGGCAAGGACTCGGTTACCCGGGCTCGGGAAAAAATGCTGGCCGACGGCACCAACAACCCCAGTGGCCGGATGCAATACGCCATGGCCCTCGCGCAGAAACGCATGAATGCCGAGGCCCTCGCGGAATATCTGTGGTGCTACGATCATGGCGTCCAGGCCAATCCGGCGTTTGCCGGAGTCCGTGCCAGTTTCCTGATGAACTACATCAAGAGCCTGGCTCAGGCCTATCCGCCGGCAAAAAAGGAATTGGAAACCCGCCGTGACGCCTGCCTGGTGAAGGTGACTTCCGGTTCTCCGGACGCTGAAGCGGTGGGCGAGCTCTTCGCCCTCAATCGCGCGCTCGGAGAGGAAAAGAAGAACCTGGAGATTTACGATAAACTCCCCGCCGGCAGCCAGGCCCGCGAACGCGTTCAACCCCAGCTCACGGAACAGTTTTTGAATGCCCGACGCTACTCCGACGTCCTCCAGGGCAAAGATCCCGTTGCCGCTTTCAAGCAATCCGTGGAGCGCTTTAACACCACGATGGGCCGTCTCGCCCAGGACAGCCCCATGCGCAAACAGATGGAAAGCGGCCTGCGCCTCTACACCGTCAACGACGGCGCGCATTACTTCGAAGCCGAAGCCGGCCTTAAGCAAAACCAAAAGGCAAAAGAGCTGGCCGGCCAGATCCTGAAATTTGACCCCTCCGGAGAAGCCCGCGCCATCCTGACCAAAGCCGCCGAACGCGCCAAAAACCCCGAGCTCACCCAGTTCCTCAAAAACTAAGCCGTGTTGGTTTTCGCGCAGCGAAAACCCCGCCCGCAGGGCGGAACGGATTCGTTCCACCATTCGAGGTTTCTCAAGCCAGGAGCAGCGCCCTGCTTTGGCTTCCTCGCACTTCCTTTCCTTTCAAATTTCAAATCTGAAATTCGGCCCCGTCCCCTCGCTCCGTGCCGCCTCTCCGTCATTTCCAAGCCTCATTTCCTTCTGTTTTTGGAGTTTATTTTCCCCCGCTTTCTGCTAAACTGCCTCCGTGTGAATGATGATGTTCATTCACCAACGGAGGATCGGTCCGCCAAAGTCTTGAGACGGCGGAAGCTTGGCGGAGGAGGATGAAAACAACATGAACTCGGCATGACCAGGTGGCCCTTTGCGCCCCACGCAACCAGTCACACGTTTCCGCGAAGCTGTCTATGCCAGCGTCACGGACAGTCGCTTCGCAAGCGCCATAACCTCCAAAAAACATCTAAACCACACAACATCTAAACCACACTCAAACAACACGAAAAAACATCAAAAAACGCCTAAACACGCCAAAGAAACAACCTCTTCAATGTTTTCACGACGCCCTCGGCCGCGGATCGCTTTTGACCGGTAGGGACGACCTGCTGGTCGTCCGCTATCCGACGTGCGGCGGCATGTCCTACCCATGGCGCGGACGTCTCGTGTTCCGTCTCGACTGTCATGCCTTTGCAGACCATCGTCAATGCTCTGACCACGCACTGTCCACCCCTTGTCGCCACGCCGTCCGGGCTGTGGTCAGCCCAAAAACCCCCGCTGTCAAACCTCGTTAAACCTAAAACGACCCAAAAATTAGGGGGCCCATTCCAAGTCCTGTGTTGCCTACGCCCTCCGGCGCATCTCCGGACGGCCTCGGAGCGCGGACATTCCTGTCCGCAGCCACGTCCGAAGGCCAGCAGCCGCCGGGCAAACCCAGATCGCCTCCCCATTTCCTGCCATTTCGACAAGGCTGTTTCATCTTGTACTCCAGGCCTTTGTGCACTGTTCCTCGTGCTTGGATTCATCCGCGCCACGGCCTAAACTGAAGTATGGATAAGGACAAGGTCGCCGACATTCTGATACAAATCGGGACGCTCTTGGAATTGAAGGGCGAAAACCCGTTCAAAACCCGCGCCTATCAAACTGCCGCCCGCGCGCTGGAGACCCTGGCCGAGCCGCTGGATAAACTCATCGCCGAAAACCGCCTCAGCGAAGTCAAAGGAATCGGTGAATCCATCGCCAAGAAAATCGTCGAGCTCATCACCAAGGGCCGCCTCGAATATTACGACGAACTGAAGGCCGAAACCCCGCCCGGCCTTCTCGCCATGCTGGAAATTCCCGGCCTCGGTCCCAAGAAAATCAAAGTTCTTCACGATGAGCTGAAACTCGACACCGTCGAAAAACTCGAAGCCGCCTGCAAAGAAGGCCGCATCGCCGGCCTGAAAGGCTTCGGCGAGAAAACACAGACCAATATCCTCAACGGCATCACCCGCCGCCGCAATTACGCCAGCAAGCACCTTATCAGCCGGGCGATCCCCCTCGCCGAGTCACTGCTCGAAGCCCTCCGGACCCACCCCGACGTGATCCGGACCAGCGGCGCCGGGAGCCTGCGCCGCCACCGTGAAATCATCGGCGACGTGGACCTGCTGGCCTCCTCAAAACATCCGCAGCGCGTGCTGGATTTTTTCGTCCAATTGCCGGGCGTCATCCAGGTGATCGCCAAAGGCGAAACCAAAGCCAGCGTCCTGCTTGAACGCGGTATTCAATCCGATCTGCGCGTGGTCAGCGACGCCGAATTTCCCTTCGCGCTTTTGTATTTCACCGGCGGCAAGGAGCACAACATCGTCATGCGCCAGCGCGCCATTGACCGTGGCCTCCGCCTGAACGAATACGGCCTGTTTCATTCGAAGACCGAGACCCGCGATCCCGAGCTATTGGTAAAGTGCAATACCGAGGAGGAAGTCTTCGAGAAGCTTGGCCTCCACTACGTCCCGCCCGAAATGCGCGAGGACCACGGCGAATTCATCCTCGCCGAGAAAGGCCCGCTCCCGCGCCTCATCGAATGGACCGATCTCAAAGGCTCGCTGCACAATCACTCCACCTGGAGCGATGGCCACCAGACCACTGCGGACATCGCCAAATCCATGCGCGAACTCGGCCTGTCCTATTGGGGCGTGACCGATCATTCCAAATCCTCCTTTCAGGCCAACGGCCTCGATGCCAAGCGCCTCCACGACGAAATCAAGGAGGTCCGCGCGCTCAACGAACAACTCGCCGCCGAAGGCCACGAGTTCCGTCTGTTGATCGGCACCGAAGTCGACATTCTCAAAGATGGCAAACTGGATTTTCCCGACGAAGTCCTCGCCGAGCTCGACGTCGTGATCGCCAGCATTCACCAAAGCTTCACGCAATCCGAAGCTGAAACCACCAAACGCCTCGTCGGCGCCGCGGAGAACCCGTACGTCCACATCCTCGGCCATCTCACTGGCCGACTCCTGCTCGATCGCGAGCCCTACGCCGTGGATCAGCGCGCTGTGATCGAAGCTTGCGCCAAAACCGGCACCTGGATCGAACTCAACGCCAGCCCGCGCCGCTTCGACATGGATTGGCGCCTGTGGCCGTTCGCGAAAGAGCAGGGCGTCAAATGCGTCATCAACTGCGACGCCCATCGTATCGAGCACGCCGGTTTTCTGCGCCTCGGCGCCGGTATCGCTCGCAAAGCCGGCCTCACCAAAGCCGACGTAATCAACACGCTCCCGTACAAAGACCTGATGAAAGAGTTGGCTAAGAAGAGGGCAAAGGCATGAGTATCCCCAGACGAATCCGGCGGAACGCCGCCGCTCTGGCGGTAATTGACGTCCAGGCCAAACTGCTCCCTGCCATGCAGGAACCCGAGCGCGTGGTCCGCAACTGCGCGACGCTTTGTAAAGCGGCCGGGATCCTGGGCCTCCCTGTCCTGGTGACCGAACAATATAAACGCGGCCTCGGCGACACCGACCCCAAAATTGTGGCCGCCATCCGCCACTTCGCCGCCATCGAAAAGATGGCGTTCAGCGCCTGCGGCGCGGATGGATTCCTCGACAACTTGCGAAAGCGCGAGAAGCAGGATGTGGTTCTATGCGGCATCGAATCGCACGTCTGCGTCTCGCAAACCGCGCTCGATTTGTTGGACGAGGGCTTCCGTGTCTGGGTTGTATCCGACGCCGTCTCTTCCCGCACCGAAGCCAATCACCGGATCGGATTGGAACGAATGCGTAACGCCGGAGCCGAAATTGTCTCGGTCGAAATGGTCCTCTTCGAGCTCCTCGGCCGGGCCGGCACCGAAGAATTCAAACAAGTGCTGGCGCTCATCAAATGATTCGTACGAGTCCCGTGTCGCTGTTACGCCCTCGCGCTCCGCTTCCGAAACGACCTTGTCGCCCAAATCAGCGCCTCGAACACCAAGACCGCCGCCACCAGGATCAGAATCCGCACCCCGAGCGACGCCGCCACGGACGCTGCCGTCTTGAGTTGCAGTTTCAGGTCCGCCCATGAATCCACCACCACCGCTCGTTTGAAAGTAAGCACGCGTCCGTGTTCGGGCAGGTTCGCCCGGATCGCCGTCGCGCTGCTCACCGCCGCGTCCTGTTGTTGAATCAAACGTTCCGCCAGTCGCATTGAAGCCGCGTTGTCATCGGCGGTGTTGCGATCCAGCATGTCCTTGGCGTCCTGTTGGGTGTAGGAAACCTCCTTCTTGTTCCGCAGATCCCGCAGCTTGCCGCCCAGCGCGCCGGATTCGCCGGACGCCGTCGCCTGCCGTACGTTCAATCCCACCAGTGCCTCCTGCAGCTTGATGTTATGCAATTGCACCCGGGCGTCCTCGTTGAACGCCGCGTCGTGGGTGGACAGTCCGTATGCCGCCTGAAAAGCCCGGCGCGCCTGCTGCGGTTCGCCGCGGGCGATTGCCGAATTCGCGGCCGTCATCAGGGCCTCCGCCTCGCGCGTCCGGAGTTGCTGGTTGTCCGCCTCGTTCTTCAGATACATGGTGGCATCTTCCACCGACGATTGCGGTACCACGTCTTCCCGCGCGAGCTGAAACGAGCCGGCCCAGTGCGGCACCTTCCACTTCTCGTTCACCGCCACGCGCCACGTGAGGTTCTCCAGTGGCAGATCGAATTTCGGCGCGAGCAATTCGAGGTCCAGCGGCTGCTTGCCGGGCTTGCCCAACTGGCAGCTGTAAAAAATCTCCACCTGGATCGGCTTGCCGTCGTGGGACGATTGTTCGAGTGGAATCAAAATGTTTTCCTGCCCCTTGCGCCATGGCCACACGCCATTGCGGTTGACAAAGGCGAACCAAAACGACGCATTCGCCGGCAGCGTCATTTCGAGCAGGCGCTTGTCGCCCGGCTGCATTTCCAGTTGCACCTGCGTGAGCATCACACCGTCATCCGAGATGACGGAGCTGAAATTCACACTCGTCACGCGCGCCGCCAGCAACGGTGCGGGCTCGAAGCGCTCCAGTTTGACGGGCAGATCGAAGGCCGGCTCGACGAGGCGGTAGGTGAAATTCGCGGAGGCCGCCGAGATGTCCTGTCGCAACGCTCGTGGAATGCTCTGCCACTCGGTCGGCTGGAGTGCGGCAGGGACCTGGTCCACCCGCAACTGTAGCCGTCCGCTGGAAACGATCGTAACGAAACCGCGCTGCAGATTTACATCCGCTGCTTCGACCCCACGCAAATGCGCCTCCGCCGCCCGGTCGGGCATGGTCACCTGGTAGGAAGCCTGAAGCAGATAGGTGCCGATCATGCGGCGATGCAACTTGATCTCCCATTCCTGGAGCCCATTCGTCACGGCGCCGGCCACCTGGAGAAAATCGGCCACCTGTTCGCCTTGGAACCGGACGCTCTCCGCATTCGTCGGCAAATAAACATGCAAGGCTTTGAGGCCGGTATTTTCGATTTGATACTGAAGATTGGCGGCCACCTTGATTTGCGCTTCATTGACCGTGGCGTGCTGAAGGCTCGTCACCTGCACCCACGCGTCCACCCGTTCCAGATCGAGCGTCAACGTCCACGGTGTTTGCAGAATGCGAAACGCGAGCACGCCCTTCTGGCGGATGCCCGATTGTTGGGGGTCCAATTGCGTCGCGCCCTCGCGCGTGGCGACCTGCAGCCGCATGCCTTGTTCCGGCACGAGCAGCAGCGTGCCACGCTGTTTGCTGGCCTCGCGTAATACAATTTGCGGCACCGTCCAGCCCTGCGTCGCCTTCACCCCCGGTCCGGCCAGGCTGATGCTTAACTTCTGCTGTCCTTCGGTTTTGCCCGTGAGATTTAGCGTAATCACCTTGCCCGCGTCCGTGCGTGACTCGGTCCAATGACTCAACGCCGAGCCGCTGATCGCCTCGACTTCAAATCCCGCCGGCATGACAAAGCTGAGCCGGAAAATTCCCGCGCGCGTAATGTTCACCGTTGCCTCGGACGCCAGCACCGTGCGGTCCTCGCCGAGCGAAAGCGTGTCCTGTGTGTCCACGCGCACATCCGGCTCGACTGCGGAAGCTTTGAGCGCGACCAGTGCCTTCGGATCCGCGTACCGAAAGGCCCGGCGCACGGCCAGACCCGGCATCTGCAACGCATTCACCAATCCCGCCGGAAAATCCTCGAGATTGATCGCCGAAATGCCTTCACCCGTGATCGTGTCCAATTGCACCTCATTGCCGGTCGCCACGCCGAGCAATCCAATCTGTCCTGCCGTGCCTGCAACCGATAGCAATCCGACGGATTGGCTGAAGGGCAGGGTGCCGGCGGGCACCTGCGACTTTACCCATAGTGCGAATGGCCGCGATTGCGGCGGATTCAAGGTCACACGCAACTTCCGCGCGTCGGGGTCGAATCGCCAGAGCGACACGAGTGGACCCTTTCGCCGCTTGTCGTCGCCGGTGGTCGCATCCAGTACGTCGGTGATGGTGGCTCCCGCGGGCACGTCGAGAGTCAGTTCTGCAAGTTCGCCTTGTGCCGGGCGGATGGAAACGTAGTGCAGCCCCTCGATCACCCCGGCGGCCGGAACATACAATTGCGTCAGGTCCGCATAGAACACCGCCTTCTCCCGCTTTACGTCGCGACTGCGCGGTTTCCACGCCACGGAAATGTCCGTGCTGGGAACGAACACCAGGTTCGCCACCGTGTTGCTGCCTGACAATTCACGCCGCACGGACGCCGCCTGCGGCGAGACCACGTCCACGTCCAGGCCGTTGACCGTCAAATCCAGACGATGTACCAGTCCCGCAGGAATGGGCAGGGTGATTGCGCTGTCCGCCGCGCGCTTGAGCACCGGGATCTGGTAGCGGACTTCGACATCGAAAGTCCCTGCCTTGCGCGCGAGCAACTGCTGCACGGTCCTGGTGCCGGGCGGCGCGGAGATGAAGTCCAGCGAGTTGCTGGGATATTGGATTCCCGTCAGCACCGCGGGTTCGAACAACAGCGGCAGCGCCTCGCCTTTCTCTGCAATCCAATGGATGTTCGCCTTCCCCATGGCATAACCATCCTCGACTCGGATTTCCTCAATGATGGATTCCGCTTGGGGTGGTTTGTCCGGGGTGGGGACGAATTTGGCGGTGGGAGTCGGTTTCACGGGCTGCGCCGCCTTGGGTTCCGCCGCTTCGCTCGTCGCCGCGCACAGTTGCCAGAGTAAACCGCCGATGATCAAAGCCGTCGCGGCCGGAGCCGATGCTCCGGCCGACCGCGACACTTGCACGATTCGCCGCAGTGCCGGCACCACCACGTAGGCCACCACGAACACCGCAAAGAGACCGAGAAACACGACGGCGCCGTTCGGGCAGCGCAATGCCGCCCACGCCGCCAATCCCCAACCGATCATCCGAAGCACCGTCCGCGCCAGACTGGATTGCGCCATCCATCCCAAGGCCAGCGCCACAATCGCAAACAACGCCGGCCACGCGCGTCGGACCGACCCAAACGCGGACGATTCATCCGCCTGATTCAGGACCGTGGTCGTGAGGCTGTTCCCCGCCTGCTGCACGGGCGCGAGGAATGTGACATTGTTCGGCACGAACTCGCGTTGCAAATCCAACAGGCTGGCCAGGTTCGCCAGCGCGATGGCCGAAATGATCAACGCGGCAAATCCGAGCAGCGTGCCAATCACATGCCGGCTGGCAAACCGGGTGGAACCTTCGCCGCCTCCCCAGCGCCACAGCAGGACGGCGGCGGCGAGTAACACGAGGACAATCAAAAGAAGGTGTCGCGCCTGGTTCGAGGAATCGCCTTTGCAGGCCCGGGCCAGTTGGGCAAAACCCGAAACATCCGGCACGCCTGCCACGGGCGTAAGCGATCCGCCACTGTAAGCCAGCCGCTGTCCAGTGTCCGGCTCCAGCTTCCATTCCGTGAGCATGACCGGCGCGGACACCGCCGGCGCGGCGATGCTGACGCTGCCCGGGTTTTTGGATCGCGCCGCGAGCTTCACGTCGAGGGTGATGACCGCGTTCGGGTCCGCTTGCTGGGGCAGGGGAATCAGGTTCGTCTGCATCGCGATCACGGGCACCACCGTCGCGCCGTTCACGCGGACCGACCACAGCGCCGTCTCCGGCGGCAGGATGAGCCCGAAATGCGGATTGCCGCGATTCTTCAAAAAGTAACGCGCGTCGGTGATCATCTGTCCCTCCTTCGAAATGTGCGTGACGATCGAAGCGCGGTCCACGACCTGGTTCAGCGAATCACCCTGCGCCAGCGGACTCAATTCCAGCTTGAGGTTGAACGGCCGCGCCGCATAGCGATACGCGGCCAGGATCGGCGCGTCAAAAAACAGCCGGTAATCCGACGGCACCTCCGCCGGTTCCAGCGCCAGCAATCCCGGCGAAATGTCCTTCGGCGTCACCTGGAACTGATACGCGCTGACCACCAATGTGTGGCCCTGTTCCGTCTGGGCATCGAGCGGCCGCGCGCCCGCGAAGGTCAGCGTCTCCCCCTGCGATTTGAACGGCCGCTCATACGTCGCCAGCAGCGCGTAGCTTCCGGAGACCGGCGTGTGCAATTGCACGAGATAAACCCCGTCCTTCTTCTGCCAGCTCCGGATGTCCTTCCCGGTGAATTCCACGTTAAAATATTCATCGGCCAGCTCGATGCGAAATACCGATACCGGCGCGCCGGAAATCGTGTAATTAATCAAACTGCTGCCGTACGCCACGCCCTCGCCGATGGAAAACAAATGCAGCGCGTCCGCCTGTACTGTCTGCGGCAGACGCTCGACTTTGGCGGTCGCCTGCCACGCCGGATCATTGAGTCGAAAAGCCGTCTGCAGTCCCGGCACTTTGCGCGGAAAAAACGCCGTGGCAATTTCCGTCAGCGCATGCACGCGCTCCGGCGTGAGCCGGAATCCCGCGTCCGCCGCGATGCCGATGTGGCCGCGCGTGGACTTCGCGCGTGCCACCTCCACTCGCGGCAACACCCACGATGCTTCAGCCAGCGGCTTGTTCCGCTCCAGGCGAAGCTGCACCAACTGCCGCCCGGTGACCGGCTGGCCGTACACCAACCGCAACTCCGCGTCCGGCTGGTCCTCCGGGTCGCGCAGAAAATAATCCGTCAGCCCGGATGCCGTCAGCCGCGCGACCGCGTAGCCCTTCGGCACCCGCAGCACCAGTTCGCGCAATGGCGCTTCGCGCACATCCAATTCAATCTCCGCGTCCGCCGACAATTCATTCTCCCCCAGCCGGTAGGTCAGCACCTCCGACACCGTCAGCTCCGGCAAAATCTGGTCCGCCTGAACGCGTAGCGCGTAATTCGCGTCCGAAAACCGGTATGCAAACCGCTGCGAGCCCGCCACGGCCAACGTCGCGCGCGTCGCGTCCGTCTCGGGAAATTGCTCCGGCGAAATTTGTGACAACCCCCGCGCCTGCGCCACTTCCAGCCGCACCGCGCCGTCATTCACGATCCGCACATAGCCGGCGAACCGCGTTGCCCCGTCTGGTTGCAACCGCACCGCGTCGGTCGTCTGCGGGAACGCCCCCAGCGGCGTCTGCATCTGCACGAGCAAGCCGAACTGCGTCTTCTGCGCCTGATTGAACTGCACCACCAGCCAGCGTTCCTTCGCGTCGGTACCGGGCTCGACATTCCAGGCGAGCACCTGTTCCCCCTGCACCCGCGTCACTTCGCCTTCGCCCAGCAACCTCAGCCGCAGCTTGCTCAGGTCGCCTTGCATGATCCGAAAATCGAATATCGCCGTCTGCCGCATCAACCCCGGCGCCACGCTGATCTGCGATAGCATCTCCGCGCTGTAGAAGAGTTTGCCTTCCGCCTGCGGTTGCGACTCCTTCCACGCCAGATTCACCATCCCATCCGAAGGAACGTAACTGAGAAACTCGGTGCCGCTGCGTTCCGGCCGTGCCGCCCGCGGAAATTCAAACTTCGTGTCCGGCCCCAGCCCCTGCAAAACAATCCGCGACAGCGCGCTCGGCGCGACATGAAAATCCACCGACTGCCACCCCTCCAATTGCTTCACCGTCGCCTGGAACTTGATCTTGATCGGATACGACCCCGCCCGCTCGAATACCGCAACAAACTTGTTTCCCTCTGCGTTCAACTTCCACTTCGCATGCTCTCCGATCTCCGTCACCGCCACCGCGCCCGAGAGCAACTCCAGCGAGCCTCCCTTCGAATCGCTCACCCGCGCTGTCCCCGTGAGCGTGAAGGCCCCGTTCCCCTCACTCAACTCCCCGATCAGCCTGGCATTCTCCAAAACCGCCACGGTTCGTGGCGCGGGCGTCGTTGCCGCGCAGCCGTTGAACGCCATCGCGAGGAACCCCGCGAAAACCAATTTAATAAATGTCTTCATGCGCCTTGTTCTGGTGGTAGCCCGGGTGGAAATAAAAATCCGCTTTTTAGGTTTGCTTAGGTTTGCTTGCTGGGGTTTTAGGTTTGCCGCCAGGTTTGCGCCAGGCTTGGGCCGGGTTGGCGGGAGGTCTGCAGCAGCCTTACGGCAGGTGCGCCGGAGGTTTCCCAGAGGGCAGGAGGGGCGGTCGCGGAAAATGGCACGTAATTGCACTTCATTTGCCCGCCGCTCCCTTCGCCTGCTGAATCATCGCCTTCAACTTCGCCGGCCTGCCATCCACCCCATATTGCTCCGGCACTCCGGCCAGATATCGCAACAGCGCATCCGGTGATACTTCCGTTGCATACGGACTGGCCGCCAGCCATTCGGCAAACTCGCTCGATACCACCGCCAGCCGCATCGCCGCGCCGGCCTGGTCGAGCGGCACCGCGTTGCCGGTGAAGGGCACCTCCCACTCATGTTCATGGTAATCGCTAGTGCCCGGCACTTTGTAGCGCACCCGCACCGTCGCCAGCGGCCCTTCGCCGGCGGGGTTCACTTCCAGCGCGTAAAGCGCATTGCCGGCCTCGGCCGCGGCGATCTCCGCCGCGTCCACTGTGTTGTCGCGGAACTGCTCCTTCTTCAACTGATGCTTCGCGTACCCGATCTGCCGGTAAGCCGAGACGCGCGCGGGGTTGAACTCCACTTGCACCTTCACGTCCGACGCCGCCACGTGCAGCGCGCCCGCGAGCTGCGCGGCAAATTCCGTGGACGCCTCCTCCGGCGAATTCACAAATCCATAACGCCCGTCGCCATTGCGCGACAGCGTCTCCAATAAATCATCATTGTAACCCTCCCAGCCGATGCCGAAGCAATCCAGCGCCACGCCCTGTTTGCGGTGCGCCTCCACCATTTGCTTCAACTGCTCCGGCTCGACGTCGCCGAGGTTCGCCGCGCCATCTGTCAACAGGACCACGCGATTCACCCCCGCCGGCAAGTAATGGCGCAACGCGGTCTGATACGCAAGCTTCATCGCTTCCTCGAGATTCGTACCGCCTTCGGGGGTGAGCCGGCCCACTTCCTCCGCTGCCTTCGCCGCCTGGGTGCCGGGAATTCCGTCCACAAACAATCGCGGCGTGCGCGAGAACGTGATCACGCTGAACACATCCTGCGGCTGCAATTGGCCCGCCAGCACGCCCAGCGCCTCGCGCACAATCGCCACCCGGTCCGCGCGCTCCATCGAGCCCGAATTATCCAGCAACAGCACCAGGTTCAACGGCTTGCCCGCCTGCCGCCCCAGCGCCGCCGTCTTGAGCGACAGCCGCAACACGTCCCGGTTCTGCGCGAACGGATCCGCCGCCCGCTCCCAAGCGAAAGCCAGCGGCGCGCCCGGCGCCGGCTCCGGATCGCGGTAATCGAACGCATTCAAAAACTCCTCGCTCCGCAGCGACGCCTGTTCCGGCAGCAACCCCTTCTCCAAACTGGCCGCCGCCAGCTTGAACGACACATCGCTCACATTCAGCGAAAACGTGGAAAACGCATTGTCGCGCGTTTGAATTTCAGGTTGAGGAATGGGTGCTGAGGAGGAACGGACTACGTTAACAGGTTCGTCGTGCGTCTGCGAAGGATTCGAAATGCCTTCCGCGGCGGAGAAGACGATGCCGGAATCTACCACGGAATATTTTAGGGGGCGGTCCGCGTTCTTGACGACCTCATTGAGCACTTCGGCTAGGGTGGCGTCCGGTGATGGTGTGAAAGTCTTTATCCGCAGTGTCCCCAGCTCGGGGGAGGATGCGCCTTTGGACACCACGAGATTGATGCCATGCTTGTCTGGGTCGCGTTTTTTGGCTTCTGCGTTCAACGCTTCGGTAACTTGCGTTAGCGACATTCCATCGAAATTCATCGCCGGCATCCGGATTCGTTGTAGCCTGCTTTCCAACCCTGCTCGCGTTGTAGGAGCAAGGGGGCCAGAAGTCCTAGCGTATGCATCGGGGATAGTGGGGTGGCTCACAGCCTTGCCCAAGGATGGACTCGCGGAGTAGAAATCGACGGCGTCGGCTAAAGTGTTCGTGACAACAAGCCGGGAATCATGGTCCTTTGGCGGCTCCTTGCCGAAGGCATAAACACCGAGGCTGACGTTTGTCGTCAAGGCGACGTTCACGTAGCCGACCACGTCCAGACTGTAGACTCCGCCATTCGTATATGACGGAGCTTTCGACGCTTCGGCCTTCTGGTAAGATGCCACGAGTTTCGCATTCTTGGATTCCTGATCCGCCGCTGTCTTTGCCTCATCCGTCGTGCCTCGGAACAAACGTCCTGTCATTGGCAAGTCGCCCAACACGGGTATGCCTTTATTGCCCGCCTTGGACTTTTCTGTTGTTCCGGTCGCTTTGGACAATTCGAACCGAGCCTGGTCTTCATAAAACCCGGGATGAGTCTCGTTAAATGAGTGCGCGGTTCCGCCTTCCATGACTGCGGCGCTGGAATAATGCTCGGTTTTGGCGGTGTCACTCCGGACAGGCGTTCGCAAAGTGTCTTCGACCTGCGCGAGTTTCTGGCGGCTGGGTGCTTCGGGGGCTGGGATTGCCGGAGCGAGCTTCGCCTTCTGCTGCGCCAGCACCCCTTCTCTTGAGCTCTCCTGGTCAGTCAGGTCCTGCCAGGCATAGTTGTTGGCCACGACGGCCTGTCCGTTAAAGGAAGGCGCTGTTCCGCCCTGTGCGCCAACACCGCTGCTTGATGACAGGGACGTCCCTGCGAAGGTTTGCGGCCGGGCGAATGACGCGTCATTCAGGGCCGGTACTTCCTCGACCGCTCCCGGCGCCACCGGCCGCCCGGTTGTGGGATCAACGGTGAGCGTTACGCCGTCCTTCGCGGGCAAACCCGTTGTCGGATCAACGGTAATTCCCGCAGCCAAGTCGGCTCCCTCGTTCAAGCGCTTGCGCATGGCCCAAGTATTGTCCGGTTGCTTCTCGCTTTCGGATCTTCCACCCGCTTTTCCTCCTGACGATGGCGTTGCTGACCGCGTAATGAACCTCATACCGCCGCCGCCCCCACCGGATCCCTGTGCCAGATACTCCGGTGCCAGGGGAGCAGCGGCCACTGTTGGCGGCCGGGCAGCGGGTACGCCGCCGCCGAAACTCGAGCCTGAGGGTGTTCCTTGCGTTGTCCGCGGTCCGAGCATCGATCCATTCGCATCGACTGCACCATTGCGATTTACATCCAATCCATAACGAAATGGTGCGCCTCCTCCGCTCCCAGGACTTGGCGAGGTGACCGCAGCGATTTGATCGGAGACTGCGTCATCCGAAATCGGCGGTGGCGGGGCTAATACAGGCGCGGGAGGTGCTCCAAGATTCTCACCCAGAACCGGCGCTTTATCCGCCTCCGCGAGAGTTCTTGATTTCAGGGCATCAGTCTCGCTTGTGCCGCTTTGGGAAGCATTCGCATAATTAAGATGAATCTGACCCGAGGGCTCTGGCACGCCTTCAGTGCCAAGCTGGCTCGACAGCCTGTAGTAAGAGCTGCCCGAGTAGGTGTCTTTATTATTTGCAGCCTCCTGAAGCCGCTTTTGAAATGCCTCGCCCCCGCTGCCCGAGGCGAATAACTCAGAAGAATCAAAATAGCTGTCAGCCTGGGCGCCGGCGCTCTTCGATGGAGCCGGAGCTCGCAGGCCGCCGGTGACCAACGAGTCAGTGGTCCGCCCGGCGGCGGTGTCCACCTTCCGGAAATCGCTCGCCGGCGTGGTAGTACCGAAATTCAAATTTCCGCTGTTCACCACTGAGTGAGCGGACGGCGAAGCGGGCTGAACTCCGGCATCTGCCTTCGGAATTTTGTCCGCGAGCGCGGGATCTACCGCATAGGTTTTGAAACTGCGCCCCGCTTCGGCGAGTAAGTCGGTCTTGCTTGGCGCCGGATGACTCTGCGCCGTTCCTGCAGACTCACCCGCTTGGACCGCTATCGCACCCGGGCTCGTGCCGTCATACAAGTCAACGTTGCCCCGCCCGCCGCTGCGCCCTCCCGAAATGCCGAACATCGGGATTGATGTGGCGGAATTAGCTCCTGGAAATTCACCATACGGCTCGATTCGTCGGCGCACTTCCGCCGCCTGAGATTCAGCCACAAGTTCGTCCAGGGCCTTTTGCCTATCAATATCGGTCCTATCCCTCGTGTTCCCTCCGCCAGCCAGCTCGCTTTGAGGCAGAACGATTGTTGCCAGCGGCGTCGATTCTCGGCGGTCTGTTTGCACCGAACCCTTATCCACCACAGACTCGGAGAATGTTCCAAACGCAACCTGGTCACGAAGCCCATCCGATGTGGAATTCTCTGACTTGGTCATATTTTGAACACCGTATCGAGGCAACGAACCGCCGCCTGAACTGCCGGACAATACCATGGTCCCTCCCTGCCGCTGGGATTCGGTAGGTAGGACGATTTCGGGAGCGAAGGCTGGGGGCGGCGGGGGCGCGGCAGCGGAAGTTGCCGACGGCGCGAACGAATCAGCATCCTGGCCTACTACTTCTGCTTCGTGGTAGGAGCGAGCCGCTTCGAGATTATCGGGAGCTCCGCCCGTTGGCAGTCGAAGATTGCTCGAAGCGGCCAATCGTTGAGATCGGTTTTTTGCCCGCGACAAAGCAGGAAAGAACAGCGCAGCGAGGACAGCCACAATCGCAACCGCGGCCACCATCGCGAGAAGCGGAACCCCTTCGCGTTTCTTCGCTTCCGCAAATTGCTTCGGCCTAACCGTCTTGAATTGCGCCAGCAATTTCTCCCGCCGTTCCATGCTCAATGTGAGTGGTTCCGGCTGGTCTCCTGCTTTGACTTCGGGCGACGCCATCGTCTCGCGGACGAGGTGGACCGTTTCCTTCAGCCGCTCGTAAAGTGCAGCCAGCTTCTCATCCCGCGCCAATTCCTGGTGCAGCGCCGCCGCCTCGGGGTGCGGCAACTCGCCAAGCAGCAAGGCCGTCAGCCTGGCCTCGGCTTGGGCTTGCGGATCGTTTGGGAGGTCAGATTGCATGCGTCATCGGGCAAGTTGGAAATCCCAGCGAATGGATCGTGCAACCAATGTATTTGCCGGTCTCCATCCCGGAGGGATGATTGAAACGAGCCCAACGATTCATCGTTGGGTTACCCGTCCGAATAGATTCCGAGTCCCGAAGGGACGATTGAATCATTCGACTTCCACCTGGCTCGGCCGTCCCTTCGGGACTTGTAGAAGATGGGGCTCCGTGGACCCAACGTTGAAACGTTGGGCTATTGTCGGATGTCCCTACGGGACAAAGAGGGCCTCTTGCGGCCAATGGATTTCTTTGAAAACTCATCTTACCACCCCATTCTTCTTCAACTCATCCGCGATCGTCTTCAGCGCGTGATGCAACAAATACCCCACGTGTCCAACCGTGATCCCCATCTTCGCGCTGATCTCCTTGTACGAAAGCTCATCATTAAACTTCAGTTTCACCAATTCCCGGCTTCGATCATCCAACGTCGCCAGGCTCAACCGCACCAAACCAATGCCCTCCAACCGCACGATCTGTTCATCCGGCAACGGCTGCGTATCCGTCGTA
Source organism: uncultured Verrucomicrobiota bacterium (assembly GCA_964448135.1). Lineage (GTDB taxonomy): Bacteria > Verrucomicrobiota > Verrucomicrobiia > Limisphaerales > UBA8199 > CAYUVH01. The sequence continues at coordinate 99,571 of CAYUVH010000059.1, read as the reverse complement.
TCACCCGGCGCCTCGTCCTCGCCGCCTTCGGTTGGATGCAGCGGCACGATCTTCTTCGCCGCCCGACGCTGGTTCAGCGCCAGGTTGTGCACCGTGCGATACAGCCACCGCCGAGGCTCGCGAACCTCCTCAAATTGCGCATGCAGTCGCATGAATGCTTCCTGGACGATGTCCTCCGCGACCGTGCGGTCCCCGGCCATGCGCAAGGCATAGCTCAGGAGGGGAGATTCCAAGGCGGCGAACAGCCCGACGATCGTTTCCGATCCAGGCGGCCCGGCGCTGGCTTGGTTTGGCGGCATCACACCCACGCTTTGGCGATGGTCTTGCATCATGCCGGGCTCATCCAGCCCCCGCCGCATGCTTTTCGCAAGCGGACATTCGTCTTTCACCCTATCTGACACGCGACTTCATGTATTCTTAGACGAAATTCTCCGGATTTTGCTCCCATGGCAAATTCCGCAATCCTCACTCGACTTTCGCGCTCTCCGCTTCTCGGTGGTTTAAAAATTTGTGGTGGTTGGATATTGGTCCTTGGATCTTCTGCTTCGACCTCTTCTTTTCTCGTCAACCCTTCTCCTTCTGGCAAAATCCTTTCGTGATTTCCTGGGCAGACAGCAAGACCGTCAAACGCGTGCGTGCGTTCCTGCGCACGCACTGGGTCGGCTTGCTGAGCTTGCGCCAGAAATTCCGTTTCAGCGAGGAAACGTTTCATTTGTTGCTGGCCGGTGGCGTCGGTGTCATGGGTGGCCTCGTCAACCTCTTCTTCTATTACGCCACCGAATCCGTAAAGGCCTTTTTTCTGCGCCGTCCCGGCGACCCAGTCGAAGTCGCCGAAATGATGGTGGCCTGGCAGCGGATCGTCACACCCACCGTGGGCGGCCTGTGCGCCGGCCTGGTTCTCTATTGGGGTCTGCGCTTCGCCGGGCCTTTGCGCACGTCGAACATTCTGGAAGTCGTCGTGGCCGGCGACGGCCGGTTGCCCTTTCGCGCTTCGATCGTCAAATTCTTCTCGTCGCTCATTACGATCGGGTCCGGTGGTTCCATCGGCCGCGAAGGCGGCATTACCCAGCTATCGGCCACCTTTGCCTCGAAATGGGGACAGTGGGCCAACTGGCCGCCATACCGCCTCCGGCTGCTCGTGGGTTGCGGCGCCGCCTCCGGTATCGCCGCCGCCTACAACGCCCCCATCTCGGGCGCCGTCTTCGCCGCGCTCATCGTCATGGGAAATTTCTCCATGCGCCTCTTCGCGCCGTTGGTGTTTGCCTCCGTGGTCGCCACCATGGTCTCCCGCAGCTTCTTTGGGCTCAAGCCCTGGTATACCGTTCCGCCCTTCGAGTTCACGAAACTCTGGCAGCTGCCCTGGTTCATTTGCCTTGGAATCGTGATCGGCGTTGGCGGCGCGCTGTTTCTCCGAATGCTGACCTACGTCGAGGACTTGTATCGCAAGATGAAGGCCCCCATCTATGCCCGCCTCGCTGTCGGCGGCCTGGTCGTCGGCATCATCGCTCTCGCGTATCCCGAAGTCTGGGGCAACGGCTACACCGTCACGAATCGCATTCTGCATGGCGAATACAGCCCGTTCGCTTTTTCCGCCGGCGACATCATCCGGCCGGATATTCTTACCGCGCGGCTGGAACATCCCGCCAGCGAGGACGGGGTCTCCCAGTTCCTCGCCACGCACCTTTCCGAATCCACCTGGAAGCTCGCCACCAATAAGCACAACTGGGAATGGCGTTTGAAACAGGCGTACGCGGACGACCTGAACCGCATCATCAGCGCCGGGCCGATCTACGAAGCCAAACGGTTCGCCGACATCAAGCTCGAGCCCGCGCTGACCAACCTGATCGCGGTCACGCATGAAGGCACCGCCCAAGTCCGGCTCAACTCGCTGCTGCTGATGGCCGCCTACCCGGGATTGATTTCCTTTGATCGCGGCCTTTCGCCGACCTCCGCGGCGCTCTTGTTTCTGGCCGGGCTCCTGCTGGCCAAAGTGCTGGCCACGCTCGCCACGGTGGGTTCCGGCGCGGTGGGTGGCGTGTTCACTCCCACGTTGTTCCTCGGCGCCGCGACCGGGGCGACCTTTGCGCTCATGTTGCAGCAGTTCGGCGCCGCCCAAAGCATGCCGGTGGCGCCCTTCGCCGTCGTGGGCATGGGCAGCGCCCTTTCCGCCACCACCCGCTCGCCGATGCTCGCCATCATCATGGTATTCGAAATCTCGCTCGACTACTCGCTGATGCCCGCCCTCATGCTGGCGTGCGTGGTGTCGTTTCTCGTCTCCCGCCGGCTGCATCCCGCTTCGATTTACACCGAGTCCCTGCGCCGCCGCGGCCTCAAAACTTCCGAGGGCGTCACTGCTTCCGAAGCTGCCACCGCCCAGACCGTCGGCGACCTCATGCGCGACCCTGTCGCCCCGGTGCGCGAAACCGCCACGCTTCGCGAAGTCGCCGATCGTTTTCTGGTCAGCGCCAATAATTTCCTGCCCGTGGTGGACGGAAAAAATGTCCTGATCGGCCTCGTTGCCTTGCAGGACCTGAAGGAACATCTCGCCGGCGAGCATGAAATGCCGGGCGTCATCGCCCTCGACTTCATGCGACCGCCCCCCCTGCGCGTCACTCCCACCCAGCAACTCCTCGAAGTTCTGCCCGTCATCATCGCCAGCGAACAGCGCAACATCCCCGTCGTCAGCTCCCTCGAGGAAAACCTGTTGCTCGGCGCGCTCGTCCGCGCCGAAGTCCTCAGCCTCTTCTCCGAAGCCATGTCGGAAGCCGGCGAAAGCGGCGGGTGACCGAGCCGCCGCAGGCCGAAGCGGAGCGCGGGTCTTCGACCCGCAACGCCCTCGAACCGCAGAGAATAACTCGCTCACCCACCCGCTCGCGAACACGTTGCGGCTCACAGAGCCGCGCTCCGCGGGTCAAACCTCGAACTTCGCGTCCAGCGTCACCTTCGCGTTCAACAACCGCGAGATCGGGCACCCGGCCTTCGCCCCGTTGGCAATCGCCGTAACCTTTTCTTTGTCCGCGCCCGGAATCTTCGCCGTCATGTCCAGGTGCGATTCCGTCACCGTCGGCCCCGTCGGCAGCATCTCCAGCGTGACGGTTGCCGTCGCCGTGATGGATTCCGGCTTGATCCCGGCTTTACCCAACTCCGACGAAAACGCCATCGCAAAACAACCCGCATGCGCCGCCGCGATCAATTCCTCCGGGTTTGTGCCGACGCCATTTTCAAAACGCGCGCCGAACGAATACTGCGTGTCCTTCAGTACACCGCTGTCGGACGAAATGCTGCCCTTGCCGTCCTTCAAACCGCCGTGCCAAACCGCCGTAGCCTTCCGTTGCATAAATAATTTCCTTTCGAAGTTGGGTTGTTGAACTGTTCCGTGCCCGAAACCCTAGTTCAGGTTTCGTGGAAGCTCAAGTTGCACTTCGGTCACTTGCCCTAAACTCACAAACGTGCTTTCTTCACCCATGGCAGAAAAATATCCGACCGTCATTCCCGGGCTCCGCAGTCCCTTCGACCAAATCCAAGGCCTCGTCTATTTCGGCCGCATGCTCGACAAAATCCGCCTCGCCGACGCCGGCAAACTTCCCGTCGGCTGGGAATCCTCGCGCGGTGTCGGGAGGGCCGGCACCTTCGATGGTCGTTGCTGCAAGTTCCTGAATCTCGATTACGCCGCCCTCGAAGCCGAAACCCTCAAGGGCCGTACGGATGCAGAATTGCTCGCCTGGGCTTACCAGCATGGCCGCAAACCCAGTGACGAGGAAATCGAAGTCTGGAACGGTTTCATGACCAAGCGCGGCTGGCGCGACGCCGGCACCCAGCGCCTCAACGAGCGCCTCGCCGAAATCGGCCTGCCCCCTGGCACGGTACAAACCATGTTCGAATTCATCGACCTGGACGAGGGCCGGCTGAAGATTTAGAAACTCCACGCGCGCATTGCCCAAAGCAGAAAACACTCACCTGGGCAGTGTTCGCAGGCGGCGCCCGCCCGCGAAACACTGCCACAAGTGGGCGATGGTCAGTTCACCACGAGCCGCGGCTTCAATTCGACCGCCGTGCTGAGGTTGGAGTAGTTCGGCGAGGTCGCAATGACGCCGCGGTGGATTTTGTCGAACTGCTCCGGCGTCCCGTTGCCCTTGATGTAAACGGTGTAACGAAGCTGTTCGTAGCCCGGCTTCACGGAGGGATCCAGCGCCAGGAAGCCCTGCAGATCGATGTCGCCCTCGATGTCGATGCGCAGTTCCTTCAGCTCGATGCCTTCCATCGCGCAGCCGACGACGTAGCCCACCGTCATGCAGGCGTTGAGCGAGGCCAGGAGGTATTCCTGCGGATTCGCGAACTGGTTGGTGCCGCCCAACTGCGCCGGCTCGTCCACCTTGATCGTGAAATCGCGCGGAATCACCTCGCCGCCGATGACGCAGCGGGTCACCCGCGTATCCGTGCGCGTGCCGCCGCGCCAATGGGTGGTGACTTCCCAGTGCGTCTTGCCTTTCGCGGGATCGTTCGCCACGCCTTCGGCGATCTCGTGCAACAGGTCGGTGTTGATGCCATTGATGATTTTGGGCTCGGTCAGTGTGCTCATTTGATTCAGTTTTCTATTTCAGGTTTGTTGTTCTTCGTCGCCTGCGGGTCAACCCGCGCGACGCCTGAGCCTATTGCTCATCGCGTGCCATCCAGGCCAAAGGTGGAAAAGCGTCCTGTTTGCTGGGCTTTTTTGAAGGAGATGGAACTTTAGTTCCATCGCGAGAAGTCGTGAATCGCGAAATCTCGCGTTCCGATCCTGACGAGATGTCGTGAGCGCGAGGCTGATTCAGTTCCGGCGCTGAATACCCAGCGCCTTCATTCGCGATGTTAGTGTGGACGGCGCAAGACCCAGGCGGGCTGCCGCTCCATTTTGGCCGGAAATCTTGCCGCCGCACGAGTTGAGGGCTCGCTCAATATTGGCGCGCTCCAATGCTTCGAACTCCTTCGCGCTCAGAATTGCATCCTCCGTACCGGGCACCGCCACCGGACTGGAGGCTGCGTGCTCCGGCATCGCGCGATCGAGGTCCAGTCGAGCGCCTTTGGAAAAAATAATCGCGCGCTCGATCACATTTTGCAGTTCCCGCACGTTGCCCGGCCATGCGTAGTTTTGCAGCCGCCGGAAATCATCCGGCAATAACTGGTCCAGCCGCCGTCCCATCCGCCGGGCAAAGCGTTCCGCGAAAGCTCGGGCCAGCAGCGCAATGTCCGTGGACCTTTCGCGCAACGGTGGCACCCGAACTGGAAATACATTGAGCCGGTAAAACAAATCCTCCCGGAATTTCCCTTCGCGCGCCATTTGGCCGAGGTCGCGATTCGTGGCCGCCACGACCCGCACGTCCACCTTGCGCGTACGCGCGCTGCCGAGCGGTTCGAACTCACCCTCCTGCAACACACGCAGCAGCTTCGCCTGCAAATCCAGCGGCAATTCTCCCACTTCATCCAGAAAAATCGTTCCGCCGTCGGCGAGCGCGAACCGTCCGTCCCGCCGCGTCATCGCTCCCGTGAACGCGCCGCGTTCGTGCCCGAAGAATTCGCTTTCCATCAGTGTCCCCGGAATCGCCGCGCAGTTCACTCGCACCAGCGGCTTGTCTTTTCGCGTCCCGGCCTGGTGGATGGAGCGGGCGATGAGCTCTTTGCCGGTGCCAGTTTCGCCGGAAATCAGAACGGTGGCATCGGTCTGAGACACCTGTTTCAGAGCCTCGAACAGCTCCTTCATCGCCGCGCTGGCGCCGAGCATTTCACCCATTCCAGCCAGTTCGCGCGCGCTGTCGCGGAGATATTCGGTTTCTTCGGTCAGCAGGGCGATGCGCCGTTCGGCCGCGAGCCGTTCATCCACGTTCCGCAGAATAACGGTATGAAATACCCGGCCGCGATTAGCGAAACGGGAAATTGTGGCTTCGGCGGGAAAGGCGGATTTGTCCCAGCGCAGCACGGGAAAGCTCTGCGGAATCCAAAGGTGCCGCCGGTCGGGCGACGCGGCATCCAGTTCACCCACGAAACGGCCAAACGAGACGGCGCTTTCGGGGGGAAGAAAATCGCGCAAGCGTTCCCCGAGCAGATCTTCGGCGGTGCACCCAAACAGCTTTTCGGCGGCTGGATTCGTGCGGGCGATGCGGCCTTCCGCATCCAGCACGATGACGGCGTCCATGGCCGTTGCCAGCAGGGCCGAAAGCTCCTCCTCGCGCACGCGCACTTCCATTTCCTGTCGTAGCCGGCGTTGCTCGGCGGCTGCGCGCGCGGCGAAAATATCGAATAACGACGTTAGTCTCGGGTCCGCGGGCATGGGCTTTTCGTCGAGAACCGAAAGGTGGCCCATAACCTCGCCGTTTAGATCGAGCAGAGGTACGCCCAGATAACTGACCGCCTTGACCCCCAAAATATCGTTGTCGTGGGGATACAATTCGATCAGCCGATCCGGAATATGAACGAGCTTCTTCGATTCGACGACGGGCGCGCACGCCGTGCCGACGATATCGTATTCGAAATCGTCCACATACCTTCCGGCCAGCCAGAACGCTGACGCGCGCAGACGCTTTTGCTCGGGGAAATAATCGGTGACCCACGCGCCTGTGGTGCCCATCACCACCGCAAGATTCTTGACCAGCGCGCGGAAAAACTCCGTGCCGGTCTCCGCGACCGTTCCTTCGACTACCAACCGCAATGCGGCTTCGTCCGAGGCTGCCCGCTTTGGCGCATTCATGTGGCGATCTGCATGATTGAGTCACCTAAATCATACGACCACGCGCCACGCAGCGGCAAGCGCCCGCTGCAGTCTTCCCGGTTCCTGGGGCGAACCCAGGAACCTCTCACCAAAGTGCCTGCAGAACCGATCGCCTACGGCTTGTCGGGAGGCGTCGTCTTCTTCGTCTCCTCGGTCTTGGTCGTAGTGCCGTCCGGCGATTGCGTGACGGTCTTTTCCTTCTCCTTCACCGTCCCATCGCTGCTGGTGGAGGTGCTCTTCTCTTTGGAAACCTCGCGGTCGCATCCCGTCAAAACCAATGACAGGGCCAATGCCGACATCCCCAAACACGTTACGAGTTTTTGATTTTTCATGACCTTACGTTGGTCAATGCGCCGGCTGTTTCTGTTTGATCGAGTCGTGCGCTTCCCGCGCACGACTGCTCTCGCTTAGCACCGGCTCACTGCCCGTTGATTCCTTTGAGCTAAAAATGAACCAATCACGAATTCCCCTTTAAACATGCGGGTTTCGCCATATCGAACCCGGATAAGCCGTGCGATTTGCAACGTGAGCAAAGACTTTTATGCACGATTTGAAAGTCTGAAATCAGGTGGCCGCTATTTCATTCACGGGTTAGGTTCTCGCATGAAATTGACCCGCCAACTAAAACGCGTGGTGATTGGAGCGCTGGGCGTCACGGTGGTGCTCGTCGGCGTCGCAATGATTATCCTGCCCGGGCCGGCCTTTATCGTGATTCCCTGCGGACTTGCAATTCTCGCTGCGGAATTTGCCTGGGCGCGCCGCTTGTTCCGTTCGGCTCGTGCCGCGCTGCCGAAAAGCGCCCGGGACAAGGTGCCGAAAAATCCTTCCGTCACTTCGGTGAAACGCCGGGCGGTGACCCTGTGGGGTCAAGTCCGGAAAAAATTCCTGCCTCACACCAAGCCCCGTCCGCGGAGTGCCTGAGCGACTGGGCGGCGGGGTTTCGCCTCAGCGCAAACAAGTCAGCGCTCCCGCCGCCACGGCCACGAGCCAGAGTACCAGCACCGCGGTCGACGGTTTCATACCCGCGCGCACCAGCCGGTGCGAAAGATGGTTGGTGTCACCCACGTAAAATGGTTTTCCATTTTTCCACCGCCACAGCACCACCCAGGTCAAGTCGAGGAGCGGAACAAATAATACGAGCAACGGGATCATTACGGCCCAATGCCGCTGATGCCGGGTCGTGTAAAAGTGCGGCAGGATCGCCAGCACCGCGAGCAGGTAACCCACCAGGTGACTGCCGCCGTCTCCCAGAAACGCCCGCGCCTTCGGATAGTTGTGCGGCAGAAATCCCAGCAGCGCGCCCAGGGTCAAAAAGGCAATCATCGCCACGAGATACTGATCATCCGCCGCCGAAATCTTTCCAAAATACCAGGCTCCGATGGCCCCGATCCCGGCGCACAGACCGTTCATGTTGTCCATGAAGTTGAACGCATTGGTCACCGTGAGAATCCAGAGCACGGTGATGGCGTAGCTGAAGATAAGATTCGGGACGAACAGAGTGATCCGCGCCCCCGACGCCGCCACCAGCAGCGCAATGAACAATTGCCCTGCAAATTTCGTGCGCGGGCTCAATTCGTGCCGGTCATCCACCACGCCCACCAGCAACATCCCCAGCGCCCCCAGCAAAATCGCGCCCAACTCCAGCGCCCGCCGGTTCAATCCATGCCGGAGCAGGAAATCCGCGCTCGCGGTCTTGGAACCGTCCGGCTCGCCGGCGGCTTGCGTCGTGGCCGCGGCGGTTCGTTCCCGCAGCTGAACCGCGCGATCCAAAAATCCCGGGCGGATATTATCCGGCCCAAAAACGATCAAGGCGCCGAGCAAGGTCGGAATGACCAGTCCGGTGAACACTGCCAGGCCACCGGCCAGTGGAATGGTTTCCTTGTGAATCTTCCTGTGTCCTGGGTCGTCCACCAGCCCCACGCGGACGCAAACCTTTCGCCATAGCGGCAGCGTGATGAAGGTGACGACCGCGGCGCTCACCCCGGCCAGTAGATAAACAATGAAGGGGAAGCTCACGCCGCGAGAAGCCGCCAGCGGCGGCCGTCCAGGCCTATTCCTCGATCAACCCACGCCGCGCACCGCTCAAAAGCTGCTCGATGAACGCCGTCGAATAAACTCCGCGCCGGAAATTCGGGTCCTGGAAAATCGCCTGCTGGAACGCAATGGTCGTCTTCACGCCGGTGATCATGTATTCGCCCAGTGCGCGGCTCATCTTGTCCATCGCCTCGCGCCGGTCTTTGCCGAACGTGATCAGCTTGCCGATCATCGAGTCGTAATGCGGCGGGATCGTGTAGCCCGCGTAGGCATGCGTGTCCACGCGCACCCCGCGGCCACCCGGCTGATAATACATCTCGATGCGCCCCGGGCTCGGCCGGAAATCATCGAAGGGATCCTCGGCGTTGATGCGGCATTCGATCGCGTGGCCCTTGTATTGGATGTCACCCTGCGAATGCTTCAACGGCTCGCCCATCGCGATCATGAGCTGATAACGCACCAGGTCGATGCCCGTCACTTCCTCGGTCACCGGATGTTCCACCTGGATGCGCTTGTTCATTTCCAGGAAGTAATAATTGCCGTTGTTGTCCACGATGAACTCCACCGTGCCGGCGTTCGTATAATTAGCTTCCTCGGCGATCTTCACGGCCGCCTTGCCCATCTTGTCGCGCAGCTTCTTGAAGCGCTGGTCAATCAGCGGTGACGGGGACTCCTCGACCACCTTTTGATTGCGGCGCTGGATCGAGCAATCCCGTTCGCCCAGGTGAATGATGTGTCCCTTGTTATCCCCGAGAATCTGAAATTCGATATGATGCGGATTCTCGATCATCTTCTCGATGTAAACGCCCGAATTTCCGAACGCCTTTTCCGCTTCCGTCCGCGCCGTGTGATAACCCTTTACCAGCGAAATATCATTGTGCGCCCCACGCATGCCGCGCCCGCCGCCGCCCGCCACGGCCTTGATCATCACCGGATACCCGATGCGCTTGGCGACGTTCAGCGCGTCCTGCTCGTTGTCCACCACGCCTTCCGAACCCGGCGGCGTCGGCACGCCGGCCTTGCGCGCCAGGGCCCGGCTCACCGCCTTGTCTTCCATCGCATTCATCGCCCGCGAGCTCGGCCCGATGAAGCGGATGTTGCAGCTTTCGCAAACATCCGCAAAATGTGCGTTCTCCGACAAAAACCCATAGCCGGGATGAATCGCATCCACGTCGGCGATCTCCGCGGCGCTGATGATATGCGCGATCTTGAGGTAACTCTCGTTGGCGGCGGCGCGCCCGATGCAAATGGCCTCGTCGGCCAGTTGCACATGCATGGAATTGGCGTCGGCCTCCGAATAGACGGCGACAGTGCGGATATTCAACTCCTTGCAGGCCCGGATGATGCGGACGGCGATTTCGCCGCGATTCGCCACTAAAAGCTTTTCAAACATGCTGAACGTCTCTCAAAAAGTGCTTTATCGTTGGGGTCTCGCGTCCGCTCTCCCTCTACCAGAGAAAGGGGAGGCCTGTATCCAACCCCGATTGGAGGGCTCAGTTCGGCCGGATCTTGAACAAGGGCTGCCCAAACTCGACGGGCTTGGCATTGTCCAGGAGGACCTGGGTGATGATGCCTTTGGCCTCCGCCTTGATCTCATTCATCACCTTCATCGCCTCAATGATGCATACCACCGTGTCCGGGTTCACTTCCGTCCCGATATCCACATAGGAAGCGGCCTCGGGGGAGGGCGCCCGGTAAAACGTGCCGATCATCGGCGACTTGATATCCAATTCAGAACTGACCGCCGGGACCGGCGCCGGAGCAGCCGCTTGGGGAACCTGGGCTGGCATCGGGAGAACCTGGGCATAGCCCATCCCCTGGTTGTCGTCATATCCCGACGGAACGCCGTTACCCCGCTTCAACTTGATTTTGAAGTCCTGCTTTTCGAGTTCGAACTCCGACACGGAGTTCTTGCGCATCAGGTCGATGATGGCTTTGATGTCTTTTAAGTCCACGTCCTGGTAATTTGTTGGATAAAATGGGATTTTGAGCGTTTTAAGCTGCTATAACGATAAAAATGACGCCATTCGGTGCAATTTTTGGCGTTCTTTACAATCGTTCAATCTCATTACCGGGGGAGATTATCGAAGTGGGGATGGCGCGTCAAGTAGGAAAATCCGCCAGCCGACCTCCGCACCAAGCGAAAAAACACCTCTATCGTGCAAAATCCGGTTATACTTTAACGTTAATTGCCGCTTCCAAGCCCAGAATATACGAATTTGCTCCAAAACCGGTTATCTGACCCACGCATACTGGGGCGATGAGCGACTTGTGGCGGAACTCTTCGCGCTTGTGGACGTTGGAGAGGTGAATCTCGATCGTCGGCACCCCGACCGCTGAGATCGCGTCCCGTAGCGCGATGCTCGTGTGAGTGTAGGCGGCGGCGTTCAGGACGATGACATCGAACTTCCCCTTCGCCTCCTGGATCCAAGCGACCAACTCGCCTTCCAGATTGGATTGCCGAAAGTCCACCTCGGCCTTCAGTTCCTGCGCCCGCTGCCGGACGCTGGCTTCGATGTCGGCCAAAGTCGTCCGGCCATAGACTTCGGGTTCGCGCTGGCCGAGGAGGTTGAGGTTCGGGCCGTTCAGGAAGAGCAGCTTCATTCCGGCAGCAGGGTAGGCGCGGGGGGCCGGGCAGTCGAGCCAATTCCCCGGATTGGACGGCTTGGCAGACCCGGCTGAACCCGCGACGGTTGGGAGCCCTCTTTTTTTTGCTTGGATATACTTTGACATACTTTGACAAAGCTTGACCCGCCCTGGTCTGACTTCCGCCTTCGCGAGACACTTCGGCGTGACGAGTTGGCGGGTGGGGGTGGCCGGCCCGTAGCGCCAGCGGTCGAGTGATCACCCTTCGGAACGGGCGGCGGGACGCCGCCCGAACTCGCAGGCGAGGACGCCCGCGCTACGATCGGGCCACCCGCAGCTCGACTGATGCAGCGGGAGCCAGGTTTGCCAACAAACCGGACCAGCCCGAATTTTTTTGGCCGGATTTACCCGGATTAGGCAGGATTTAGCCGGATTCGGTCGCTGCGTCGGTCGTTCATTTTGTGTCCGCTGCCGCAGGCAACCCCAGTTATGATGTCAAAGAACCAGTTTGCTTGCTCCTTAATTGGTAAACTTAGGCCTTTTCACGGGTCTTTATGTTCCTTAGAAAGCCGAGAAACCCCGCAGTATACCATCCACAGCCCGACCACTGTTATGAGCCCAAGGATCAACCAAAAAATTACACTCCCCTCATTTGGACCTCCATTCATGTCATCGAATACGAGTCCAAATATAGCCAGTCCAATACCCAACACACCCATGGCCAGAAAACATCCCCCCGGTAGCCTTGCAGGAGGTTCTTGAATCGGTGACGTGCTTGGCGAGCTTTCCATACGAATGGTCAGCCTATGGCGCGCTATTTCTATTCTTCTCGCCGTAAGAGCTGTGCCCCATGATTTTCACCTTCTTGAAAGTGCTTCGCTTCGTCAAGGACTGCGTTTGTAGTGGTTATTTTTGACCTGCTTTCTGCGACTCAAAAGAGTCAGCCCCCACGCGCCAGAGGGCAAGCCAGACGCTAAAAACTTCAAAAACCCCAATAAAAACCCGTTAGCGAATCATAAACATTTATCCAGATTGCATTGACGATGATTCGTGATCCGATTCGATCTGGAATTACGTCCTCCTACCGCCTTTTGATTAAACCGGCGGGGCGGCAGTGTCAAGCGGTTGGCTGGGGGTTTTTGAGTGGGCGAAATTATTCACCCACCTGGGATAATATGAAGCGCTCGATTCCAGGGTCCACAAAGAAGCGGGCGTCGCGGCGAAGCCGTTGGATCTCCGGGTACACTTTGGGAATCCATCCAGCAAGCTTGGCGTGGAGCAGTTCGCCCAGGACACCGCCAACACACAGGCCGGCTTGTCTGGCAGCTTCACGACCCCGCCTTTCGTCCATGAGCAGGACGTTGGCCTTGTATTGCAGAGCAAGTGCAATGGCGTCCGTTTCGCCGGGATCAAGGGGAAACTGAGGCTGAAATGGTTGCGATTGGTTGAGCTTTTCCACGAGCAGCCAGCCGTCCGACAAGGCCGCCTGAATACGGTGATGCCCGGCTGGGTGGCTCAAGGCCGCCAATTCGAGGCCTACTGCCGGTGGTATGCGCACTTTTCCGTAGCGCCGCTGAAGCAGATCAAGCCTTTCGACGATCGCAAGATTGGAAATAGGCGAGGTATTACTGACGACGCGCATGCGCCAAGTCTTCCTGCGCCTCCGTCAGCCCGTATTGGCGGGGAATGCCACGCTCCGCGAGCGCAACGCCGAACGCGTAGTGGTCCAACCCGGCCATACGTGCAGCCTGGCCGAGCGAAACCCAGCCTTTGGCGTAGAAACGGCAGGCCAGTTCGATTTGCATGTGGCGCTCCCGCTCGCCTGGGCCAAAGGGCAGACTGGCAAGGGCCTCCTCGTCAAAATTGAGCGTTATGCTCATGGGAATACTCTGGATGATAGGACTGGCAGCGTCAAGGGAAGTTGCCGGGCGGCAAGGTGAAGAACGATCGTGCCACGCGCGGGCGCAGCAAAGAGCGCGAGGAATTCAGGCTTTCTCGTTGACGTCGCCGGACTTGAGCCGCCGGCCCAGCAAGCCCTGCTGCCATTTGCGGAGCGTGGAGACGAAGGCGGCATCGGCTTTCCGGCTGAAAAGTGATGCAAATGAGAATCCCCGCCGGGGCGCCAACCAGAGTTCGGTGGCAAACAATCCCACGCAAATGATCTGGTTTTGCCAGCCGTCCAATTTCCATTGACCGTGCCACTCAAAATTCGGTTTCCGGAGCAACGGCGCGCCGTAATGAATCGGCCACAAGTCCATGGGCGATGGTCCGCGTGAGCCGATGAAATCGCAAAGGAGATGGAGGTGGAAGGTTAACAGGCATAATAACGCCACCCGGCCACGCTGCCGGGCGAAACTTGTGAGGATCAAAGTGACCAGCAAAGCTCCCGGCCAGCCGTGGAGCAAAGAGTGGTGATAACGTTGGTAATACCAAAAGGTGTTTTCCTGGCCGGAAATCAGCGAACCGACGACATCGACGACCGCACCCAAGCCGTCGGCATCGGGAAGGACCCCGGCCAGCGTGACCAGCGCGCGGTCGCGGGAATTATTTGTAGTTGCTGATGCAATCAGCCAGCTCCCGAAGAAATGCGCGATGGGTGACACAGGAATAATCCCAACTCAGCCTCCCCGCATTTTCGCCGCCGAGGACTGTGATGTCAAATGATGGTGCAGCCAGCTTGTGCAACATGAGTTTTCCCACTGGTAGGTATCCGCAAGTCAGCTACGACGAATCGGCGTTGACGACATCGAAGCTGAAGATGTCGAATGCGCAAGCTGCGTCCTGAACTCATGGGAAAAGCGGCTCAATCGGCAGCTATGTTCACGCGTTTGGATTCAGAAGAGATGCCGTCCGGCAAGTGAACTGTCCAGCGCCGTTCGTTTTGGTCCACGCGCATGACGATAATTGCGTCACTTGGTGGATGGTTGCTGGGCGCGTCGAGAATGAAGAATCCCGGTCCGAGTTGTGCCACCGGGATGGAGTGGCCTTTGAGCTGAAGGGTGATGGCCACTTTAGCGGAGTGGCCGGAGGACGTGTTGGATGGTGGGGACACGGGTTTGAACAGGTTGTCGCAAAAGGCGGAGCATACGGAGAGTGGAACGGTTGCGGAAACGGAATGTTGCGAAACGGCTCGCGGGTACGCTCGCCCCACCCGTCTGACTGGAAATGGGTGTTGGCGATTTGTCTTTGAGCCCAAGCCGTGGGGTTGGACGAGCCTCCTCTGCTCCGCCTTCGTCAAGACTATGGCGGACAGGCCGGCCGTCTCCTCCATCCGCCTTCGCTCGGAAGCTACGACCGACAAGAAGGAGGAGAGGGAGAGCGTTGGGCCGCACGAACTGATACGTGAGTTTTCTGTCGTCCCTCCGGGACTTGGGAAGGCAAAATTGCGGCAAACCCAGCGATGAATCGCTGGGCTATTCTCTGTCGTCCTTTTGGGACTTGAGGAAATCGCAAAATGGGTTTCTGCCGGTTGGTTCTGGTGTTGGCTAGAAAGGCCGCGAGGGTGAGGGTGCCGAGGAGGGTGGCGGAGCGGGAGAATCTGCCGGGGTCGTTGCCGCGGAAGGCGAGGCGGTGGAGCAGGGTATGGGTGGAGTTGCCGAGGATGCATGGTTGGGCTTTGATTGGGCGCAGGGAATCTTCGGCGGCGCTGAAGGGGCAGGGGAGGTTGAGCCAGACGCGGGCGACGATGAAGAGGATGGCGCAGAGGTGACAAACGCGGAAGGGGCGGTTGTGGATCCAGCGCCAGCCGAGGAGGTGGCCGGAGAGAATCAGTATGAGGCCGGCGACGACGAAGATGGAGAAGGCCGCGTGGGCGAGCATGAGGAGGTCGGCGGGGAGTTCGCGGAGCATGGGAAGGTTGGCTCGAGGGACTTAGTCGGAAGAAAAATCCCCCTCACCCCGGCCCTCTCCCAAAGGGAGAGGGAGAGCGTTTGAATGCCTCATGTTTAAGTCCCAGCATTGCGAATCCGGCTGCTGTGGGTGGTTGAAAAGAATGAGACTCTCTAGCTCGTCGCGTGGAGATGAAAGCGGCCACCATAGAGGCCTGCGACTGAATCGTTCCGGATTAGATCGCATGCGATGGGTCGAGCAGGGGGAAGGGGTCCCAGGAATCGGACGGGCGGAGGCGGGCGTTGTATTCGCAGAAGGAAACGGGGTTGCCTTTGGTGTCGAGCAGGTGGTGGCAGCAGGAGGAGATGCGGTCCTGATCGTAGTTGTAGCGGTCCATGAAGGGCTTGATGGCGACGGCGAAGACGTCCGTGGAACGAATGAGTTTCCGTCCGGCCCACATGCCCACCCGGTTGACGAGGCTGCCCGAGGACGTGCCGACCACGGCGCGCAGTTCGTCGGTATTGAGAAGGGTTCGGTTGGAGACCTGGTTCATGACCTGGTCGAGGTCCACGTGGCGCGAGAGATTGGCGGTGATGCCGAAGCGCTGTACGAACAGGGTGATCCAGCCGCAGTTGGGATGGCTGCAAGGGATGGGTTTAAAATCCCCGGTGCGCGCTTTCTGGCGCACCTGATTGGCAACGGCTTTTACGCAGTCGGACAGGGTGAAGCGCTGCTGAGCGTTTTGATTGAGGTCGTAGCGGCCGGAGTAGGTGACGGGTTGCAGGGCGACGACCTTGACGTGGGGATGGCGGAGGCCGGTATCCACGACCCAGCCGATTTCGTGGTCGTTGACGCCCAGGGTGATGGTCATCGTCAACTGCATGTGGATGCCCAGGCGGCCAAGATTTTCGATGACCTGATCGCGCACGCGGACGGTGTTGGCGTCGCGCATGGCGCGGTTGGTATCCGGATCGCGGCCGTCGAATTGCAGCAGCACCATCAACTTGTCGCGGAAGGGTTCAAGGCGCGCGGCGTTTTCGGGTTTGGCGAAAGCGATGCCGTTGGTCGGCAGGAAAATTTTCTTCACCGCGTGGGCGTGGAGGAAGGCCACCATTTCCCAAAACTCGGGGTGAAGGATGGCTTCGCCGCCGGTGAGTTGCACGGAGTCGAGCTGGCCTTTGCGTTCGATGAGCCGGAGCAGGTAGTCCTTGAAAAGCGCGAGCGGCATTTTGCGGTTGCCGCGCGCGTCGCTGTAGCATACCGGACAGGCGAGGTTGCAGGCGTTGGTGACTTCGACCAGGATGGTGCAGGTCTTGTTTTCCATCTGATCGGCGAAGTCCCCGTCGGGCGAGCAGCCGCAGCCGTCCTTTGCGTCGCCCTCGGCCGGCACCGGGAAATCCATCACTTTGTCGCGCGCGAAACAAAGTCCCCAGCGGTCCTTGTTGGATAGGTGGTAAAAGCTCTCGTCGTTTTCCAGCAAGGCGTCCGCGGCGCCGTGGCGGTCGCAGCGTTTGCGTAGCCAGACGCGTCCGCCTTGGGTGAAGACGAGGGCGGGCACATAGGCGAGGCATTCGCTGCAGAGGCTGACTGTGGTTTTGAGCAGGCGATCAAAGGCGGGCGGCTGGAAAAAATCCCGGGCTGCGGTCTCGTCCAGCGCATGCAGTTTGTGCCGGAGCGAATCGAGGAGGAGCGGGCCGGTTATACGTGAGGTCATAAGGCTCAACGGGCGGGACGCCCGGTGAACTCGCAGGCGAGGACGCCTGCGCTACGGGGGGCTTTGCACAAAAATTTTCCAGATTTGACCATGAGTGCTTTCGCTAACCGCAAATTCCCATGCTTTTGAACGCGCTGCGGCTTATAAAGCCGCGCTCCGGGATTTTTTTTGCAAGGTCGCTACGGGGATGCGGCGTCACGTTTGTAGTGGCGTAGAGCGTGGCAGCGAAATGCGGCAGGTGGGGCGCCGCCGGGATGGTTTCTGATTCAGGCATACTGAGCCGTGGCTTCCATGATGGAAGCGCAGATGCGGAAGAGCCATTGGCGGTATTTGGGAGTGACGTCCGCGAACTTCGACAAAAAGACTTTCACCTGGCGCTGGGAAAACAGGAGGTTGGCGCGGGCTTCGGCGCGGCGATGAATGTCCATGACTTCGGCCGCCTCCTTGCGCGTGAGCAGATCGAACACGGTCTCCCGCGTGTAGCGCACGTGATTGTCCTCGTCATGTTTCGCGCGCGCGACGAGGCTGGCGATGTCGTGCTTGCCGCATTTGTCGCAGGCGTCCATGTGGTAGGCGAAGGACCGGGCGACGCGCTTTTCGAGGTGGTGGGCGTGGGCCATGAAATTGGCGAGCTTGCGCCGGCGGACATCGGGCGGGTCCGATTCGACGATATGAAAAGTGCCGGGCGTGAAGGACCGGATGACTTCGTTGAAGACGTCGCCGATTTCGATCTCGATGACGGTCTGTTCCAGGGATTCCACGGCGCGGGAAAAGAGGTGGACATGTTTGTCCTCCTCGGCGGCGTGCTGGCGGAGTTGGGCGGCCAGGTGTGGATTGGGCGCGAAGTCGCTTTGAAAATAATCGCAGACGCGCTGGGGATAGCGTTCGCCGCCGCGATAGAGATTCAGGACCCAGCCGTGCGTGACCGGGTTGGCCACCAGGTCATGGTGGAAGGCGCCTTTGACGGAATCGATGATGGCAGCCATCAGAGTTTGAGGCCACAGATGCCGACGAGGAGTCCGAAGGCGACAATGATGATCACCAGGAGGATGGCGGCGATGGTTCCGATTACTTTGAGGAATTGTTTCACGGCGCGTGGGTCTCCTTTCAGGCGGGAGCGGCCTCGACGGGGCCGCGGGGATTGGGTTTAGGGGTTTGAGCGGCGGTGCGAAAGCCGGCCCACGACTGCGGCGGGGCGAGGGTGCGTTTGAGGAAGAACGCGACGCCCAGGGCGATCATGACGAGGGAGAGGAATTGGTATCCCGAAAATGCGCCGTGGAATTTGGGCGTGTCGCGGATGAACTCGGTGAGAAAGCGGAACGAGCCATAGAGCATGAGATACAAGGAAAACAGCCGACCGAACAGCCAGCCCTTTTTGACCATGACCACGAACGTGAGGCCGGTGGCCAGTTGGAATACGATTTCAATGAGCTGGGTCGGATAGCGCGAGATGCCGTCCGCCCCGGGCAGGCAGAACCACTTATCGCAGGGGAGCCCCGCGCAGCAACCGCTGAGGAGGCAACCGACGCGGCCGATGGCGATGGTGAAGGGCAGGAGCGCGGCGAATCGGTCGTTCGGCGGCATGTGGTAATGCATGATCGGCTTGGCGATTTCGGCGAAGAGAAAACCGAAGATGAGCGCGCCGGTGATGGAGCGGCCGGACCAGAGGACGGAGTGCCAGTCTTCGACCGGGACCCAGGGCCAATTGTGGTCGCCGATGAGCACGGAGACTTTCGCGCCGAAGACCGCGCCCAGGAGCGTGATGGTTTGAATGAGGTAATATTGGCGGCGTTGCGACCGGTCGCGGAGATGGCGGGCGACGGGGAACGCCAGCGCAATGAGCACGCTCAGGCCGACGAACGGAATATACGATGGCTGAAACAGGCTCATCCCGCGTGCGGCGATTGGCCAACCCAGGCGGTGCCCATGACTCCGACGACGAAGATGAGGAAGCTGAAATGGGTTTTGGCGTGGAGGTCCACTTCAGCCGGAGCCAACCCGCGGTGGAAGACGAATTCGTCAAACGTGCGCGCGGCCACGAACAGCACCAGGGCCGGCACCACGACGTTGAAATTCCCGAGGCAGGCATGCGGGATGACGATGGCCAGCGCCACCCCCAGCGAGCAATGCAGCAGGCGTTCGGTGAAGGAGACCCGGCGATGTTCGCGGTGATGAAGAATGTCTCTTACGCCGAAGTAAACGTACGGAGTGAGGCAAAGCATCAGCACGGCGGAGCGAGCCAGGGTGTTCACGCGAGGGCTCCTAGGATGTCGGAGAAAAACGCCAGACCCTGTTTTAGACTCCAATGATTTTTTTCGAGCCAGTCGGTCGCCAATGAAACGACGACAAAGACCAGCAGCGCCAGGTGTTCCTTGGCGTGCAGGTCGGATTCCTCGCCGGGGATGTCGCGATGATAGATGTATTCATCAATGCTGCCCGCGATCACGAACAGCACGAGCGCGCCGAGGACGACGAGGTGGTGCGCCATCAGTGCGTGCGCGAACATGATTGCGAGGATCAGGCCGATGCCGGCGTGCAGAATGTGCTCCGTCACCGAGACTTTTCGCCCCTTAAAGTGAAACATGGTGTCCTTCGCCCCGTAATAGACAAACGGCAGAAAGGTCAGGACGAGAATAACCGCTCGCATCAGGCGAAGGTTGCCGGGTGGGGAAGGGTTGTCAATCTTGGAGGGATAAAGGAGCTTTCGGCCAGGGAAAATCGGCAGGGTGGGCAGGTCGCTTGCCCGTCGCGGAGGGGAGGGGATGTCCGTTTATTTGGGACTATCCAGCGGCGCGCACGGAGTGACGCGCCGTACCTTGGAAACGCGCCGAGGTAGGGCGGGCAGTCCTCTGCCCGCCGCGGAAGGGAGGGGATGTTCGTTTATTTGTGACTGTCCGACGGCGCGCACGGAGTGACGCGCCCTACCTTGGAAAGCATTTGCCTGCTTTGCCCGGCGTGGTCGCCGTGTTACAAAATCCGCCATGGACTTGCCTATCCGTAAAAGGCTTTCGCATACGATTCCACAGTGGGTGCCGGAAGGCAGTTGGTTTTTCATCACCGTCAATTGTGTGCCACCTGGAAAGAATCAACTCTGCCATGCCGGCACTGGCGACAAGGTGATGGCAGCGCTCGCTCATAATCATGAAAAGCTTGTCTGGCATTGCCGCCTGGCGCTGCTAATGCCGGATCATCTGCATGCCATCTTCGCGTTTCCGCCACAGCCTGGAATGAGAACGACGATGGCGAACTGGAAGAAGTTTGTAGCGCGCGTAACAGGAGTCGAGTGGCAGCGTGATTTCTTTGATCACCGAATCCGCAATCACCATGAACTGGATGCGAAGACGGAATATATTTTGATGAATCCTGTCCGGAAGGGATTGTGTGAACAGCCGGGGGACTGGGTTTGGGTCTACCGTCCTAACGATCGTGTGCCACCGCGACTGGGATAAGTGGGAGGGCAAACCCTTACCCGCCGCGGAGGCGATGGGATGTTCGTTTATTTGTGGCCGTCCGGCGGCGCGCACGGAGTGACGCGCCCTACCTTGGAAACGCGCCGAGGTAGGGCGGGCAGTCCTCTGCCCGCCGTGGAGGCGATGGGAGGTCCGTTTATTTGGGACTGTCCGGCGGCGCGCACGGAGTGACGCGCCCTACCTTGCTTGCGTCTGCGTCGGGTTGAGCTCGCCGGAAGAGCGGGTCCCCACCAACCAGCCCAGCAACGTCATCGCGGGCCAGGCCAGCGTCGGCAGATAGAGCCCGAACTCCATGAATTCCTGCAGGCCCCAGCCCAACACGCCCAGCCAAACGCAGAAGCGGAACCATTCGATGGCGCGCGGGTCGTCCGTCAGCGGTACGGGTGCCATTGCCTGGTTGTCCTTTTTGTTCGTCTTCTTCGGGGCGGGCTCCGCAACGAGCGGTTGACCGGGCTGCGCGCGCTTTCGCGGATAAGTCAAAGCCAGACCGCACGCGATAAAGGCGAAGTAAGCCGCGCCTCCCGGCAAGCCAGAATCGCAGAACTGCTCCAGGTAATCATTGTGCACCATCCGGGTCATTTCCGATTCCGGCCGCTTGAGCTTCGCGTAGTTGACCGCGAAGGTCCCCGGGCCCTCGCCCAAAATCGGGGAGTCTGCGGTGATGCGGAGCGCCGCCGCCCAATAATCAAATCGCGCTCCGGCGCTGGTGGCGCCTTTCTTGAAATAGTCCTTGTACTTCACCGCGAACCCCGCCAGCCCGCCGATCAGCACCAGCGCGATCAAGCCGAGTTTCAAATTTCGATTCAAGTTCAACCGCAGCAGCACGACCAGGCCCAGGGCCAGCATGAGCAGCCAGCCCCCTTTGGAGCCCGACCAGAACAACGCGCCCAGTGATGCCACGGCAACTACAGCCATCAAGAATTGGCGCGCCCCCACGGTCAGCCAGCGCTGCAATTTCCAAATGCCCGCGAGCAAGGGCGGCATGAGCAGGAGAATCAATCCCGCGAGTGCATTCGCGTAAAAAGCGGTGCCAAAAATGCGGGTGCTGTTCACGCGTTTGAGGTATTCGGGCGGAACCTCCTTTATCGT
This sequence comes from uncultured Verrucomicrobiota bacterium, assembly GCA_964448135.1. Taxonomy (GTDB): domain Bacteria; phylum Verrucomicrobiota; class Verrucomicrobiia; order Limisphaerales; family UBA8199; genus CAYUVH01. Next base: position 78,108 of record CAYUVH010000059.1, on the reverse strand, counting down.
TGGGTAAACGTAAGTCATGAAATACGTCCGGGTGTCCGCCAACCCGCCAAAGTGCTGCTCCCAGCCGACGGCGATGGCCGCAAGGTAGCCAATGAACAGCCAGAGCCAGAATCGGCCGGGCGCCTGCGCCCGCGCCAGCGCGAAACTGCCGAGATAAAAGCAACCGACGCAGGCGACCAGGTGTTTCACGGTGAGGCCGGTTAGGGCGCCGTCCACGGAATGAATGGCGGCGGGAAATTGCCAGAGCAGCCAGCAAACGGGCAGCGCCAGAAACCAGCGCGGCACGCCGGAGGGTGGTCGCGCGTTGAAGAAGCTCGCGAATACGATAAAGAGCAGCAGCGCGTAGGCCCAGGAAATCGGCCAGGGATAACCGAAGATCACCTTCCAGATGTCATTGGGTGCGTCCACAAACTGCTCCATGATGGGCAGGTTGTTGAACTTGAGCACGACCAGGCAGAGGAACGCGCCAAGCAGCGCGGGGAAAGCGCGGGTCAGGAAACCGGGAGGAGGAGACGACGGGGGATTCATGATCCGAATTGCGGAATGACGAAGCACGAATGACGAATGACGAAAGAAATCCGAAGCCATTGCAGGGCGGCCGCGAAATTCGAAATCCCAAACAAATCCGAAGGACGGAGAGTTTTTAACCACGGATGAACACACCACGGCGGAACTGCAAAAGCTCCCAGCTCCAAGGACCAAGCACCCGCCTTCGCAAAAAAGCTTCGGCGCGGCAAGCCAGATAAACTCCAAGCTCCAAACTCAAATCTCTCCAAATCCGCATTCATCCGTGGTAGAAAGATTCTTTGCAGCCTAAAGTTTTAGTTTCAGGAGGCCGACCTCGAGGGCCAGTGCTTCCTGCACGTTGGTGAAGAGGCGGCGTTGGAGCTGGGCGATGGTATCCAGGTTGGCCAGGGCTTCGGCGGGCGAAATACGCGTGGCGACTTGCGCGGTTCCGGACATTTCGGGAAAACGCAAGAGCTCGTCCTTTCGTTCGGACGACAGGCAGGCGAGCGTTTGCAGCCAGACGTCGCGCAGCCACCATTGGAAGGCGGTGAGGACTTCGGAGCGCTGGCGGCGGTACTCGGCTTCGATGGAGGCATCGAGCTCGGCTTCCCATTGCTCGCGCAAATCCTTCTCGGCGTCGGGGTAGCGTTCGAGCGGGGAGCGTTCGCCGAGGGTCGTGGCGATTTCCTCCTTCATCGCGCCGAGCTTTTGCAGGAGCGCGTCGAGGAGGAGGTAGCGGCTGAGCAAACTTTTCTGTTCCACGGCCGCGCGTTCGCTGAAGGATTGCAGCCACGCCGCGAGGGCGGGAGCAAGGGGGCGATGGCCGCCCGCGCTGAGATTCAGGCGCAGGCAACGGGAAACGATCGTCTCCAAAACGCGTTGGGGTTCGGTGGAGAGCAAGATCAGCACGGAATTTGGCGCCGGCTCTTCGAGGGTTTTCAGAAAGGCGTTGGCGGCCTCGGTCTTCAGACGGTCGGCGCCGGCGATGATCGCGACTTTGTATTGGGCCTCGGCGGGCTTGAGCTGCATTTCGCGGCGCAGCTCGCGGATCTGGTCCACGGCGATGAAGCGCAACTTGGATTCCGGCCGGGCCCAGTGGATGTCGGGATGGTTCTCGTGATCGATCTTGCGGCAGGGCAGGCATTGATCGCAGCAGTCAATCGCGGCGTCGCCTTTGCGGATAGGCTGGGCGCAGTTCAGGGTCTTGGCCAGGGTGCGGGCGACGGGTTCCAACTCGTCGAGTTGGTCGCCGAAGAAAAGATAGCCGTGCGCCAGCCGCCCGCGCTCCAGCGAGCGCTGGAGCAACTGGACGCCATTGGCCAGCGTTGGGAAATCCCGAAAGCTCATCGCAGGCGGAAGTGTAAAGCCCGGCGAGCGGGGGACAACTGATTTAATAGCGTCCTCCTGGCTCGCGCGCACTACCCGTTGACGCGTTGGATGGAAGTCCACACAATGCCGGGATGCGCTGTTCGGGTTCGTTTTTCGTGACGTTTACGCGGCAGGATGAACCCGGCCGGCCAGTGGCGCTCACCTCTTCGCCAGCATGAACCCGGTCGCGGTCCGGATTCGATCAGCGTGGCCTTACTTTCTTTTGCTGGCGCTGACGTTGGCTTTTTTCGCCGGCATGTGGGGTGGCAAGGTTCCGCTCATGCGGGACATGTTCTTCGACTTCCTGCCGCAACATCTTTACGCGAGGGAGATTTGGCGGAGCGGGCATGTGCCCTTGTGGAATACCTACTCCGGTTGGGGAAAGCCTTTTGCGGCGGACACCGGCACGGCGACATTTTATCCGCTGCATGTTTTCTTTTATGTGCTGAGCGCGCCGATAGCCGTCCGCTTTTATTGCGTTCTGCATCTCTGGATTGGCGGGGCGGGCATTTACAGCCTGGCGCGGCATTGGGGAATGGGCATCGCGGCGGCGCTGCTGCCGGCGATCACCTGCATGTTTGGCGCGTGGACCATCGGCAATTTGGAGTTCGCCAACAACCTCGGCGCGATTGTGTGGGCACCGTGGATCATTCTGGTTTGCGGCCGGATTACGGAAGGGTTGTTGGAGAAAAAAGGAGCATTGCAGCCGGGGAATGTGCGCCGCGTAGCGATGCTCGCGGTGGTTTTTGTGATCCAGTATCTCGCGGGTTATCCGGAATACCTGGCCTACACGGCGGCGTTTGCCTGCACATATATCGCGTTGCGCTGTGCCGCCGCCCGCAACGGCCGGGTGCTTTTGAAAGCGCTGCTCGCGTTTGGCGTTTCCGGCCTGCTGGCGTTGCTGCTCGCCGCGCCGCAATTTCTGCCGGGCTGGGAATTCCTTGGGCAATCCGAGCGCAGCGAGGCGATCAATCCGGGCCTCGCCGACGCCTCGGTTCTTCCGCGTTCTCTGGCGGGCTTGCTGTTGCCTTTCCTGAACGGGCGTCCGGGCTATGGCGGGAAATATTGGGGTGACAGCGTATTCGAATACTGGCTGGGCACCGCCTATGTCGGCGTGCTGCCGTTGTTGCTGGCCCCCATCGCGCTGGTATGGCTGCGCGGCAAGGCCGGGGACGCGGCGTCGAGCCGTAAGCGCTGGCTGACAATTTTTCTACTCGGGGCGGGACTCTTTGGATTGCTGATGGCAATGGGCCGGTTCACGCCCTTGTATGAATTCCTTTACCACGTCGTGCCCGGCTTCAGCCGCTTTCGTTATCCTTCCAAGTTTCTCGTCCTGTTTGTGTTTGTCATATCGATGCTGGCCGGGTTGGGGTTTCAGGCTTTGCTCTCGGCACGCACCGGTGGCCCGACTAGCCCGCAACTGCGCCGACGTTTCACGGTTTGGGGATCGCTGTTTCTAGGTGTCCTGCTGGCAGGGTATGTCTGGTCAGCGCGTTCTCCCGCGCTTCTGGCGTGGCTAAGTCACGGAACACTCCCAGCCAGTGAAGTGCCAGGGCAATTGCATGACTATCTCGTTGGCCTGCTCTTCGTGGTCGCGGGTCTCATTGGTTTGGGGAGCTTGATCGGGTGTCCGGCGCGCTGGCCCGTGGCGTTCGTGTTGCTGCTGGCTTTCGCCAATCTGTTCCTGGTCAGCCGCCAGATCCAGCGCTGGGCGCCCGCTGATTTGCTCCCGGCCGGTCCCGATCAAATATTGCAACTGACGCCGCACCGCGATGGTTATCGGGTGCATTCGGCGAGTGCCATCCTGCAACAGAAATTTTACGCGGTGGACGACGAGGGCTGGCTGCGCTGGGCACGGGAAGCGGGCGTTGGCGACTCCTGGTTGCCGGCGCACGTTCATCAGACCTGGCAAGGGGGAATGAAACTGGCGCGGTACCGGCAGCTTTACTCCACCCTCGTGAGCCTGCCCGAAGTGCAGCGCAACAAGCTCTGCGATTTGCTTGGCGTGCGGTATGTGGCAGCAGGAGACTTCAATGGAATCGTCTCCGACGTCAATCGGCCGGGTCCGATTGATCTAGCTGAACGCGGCATTCCCCAGCCCCGTGCCTGGCTGGTTGCCCAGTGGCAGCCGTGGCGCGAAAAGGATGACGTGATCGAACGGTTGCTCGCGTTGTCGCCGGAAAAGGAGGCGCTGATTGAGCCCGGCTCCGTGACCGGACCGGTCCCGCCGCCGCCCATGCCGACAAACGCTTCGGCCGGAGAGGTGTTCGAGTTGAAGGACGGTCCCAACCGGCTCGAAGCGCGATTGCGGGCGGACACTCCGTCCTTGCTGGTGGTAAACGATGCCTGGTATCCGGGGTGGCAGGCGTTGGTGGATGGCGCGCCGCGTCCCGTCTACCGCGCCAACTTTCATTTCCGGGGTGTGTTTGTGGAACCTGGGGAGCATCGCGTCGAATTCATTTTCGACCCGCCGTTATTTCGGCTGGGCCTCTGGATTTCAGCGCTCACCAGCCTGGCGCTGGTCTCCGTGTTGGTGTGGAACAACCGAAAGTATCCGCGGCAATTTAAATAACTTTTTGTGCGGGCGATGTGAATTTCCGAAAGATGATTATCGGAATCGTCGACGCAATAGGAGCATGATTGCAGCCCCACAGCCTGCGATGGCCAGGATGCCGGGTTCCGGCGTGTAGTAGATGTTGAAACTTAGAAAACCGTCCGTCTTGGGATTGATGGGGAAGAGATTTCCGCCCGGGTCGGTACCGCCCAACACTGTCGACGTTGTCAACACGGGCGTTATTGCGGCCTTCGTCCCTCCGGTCAGCCAGGCGCTCTCCGCCAAGGCCCAACTCGTGAGGATCCCATTCCCGTTATCCCAGACCCGAATTTGATACTGCGCAAACTGACCGGCCTCCACTCCGGGAACAGTGGCCGTTCCGCCGGCGACGGTGCCCTTGGGGAGGGTGTTGCCTGGCAAAGTCGTGGTCGCAAAGGTGGTCTGCGCCACCAGTTGCAGGTTGTTGGACGAGATCCCGACTGGACCAGCGAAAACTCCGAAGGAGTAGCGCGTGCCGGAAAGCAACAACCCGGTATAGGTTACCGTGCCGATCGGGGTATCCTGCGCGGCGGATGTAGTGCCTCCGTAGAAACCTCCGGATTGTCCGTAAAGCGACAGGGTGTCATTGTCCGTCTGCATGTTAAAGATCAAGGCCCGAAAGCCGGTGAGCTGATTTCCCCATTGCAAGAATCCCTGGCCGAAACCGGATAATGTGCCAAATGCAAGCGTGAAGGCTAAAATGAGTGTTTTCATGGTATCTCCCTCGGATTTAAGTTTAGCGGTAGTATGTCGCGCGAGTGTGGTGAGGCGGTTGAGCATAGCTTTGCCGCTTTAGGAAAGACAACGCCATGAAGCCGAACTCACCCATAGGTCCTTGCTAAAGCCATTAGCTCACCAATGAAGGACGGTGTCAAGTCTTTACCGAGAGATAGGACGACGGAGTCGGTTAGCCTCTGTCGATGCGAAAGATAGAAAAACCGCCATCGCTGGCGGGCGACCAGCCAGGGGGCTTCGGTCCGGCGATTGCCGGCCGGGAATCAACCCTTCCGTTTGAAGAAGTCCGCCGTGTCGGCGACGTTCAGCTCGGAGAGGTCAATGCCGTTTTCCGGATCGCGCTCCTGGGCGATTTGCAGTTGGACGGCGAGATGTTTGGCGGCCGGGGAGGCGAAGTATTTGACGGCCCCGACGCTGACGCTGGACTTGAAGATCACCACCAGCAGGCAGTGTTCATCCACCATGAGGATGAACATGCTGAATTTTTCCCCCTGCTGATAGACGCTGCTGAAATTGGGCTCGTGAATGAGGTTGGCGATGGTCTGGTTCGCCATGAACGCGCCCGAAGCCAGCGCGGCCACTGTGGTCAGGTCGAACTGCCGCCCGTCACCCTGGCTGGTGATCAGGAAGCCGCCCTGGTCCACTACCATCGCGGTGGTGGCGTCGGTCTTGGCCAGCAGCTCGCGCAGTTCGTCGTCGAACCGCTGCAGGTCTTCCTCGAGTAGTTGGGGCAGGGTGGGCATGTTGTCATGCGTACTGAGGCGCCCCCTGACTGATGAACTTGTTCAGCAACATGCGCGTGATCATGTTCAGCGTCTCGAAGACGCCTTCACAACGATGCGCGCTGGAGGTAAACGCGGGCACCTGCACCTCCCGGTTGTTCAGGAGGTAATCCATGTATTCGATCGGCGCCACATTCGGCAGGTCGCGTTTGTTGTACTGCAGGACGTAGGGGATTTCGTCGATGTTCAGCTTCAGCGTCTTGAGGTTCTCCTCGAGGTTCGCGAAGCTTTCCACGTTCTCGGGCATTTTTTCGTACTGCGAATCGGCGACGAACACGATGCCGTCCACGCCGCGCAGCACGAGCTGGCGGGTGGTATTGTAGATGACCTGGCCCGGCACGGTATAGAGCTGGAACTTGGTCTTGAATCCCTTGATCGACATCGCCTCGATCGGGAGGAAGTCGAAGAAGAGCGTGCGGTCCGAGCTGGTGGCCAGAGAGACGAGCTTGCCTTTGTTGCCGGCGGCGGTCTGCACGTGGTCGTGCACCTGGACCAGGTTGGTGGTTTTGCCTCCCATGGCCGGACCGTAGTAAACGATCTTAACCTGGAGTTCTTTGGTGGCTTGGTTGATGATGGCCATAGGATTACTGTTTCGGTTTGTGGTCCAATTCCGCGGCCAGGGCGGCCAACTGGCCGGTGGGCAGCGGAGCGCCCGCGCGGCCAAAGGCCGCAAAGAAGATCGCGTTCACGCGAAAGATTTTCCAGGGGATGTTCCCCACGGTGAAATTGAGGTTGTTCAGCTCGCCCATGCGCAATTCCTTCGTGCATTGGCTGACCTTGCCGAAGATTTGCGGCAGGAAGGCGGCGAGCGTGTCGGCGTTCATGTCGCCCGAGAGCCGGCTGGCAACCATCAGGCCGTCCGGCAGCGCAATGAGCGCCCCGGCCACGCCATCGAGCGATGAGGCGCGGGAGACGATTTCGTTCGGCGTGGCGTACTTGGCCACAAATTTGGTTCCCGGCGTCGGACCGCGCTTGACCTGCGATTCCTCCACGCGGGCGGTGTCACCGTTGTCGTCCCACACGTAGTAATTGGTGTCGGCCGGTTTCACCACGTCGGCGGTCTTGACCGGGGCGGGTGTAATCGCCGGGGCCGTGGTGTCGCCCGAGGGAGTGTTCGGCTGCGGGAAGCCGAAGAACAGGTTCGGAATGTTTTCGTCCACCGCAACCTTCTGCTTGCCGCGAGCCTGCTCGGCCTGGCGGGCCAGGAAGATGGGAGCGACAGCCTTGAGCGGCAATTCAACGACCGTGGCGTCGGCATTCGAGGTGAACGTGCCGGGCGCGCCGCTGATCCATCCGCGCACGGTCTTCCAGCTGAAAGCGATGCGACCCTGCTTGAGCGCCTGGGCAGCCGCCTCGTGGGGCAGGGCCACCTTGGCTTCCGCAAGATTGAGCTGCACGATTTCCTTGCGAATCACGTCCGGCCAGTTGTCGGCGAGTGTGCTTAGCGCCAGCATGAACGGCGGCAATTCGGGAGCGGCCGGGGTGGCGGTCGGCGTCGAGGCCTGAGCGGCCATCGTCAAGGACGGCAACGGGGCGGCCGGCGCCGGGGTCGGCGCGGGAGCCGGAGCCGGCTTGGGCGCGGCGGGCGCGGGCGCGGGCGCGCTGGCTGCGGAAGTGATCGGCTTGAAAGGAATCGGGGTAATTGACGACAGTGGAATGAGCGGCGAAGCGGCCGGAGCAGCCGGTTTGACCGGGGCGGTCGGAGCCTTCGACACTATGGGAGCGGGCGTGGTCGGCGCGCTCATTTCTTGAAGCGCGCGGGCAGCCGTGATCATCGTCGGCGCAGGCGGCAACGCCACCGCTGGTGGTTGCGGCGGGGGAACAGAATTCAAGGACCCGCGGGCCGCCGGAGCGAGCGTAGGAGTCGGAGCTGGCGCGGGCGCGGGCGTCGGCGCTGCCGCCTTGGCCGGGCTCACCGAAAACACGAGTCCCTGTCCGCGGGCGTCAAACGGGCTGCTGATTTCCTCAGGCACCTCGACCTGCTTTTGGGTGCGGCGCAGTTGCACCAGCAGGGGCTGGATTTGCGACAGCACATCACCCAGCGGCAGGGGGACCATGATCCGGTCGCCGTTGTTCTCCTTCGAGAAAGCCTGCGGCGCGGCCTGGCGAAGTTCACCAAAGGGGATCTTCACGCTCCCGCTGGCGAGTTGCGCCAGAATTTTGTCTAGCGGAATCGCAATCGTTATCCCGTCCACGTTGGTGCTACGGACCCGCGATTGGAGTTCCAGCGGCAGTCCCTTCAGAACCAAAGCCAGGGCAAGTTCGATGGATTTGACATCCCCGTGGCCGTTGGTGCCATCGGCCGCCCGGCGGTGGTTCAGAACCGGGGTGGGGGGCAGGGCGCTGGTCGCGGTTACGCGGCCATTGGTGGAGCTCGTTGGCTGCGACGAGGTCGGGGCTGTGACGGGGGCGGCCGTATTGGCGGCGTCGCTCCGGTTGAAAAGATTTTTTATGAAACCAAACATGTTGTTCCTTACCACTGGCTCGAGAGCGACATCAGCGCGGCGTTCCCGCGGGACAAGCTTCGGCGACCGCCACAATTGCGATTCGTCTCCGATTGGCCTGAAGGCCGTGTGCTCATGTCTTGCATTTCGATTTACCAGTTCCTGTTCACTTTGCCCGACCGCAGCGCGGCTGCCCTTCTGCCTGTGTCGCGGTCCATCCAGCCGGAATGCGCAGTGCGGCGCCGCGGCTCTGCGACCCCACAAAGCTGTTTTCATACCAACTCAATCAGCCGGGTGGCGAAGGCCCCCGGTTTTGGGCCTAAAGTTCCATCTCGCGACACGCCGGGAAGCGCAAATCCTACCGCCCCGCCGACTTCCAGCCTCCGGTCCTGTCCCATCGCTGGACGAGTTGTCCCGTTGTCATTGGCTTTCAACACACTGTCCGCCTCCACAAGCCTCTGAAAACAGGCCTCAAAAACGCGGTTTTGGCGGTTAAACGTGAAAACGAACGCCAGGGCCCCGGCAGGGAATGAGGATTGCTTCCAGAGCCCTGAGCAAGCATGGCCTTTTGATGCTTGCGCAAGCATGATTGCAGACACAAATATGGCCCACGGCCCGGAACGCATGGACACCAAGCCAAAACTTTTGCTGGTGGATGACGAGACCGACTTCCTCGCCGTGTACCGTGAGATCCTGGACCAGCTGCCGAGCCGGCCGGAGGTTCACACCGCCCCGTCCGGCCGTCGCGCGATGGCCATGATCGAGTCGGACAACTACCGGCTCCTGATCTGCGATCTGAAGATGCCGCACATGGACGGCTTCCAGATTCTTTCCGCCGTCCGCCGCCGCTACCCGCATCTGCGCACCGTGGCCCTCACGGGCGAGCCCGACGAGCAAATGCGTTCCCGCGCGTATGCCCTGGGCGTGGATCTCTTCTGGCACAAGCCGACCAATCAGCAGGAAGTCGGCATGTTCCTCGAGTGCATCGAATCGCTCCTGGGCAAGGAGTCCGAAAGCGGTTTCCGTGGGGTGCAGAACAAAAGCCTGATGGACATCATTCAACTCGAATGCATTTCCCAGAGCTCCTCCCTCTTGCGCATCAACAATGGACCGCTGCTGGGTCGCATCTGGATTCAGGATGGTGAACTGATTGATGCCGAGACCGGTGAATTGCGCGGGGAACCCGCCTTCGTGAAGATTCTTTCCTGGAAGAACGGCGCCTTCGAAATCCTCGGTCCCGAAGCCGGCCACGCGCGCACCATCGAGAAATCCTACAACGCCCTGCTGCTGGAATCCGCGCAGGCGATGGACGAATCCCTTGAAATCGCTGCTTCGGGCGCGCCCGAACCTGCCCAGGCGGCGCTGAAACAATTGTCCCAGGTCGAAGGCGTGGAATTCGTGCTAACCATGAAGGCCGGCCAGAACGCGAAATCGAATTCGCGTGGCCTGGAAAATCCCGAGCGGATGTCCGCCTGGGCCAAACAGACGGTTGCCAGCTTCCAGTCGCTGGGCGAGCGCCTCCATGCCGGCGTGCTCGGACAGGTCGAAGGTTTCGGCCCCCAGCGCCACGTGGTGCTGGCGCACCAGTCGGAAACTGATTTTTGCGTGGGCTGGACCCACACCCTCCGCTCCGACCAGGTGCGCGAGCAAATGAAGAAAGTTTTATCGCTATGGGCCTCTTGAGCCGGTTTAAACGCGCCCCCTCTGCTCCGCTCAAGCTGCCGGAGGGCAGCTTCACCGTGGATAGCGGCGGCGCCGTGCTCGTGAGCACCCTGCCTTCGTCTTTTCCGAACGAACTGATCCACGACATTGGCGCGCGCGTCCGCAAGGCCTTCGCCGAAGCCGCCGACGCCCAGCTCCCGCTTAACGAACTGGTCGTCCATTACCCCGGCCTGAAGATCAGCGCCCGCGAACTGCGCGGCGGCGCCCTTATTTTCCTGACTCCGAAAAAGACCCGTCACCCGGCCAAATTAACCTGAAGCCCTTTTCCACCCATGCGCACCAATAGCCTGGACCAACTCATCCACCAGATGGAGAACTACCTCGAGTGCTGGAAGCAGTTCAACCACTTCCTCAACGAGGCGCGCGCCAAGAAGTTCGGCGCGGAAGACGAGGCGCAGTTTCTCGAGATCAAAAGTGTCATCGTCCAGGAACTCGAATTGATCCTGGCTTCCGTCGAGGTCGCCTCGCCGACCCGCGATGAAATCCATGCGCTCGTCGGTAATGCGCCCTCCCTCCGTTACCTCAGCGAAATGAGCGAAGGCGCCATGCGCAACGTCGAGAACCAGTGGCACAAGATTTACATCGGCTGGCACGCCATCCTCGGCCAGCTCAAGGTCCGCCAGCGGGAGAATGAATCGAAGTCAACGCTGGCGTCGGTGTTCGGCAAGCGGAAGGACAAGTGAGGGGCGGAAAGCTCCAAGGACCAAGGACCAAGAACCAGATAAGGTCCAAGCTCCAAAATTCAGTTGTCGTAAAGCAGGTAGTCGAAATTTGAGATTTGGCCCTCGTCTGAATTGGTCCTTGGAATTTGGTGCTTATCTGGTGCTTGGTGATTGGTTCTTGGAGCTTTTTCCCATTTTCCCGTCCCTCCCTGCTGCCGCTTCATCCCATCCAACCCCCTTTTCGTCCCGAATCCATGGTTTCCCCTGTATTTGGCCGTATGGTGGGGAAAAGCCAGCGCACGGTAAGGTGCGGCGGGCGAACCAAAGCAGCATCATTGACTATGAAAACGAACACTTGGACCAAATGCGGAATGATCGGGGCGCTCGGCCTGGCGCTGGCCGGGGTGGTGGCGATTGCTCAACAAAACGGTGGTAATCCTGGCGGGGCACCGCCTGCCGAGGGCAAGCCGGCAGGCGACGGCGACCGGCAGCCGCCGAAATTCGGCACCATGCTGAAGGAGACGGTGGACAAATATGACACCAACAAGGACGGCCAGCTCGACAAGAACGAGATGGCGGCGTTCCAAAAGGATGTGGATGAAGGCAAGCTTCGTCCCCCGATGCCCCAGGGTGGCATGGGCGGCGGACGCAGAGGATTTGGGGGCCCGCCCGGAGGCGGCTTCGAAAACGAAAATGGTCCCGGCCGTCCTGGCGGGGGTGAGCCGGGCGACATGCCTCCGGGCGGCGGCCCTCGTCGCGGATTCAACGGTCCGCCTCGCGGCGGCATGGAAGGCGGCGGCATGATGCCGCCCCCGCCGTTTCCGCCGATGCAACGTCCCATGATGGGTGGCCCCGGCGGTCCTGGTGGTCAGATGGGCGGACGCGGTGGTGGACCCGGCGGTCGCATGGAAGGTCGTGGCGGCGGTCGCGATGGCGAAGGCATGCAGGGCGGGGGACGTCCCGGCGGTCGCGGAGACCGTGGCGGCCAGGGGGGCCCGGCGCTTTCACCCAAGCAAATCATGGAAAAGTTTGACACCGACAAGGATGGCAAACTTTCCGAAACCGAACTCGAAGCCTTCCTCAAGGCCGGCCGCAACCGCCATCAAGGCCCGCCCCCCGGCGACGACGACGAAGGCGGCCAGCGCAACGGCCCGCCGCCGCAAAACAAAGACAAGGACAAGTAATCTCGCAGTGGTTTCGCAAAGCCCCGCGGCTCGAACTGCGGGGCTTTTTTTATGTTCTCGAAGCATTGAAAACGAATTCAGTTTGTGGGATATTCCCACCGTGATAACGACCAAAGCGGATACCCGGAAACGAGTGGTGGTTCCGCAGGCAAAGCCCGGCCAGGTTTATGCCGTGCGCACAAACGAGGACGGCAGCTTTACCCTGACTGAGGTAAAGCCTGCCGAGCCCGCCAAACTCCGATGCCGGCTTGCCAAAGAAGGGGGCTTCACGGTAGTCGTGCCCGGCCAGCCCATTAACGAGCAGGCGATGAAGGAACTCCTGGCGGATTTCCCATGAAGCATTTGCTGGACGTCAACTTAGTGATCGCCGGTATTGTACAAACGCATTCCCAGCATCTACGAGCGCGGGCCTGGCTGTCGGGGAAGCGCATCGTTCTCTGCCCCATTGTCGAACTTGGCTTTCTGAGAATCAGCACAAACAGCAAGTCCGGCATCGGCTTGAGTATGGATCGCGCGCGCGAGGTGCTGGAAAAATTCGCCGCCGAAAGAAGCGCGGACAGGATTTACGACGATCTCCCGGCACTCGACAGCCATCCTCGGGTTTCCGAAGAGGTCACGGATGATTATCTGGCTAGTCTCGCCGAAAAGCACGGATTCAAGCTCGCCACGCTTGATGAGAAGCTTGACCATCCCTCCGCGGAATTGATTTCCTGAAATTGAAGACCCCGGACTGAATTTGTTTCGCGTGCCGGCCACGGACTTGGCTGAGGTTGGGGTTTGGACATTCGGATTTCGGGCTTCTTTCGTCATTTGCCGACCCAAGTGTCTGCGTTCAGTCATTGTCAGCGCCTCTGTGCGTCCTATAATCCCAAGGCGCTATGGCTGTCCAAAATCGCATCGTCAAGGTCCTCAAACGCAACCGCGCCCTGGTGCGCTTCGATCCCGAGCGCATTCGCAAGGCCATCCTCCGGGCGGCCGAATCCATCGGCGGCTTCAAGGAAGACCATCTGCCCGATATCAACGGCCGGATTTTCGACTCCTGCTCCAGCGACGCTGAACTCGCCGGGTTCTTTGCCGACGTGGTGGTCGTCTGCTTGAATGCGAATCCGCACCATCTCATAGCCAATTTCCCGCCCACCATTGAGACCATTCAGGACGAGGTTCTGCACGCGCTCCGCAGCTACGGATTCCAGCACACCGCCGATGCCTACGAGTGCTACCGCTGGGGCCGGCATTGGTTGCGCGAGGGCGCGGTGACGAAGGAAATGTTTGTGGGCAATGGCTTTCCGCGCGCCCGCATGGAGCAGACCGCCGCGTGGAACAAGCAGCACGGCTGCGATACCGTCGCCGGCCTCAATGAAATTGTCCGGCGGGGCAAGTTGAAGGAATTGGTGGACCAATCCATCGCCGCCTACGAGGCTTCCCTGGACGAAGCCGCCCGCAAAGTGCTCGCGCGCCTCAAGAAGGGCGATCCCCTGCGCATGATGTGGGTGAGCGGGCCGAGTTCCTCCGGCAAAACCACCACCACCGTCAAGCTCACCGAACGCCTCCAAAAGCACGGGCTGCGTTTCCTGATGCTCAACCTCGATGACTACTTCTGGTCGCTCGTCGAGCATCCGACCGACTGGATCAACGATCGCAATTACGAGACACCGGAAGCGATGGACATCCAGTTGCTCAACCAGCACCTGCGTGGGTTGCTGGCGGGCGAGACGATCGAGAAGCCGGTTTACAGTTTCAAGGAAGGGCGCCAAACGGCCACCAAGCCCATCAAACTTGAAAAAGATCAGATCCTCCTGCTGGATTGTTTGCACGGCCTCTATCCGCCGATCACGGAAGGCATCGACGCTGCCGCGCAATTTCGTCTGTTCATCGAAACCCAGAACGTCATGTATGAGGGCGACGGCAGCACGAACAAGCTCACCAAGTTTACCGACGTCCGCCTCGTCCGCCGGATGCTGCGGGATGTGCAGCATCGCAACCACAGTCCGTTGCTGACGATCCTGCACTGGCATTACGTGCGGGCCGGCGAACTTTTCAGCATCATCCCGCTCAGCGGCACGGCCGATCATACGGTGAACGGCGGATTTCCTTTCGATCTGCCCGTGCTCAAGCCGTTCTTCGTGGGGCAGGGCGGTTACTTGCCGAAACCGTCCGAGTTCGAATCCTACGAGGGCTTCCTGGATGCCCGCATTCGCTACGAACGCGTGAAAGCCCTGCTCGATTCCGTCGAAGGCCTCCAGCGCGAACAGCTTGCCGGCTTCGACCTCATACCCGGCGACGCGGTCATCCGGGAGTTTATCGGCGGCAGCACGATAAAGATTCCGCACAACGAATAACCTGACATGAAGTTAGTCATCGCCCTTATCCTTGGAATTGGGGTCGGCATCGCCGGCTTCTGGTTTTACACGGAACACCAAAAAAGTTCGCACCGGAATCCCATCGCCGAACAGGTTGAAAAGACGACCACCGCCGTATCCGACTCCATCCAATCCGAGCTGGGCAAACTTCATTTGCGCGCCGACGACATCAAAGACGAACTCGCCCGCAGCGGCCAGGTCATCCGCCGCAAGGCCAGCGAGGCGGGGCAGGCCATCGCCGACGCCACGGCCGATGCCCGGATCACCGCCGCCATCAAGGCCCGGCTGATCGCCAGCCGGGAGGTTTCCGGCGTGGGCATCTCGGTGAACACCACGGCCGGCGTCGTCACCCTGTCCGGCTCCGTGGGTTCCCCCGACGAAATCGGCAAAGCCATCCTTCTCGCCATGCAATCCGACGGCGTCAAGGAAGTGGTGTCCACGCTCCAGGTCCACCAGGTTGCACCGGCGAAGAAGTGAGGGGTAAATCCGAAGCACGAATGCCGAAATCCGAAAGAATGACGAAGCTCAAAACCCGAAGTCTGCAAGTCGTCGCTTTCGTGATTTGGATTTCGGGTTTCCTTCGGATTTCGTCATTCGAGCTTCGTCATTCCACCCCAGCGGCGGCACGCTCCATGCTGTAATTTTCGCATCGGCCGGCCGCGTCACTTGCGCGTCCGGATCTTTGAGGTAGTGTCTGGCAGCCCGATGGCGGCCCGCGCGTGCGTGGGCTAACTTGGATCAGTGGATTATGGAAATGAAACTTACAGAATCCGATCTCAGGTTCCTGGTGGAAACGGTCGCGACGGAGCGCCGCGATTACGACCACATCATCAGCATCGTCCGCGACAAGGAAGACCTCCTCGACCAGATGATGGACGACCCCAAAGTCGTCGAACGCCTCCGACACGATCGAGACGCGCTCGTCCGCGTATCGCCGTATTTTCTGTTTTCCGTCCTGCTGCGCGAAGTGCGCCGCGAACTGGAAAACCGCGATTACCTTTTCGAAGCCGAACGCCGCGGCCGCCGTGTCGCTATCTTCGACGCCCCCGCCGTCGCCAAGCTGCTCGCCGGCAACGACACCCGCCATTACTTGACCAAACTGCTCTGCTCCTTCGTGAAATCCGAAACGGGCACGCTCTACTGGCAGGAACGCGGCGAATGGCGCGCGCTGCAGTTTAATCCCGTGGACCTGGACGACATGCTCGCCGTGGCCAAGATGGTCGCTCCCGAGCTGCGCCCGCGCTACTACCGGCGCGTGGCGGACCTCGCTTTGTTCCAAAGCGGCATCTTCCCTGAAAAAGCGGTCCGCGACGCGGTGCGCCCGCGCCGTCGCGACGTCAAACCGCCGCGCTCCCTGGATGATTACGCGGAGGAGGGAAAACACTTCTATTCCCTCGCCGCGCGGGAGACCTCCGAAACTCCGCTACGGCACATGCTGGAAACGCTGGCCGACCGTTTCATGCAGGCCCGCAGCGCCCTCAACTCCCTCAGCCACCGCCTCCTCGAACCACACCGGGAGCAATTTTTTGGCGCAGAGGGTCAGGCGGGATAAGGCATATCGCGGCGCATCGAATACGGCAGGTTCGCTTCGATGAAAAAGATTCTCCTCGTGTTCCTGAACCTGGTTTTGGCTTACCTGCTGGCGTGGACGCTGGCCTATGTGTTTCTTATGGTGGTTCGTGGTGACGGACTGGACTTCAGATATTATGGTTCCTACCTGCGCCTCGCCTGGACATTTCAGGGCAGCGAATTGCCAATGTTCACCTGGTTCCTCAGCCTGCTGCTGGTCCTTCCGGTTGCCGCTCTCTGGTTCGCTCTATTGCGTCGTTTGGGGAGGCTTTCGCAAGCTCAACAAATCCTTGAACAATGAACATCGCGGAACTGCAAAATCTTCCTTCAGACGAAAAGCTGAAAATCATCGAACTTCTCTGGAGCGCGGACGATTCGCTCCCGACTTCGTCCTGGCACGAGGAAGCCTTGCGAAGAACGGAAGCGGATTATCAGGCAGGTCGAATTGAATCTCTCGATTGGGAAGACGCCAAAGAGCAACTGCGCAAGCGCGCAAAATCAATGATTCGCTCTTGATTCGTCCGCGGGTCATTTTTCTGATTTAGTCCGTTGGATTTTCCTCCCCGCCGTCGGTGTCTTCGTGGTTAAATCCCCTCGTTGAAAGACCAACGCTGGGTCCGCATTCTGCCGGTTGCGCTTGTCATGTACACGATCTCGTACGTGGACCGCACCAACGTCTCCCTCGCGCTCGACCCCTCCATTTCCAAAATGATGCCCGACCTGGGCATGGACGACACCATGAAAGGACATGCCGCGGGCATTTTCTTTCTGGGCTACGTTCTCCTGCAAATTCCCGGCGGTCATTGGGCCGCGCGTTGGAGTGCGCGCAAAGTCATCGCCTTGTGCCTGATTGCGTGGGGCGTGTGCGCCTCTGCCTGTGGCCTGGCCGGAACGTTCCGGCAATTTGAGGTTGCTCGCTTCTGCCTGGGCATTGCGGAGAGCGCCGTTTTTCCCGCCACCCTCGTGCTCGTGGCCAATTGGTTTTCGCGGAAGGAACGCGCCCGCGCCAACGCCATCTGGATGCTCTGCCAGCCGTTGGCCATCGCCGGCTCCGCCCCCGTGACCACCTGGCTTCTGGGTGGCTGGGGCTGGCGTACCATGCTCATCGCCGAAGGCCTGCTTCCCATCATCTGGCTGCCGCTCTGGTGGTTTGTCATTCGTGACCGACCTCGCGACGCTTCGTGGGTCACCAGAGAGCAACATGATGCGCTCGACGCCCAATTCCAGAAAGAAGCCGCCGAAATGCCCGCGGCAACCAGCGTCCCGATTTGGACCGCGCTTTCGCACCCGGGCATTCTGGTGATGATCGCCATGTACTTCATCCAGAACTCCGTGGCCTACGGTTGCATGACTTTCTTTACCTCGACGCTCAAAGGCCGTGGTTTCACGGAGGTTCAATACGGCCTGCTTTTCGCCCTCCCCTACGCCATCACCTTCTTCGTGATGCTCCTGAACTCCTGGCATTCAGACAAAACCAACGAACGCCGTGGCCACGTTGCCCTCGTTTATACCATCAGCGGCGTCAGCCTTATCCTGAGCGTGCTCTTCCGCGACAACTTCTGGCTCTCCTTCGCTTTTCTTTGCGTCGCCATTCCTGGTCCCTTCGCTGCAATGGGTCCGTTCTGGTCGCTGCCTGGCGAAATGCTTCCGCCGGCTGCACTGGCTGTGGCCTTCGGTGTCGTCAACGCTTGCGGAAACATCGGCGGCTACGTAGGCCCCACCATGGTGGGGTGGCTCAAGGAAAGCTCCGGGAGCACAAATGCACCGTTCCAGGTACTCGGCGGGTCACTTCTTGTCGCCGCCGCCATGGCCTTCTTACTCCCTCGCTCTGCGCGAAGCGTTGCGCCAGGTGCGGTCAGCCGGTCGTGATTTGATTCAGGATCAGCCTGATTTGTTCCAGTTTGACCGGTTTGAGGAGATGAGCCGTGAATCCCGCTTCCTTGCATCGTTGAAGATCCTCCTCCATGCCGTAACCACTCAGCGCCACCGCGGGAACGGGTGATTGACTCTGGATCTTGCGCATCAGGTCAATGCCACTTTCATCTGGCAATCCCAGGTCGCAAATGATGGCCTCGAATTTCTGCGCCTTACAGGCCTCGAGCGCCTCGCGTGCCGTGTCGGCAATCGTGATGTTATGCCCGTCGCGCGCGAGTATTCGCGCCAGGGCAGTCCGCGTGGTTTCATCATCTTCCACGATCAGGAGCTTCAGTGCGCGCGTGGCCCGGGTTCCCGGTCCCTGATCACTCGTCGTGGCCTCTTCCTGCAGAACGGTCGGCAGGATAACTGTGAAGGTGGCGCCGTGTCCGGGACCCTTGCTCTCGGCGTGAATCGTGCCGCCGTGCAAATCAATCAACGCCCGCGAAATGGTGAGTCCGAGCCCCAGCCCGCCAAAGTGTGTTTGGCCGGCGGCGTCTCCCTGATCAAAGGCCTGAAAAATACGCGACAGCATTTCGGGGCGGATGCCGATTCCCGTATCCTGCACACTGATTACTACCCGGTCTTTTTCATCATTGTGGGTGGTGATGGTGATGGTTCCGCCGGGAGCAGTGAATTTCACCGCGTTCCGCAGCAGATTCCAGAAGACCTGTTGAATGCGGGTGGGATCGACGAGCGAATGATGCCGCCCGGCTTTGAGTTCGAAGGCCAGTTGGATACGCTTGTCCAGGCAGTCCGTGCGTGAGATTTCCTGCGCGTGGCTGAGCAGGGCGTGCAGATCGCTCAAGCGCGGCAGGATCTTCAGCTTCCCATGGTGAATGCGCGTGACGTCGAGCAGATCATCGATCAGCCGCGCTTCCAGGCTGAGGTTCCGGCTCATCATGGCGAATTGGCCGCGTAATTCCGGGGAAAGCTGCGCGCTGTTTTCCAGTTCGGACAACACCAATAGCACCGGTGTCAGCGGCGTGCGCAGTTCATGGCTGAGCGCGGCCATGAAGTCGTCCTTCGCGCGCGAGGCTTCCTTCACTTTTTCATGGGCCTCCCGCAGCGCCGCCTCCGCGCTCTTGCGCTCCTCGATCTCCATTTCCAATTTCCGGGATGTCTCCCGAATTTCCACGGTTCGCTCCTGCACGCGAATCTCCAAGGCGTCGTATGCCTTTTGCAGCGCGCCCGGGCCGGGCAGGGCCAGGGCATGCGGGATCAGTTTGAACAGCAGAAACGCGGTCGGCACCGACGCGGCGGCAGTGATGGCCTTGATAGCCCCGGAAAGCCAATAGTCCGCGTGCCAGACGTTCCAGATCTCCATCAAATGCGTCGTTCCGCAGGCCAGGATGAACACCGCAAAGCAAACGAACATCCAGTGAAATTTCAGATCCTTGCGTTGGCTCACGAAATATACCAACGCAAAGGGAATGGAAAAATAGGCCAGCACGATGAACGCGTCCGAGAGCACGTGCAAAGCAATGAGGCTTTTGGTCCACAGATAACAGCCACCATGCGGCATGAATGGACCGGAAAGGAAACCGTGGTTGTGCATGTCAGACATATCCATAAACGTCATCAGTGGGATACCGCGGAACGAGTCTTTACAAACTGTTGCCGAACTATTGTACGGAGCAAGTTGTTTCTGTTTCTCAGCCATCCGTTTCTGGCCTCCCTCCATCTTCTTTGAAACGACCGCCCCTTCAGCTTTTGGCGATGGCCTGTGCCTGGGGCCTGAATTTGCAATATGCAACCTGCGATTTGTAGCCTTTTCTTGGCCGCTGTTACGCCTCTGTTACACTCCGCGTTACGGGTATGTTACGGGTCAAAAAGATTCATTTGGACCAATGTTTACAGGGGTTGTTACGGGTGTTACGGGTAAAACGCACCCCAGGTATATATAGGTATGCCATCCCTCCCCATTCACCCCATTCATGCGGCCGCCATCTGCCATAAACCTTTACGTTTCCGTCCCCTCAACTAAATTCTGACCAGTCAACATTTCTGGCCATGAAAAACGTAATCGCCCGCTGCCTCCTGTGTTCCGCTCTCCTGCCTCTCGTCGCTTCGACCGCCCTCGCCTGGGATTACGAAGGCCACCGGCTCGTGAATTCCCTGGCGCTGGCCACGCTGCCCACCAACTTTCCCGCCTTCGTCTTCACGCCGGCGAACTCGGAGCGTGTGAAATTCCTCGCGGGTGAACCCGACCGCTGGCGCAACACCCCCGACCTCGACCTCCAGCATTGCCAGGAGCCCGAGCACTTCATGGATCTCGAAGAACTCGCGCAGTATAACCTGAAGGCCGATGCCCTCCCGCCGTTGCGCTACGATTACATCGCCTCCCTCGGCGCCTTCCGTCAGGCGCACCCGGAAGCCATGGCGCTGATCGAATCCGACGACAAAGACCCCGCGCACAAGCACCGTTGGGTCGGCCTGCTTCCCTGGGCCGCCACCGAGGATTATAGCAAGCTGAAGTCCGGCTTCTCTTATCTCAAGACCTTCGAAGAAAACGGCGGCACGCCGGAAGAAATCGCCAATGCCCAGGCCAACATCCTCTATATCATGGGTGTGATGGGCCATTACATCGGCGACGCGGCCCAACCGCTGCACAGCACCATTCATCATCATGGCTGGGTGGGTACCAATGCGAACAACTACTCCACCCGCTCCGGCATCCACAGCTTCATTGACGGCTATTTCAAGAAAAACGCCGAGGAAACCCTGAAAAAACTTCAACCCAAGCTTCGCCCGGCCCAGCTCGTCCAGATTGACGGCCGCCCGGCCAAGCCCGAGGAAATGTTCCAGGCCATCGCCCTGTACCTAACCGCCCAGCACCAGCTCGTCGAACAGCTCTACATTCTCGACAAGAACGATAAATTTGCCCTCGACCCGGAGCGCGGCAAAGAAGGCCGCGAATTCCTGGAAGGCCAGATGATTAAAGCCGGCCAGATGCTCGGCGATATCTATTACTCCGCCTGGCAGCAGGCCCCGCCGGATACCTTTCTTAAAAGCACGCTTGCCCGCCGCAAACTTCCTGCTGACGACGACAAAAAATAGCGGCTTCCCCGCCGCCGCAGTCTGGGGTATAAAGGGTACATGAACTGCCGGTGGGGAGTGCAGAAGGATTTCCATCCCAGTAGCAGCCGACGCCACGAGGCTCCGCATTTTTCTGGCGGGCGGGGGCTGCGCATGCGTTCCCTTCGCTCCGGTTGCCGCGGCTTCAGTCTCATCGAACTGATGATCGTTGCGGTCCTCATTCTGATTCTCTCCGCCATGATGTATGGCCGCGGTTCCTCGAACCGCCAGAAGCAGTTGAAACAGGAATGCAGCCACAACCTCGACAAGGTTTACGTCGCCATGCAGATCTACGCGAACGACCACTTTGGGTATTTCCCCGGCCTCCCGGGGGCGAAGACTTCCGATGAAGCGCTGGATTTGCTCGTGCCGCGCTATACCGCCGACACTTCGATCTTTATTTGTCCCGGCAGCAAGGATCCCACGCCTCCCGCCGCGGAATCCATTCGCAATCGCAAGATCAGCTACGCCTATTACATGGGACGCGACCTCAAGACGCCGGCGGAGCCGCTCATGAGTGATCGCCAGGTGGATACCGCGTCGCGCCCCGCCGGCGTGCCCGCGTTTTCCACCGACGGCAAGCCTCCCGGCAACAATCATCATAAGTACGGAGGTAACTTCCTGTTTTGCGACGGCGCGGTCATAGCCAGCCCCGCCGCGCCAACCATGTCGATGACCTTCACGCAGGGAGTGGTCCTGCTTAATCCACGGTAGCCATGAAGATACAGTGTTCCTGCGGTGCGAAGTACGAGCTCGACGTGACGCCGGCGATGCTCGCCAACCCGATCACATTCATTTGTGCCTCCTGTGGACTCGATAGCTCGCAATTCGTAAATGGCCTGATCGTCCAGGAACTCGCCCGCATGCAGCCTCCCGCCCCGGTTGCCGCGCCTGCTCCCGCCCCTGCGCCCATGCGGGTGGCGCTCCCGGTTGCAGCTCCGGTCGCTGCCCCCGCACCGGTTGCGGTCCCTGCGCCTGCTCCCGTTGCCGTTGCCGCACCGGCCCCGGTCCCTGCGGGCCTGCGCGTTTCGCGCGCCGCCGAGGCACCGGTTGCCGCCGAATCCGCGCCAGCCGGACCCGCCATCGGCGGCCCGTGCATGAAGCATCCCGATCACGCCACCGTGGATGTCTGCCGCATTTGCAGCCGGCCCATCTGCCTGAAGTGCATGGAACACTTCGGCTACCTCTGTTCTCCTCTCTGCAAATCCAAAGCGGATTCGCACGGCATCAATGTCCCCATTTACAGCGGCCAGAAATCCGTCGTCGAAGCCCGCCTCTGGCGACGCGTCGGCCAGATCACCGCGGGCGTCGTCGGCGTGATTTTGCTCCTGCTCGGTGTCTGGACCTGGTACGCGTGGGTGGGTTCCACGCCGCGCCCGGTTTTCTCCGTGCGCTTTCCCGAAGTGTCCTGGTCCGGCAAGTCGGATTTCAGCGGCAAAAACCAGATCGTTTTCCTGCATGGCAGCACGCTCGCCCGCTATGACATGAAAACGAAAAAAGAAGTCTGGTCCCGCGACCTGGTGGACCACGAGGCGGTGCGCGCCGCGGTCGCCAAGGAAATCAAGGACTTTGAAGCCTACGTCAAGCGCATGCGCGATTACGGGAACACGCGCCTGCCCCGCACGCCGAATGCCGACCGCCTCAATCGCTTGCGGGAAAAATACGCCGCCGAGGCGCTCGAACTTTATGTGCGCTCCAATCACGTCTGGGTTGTCTCGTCGGGCAAGCTGACCGAATACGATTTCGACTCCGGCAAGCCGGGCAAGGAATTCAAACTCCCTGAAGGACGGGGCCTGATGGTGCGCAGCAACGAAGTCCTGCTCGTCGAGTCGGACCGGAGTCACGCCTCGGTTACCCATGTAAACCTGGCCACTGGCGATGCACGCACTGAAACCATCGTCGGCGTCGCCGCCGCCGTCCCCGACAATAATGCCCCCCAGAACTCAACCACTGCCCCCAAATCTGTCGGGGCTTCCGCCAGGACGCAAATGGCCGGCTTGCCCACTGCCACCGGTGACGATTCAGGAAAACCCCTCGATCCGGCCAAGGTCGCGCAGCAGGTGCAGAAGCTTTCCATGCCGGCCAAAATCGCGCTGCCGGCCACGTTGTCGAGCGACATCCACCAGGAGCAAATTTCCAACGCAATGAAGGATCCGGCGGACAAGCCCGCGGCCCAGGGCGCTGCGGCCGCACCGGCGCAAACGTTCGACAATCGGATGCTGGTTCCCGGCGCAGATGGGTTCGTCGAGATGTCCGTGAAACTCGAGCAGCAGCGGTTCACCGAACGCAAAGCCATGCGGGATGCGCCCAAGAAGTCCGTGCTCGACGACAATCTTACGGCCTCCAAAAGCCTGGATGCGGCCAACGAGATTCTGAACGAACTCCAGCGCTCCCGCGGCGGCGACACCGTTCAGGAAGACGAGAGCATCTATAGCGTCCGGGTGCGCCAACCCGGCAGCGGCGGGCCGTGGATTGGCAAGGTCGTCGGCTCCCCCTCGATGTATCCACTGCAAACCGTGAACGTGGTGGTCGGCGCGAAGGAAATCCATGTGCTCAGCAAGGACAACCAGAAGCTTTGGGACAGCAAACTGAGTTTTAACGTGCCGCAATCTCTGGGGGTACCGGATCCCGGCAATGCCTCGGAGGGCCAGGGCCCGGTCGCCGAACACGACGGTTCGCTTTATGTTTTTGATGAAGGAGTTCTCAGCGCCTTCGACATCAAAACCGGCAACGCCCGCTGGCGGCTGCCGACGGTCGGAGTTTCCGGGATGTTCTTCGGCGAGCCCAACACGCTGTATGTCAACACCACCACCGGCGGCCACGATCAGTTGAAATACTCCCGTCAGATCGACGTCAACCGTCATGTCTCGGACGTCGTGCAGAAGATTGACACCCGCACTGGCAAGGTCCTCTGGAGCGCCGAGCCCTACGGCGGCATCAGCTATGTGCGCGGCAAATTCATTTACTCCGTCCAATCGCGGCAGTCGGACGACCCCGATGAGTACGACGAGGACGGCCCCAGCTACGACCCGGACACGGCCAAGCCGGCTTTCCTGCGCATCAAACGCCTCAACCCCCGTAATGGCGACGTCATGTGGGAATACGACGACCAGCGGGCTCCCTTCGACGTGCAATTCGAAAATAACACCATCCGCCTCGTCTTCAAAAAAGAAGTCCAGGTCCTGCGGTTCCTGACGTTCTGAAATCCAATTAGTCTCGACTAACCCTGATTTCAGAGGCATCACATAACCCCGTGAAACAATTGGATTTGGAAAAAGCCCTCGCCAGCGCCGTGCGCGCCGCCGGCGCCGCGGGCGTGCTCATGCGCAAACAACTGCGCAACGTCAAGCAAGCCTCGGAAACCACTCAGCACGACATCAAACT
Organism: uncultured Verrucomicrobiota bacterium; assembly: GCA_964448135.1. Classification (GTDB taxonomy): domain Bacteria; phylum Verrucomicrobiota; class Verrucomicrobiia; order Limisphaerales; family UBA8199; genus CAYUVH01. Next base: position 53,806 of record CAYUVH010000059.1, on the reverse strand, counting down.
CGAGCTCGACGTCCGCTGCCAGAAGCTCATTGAAAAATCCCTGCGCACCGCGTTCCCCAAGGTCGCCGTGCTCGGCGAAGAAGGCATCACCGGCGATCCCGAGGCTGAGTATCGCTGGGTCGTTGACCCGATTGACGGCACCGTCAATTTCGCCTACGGCATACCGCACGCCTGCGTTTCCATCGCCATGCAGCGGCACACGTCCCGGCCCAAATACCCAGGCGAAACTCACGAAAGCGTCCTTGGCGTTGTTTACGATCCATTCTGCGACGAAATGTTCACCGGCATTCGCGGCCGGCCCGCGCGGCTGAACGGCCGCGCCATCCACGTCAGCAAGCGCACCGAGCTGAAGGATTGCATCGTCTCCATCGGCTTCGCCAAATCCCGTGAGACCATCGAGAACACGCTGCCGTACTTCGGCAAACTCGCCTATCGCGTCCGCAAAATTCGCATGATGGGAGCGGCCGCCCTGGGCCTGGCTTATGTCGCCTGCGGCCGTTTCGACGCCTACATCGAACGCGGCATCCGCCTCTGGGACGTCGCGGCGGGCGGCATGTTGATCGAGTGCGCGGGCGGGGAATTCTGGCGCAAGGCTGCCGACGAACCCTACGGCTACCGCATGGTCGCGACCAACGGACGCCTGCGCAAAAAACTGCAAGTGCCCTTTTAGCCTCGAGCAGCGGCGGTTCGTTTGGCGAACCATTGCTTGAGCTGTTCGAGCGCACGCGCGCGATGGCTTATCCGGTTCTTGGTGTCTTCGCCAAGCTCGGCGTACGTTTGTTCGTAGCCTTCGGGCACAAACAAAGGATCGTATCCAAACCCGCCAACGCCGCGGGCGCCGCTTACGATACGGCCTTCACACCGGCCTTCGAACAGTTCAGTCGCCAACTCAAATTCTTCCGCGCTGCATACGGGTGAGGAATTCACCGTGGGCCTATCGGAGACGGGCGTAAGGGCGAGGACGCAGCGAAACCGCGCGGTAAGTTTTTCCTTTGGCACCCCTTGCAGCATCCTTAGCAACTTCGCATTGTTCGCCGCCGTGGGTGAATTGCCCGGGTCGCCCGTTTCATCCGCCGCGAACCTCGCCGAGTGCACCCCCGGCGCGCCACCCAGGGCGTCGACCTCCAGCCCCGAATCATCCGCCAGCACCATAGCTTCCTTTCCCGCCCGGGTCCGGATCCATTTTGCCAGCGACACCGCCTTCTTCGTCGCATTCCCTGCAAATGTTCCCGCGTCCTCGACCGCCTCGGGCGCCCCGGGGAATTCCTTCAACGTCCGATAGTCAAAACCACCGCCCAAAATCGCGCGGATTTCTTCGACCTTGTGCGCATTGCCAGTTGCAATAATGAGACTGATCATTTCGGGGAAGGTAAGGGCGGTTTCGCAAATGGAAAAGGCTGGACCAGAGCAAGACTTGGACAGGGCGCGGGGAAGGCGGGATCAGGATTAAGAATAGGAGTAGGATGGCGAGCGGAGGGTATACCCCCTGATTTATCGGTTACACGGTTACAAACCGCATAAACATTGGGTGAAATGCGTTTTTTATCGGTTACATTTGCGGTTACAGACCGGTTACAAATCGGACGTATCGGTTACAAAGAAGGGAGGAGAAAGTTTGCCCACAGAACAACCAGAACACGCAGAAAAATAAAAGGGCGGCTACCGCGAGCTCCGAAAGCTTTCGCGGTCAGATCTACGCCAACTCCGATATATTAATCCTTCACCAAACAATGCGTAACCTGCGACGGCGGCAGATCCCTGGCCGCCGCCAGATGATGGGTCGGCGAAGGCTTCCGTGGCACGGGTTTGCCGGCCCCTTCCAACCCGCGGCCTCCATTTCCGCCGTTGCCGCCTGACTGCGGGCGCGCCTGCGGCACTACCCTTGACAAAGCGATCCATCCCAGGAAGCCACAATAAATAATTCCGAAGATCAGCCAGGCCGCCAGCCACCAGTTTCCGGCCACCAGCGCGAAACTGGCCAGGTACGCCGAGCAGGCGGCGAGAAAGATAAAGAAGCCGCCGGAAACTCGATTCGAGTGAAAGGTATTTATGTGCGGGTTCATACGTGTGAAGTCCTTCAGCTAGTTTGGAGTAATCGATAGCTTCAGCCTGGGCAGGCACCGGGCCGGAAACGCGGAATGAGCTTCCCATTTCATCCTCGCAAACACTAAGGCACATGCCCCGACCTGTCAAAGCGGGCCAGATTTCCAGGACTTTACTTCAGCTCCTGGGCCAGGCCAATGATGATGCCCTGCGGCCCCCGAATGTAGCAGAGCAGGTAAATGTCTTCATACCGTTCCACCTTGCCAATCAACTTTGCTCCGTGACGGCGCAGGCGCTTAACCACGTCCTTGATATCGTCGACCGTGAACATGACCCGATGCAGTCCCAACGTATTGATCATCGGATTTTCCGGCTTGCCGCGCACCGGCATGGGTTTTCGGATTCGGCTCAACTCGAGCCGGCTGTGCCCATCGGGTGTTCTCAGCATCGCGATGTCTGATTGCACATTTTTGAGCCCGACCACATTATCCACCCAGGGTCCCTCGACGGTCGCCTCGCCTTCCAGTTCCATGCCCAATTCCACAAAGAATGCGATGGCTGCCTTGAGGTCCTCGACCACGATTCCAACATTGTCCATCCGCTTGATTGTCATCTTGCCAAACATAGCACAGGGCAGGGATTGAAAAGCGAGCCAGTCCTGAAGCGCGGCACTCATTCCCATTGCCAACCCGGGCAGAAAAAGAAAAGAATCCCTCGCATGACACGCTTCCGCACCCCCCGGCTGGCTCTGGTCTTTATTCTGCTCTTCTCCGCGTGCGCTCTGGCCGTAGCCGCCAAACCCCCGAACATCGTCATCATCCTTGCCGACGACCTCGGGTACGGCGACTTGGGTTGTTACGGGCATCCCAGCATCCGCACGCCGAACCTTGATCGCATGGCTGCCGAGGGGATGCGCTTCACGGATTTTTATGTGGCCGCCTGCGTTTGCACGCCGAGTCGCGCGGCGTTGCTGACCGGCAGGTTGCCGATTCGCAGCGGAATGTCCGGTGATTTCCAGCATCGCGTCCAATCCAAAGCCTCCGCGGGCGGTTTGCCGCCGGAGGAAATCACCATCGCCCGGGCGCTGAAGTCCAAAGGCTACGCCACCCAGGCCATCGGCAAATGGCACCTCGGCCATCACCCCGAAAACATGCCGCTCAGTCACGGCTTCGATTCGTATTACGGCCTGCGGTGGTCGAACGACATGGAGCCCAACCCGAATCTCCCCAAAAACGCCACCAGCAGCCTTGAGCCCAAACAGGAGTGGTGGAACCCCGCGCTCGTGAAGGACAACGAAATCATCGAGCAACCCACCGATCTCAGCACACTCACCAAACGTTACACGGAGCAGGCGGTGCAATTCATCGAGAAACACAAGAGCACGCCGTTCTTCCTCTACTTCGCGCACACCTATCCGCACGTGCCGCTCTTTGCGTCCAAGGACTTCAAGAAGAAAAGCCTGCGCGGACTTTACGGCGACGTCGTCGAGGAACTGGATTGGAGTGTTGGCCAGGTCCTCGAAACCCTTCAGAAGCAGGGCCTCGCGAAAAACACCCTCGTCTTCTTCACCAGCGACAACGGCCCCTGGCTCATTAAAGATCTCGCTGGTGGTTCCGCCGGTCTTTTGCGGGACGGGAAGGGGAGCACATGGGAGGGCGGTATGCGCGAGCCGGGTATTGCCTGGTGGCCCGGGAAAATCAAACCCGGCAGCGTCTGCCACGAACTGGCCTGTTCCATGGACCTGTTCAACACCAGCCTCACGCTCGCCGGCGTGGCCCTCCCGACTGACCGCATCATGGACGGCGTGGACCTCGCCCCGCTGCTCTTCGCGACCGGCCCGGGCAAACGCGAACTCATGTTCTACTACAATGGCGACCAACTCTTCGCCATCCGCAAAGGCCCCTACAAAGCCCACATCGCCACCTATTCCGGCTACTCAAAAGACCCCGTCCAAAAGCACGATCCTCCGATTCTGTACCATTTGCCCAGCGACCCCGGCGAACGCTTCGATGTCGCCGCCGAACACCCGGATGTGATCGCGGACATCCAGAAAGAAGTGGCGAAGTATCAATCCACGCTGGTGCCCGGGAAGAAACAGTATTGAATTGCCCGAATCCTTGAGAGCATGCCATGGTGAGACCCATGGAGCACGAGGAGTTGCTTTTCCGACTGCGTTTTAGCCCGCATTTCTGGAATGACCAGGGTGAACCGAGCATCGAATGCCTGCGTCCTCTCGTCCGCTCCGATGAGCGGGTTCGCAACATATTGATGTCGGTGGTTCTTGAGACGGAGTATCTCTCGGTTCCATCGCGGTATTGCATGGACCTGTTGCTCGATGAGTTGCCGGATTCGAGCCAGGCACATTTCCTTTTGCGGATGCATGCCTACCATTTTCCCAGCGAGGACGCGTTGGGCAAGAGTTTCGCCCGCCGTATTATGCAGAAGAGATGGCCGCCCACCAAACGCCTCCGTCGCGAGGTGGAGCAGGAATTTCACGAAAGCAGGGTCGTGGTGGGAAAAGATCTTTATTCTGGCTTTGTATTCCCATTGTTCAAGGAATGGGCGGCAGAATGTCCCAAATACATCCCGGGTATTCTGGCAAGCAGCCTCCTCGTGTACGCTGATGTCGAGGAGGTGGTGCGCGTGTTGCAGAAGAACCCGGACTTTCCTTTGTCTGATTACGAGCTTGGATGTCATGCGAACGAATATGCCGGCCGCCTGGCCGCCGGCGCGGGCCGCCCGCAGCTCGTGCCGCTGATTCGAGCCTTCCGCCAGGATGGAATCTCGCAACTGGCGCCTTATGAAGTCAGAAAGCACGCCCCTATTGAATCGTGGTCACCGGAAGACTTCGATTTTGCGCAAGCCATTGCCGCCGATCCAAATGACCCGTTCCATGCCTGGATCCGCTTTCAGCTCGTCAAAAGCTCGGATACCTGCCCACTTGCGTCCGCATGGGTCGAGCGGGAACTGGCGGCTGCACCGGGAGACCGATTACTGCACCAGAACCTGGCCCTCGAAACCCGCAGGCCCGACGCCGCGATGAGGTCCATTCAAGTCCTGATCGAGAAGCATCAGGATTTCACCACGGCCTTGAAAGCAATGTATCGTCTCGCGTGGTTGGGCCAGCCGCTGGCCGCGGAGCAGGCCATGCCCATAATCCTGAGTGCCAAAGGCAAGGCAGCATCGGGCTGGGAACACTTGATTCCCGATGTCCTGAAAAAGGGCTATCCAACGCATCCGGAGACCCTGCGATATCTCGAGGAGCAAAAGCCTCCGGCTCCTCCGGTTGACTTTTCCCGTCTGGACGTGGAAAAACTGTTGGAGTTGCTCGCGACCTCAAATGGTTGGCCAGGCATGCGGGCCATATTGGAATTGGGCGAGCGGTTTCGCGAGGACGCCCGGGTGAAGGAGTTGTTATTCCAAAAAGCCGCGGAATCGAGTCCCAGTTATCTTAAGAGCTACGCTTTGCAGGAAGTCGCTCTCCGTTATCGCGACGCACCGGAGACCCTGGAGCTACTTACGCGCCCAACCAATAATGGGTGGGAGCGTGAACTGCCGAGGAGGTTGATCAGCCATCTGTTTTCCGCGAGAGAAACCTTTGAGCAGTTATGCGCGCGTTTGAACTTGGGTGAACTGTGGGATCGACATATCCGGGGCGCCGAACTGGCCTTGTGGCATGCCGATCACCCCGAAGCATTCCGGGTACTGGCTTCCAGACCGAACGTTCTGGTGGACCGATGGCCCGACGACGAGCGCACTTTCGCGGTGCTGAAGCAGCAACTGATCGATGCCGTGGTCGTAAGCGACTGGGAGAGTGACTTCGGGGTCGAGCCAGCCCGGTTGATCTCTCGCGCATTTCCGGATCATCCGGAAGCAGCGGAGCTGCTCCAAAAATACATGCGATATCGCCCGTCCATTTTTGCGGAGTACCTTGGTCTAAACCTCGGTAACGACGACGCGATGAATTGGGGCCTCAAACTGCTCCACGAATTGCGCGATGATCCGGCTCAGGCCAGGCTTGGCGCATCTGGTCCGAGATTGCTGGTGCTGTTCTTCGGCCCGCGGAAAGTGCTGCTGGAGGCGTTGCGAGAGCTGCAAACCTCAAGCCCGTGCCCGTCCTTGCGTAAGTCTATCGGCGATCTGTTGCGCGAGTATTTTCCGAATCGTCCAGCGGCCACGATGATATCAACTTGATGGTAATTAAGAGCCAGTGCACGGAGGCCGCCTCGGTGGACGAATTTGCTTCCCGGTCGGGAGGCGTTTTACCACCATTGGTTTATTCAATTGACCTCAATCATCATGCGGGCGGCGTGACTCGCGAAGCATTTATGATCCAATTATCTCTTAGGAAACTCGGATGTTCGCTGTCACTGGCGCTCGGCCTGCTGCTTATCCCGGGCTGCGCGTCCGGCCCGGCGCCGGTCGCCACCGGTGTAAAGATGGAGCCGGCCGCGCTCGCGGTGCTGAAGTCCATGTCCGACAAACTGGGAAGCGCCCAAACGGTCCAGGTCGAAGCGGAACACAAGCTCGACCGAAGGCTGGGTATTGGTTCCGGCATTGATCAGGGGAGCATCGAACTCGCCGTGAAACGGCCCAACCAATTTTACGCCATTCAACCCGCCGGACTCGACACGCGTGAAATCGCCTATGACGGCACGACGCTTTGCGTGATGCATCCGGGACGAAAGCATCATGCACTGGAAACTTTGCCCAGCAAGAATATCGAGGGCTTCGCCCAGCTCGTGGATGAGCGCTTCGGCTTTCGCCCGCCGGTGGCGGAATTGCTGGCCAGCGATGCGCAGGCCGAACTCCTTTTTGACGTTACGTCGGTGCAGCTCCTTGGCAGCGAACACTTGGGCTGGACGCGTTGTGATCATCTGCAGTTGGGCCAACCGGGGATGACGGTTGAACTGTGGATCGGCACGGCCGACCATCTTCCGCGACGCATGCTCATGACAACCACCGACATCAAGGGGCATCCCACTTGGAATGTCCGGTTCACAAAATGGAAACTGAACGAGCCGTTGAACGAAAGCCTGTTTTCCAAGCGCCCGGCTCCGGACTCGCAAAAGGCGCCGATGGTCAAAAGCCGCTAACTTGCCGTCACCTTACCCACCAACATGAAAACCATTGCCCGCTCTCGCACGATACGGTTCCTCCTCCTGCCCATGGTTGCCTGCGTCCTCGGCCCGCAATCGGGCTGGGCCATGCGCCGGTGTTGCCCGTCCTATCCTCATGCCTCGTATGACAGCCACGGCGCCGATTATCCGCGCGGCGACACTGGCGCCCCGGCCGCCGCCGATACGCGCGGTGCCACGGACGCACGCGGGGCCGAGGGGGCCCGGGACGGCGCGGTGGCGCAGCATCCGGTCGCGGCGGCTGGCGCCGTTTCCGATCGGCGAACGGAAGATGCTTATGTGGACGCGCTTGCGGCGGGCTACACAACCCAGAGCTACAACGGGTTGAACTACTATTATTCCAACGGCATTTATTATTACGAGTACTCCAATGATGGGCCGACCATTTATGTCCCCGCCACCATGGTGAACGGCGTGCCGACCGTGCCCCCCCGGCCGTACGTGTATAACCTGCCGTCCGGCTACACGATCCAGAACTTCGGCGGGTCCAATTTTTACAAATACTTCAATTGCTACTATTACGTTTACTACATCAATGGCCGGGCGGTTTATGTCCTGTGCCATGTCACCGAAGGCGTGCCCGCGGTTCCCCAGCCGCCTTACTGAAAAACGTCGTTGCTGCCAGCTGGCTTTGCTGGACCCCGCTTTGGGGAGAGTCGGTTGCAGCAATTCGCCGCTGGCCAGGCCAAAAAACGTGCTTGTAATCGGGCTTTTTGCGGGTATTCTTACCGGCTCTTGTGGCGGGCAGGCCGCCCGCGCAATAACGGCAATTTTAGCTTAAGAATTTTGATTTATGGCAACCGCTAACGACCTTCGCCGCGGCATGGCGATCAGCTACAATGGCGACGTCTGCGTCGTCCTCGACAGCCAGCACCGCACCCCCGGCAACCTGCGCGCTTTCGTCCAGGCCACCCTCCGCAGCATCCGCTCCGGCAAGTCCGCCGATGTCCGCTTCAGCTCGACCGAAAAGATCGAGGTCATACCGATGATGACCAAGAAGATGGACTACAGCTACAAGGACGGCGGCGACTACGTTTTTTCCGACCCGGAAACCTACGAGACCGTCACCCTGCCGCCGGAAATCGTCGGCGACGCGATGAGCTACCTCATCGAGAACGCCTCGGTCACCATTACTTTCGTGGATGAAAAGGCCGTCAGCCTCGAACTGCCTTCGAGCGTGATTCTGGAAGTGACCGACGCGCCGGAAGGCATCCGCGGCGACTCCGCGAACAACGTCCAGAAGGCCGTTACCCTCCAGACTGGCATCACCGTGCAAGCGCCGCTCTTCATCAAGACGGGCGAGCGCATCAAGGTCGACACCCGCACCGGCAAGTATATGGAGCGCGCCTAGGCGCTGATTTCGGGAAGGATTGAGGAGGTTAGGGCGGCGGTTGCAAATCACCGCTTTTGGGTTTAGGGTTGGTTTAACGGGACCGGGCATGGGCGCTCAATCAAATCGAGGTCAGCGGGGGGTAACCCGCATACTGCTGGTGGATGATCATCCGCTGGTCTTGGAACGCCTTGCCGAAGTCATCGACGCCGAGTCCGACCTTTGCGTTTGTGGCCAGGCCGATGGCTGGCGCCGGGCGATGGACGTGGCCGCCGAGTCCCGGCCCGACCTCGCCATCGTGGATCTCTCCCTTCGCGAGTCCGACGGCCTCGACCTCATCAAGGATTTGAGCGCGACTTTTCCCAGCGTGAAAATCCTCGTGGTCTCCATGCGCGACGAGGAGAACTACGCGGAACGTTCCATGCGCGCCGGCGCCCACGGATTCATCAACAAGCAGGAAGCCAGCCGCGAAATCCTGCAGGCCATCCGGAAAATCATTCGCGGCGAATTGTATTTGAGCCCCAAGGCTTCGGCGCGGGCCGCCCTCCGAATGGCCCGCCAGGCGAAACTCAAGAACCCGGACAATCCGCTGGACGCCCTTGCGGACCGGGAAATGCGCGTCTTTGAACTGGTGGGCGAGGGCAAAAGCACGCGCCAGATCGCCGAATACCTGCACCTCGGTGTCTCCACCGTCGAGACCTACCGGCTTCGTATCAAGGACAAGCTTGGCCTGAAAGACGCGAGCGAGTTGCTGCAACTGGCAATCAATTCACGCGAAAAAACCCGCCGGACTGACCTCTGACCGTCGGTTTCGCCAGTGTTTACAGGGAAAGCTTTGTAATGGAAAACCTTACAAATCATTTCCGGCTTTCCACTACAGACGACCGGAGTGGCATCGGCTAGATTCGCCGCGAGTGATGAATTCAAACGCAGACGCCAAGGAGGGTATTTGCGTTTTGAAGCGGCGGCGGAAGCGTCCAGCTTTCTGGTGGATACTTCCCCAAGCCCGGTGAATTCCGCCTGCAACTGACATTCCGCCGTCGCTTCAAAACACACTCGCGCTTATCCTTTTGCTTCCCGGCCGGGTTTTCGGCATAAGTCCCTCGCCGCGCGTTGCTTTTTCCGCGTGCGGCAGAAATGCTCGAATACGAACTGATCCATGCCGCCGACCGCAACTCCCGCCGCCTGATCGTCATGATGCATGGCCTTGGCGACAGCATCGAAGGCTACCGTTTCCTTCCCGAGGCCCTGCAACTCCCCTGGCTCAACTACCTCCTGGTCAACGCGCCGGATGATTATTACGGCGGTTTCGCCTGGTACGATTTTTATGGTGATCATGGGGCCGGCATCGAGCGCAGCCGAAAATTGCTCGGTGAGCTCCTCGACTCCCTCCCCGCCAAAGGCTTCGCTTCCGAGGACACAATGATCGGAGGTTTCTCCCAAGGTTGCATTATGGCGATCGCGACCGGGCTGCGTTATCCAAAACGGCTGGCCGGCATCGTCGGCATCAGTGGCGGCGCCTTTCAGCCGGAAAGACTTGTCACCGAGTTGTCGCCGGTGGCCTCAAGCCAGCGCATTCTGGTGACCCACGGCACGCTGGATACGGTCATAACCTTCGCGAACGCCCGGGAACAAATCAACGTCCTCAAGGCCGCCGGCTTGAATGTCGAGTGGCACGAACTCGTCAAACCCCATACAATTGCGGGCGAGCCAGAATTCGAAATCATTCGTCACTTCATACGCGCGAGCTATCAAATCGCGTGACATTGGGGTTGTTAACTGGTCTAATAAACGCAGGGCATGCTGCGCAACCCCAGGTGCTGGGCGGGGTTATACAATAGTCAACCGGACTAAACGGCTCGTCCCTGCCAGATGATCTCGCACGAATGAAGTCACGCTTGCCACGCTCGTCGCAAGTTGCCTTGCTGCTGCTACTTACAGTGGCCGGCTGCACGCAGAAGTATTACCGCCAATCGGCGGATAATCAGGTTTACGGCGAAATCCAGAACAAGAGTCCCCTGGTGCCGGACATGGACCGGCATTTCACCATTGATCAGACTAATGACTTCCGCGTCGCTGGCTTCCCCATCAACACCAACCTGGTGGATTTTCTGGGGCCGGATGGCGAAAAGGAGGTCGGTGCCCGCGTGCTGACGCTTGAGCAGACGCTCGACCTCGGCGTCCACTTCAGCCGGGCCTACCAATCGCGCAAGGAACAGCTTTATCTTTCCGGCCTTTCGCTCACGCTGGCCCGGCACCGCTTCGCGCCGCTTTTTTCTGCCACAGGCAACGCAAATTATGGCGGGGAGACCGAGCTGGCCACCACGGTCGGCATTGACGAAGTCACCGGGCAACCCGTCACCATCCTCAGCGACAATCTCATCGAGCAACAGAAGGTTTACGCCTCCGGCGCGTTGACGGCCGGTTGGCTTATTCGCGATGTGGGCCGCATCACCGCGGCGCTGACCACTGATTTTATCCGGTTCGTATCCGGCGATCCGCGGGCGGAGACTTCCTCCCAGCTCACGGCTACCTTTGCCCGCCCCTTGTTGCAGAACGCCGGCTTCAAGGCCGAGACCGAGGCCCTGATTGAGGCCGAGCGCCAGCTGCTTTACGACTTGCGCGAGTTTACCCGTTACCGGAAGGACTTCAGCGTCCAGGTTGCCACCGCCTACTATGGCGTGCTGGGTATCCGCGACACCGTCCGTAATAATTATCTGAACCTCAAAAGCTCCCTTAAGAACGCCGAGCGCAGCCGCGCGCTGGGCTCGGAAGGCCGCATCACCCAATCCGATTTGGGGCGCCTCGAACAACAGGTTCTGTCGGCGGAAAGCTCCTGGATCAATTCCGAGCGCAATTACAAGCAGGCCCTCGACAACTTGAAACTTCAGCTCGGTCTCGAAGTGGACCTGAACATCATGCTCGATGACCGCGAGCTGGAGACCCTCCAAATCCGCAATCCGCGCCTGAGCACCGACGACGCCATTCACGTGGCTCTCGCCGCGCGCCTGGACTACCTGAATTCCAAGGATGTGGTTGCCGATGCCGACCGCCACATCAACGTGACGGCCAACTTTCTGTTGCCGCGCCTGGATCTTTCGTCCTCGGTCCAATTGGACAGCGACCCTGCGAAAAACACCGGCGTCCAACTGCCCGATTTCAACCGCTACAACTGGAGCGCCGGCCTGGACGTGGACCTCGGCCTTGACCGCCTCCCGGAGCGCAATGCCTACCGCAGCGCCATCATCTCCCGCAATCGCGCCCAGCGCGCGATGGAGGAGCTGGAGGACCAGATCAAATTGCAGGTGCGCGATAGCTGGCGGACCCTCGACCAGGCCCAACGAAACTATCAAATCAACGAAGTCGGTGTTAAATTGGCGGAGCGGCGCGTGGAGGAGCAAAATCTGCTGGCTGAGCTGGGCCGGGCCAAGGCCCAGGACCAGGTGGACGCCCAAAATGCCCTGGTGGATTCGAAAAACCAGCTCACGCAGGCGCTGGTCGCTCACACCATCGCCCGCCTTCAGTTCTGGAACAACGTCGGCATTCTTTACATCAAGGACAACGGTCAATGGCAGGAAATCAAAGATGCGTCTGGTAACTAAAATATTCGGTTTTCTCCGCCGTCAGCCCCGGTGGCGGCTTATTGTGGGCGGTTGCGCGCTCCTGCTCCTCTTCCTGATCGTCAAACTCAGCGGTGGCAAGTCCGCCGTCAATCTTCCCACTTTCGCGGCCCGTCGCGGTCCGCTCGAGATCACGGTGCTCGAAGGCGGCAGCCTGCAGGCCCTCGAGTCGCAGGAAATCAAATGCGAGGTGCGCGTCGGTTACCAGGGCACGAAAATCCTGCGCATCGTCGAGGAGGGCAGTGTGGTGTCCGACGAGGATGTGAAGACCAACAAGGTCGTGGTCGAACTGGACTCCTCCGATCTCCAAAAACAAATCGTCCAGCAGGAAATCACCTACCAGTCGGCCGTGGCAACCCTTATTGATGCCGAGCAGAACTACGAGATTCAGTTGAACCAGAACCTCAGCGATATCCAGGGCGCCGAGCAGAAGTATCGTTTTGCGCGCATGGATTTCGACAAGTTCCTCGGCGAAACCGTCACTGCCAAAATCATCACGCAGGTCAATCTGGATAAGCTGCTCGCGCTGGCCAGCACGAATAATGTGGAGGAGACCTCGAGGGCGGATGAGGCCACGGCGCGCGTTCCCGCCGCTTCCGATACGCCTCCGGTGGCCAGACCGCTGGCCGCCACGAACACGCCTCCCGTTTCCGTGCCGGCCAAGTCCACCCGCACGGCCGGCGAGGCCGGCTCGGGCGAAGCTGACGCCGCGGAAAACGGGAAGACCAACTCCATCGTCATTGATTTCTCGCAATACGCCCACATCGAGGCCCTCGGCGATGGCGAGGCGAAGCAGAAGCTCCGCAAGTTCGACGATGACTTCCAAGTGGCCCAGAAGGAATTGGGCCAGGCGAAGACAACCTTGGAAGGAACCAAGCGCCTTTTCGACAAGGGCTTTGTGACCAAGACCGACATGGAACGCGACGAAATCGCCTACGAGAACAGCCGTTTGAAAGTCACCACGGCCGAGAGCGCGCGGGATCTGTTCCTTAAGTACGACTTCCTCAAATCCGCCGAGCAGACCCTTTCGGCTTACGGCGAAGCGGTGCGCGAGTTCGACAAGGCTCGGCGCGTGGCGATTTCCAAAGCCGCCCAGGCCCGCGCCCGCCTCAGATCCGCCCAGGGTCAGATGCAGGTGCAGACCCGCCAGCGCGATGATTTGAACGAGCAATTGAACAAATGCTTCCTGCGCGCCAAAAAAAGCGGCCTGGTGGTTTACGGCGCCACGCGCGACGACAATTACTACAGCGACGAGGAGCGCATCCGCGAAGGCGCCACCGTCCGCGAGCGCCAGACCATCATCACGATTCCCGATCTCAGGGCCATGTCGGTGAAGGTCAAAATCCACGAGAGCTACATCAAGAAAATCCAGAAAGGCCAGAAAGCCAAAATCACCGTGGACGCCTTCCCGGACAAAGTGCTCACCGGCGAGGTGACCAAGGTGGCGGTGCTGCCGGATTCCCAAAATCGCTGGATGAATCCCGATATGAAGGTTTATCAAACCACCATCATCGTGGATGGCTCACAAGACTGGGTGAAGCCCGGCATGAGCGCCAAGGTCGAAATCCTCATCAACAAGCTGGACAACTGTTTGTATGTGCCGGTGCAGGCCGTTTCGCCCGATGGCGGCAAACAGATCTGTTTCGTGGCGGGCGGGTTCAAGCCCGAAAAGCGCGAAGTGGAAATCGGCGAAATGAACGACGAGTTCATTGAAATCAAAAAGGGCCTGAGCGAAGGCGAGCGCGTCCTGCTGCGCCGTCCCGACGCTCTCGACGCCCCCGAGCCTGGCAAGGAAAAGGAAGCCGGCAAGGACGGCAAAGCCGCTCCCGCCAAGCCTGACGTAAAGAAACCGTCCGGCAAGGTGTAGCCCGTGCTCGCGCCTGTCCTTTCAACTGCGCTCACCGCGTGATCCCCATCGTCCAATTCGACAACGTCCGCAAAACCTACCAGATGGGTCCCGTGCGCGTGGAAGCGTTGCGCGGGATATCCTGCGAGGTGCATCGCGGCGATTTCATCAGCATCATGGGCCCGTCGGGTTGCGGCAAGTCCACCATGATGAATGTCCTTGGCTGTCTCGACCGGCCCAGCGACGGTCGTTACCTGCTCGGCGGCGAAAATGTTTCGGAGATGAACGATGACGCCCTGTCCGCCGTCCGCGGCGCGCGGCTGGGTTTCGTTTTTCAATCCTACAATCTCATCCAGCAGCTCACCGTTCTCGAAAACATCGAGATCCCGCTCTACTACCAGGGCTGGCCGGAGGAAAAAAGCCGTGAGCGCGCGAAGGAGCTCGCCACGCGTGTGGGGTTGAGCGCACGGTTGGATCACCGTCCCTTCGAGTTGTCCGGCGGCCAGCAGCAGCGCGTCGCCATCGCCCGCGCGCTGGTGAACGACCCGCTGGTCATCCTTGCCGATGAACCCACCGGCAACCTCGATTCCGCGGCGGGCGTTGAGATCCTGCGGTTGTTCGATGAACTCCATGTTCAAGGCAAGACCATCATCCTGGTGACGCACGACCCGAGCGTGTCGCGTCGCGCGCGGCGGGCGATCCGCCTGCGCGACGGCCTGATTGAGAGCGATGTCCAACAATAAACCAGCCGAATTTCTCCGCGAGCTTTCGGGCACGCGCTTCCGCCGCACGGTGCGGCTGGGAATTCGCAGCCTGTGGCTGCATCGATTGCGTTCGCTGCTCACCGTGCTGGGCATTGTGTTCGGTGTTTGCTCCGTCATCGCGATGCTCGCGATCGGCGAGGGCGCCAGTTATGAAGCGCAGGAGCAAATCAAGAATCTCGGCAGCCAGAACATCATTCTCCGCAGCGTCAAACCGTCCGAGGAACAAAAGGTCTCCGATCGCGGCAGCCAGAGCTATGTCCTGCAATACGGCATTACCTACGCGGATGTGAAGCGCATCCGGGCCACGATTCCCGGCGTGACCGTTGTTTTGCCCGCGCGCAGCATGCGCGATTACGTCTGGAACATCAGCCGGCGGGTGGACTGCGAAATCGTGGGCACGGTTCCGTGGTATCCGGAAATGCGGAACCACCGGGTCGCGGCCGGACGCTTCTTCACCGACCTGGATATGGACAACCAGGCGAGTGTCTGCGTGCTCGGCGCGGATATGGCTCCCGCTCTTTTTCCGTTGGACTCACCCCTCGGCAAACACGTGCGGGTGGGGGGCCAGTATTACATGGTCATCGGCGTCATGGAACCCCGCGGCTCCGAGCCCCACGGCAACGAAGCGGCGGAAGCCAACAAATCCACCGCGAACCGGATGTTCATCCCCCTCGAGACCGCCAAGCTGCGGTATGGCGAAGTATTGATGCGGCGGCGCAGCGGCAGCTTTGAAGCGGAGCGGGTGCAGCTTCACGAAGTCACGGTCAAGGCCGGCAGTCTTGAAACGGTCACCGGTGTGGCGGAAGCGATCCGTGAAGTGTTGCAGCGCAATCACAAGAAGGTGGATTACGAAATCACCGTCCCACTGGAGCTCCTGCGCCGCGCGGAGCGCACCAAGCAAATCTTCAACATCGTCCTCGGCTCCATCGCCGCCATTTCGCTGCTGGTCGGCGGCATCGGCATCATGAACATCATGCTGGCCAGTGTCACCGAACGCACGCGGGAGATTGGCATCCGCCGCGCCCTGGGCGCGCGGCGGCATGACATTGTCTCCCAATTCCTCGTCGAAACGGTCCTGCTTTCGGGCGCGGGCGGGATCATGGGGGTGGCGCTGGGCATTGCGATTCCATTCATCGTCAGTTACGCCGCCGGCATGAAGACCATCATCACGTTCTGGTCGCCGCTGGTCGCGTTTACGATCTCGGCGCTGGTCGGGGTGGTGTTCGGCCTTTATCCCGCCCTGCGCGCCGCCTCGATGGATCCCGTGGAAGCCCTGCGCCACGAGTAGGCTACTCGGAAAAGCAGCGTTCCTCGGCGATCTGCAGAGTGCGATAATACGTGTTAGGCGTGGTTGTGGGGCTCAGGGAGACCTGCCGGTTCACGCCCGCAAACCACGTTTGCTCCGGTCGGGCCTGCGGCACCGGTTCCCACGGAATCACGCGCGCCACCACCTGCCGCATATACTTGAACCACCAGCCCGCGCGGTGTTGCTGGCCGGGGATCATGGGGGAGGGGAGCCGTTTATCGTCGCCGCCGAGACCGAATTCCATTTGGTGTATGTTCATAAGCTGACTTTCAGTTTTGTGAAAAGCTTACGGCGGGCACATGGACAATGGCTGTCCAAGTGAAAAAATATCGTCGAATAACATTTTCCCTTGGAGCGACGGCCCCAACCCGGGCAAAATCGGTTTTTGGAGACTATGATGCGCTGGCTGAAATATTGGCTGGTTTGCTTGCTGCTATGCGGCGGCACCAGTGCCTTCGCGGCGGTGAGCCGTTTGCCGAATATCATTCTCGTCCTGGCCGACGACCTGGGCTGGAGCGAACTCGGTTGCTACAGCAATCACTTCAACCTTACCCCCAATCTTGACCAACTGGCCGCGCAGGGCATGAAGTTCACCCAGGCTTACGCGGCTGCGCCCGTCTGTTCCCCTTCGCGTGCGGCACTGATGACGGGTGAAGACCCCGCGCGGCTGCACATCACCGACTACCTGAAGTCGGACGACCAAAAATATCTTTCCCCGGACCACGTCACCATAAACCAGCAGTTGCGCCGCGCGGGCTATGTCAGCGGGCTCATCGGCAAGTGGCACCTCAACGGTGATTACGGCCAGCATCGCGGCACCCCGGCCATGTTCGGTTTCGACGAGGTGATCTGCTCGGAGACGGAGGACATTCGCGGCGGCAGTTACTGGCATCCCTACAAATTCATGAAGGATGTCCCGGCCCGCCAGCCGCACGAATACCTCACCGATCGCCTGAATCTGGAGGCCGTCGAGTTCATCCGCCGTCACGCCGACCAGCCGTTCTTTTTGTATCTGGCCCATTACGCGCCGCACACCCGCCTTGATCCGCGTCCCGAACTCCTGAAGAAGTACGCCCAGCGTCCGGATGCCGGCAAAAACCGGAACAACCCCGAACTCGCGGCCATGCTCGAAAGCATCGACGAGGGCGTGGGCCGCATCATGGCCACGTTGGACGAACTGAATCTCACCCGCGATACCGTCGTTATCTTCGCTTCGGACAATGGCGGCGAGCGAAACGTCACCGATAATCATCCCCTGCGCGGCGGCAAATCTTTTTTGTATGAAGGCGGCCTGCGCGTCCCTTGCATCGTGCGCTGGCCCGGGAAGGTGAAGCCCGGCTCCGTTTGCGACGAACCCGTCATCACGCAGGATTTTTACCCGACCTTCATGCAGATGGCCCGGGTCAAACCCGACCGCAAGCAAACCGTGGATGGCCTGAGTCTCGTGCCGCTGCTGCTGGGCGGCCATCACCTCAGGCGCAGCGCGCTTTGTTGGTATTATCCGATGGAGAAGCCGCACTTTCTCGGGGGCGGTTCCGCCGCGGCGATTCACCGCGGCAATTTCAAGCTCATCGAATTCTTCGATACGGGCACCGTCGAACTCTACGACCTGAAGAACGACCTCGGTGAACTCCACGACCTGGCGCCCGCCATGCCAAAGCGCGCGGCGTCATTGCGCAAGCAATTGGCCGAGTGGCGGACGCATGATGGCGCGGAGCCACCGCCGCAACAGCGGGGTCCGGCGGCGAAATCGAAATAGGGGCGGAGAAGAAATCAAAAGTCGAAATTCGAAACAAATTCGAAATTCAAACCTGGAAAGTAAGAACACCAAAAAGGACCGGGAGGCGCGCGAAAATGCGATATCGCGTACGATGGGAGGGATAAGTTGATGGGATAGGGTCGGGACTTGACTACGTGTCGGGAGTTCCCATGATAGCTTCAGGATGAAGACACCCGCTCACCCGGCAGCCCCGGTCAAGTCAGGTGCAGGGCTTTCCCGGGGATTTACCCTGATCGAGTTGCTGGTCGTCATCGCGATTATTGCGATCCTGGCGGCGATGCTTTTGCCCGCGCTCTCGCGCGCCAAGGCGGCCGGGCGCCGGGCGGTTTGCACCAGCAACATGCGGCAGTTGCTCACGGCCTGGCTGATGTACACCCACGATTACAACGGTCTCCTCATTCACAATCTGGATTTCGGCATCGGCAAGGATGCGTGGGTGAATGGGGGAGGGGATCAGTCGGTAAAAACCACCGCCGGCATTGAAACCGGCTTGCTCTTTCCCTACGTGAAGGCCACGGGGGTTTATCGCTGTCCGGCCGATGATCGCCCCGTGAACGGAGCCACGGCGCTCAATCCCCGCAGCTATGCGCTGTGCAACTTCCTGAACGGCTACCAACCTTTCGCGCCGGGCGGCTCGCTCCACCGGATCGAAGATGTCAGGAATCCCACCCCGGCGAGGGTCTTTGCGTTCATCGAGGAACAGGAGCAGGAGGTGGAAAAGGACGATGGTTGCTTTTGCTCCATGCCCACTGGCAACTGGACCTGGTGGGAGCTGCCGGCCAGCCGCCATTCCAAGGGTTGCGTGCTCACGTTTGTGGATGGGCATGTGGACTATTGGAAATGGAAGGGCGGGACGGTGCAGACGTTCGTCAGCTTTTGGCAACCGGCGGCGAATGGCGACGTGGATATTTTGCGGATTCAGGCCGCGTTGCCGATTCCTTAACGCACCACTGCCGCTACCGGCGCAGTCGCGGCGACCGGCTCCGCTTTTGTGCGGTAGAGCACGTCCACCAGGTTGATCAGAAACTGTTCATCCGCGATTCCGTCCATCGCCTCGGGGGGGAATTCAACCTTCGACTTGAAATACTCCGCCAGTTCCGCGAAGAGCTCCACCCGCGCCGCCGGCGCAAAGCTATCCCGCCGCACCATCGCCTGCACGATGATGGAGGCCTCGCCCGGCGTTACCCGCTGGCGCAGCCGGGCGACGAGCGTGGGATGCTGCCGCAGGGAATTGAATTTTCCCGCCACCAACCGGCTGACGTCCGGCGCCGCGAGCCGGGGTTGCCGTGCGACGACGGTATTGGCGGCGAGGTCGCCGAGCCGTTGCAGCTTCGGGCTGAACCAGCACACGACGCCGCCCACGAAATAAAACAGCGGCAGCGAGTCCACGAACCGCAGCAGGTTGCGCGTCACCACCTGGTTGAATTGCAGCCGCAATCCTTCCGCGTCCACGACGCGCAGCCGCAGCATCCGTTTCCCGATCGTCTGCCCGCGCCAGAACCACTCCAGGAGGATCGCGTAGGAGATGGTGATCACGAAATAGCCGATGAAACCGAGCGCCGTCATCATGTTGGGGCTCAATGCGAGCAGGGGAATGGAGGCCAGCCAAAGCGCGGTCGTGAGCGCGGAGATGCACATCGCGTCAATGACCCACGCAAACATACGCGCGAATGGCCCGGCAAGCGGTTGGGAAAAGAGGATGCCCTCAGGGGTTCGGATTTGCAGCGAGGAATTCATCAGCAGTCTGGGCGTTCGTCACCGGCGCGGTCTTCACGCCGGAGCGGGACAGGAAGAGAATGAGCATGGCCAGCTCCACCGCGCCGAACGCGATTTTGACCGAGTAGGGGAGGATGGGTTCGTGATACTGGGAGAAAAAGCCTTCGATGATTCCCGCCCACACCAGCAGCACCCCCACGCCAAAAATCAGCGTCATCAGGTCCTGCGACACCGCGCGCAGGCGTTGTGACAGCCGGGTGTGGTCGCCCCAGCCGATCAAGGCCCACGCCAGGAGCAGCCCGGCCTGGCCGGCAATGAGGATCGCGGGAATTTCGATCACGCCGTGCGGCATCAGCCAGCCCAGCAAAAACTTCGTCTGCCCGGCCCGGATGTAATCCACCGCCACCGCCCCGACCATCGTGCCGTTCGTGAACAGCATGATCACCGTGCCGATACCCCAGGTCATCCCCAGCGCCATGGTGAAAATCGAAACCCGGATGTTGTGCGTCATCAGGTAGGCGGCGAAGGAGCTTTCATGCCCGGCGATGCCTTCGCTCCTGGACTTTTCCTCCCGCGCGACACGTTCGGCCGGATCATCCTTCAG
This sequence comes from uncultured Verrucomicrobiota bacterium, assembly GCA_964448135.1. GTDB lineage: Bacteria > Verrucomicrobiota > Verrucomicrobiia > Limisphaerales > UBA8199 > CAYUVH01. Next base: position 33,659 of record CAYUVH010000059.1, on the reverse strand, counting down.
GTGCTCGAATGGCATGAAAACGCCTTTGGATTCCGGGTCCAGGCCCAAGGCCGCGCCGCCGAAGACGGCGCCGACAATCGTGATGGCCACGGACAGCCAGAACGCCCGGATGTTCCGCCGGAAGGTTTGCGGCAGGGTGTGGAAAAACCATTGCAGGGGATACAGATTCCGACGCCGCTCGCGGGTTTCGTGGATCTCGCCATAAGCCCGCGAGATGAGATGCTCGAGGTAGCGCCGCGTTTCCGGTTCCGCGGAGAAAGTGCTCAGCCGCGCCAGGTCCGCGGCCGCGCGCTCGTACAACAGGTGAAAGCGTTCGAGCTGCTCGAGCGAGAGCCGGAGGTTCTGCGTCTCCTCGATCCGGTTGAGCATGGTCTCCAACTCCGTCCAGCCCGGACGTTCCGCCGCCACAAATCGCTCGAGATCAATAATCATAGCGATTGCCGTTGTTTGACGTTCAGGTATTGCGTCACGATGTCCGCGCTTAACTGTTCCGTGCGCAGCAAAGAGAGCTTCACTCCGCGTCGCTGCAAGACCTTCTCCAGCTCGCGCAGCTTGGCCCAGCGCAGGTGTCCGCCCAGGTGCTGATACATTTCGTCCAGCGATTTGGTCTCGGGTTGCGTGAACAGCGGCGCCACGCCTGGCGGCGGCAGCACGTTCACCAGGACCAAATGCTGGCGGCGAATCAGCTCCACGTTTTTTACGAAACTTTCGGCCAGTACGGCGTCGTCGAGTGCCGTGAGAATCACCAGCAACGCCCGCCGTCGCAACCGCAGCCGGATAAACGAGAAAACCTCGTCGTAGTCGGGGCTGACGATCCGAGGCTGCAAAGTATACAGCGCGTCCCGGCACGCCTGGTAATGCGCGGGGCCGTTGCGGGCGCGCAGGAAAGTTTCGATCCGGTCCGAGAACGCCATCAGCCCGAACAAATCTCCCTGCCGTTCCGCCACCAGTCCCAGCATCAGCGACGCCGTCACGTAGCGTTCCAGCAGCGTGTCGGTCTGCGGTTCGCCTTCGTCCGTGGTTGGAATCCCGGCCGTTGCGGACGCGGGCACGGCCTTGGCCACATTTCGGGCCGATAGCCGGGAAGCATCCACGATCACGTAGACCTCCTGCGTGCGCTCGATTTGGAAAACCTTGGTCACCGGCCGGCTGCGCTTGGCCGTCGCCTTCCAATGAATCTCATCGTAACTGTCACCCGGAATATATTCCCGCAGTTTTTCGAAATCGCGGCCCTTGCCGACCTGCCGCTGGGTGTGCAACCCGGTCCCGGTGCGGTTCAGAAACACCGCCGCCAGGCTCTTCCGCTCCGCCAGCATGTTGGGATAAACGCGCACCTCGGCTTTCACCGGAAAGGCTTTGCGGACGTTCCAGAATCCAAGTGGCGAGGGCGTTTCGAGGCAGGCCACGTCCAGCCGGTAGCGGCCACGCCGCCGCGGCACACACGGCCAGCCGAGGCGGAACCATTCGCTGCCGCCTGCCAGCGCCACGACGGCGTCCGCCTGTGGACATTCAATCTCCGGCGGCAAGGCCAGCGCCAGCCGGATGTTGCGCGCCGTTTGCCGTTCATTGCGGATGCGGATTTCCAGTTTGCCCGGCCGGTCCTTCGACAGCCGGTTCACCCCGGGAAGATCCACGCTCAGCCCTGCAAAAACCCGTCCCGACCTGAGCGCGTCGGCAAGGGCGAGCACCACCAACGTACTCACTCCCGCGAGCGCCACGATCAGGCCGGTGCGCCCAAGCGTCGCCACCAGGCCAAAGGGCAGCACGACCCAGATGACCCAGAACAGGAGTCGATTGCGGGGGACGATCATCGGGGCACGGGAATCTGCGCAAGAATTTGTTGAATCACTTCGGCGATGCTGAGGCCTTCGATTTCGAACTCCGGCCGCAGGATCAGGCGATGTTCCAGCACGGGGCCGGCCATGGTCTTGATGTCGTCCGGCGTCACAAAGTCCCTGCCAGCCATGGCCGCCACCGCCCGCGAAGCCATGATCAGCGATTGCGTCGCGCGCGGCCCGGCGCCGACCAGCACGCTCTCGTGTTGCCGCGTCGCGCGGACGATGTCAACCAGGTAGCCGATCAATTCGTCGCGCACCACCAGCCCGGCCAGCACTTCGCGCAGCACCACCAATTCCTCGGTCTGGATCACCGGTTGCACCGCTCCGCTGGCGAGCATGGCTTCCGGCGCTTCGTTGCTCATGGTGCGGCGGGCCAGCAGCAACTCGTCCTCCCGCCCGGGCGCGGCCATCGAAATCTTGAGCATGAAACGATCCTTCTGCGCCTCGGGCAGGGGATAGGTGCCCTCATACTCGATGGGGTTCTGCGTCGCAAACACCGTGAAGTTCGCCGGCAGCACGTGCGTGTCGCGATCGATCGTCACCACGCGCTCCTGCATCGCCTGCAACAGCGCCGACTGCGTCTTGGCCGGCGCGCGATTGATTTCGTCCGCGAGCAAAAACGACGTGAACACCGGCCCCTTGATCAAGACGAATTCGTTGCGCTGCAAATTGTAAACGTTCGTCCCGGTGATGTCCGCCGGCATCAGATCCGGCGTGAATTGGATGCGCGCCGATTCGCAGCCAAGCACGCGGCCCAGCGTCCGCACCAGCAGCGTCTTGGCGATGCCCGGCACGCCTTCGATCAACGCATGATTGCCGGTGAAGATGGCGATCAGAGCCTTGTCGATCACATCTCCCTGGCCGATGATCACCTTGGCCGTCTCCGCCTTCGCGCGGGCGAGGGTTTCCTTGAGTCGTTCTGAATTCATAATCTCAGTTCCTTCAATGCCTTTTCTTTCCCAAAATCCGGGAAATCTCCCGATACGCGCGCACCGGATTGCGGCTCAACACCGGCTGCGCCTGTTCGGCTTCCATGACGTTCTGCGCCTGGTCCACCCGGCTCAGCGAGAACCCGCTGCGTTGCAGGAGCGACTTGCTCCATTCCTGGAAGCACACCCCCAGCAGTTCACCGGGTTTCACATTCCGCCGCAACAAATTCACAAATCCGCTTCCCGCCTCGCGTCCCACCACCTCGCGGGAGGCCGCCACCGCCGGTGGCGACGGCACGAAACTCACCGCCTGCTGCCAGATGAACAAACCCACCAGCAACAGGAGCCCCAGTGCGACCCCGTGCAAACGGTATTTCCACATCAGGCCGGCCATGCCCGGATGCTCCACGATCCCGAAGTGCGCCTCGTCAAAAAGCATTTTCCGATTCTGCCCGACGAGCCACGCCAGCAACTCCGCGTGCCGATCCTTTTGCAACCCCTCGTTGCTGATAAAAAAAGAATCGGACGCGAACACGATCGAGCCCTTCCCAATCTTTCGCTCAATCACCACCGGGTTGTAGCCCCGCGAATAAATCACCTGCCAGCTCTTGTCGAGGTTGGTAAAGACGATGCCGCTGTGCCAGTTGAGGATGTCCGGCAACGGCAGCTTGCTTTGGTTCACCGCCAGCGCCGGCTGATAAACCTTGTCCACGCCCGGTGACAGCGGTGAAAAGTCCAGCTCCAGCCCCAGCCGCTCGCGCAGCTCCTGCCAGTCGCCCAGGTTCGCGAAGTTTCTTTTCGCGGACTTCCCGCCCGGGGATTTCTTCGGCAACACGGCGGCGTTGGTCCGGATCGCCGGCGGCAACATCGCGCCGCGCATGAACGGCGACACCATGCTTTGCGGAAAAAACGTCACCACCAGCCGGCCGCCCTTCGTCGCGAACTGGTTGATCTCCTCGTAATCATCCCCCGAGAAATAGCACCACTCCCAGATGTTCGCGCCGAGGTGCAGGTAACTCGTCGAAGCGCCCTCCGGCAGTTTCCCCTCCGCGCTGAAATCGCGCTTCACTTCGATCCGCGGCAATTTCTCCAGGCTTTCGTAGAGCACCATCGTGCCGAGCGGACCGGCCCGCAGCGAGGAGTACTCCGGATACATGTCACCCGTCTCGAAGCGCAGCCGGAACAGCTCCAGCGTCCCGGCCAGGAACCCGATCGCGCAGGCTGCCAGGATCAATATCGGTATTCGCTTCTTCACAAGGTGGTTATGGCGCTCATGCCTCCGCTTTGATTCGTTCCACGTTCGCGGCGAAGTGCCCGAGCAATTCGGGGTTCACCTCGTGCATCCCATACCACACGCGGTCAAAATCCGTGACGTTTTCCCCGAAGACCGTCACCAGCTCCGGGTACGCGTGCGCGCGCCGTTTCAGTTCGCGCTCGTAATCGCGATTCGATTTGGACTTCGCCAGGCTCACCAGGTTGCGCGTGGCCAGATGCGCGAGGCTCGCCAGGTAAAACGCCCGCAACGCCAGCCGGAATTCCCCGCGCTCCAGCAGCTCCTTCGCCAGCTTGATCCAGCCGTCCTCGGGCAACTGGTCCGCGCTGACCGACTCGTCGCGCAAATCCGGTTGCACCTGGATGCTCTCGGCCTGCAAGGGTTCCTCCCCGCGCCGCCGCCCCTGCCACAGCCGGTAGATCAAGCCGATGATCACCACGATCACCGCCGCGACCAGTCCGTAGAGAATGGCCTTGAACCACCCCAGCCAGTTCATGGTGGAAGGCACATTTACGGGCCGGGGGCTGGAGCGGCCGAAAATCCAACGCATGATGCCCCCCAGCCACTCGCCGACCGCCTTGGCGCAGTTCCCCAGGAAATCAAAGACCTTGCGAAAAAATTTGCTGATTGCCCCCTCCTTGTATTCCGATTCCGGCTCCGCTGCTTTGACGCGCGGCTGCCGCCAGGCATACTTGCGGCCGCGCAATGTTTCCTGGATGGCCTCATCGAGTTTGGGTGGCGGAATATTGGCATTACTTTGCTCCGCCGGTGCGCCGGGAGACTGTTCCTCCGCCTCAGCCGCCGTCGCGACCGGTCCCGCGCCCGCCAGCAGCATTCCCGCCACCAGCCACGCCGCGAGTTTCGTGCTCAGCCGGCTGAACGACCGCAATTCCGCGCGCAGATCTTCGCCCGATCCCGTGGAGTCGCCGTAGAAACATCGCAACGTATAGGCCGCCTTGAACAACGGATCCAGGCAGAGATAAGTGAGCCCCACCACCGAGATCAGCAGCGTGGTGTTCATGACGCCATTGATGCCCCGTGTGAACACGGACTCGATGCCCAGCAACTTGTTCAGCAAATACGGCAGCCCCATGCACACCATGAGCAGGTTCAGGAACACCACAACGCCGAACCCCAGCATCATCAGCAGCAACGTCTGGTTCTGCGCCGGCCACAGGGCGGCGTGCCTCGCCGATTCCTTCATCAGCTCGCGGGTCCGGCGGCCCGGATGATCACCCAGCACAATCACGTTTTGAAAAAAGGCGACCACCCAGGGGAACGGCAGAATCGGCAGCGCCGAGAGTGGTAGCAGAAATAATCCGGGCGGCTGCAAGGCCGCCTGGCCGATGGCGGTATGGCCAAACCGCCTCAGCCCCAGTGGAGGAGGGGCCACGCCATGCAGTGCCGCCCGCAGCCGGCTGCAGAAAATGGCCTGCCAGGTCTTCATCCAAACAAACAGCGCCGACATGGCCAGCGCGCCCGCCATGAGCCGTTCGCCCGCGTACGCTCCCCGGCCCATGTCCGTCCAGTAATACAATCCGCCCAGAACAAAGGGCAGCGTTCCAATATAGTAAGTCGCCAGCGTCGCCGCCGATGCCGTCCGCAACAGCGACGCCGCGTGCTCGGCGAGGTCGAGGCTCGACTTCGCCCCCTGCGGGCGCGCCTTGGGGTTTATTGGTCGTACCAGGGCACTTGCCATAGGGACGCCTCATGGAATGAATCGGGCAGCGAAAGCAGGGTGGACCCGATCAGGTAGAAAAAAAACCAGGCGACCAGCAACCCCAACGCGCCCGGCACCACGCGCGCCACGCGGCTGGCCATCGGGCGCTTCTTTTCCGTCGCCGCGATGGTCTTCCGCAGGCAGGCGGTGCAAATCATCCGGTCATCGTGCTCGGTGACGCATTCGCGGCAAAAAAACCGCAGGCAAACCGGGCAGCGCGCCACGGCTTCGCGCGCGCTGTGATTCAGACATCGCTGTAACGTCAGCTCCATTTATGCGGCCGGCCCCGGCGGAGTTTCGCCCGCCGGTTCGGGAGTAGGGCCTGGGGCAGTCGGGCTGGAGGGCAGGGGTTCCGCCGCGGTTTCCACCGTGGGCGTTGTCGCCGTTGGCGCCGGGCGCATCCGCGTCATGATTTCCCCGGGAGTCAAATTGCCCTGCGCCTCCGCGATCCGCGGGCGCAGGATCGCGAGGACTTTTTGCGCGCGACGAAACCGGCTCAGCGGCCACAAGGGTTCGGTCTGCACCGCGGTTCGAATCCGGCAGGAACAGGTCGACCCCCGGAGAATGTTGACCACCAAAGGAATGGCCACCAACGCCGCCAGCCCTCCGAAAACTCCCATGCCCACCGTTGACCCGGTCAGCACCCCGATCAAAGCGAGACCGCCGCAAATCAAGCTCAGCACCAGAGTCCAGATATGCCAGCGCTGGGTCTTGCGGAAATCCAGCGCCTGGATGTCGCGGAAATAGAAGCGCTTGTATTTTTCCGTGTAGCCGTTGGTTTCCACCACCAGCAGATGGTCCGCTCCCAGCCACAGGCTCGAGCGCGATTCGGAACCCACGGACACCACGGCGCGCTGTCGGGCCCAGGTTAATCGGCTATAGGTATTGTCAGGCACGCCACCTCCTTGTGATGCCCAGCAGGACCAGGGCCCAGATGATGATTTGCAGCGAGGCCACGCAGATCGCCACGACAAAGCGCCAGCGGGATTTCCGTACCACGCTTAACGGCGAGCGCCAATACCGGATCGCCACATACAACGTCATCGGCGCGGTGATGAACGTCAGATAAAAAATGATCATCGGCAGGATGGACAAGGCCAGGGCGATGTTGTCGTAACACACCCGCTGGTTGTCCAATCCCTTGATCTTGCCCTTCTTGCGCCCGGTCTCCACGCAGGTCGGGCAAAAATGTTCCCCCCGCAGCTCGCAATCGCACAACGCGCACAGGAACCGCCCGCAACTCGCGCAGGGCACCACCGCTTTCTTTTCCGGATGATAAAAGCATGTCGCCTCCGATTCGTTCAGGGAGATTTCCGCCTCGCGCCCCGCGGCAATCGGCCGGAAGAACGCGGGAAAGACCTCCGCCCGCACCAACGTATCACAGCGCGGGCAGGGCGCCAGCTCGGGCCGGTTGAATAACTCGGGGGGCAGGGCGGCCCCGCATTTTGGGCAATCCAATGCCGGGCTCATTACGCCAGCCTAGCTCTTCACCACCACCCGCGTGTCGCAGATCCGGTCATGCAAACAACGCTTCTGGTCGTCGAAGAAAGCAATCAGGTAACCGATCAGGCACGTGAAGCAATTCAGCATCTTCGCAAAATAACGCCCCAACGCCCGCGCGTAGGTGACCCGGCCGCCCTCCGCGGTGACCACCTTGATCTTGCACGCCATCTTCCCTGGCGTGGCGCCGAATTTCCCGATGAAAAATGTTTCGTAACTCAGGCCGATCCCCACGCTGACCGCCATCAACACCAACTGCAACCCCAGCGCCGCGTTCGTGTTCTGCCCGGCCGCGAACCCGATGCCGAATCCCCCCGCGAAGCTGATCCCCGTGTTCACCACCCAAAGTATCAGGCCATCCAGCACCGCGGCCCCGAACCGCGTGCCCAGCGGGGCGTATTCCATCTGGCCCACATTGACATTTGCGCCTTCTGCAAGTTTTTGCATGAAGATCGGCTTGCACCGCGCGCACACCCGCGCATTCCCAAACTGCACCATGTCCTGGATGGGAAAGATGCCGTTGCACTCGGCGCAGACCGCCTCGGTCGTCGTGCCCGGCGTCGCCGAAAAGTCCGCTCCGCCCGGCGCTTGAGAAGCGGCGCCTGGGCCCGCGGCGATACCCGGGATCGCTTCGCTCAAAGGCATCCAGTTCGCGAGCCCTTCCCGCCATACCAGCGTATCGGGCTGCACCCGGCCGCTCTGTCGCAACTGCTCCAGCGTCGCGTCATCCACCGGCCCGGCCTGCTGGCCGGATTCAACGTAATACCAGTTCATAGCTTATGGATTAGGGTTGTTGGCCTGCTGATTGTATTCGCAAATATCCTGATTGGCGTGCCGCGGCTCTTTTGTGCCACATTCCGCCCGTCCCACGCAAAACATTTCCTCCCAACCGCTTCGGTAATCTTCAAAAGCAAGGGTGCCAAAATACTCCGGATTGTAGCTTGAAACCTGCTGCGTCACTTGCATGTCGCACCGAAGGGCCCGCTTATCTGGAGCTTGGTCCTTGGTGCTTCTGGCTTCGCCTTATTTCCAAACCGCCGTAATCAACGGCGCCACCGCCAGCGCCGGCAAATAGTCCGACAGCTCGATCCGCTTCAATCCCAGCATGATCAGCGCCACGCACGACACCAGCAATCCGCCCGTGGCATTGATCGAATCCACCAGCCCATGCGCCTTCAGGTAAGGCTCCAGCCAATGCATGCAGACCAGCGTGACCGTTCCTTCCAAAGCCAGCACCGGCACCGCCGCCAGCGCCACCCACCCACCGAAAATCGGCACAAACCCCCGCGCCGCAAAGCCCTCCAGCACCCCTTTGATCGCCAGCGGCGCAAAATAGCCCGTCAACCCATCCTGCACCGCCCCCAGCCAGGCCAGCGGCGCCGCGCAAAACAATGCCGCGCACACCTTGAACCCGTCGCCCTGGACCTTCTGCCCCCGGCTGGCCGCCTCGATCCGTTCCTTTGCCATCCGCCCCAGCGCGTTCGACATCCTTTGCAGCCGAAGCAATTTTCCAATCAGCCGCCCGCCGATGAACGCCAGCGTCACGATCGCCATTTGCTTGAGCACCGTCAGCGCCGGCCCGTTCACGCTCATCCATAGCAGCCGCAGGCCAAAGAACGCCGTGAACGCCCCGAGCCCCGTGCGCAACCATCCTTCTGTGGCCGGCGACATCGGTTTGCGCCGGCACATCCCGTAGATTCCCCCGATCAGGATGCCCGCCGAATTCAAGATCGCGCCAATCACGCCGCAGACTCAATCATCCTCCGTCCCCCGCGCAAAGCCAAATCTTGCCCCCAGAACCCTCACCGAAATCCTCTTCTCCCTCCTAATCATAATCGTAATCCTAATCCCAATCCCGCCAAAGAACCCTTCTTTTCGTAGCAACCGAGGTAACGAGGCTCAATTGTTCCGACCACCCGCGTCAGCCACCTCCACAAAACCCTGACTTCTACCCAAACCAACCAAATGCGTTCCCTCAAGGCCGGGGGGGAGCATGGACCTTCTCCCCATTTTTGATTCGTCATCTCCGAGCCCAATCCCAGACACTCCCCCAACATGCGAACCCGCCTGCACCTCCCGTTGTTGGTGATGATCCTTGTTTCCTCGTGCGCTCCCTCCTCTCCCGCCGCCGACACCTATCAACTCTTCGCCCGCACCAACCTCGTCGCCTGGTGCATCGTTCCTTTCGATGCGAAGCAGCGCGGTCCGGCGGAGCGCGGCGAAATGCTCACGCGCCTCGGGTTTTCGCGGGTGGCCTACGATTGGCGCGACCAGCACGTGCCGACCTTTGAACCGGAGTTTTTGGAATACAAAAAGCGCGGCATCGAGCTCGTGGCGTTTTGGTCCACGCACGAGTCGGCCTTCGATCTCTTCACCAAGTATGATCTGCATCCGCAAATCTGGGTGATCGCCCCCAGTCCTAACGGAACCAATGACCATGCGCGGGTCCAGGCCGCGGCGGCGGAACTGTTGCCCGTGGCGAAGCGGGCGCAAAAAGCAGGTTGCGCATTAGGCTTATACAATCATGGCGGCTGGGGCGGCGAACCGGCGAACCTCGTGGCCGTGTGCGAATATTTGCGCGGACATCACGGCGCCACGAATGTCGGAATCGTTTACAACTTCCACCATGGCCAGGAGCACATCGACGATTTCGCGCCCAGCTTCGCGAGGATGAAACCCTACCTTCTCTGCCTCAACATCAACGGCATGGTTCGCGATGCCGACGCGCAGGGGAAGAAAATCCTGGCACTGGGGCAGGGGGATGCTGAATTGCCCATGCTACGTCTCGTCCAGCAAAGCGATTGGCGCGGCCCGATCGGGATCTTGTGTCACCGCACCGATGCCGACGCGGAGTTGGTCCTGGCGGATAACCTCGCCGGCTTGGAGCGGTTAAAGAAGGAACTGGCGCAGCCAGGCACCGGCGGCCCGAAGCCGGCATTGCGCGCGCCCTTGCCGGGGCAGGCTGGCCGGACGGCGAAGTAGTCGCCGGGCGAACCCGGGACTGTCCTTGGCTGGCGCTGGTTTTCATCCCGAAGGGATGGCAGAAGGTAGCCGGTGGTCAATCCGAGTCGGCGAGGATTGACCACCGGATATCAAGCGCGTTTCTAATGCATCCGAAAAGGATGCCACGCCAACTCCATCCAAGAACACAAACTTAAGCCGCGCCCTTGGATCTGCGGGGTAATAGTTTTCACTCGCAACGCAGGCCGGTGAACCTATAGTGCCCTCATGCCCACGCCGATGCGACCCGCGTCAGCCGACACCCTCGAATCATGCCCCGTATTCAAGCCCTCCAAACGCTCTCTCAAATAGTCCCGGAGCGCGGCTTTATAAGCCGCAGCGCGTTCAAAAGCATGGGAATGCGCGGTTATCTGGGCGCCTTGATGTCACGCCGGGAAGTTGGGAGTATGTTTGGCGGGCTTAATCAGAAATCGGAAGGCTGCTCTACGCATGGCGGGAAGGTTGGTCGGGAAAAGTTGTGCGTTGCCGTGACTGTGTTGAGCGATTGTTGAGAGGGAAATTCCCGATTTCGATCATTTTTTACACGATTATTTCGAGTTTTCAGAACGGGAACAAGGGCCGCGCTTTAGCGTTCATTCGTCTCCCACCGCGGGAGATTATTCTGACCCATTTTGAGCTATAATGCGGCTGGGATTGTCAAAATCCCATCGCGGCCGCTGGCCGCAACCCGGGAGGTCGGGGCCAAATCGTCAGGACAAAGGAGCTACATGCACACGATGCCAGTCACACAGTTGCAGCCACGTATTACGCTTGGCTGCCCTCTTGGCTCACAGGTCCCACAGGTCCCACAGGTCCCAGTCGTCCCAGTCGTCCCATTCAAACCCAGCCTGTCGCGTCGAAGCGGAGCGGAGACGGATCAAACCAAAAAAATTGGGGCCCCATCCGGTTCGGCCCCAAGCATTGCATTTTGCAGTTTTTGGACCTCCAAGCGCCGAAGGAACGCCAAAGGTACAGAAAAGGTACGCCAAATGACGCCAAAGGTACACTCAAAACAGGCGCAAAAACACCTAATGCCGCCTAAAGACGCGAAAGGTACAACCCATTCAATTTTTTTCAGGGCGGACCTGCTCTTCTGGCCTGGAGACCCTCAACCCTCAACCCTCAACCTCTTTGCCCTCCCCGAAAAGGGATTGATTGCGAAGAAGCGGCTGGTCAACCTCCCAAACGATGGAACGCACTCTGAAAATTGCATTGGTCGGCGCCGGGATGTTTGGCGGGGATGTGCACCTGCGCGCGTATGCCGATTTGCAATCGGCCGGCATCAGTCCGCAGCTTGGCAGGATCGGCCTGGATCGCTGGGCGCGCGACATGGGGCCCATTCGGTTCGAATTGGTCGCCGTCGCGACGCGAACGCCAAAATCTGCCCGCCGTGCAGCGAAACATTTTCGTTCCCTGACCGGCCAGACGCCGAAGGCTTATTTCGGCAACTCCCCCTGGCAGGACATCCTGAAGCACCATCGCGACCTCGATGTGATGGCCGTGGCCACGCCCGACCACCTGCACGTGGAACCGATCGTTGCGGCATTGAAGGCCGACGTGCACGTGATCACCGAAAAGCCGATGTGCCTGGATTTGCCGGACGCCGACCGCATCATCGAGCAGGCACGGAAGAAAAACCTCGTGGTGGCGGTGGACATGCACAAACGCTACGACCCGGACCATCTGCGCATCCGCGAAGACATTCAAAAACAAATCGGCGCGCCACTTTACGGGACCGCGTATTTGGAGGAGCCGCTAGAAGTTTCCGAACAGACCTTCAAGTGGGTGGAAAAGAGCGATCCGTTCAGCTACGTGGGCACGCACTGGGTGGACTTGATTTACAGTTACTATCACAGCAAGCCGGTTTCCCTGACTGCCGTCGGCCAGAAGCAGCGACTCGTCGGGAAGGGCATCAACGCCTACGACGCCGTGCAGGTGCGCGTGGATTACGCGAACGGCATGAGCATCGCCTACAACAACAACTGGATCACGCCGCCGGATTTCGAAGGCCCGGTGAACCAGGGTCATGAGATCGTGGGCGCCAACGGAAAGGTGGAGAGTGACCAGCAATACCGCGGTTTCCGCTGGTGGAGCGAAGGCGGCGGCAGCCGCACCTCCAACAACCATTTCACGCGCGACGTGCGACGCCCGGATAATTCGAAAAGTTTTGTCGGCTACGGCGTGGACAGCCTCACCGCCGGCCTCGCCGCCATCTGCCGGGTCAAAGCCTTTGGCGCGACGCTCGACGACGTTTCAAAAATCTATCCCACTGCGGAGGAGGCCCGCATCACCACCGCAATCATCCACGCCGCGCGCTTGGTGCGGGATTTGAATTTCCGGTATCTGCGCGCCGGCAAAGGCGCCCCCGTGACCGCGCGCTTCGGCAAGGATGGAGTGACGATCGTGGACCCGAACGCAGCGAAACGAAAGGTCCTGCAGCGAATCTACCCGCGGCCGCTCTAGTTCAGGTTCACCGCCGCCTTGCTGCGGATGGATTCGAGTTGCTGGCGGGTCAGGAGGATTTTGGCGCGGAGGAGTTCTTTGTTTTCCTCGCCTTTGCGCGTGAGTTCTTTCTCAAGTTCAGAAATGCGCTGTTCGTAGGCCCGCAAACGGTCCGCGAGCGGAGCGTGCATTTGCTCAAGGCGGGCTTCGAGTTCCGCCATCTCGGCGGCCGCGCGCTGGTGGGATTCGATCAGGTCAGAGCGCTGGGTCAACAGCCGGCGCACCATTTTGTCGGTAAGCACCTTGGCCAGGTGCGGCGCGAGCCAGGCGCGGAACCCGGACGGATTATCGCCGAAGCCATAGGCTGCGCCCGACAGCTCGCCATGTCCGACCGGCACCGGCAGAAGGCTCGGCGCCGGTTTGCGACGGGCCAGCCGCCATATCACAACGCCCAACACGAGCAACACGCAAACCGATCCCGCGACGATGACCTGGTTGCGCTGGCTGGTCACCTGGTCCCGCACTTCCTCGGCCACCTGGAGTTTCACCAGGCTGTCAGCCGCCGTCTTCTCCCGAAGCTGATCGAGCGCCGCCTTGATGGGTTTGTCCACGGTCTGCCCGGCCTTCACGATAAGCTGGCCGGCTTCGTAGCGCTCGGCGCTGTACAACGCATCCGTCCTCCGCGCGCGCGCGGCGCGCGTAAGCTCGGCATCGAGTACACAGTTGGTGCGCAGCAGGGAGCCGAGGAATTTCGCGACCGGTCGGTCCTCCGCCGGCAGGCTCTGCAGCAAATCCTCGCGCGTATGCGCCACGGTCACCAGCAGAGCGCGGGGGGTGTTTTTACCCCGTTCATCCACGTCCGCGAGCGTCAAAGGAGCGGAAACGTCGCCGACCGGAATCAGGCGGACGTTCACACCCGGCTTGATGTCCGCCGGGCTGGCGATGGTGCGCATGGGCGCGAGCGAGGCTTCATGAATCACCGCGGCGTAGGAGGAAAGTTTGACGCGGCCGAGATCACCACGCGCCCACATCTCCGCCAGGTTGGTGCTTACGGGAAAGGATTTGCTCTGGCGTTGGAACGTGGCGGTGATGCGCTGGAATTTCGCGGAAGCAATATTGGCCTCACTGAGCCGAGACCGATTGAAGGCGGTCTGGAGCCGATCGAGGTAATTACTGCGCGTGGTCTCGAAAGCAGTTCGCAGGTTTTCCTCGGTCTGGGCGGCGGCATTGGTCCAGAAGCGGTAGATCACCGGCACCCGGGCCGACTCGGCTTCCTTAAGCGCGGCGGTTTTTTCCGCGTCCACCACCACCAACGGCACCGTCGCCACCACGTCCGCCTTCGCGGTGTCCCCGATGTCGTACTTGGGGACTTCAATGCGGGCCGGGGCAGGGGGCGAAGTCTGGGCGGAACAAGAAAGAAGGGAGAGGACCAACGCAGCGAAGACAAAGGGGAAGTGTCTTACCATAGGAAGGATTTCTGCTCACCCAGGAGTTCATTGCCGTCCCAGAGGGTGGCGCGCCAGGCGGTGACGGTCCCAAAGTTTTTGTAAGCTTCGCCGGTCAGGCTCAATTCGGTCCAGCGTCCGAGCCAGCCCGGCAGGGTGACCGGAGTCTCCAGCGATTTCTCCTTGGGCGTGCTGTCCGAACCGTAACCGCGGATTTCGACCCGCAGCTTGAGCGTTTCACGGACGGGGCCTTTGCCTTTCCATTGGACCATGAAGCGCATGCCGGATTGCTCCTCGGGGCGCAGGCGAAGTTGCGCCTGATACGCGTCGCGGTCGTAGAGACTCGGGGACACGGTGGTGCGCCCTTTGAGATCGAGAAACTGGGGGAGAACTTTGATGACGCGAGCCGTGGCTGCGTGACTCGAACACGGGAACAGCCAACACACCAGTAACAGTGAGCAGAGGGCTATTCGCATGAGCGCAGCATAGGGTGGCAGGGAAAAGTTGACAACGAGGGAATTTCCGGGAGGGGGCGAAGTTCCCAGCACCAAGGACCAAGCTCCAGACAAAAATCAAATCTCAAACTCCAAACTCCAAGGAGGCGTTAAGGAGAACCGTTTTTTGGCGGGGCGTTGGTGGAGTTGTCCTGGAAAAGGTTTTTGATGGCGCGGATGGGGTGGAAGGGCATGACCATCAGTTTCGGGATGAAGTAAACCGGTTCGATTTTGGGGGCCTCCAGGGTGCCACTGACCTTGTATTCGAAGAGCTTGGTCATGGGCCAGAACATGGTGCTGACGACCGGGCCCACCAGCCACATGTCGCGGAGGAGTTCGGCTTTCACCTTCGCGTCGGTGTGTCCTTCGAGGTCTACGCTGCCCCGGTACTCGAGGCGCAGGGCCATGGAGCGCATGTCGAGATTATCGGAACGCACGATGCCATTGGTGATTATGTAGGTGCAGGTGCTGTCGGTTACTTTGACACTGCCCAGCCCCGGACTCATGCTGTTCAAAACGTCGGAAAAGGCCCCAAACAGCGGCAAATCCCAGATGAGTCCATCGCGCAGCTTGAAATCGCCATGGCCATTGACACTGCGCCAGTCAAGCGTATTGGCCTTGGTGACTACAACGGTGCCGCTGAGGCGGCCTTCGAGGCTGTTGGTGCGGTTGGAGAAATCGCCGATCAGGGTATGGATGCGGCTGTTGGTGGTGGTGGCGGTGAAGGTGAAATCCGCGCCGTTGTTGGGAATGAAATCGAAGGCCGCGTCAGCCGTGGCCTTGCCCTCGTAAAAATCCACCACCAGGTTGCTTAAGGAAAGGTGCTCGCCCTCCCAATGGACCAGTCCCGAGAGGTGGGGGACCGTGAATTTCCACCAGTGAAACGGACCACCGTCCAGTTCCACGTGCAGGTCCGCTCCCGCCTCACCGCGCAGGGGGATGGCACCCCACACGTGGGCTTTGGGAGGCTTGAGAAATTGATAGGCTTCAATGATCCGGGCGATGTGAGGTCCGATACAGCGGGCGACGAACATCGGGTCGGCATCACTGACGCCATTGGTCAGATACACCATCTGCGCCTTGAAATCGGCCATCACCCCGTCCGCGCTCATGTGGGTATTGCCCCGTTCCACGCGGGGTTCGTAAACATGAAGCATCCCATCGGCGTAGGCGAAACGCGTTTGAACGGTGGCGGCAGCCTCGCCGCGGAATGAGAAATTGGTAATGGCCACCTTCGCGCTGGCCGCGAACTTACTCGCATCGTTCCACTGACCGCTCAGTTCGCCGGCTATGGACGGTGGCGTGGAAAGGCTTACCAGCTCGAACGCTTTTTGGGCTTCGGGCGGAAGCAGCGGCCGGACGCACGACGGATCAATGGTGCTCTGGAATTTGCAGGAGAATTCATGGGTGCGATCGCTGGAAACAAAGGCGGCGTCCAACCGCCCATCGGGACGGACCAGCGTGAAATCCGGGAGGTTCAAAGTCAGATTGGAATACGTGAAATGTGAACGCAGCTCGTCCACGGCCACTGAATGACCCTGGATGCCTTCGGGAAGTTTCAATTCACCAGCGGCTTCCAAAGCCGAGCGCAACTCGGCGAGCCAGTCCGGTTCCCGATTGGTCCACGCGGGCACCCTGGCGCGTCCGGTGGCGGAGAGTTCGGGCGCGCGGCGCCACTGGAATTCGGCGAGTTCGCGCTGGATGGGTGTGGGCAGGAGCTCGCTGAAATCATGCGGGTCCAGAGAGGATGAAGCGTTGAAATGCAGCTCGCGGTTCGAGACATTCAGGCTGCTCTGGATGGCAAATTCGCCGCGGCCCACGCGCGCCTGGAAATTGGTCACCACCAGTTCGGGCCCGCGCCAGCTCCCCGCGCAGGCGACTTGGTTGAGCAGAAGTTTGCTGGTCTGCACGTTGGACATTTGTGATTCCCAGCTCAACAGCCAGGGATAGAGATTGGTCCACCAGGACAGCGCCGCGGCGGCGGGCCCGGCAGGCAAGTCCGTGCCCGGCGTGCCGACGCGCCCAGACAGCTTCAAGGTTTCGGCGCGCGCCCAGGGTGAGGAGGCGTCGTGGCATTGGAGTTCCAGGGTACCAGACAGATCGGACGCGTTGGTCAAGGCGCGATCCCACGGCGGGCTCGCCAGTATTAAAATGGGGCCGGCGTTCGAGAGAAACTGGGTCCAGCTCGCCTGGAGTTGGAGATCCTTTCCGCCGGCCCACTGGGCGGTGGTGAATTGACCAGCGAGGAGGGAAAGTTCCCCGTGGACGCGATTGGTCTCGGCCGGCGGGGCATCGAGCTGGACCCGCAGATGGAGATTGGTCACGCACGACCAACGGGATTGGGCTTCGCGAGCGACGATGGTGACTTCAGCGTGGGAGATGTTGGTATGCGCGGGATGTAACCGGGCTTCCAGGCTGCTGCCCACCGCGGAGCCCCACCTGGTCTGCGCGCGGGCGGACTCGAGGTGCAGTTCGGCCTGGGAGACGTGGTTTGAATCCTGGTAGAGCCGGGTGGTGAGCTTGCCCTCCTCGAAGGTGCCCCAGGGCGTGCGCGCGTCGGGGGCGGTGACGGCGAGCTCCACGCGGAAGGATCCCAGGTCGAGGGCGTCGCCGGCGATGTTGAGCTGCAGGCTGGGTTCGGTGGAGAACTTGATTTGTTCGAGCGTGTCCGCGAGCCAGCGGACGCGGCGCTGCCAAAGGCCGGGCGTGGGTTTGGCGCCCGGCTTGGGCGTGGCCCAGTCGCGGACGGCGGACGCGTTGGTGACAATGCCGGAAAGTTCGATGCGCGCGCCTGCGAATTGGGCGTGCAGATGCTCCAGCGACCACTGGTCGCCAGGCAGGAACCGGAGGTCGGTGCGGATGTCCTCAACCGTGATTTCGCGCTGTGGCCGGTTGGTTTCCAAGACCGGCAGGACGAGGCGGCCGCGGGAGATTTGCAGGGCGTCAATCTGGAGTTTACCGTGCAAGAGCGCACGAACGTTGAGGGGAACCTGGACTTCGCGGGCGGTCAGTTGGGGGCTGTTGGGATCTTCCGCGCTGCAAAAACGGACCTGGTCGGCGATAATGCCCTCGAACCAGCGGAGGCGCAGGCGGGCGAAATTGAATTCAATGCCGCGAGCCTTGAGCTCCCGTTGCAGTGGCTTTTTGAGGAGCGCGGGCAGGCCGAACGTATGGAGATAGGCCAGGCCGAGCGCCACCACCAGCAACACGATCCAGACCGTGATGCGAAAACGCCGGAAGTAAAGGCGGCAGGTTCGCCAGAAACCTCTTTTGTGGCGGGCGGCCATTCAGGAAAATACCACAGGCGAAGGCAATTTCATGGCGACGAATTCGCCGGGACTGAAAGACAGGGGGAAATGAAGCGCGTATAAACGTCGTTGGGGAACAGGAAGATCATGAACTGGCCGTCAAGTGTGACCCCCGCCAGCGTCATGTTCTTATTGTGAGTGGCCTGGCTGAACTCAAGCGTGAGCCGCCGGCCGTCCTTCAGATCCAAAGTTATCTTCTGGCCGGCATCGGTGAAACCGAACGGGGCCCGCTGGTCCTCGCCCTGGCGGACCCAGCCGTCGGCCGTAAGCTGGCAGAGATTTTTGATCGCTTCCTCCACGCAGATGGGCTCGATGATTCCGCTCGATCCGGGCGCCAGGGACCACTTGTGGCCGCCGGAGCGGAGGATTTGCCGGAGATTGCCATTTTGCCGGATGCTGACCGAGGCAACCTCGTCGATGGGGACATTCCAAATCTGGCGGTCGCGGAATTGCCAGGGCGCGTAAGGCAGGCGTCCGACATCCACAATGCCCACGGTATAAACGGAAGGTTCGTCCGGACGGCGCGCGTAGATCTGATTTTCCAGGTTGGTGCCGAAGTCCACTTCGGTCACGAACGTGTTCGTTTCAATAACGCCGCCGTTCCGGAGCAGCCCGCGGAAGATGTATCGCTTGGCGGGCGGAGCCAGCCCGAACTCCGGCAGCAGGGGTTCGCTGGCGATGTCTTTGGCGACGCCGGTGATTTGAATGGACACCAACCGGGTGAACATTTCCTTTACGAATGCGGCGTCCACGGGAGTGTTCTGAGGTTGCAATGCCCAGATCCCATTCGTGCCGTATTGCAGCGAAAAATCCTGGACGCCGTGGATTTCGATGTTGGTGACCACTCCGTCGGGAAAAGTCACCAGGCGCGGGTCGCGCATATCCTTGGCTGAACCGGTCCAGAATTTGGTGAGGTCTTTGAAGACCGTTACGACTGCCGGCTGTCCGGCGCGTCGCGCGTAAACGAGCTCGGCATCGTTGGTCGGGCTGGCGCCGAACTGAAGTTGCGTGACCAGATGGTTGGACTGGAAGAGGCCGATGTCCATGAGCGGCGGCTGCAACTTGAATGCCTCGTAGTCCGCCTGAGGTGAATCAGAAATGAATTGGTTGACGCGAAGTTGCTGCAGCTTGTTCAGCGCGCCTTCCACGCTCAAGCTGTCCGCGCGCGCTTCCGGTGTCGGCCTCATGATACGCCATGCGCGGCTGGCGGGGTCCCGCTGCAGCTCGAGAATCTTCGCGCCGTTCGTGACACAAATCCGGTCAATTGCAGCGGGGGCCACGGTAAGCATGCTCGGATCGCGCCACTCACTGGCCGTCGTCGGCAGCATTTTCAACAGTTCGGAGCTCACGAGATAAACCTCCTGCCGGCCCACGATCTGAAGATAGACCTGGTCGCCCGGAGCAGTAAGACGGCCGAACAACAGCCGCGTCTCGGTGCCACCCTGCTGAATCATGAGTGAGGCGCGGGGATCGTCGGTGCCGAATTCCTCATCCGCCTTGGGCCGGTTTTTCAACTCGGAAGACGAAATGGTCATCATCGGCACGAGCTTTTGGAGCTGGCCGAGCAACTCTTCGATGGCCAGCGGCATCGCGGGGTAATCCAATGGTTTGGTGATATACCAGGTGCCATTGGTGCGTCCGGCGCGAATCTCGGTTTTGCCGTGGGGAAGTATCTGAACGGCCGTGACGGAATTGGTGGCGAACGCGGAAAGAACCAGATTCGGGCCCGGCACTACGACCGGGCGCCGGGCGCGTATCGCGATAAACGACGCCAAGCCGGCGGCGAGCAGGAACCAAAACCAGAGGTGGCGCGATTTCATGCGACGTTAGGAACGGCGGCGGAACCACACAATACCGCCCAGCAGAAACACCGTGCCGGGGAGCCCTACGAGCAGGACCAGGCGCACGCGATGCTTTTGGGTCCGGGTCATGATCACCAGGTTTTGTGGCACCGGCTGATAGCCAATATCCTTGTAATTCTGGGCGCGATACAGCAGCCAGTTGGCCGCGATGCCGGCGAAGTGCCGGTTGGCCAGCTGGTCGAGATAGCGGTTGGCAAAGAGATAGGAATCGCCAATCACCAGGATGCGGGTATTGCCGCGCTCGGTGACGACGTCCTTCAGCGCGCCTTTTTCCACGGCCACTGCGAGCGGGGCCTGCACCACGCGACTAAAACCGGGCGCGGTCAAGGTGGCCCCTTTACTGCTGAAAATAATCTCCTGCGCCGTGGGCGCGTCGGCAGCTTGCTTTTCCTTGGTCTGTCGGCTGCTGATCGGGCGCGGCTGAATCATTTTGAGCTGCGCGCCAAGGATCGGGTCCACCAGGGGATGGGGCGGCGCATAACCGTCCACGATCACGTCCGTGCCGAATTCACTGTGACTGGAATCTTCGACCACGACCACCTTGCCGACTTGCACGCCCCATTTGGCCAGGACGGTTTCGATGCCCAATTCCTTGCTGACGTCGTCGCTGTTCAACAAAACGAGCATCCGGCCGCCCTCGTCGAGATACTGATCGATCTTCCGGAGCTCGGAGCCGGGTATTTCGCTGCGCGGGCCCGGGATGATCAACAAGTGACAATCCGCCGGAATGGCGTTGCTGCCGCTGAGGGACAGCGGAAAGACGCTGACGTAACTTTGTTCGATGACGGATTTGAAATGCGAATAGCCGCGGGCCTCGTCGTTGCTATCAATCGGGTGTTCGTAATGCCCGCGCAGGACGTAGGCGTTGAGCGGTTTGCCGGTGAGGGCGATGATGGCGGAGTTGAACATCTTCTCGCCTTCGAAAGCGACGAAGTTCTTGGCGATGTGAATCTTTCCGTCCTGCGATTCCTCAGGAGTCTGGTCGTAGGCGTAATGCGCCAGCGCCTTGCCGTCCATCGTCCAATGGCGCCCGCCCAGATCGAAGAGGATCAGTTCCTTGTCGTTGACGGAAACCAAGTCGAAGTCCTTCTTGAGCCGCTGCGCCGTCACCGGATCGCGGGAATAGTCCACGACTTCGACGGTTATGTTGGGGTTGGCGTCGTGGTACTGGTTGGCGAGGGCGAGGACGGTGGGGTAGAGGGGTTCTTCCTTGTCGTAATAGAGCGTGATTTTGATTTGATTGGTCACCGAGCGCAGGAGACTGCGGGTTGCCGGGGCCAGATCGTGCCGCGCGCGTCCGCTCCAGTAAAAGCGGGCGAAGTAATCGCCGCCGAGGAAGTTGATCATGCACACCACCGAAACGACCAGCAGCGCCAGGAGGGTGATCTCAAACCCCAGGCGCCATTTGCGCGAGGGTGAGAAGCTGGGACGCAATGGAGGGGTGGCGGACATCTTATTTCCAACGCCGGCTTTCAATCACGCGCACGGTGAGAAACAGGAACAGGAACGTGAATGTGCAAAACAGCAATACGGGCCTGGTGTCCACGATGCCGCGCGCGAAGTCATTCATCTGGTCGAAGAACGCGAACGTAACGAGAATCTTCCCGGACCAGCCGGGGGCGCCGCGGAATTGTTCAGCCAGAAAAGCGAGCAAAAACAGCGAGGCGCCAAAAACCAGGCTGAGCATGGCCGCGCTGACCTGGCTCTTGGTGAGCGAGGAGGCCAGGCAACCAACGGAGATCAGCATCGACCCGAAAAGGACGATGCCCAGAAACAGTGCGCCGAGGGTGCCGGCATCAACGGCCGAAGGGTCGGTGCTGAAATGCCGGATGAGCAGGGAACAGCCCAGCAGGGGCAGCCACATCACGGTGTAAAAGAAAAGGGCGGCGGAAAATTTTGCGAGAACCACGGCGCGGTCGCTCACGGGCGCGGTCATGAGGGTTTCGAAAGTGCCGGTGAATTTTTCCAGCGCGAAAAGCCGCATGGTGATCACGGGGGTGGTCAACAACAGGATGAGCCAGAAGTACCAGGTTACGTAGAACAGCTCCGTGACCGGCATCGGGGTGGGCTTCTGTTCCAACTGCAACAAAAGTACATCGAAGCTGAATCCCATCATGAAGGCCGCGGCGCCGGCAATCAGATAGCCGGTGAACGAGAGGTAGTACCCCGCCAGCTCCCGGCGCATCAGCGTCCACCAGACTCGCATCAGGCGGATTCCTCCTCGTCCGGGCGGGTCACGCGGATGTAGATGTCTTCGAGCGAGTGGCGCGTGCGGGTGAGCTCGCGCAGCGGCCAGCCGCGTTCGCGCACGAGGTCGGCGACGCGCGGCCGGAGGTCCTCGCCGTTGCGCGGGGTCAGGGCACAGCGGAAAAAGTCCCCGCCGGAGGCCGAGATGTCGAAGTGCTCCACTTCGGCCATTTCGTTCCAGCATTGCTGCAAGTCGGCGTGCGGCGCGGCAATTTCCGCGATGATCTGATTGCCACCGCTCATCAGGCGCTGGAGGTTCTCCTGCGTATCGGAAGCCATGACCTTGCCTTCGCACAAAAAGAGCATCCGGTTGCACATCATTTCAGCTTCGGGGAGGATGTGCGTGGAGATGAGCACGGTGTGGGTGCCCGCGAGGCTCATGATGAGCTGGCGGACCGAGCGGATCTGGTGCGGGTCCAGGCCGATGGTCGGCTCGTCCAGAATGACCAGGTCCGGCTCATGCACCAGGGCATCCGCGAGGCCCACGCGCTGGCGGTAGCCCTTGGAGAGCTGGCCGATGATGCGTTTGCTGACATCCGTCAGGCTGCATTGTTCGGTGACGATATCCACACGCTCGCGCGAAGCGCGCAGGCCCAGACCCTTGAGCCGGGCGCGGAACTTGAGGTATTCGCGCACGCGCATTTCCGGGTGCAGCGGGTTGTTCTCCGGCATGTAACCGATGCGCCGGTGCACCTCGTCGGATTCGTAAAAAACATCGTACCCGGCGACGCGCACCGTTCCCGACGTGGCCGGGAGATAGCCGGCGAGGATGCGCATGGTGGTACTCTTGCCGGCGCCATTGGGTCCCAGGAGGCCGACGATTTCGCCGCGGGCAACCGTGAAAGAAATGTCGGACACGGCAGTACGACTTCCGTACCGCCGGGTCAGGTTGGTCACTTCGATCATTGGACTATCGCTCATCGTTTGGCGCGACCCGAAGTTTAGACGACTGGAATGACGGGCCAATACAAAAAATCCGCGGAATCGGCGGATTTACCCGGGTTGCGCAGGAGTGAGCCAATCGCCGTCGGACTTCGATTGGGACTTGGCTCAGTGTGGTGAGGTGAATAAAGTGCGGTATGTCTGATGGAATTGAAATGGTCCGCGACGCAAACGAGCGGCGGCTGAGCCTGGGCGTGCTTTTTGCATTCATGGCCATACTCGCGATGCTGCCGGGCAGCGGCTGCCAGTCCCGACCGCCCGCTGCTTACGGCAGCTCCGCGTGGGTGGAAATCAGCGGAGCGACGCAGAAGGAAATTTTCGACACGGCGCGCTCGGTTTTCAAAATGAACGGCTACAAACCGATCGAAAGCATTCCCAGTGAACTGGGTTTCGAAAAGCCGGGTGATTTTAAAAATAACCTGCTCTATGGCGGATTGGATGCCGGGGTGACGTTGCGGGTCTACCTGAAGATTGATACGCTGGAAAACGACGTCAAGTTGCTGCACCTCCGGGCCAAGGCGGTGCGGAGCGCGGGCGAAAAGATCGAGGATCCGCAGGACCTCTCGAGGATGGATCGATCTTCCTTCCAACCCCTGCTGGATCAAATCAAGATGAAGCTGGATCCGCCGAAGAAGAAGTAGCCGTCGGCAGCGATGCCGCCGCTTCCCGGAGACTTATTTCGACGCCATCGCCAGGCGGGTGTGGCAGTCCGGACAGAGGAAATTTTCGCCGTCAAAGTAGGTCTGCACGGGCAGGGCACGGCTGCCGCAGCGGTCGCAGAACTCATAGGCTTCGCGGGGATCCAGGCGCACCGCAATCCAGACCTTGCCGTGGAGACGCCGCACCATTTCGATCTGATCGGCCACCCGATCCTTGCGGAAATCGAAAACCTTGGCCCGCGTGCGATCATCGGTAAATTCCCATTCGCAAGCGGTGCCGGTGAGGTATTGTCCCTCCTGATTGACGATGAGGACTTTTATCGCCTCGAGGTCACTCATGTATGGACTTAGAATAGCTGCTGGATGCCGTTTGGGCAAATAGGGGAATTTCCGGGTGGTGTGCCCTTGCGGGAAGGTGCGCTTCGGCGAAAAAGAGCGGAAAATCTAACCGGCCTAATCTCCGGTGCGTGCCACAGGCTTGGGGCGGAGCAGGGCGCCGGCGTAATCCCGATTCATCTTCGCAATGAAGCTGATGCTGATTTCCTTCGGGCAAACGGCTTCGCAGGAGCCCGTAATGGTGCAGTTGCCGAAACCCTCGACGTCCATCTGCGTCACCATGTTGCGAACCCGATCATCTTTCTCCGGCTTGCCCTGCGGAAGCAAATTCAAGTGGGAAACCTTCGCGGACACAAAGAGCATCGCCGAGGCGTTTTTGCAGGCCGCGACGCAGGCGCCGCAACCGATGCAGGCCGCGGCGTCCATGGCTTCGTCGGAAATGACCTTGCCGATCGGGAGACAATTGCCGTCCGGCGTGCCGCCGGTGTTCACCGATATGAAACCGCCGGCCTGGATGATGCGGTCAAAAGAGGTGCGATTCACCACGAGGTCGCGCAGCACCGGGAACGCCCGCGCGCGCCACGGTTCGATGGTGAGCGTCTGGCCATCACTGAAATGCCGCATGTGCAACTGGCAGGTGGCCGTGCCCTTGTTCCCTCCGTGGGGCACGCCGTTGATCACCAGCGAGCACATGCCGCAGATGCCTTCGCGGCAATCGGAATCAAAGGCGATGGGTTCCTTGCTCTGCGCGATGAGGCCTTCGTTGACCACGTCGAGCATCTCGAGGAAGGACATGTCCGGGTTGACGTCACGGGCTTCGTAGGTTTCGAATTGCCCGGGCGAATTCCCGTCCCGCTGGCGCCAGACTTTGAGCGTGAGGTTCATTTATAGCTCCGGGTGCTCATGTGGGCCTCTTCATAGACCAGCGGCTCCTTGTTGAGAACCGGAGCCTGGCCGGGGCCGCGGTATTCCCACGCCGCGACGTATGAATAATTTGCGTCATCCCGCTGGGCTTCGCCATCGGGGGTCTGAAATTCCTCGCGGAAATGTCCGCCACAAGATTCGCGTCGGTTGAGCGCGTCGAGACAAAGCAGTTCGCCAAATTCGAGGAAGTCTGCCACGCGGCCGGCATATTCCAGCGACTGATTCAGTTCGCCGCCACCACCGGTGACGTTGACGTTCTTCCAGAATTCCTCGCGCAATTCGGGAATGCGCTTGAGCGCTTCCTTGAGGCCGGCGTCGTTGCGCGCCATGCCGCACTTTTCCCACATGATTTTGCCCAGCTCGCGGTGGAAGGAGGTGACGGTGCGCTTGCCTTGGATCGCGAGCAATTTCGAGATCATGCCGCGTGCTTCGTCCTCGGCCTGCTTGAATCCGGCGTGCGTCGCCGGCAGCAAGGCCGGCTTGGTCGAAGCGAGATAATTGCCCAGCGTATAAGGAATGACGAAATAACCGTCCGCCAGGCCCTGCATGAGCGCGCTGGCGCCGAGGCGGTTCGCGCCGTGGTCCGAGAAATTCGCCTCACCCAGCACGAAACAGCCGGGGATGGTGCTCATCAAATTGTAATCCACCCACGTGCCGCCCATGGTGTAGTGCACCGCCGGGTAGATGCGCATGGGGACGTGATACGCGTTTTCGCCGGTGATCTTTTCATACATGTCGAAAAGATTTCCGTAGCGCTCGCGCACGACCGGTTCACCCAGGCGCTTGATGGCGTCCGCGAAATCGAGATAGACGCCCAGGCCGCCCGGGCCCACGCCGTTGCCTTTGTCGCAGGCTTCCTTGCAGGCGCGCGAGGAAATATCGCGCGGGGCGAGGTTGCCGAAGCTGGGATACTTGCGTTCGAGAATGTAATCGCGGTCCGCTTCCGCAATGGACGCCGGCGCTTTGCCACAGTCTTCCTTGCGCAACGGCACCCAGACGCGCCCGTCATTGCGGAGCGACTCGGACATCAGCGTCAGCTTGGATTGATGGTCGCCGCTGACGGGGATGCACGTCGGATGGATCTGCGTGTAACAGGGATTCGCGAAGAAAGCGCCCTTCTTGTAGGCGCGCCAGGTGGCGGTGACATTGCAGCCCTTCGCGTTCGTGGAAAGAAAGAAAACGTTGCCGTACCCGCCCGTGGCCATGACCACCGCATGCGCCGAGTGCGACGAAATCGCGCCGGTGACCAGATCGCGCGCGATGATGCCCTTGGCCTGGCCGTCCACGACGACGAGGTCAAGCATCTCCGTGCGCGGGAACATCTTCACGCCCCCGGTCGAAATCTGCCGGCAGAGCGCCTGGTACGCGCCGAGCAAAAGTTGCTGACCGGTCTGGCCGCGCGCGTAGAACGTGCGCGAGACCTGCGCGCCGCCGAAGGAACGGTTTGCGAGGAGCCCGCCGTATTCGCGGGCAAAAGGCACGCCCTGCGCGACACATTGATCAATGATGTTTACGCTAAGCTGGGCAAGACGATAAACGTTCGCTTCGCGCGCGCGGAAGTCGCCGCCCTTCAGCGTATCGTAAAAGAGGCGGTAAACACTGTCGCCGTCGTTCTGGTAATTCTTCGCCGCATTGATGCCACCCTGCGCGGCGATGCTGTGCGCGCGACGGGGGCTGTCCTGGAAGCAGAAACATTTAACCTTGTAACCCAGCTCCGCGAGCGTGGCCGCCGCCGCTGCGCCGGCCAGTCCGCTGCCGACGACGATGATTTCAAACTTCCGCTTGTTGGCGGGGTTGACCAGCTTGAGGTCGAATTTGTGCTTGTCCCACTTTTGGCCGATGGGACCCGAGGGGATTTGAGGATTAAGCGCCATAGCCGGGTTCAGGGTAAGAGGACAGGCTTGAGCGCGGTCCCGCCATATCCGCACAGCACGGAGATGGGGATCGAGGCGTAACCAACGAAAATGAGCACCGCGATGATTTTCGACCCGCGATCCAGGCAGGGGCCCCAGGCGCGGGTTTTCCAGCCCAGCGACTGGAACAGGCTGCTCGCTCCGTGGCTGAGATGCAGGCAGAGCAGGCCGATGCCGACCAGATAGAATGCCGACACCAAAGGTTTGCTGAAGCCCACCACCATCATTTTAAAGATATCATGCTGGTGCTGCGGATCTTCAAACGTCGCGAAATTCTGGCCGGTGAAATTGATGTATTGCACCGTGGCGGTGTAGTGGAGCAGGTGATAAATGATGAACGCGAGAATGATCAATCCGCTCATCATCATCGTGCGCGAGGCAAAAGTGGATCCCACCGGCTTGTATTCGGCGTAGGCGACCGGCCGCGCCGCCCGGTTTTCCATGGTGAGCCGGATCGCCGACCAGATATGCAGGAAAATGGCGCCCAGCAGGATGATGCGCGCGGGCCAGATGATTTCCGGGTTCGACTGGAGAAAATGCCCGTAGCGGTTGATGGATTCGGAGCCGAGGAAAAACTGGAGGTTTCCGGCCAGGTGACCGATCACGAAAAGGAACATCATCAGGCCGGTGATGGCCATCACGTACTTCTTCCCCAGGGAGGAATTGAAGATTGCCGCAATCATGTTCATTCCGGGAGCTGACCCGGAGATAAGAAAGGTAAACGTTGCGGGATTTGTGTCAACAAAACTTAATGTAAACCCCGAGGAATAGAATTATTTATCATAGCTAATTCATCGGCTGCCACCGAGGCGGCCCGGCAATTCGGCCAGCGAACGCACGCTTTCGCGCGTGGGCGGGCGGTCGCGCCGCAATAAGAGCGCTTGAAAACCCGCGACCCGCGCGCCGGCCAGGTCGTGCGCGGCGCTGTCGCCGATGTGCAAAATAGCGCCCGGCGGCACGCCCAGCCGTTTCGTCGCGCGCCTGAAAATGGCCGCGTCGGGTTTCGTCGCCCCGACTTCCCGAGAGATGACGATGACCGAAAAGTACCGCGCCAATTCCAGCCGCTCGAGCAGCGGCCGCAGGCGCCTGTCCCAATTCGAAATGATGCCGAGCTTCAGGCCGCAGCGGGACAGCTTTTTGAGCGTCGGCTCGACATCCGGGAAAACGTGCCACGCGGAGGGCAGGGTGAACTCGCGATAGAGTTTTCCAAAAAAAGTCCGGCTTGGCGGGATGGGCGCAAGCCCCTGAAACGTTGCATCCACCACCTCGGACCACGCGCGGCGGCTGTGATCAAAACCCGCGTGCGCTTTCCACGCGGCGATGAAGCGGCGCGTAAGCAGCTCGGGCGAAAGCCCTGGCAGTCCCTCGCGCGCGGCGACCTGCGCGTAAACGTGGCCCACTGAAGGCCAGGGAGTCAGCAGGGTTTCGCCGGCGTCGAATGTTATCGCCTTGACCGCGCCGGCATCGAAAGTTTGCGTTTTGGATTTCAACCAGATTCAACGGTCCTCGGCTTTGGGTTCCCGGGACAGCAGGTCGCGAACGGCGCGGGCCGGGTTTTTGGCCTCGTAAAGCATGGCGTAAACCTCGTCTATGACCGGCGTGGAAACGCCGCGCTGTCGCGCCAGCCGGCGCGCCGAGCGCGCGGTGGGAAAACCCTCCGCAACCGCCGTCGTGCTCGCGGCGATTTCCGCCGGTGTCTCACCGCGGCCGACGCGTTCGCCGAAACCGCGATTCCGGCTCAGCCGCGAAAAGCACGTCACCATCAAATCCCCCAGCCCGCTCAGCCCGGTGAACGTATCCGCCTGCGCTCCGCAAGCCACGCCCAGCCGCCGGATTTCCACGATCGCCCGCGTCACCAGCGAGGCTTTGGAATTGTCGCCAAACCCGAGGCCGTCACTTACTCCCGCCGCCACCGCGATGACGTTCTTCAGTGCGCCACCCAGCTCGACGCCCCGCAGGTCCGTGCTGGTGTAAACGCGCAACGCCGGGCCGCTGAAAATCTCCTGCACTTGGAGTGCGATCTTTGAGTCCTCGCTGGCGCCGGTGATTGCGGTGGGAATGTCCCGCGCCACCTCGATCGCAAAAGTCGGCCCGGACAACGCCGCCCGGCGCGACTGCGGCGCCGTTTCCGCGAGAATGCCGCACATCGTCAGCCCCGTGTCGTATTCGATTCCTTTCGTGACGCTCACCACCAGTCCACCGAACCCGGACAAATGTTGGGTCACTTCGCGAAAGGCCTTCGAAGGCACGGCGACGACGACGGCGTCCACGTCCCGAATCGCGCGGTCAAGCTCCGGCTCCAGATTCACCACCCGGGGCAAATCAATGCCCGGGAGACAACGATCATTCCGCCCGGTTCTTTGAATTTCAGCCAGGCGTTCAGGCGCGCGGCCCCACAAGGTCGTATCGTGCCCGCCGAGAGCGAGGTATTTGGCCAGCGCCGTGCCCCACGCACCGGCGCCCAGGACGGTCACCTTCATGTGCTGGGTTGTGGCCGGCCGCCGATGCGGCTCTCCGTGCCGTTCATCAATCGCTGGATATTGCCGCGATGCCGGAACACGGCGAGCGTCGTCATCACGGCGGTCACGATAATGAATCGCAAGTCGTAACCCATCAGCCACACCGCGAACGGCAGCGTCACGGAGGCCGCAATGGAAGCCAGCGAGGCAAAGCGTGTCAGCACGATGACAATCACGAAGACCACAAAGATCACGAAAAGTGGTCCGGGCACGAGCGCCAGCAGCACGCCAGCCGATGTGGCAATGCCCTTGCCGCCCTTGAACCACAACCACACGGTGTAGTTATGGCCGAGCACGGCGGCAAAGCCAGCGATGAGTTCGAGCCAGATATGTGCCACCGGGTCGCTGGTGGGAAAGAGCCACGCCGGCACGTGGCGGGCCACGAGAGCGACCGCCAGCCAGCCCTTCAACGCGTCGGCCAGCAGGACGACGACGGCGGCGGTTTTGCCCATCGTCCGCAGGGTATTCGTCGCCCCGATGTTCCCGCTCCCGACCATGCGGATGTCCAGGCCCCGCGCCTGCGCGACCAGAAAGCCCGACGGGATGGAGCCGAGCAAATACGCCACGATGGCCACCACGATATAACCCATGACCGGCACCTTCCCAATCTAAGGAGCCGCGGCACAAAGTTCAAAGTTGAAAGTTCACGAGTTGCCATTGGCGAGCATCGGGTGGCAGAATGCCCCCCGCATGAAGAACGAACACGGAACGCACGCCAAAGGGAAAGTGCGAGTCTGCGTCCTGGGCGTTGGCTCCCTCGGCCAGGAGCACGCGCGGATTTACGCCGGGCTGGCCGCGGCCGGGCGCGTGGAGTTTACCGGCGTCTACGACGTGGCCCCCGAGTCCGCCCGTAAAGTGGCCGACAAACATCGCGTCAAGGTTTTCAAATCGCTCGCCGAGGCCGTGGCGGACTGTGATGCCGCGAGCGTGGTCACGCCCACCACCACCCATTTTCAACTCAGCAAGACCCTGTTGGAAAACGGGAAGCACGTGCTGGTGGAAAAGCCCATGACCGACAAGGCCGCGCAGGCCAGTGAGTTGGTAGCCCTCGCCAGCCAGCACAAGTGCGTGCTGCAGGTCGGGCATATCGAGCGCTTCAATCCCGTGTTCAAGTATTTGTCGGAGGTCGCGACGCAGCCGCGCTTTATTGAGACCCACCGGCTTTCCCCCTACCCGAAACGCAGCACGGACATCGGCGTCGTGCTCGATTTGATGATCCACGATCTCGACGTCGTGCTAGCTTTCGTGAAGGCGCCCGTGGCGAGCGTCGAGGCGGTGGGGATTCCCGTGCTGAGCCAGTCGGAGGACATCGCCAACGCCAGGCTGCGGTTTGCCAACGGCTGCGTGGCCAACGTCACCGTCAGCCGGGTGAGCCCGGAGAAGATGCGCAAGATCCGCGTGTTCAGCGGCGGCAAAACGCCCAGCTACATCTCGTTGGACTATCGCGCGCAGGAGGGATTTGTGTACCGCCTCGCCCGGCCGGAGGAACAGGAGAGTTCGGTGCTCAAAAAACTCCTTTACGCGAAAGACACGGCCATCGTCAGCGAATTCATGGGCAAACGCATCGTGCGTGAGCCGGTGCCGATCGCGAAGGAGGAACCGCTGAAATTGGAGGTGGAACATTTCGTGGACTGTGTCCGCGATCGGCGCACGCCGGAAGTCAGCGGCGAATCCGCCAAGCTGGCGCTGGACCTGGCCTTCGAAATCACCCGCCAGATCGAGCAGCAACTCTAAGCAGCCAGCGCGCGCGCCATGAAAACCAAAAGCGTCATGATCGTCGCCGGCGAGCCGAGCGGGGACGCCCTGGCCGCCGACCTCGTGGCCCCGCTTCGTAAATTACTGGTGCAGTCGGAAGCCGGGACCAGCGACGATCATCAACCATTGCAAACCACGCTCGCTCCGCGGTTCTTCGGCGCCGGCGGCCAACGTATGGCGGCCGCCGGTGTGGAGATCGAAGTGGAAATGACCCGCCACGCGGTGACCGGAATCTTCGAACTTTCCTCCCGCGTCGGACATTTTATCGGGGTGCTGAAGCAATTGACCCGCTTGGCGATCCAGCGGCAGCCGGATGTCATTGTTTGCGTCGATTTTTCCTTCTTCAACCGCCTGCTGGCCCGCGCGATCCGAAAGCGCACGCGTCAAAAGGACTGGTTCCACGGCTGGAAACCGAAAATCGTCCAATACGTTTCGCCGCAGGTCTGGGCTTCCCGGCCCCACCGCGTTTATTCCATGGCGGAAACATTCGACCTGCTGCTGACGCTGTTTCCATTCGAGCGCGAGTGGTATGCGCGACGCGTGCCGCAATTCAAGGTCGGTTATGTGGGCCATCCCATCGTGGACCGGCATGGAGTTTGGGAGCGCACGGAGCGCCCTTTGAGCGACGCGCCCCTGGTGCTGCTGTTACCCGGAAGCCGGCGGGGCGAACTGGCCCGCCACCTGCCGGTCATCACTGGCGCCTGGCAGGAAATTCGCAAAGCCATCCCACAAGCGCGCGCCCGAATGGTGCTGCCCAATGAAGATCTGGCCAGACAGGCGAAGGCGAGCGTGCCGTCCGGAGGCATCGAAATAGTTTGTGGCGGCTTGACCGCGGGATTGCAGGAAGCCGATGCCGCCATCGCCTCGACCGGCACCGTCACACTGGAGTGCGCGTTGTTTGGCGTGCCCACAGTGGCTCTGTATCGGACTTCCTGGGCCACCTTTCAGCTCGGCAAGCGCATTGCCACCGTCAAATACATGGCCATGCCGAATATTCTCGCCGATGAGGAAGTTTTCCCCGAGTTCATTCAGGACGCCGCGACACCCGGGAACCTGGCCCGTGCCGCGTTGGAGCTGTTGCAGAATCCGACCCGCCGGGCGGCGGTCCAGGAGAAATTAAAGCAGGTGGTGGCCTCGCTCGGCGTTGGAGGGGCGAATGAACGCGCCGCGGAATTCATTGCGGAACTGGCATTGAAAAAGAATTAGCTTGGTCCGCCTGGGGGCCGGGAACGGTCTCCAAAGCCGTCGCAGAATTGTAATTGGCCGGTGCGCCACGACATCTTAGTCTGGCGCGAATTCGCACAGGAACAATGTCCCGATTAATCGTCAATCCCGACACTCCCGAGGCGTGGGCCATTGAAATTAGCAGCGACGAAATTTCACTCGGGCGCGGGCCGGAGAACACCTACCCGATTGAGCATCCGACGATTTCCAGCTCGCATTGCAGCCTCATCGCTTCGGGGGAAAATCTGAAGGTCAAAGACCTTGGTTCCACGGGCGGGACCTACCTTGAGGGTGAGTTGATCGAAACCGGGCTCCTGCGGCCGGGGCAAACCTTGCGCCTCGGCGAAGTGAGTTTCCGGTTCGAATCCGACCTCAAAGAACCGCCTCCGCCTCTGCCGGCTGCGGCCTCAATCCCAACCGCCACCGCCGGGACGCCCTGCCGTGCCCATCCGCGGACGCTGGCCCGGTTTCAGTGTCCGAAATGCGGCGGCGCTTTTTGCGGTTTTTGCGTCGATACGCATTTCGAGCACGGCGTGCCCCACAAACTCTGCCGCACCTGCGGCGTGGTTTGCGCCTCCGTGGAAATTGAGGAGAAGCCGGAGCGGCCCACGCTGGGGTTCTTCGCCTCGCTTCCGGGCGCGCTGATTTATCCCTTCACCGGCAACGGCGTCATTCTCATGGTGGCCGGCACGATTTTCTTCATCGTGATGAGTTACTTTCTGCTGCTGGCATTGTCCTGCACGGGCTACCTGTTTGGCTACGCCAAGCACATTGTCGCAAGCTCGGCGGCGGGTGAAGACGAGCCGCCTGACTGGCCCGATTTCACAGATTGGAAGGAGGATATGCTGTGGCCTTACCTGCAACTGCTGGCGCTGATTGTGCTCACGTTTTCCCCGGCCATCCTGTTGCTGATTTTTCCACCCGATGACAAACTGGTTTTCGGCGGGCTCATGCTGGCCGCGCTCGCCCTGGGGGCGGCCATTGCGCCGATGGGCATGCTCGCGCTTTCAATGTTTGACACGGTCACGGCCCTGAATCCCGTCGGGCTGGTGTGGTCCATCCTAAGGATTCCGGGACCTTACCTCGTGGCGGCGCTGGCGTTTGAAGCGGTCATCGGGGTGAATGTGCTCAAGAACCTGGTATTGATGGTGATCATCCCCTCCACCTTCGTCGCGGTCGTGGTGGCCAGCTTTCTCAACCTCTATTTCATCATGGTGGGAATGCGCATCCTCGGCCTGCTGTTCTACACGCAGGAGGATAGGTTGGGCTGGTTTTCGCGGCTGACGCCGAGAAAGGGTTGAGCTAGCCGGAACCGATCTTGAAGGCCGT
>CAYUVH010000058.1:0-129294 GCA_964448135.1 uncultured Verrucomicrobiota bacterium | reverse complement strand
TGAGCAGAAGCCGTAGAATTCATCGAACCCGCGGGCGTTCGGGTGGTAGGGATATTGCGTGCCATTGTGCCATTTGCCGAAAGCCCCGGTCGCGTAGCCGGCCGCCTTGAAGGTCTGGGCAATCGTTTTCTCGTTGAGGTTCAGCCGCTCACCGCCCGTGGAAACGCCATGCACGCCCCCGCGCGGATGATAGCGTCCGGTCAGAAATTCCGCGCGCGTGGGCGAGCATACGGCGCAAACGTAGAAGCGATCGAAAAGCGCGCCGTCCCTGGCGAGTGAATCAATGTTCGGCGTGGAGAGGTTTGTGTTGCCGTTGATGGACAGATCGCCCCAGCCCTGGTCGTCGGCCAGGATGATCATGATGTTCGGATGCGGCGCGGCGGCAGCTGCGAAACAGGGTGGAGTGAAGAACC
The DNA here is from genome assembly GCA_964448135.1 of uncultured Verrucomicrobiota bacterium. Lineage (GTDB taxonomy): Bacteria > Verrucomicrobiota > Verrucomicrobiia > Limisphaerales > UBA8199 > CAYUVH01. Next base: position 128,881 of record CAYUVH010000058.1, on the reverse strand, counting down.
AAGCGCCAAGGACCAAGGACCAGAGAAGCACCAAGCACCAAACCGATTTCAAATCTGAAATTTGAAATTTGAAATATGTGGCCGGAGGACTTGAAGCACTGGAGGCCGCGGTGTTCATTCTGATTTCGAGTTGGCTTTTTTCTTTTTACCAGGCTGCTTGCGCGGAGCGCTGGGGTCGTAATCGGGATTGGGCTTCGGCATCGCGGCCTGGGTGTCCTTCAAAAATTGATCGAGCAGCGCGGAGAGTTCGCGCACTTTCTCGGGATGGGCGGAAGCGAGATTGTGCTTCTCCCCGATGTCCTGCGGAATGTTGTACAGCTCATAATGGTTGTCTTCAAAGAAGCGGATGAGTTTCCAATCGCCCGAGCGCACCGCGCAACCAGGCGTCCCGCCTTGGTTCCCGTAGTGGGGATAATGCCAGAAGAGATTGGTCCGCGTGGGCGTGTCGCCGCCTTCGAGCAGAGACACGAAACTGACGCCGTCCGTATACTGGGCCGGCTTGGCCGGGAGTCCCGCCATGGCGAGCAGGGTCGGATAGAAGTCAGTGCTCGTGATCGGCAGATCGCAGACCGAGCCAGGCTTGGTGACTCTAGGCCACTTGATGATGAGCGGTTCGCGAATGCCCCCTTCATACAGCCAGCCTTTGCCCGCGCGATAGGGAAGGTTCGAAGTGGGCATGCCCTCGTTGGTCGCGAGGCCGCCGTTGTCGGAGAAGAAAACGACGATCGTGCGATCCGCGATACCGAGTTCCTTGAGCTTCTGCATTACCCGGCCGACGCTGTCATCAAGGCTCTCCACCATGGCCGCATACACCGGATTGTTTTGCACCAGTCGCGTCCGGACCGACCCCTCGGGCGCAAACTCCGGACCGGTCGCGGGAAGCTTCGCCGCCTTGGCTTCGTATTTGGCGACCACATTGGTTTTCGCCTGGAGCGGCAGATGGACCGTGTAATGCGGGAAATAGAGGAAGAAACGATTCGTCGCATTGGCCTCGATGAAATGCAGCGCTTCATCAGTGAGCCGCTCCGTAAGGTACTCGCCCGGCGGTCCGTCGCTGAGTTGGGCGAGCCGGTAGGGACTGAAGTAGCTCGGGGGATGTCCCGCGCCCGCCCCGGCGATGTTCACGTTGAAGCCGTGCGCCGTCGGCAAAAAGGCTCCGCTGCCCAGATGCCATTTTCCGACCAGCGCGGTCGTGTAGCCGGCGGCCTTGAACGCTTTGGCGATGCTGAATTCCTCGAGCGGCAAATGATCCAGATATTCCGCGGGCAGCAGTTTGCCTGTGCGAGTGCCGCCGATGTAATCGGTGAGATGTAGCCGGGCCGGGTATTTGCCGGTCAAAATGCTCGCGCGCGTCGGCGAGCAAACCGGGCATGCCGCGTAGGCCGAGGTGAAACGCATCCCCTGTGCGGCGAGACTGTTGATATTCGGCGTTTCGTAAAAGCTTTTCGGATTGTTCGCGCCGATGTCCATGTAACCGAGGTCGTCGGCGAGGATGAAGACAACGTTGGGCCTGGCGGGCGGTGAGGACGCGGCGGCACGCGCATTGAAGCAAATGAGCGCCACGGCGAAAGGGAAAACGTGCCAGGCCAGCAGACTCCAGTTCCCAGGATGATTGACGCGGGTTGGCATAGCGAAGGAGGAAACTACCGTTGAAGGCCGCCAGCGTGAAGGTCAAAGTGCAGCTCCGTGCAGCGGTGGCATGCTTTGCGCTGAAAGTGGATTGGAAATACAATGGACCTGACCTCTGACTACCCGTATTGGAGCATTCGTAACGGCCTGCCCGCCTGCTTTCCCACGCTGGATCGCGACCTCACGTGCGATGCCGCCATCATTGGCGGCGGGATCACGGGCGCCCTGGTCGCTTATTATTTCTCGCGGGGCGGCATTGATACGGTGCTGCTGGACAAGCGGGAGATCGGGACCGGGAGCACCAGCGGCAGCACCGGCCTCTTGCAGTACGAAGTGGACGTGCCTCTGCGCCAGTTGGTTGAGACGATCGGCAAAAAGGATGCGTTTCGCAGCTATGAACTTTGCGCCCGGGCCGTGACCGAACTGGGCCGCTTGATTCACCGGCTCAAAATCGAATGCGGCTTCGAGTTCAAGACGAGCCTCTTCTTGGCGCGCCGGAGCGATGAAATTCCGGATTTGCAGGAAGAGTTGCGGCTGCGACGCGAAATGGGATTGGACGTGGAATGGTGGTCCCGAGGCCAGATCGAGCGGCGGTTTCCCTTCTCGCGGCCGGCGGCGCTGTTTTCGCAACTCGGCGGACAGGTCGATCCCCACCACTTGACCCATGGATTGCTGCAGGCCGGCAAACGGCACGGCCTCAAGGTGTTCGACCGCTCAGCCGCGGGCCGCATCCAGCCCACCAGCCGGGGAGTTCAATTCCAGGCCTGCGGAAAATTCACGGTGCGCGCGCGCCGGGTGATAGTGGCCTGCGGTTTTGAGTCCGGCCGGTATTTGCCGCGCCCAGCCGGCACGCTTAAAAGCACCTACGCGGTCATCAGCGAGCCCATGCGCATTGCCGGCTGGTACCGCCGCAGTCTCATTTGGGAGACAGGCTCGCCGTACTTGTATCTGCGCACGACCCCGGACCATCGTGTGATCATCGGTGGCGAGGATGTGGACGTGGTATCGCCGCACCCGCGCGACAAACTATTGCCACGAAAAACCGCGGTGCTGGTGCGCAAATTCGCGCGCCTCTTCCCGGACCTGAAGTTTGAACCGGCCTATTCCTGGGCGGGAACCTTCGGCGGAACGAAGGATGGCCTGGCTTACATCGGCAGCCATCCCGGTTTAAAACACACGTATTTCGCACTGGGCTTTGGCGGCAATGGCATCACTTACAGCCTCATTGCCGCCGGGATCATCCGCGATCATTTCCTGGGCCGCGCCAATCGCGATTCTCATCTGTTTCGTTTCGATCGCTAACCTTGCAATCCGCAAACCCCGTCACGCCGATTTCGGCAGTTTGCATGAGCGTGGCCCCCCGCAAACACTTTTTGTTTGCGACCCGGCATCCAAAAAGCGGTATGCGTCGTAGAATGTATACGATATGCCCGCGTTTAAAATTGCCGCAGTTAAGAAAAGCATGAAGCTTGGGCGGTGTTTGCGAACTGCCGGCGTCGGAATCCATCGCCATCCTGGAGCGGGAAGTGGTGGCGGCCCGATCCTATAGCCGCGTATACCATGAACTTGTGCTGATGGGGATCTGCCCCGCCTGCCCGGAAAAGGCGCCGCCGATTGTCTGTGCAAAGGTGCAGGCCCGTATGCGCCGGACGGGCAGGCTGAAATCCATGGACAGACCGTGATCCTGGATGGAGCGGGGTTTCCGTTGGGAGCCGGATTAGCAACTCCATCAACGCGAAATCCACAGGCGCCGGTTGAGGGGGCTTGGGCAGTCGGGTTTCAGGGTTTGGCGGCTTTGCCTTGCAGTTGCTCAACTCGTTTGACGAGTTCGTTGTACTTGCGGATCAGCTCGTTTCGCTCGCTGATGCTTTCGTTGTATTTCGTGACGACGGCGTCTCGTTGGGCAACGAGTTGGTTGAGGGAGGCGTTTTGCTTTTGGACGCCGTCGTAGGCCTCCTTCAACTTTGCCTGGAGCGATTCCACCGTGAGTTTGTATTCGGCGACGCGGTTGGTCAGGAGATCGTTGGTGGCTTGGAGCCGGGTGAGTTCACGCAGGCGTGAGGAGGCGAGGCTGAAATTTGTTTTGGCTTCCTCCTTGAGCGCGGAAAGGCGCGCGTCCATGAGGGCGACCTGACGGTCGAGATTGGCGGCGGAATTGGTGAAGCCCTGGATGGCGGCGGACTTGTCGTAAACCGCCCGGGTGAGTTGCTCGATCTGGCCGCGTTGGCGGGTGTGTCCGTGCCACTGCCAGACGCACAGCGCGCACAGGCCGAGCACGACCGCGACGAGCAGGTTTTGTTGAAAGTTTTTCATCCCGTCAGAGCCGGTCGGGCGAAGGTTGAACGGCGATGGCCACGCGCGCGATGCCGGCGCGCTTCACGAAATCGAGCACGTACATGACCGAACCGTGGGAGGCATCCCGGGTGCCTGTGATGTAAACGGGCAGATTGGTATTGGCCGCCTGACGCCGCGCCAGCAGGTTGCGCAGGTCCGGGAAGGAGATCGGTTTGTCATCCACTGCCACCTGGCCGTTGTGATCCACAGCCACCGTGAGCAAATCCGGTTTGGCGACGGAGGTGGCGAGGGTGGCAGTGGGCAGGCTGGCCTTGAGCGTGCGGATTTTTTGCATTTGCAGGCTGACCATCATGAAGGAGGCGAGCAGGAAAAACATGATGTCAATCAGCGGGATGATCTCCAGCCGAGACCGGCGCGGCGGCAATGGCGAACGGAGTTTCATCGGGTCGCAGAATCTGACGGCGGGCCGACCGCGAAGGCGACTTTCTGGATGCCCGCGGCGCGCAACGCCTGGTAAACCCCGGTCATCGCCCCGTGCGTCGTGTCGCGGTCGCCGCTGATATACACCGGGACATTGGTGTGAAAATGGAGCCGATTGCTGAGAATGGTTCCGAGTTCCGGCAAAGTGATGGCGCGTTTCTCGAACCACACGCCGCCCGCTTTGTCCACGGCCACGCTCATCAGGTCGGGCTTGAAGTCCGGTTGCGCCGCGATCGACGGTGGAAGATTCACGCGAATATTTTGCGTCCGATCCAGGCTCAGGCTCACCATCATGAACGCGGCCAGCAGGAAGAACATCACGTCAATGAGCGGGATGATCTCGATGCGCGAGTGCCGGCGGCGGATGGGCGAGCGCAGTTTCATTTGCGGGCGTTCGTGGTCAATTTTCCGGCGTTGGCGAGGAGTTCGACACTGGTGGCGGCGGTTTCGAGTTCGAACTGCAGTCGCGACAGTTTGCCGGTGAAATAATTCAGCGGCACCAGCGCCACGATGGCGATGCCCAGGCCGCACGCAGTGGCGATCAAGGCTTCACCGATGCCGCCCGTCACCGCCATGACCGAAAGTTCGGCGTCACCCACCTTGAGAAAGGCGCGCATGAGGCCGGTCACGGTGCCGAGCAGGCCAAGGAGCGGCCCGAGCGTGACGAGGGTATCCATGACGTTGAGAAAGCGGCCGGCGCGCTCGAGTTCGATGCCGGCGGCCATTTCAAGCGCGGCGGGCATGGAAGCCGGCGGGTGATTCAGGCTGTGGCGGATCATGCGGACGACAGGATCTTCGGAATCAGCCGCGAGTTTGGCGGCGGCCGGGAAGTCGGCGGATTCAAGCGCGGCGAGGATTTGCTCGCGGCGGGCGAGGTCCCGCTTTTGCCCCTCACGCCACCACCAAAAGACGCGCTCGCCGACGACCGCCACCACCATGAAGGCGCAGATCAGGATGGGCCACATGACGGGGCCGCCTTTCATGAAGAATTGGAATACGATATTGGCAAGCATAAGGCTAGGAGCTGGGTCGAATGGTGTGGCGGTTCAGTTTTTCCGCAGTCGGTAGCGAATCGGCACCTCGTAGTGACGCGTGCCTTGTCCGGGAGGAATGGTCCAGTGCCGCTGGACAAAATCCAGAGTGTGGCGGTCGAGCAGCGGCGAGCCCGAGGTGGACTTGACCTGGATGTCCGTGATGCGGCCGGAATCGTCCACCGTAAGCGCGAGCGTCACGAGGCCTTCCTGGTGCTGTTCGATGGCGGCGCGCGGATACTCGGGGCTCGGGCGGTCGCCACTCGCGCCGGTGTTGGTGAGGACGATCGGCATTTGGGTCAAAGGCGCGGGCGCACGCAAAGGCATCAGTGGCGGCGCGGTGGCCAGCGCGTTGGGGACCAGAAGATTGCCCATCGTGGGCACGGCAAAATCGATGCTGGGTGTATCCAGCGTAACGATCACGACCTGAGGGACTTCAGGTTTGTCCTCATCCGACGCCGCGGCGTCCGAAGATTCCGTCAGTGGTGGCGGTGGCGGGGTAAGTGGCTCGATCAAGGCGGCGGGCGTTTCCTCCAGGGAAGGCAGCGGTTTGATGGCGTCGTCGGCCCGGCGCGCGCCAAGGATTCCGATGGCGAGGAAGAGCAGGCCGATCGAGTTTACCCAGGCCAGCCGGCGTTGGGGGTCGCCTTCATTGGCGCCCGGGAGACGGCTGGCGGGCTGTGCGCTTCCGGGTGTCATTCGTTGGTTTGCCGCTCAGAAGCGCGCCGTCAGGGCGATGCGGAAGGAGATGGGCTCGACCGGCTTGAAATGGATGTCGAGATAGCCGCCGCTGTCGGGACCGACGGGCTCGTTCGCGAGGCGCGAGGGATAGTAGTAATCAATTTCACTGTCCGAGCGATTCAGGAGGTTAAACACTTCCGCGCTCAACGTCCAATGCCGGTTGAAGTTGTAACCCACTTTCGCGCTCAGGAGAATCGTGGACGCGGTGCGCACGCTGTCGTCCTCGGTGAGCGCGCGGGGGCCGAAAAACCGCAGGCGAAGTTCGGCAAAGAAACCGCGCTCACCGGTTTGATGGAACAGCGCCCCCGCGGAAATCACGGATTCGACCGCCTCCGGAATATAAGGGCCCGTGGTGCCGTTTTCGTCATCGAACACATTCTCCGTAAATCGCGCATGGGAAAACGCAAAGTCCGCGTCGAAGGCTAGCCAGGGCGTCGGAGTATAGTAGTTTGCAAACTCGACGCCGTAGCGCTGGCTCGGCGCGCTCGGGCTGGTGGAGCCGGCGTCGCCTTCGAAGACGAGTTCCGAGCCGATGTTGAGCCACCAAAAGGCTAGGGTGCTTTGCAGGCCGGGAATGATCGTGGTGCGGGCGCCGATTTCCGCCCCGTAGGTGCGGACGAGCAGGTCATCCGGAGCCGCCGCTTCGCCCGTGGAAGGATCAATGTGCGTGGTCGCGCCACGGCCGTCATTGCTGTGATACCCCAGGCCGCCGCTCAGATAATACTCGGTTTTCGCCCAGGGGCCGAACACCAGTGAGCCTTTCGGGCTCGCCAGGAACTGGCTGCGCGTGCCGGAGTTCGCCGCCAGGTTGCTTTGGTCGTCCACGTGAAAGAAATCGCCCCGCACCCCGAGCACCGAGCGAAACCAGGGGCTCCATTGCACGCGGTTTTCGAAGTAGGGCGCGACGCTCGATTCCCAAATCGAATCGGCGCGGGTCGTGGCGGCGATCGGCGCGCCGTCCCAGTCCACCTTGTCGGTGCGCACCCGGTCCGTGGTGTTATAAAGCCCGTTGTTGATTGAATCACTGCGGATTTGCAGGCCGACCGTATTTTCCATCTCGTGGCTGGCCAGGTGCCCGAACCACGTTTGATGCGCCTTCGCGCCGCCGATCCACCGGTTGTCCTGCTGCTCGATCTGGTCGCCGTCGGGAGAATTGAGGAAGTAGGTGAAGTCCGAAAACAAATCGAGACTGTAGCGGATGCCATACAATATGACGGAGGTGGCGGAATCCGCGTCGGCCCGGTGCCATTCCGCGGTGAGGCTGTAGCGTTGGGAATTGCCGCCGTCGGAGGTGTCCAGCGAATCATAGAGGCCGAAATCCGGTATCTCGGTGAGCGCGCGCGTAGCGATCTGGTCGGTGGCGTTCCATTTGCCGGCGTAAGCCATGCCCGTGATGCTGAAGCCCTGCGAGGCATCCCCCTGGCTGTAGCGCAACACGCCGTTGATGCGGAGAAAATTGTCGGGGTGCGCCCAGGGGCCGTCTTCGTGAAACAGTTCCAGCGCGCCGAGCAAATAGCCGGCCCCGACCTTTGGCGAGGTGATAAACAGCCCGCGCCCGTAGCCGTAGTCGCCGCCCTCCAATTGCGCCACGTTCTGCTGGACGGAATTGATGTAGTGCATGTCCGCCCCGCCCGTCGTGGAAAAATCGCCGAGGTCCGCATAATAGACACCCTTGCGAAAGTCCATATGGTCAATCAGTTCGGGCAGCATGAAGTTCATGTCCATGTAGCCCTGACCATGCGCGTGCGTCGGCATGTTCACCGGGACGCCGTCCATCATGGTCGTGAAGTCGGTGCCGTGGTCGAGATTGAAGCCGCGCAGAAAATACTGATTGGCCTTGCCCGCGCCGCTGTGTTGTGTGGCAATGAGGCCGGGAATGGTTTCCAGCACTTCACCCGGCCGGGCGAGCGCGCGATATTCCAATTCCTGTTTGCCGACGGTTCCCTGCGAAGCGCTGGTGGCCATGCCCACGAGGCTGTCGGCGCGGCCGGTGACTTCCATTTCCGGGAGCCGGGCGACGTCGGTGGTGTTGGTCGTGCTGGCGGAGGCCGGCGGGCCGCCGCCGGGGATGTCCTGGGCGTGCGCGGAAGCGACGGAGCCGAGGATGAAAGCGAAGCTGGCGAGGCTGGCGGCCCGGCGCAGCACAGTGTTCGGCGGACGGGAGCGACCCGAACGGAGGACTTCAGCAACCCAGCCGGACGCGCCGCGGCTGGGCTTCGCTAACGTTGCCGTCCGAAGTCCGGCAGCTTGACCCCGTTTTGAGACACGAGATATACTACGGGCGGGTGTTACTTTCATGATAATGAGTGTTACGCCGGATTTCAGTGTTACGCAACAATAAATTCGTGTTCACATCATTTGCCTGTTTTCCTCGCCTATGAAAAAGGAATTTGTCAGCCGCTTCAGCGTTTCCCTGCCGCCCGAATTGCTCCGGCAGTTCGACCGGATGGTGACCGAGAAGAGCTATGATAATCGCTCGCTCGCGCTGGCAGACATGATTCGCGAGAAACTGGTGGACCATTACCAACGCGACAGCAACGAGGAGATCGCCGGCACGATCACGCTGGTGTACGATCACCACAAGCAGCACGTGCAGGCGACGCTGACGGACATCCAGCACGACCACCACGATGTGATCGTGTCAACGGTGCACGTGCACCTGGACCATCACAACTGCCTGGAAGTGCTGGTGGTGCGGGGCAAGAGCGGGTTGATCAAGAAGATCGCCGACGAATTGATCGCCGCGAAGGGCGTCAAGCACGGCAAGCTGATGGTCACCGCGACCAACAAGGAATTGCACACCTGAGTTTTGCGCTACTTATTCCGATACTGCTTATGACACGCCGAGCAACTGGCACCCATTTTGGTGAACGCTGATTCGATCACGGCCGGAGGATCGGACTTTTTCAACGCCGCCTGGAGTGCCTCGGCCGCCTGCTCGGCGGCGGACAGTTTCGCACGGTAATCCGCCGGGCGTTTGGCGGTGTTTTCCGTGCGCGCGGTTTCCCGCAGTAATTCCCACAACATCAGGACCTCGTGCTCCGGGGTGATATCGGCGTGGCCCGGCGGTGTTTTCCAGCCGGCCTTTTGGCTGAGCTTCAATTGCGCGAAATGGTCGTCAATCGAGACCATCGTTTCGACCAGCGAGGAAGTCTGTGCCACTTCCGGCAGCGATTTCACCGCGGCCAGTTGCTCCGGCGTCGGCTTCTTGAAGTCGGCGGCGGAGCGGTACAGCCCCGCGTAATCCGACGACGTTCCCGCCTCGCGCAACCAGGCCTCGGCCTGTTTCGGGGTCCAGTTCTGGGTCGCCTCGCAGATCACCGCAACGGCCGCCGGGCCGCGATGCATGCCATGATGGCAGTGCACGTAGATCGGCTCGGAGGTTGATCCGGCCGCTTTGGCCAGTTCGACCACCCGGTTGGTCGGGACGCCATCGTAACCGATCGGCAGGTGGATGTACCGGATCCCGTGGCGGCGGGCCGCTTCGACATCCGGCTTGCTGCCGTCCACCGTGATGATCGTTTTGACGCCGAGCTTCGCGAGCGCCGCGAAGGCTTCATCCCCTTCGGGTTGCGAGCCGGAGATGATCCGCTCGCTGACCCGGAAGGAATTGTGGATCCCCGGAAGCTCGACCCGCGGATACTTCGCCGCGTTGGTGGAACTGGTCGCCGCCGCGTCCGCCGCGAAGCAGCACGCGGGCGCGATAAGCGCGAGCGCGCAGACGAGCAGCGCTCTCGTAATTGCATAACGCAGATTCATCGTAGGTGCCGCTTTGACGAGACTAGAATGGGCACGCCGCCTCAAAAAGGCATCCGGAAAGTGAGGATGAAGTTCTTTTTGTAGAGCGGATCGTCCGTGGCGGCGATCTGGCAACCGATGCCGACCATGAAGCCGAGGCGCTTGTAAACCTGGAACTTGCCGAGGACCAGGCCCGGCGTGATGAAAAGCTGGTTCAGGCCGTCGTAGCGTCCGTTGGGCCAGTAGGTGTAGTTGAACTCGACCTGCGGCCAGAAGTATTTGGCGATGCGGTATTGGAACACGGTGTTCGAGATGAAGGGTGTCCCGGTGCCGTGAGTGCTGGCGCCGTTGTCGGGGATGGCGCTCCCGAGCGTGCCCTGGATGTTGAAGTCGTCCCAGCCTTTGCCGAAGGCGAGCGCGGGACTGAAAACGAAGTGGTCGCCGGTGAAATTCTGGGTGCCGGTGGGCGCGGTCAGGCCGGCGAAGAGGGTCACGACATAGTCGCCCTCTTTTTCCGGCGCGGCGAACAGGCGGTATTTGTAGAGAAAATTCTCATCGCCCCAGCCGGTACGCGCAGGCGAGCTGTCCAGGTGCAGATAGGCGGGAATGCCGATGTTAAGCTGCATCCGTTCGGACAGAATGAATTCGAAGCCCTTGCCGCCCCCGAAGTTGGCGAGGTCATAACCGTTCCGCATCGAGGTCTGGTAGAAGATGTCGTAGCGGAAGACTTCCTGCAGGTTGGGCGAGGTGGTGAACACGGGCGGCACCCAGTGCGGCTGCGTGGCGCGGGCGCGGTCCACATGCTCGAACCAGTTGGCGAAGTAATCGCCCACTGGACCGAGGAAGGATGAGCTTTCCGTCTGAGTTGTGTCGGTCTGGGGCGTATCCGTCGGTTCCGCGCCGCGGCCTGCCAGCGTGGCGGAGAGGAGCAGCGATAAATAGAGGAGTGTTTTTGGCGGTGAGTGAAGTACGGATTTCTTGTTTGTTAGCCTCATGGTGCGTCCTGGTTTTTTTGTGCCTAAGCCTAAATGACAGAATTGTCATGTTTGACCGGGCGGTGTCAAGTTCCTCACACGGTTTTGTGGTGCCAACGGATTACTCCCAGTTAAGACCAGTCTCCCAAACACCAGACCGGATTCAAATACAACCGTCACGAAGAGGTTTTGTCCTCGGGCAGTTTGGGCGGACGCAGGCGGAACCGGGTTTCCGTGAGCGATTCCAAAAAGGCTTTGAGGTCGGCGTGGTCCTGTTGGTTGAGGCCGAGGGGCTGGAGCAGGGGAGATTTGACGGGGAAAAGCGGGTCGTCTTTTTGCGAGGGTCGGCGGCGGACGGTGGCCATACCGGCATTGTACATGTTGATGACTCCGTCGAGGTCGAAGAGGCCGTTGTGCATGTAGGGAGCAGTACGGCCGATGTTGCGCAGACTGGGCGTCTTGAATTTGCCAACGTCCGCAGTCTCGTGCGTGACGTTGTAGCGGCCCAGGTCCTCGTACTTGCGGCCGTAGTAGGTGAGGCCTTCGTTGTGGAAACGACCGTCCGTGAAGTTCGGCCCATTGTGGCAGTTGATGCAGCGGGCAGTCGTGCGGAAGAGATGCAAGCCGCGCACTGCTTCGTCACTGAGCGCATCGGTATCGCCCCGCAGGAACGAATCAAAATTATTCCCGCGGCTGGTGACCGTCCGCTCAAAGGTGGCAATCGCCTGTGCCACGCGCGACAGGGTGATCTCGGACGACCCAAACACCGTGGCGAATTCGTTCGTGTATTCCGAAAGCTTTCCCAACGTGTCGCGCACCGACTCCGCTTTCGAATGCATCTCATCCTGGTTGTTCACGACGTCGCTGACCTGTTGCTCCAGCGAATCCGCCCGCCCATCCCAGAACAGCGTCTGGTTGAACGCGGTGTTGAGAATCGTGGGAGCATTCCGTTTCAGTTCGGTCCGCTTATGACCAAACGAAACTGTTCGCCCGTCCGCAAACGCCAGGTCGGGATCATGACAACTCGCACAGGTAATCTGTCCGGAACCGCTGAGCCGCGGTTCGAAGAATAGTTTTTGACCCAGGGCAGTCTTGGCCTCCGAATAAGGATTGTTCGTCGGAAAAGAAACCAGCGGCAGCAAACCGATCTCCACAAAGTGCGGCTTCACTTCATCGTCAATGTTCGGCGCCGGCCACTTTGCGGAAGGTTGCGAGTAAGCGGCCCGCAGTTCGACCGCTAGCTTGCGATATTCCTCCGCACTCAGCGCGGGCCGGGGCGCCTTGCGCGCAATCACCATGGACGCCGCGCTCTCGTCTTCAGTATTAGTTGTTGCGTCCGCCTTTTCTTCGGAGGCAGCCGGCACCGTGCGCGCAGTGACGCGCTCTTTACGCAGCGCAGTCAACTTGGCCTTCTGTTCGTCCGTCAGTAATTCCGCGATGCGGCGATTGCTGATACGGAACTGGTCGTTGAAATTCAACTGCGCCGCGCGCTGGGCGTCCGGCGGGACATCCGGTCCTTTGGCCGTTTGCAGATCAGCCCGCGCCTTTTCGTACTGCTCGCGGATGGCTTTCATTTCGGCGCCTTGGGCCTTGCTGAGTCCGAGTTGGTCCGCGTAGTCCCAGACCTGCATGGGCGCGCCGGCCCGGGCAGCGGAATTGGTTTGGGCGGGCGAAGGGAAAGCGATCAGCAGGAGGAGGATTATGCTGGCGAGGATGGCAGCCACCGGCCGTGGCGCAGGTTTCCAACCTTCTGTATCGCCGACTTCCAGTCGGCAATGCTGCTGAATGCGGTCAGGTCTGGAGATCCTCCGCGGCCTGCGGATTGGAAATCCGCGATACAGCAGGTTGGAAACCTGCGCTACGAGTTTAAATGCATCTGCCGTCGAGACGTCCCGTTCCACCGTCTCACTTCTCCGGAAGAGAAAAGGGAGATGGGTTTGGTGGTTAACGCGTTCGGTGTAATCAAGGAGGTTCATTGGGTGCCGGTGTGGCCGTCGAGATACAAGTAGTTGGCCCGGCGGCCGCTATCGTGCGGATAGACGCGGGCGTAGGTCGGGACGGCAGACGGGCCGCCCGAGGTGGGGCTTTCGGGAACGGCGTAGATGGAAGCCAGCGACATGGTGAAGTTGTCCCAGACCACGGTGGTGGTGATCATCTTGTTGAAGGCATCCGAGCTGCCGCCGGTCCCGGTCAGATTCTGCGCGCGCGACCACGCGTAATTCACCCCGTATTGCTTCAGGATCTTCCAGCCGGAAGGACACAGCCACACGGCACTGTTCGTGGGCAGGTAGGCCTGGAAATAATTGCACAGGCTCAGCGGATCATTGACCTGGCGATAAGAGGAGTAGCCGAGCATTTCCGGCGAGGGCAGGTGGTTATTGTTCTCGTCGTTGTACATGTGGTACACCGCCGCCATCTGCCGGAGATTCCCGAAGCAACGGACTTTGTTGCCCTTTTCCTTCGCGCGCGCCAGAGCCGGTAGCAGCATGGCCGCCAGAATCGCGATGATGGCGATGACCACCAGCAATTCGATCAACGTGAAACCCGGCACGCGCCGGGTTACCCGCCTTCGCTTGGGTGCACTAATCCTCACGGAAACCTTTACTCCGACTGACCCACGATGCGGAAGTAAGCCTGCGTGTTGGTGGCGGAGATCGTGACGCTGTTGGAGGAGATGCCTGAGAGCCAGTTGGTGATCCACGCCCCGCCGGTCGCGCTACTGGTCACATCCACACTGTAGGGCGGGTAGCCGCCGGTCCATGAAAGCGTGTAGCTCCCGCCGCCACTGTTCGTGATGGACGAGACAATCGGAAACGGCGGCAAGGAAACCGAGACGATGGTGCCCACGCCGTTGTTGGGGATGTGGTCCCCGCCGCGATTGATGGGCCAGTAGATTTTCACGCGGCCGTCCACCGGATTGGTGTAAACGGTTCCCCCATTGTATTGCGGTCCGCTGCCGAGAAAGCCGACCCCGTAGCCTTCGAAATCCGCGAGCTTCGTCACGATATTGGAGGAGATGGAGTATTTGCCCAAGGTGCCCTTGTTCCTGATGCCGCCGGTGAAAGTAGTGAAATAGAGATTGTCGCCGAAGAGCACCGGGGTGCAGTAGGGCTGCTTGCCATAGAGCGTTGCGGATACGGCGTTGGAGACGAAGGAAAACAGGTTGGTCACCTGGTGAGTGGTTAGGTCGTAGCGCGAGATGGAGCCCGGTGCAGCCGAGGGGCCGGTGGTCGTGAAGTAGAGGTAATTCGAGCCATCGTAAACCGGGTCGCCCGCCGGCAAGGCCGTCTGACCCGCCGTCAAATCCACTCTCTTGGTGATGACCGGCTGGTTCGAGCCGTCAAAGGTGATGCGATTGATCACGCCACCGCCGGTCGGGGCGTAGATCGGAACGACATTGGCCCCGCCGCTGAAGGTGGTGAAGTAATACTCGTTGCCGGCTTTCACGATGCTGTTGCCCAGCGGCTGGCGGCCGTAATTCGTGCTATCCAGCGACAACACGTTCGTTAGCAACCCGGTGCCGAGGTTGTAACGGACCACAGCACCGTAGGTGGTCGAACCGTCCGGCGGCGTGCCGCCACCGCTCGTGGTGAACCAAAGGTCGTTGTCAATCAGGATGGGCGTGGAGTGCGGTTTCCAACCGAGAGCGGCGTTGGTGGGAAAGGAAAAAACGTTCGCGACCGCGTAGGGGGCGTTGGTCTCAATGGAGCACAGGCTGCCCTGGCTGCCGGTGCCGCCTTGCGACGTCGTGAACCACGCCTTGCCCGCCGCCAGGTATAGGGAAGAGGCCCAAGGCCGGTTGCCGGTGGTCCCATCGAGGTCCGCGAGTTTGCTTACGTCCCTGGTCACAGGGTCGAACGAAAACACGCCGCCGAAGCTGGCATTGCCGCCATTTTGCGTGGTGAACCACAAATTGCTCCCGACCCGGGTGAACCGGCAGGTCGGATTGTCGGCCATGGGCGTGCCCGTAAAACTCGCCTCCAAAGTGACGGTTTCGCCGAAAGCCTGCCCGCTGAGGGAAAAGAGCAGGCAAAGCAAGCTGGCCGCCAGTGTGTTTGAATTCATCCGCCCGCAACAACGCTTGGTCATAGTGGCGGCAATACTGGTGCAGCGCCGCCGGGTCCGCTTCCTGACGATTGCAAATGATTTGCGGCCATTTGCGCAGAGTTGCGGTCATATGCGAAAAGTTTGCGCCCCCTTGCGAAAAGGAATTCCGACTCCGAAAAAACTTACGCAATCTCTCAACTCCGAATCGCGGAACGGCGTTTGAGCAGAAGCACTGCGGTTCCTGTAAGCAAGAGCAGCCCGGCCGCCGGCTCAGGAACGGACGGGACGGTTTTGGGGTCGGCCGGTTGGAGACCCGCCTGGTTGTATTGGACTTGGGTTTCGAGCACGACCGCTCCACTGACCGGGGTGATGAGTTCGTAAAGGGCCGCCAGTTTTCCGGCTTCGACATTTCGATGGTTGTGCGTAAGGCGGCCCACTTCGTCGTACGCCCAAAGTCGCGCCAGGTGCAGGGAAGTTTCGGGGCCGGGCGGAATTCCCTGCCCGGTGCCGAGCGGGCCGCGTTCGCGGGTTTTCACCCAGGCGGGAGTGCGGCCGGCCCAGAATTCGAACAGCCGGGTCAAATCCTCCCCGAGCGTGGCCAAGCGGGGAATCGTATGCACGGCTTTGACGCCTTCGAGTTTTTCGAGAATGCGATTGGAGCCCGGCTGAACTTCGACGTCGCAGAACATCGGTGGATTCGAGCTGCGCTCAAACCGCTGGCGCAATTCTTCGGCCGTATCCATGAGCACGGGTTGCGGGACGTGGATCCAGACGATGATGCCGAGTTGCCTTTCCTGCGCCAGGTCCCACGCGCGCAAGAGCGCGGGGACGTTGTCGTGTCCGCCGACACCGCGCAGGCGGTCCTCCAGCTTTTTCGGATCGAGCGCCTTTGGATCGCGCGTCGGCGCGACCAATTCCTCGCAACCGTCCTGCGCGAGCAGCACGGCGAATTCGATGTTCGTCGGAAAATGAGCGAGCGCGCCCAGGATCGCATCGTAGTAGTCGCGCATGCCGCGCGTGCCATCCAGAACAAAGACGACTCGCTCCGGTGTCGTGGCCGCTTTGGGCGCGATGGTTTGCCGAACAACCTGGTTGCCTTCCCCGCGCGTGTCCCGCGTCCAGCAATTCGTCTGATCCGCGGGCCAATGGGCGCGGACGGTGTATTTGGGCGAGGCGAGTTCGTTATCGCGGAGCTGTCCGCCGAGAGCAAGGATGCCGGGCTTGCCCGGTTCGTTTTTGAGTGCCGGTCCGGTGCTGTCAATCGGCTGTCGGGATTCCACCCACATCGAGTGATGAAAATCATCAGGGATCGTGAAATTGCGCTCAGCAAAACACGGCCACCGCAGGCAACCGGTATCCACGTTGGTCAATGTAAGCGGCACCGTCATCCCAATGCGGATTTTCATCCGGCCACCCGAAGGCGGAACGGGAAAGCATTGCATCAGCACGCGTCCCGGGCCGCTGGTGGTGACCAGCACCGGATCGCGGCGCTGGGCCACGACTTCCTTGTAGGCCGTCTTCACCTGGTTGCGGCCGCCGAAGGCCGCTTCGCGCTCCTCATCATTGATCCAAAGCGTGACGCGTGAGACGACTGCGCTGGGAGGCAAAATAATTTCCGCGCGGGCTTCGCGCTGTAGCGGCGACACGTTCTTGAATTCCATCGTCCATTCCACATAAGCCAGCGCCGCCTCGGAATACACGACCGCATCCTGGCGCGAACTCGCGAGCGAGAGTCCTTTCACGCGGCCGGCCACGGCGTCGCCGCCCTGGTCGTTGTCCCAGGTGTAGTCGTCTTCGCCGGCGTCCCAACGTTGGCGCCCGGCGAACATCATCGGCGGCGCGACGGAATTGAACGCCTTTCCATAAACGCGATAGAAAATGGTGCGGGCTTCATCGGCGCTGATGCGTTTGCCCCATGAGTAGAAGGTGTTGGCGCCGGCGCCGCGCCCATAGCAGGCGCGCAGCAACTCCTGTTGATTGGCCCAGGTGCGCAGCAGGCGAACGCCGCGTGTGCTCTCGGCGGATACGTCCGAGGCCGCCCAGCCCAGTCCGACGTTGAAGAGAATGGAAGGCAGCGAACACAGGACGAGCAGGGCGATGCCTGCCGCCAAGGCCGGCCACAGCCCGGGCAGAGGCTCCGCGATGCGCGACTCCCGCCGCAGACAACGGCGTAACACAATCGCGCAAATGAAGGAAGTCAGTGGCGCCAGCGGAATGAATCCAATACCCAAGAAAAGTACGGCGAATGCCGCGAGAGGAGTAATGGGCAGGAACAACAGAGTATACACCGCCGATACACCGATGGCCGCACCATTGGCCCAGGCGATCCAATTGCGCCAGCGGGCGTCTGTGCGCCACGAAGCGACAATGACCGCCAGGTTTGCCACCGGCACCAGCAGAAGCAACACGAGGTGGCCGATATTGGGAATGGGATTGAACATTTCACTCGCCCACATGCCGCTGAAGTATTCGATCGCGATCGCGATCAAAGGAGTAATCACCCCCAGGACCACCAGCAAGACTCGGCCAATCCACGAAAGCAGCCGCCGCGTAATGCTGGGCCGTGGCGGAAGCGCGGCTGGTCTCGGGGAGGCGGACGGCGCTTTCGGCGCTTCCGGATTTTCCGCCGGGCCGAGCCGGGCGAGAATTTGGTCGAGGTCCTGCTCGGTTACGACGGAAAGCTGGCGCGCCGCGATTTCCTGTTCGATGTGCCGGCGGAGGTCTTCCGTGACTTCGTTGGGGTCCGCGCCGGATGCAGCGGCGGAAGCGCGCATGCGCGCGAGATAAAGTGCGAGTTTCGCCTCGGCCGGTTGTGTCCACTCACTCATGCTTTGCTCCTTCCTGCAACGTGCGGGTCCCTGCATTGAGATTTTCCAAATAGTCGTTCATCGCCTTCATGATTTTGTGGCCGTCGCGCGTGAGGGAATAATATTTGCGCGCCGGGCCTTCGGAGGACTCCTCGAGGCGAGCGGAGATCATGCCCTGGACGCGTAATCGCGAGAGCAGGGGGTAGAGGGTGCCCTCGGTCAGGCCGAGGCCGGGTACGGCGGCCAAGGCTTTGACGAGGTCATAGCCGTAGCGCTCCTTTTCGGCGAGCGCGTTGAGGATGCACAATTCCAACACACCCTTGCGGACCTGGACGGTCCAGTTATCAAAGAATTCGTTCACTACTCAAGGGCTCAGTTGGGGTGTGGGTCGAAGGTCCGCATCGCATCAGTCGTCCGCCCACCAAAGGAATTTGTGCTTGAGGCCGGCGGTCATTGCGATGTGCAGCCTGGCCATCAATCAGTCTTCGAGGACTGGGAATTTCCGTTCTCGCTGGTGGCGTTGGCCGGCCACTTTTTCGTCGGCTCATCCAGACACTCGCCCCAGTGCGACAGGAAGAATTGCTTTTTCTCCGGCAGAAAATGTTTGGGATCATACTTGCCCACCAATGGCCGCAGCGCCGTCGTCATTTGCAGCGCCACGAGCACGAAGATGAACGTCCACGTATAAAGTCCGGCCGTGGAACGCGCATGCGAATGCGCAAACGCCGCGTGCACGAACCGAAGTCCGAAGATGACCGCGATCAGTGCGAAGAGCAGATGCAGTGTGCCCATCCATGGCTGGGATTCGGTGGATTGCGAAAACAGCCACGCCACCGGCGCAAAGCCGACCAGCAGCAGCGTCATCAACAAGAGCAATCCCGACACCATGCCGAACACCTCGATGAGCCGCGCGTTCGATCCGCTCAGGCACGCGAAGATGTAGAGGCTCGGCAGACAAATCAGGCCCGAGATCATCAGGCCGGCGGAGACCTTCACCGGCACCGCCCAGATTTGCGGTCCCATGGAAAAGCTGCCCATGACCGCGCCGTAAACCAGCGCGCAGAAAACCGCGCCCAACAACATCCCCGCGACCAGCCCGCCCGGATTCGGCTGCCGCAATTGGTACATGAGCCGGCGCGGCTGGCGCAGGATGGCTTCGACCGCCCCAAACGGCCCGGTGATCGGAACCCGTTCCTCGGGGTTCTCGCCCAGGGGAACCGGAGGCCGCGGATGGACCGGCGGCAACTGCGGGGGAATCAACGGCGGCTGTGGGTTCGGATTCGTGCTGTTCATGTTTGTGCCCTTTCGTTTTTCGCTGTTTCGTTCTGCTTCGGTCAATGCGTGTTGGTCACGCGCAACAGCGAGTGAAAAACGGTTTCGTAAAAACTGCCCTGCAAGGCGTTGGGCCGCAGGAATTCCACCGCGAGATCCGGCGAGCCGATGAACGGCCGCGCGATCCACGTGAGCTGGCTGCCCAGGAACAGGTTGCCCGCCAGCCAGGCGAATAACACCCGGCGCGCGACATTCACCTGGCCGCTGAGTTCGCGCAGCAGTTGCGCGAGCCGCAGGTTCGCCGTGATGCCCGCGAAGGCGATGACAACCACATGGGTGAGTTGGATGAAGGAATAGGTGCCGCCGGAAATATTTGCATCGCCCGACATGGGTGGCGCGTTCCAAACCATGAACGCCAGCAGCGGACTGAACGCGCCGAGAATCGCCGCGAGAATCGTAAAGCTGATCAGGATCGCGAGAAAGGATTGCCGGAAGCTGAGATTCAAGCCGAGCAACGGCGCGAGCATGGAGTTCAACAAGGCGTTGCCGCCGCAGGTGAGCAGGAGGATGCAGGGCAGTTTGATCGCGACATACCACGCCGCCACCGGCGCCCGCCAGCAACCCATGGCCGCGCCGTAACACCCCGCGCCGATCACGATCACCAGGACGCAAATGCCGAACTGGTTCGCCCGCCAGGTCTCGCTCCACGCGCGCAAAAAACGCGGATCGCCGCGCAAAAGCTCGCTAAAATCGCGAAACCCCGTGCTCCCCTGTGCTGATGTATCAACGCTCCCGTTCACTACTATGTATTACATAATACATGGCGTGGCCTAGGTCAAGCAGGAATTTTTGGGCTTTACAGCAATTTCACTAAAGCAGTGGCCGCCGTTGGGTAGGGCCGGCACTCCGTTGCCGGCCGCGGCGTTGTTACGCTTCCGGCTACAAAATAAATTAATCCCAGGGACAGTTGTATTCCTGTTAACACCGCTAACGCTTGTGTTAACACCCCGCATCCCCATTTCGCCCAATGTTCATGGGGGTTGTAAACAGTGTTAACACTGTTTACAGCTTTTCGGATATATGCCCTTCCTCCCGCCGCCCAATGGAGCGGGTTCAGCGCCGGACGACCCGCATCACCGAAGCCGGAATCAGGGGTTCGGTCGTGGGCGCAATGGAGGTGACACGGCCCTTGAAAGTGGCGTGGAGTTTCCAGTGATTGGTGCCGGTGGGCTGGTATTGGAGCGCGTAGAACTCCAGCGGAAAATTCCAGCCCAGGATGTTGGTCGCACGGCTGACCTGATA
The DNA here is from genome assembly GCA_964448135.1 of uncultured Verrucomicrobiota bacterium. Classification (GTDB taxonomy): domain Bacteria; phylum Verrucomicrobiota; class Verrucomicrobiia; order Limisphaerales; family UBA8199; genus CAYUVH01. Next base: position 108,565 of record CAYUVH010000058.1, on the reverse strand, counting down.
TTCGAAAACGGGCTGGCCGTTCGTTGCGACGAGGGTCAGGCTCTTTGGCAGGCCGAGGGTGTCGTCGAAGTTGGTCATCCGATCCGTCCAACCGCTCCAGACCAGGCTCGTCTCCTTCCAGAAAAAGCTGGGCGGATTGATTTTGTGGGCAGGCTGCTTCAAGCATGGGCCGGAGCAGAACGACAGCCAGGCGAAGCGGGCGCCGAGGTCGAAACCAAAGAGATCGACGGCACCGACGGGGCGGGCGGGATTGCCGTCGGTGGAGGGGTGAAGGGCGGTGAATTCGCCGGGGCTAACGGGATAAACAACGACATTCGTGCCGGTGAACCAATATTTTGTCGGCAAACCGACCACGTGGCTTTCGATCATCCAGGTTTTCTCGCCCACGACGCACCGCATCGTGCCGGGAGTCGGAAAGAGGTTTGATTGGTGAGGCCGGTGGCCTGGCGGCAGCCGATCCGCGAAAAGCCGGTAATCCCAATCTTCGACTACGATCTCGGTGGTAACCTCAACGTAGTTGCTCGAGGCGGCGCGACTGAAGGGGCCCGGTGCAAGGAACAGGACGAACAGACCAAGTGTGCTGAATAGCTTGTGACCCATGACCAGTGCAGATAGTTCCCTGAGTTCTATTATTAGCTGCGTGTATTGGACGTAGAAGTGGGTTGGGTTTATTCAAGCTGGATTCTCTGCCAATGTCTTTTCCCCAGGGACCGGGCGGGTGAGCGCATGTTCGGGAAACTATTCTCAATCGTTCCAGTCCCGCAGGGACGACAGGAAATAGCCCAGCGATTCATCGCTGGGTAACGAGTAAAAAAATTCAAAAGTCCCGCCAGGGACGAAAGAGAACTCACCCAGCCGCCGGCGCGAACCAAACTCCCGCCGCGCCGTTTCAGCCATTTTGAACGCGACTTCCCACCACCTGCTTTCCACCACGCCATCCGCGTGAGAACCAATCACTTCGTCGGATCCGTGACGCGGCCGATGAACAGAATCGCCCCCGTGGAATTGTCGCGGATAAAAAACAGGAACGGATGATCCACCCGAAAGACCGGCGGGTTTCGCATCAGCGCGCTGCGCATCATGGTCACGGCCGTGGCCGCTGCTGCCTCGGTGCCTTGTTCGTTGACGTCCACGTAGGCTTGGTGCACGACGTCACCGATGAAAAGGTCGCGCTTGCCGTTGATGCCCGAAAAATCGGCGCCACCACTGAAGGCCACGGGCATCCCCATTTCGCGCAAATCGCGCGCGAGCGAAAGGCGGTTGGTGAGTTTGAATTTGGGCAGGTAGAGAATGGTTTCGGGCGTGGGAGCCTGGTCCAGGGCGGTGGTCCATTCGCGCAGTTGGGCGGCGGTGAGATTTTTTTCGAGCGTGGCGAGGCCATCCACCTGGTTGGGTAGCACGATGACCATGGAGAGCTGGTCGCCGACGTAAGGGAGCGTCGCAAGGCTGGCCGTCGAATTGGTCAGCGTGCGGAAATTGAATTTCTGCCACATGGTCGGCGCCTCCACGCTCTGGCCCTCGTGGACGAAGAACGGCGCGGGGCGGGTGCTCTTCGGATCGAAGGTCGAGCGCCACGTGCCTTTGAAATAGATCGCGTTGCACAGCACCATGAGCGAGCCGGGCAGGGGTTGTGGCGATTGGAGCAGATCGCGGATCTTGTCCTGCGTCTTTTGGGCGACCCAATCGTTGATCTCTTTGCGTGCTCCGGCGGAGTCGGTGGCGAAGTCAACGAGGCGAAGCTCGGCGTGGTAGGAGCTCTGGCCGATTTTGAGAAATTCGGGCAGGAAGGTTTCCCCTTTCTGGCACCAAAGCGAATTGGCCACGTTGAGCTGGATCTTGCCCGCTTTTTGAATCGCGGTAAATTGGTCGGTGAGTTCGGCGTAGGTCTTCGGCAGCGCCTCCTGCGGTGAGGGAAAATGCAGCGTCTTCGCCATCTGTTGCGCCGTCTCGCCGCGCGCGCCGGCGTAGGTCATGGCCAGCGCGGTGGAGATGCTGTAGGGCGAAAAGAACAGATTGCCGGGCTGGGCGCTTTCGCGGCGGTAGAGATCGAGTGCGAAAGTATTGTTGCCGTCGGTGAGTTGTTGCATGGGGGAGGCCGTGGCGGAAAGGGTGACTGAAGCGAAAACCAGCGCTCCCGTAAGCAGGAAGATTGTTGTCCTGGGAATCGCTATAAGAACTTTCCTGATGGCGTTGAACATATACGGAGTTGGTTTGGGCGGATCGCCCCTTGAATGCAGAATCAATTTTTTAGTCTTTTGCAGTAATTATTCCTGCCAATCCGGTTGCGGGACAACCGCAGCGCTCCCGGAGTCGCCCGTTCATAAACATTTTTCTGTCACAAAATTTTTCTGTCATATTTCGGGCCTTTCCGGTCATTTTTCTGACCCCATCTTTCTGCCAATCCGTTTTGCCTTGGGCGCCTCGTCAATCAAGCTGCGGGTGGCCCGCTCGTAGCGCGGGCGTCCTCGCCTGCGAGTTCGGGCGGCGTCCCGCCGCCCGTTTCGAAGGGTGCCCGCGGGCTGTATCTGTGGGCTTTGTCCACAAACCGAATAAGCATGTTATTTCACTACCAACGGAATGCTCTCGCTGTGGCTGTTGAATTCCGGCGCATACATGCATTGGATTTGGGCGATTCCCGTCTGGTACTGGCCGCGCAACTGGATCCGCGTCGAATACTCGAACACATAGACACCCTTCGGCAGATAGTCGATAAAGAAGTGGCTCGCGACGTCGCGGGTGCTTTCGTAGTAGCCCAGCCCATCCTGGTATTTGTAACGGGATAGGACATTCACGGGTTCCGTGCCGCTGCCACGCTGGTCTTCGAGATGGACGTATTCCATGTCGCGATCGGTGCGGAGTTCAACGCGCACGACGAGTTCATCCCCGACATTGAGCGCGCCCTTCACCGGCTGAAGCACCGGGCCGGAACTGGTGTTTTGTTTCACGAACAAACTCTTCTTCAGCTTCAGCGGCGTGCCGGCGTAGGGAACCACTTTGCTCATGTCCTCAAGGTATTGCCAGGTCACGCTGCCCCAGGCCGCGCCGGGATCGGTCTTCTTCACGGTGATCTCGCCGAGCTTGGGTTTGATGTCGGCGGGAGCGAAGCGGTATTCGTAAAAACCGGTTCCTGCCTCCGGCTTGGGTTGAGGGTTGAGGGTTGAAGGTTGAGGGTGGGAAGCATCGAGCTTCGCTCGGGAGGAAGAACCGGGCGTGATGTCGAGGCCGCCAAGCTTTACTTCGACGAGGGCATCGCTGGAGAGCAGGTTTTTGCCGCGCAGGAGCAGGGCGTAGACGGCGTCGGCGGTGGCTTTGGTGGTTTTCCAGTCCTGGGTTTGCTTTTGTTTGAGCAACCAGACCTGGCACTCCTCGACGGCTTTGGCGTCGTGGGTGATTTCGTCAAAGGCTTCGATCATGAGCGCCTGGGTTTCAATGGGCGCGCGATACCACCACCAGCTCAATTCGGTTTCGCGCCAGAAGCGGCCCATCTCGTCGTCGGTCACGCTGCGTTCTTTGAGCGACTTCATGATGTCCTGCGGCGTGGCATCGGCGTTCGGATTGGCGGCGTTGAAGCGGAGCAGGCCGAGCGCGAGGTGGCCCTGCGTCTGGCGGCAGTTCGTCGCCAGCCAGAATTTGCGGGATTGCTTGAGAAAGAAATCGATCGCGGGCTGATGGTTCTTGGCAATGGGCCGGTCTTTGAGGAAAAAGCTGCGGCCGTAGAGATAGAGCGCGACCGTCGAGGAAGGGACGTATTTCTCGGGATGATCGCCCTTTTGTATGTCTTTGTATTCCTTGTCCATCCATTCATCGAGACTGCGCAGCGCGCGCACGGCCGGTTGAACGTTGACGTCCACGCCGAGTCGGCGCAGGCGACCGAAACCGGTGGTAATGTAGAGCGTGATGTAGCGGTCGCCGTGCCCGCCGGGGAACCACGACCATGTTCCATCGGGAAGCTGGCGTTCCGCCAGCTTCTGCAACGTGGCTTCGGTTTCGTAATTCAAGCGATTGTTGTCGAAGAGAATGCCGACGTTCTTGCGCGCCTGGCTTTCGCTCTGGGCCTGCCGGAGCCACGGGGTCTCCTCGAGCATGACGGATTTCAGGTCCTGGTTTTTTTCGAGCGGACTTTCGAGCGCGGGTGTGTTGCGCCATTGCTCGAAGATGCGCTGGATTTTGGGATCGCTGTTGGCGATGGAACGCGCGAGGGAGTTTGCGTAGAAGCGATTGAAAATCTGCTCTGAGCACTCGTAGGGATATTCCATCAGGTACGGCAGCGCGAGGACGGCATACCAGGCCGGCTGTGAAACCATCTGGACGACCAGGCTTTCGTTTTGGAGTGATTTGGAACTGCCGGATTTCTCGAGCGACGTGAAGTTGAACTTCTTCGTCGCGGGGCCGCGAATCGGCAGCGGCAGTGATTCCGTGACGAGGATGCGGCGCGAAAGCACGGGGATGGCGCCGGCTTCACCGTCGGAGAATTTCGCCGACGCTGCCACGGTCTGATAGGTCAGGTAAGGGCAGCCATCGGGCACCGAGATGCGCCAGGAGAACGCGCGGGATTCCTTGGCGGGTATGTTGAATGACTGCTCGGTGTTGCGCAGGCCGAGGAGTTTGTCGGCCGGTTGATCCGTGAGCGCGTCTTTGAACGAGAGTTTCACCGCGCCGGATTGCGGCACGTCGGATTGGTTCGAGACCTTGACGGTGAACTCAATCGCGTCGCCCTCGCGCAGGAAGCGTGGTGGGTTGGGTTGGACCATGATATCCTTGGAAGTGACGGCATGACCCTGGAGGAAACCGCTTCGGACCGACTGGTCGTGCGCGAAACCCCGGAAGTGCCACTTCGTCAGAGCTTCCGGCATGGTGAAGGTCATTCGCACGACGCCGTTTGAATCGGAAGTGAGTTGGGGGAAGAAGAAGGCGGTTTCGTTCAGATTCTTGCGGGCAGTGACTTTGCTGAGATCAGGTTTGGGAGCATTGGCCGAGCCGCCCCCGGCTTCGATTTTGTCAGTCTGTTTGTATGCTCCTCCTGCGGGCATGTTCGCCGCGCTTGCGGGAACCTCTTTGGCGTATCCGTTGACAATAGCCTCGGTTGTTGGCGAGGCGGGTGCGGGCATCGCAGCCGTGGCGGTAATGCCATTAGCATCCGCATACGAATCTGTGGCCACGGCCATGCGGCGGGCTACCATCGGGCCACCTGACCTTCCTCCGAACGTAAAATATCCATACCCCCACAGCGCCGCCGTCAAATCCGGCGGAAACGAGCGGTAGCTGATCTGGACTTCCTCATAGTTCTGGCTCCAGCCACCAAACAAATGCTCGAAGCCGACATTGAAGTTCACAAACTGCGGCACGTAATAGGAGAAATCGTTGTAAAAGACGTTGAAGTGCTCCGGCCAGTTGAGCGGGGCGAACGCGTCGAGGGATTCGTCATAAAGCGTGGCGACCAATTCCGCAGCGGATTTTTGCACACTGGCGGAATTCGTGACATCGGTGCCGCTCGGCCGGATGACGAGGGTCCAGGTCTCCTTGGCGCCGGGTTGTAATTTCGAAACGAAATGTTCCCAGCTCAGATCGAGATCCTTGTTCTTCCACGGCACGCTAACTTGGCGGCTGTCGAGCAGTGCGCGGTTGTCCCGGACCTGGGTGATATGAAGCTGAAAACCTCCGCGCATCGCTTCGGTGACCGCGACCTTGACCTGCTCCTGGGTGCGACCGGGAGCCGTCCAGAAGCGCTTGATGATTTTACGGTGGTGTTCGATTTCCACAAACGCACGCCCGCTTTCATAGCCCGTGCCCCACAACGCCACGAAATCCTGCCCCGGTTGTGCTTCCCACGACGGCGCGGCGACGATCCACGGGATTTTGATTTTCAACTGCGGCGATTCCGGATTCCGCACGAGCAACGGCTGCCGGGCAGTGACTTTCTTACCGAAGCGATCCTGCGTTTCGAGCACCGCGCGGTAGGCGCCCTCGGGCAGTTTGAAAGAGAGCTTCGCCATGCCGTTGGTATCGGTGGTGAACCCTTTTTCAGCGATCACTTTGCCCAGCGGCCAGTTATTGGGATCGGACATGTCCGGCGCGGGGCGGTCCTCCTCGGCTCCGTCTGGAGGAGGAATGCCGCGGTGATATCCGTAATAGGGCTGGGTCGAAAGCGCCGGACGATGCGCGCGGGCGGGCACTTGCAAATCGTAGATTTTCACACTGCCTTCGGCGACCTGGGGTTCGCCGTCGAGCGTTTTCGTGGTGGCGGAGATTTCCACCGAACGCTGTTCCGTTTGCCATTCACCGGCACTCAGAGTTGCTTCCAGTGCCGCGTAGCCGAGTCGGACGCTGAAGTCGGCGGAACGAGTTTCACCGGCATTGTCGGTAACGTCGGCGTGCACCTGGAAGGTGAAGACCGGCTCGTCTTTCGGTAGAACCTTGGGATCGGCCGTGGCGGTAAAATCAATTTTGAACGTGCCATCAGTCTCGGTTTTGGTGGTGCCATGCGCGATTTCCTGGCTGTCGCCCGACCCACCACCCCAGCGGCCCCACCACCACCAGGGCATTTGCGCCATGCGCGTGACGCGGTATTCGACACGGGCGCCATCCACCGCCGCGCCCGTGTAACCCATGGCGTGGCCGGTCAGCGCGGCCTTTTCGTTGAGGCGCGCGGCGGTCTTCGGTGCGTCGAGTGTTACTTCGAACTTCGGCCGCTTGTATTCTTCCACGCGCAGCCAGGCTTGGCCTTTCGCGCGCCCTTCCGCGACCAGCGTCATTCCGCCCATCAAGCGATCGCGCGGTGCGGTAAAGCTGCCAGTGAAGGACCCGAAGGCGTTGGCTCGGTGATTCTTGCGGGCGATTTCCTTGCCATTGGGGTCCCGGAAGACCACGGTGACCGCTTCGTTGGTGAGGACTTCGTAGTCATTCTTTTTCTTATCCACCCAGAGGCTGATGCCCTTGTATTGGATCGTCTGGCCGGGCCGGTAGATCGCGCGATCCGTGAAGAAAAAGGTCATGCCCGCAGGCTTTTCTTCCGGCTCAAAATAGTAATCGGCGATGTCGCCGCTCGTGGCCACCTTGCGACCGGCGTGGCTGGCGCGGAGCAGGTAACCGCGATTGCGCTCTGCCTTCATCGAGAAAAACCCCAGTTCGTCAGTGGTGAGCGAGGGATCGCCGACGCGATCGCCCGAGTTGTTCAGGTGCCACACCGATACTTCCGAACCGGGTAGCGGCTCGCCGGTATTGGCGTCGAGGACGAAACCCTCAATCCGCGCATCGCGTGTGCGCGTGATGAGGGCGAGATCGCTTACCCAAACCGTGGTGAGCGAGACGATGTTCTCCGTTTCGCCAAAGCTGGGGTCGTGACTGGCAATGATGAAATAGAATCCCGGCTTGAGCGTCGTGGGAGCGGGTAGGGAAATGGATTTGGTGCGGTAGTTGGTCGTGGCGGGAAGTGCTGCTGACCAGGCAAAAAAGTTGGTCGCCGCCAGCACGGCTTTCCGTTCCTCCTCGTTTAGATTCTCCGGGCGGTTGTGATGTTTTTCAAGAAACACCTCCCACTTCCACGGCACCGCCCGGAAATACACATTCGTGACATTGCGATATTGCACCGTGATGTCCGGGCACGTGTTGGCGTCCGCTCCCGAACCACCCGCGAAACAGTTCCACACCCGCTCCGTGGCGATCGACGCGGATTTGGCTTCGATCTCCTGGATGAGATTGTGACAGAGTTTTGCGCCCGGCGATTGCGGAAAAGTTTCGGCCCCGCTGATGGCGAGATTGCGCGCTGCCACGAGGTCGCCTTCGGATTGCTTAAGGCGGGCGGCGCGTTCGATGGCGAGCGTGGAAACCTCTGTGCCGGAACTCGCCTTGATGAAATTTTCCAAGGCCGCGGCGTAGCGCTGGCTTTTATTTTCTCCGAAGGACGCATTCCATCCCCAGGTCAGCCGCTCCAAATCTGCCGCGGCAAAAGCGGCGCGTGGGGCGGCGTCCTTTTGATGGAAGCGCAGCAGATCCTGGTACAGCGCAATCGCGCGGAGTTCGGGGGTGAATTTGTCCTCGCCGCTCGCGCCCGGAGCTGCACCCGGTTTCCACGCCAGAAACTTCTCCGCCGCGTCCAGGATGGGCGTCTCAGCGGAGAGTTGGAACGTGTTCTCCGGCCGGGCGCCCGCTTGTTCTCCGGTCGTGTAGAAACTGAGAGCCTCATAAACGATGAAGTCATACAGCGTGGGGCGGTAGCTGTCGGGCATCGTCCCCTTCAGGAGCAAATCGTTCCACGCCGATATGGGTGTGGCCTTCAGGATCGCTTCGGCCTTCAGCGCTTTTTGGAACTGGCGATCAATTTCGGCAAACAATCGCGGCAGGTCCCAAGTCGTGAAGTCCTTGCCCGGCGCCTGGGCCGTGGCCGTGCGCTGCATGAAACGCCAGCGGTTCCGCTGAAAATACTGCCAATACCACTCCGCCAGCAGGGTATCCATGAGCGGCACCATTTCGGCGGGGGCCTTGGCGATCTCGGCCTGCAAACGGGTGATTTTTTCCTCTGGCTTGTTGCCTTGCACATTCCCTTCCAGCGCGATCTTCTCGCCGATGGCCTTGACCGCCTCCGCGTAATTCTTGTCCTTCAGCGCGCCGGCGATGATCGGCTCCAGGTTCGTGATGGCCGTGCGCGGCAGTCCTTTTTGAATCGCCTCCTCCACCGCCTTCCACTGCGCATCACGCGGTCCCGCATTTGCTCCCATGCTGAACAGTAGCCCCGCCAAAACCGCAGCCACAAAGAAAATTCGTTTCATAAGACTCTTCACGTGCCCAATCGTACCTCTCGATTAGACGGCAATAGACCGCTTTTGCTCCCAACTTGGCAAACACTAACGAAACCCCGCATTGGCTGGATACCGGGGGAACTGGTCCCCCGGCATCCCGCGCCTATTCCCCCACCTCGTAGACCGTCTCCTCCAGGTAAAACCGCGTGTTCGCTCCGAGCGCCAGCCAGGCGAGCGTCTCGGGATGTTTGGCTGCGAAATCGAAGTATTCCTTCGAGCCCAATTGCAACCGGATGGATTTCGCCTTCGGATGCTTCTGGACTTCGGAGTCCACCCACTGCTTGTCGTTCTGGAAGAAGTTCTTCCCCGCGACAAAGCGGAATTGCTGGCTGTATTCAAGCGCGCGCTCCTTGTCTTTGGCCGCTGGTTGGTTGGCCGAGCCGTTCGCGGACATCCCCATCAAACGGCGGGATTCCGCCATGCCTCCCGCACCTCCGAAGGACGAACCGGCCGGCGACGTCGGCATGGGAGCCGCGGCGGTCTTGAGTTCGGCGCTGGCGCGGGCTCCCCCCAGGGCTTTATCGCCCACGGTTTGCTTTTTATAGGAATCGTAGGTTTGTTTGGCGACCTGTCGCGCTGCGCGATCCTGGTCTAATCCGGGCAGGGATTGGGATTGCACGGCCACACCGCGCCGCGATTCGTCCTCAACGATGAGATACGCAGTGTAAGGCGTCACAATACCGTAGCGGCGGGCCAGCTCAGTGACCTCATCGCGAAGTTCCGAGTTTTCTCCATGTAGCCGTATCTCATCCAACAAATATCCAACCCGCCGCGTCGCCCAAAGTCGCGGAATGAATTCGTTCCCGCCCGCTTTCTTCGGGAACTTCGCCTCATAGGTAAACTTCTTGTTTCGGCCATTGATGGCCCCCTCGATCTCGATCGCCGACGGACCATTCCCGGAGTAACGCCCGACCAAAACGAGCTGCTGCCCCTTAAATAAATCGGGCAGCGGCGAAGGATAAAGTTTGGAGACATGAATATCGCCGGTGAATTTCAGCTCCGGATTGGCCAGGACAGGATCCTTGATTTTGGAGAAGAAACTGGAGACTTTGACTTCTATATCCTCCTGCGGCAGAACGTATTGGCTAAACCCACGGGTCGCCTCCGTGATCCGGTCCAAGAGGTGCGTATTCACATCCGTCCCTATCCCAAACGAGAAGACCCGGGTCCGCCCCTCACTCAACTTATTAACATTAATCACGATCTGGTCGATATCCGTGGTCCCGATCGTCGGCTGCCCGTCGGTCAGGAATATGACCTGGAACGGCTGACTCGATGAGGGACGCAAAGCGAGTGCTTTGCGTAGCGCATCATCAATGGCCGTCCCCCCAATCGGCCTAAGGCCGGTCACAAAGGTCTCGGCCCGATTGCGATTCTTCCGATCCGCCGTAACCAGTTTATTGAAGAGCGGCTCAACCTCCGTTGAGAAACGTAGAATTTCGAAGCGGTCACCGTCGTTGAGATTCTCAATGCAAAACAGCATTGCCTTCTTCGCCTGCTCAAGTTTGGCACCAGCCATCGAGCCGGAAGTATCCAGAACAAAGACGACGTCCTTGGAGACCACTTGTTTCTCCTCAACGTCCATGCCCGGCGAAGCAAGGAGCAGGAAATACCCGTCTTCACCGGGAGTGCGGTAGGTCAGGAGGTTCAGGCCAATCTCGTCCTGTTCGGGCGCGAAGTAGAGGGCAAAGTCGGCGTCCGGGCTCACGTCGGTGGCTTCGTAGCCGGCGGTGGCGTGGCGCGAACCGTCGCGTTTGATTTCGACGGCGTGGCTGGGGGAGTAAATGGATTTGAGCGGGCGCTTGGTGTCGAGGTCCACTTTCACGCTCACGTTGTGAACGGGCTTGGAGGAAAACTTTTGCGTGCCGAGCGGCAGCGTGTAGCTGACGAGCCCGCTGTCGGCGGTGAGAACCTGAGTGTAGGAGAGGGTGACGCGTTTGCGGCTGCGGGGTTCAATCGGGAAGATGCGGACTTTGAATATGTCCTGGCCGGCGTATTCGAGGAGGGCGGGGTCCTTCATCTTGCGGACGATATCCTCGTAGATGCCGCGAGCTTTGTCGGCGGCGAGGAGTTCGGCCTGCACCTGCTTGCCGTCAATTTCCATGGTGAACTTGTCAATGTGGGCGCCTTTGGGGACCGGAAAGACAAAGGTGCCTTCGAGGCGGGCGTTGTTGGGATTGTAGAATTCCTGGTCCACGGCGGTGGTGGCGACCTGGTCACGGATGCGGGTGTTTACTTTGACTGATGCCACTTCAAGCGGGGCGAAAGCATGAGGTTGCGGCGGGCGGATCCGGTGCTCCGGCCAAGGGGGCATGGAGGGCGGGTTGGGCCCGGGCTGCCAGGAGGTGTCCACGACGATAATGAAGCCCGCGGCGGTGGAGGAAAGCGGCCTGGCAACCGCCAGCGCAAGCACAGCGAACAGTGAAATCCAACGTTTCATAAGGATTGGACGGGAAGCAGGGAAAAATGCTCCCACGTTATTTTGGAGTACGGTGGCAATCCACTAAAACCGGGCAAACGCATCCAAATCCGACGATAAAGGCCAGTTTGCCCCGGGGCGGGGGGGTATATATGCCAAATCCGTGTTACGTCCGGTGTTACACTGTTAACACCATTACAAAATCAGGGCTTGCTCCCCTAAAGCAGCCTGGCTCTGGGCGGTTGAAAGGCCAACAGATATCCGATTGCCGATTGGCGTTACGAATTTAGATGCGTTTGATAAAGGAAGCTTTCCGCCTTTTCAGTTACCGGGATTTGTGGCTTACTGGAGCAAATCCGAGCGATTTCCCATTAATCCATCTCTTCCAACCGCGACTGCCCCCGCGCCGCGCAGCAAGCTGCGCAGGTTATTGTGCGCTCTGGTTTGGTGCCTGGTCGGTGCCGTTTTGTTTGTGGCCGCCATTTGGGCGATGGCGGCGCTCTATATTGATTTTCGAGTCGCATGGCTTCAGCTGCCGTTGGCGGTGGTTTATCTGGGGGCGTTGGTCGCCGTTTGGTTCAAGGTCAGGCCACGTTGGCGGGCGGCGGTCGTTACGGTGGTTGCGTTTGTTGTAGTATTGGGGTGGTGGCTTACGCTCAAGCCCTCGAACGATCGCGAGTGGCAACCGGACCTCGCGACGCTGGCTTACGCAGGCGTTGCCGGAAATCAGGTCACCATCCATAACATCCGCAATTGCGATTACCGGACGGAGACGGATTTCGACGTGCGGTATTACGACAAGACGTTCGATCTCAGCAAACTGCGCAGCGCAGATTTGTATATGGTGTATTGGGGATCGCCGTACATGGCGCATACGATGGTGAGCTTTGGATTTGAGGGCGGGGACTATGTGTGTTTTTCCATCGAGACGCGGAAGGAAAAGGGTGAGGGGTATTCGGCGGTCAAAGGACTGTTCCGGCAGTTTGAGCTGATTTATATCGTGGCCGATGAGCGCGACCTGGTGCGGTTGCGGACAAATTATCGGAAGGGCGAGGACGCCTATATTTTTCGCGTGCGCGGGGCACCGGAGAAGCTGCGCGCTTTGTTCATGAACTATGTGCAGCAGATCAACTCGCTTGCAAAAACGCCCGAGTGGTACAGCGCGGCAACGCGCAATTGCACGACGAGCATCCGCACGCAACGCGCCGCGGCCGATCGCGCGCCCTGGGATTGGCGCATGCTGGTCAACGGGTTTGGCGATGAGTTGCTGTATGAACGCGGCGCGATCTACACGAATCTTCCGCTGGCCGAACTAAAACAACGTTGCCACATCAACGAGCGCGGCAAAGCCGCGGACAAGGCGGAGGATTTTTCGCTGCGGATACGCGAGGGCGTGCCGGGCATGGAGTTGGACGCGAAAAAGTAAGTGCTGCGGGGGTTCGCGTGACCGAAGCTAATACCCCCCCCCCGTAAAATGCGCTTTCCGGAGGGGAGCTATTCTGATTTTCTGCGCACATGGCAAAGGTCTCTCTTTCCTCACTCGTTCAGCACTGCGACAAAATATTGCGCACCAGCGCGATTCGCGACTACGACGGCGCGGTCAATGGTTTGCAGGTCGAGAACCGCGGCACGGTCACGCGAATCGCGGCGACGGTGGACGGCTGCCTGCCGACGGTGAAGATGGCGGTGGCGGCGAAGGCGGATTTGATGATCGTCCATCACGGATTGTTTTGGAGCCCGTCGCATCCGTGGACGGGGCCGCGGTACGAGCTGATGGATTTGCTACTGAAGCACAACCTGGCGGTTTACAGTTCACATCTGCCGTTGGACGCACATCCCAAACTGGGGAACAACGCGCAAATCTGCGCGAAGCTGGGTTTCAAGAAGGTGCAGCCATTCCTGCCGAATCACGGGCAAACAATCGGTTTCCAAACCCGCACCGAAGTTCCGCTCGCGGAATTGGCCCGGAGGTTGGAACGGATCACAGGCGCGAAGCCACTCGTAATTCCCGGTGGGCCGAAGCTATGCCGGCGCATCGGCGTAGTCAGCGGCGGCGCGGGCAATGATTTGAAGAAAGCGGCGGAGGAAGGCGTGGACACCTACATCACCGGTGAAGGTTCGCACTGGACCTACACCGCGGCGGAGGAGTTGGGGATCAACGTTATTTACGGCGGGCACTACGCGACCGAGACTTTTGGCGTAAAGGCACTGTCAGCGCATTTGTCGAAGAAATTTGGGGTGCCGTGGGAGTTTTTGGATCATCCGACGGGCCTGTAGACTCAGGCCAATTGATCTAGCACGCGCTTCGCGATCGTTTGCCCGATGGCGAGTGAAGCCGTGGCGCCGGGGGAGGGGGCGTTGACGACGTGGAGGATGCCGGGTTTTTCTTCGAAGTGAAAATCCTCCACGAGATTGCCATTCGATGACATCGCCTGGGCGCGGACACCGGCGCCGCCGGTGGACAAATCGTCTTCGCGGATGTCGGGGACGAGTTTTTGGAGCGACCGGCAGAATTCCGCGCGCGAGATCGAGCGCCAGATCTCGTAACCGCAGAGGCTTGGGTATTTGACAAGGAATTTCCAGAGGCCTGGAAACAACAGGCTGCCGGCGAGATCGCGGAGGTTGATGTTGGACCAGCGATAACCTTCGCGAGCAAAGGCCAGCACGGCATTGGGACCGGCTTCGATGCCGCCGTGGATCAGGCGGGTGAAGTGAACGCCGAGAAAGGGGAATTTCGGATCGGGTACCGGGTAGATGAGGTTGCGGACGAGGCCGCAACGCTCGGCCTTGATTTTGTAGTACTCGCCGCGAAACGGAATGATACGCGCGGTGGGCGACTGCCCGGCCGCGCGGACAAGGCGATCGGAGTGCAGGCCGCCACACGTGACAACAAAGCGAGCGGAAAAATCGCCCGCGCTTGTGTGAGCCACCCATTCGCTGCCCGAATAGGTCAGCTTGGTGAGGCGCGCGTTCAACTTCACCTCACCCCCGCGTTCCTGGATCAACTCGCCGATGCGCTTTGCGACGGCGGGGTAATCCACAATGCCTTCCTGTGGGACATGGATGGCGGCGACGCCGGTGGCGTTGGGTTCGATTTCACGGATTTGTTTTGAGTCGAGGCGGCGCAGACCTTGCAGGCCGTTGGCGTTGCCGCGTTCCCAGAGCGAATCGAGCCGCGCCACCTCTTCCGGCGAAGTGGCGACAACGATCTTGCCGCAGATTTCGTGGGCGATGTTGTGATCGCGGCAGAAGGCGGTCATCTGGCGCAGACCTTCGACGCTGAGCCGCGCTTTTTCGGAGCCGGGTTTGTAGTACAGCCCGGCGTGGAGGACGCCGCTGTTGTTGCCGCTTTGGTGGGCGGCGAGCTTTGCTTCCTTTTCGAGGAGCAGCAGGCGGAGGCCCGGTTTCGCTTCGAGCAGGCGCAACGCCGTGCCGAGGCCGACAAGGCCACCCCCGACGACGATTACGTCAGCGTTCATTGCGGAAGGTAGGGGCGACCTGCTGGTCGTCCGGGCTCGGACGCGCGGCAGCGCGTCCCTACCGAACAATGGTGGTTCATTACTTTTTGCTCTTCGAAGTCATGCCGACGAGCATGCGCTTGCCGTCGTTGGCGACCATGCCGAGAAATCGGAAGGCACCGCGCAGCATGCCCATCTGCGGCCAGACGGCGAGGGCTTCCTTCTCCAACTGATCGGCCTCACCGGGCTTGCCGAGCGCACGGAGGCACTGCGCTTTCATGAGATGCGCGTAGCGGACGCGCACGTCGGACATCGCGGTGCAATCCAGGTAATCGATGGCTTCGGCGTGTTTGCCGCGCTTGATGGCGTCCTGGGCCATGACCAGCAGACGCGAGACAGCGGCGGTGAGGGCGCGGAACGATTTGGGATCGAACTGATCACGCTCCTCCGGAGTCATTTCGGTGAAACGTTCCTCCTGGAAAACACAGTAGGCATCAGAAAAATCCACTTTCTCCTGCTCGAAAGTTTTCACTACTTCTTCGAGCTTTTGCATGGCGGCGGCTTTGGCGGGGGTGTTGTTGCCGTGAACGGCCTCGATGAGTTTGCGCGCGCTGTCCTTGCGCTCCTCGAGCGTGAGCTGGAAGTAGCGCGTCCAGAAGGCATGATTGCGCATGCGTTTGGTTTTGCCTTTGCCGCCCCCGACGGGCAGCAGGCTGATGGGCAGCTTGTCTATGCGCCCGGCCATGCGGCCGACCTGGTCCACCCATTTGTCGTCGCCCCAATAAGGGAAGTATCCCGGGAAAATCTTTCCAATCGTCTTGATCCATTTCCAGCCGAGGATCGGATACGTGGCTTGATCGGCCGTCATGGGATCATGCGAAAAGGCGAGCAGCACTCCGTCCGGATACTCTTCGAATTTCTTCCGGACGACATTGTCCCAACCCGGCGTGGCAAACCGGGCATCGTCCACCGAGGTGACGAAAATCTCGGAAGTGCCACCGGTGGCGGCATAGAGGGCAAGGTGGGTTTCGCAAAGACCGCTGGGACGCGGGCCGATGTTCCAATGAACCGGAAAACCGGTTTCGGGCAGGACCTTGTCCTTGATCGCCTTGAGCGTGATTTCGTCATCGTCATCCACGTAAATCCACAGGGCGACCTTCTCCTTCTGCGCGGTGTTCTCGCGCAGGGAACTCAGCACCTCGGTAAGCGAGGCGGGCCGGCCGCGCGTGGCGATGAGGATGGAGATTTCGCCCGGTTTCACGGGCGATTGGGCGACGTCAGTTTGGGCGCTCATAATTCCGTCGAACTGCGGGCAAACGTTCCCGCTCAGGGCCGGACATTATGCTGGGCGGGGCGCTGGGGGGCGAGGAAGAACTGTTGCTCCTCGTAAAGCTTTTCCAGTCGGGTGCGCTCGTCGGCTGGCATGGGGCCCAGGGCGCTGGCCGCGGAATTATCGTCCACGTGCGCGACCGTCAACATGCCGGGAATGGTCGTAGAGACGCCGGCATAAGACAGACAAAAGCGGAGCGCCGTCTGCGCTGAGGTCTGGCCCGGCAGGGGAGAAACAGCCGCATTGAAGGCCTTGCCGGCATCGTCCCAAAGCTTGCGCTGCTCGGCGGACCAGCGGCGGCGGTGATCGCCTTCGGCAAATTGCGCGTTCGCGGCGTACTGGCCGGTGAGGAAGCCGAAGCACAACGGCGTGCGAATGATGCAGCCGGCTTTTTTGCGCTCGCATAATTCGAGCAAGCCGATTTGCCGCGCGCGCTGGTCCGTCAGATTGAAATTCACCTGGATGACCGGTACGCCGTGCTCGACGGCGGCCACGCCATCCGCCGGCGAGCGAACTGAAATTCCCCACGCGCGAATCAAACCCTCCCGTTGGAGGTCATTCAGCAAGCCGGTCAATTCCGTGCCGCTCTGAATCAATTCCAGGGATGGATTGTGGAGGAGAAACAAATCCACGTAGCTTGTCTGCAAGCGCTCGAGGCTGCCGGTGAGCGAACGGCGCAGATGGGCGGTGGAAAAATCCTGCGCGCCTTCGGCCGAGACGAGGCCGGCTTTGGTGGCGAGGACGACGTCCTTGCGTCGTTTGGCAAAGGCCTGGCCGAGCAGTTTCTCGCTGTGACCGAAGCCGTAGAGATCGGCGGTGTCGTAGAAATTGATGCCGACTTCGAGGGCGCGCTGGAGGGATTGGAGGGATTGTTGATCGTCCGCGGGGCCGTAGGCAATGGCGCCGCCGGTGTTGCCGCCGAGACCCCAGGTGCCAAAACCGACTTCCGAGACGCGCAGTCCCGTGCCGCCGAGCGCCCGGTAGTTCATCAATAGATGCCGGCGATCTGCGGCTCCGCCTGGCGGCTGGTGTAGAGGTAGGCGCCCTTCTTATTGCCGTACCAGATGACCTCGCGGCAGAAATCGTCCCACTTCCAGTAGGCGGTCGTGGTGCGATCAATGTGATGCGTGACCGGCTTGTCAATCAGAGGGACCGGTTCGCCGCGCAGCACGCCACGATAGTAGTCCCAAATATTGTAGCGGACGGTGACGTCGAGGTCCTGAGTCTGGAAGGGCAGCTTGAGCAGGCTGCGATTCAGCTTGGCGGCATCTTCGATGGCGGGCGCGATGGAATCGAATTGTTTGCCCAGACCGCGGCGCAACACGCCGAGCGCTTCGTCGTAGAAGCTCTCGATTTTATTTTCGGCGATCAGCTTGATAAGCATCAGCTCGTCCGCCGGCCAGTAGATGTTCAGAAATTCGGCGGAATGGAAATACTCGGTGCCACCGTTCTGGATGTCCTTCGCCCGGTCGCTGAAATACTCGCGGACCGCTTTCAGCGTCGGAAAATCGGTCAGATCGCCTTCCGCATAAAAATCGAGAATTTCGGCGTAGGGCACGCCCGACAATTCGTGTGCGAGGATGATGGGGACTTGGAAGACCTTGTCGAAGTGGAGCAGGGCCACCATCCAGCAATACGCCCGCGTGCGCGCCCAGTCGGCGCGAGGCATGGTGCCGGTCTCGATGACGAGCTGCTGTTTCTCGAGAATTTCGTTTTCCGAGTCCGCGAGCGAGCCGTGGATATTGATGATGTCGGACTCGATGGTGACGATGCCGTGTTTCTTCTGATACTCCGGATCGCCCATCTCGGCGTTCGGGAGGATCGAGCAGTCGTTAAACTGGATGCGGTTGTGCTGGCCGTTTTCCATGACCTTGGCCACGCCGGCCTTGAAAGAGGCGTAAGTCTCGCCGGGCAGGCCGAGGATGAGGTCGGTGTAGGTCTCGACCTTGTCGCGCGTGAAACGGCGCTGCAATTCCTGGTAGGAATCGGTCGAAATGTTTTCGCGCTTGATGTTTTTGAGCGTGACCGGGTCCATGGACTGCATGGCGATGGTCACGCCCTTGTTCAGGCCGGAATCGGAAAGAATCTTCTGCACCATGTAGGCGCGCTCGGTGGCGTTCTTGGTGTTCTGCACCGACATCGCGTGCGGATAACCGCGCTCGCGTTTGAAGTCGGCGACAAACTGGGCGATGTCGAGATCGCGCGGGAGCATGCCGAAATTCGCGTCGCAGCAAAAAACGAACTCGATCTTTTGGTCCGCGAACCACCCGGCTTCCTGGCGCAACCGCTCGAGGTCGAATTGGAACACCCGTGCCTGCGTGGAGGAACCCCAATCGCAGAAGGTGCAGGAGAAGGGGCAGCCGCGATTGGTTTCCCAGAGGGCGATCCAGCGCTGGTTGGGATTCGCCTTCATGATCGGCTCGAAGATGCCGGTCAGGAACGGCGAAGGAATGATGTTCATGTCCTTCAGGCGCGGGCCTTTGGGATGATGACGAAATTCACCTTCGGGCGTCAGGTAGCTGATGCCCTGGATACCAGCCCATTTACGGGTGGGCCAGGCCTGGATGAGATCGAGCGTGACCTTCTCGCCTTCGCCGTGGACGGCGATGTCCACGAAACGATTTTCGCGTATGAATTGTTCCGCGCGGTCGGGTACCTGCGGGCCACCGAAAATAATGCCGATGTGCGGATGCTTTTCGCGCAGGCGTTTGGCGATCTCGGAGGAAATGCGGATGTTCCAGACGTAGGTGCTGAAGAGGACGAGGTCGGCGGTGGAGAGGCGCTCGACGGCTTCATCCACGCGGATACGCGAATAGATGGGGAGCAGGAACTCCAGGGTGTGCGGCGCGGGATGGTGCCGCAACGCGTAAGACTGCAACAAGCCGACAGAATACGGCAGGTAGGACTGTCCCGAGAAACTGTTGTTAATCTGGACCATCCCCAGCCGCATGGGGCGACTCCCGTTCGGAGCATCAATCGCCATATTTGGTTTAATGTAGGGCAAAAAAGGAGCGTTATCAAGGGTTTATGGAGGGCGCTGGTCGGGCGGGGTCAGCACCGCATGGGCGTGAATCAGGCGGTAATTGAGACCGGCCGGGGGGCAAGTGGGTCCCTTTTTTTACTTTGACATACTTTGACATACTTTGACGGGGATTGGCCAAGGCTGCGGATGGCAGCTTGAATGCCGTGGAAAAGAGGTTTCGGGATTTGAGCCCAGGAACGACTGAGGGGAGGCGCAACCCCGTTGGGGTTGATGGGTTCGTGCGGCGTGCCCGTCCCCAGGTTTGCCCGCAAAAGACGACGGGCCAACCTGGGGCTGGAGGTCGCAATCCCTTTGGGATTGAAGGCGTACGCGCGGGAGACAGGAACACGTACCGGGACGGTGCGTGAACTCGCAGGCGAGGACGCCTGCGCTACGGCGGAGAGGTTCAAGGGCAAGCGTGGGTTTGGGGCCCCCATTTTTCAACTTGGATATACTTTGACGAACTTTGATTGCTGGGGTTTTTACTATGACGGGAGGTATGACAGCCGCGGTTGGCGTAGTGTGACATACTTTGACAAAGTGTGACATTGTTTGACCGGCTTCGTCGAGGCGAGGGACGTTTATTGATGGGAGGAAGCGCATTTTGCAGGTCGCAGAGGAATAAAGAGGGGTGGCATTAGCTGGCATTGAGTGGCTTTACGTGGCATTAGCTGGTTCTGGCCGGAACGGTTGGCCCTGGACACAAGGAAAGGAGGCCGGGATCCGGTCAGAGCAGGTTTTTTCTTCGGTGGTCATGTTAAATCCGATCACTTTGGTGGCGCCGATGCGTGGCTCAATCGATAATCGCGTCCTCCAGCCACTCCTCTGTAATTCAGGGGGCGAGCGGTGTCAAGGGGCTGGACAAGTTGAAAGGTCACAGTGGCGGTGGGAGCCACCCGTCACAGCTGAAGGACGGATTTGGGAACAAGGAGCAAACGCGCCTTCGCGGGCAACCTGAAGGGGACTAGATGACAACCGCCGGCAATCCGGCAAATGCGCCCCTGGGCTCGCCCACTCTCACCGCTGACGTCGATTCTGCACCGCTATCCCGAGAATGATCAGTGAGAAGGCGCTGAGGCGAATCAGATAAACCAGCGGCTGATACTCATTCTCACTCGGAATGAAAAAGTAGAGCACGCGCTCGATTGCAAGCAGGAAAAACGCCACGGCGAACAGTCCGATCAAAGCGTTGCGCCCGCGCCACCACGAACTCAAAAAGCAAAACGCCACCGCCGTGTAGCCCATCGTGATTGCGCCACTCATGAAAGACAAAACCGCCTCCGAGTTCATCACAACTCACCCTCCTTTCGCTGAATCAGCCCATACAGCAAGAGCACCACACCCACCAGGTGGGCCAGGTTGCGCCAGAACCGGAGATCGTTCTGCGGCACTACGATGAGATCCACGAACAGTAAAATGTTCGCCACCGCAAAACACAGAAAACCCAGCGCGCTGAAGAACAAAAGCGAACCACGGTGCCGCAGGTAGTGGCGCAGCAGCAGCCCGAAGCAGACCAAGCTCGTGCCCGCGCACAGTATGTATACCGCAAATGCCATGCTTAATTCCTCCGGGTGAATTTAAAGGCATCGGCAAACGGCTTCAAGGGATCAGGTGGACGATAAATCCATTCGACCACCCGGTGCCTTGCCGTTTTGTAGACCGCTCCCAATGCCGCGACTTGCCGGGCCAGCTCGTCGTTCGCCGGCCCGTAGCGATAGCGCGGGGGAGAGCCTGAGGAGCTAAGCAGTCCGGCCCTTACGAGACCCTCGAGCCGCTCGGCCACCACCGCGGGATTGGAAAGCACCACCTGGTAAACCGCCTCCGCGGCCCACTCACGATCAGGCAAAGAGCACACCAAGAGCAGCACTTCCAATTGATCCAGCGAGGTAATGTAGCGGTCCAAAAACGTTTGAACCTCTGCTGGAATATTTGATTCCATCAATTTAAACTTAATTTGGGCACGCTCAGACTGTCAATTGCCATTGACCGCGTTGCGCCGGAGCAGTGCCGGGCAAATGTTCCAAACCGCGTTCTCAGAGCAGAATGAAGCAGACTAAACGAACCAAACCGTCGCGCGCACAAATCACCGTCGTCATTCCCGTCCTGAACGAGTCGCGCACCATTGAGAAAGTAGTCCATCTTGCCCTCGCCAGCCCCGGCGTCGGGGAGGTGCTCGTCATCGACGACGGCTCCATTGACGGTACGCCCGAAATGGCGGAGCGCTCCGGCGCCCGCGTTGTCACCAGTTCGCTGCTCGGGAAGGGCGCCTCGATGGAGGACGGGCTGCAGGAGGCAAAATACGAGTTCATCGTGTATTTGGACGGCGATCTGCGCGGTTTGCGCAAAAACCTCATCAGAAACCTCACCCGCCCGCTGATTGACGACGAGGCTGATTTTGTAAAGGCCCGCTTCGCCCGGCGCGCCGGGCGCGTTACCATGCTCACCGCCAAACCGCTGCTGCGCACCTATTTTCCGGAGCTGGCCGAACTGACGCAGCCACTCGGCGGCATCATCGCGGCACGGCGCGAGACTCTGAAGCGATTGCGTTTCGAGAACGACTACGGCGTTGACGTGGGTCTCCTCATAGATGCGGCAGCCGCGCGCGCCCGCATCGTGGAAGTGGACATCGGCCGTATAGCCCATCGCAGCCAGCCGCTCGAAGCTCTGGGCGAGATGGCCACCCAGGTGGCGCGGACCATCCTCGAGCGCGCCAACGAATGGGGCCGGCTGCGCATTAGTCACGTGCGGGACGCGCGGGAGCGGGACCGCGTTCGCCGCGCCGATTTCCGCCACGCCCTGAGCATGCTGAAGCAAGCCCAGAAGCTCGCGCTCTTCGACATGGACGGCACCCTGCTAAACGGACGTTTCGTCGTCGAGCTGGCCAAAAAAACCGGACGCACCGAGCAGCTCGCCCCCCTGCTCGACAACCCCGCCTTGACCCCCATCCAGCGATCCAAACGCATCGCAGCCTGCTTCAAGGGAGTTTCGCGCCATCTCATTGAGCAGGTTGCCCGGGAACTGCCCTTGATGAGCGGCGCCACAGAGACCGTTGTCGGCTTGCGGAAAGCCGGTTACCTGGTCGGCGTCGTCACCGACAGTTACCGCATGGCCGCCGAGGTCGTGCGCCGGCGTGTGTTTGCCGATTTCACCATCAGTCACGTCATGAAGTTTCACCGCGACAAGGCTTCCGGCCGCCTCACCCTTTCACCAGCCATGCAGCACCCAAAAGGCTGCCCCACGCACGCAATCTGCAAAGTCAACGTCCTGCGCCATCTCACCGAGGAGCTCGGCATCGGCGCCGAGCGTGTAGTCGCCGTCGGAGACAGCGACAACGACATCTGCTTGCTCAAGGCCGCCGGATTCTCAGTCGCGTTCCAACCCAAAACTCCGGCCGTGCGCGATGCGTCCACTTATGTGGTCCAGGGCGACCTCCGAGACATCCTCCGATTATTGGCTCTGCCTGTCTCCCGGAAACCGGAAATTAGAGAGCTGGCCGAAACAGCCGCCCAGCCTGCCGCTCAATAGATATCCTTGACCCGCGCCTGTTATCTGCCAAGGATGTGCGAGTAGCCGGTTCCGGCACCTTGGGAGCGGGCGTCTACACCCTAAGGGTCCGATGGCGAGTGCCAGCGGAGGCAAACACGGATGGGCGGGCCACCATCCGTTCAATTGTATTGCCGGCATGGCCAGACCAAAACACCGCACGGATCCGCTCGCCTCTTCCTGGCGTCAGGGATCAGCGCGAGCTCATGGGCGCTCTGGTCCTTGGAGTGATCTACGCCGCTCTCGTTTTGCCCTCCTACTTTGGCTGAGCGCCAATTTGAAGCGTTCCCCTTAGGTCGCGCCTCCATCCTCCAGAAACATCTGAAAAAATCCATGCGCGCTCTAAAACTCATGGTGGTTGCCCCTCAGCCGGCTGCTCTCTGCGAGCGACTTGCGGCGGAAACCGGCCTTCGCATAGTGGGCCAGGTTTCAAAGGGCAGCCAGGCGCTGTCTCAAGCCCAAAACCTGACGCCCAACCTCGTCATTGTTGCCGACGACCACGCAGGAGTTCCGGGTTCGAAAGTCGCCGCCCGATTGCGGCGCGAGCTGCCATCCGTAAAGGTTATGCTGCTTACCCAGGCTCTTGACGCCGAGAGTGTTTACGAAGCCGCCCACGCCGGCGCCAACGGCCTGTTGCCAGCCAGCACACCTCCCGGCGAGCTGCTCCAAGCGATCAAGCGCGTCGCCGCCGGCGAGTTCGTTTATTCCGGGGACTCCGCGCGACTGGCGATGGAGCATCTTTACCGTCTGAGCCAGCCCCCACCGAATCTGTACCACCTGAACATGCGCGAGCGCGAGGTGCTCGCCAGAATTGCCAAAGGCCAGAGTCGCCTCGCAGTAGCCACTCAAATGGGTTTCGCGCCGACAGCATTCGATTACTTCCGGGATCGTATCATCGCGAAGCTTGGCATCGATACCACCGCCGGCCTGACACGCTTTGCGGTGCTTGCAGGCCTGTTGCCACCTTCCGATTGTCCTCCCAAAGGACGCAAACCATCGGCCGCCGCTGAGCCTGCCCGGGACATATGAGTTATTGGCTCGACATGTTCAAGCTGCTGCTTTGGGTGCTGCTTTTTCTGGCCCTGGCCTTCGGCGCATGCTTCGTCGTACTGGCACTTTTCGGGAGCCTGGCTGTCCATCTCGCTCCCCGAGCAAGCTTGGTGGTCAAGATTTGCGTATTGTCGCTAAGCCTTGTTTGCGCCCCATTCGTTCTGGTTGGCGCTTTCATTTACTCCAGCCGAAAGCATGACTAGAACCCAGCTCATAAATGCTCAAGGCGGCGCGGCGGGTCTTTGGGCCGAAGGCTTCGTTGCTCGTCGGTCACAGCCCGTTGCGGGGATGCTCCCTCCTCGCGCCTCGCCCCCGGCCCAAATCCCTCGGCGTTCCTGTCCTCGCCCATTTATGAGATGGGTTCCAACCAAAAAAGTTCCCCGCTGAGGAGCGTCGTGGTTGGAAGGCTGGATCTGTGTGTAGATTTCTCGTGAAGAATTACAACCTTCATTACATCTCAATGCCGTTGATTGGCAGCAGGGAGGATGGTGCAGGTGAGGCCGTCGTTGAGTTTCATTTCGTGGAAGCTGATGATCAGGCCGAGAGGGAGATTTAGCAGCTTGAGGTATCCCCATCACCAAAAGTCATCACTTGCGCGGTGCAGCGGCCGGGTGCGCCTTCAAATCCGTCATCAACCGTTTGAATTCAGGGTGCTGGTAAAGCAATGTGTGAGCTGCCTGCTTCAGTTTTTTCACCGCCTCGTCCCGCAAACAGAACGACGTCGGCAGGCTCAGCAGGTACTCTGCTTCGGATGTTTCGCGAATCTGATCGAAGCTCAAATCAATGGAATAAAATTCCACCTTGTCCTTGAGCTCGGGAAAATTCTTCGCCCGCTCGATTCCCAATCGCAACAGCGAAAGCGAGTCGTTCGAATAGTGTTCCATGGTCACGCCATCGGCCACGATCGCCACGGCGAGCGAGCCCGGCGTTTTGGCCGACCGGTCCCAGTGCTTTTCATTCTGCACGTGCGCGTTGACGCAAACGAACACCACCTTGCGGAGATTTTTCAGCGGGCCTGCCTTCAGCAGTTCCGGCGTCAATTGCAGGTACGAAAGACCTTCCTCGTAAACCCGCAGCCCAAGATTGTCCGCGACGCCACCGTCCACGAGATGCAGGTACGGATGGTTTGTGCCGCAGGCGAAATCCCGGAGCGCGGCGAGTTGGCGCCCCGCGAGCCCGGCATCCGGACCGTAGGGATGCATGACCCAGGCGGGGACTTCCTTCTGATGTTCCCCGGCATAGTTGTTGAGCGTGATCGGGGTGAGCAGTCCCGGCACCGCGGAGGACGCCGCGACCGCACGAGAGAGCGGATAACTCGAGACGTCGGAGGCCAGCAGGTCGAAGAAATTCTGGGTGAACGAAATCCGCGTGCCGGTGTCCACGTCGGTGCCGTTGATGACGAGATACGGGCTGTTGTTGCTGGTCAGGTTTTGAAAGGTCGCGTGTTTGAAGAGAATCTTGTCGTAGTATTTGGCCGCCAGGTCCGAACGGCTGTAGTACGGCGACCAGAGCGCGGGCCAGTGCAACGGATTCATCACCTTGCCCAACAACGCCAGCTCAATATCCCGCTCCAAGAAGGCCGATTCGAAGATTTCGAAGGTCTTGTCGCCATAAAGGCCGTACGCGGCGGCGGTGATGCTCCCGCCGGACACGGATGAAATGGCGTCCACTTCGTCGAGCAAGCGCCGTTGGCTGCCGGCGACCGGGTAACTGGTGTCGCGGAGTGATTCGAGCAGGCCGTAGGAAAACGCCGCCGCGCGCGTGCCGCCGCCGGAGAAAGCGAGCAGGAAGAGGATTTCGTCGGAATTGTTCGTCCGGGTGTGATTTTGGAAATAGTAGGCGTTGTTCGTGCGGGAATCCGTTTTGGGAAGGTTGGCCTGGTAACGCGCGCAACCGGCGAACGCGAGCAGAAGGATCACGCAGGAAATGGAGCGGGTAAATTTTGCGGTCATGACAGATGAGTGAATGAAGTGAACGCCTCAGCGCCGCCGAACGGTTTCTGCCAGCCAGGCGACAATGTGATTTTCCATGTAGGGGTAAAAAGGATTATTCCGTTGCCGGATGAGCAGCGCGTCCGAAATCATGAGCGCGCCGTGTTCGCCGCGCAAGCTCAGCGAGCCGAGCGGCAGGCCGGATTGTGCCGTGGCTTCCGCCGTGCCATAAACCGGATCGGACGACGGGATGGGGACCGCGAGATGAGACAGGGAGAATACATCCTTCGGCCAGGATTCCTGCAGCGGCTGCTCGGAAAAGGATTCTCCGGCCCGGGTCTGCGCTTTGACAGCCAGCGAATTCGTCGCCGCATTGACCACCAACGTCAGCCGGAAGGGAAGATCCTTGCGATCCAGGCGCGGCCGGATTTGCTGCTCGAACGAGAGATCCAGAAGGTTGCCCAGCCAGGCCACGCGGTTGACATCGAACAACACCAACTCGCTTGGGCCGCCCGGTTGAAGCCGGTCGAACAGCACCGTGATCAGGCGCGTCACGACCACCGTCGCGTCGATGGCCGATTGATTGGCGAGGATGGGCGGCATCTCGCCCATGCGGCCGGCGCGTTCGAGAATGGCGAGGCGGCGTTCCACCTGCTGGGTGATGTTCCACGCCTGCTCGCTCGCGTTCATGGGCCACGAGCAATATTTGTAAGGATCCACCTCGGCGCTGATGCCGGACCATTGGGCCTTCGGATCGCCGGACAACCGGGCGACGGCGCGATAAACCGGAGATACTCGCGCGAGGGTGTTGATGCCAATCATGGGCGAGAATAGGACGATGGCGTTAACGCGCGGCAGGGATTTGTCCTCCAGCGCGGTGGTGGCGTAGTGCACGCTTAACGCGCCGCCGTTGGAATAACCGGCCAGTATCAGCGGAGCGCCGGCCGGGATCAGATCGCGGACGCCGCGGACGGCTACTTTGACGGCGGCAGTCCAATCCTGCCAATCCACCTCGGCCAGTGCGCGGGGACAGGTGCCATGACCGGGCACACGCAAGCCGACCACCGTGTAACCCTCCTTGTGCAGGCGCTCGGCCAGCGCCCGGAGTGAATAAGGTGAATCGCTTAATCCGTGGATGAGCAGCACTCCGCCGAGGGGCTTGTCGGCCTTCATCACAAAGCTGCGGTTCCAGTTTTTCTCCAGGGTATGCGCGGGATTGCACACTGAACCCACGCGGAAGCGGTCGAATCTTCCCAGCGCTTCGGACTGCCACGGGCCGGCGACAAGGGCGTCCAATTGCTGGAAGACCTTGTCTTCCTGTTTCAGATAATCGTCGAAGGTGTAGCCCTGGCGGGCGTCCGCCGCGCGAAACTCCGCCGCCGGCGCGTGCCGGTGCCAGCCCTGAAGCGCGGGCAGACTTCGGGCGAACCGCGCCCAGCCATAGAGAAACGCCACCGCGGCGAGCAACGCCATGACCAGCAGGCTGACCGCGATGAAAAGAGTCCAGCGCAGCGCACGCGACCGGCCGGTTGGGGATTTGTCTTTTACCATGAGAAGTCCAGTTGAACCTGACACACCAGGGCCGGTCCCGCGTTGGGATTGAACGCGCGATTCCACACCACCTGCAGGTCCGGCACCAATTTCGTCGTGGCGGTGAGTTGCAGCGAGTAGCCCATCTCCACGGCCATTTCATTTTCGTGGTAAACCGTCTGCGTAGTGGCTGACGGCTGGCTCCAGACCAGGCCGATGCCGGCGGCGTCGTTGTCGCGACTGGGGAACAGGCCGATGTATTGGAGCGGGCCGCGCATGACGAAGCCCGTGCCGATCTGCGCCGCGGCGCCGCCGGTCACCTGCGCTCCGCCGAATCCGAACCGGCCGAACCAGCCAAACGGCGCGTTCGCACCCAACTGCTGCTGGAGGTTGAAACCCAGCCCACCCTGCGTCGGCCCGCCCGCCCGCGCGACGAACGGCTGGACGCGATACGCGCCCGGACCCAGGCCCAGAAAATTCTCCGGCACATAACCGAACTCACCCAGCACCGAGAAGTCCTCCCAACTGAAATTGTCCCAGGGCAATTGTCCGGCGGGCGCATTGCCCACCGTGCCCCCGAGCATGGCGTAACACTCCTTCACGGGTTGCCATTGCACATTCGCCCCGAGGTTGCCGCCCGGCAGCGGCAGCACCATGCTGTTGATGAGCGCGGAGTTCAGGAATTGCGCGCGCCCGTTGTTGGCGTAGGCGTTGCCATCGAAATAATTGCCCTGGTTGACCATTCCGGCCACCACCACCCACTGTCCTTCATGGAACGATTGCTGCCATGCGAGCTGGGGGATCCAGATTCCATTCACGCTCGACCAGATGGCGGTGGGATCCGTGATCGTGCCGAGATTGCGCTGGGCATCCTGCGTGGCGGCGGCGGAACCCAGGCTGGCCTTGGTCTCGAATTGGGCCGTGACCCAGCCGGCCGTGCCGGCGGCGGGCGCGTCGAAGACCGCCAGCGTTCCGGCAAAATCCAGCGTGTAAAAACCGAGGTTGTTCGCGCCCTGCATCACATCCGTCATGCCGGCGTAGGTCAAGGTCTGCGATAGCGAATAGCGCAGCCCGTATTGCGAGAGTTGGTACTTGGCTTGTTGAACGACCGTGTCGAGCGGGGTGTAGGTGATCAGCGGCCCGGGATGAATGGCGGTGTTGCCGAACTCATCCTGGCTGGCCAGGTACGACATGAGCGCCGGCGAATAATCCGGGAAAAATCTCAATTCATTTTTGCCTTCCCGCGCCTGACGCTGGCGTGACTGCACCCGCTCCGAAACTGGCGTGCCGCGCGCGGGCGTCGGAATCTGCGATTGGATGCCCTGGTCCGCGGGCGGCAGATAGCTGTCCGGTATGGCGTTGGTGGAGGTCGGGACCAGCGTGCCGAACGGGCCGAGGAGCAGAATATCGTGGGCGGTGGAGTTCGTGGAGGCGGAGTGCGCGGATTGAATGCCGCAGGCGGCTACCAGCAGTAGAACCACCCAACGCCTCGCCCATCGCATATTAAGACAGCCCATTCCCGATACTCCAATCCCTCGCAACCGAGTTATTTGTTTTGAGCCTGTGATTGAAACCACTCCACCGTGTCCGTCACTCCCGCTTCGAGCGAAATCTGCGGACGGAAACCCAGCAATTTGTCAGCCTTGCCCGTATCCACCCGGCGGATGGGAATCGCGCTGGGTTTGGTGGCGTCGAATTGGACCTGGGCCTGGTCGTGACCCGCGGCTTTGAGAATGGCGGTGGCGACTTCGCGGATGGTGACGCCCTGGCCGTAGCCGATGTTCACGGGATCACACTTCGCGTGCTTGGCCAGCATGAGCAGGCAGCCGAGCGCGAGGTCTTTGACGTGGAGGAAGTCGCGGACTTCGTTGCCGGTGCCCCAGATGACGAAGGGATTTTCCTTCGCGACGGCGCGGCGGATGAGGGCGGGGATTACGTGGCCGGCGGCGGGATCGAAATTGTCCCAGCGGCCGTAAACGGCGGTGGGGCGGACGAGGGCGATCTGCAGGCTGGATTTGGAGGCGACGTATTCGCTGAGGCGTTCGATATAGCGGCGCATCCAGCCGTAGCCAAAGTATCCCTGGAAGGGCGGGGCGGACCAGAGTTCGTCCTCCTTCATCGGATGATCCGCGGCCGGATAGGCGGTGCTGCTGCTGAAAACGAGGAACCGTTCCGCCCCTTCGAGCCACGCGGCGTGGAGCATGCGCGCGGTGAGAATGAGATTTTGCGTGATGCCGCCCATCACGGCGGCCGTGCCGGCGCCCGCGCCGAAGACAACGCCGGCGGCGTGAAAGACACATTGCGCGCCGCGCACGGCTTTGCGGCAATCGTCGAGGCTCGCAAGATCGGCAGGGACGGACTCGATGCGCTTGTCCGTGATGCGACTGGAGTTCTTGTGCAGCGTGATGCGGACGGAAGCGTCGCGTTCCAGCAGCGCTTCGACGATGTGGCTCCCGACGAATCCGGAGCCGCCGGTGACCAGCGTTTTTTTGCTCCGGAAAAAGTCGAGGTCCGTCACCGGGCCGTGTCTCCCGCCTCTTTCAGCCGGGCCTGCACCGCCTCGCGGATGGAGGCGGGGTCCAGCCGGATCATTTTGCGAATGTCGTGCACCGTCCCATACCACACGCAAAACTGGTCGGGAATGCCCAGCGACGCGACGGAAAGATCGGGAATCTCGCTGATGGCCTCGCGCAAACCGAACGCATCATGCACGACGAGGATCTTCGTGTGCCGGAAGCGTTCGATGACATCGCGGTCAATCGGCTTGATGGTGTTGAAATACACCAGGTTCACGGGCAGATCCTTGCAGGCTTCCATCACGTTCGCGAGGATGGGGCCGGCGGTCATGATCGTGACCGGCGCGCCGGTGTCCTTCACGATCGCCGCTTTGCCGAACTCCACCGGCAAGTCCAGGCCGTGGCTGTGGTCGGAGAGACGATAGTAGGTCGGATTGCCGTTGCGATACTGGCTGCGAATCAGCGTATCCAGCTCCTTCTTGGAGCCCGGCTGCGTGACTTCCATACCGGGCATTAACCGCAAAATCGCAAGGTCGGTGTAAGCGTGATGCGTCGCGCCGTCCCACGCGTAATCGAACGACGCGCCGGTAGAGACTATGTTCGCGCCAAAGCGATTGTAGCAAAGATCGAGCTTGATCTGCTCGAGACACCGCTCGGTGATGAACGGTGTGATGGTATGGACGAAAGGGAAAAATCCCTGCGAGCTCAGTCCCGCCGCCACGCTGATGAGCGTGTTTTCGCAAATGCCCATGTTGAAGAAGCGGGTCGGGTGCTTCTCCTGGAACGGCATGAACAGGAAGTGGCTGATATCGCCGAGGATCACGACCAGCTTGTCGTCCTGGGCGGCGAGTTCGGTGAGCGTGTCCTTAAACTGCTTCCTCATACGCCCTCCAGTTCCTTCAAGAGGACTTCCATTTCCTCGGGTTTCGGCGACTTGCGGTGCCACTCGAACATGTTCGCCGTGAGCGTCGTGCAGCCGTGGCCTTTCGTTGTTTCCGCGACCACCGCGCGGACGTTGTCCGCCGGTTTCTTGATCGCGGCCTTCAGCGCGCCCAGATCGTGTCCGTCCACTTCGTAAGTCACGCAGCCAAACGCTTTCAGCCGGTCCGCCGGATTCGGGATGTGCATCGAGCGGACCTGTGAGCGGTTGCTATCGTAAAGAATTGTGAGGTTATCCAGCTTCTGATGCGTGGCCACCATGATGGCCTCCCAGACCGAACCTTCGTTCGCTTCGCCGTCGCCGACCAGCGTGTAAACCTGCCGCGGCGATTTCTGCATCTTGAACGCCAGCGCCACGCCGACCGCCAGCGCGATGCCGTGGCCGAGCGAACCGGTGGACGCTTCGGCGCCCGGGACCTTGAACCGGTCGGGATGACAACCCAGTCGCGATTGAAACGCGCCGAACGTCTTCAGTTCTTCCTGAGGAAAATAACCGTAGTGCGAGAGCACCGCGTAAAACCCGAGCGCGCCGTGGCCCTTGCTCAAAATAAAAATGTCGCGCCCGTCCCACTGGGGATTCTTCGGGTCGTGCTTCATCGTCTCGTAAACGGAGCAGAGCAGCTCGACGATCGAGAACGACGTCGGGATGTGGCCGTGGCCGCTGTTGCGGGAAGCGTTGAGGATGCTGCGGCGGATTTCGCGGCAGGCGGGAGCCATCGCGGCCATTACAGGATCTCCATGTAGGACACGCGCGCCGTCATCGGCATGCGCTGCACGCGGCAGTTGGTGATGCCGAACACCTCGTCCAGCGCCACCGTCTCACCGGGGAAGATGTCGTCGCACAATTCGTCGAACACCACGATGCTGCCCTTGCACAGGCGCGGCTTGATCGCCTCCATTGCGGCCTTCGTCGGCTTGTAAATGTCGAAGTCAAAGATCGCCAGCGAGATGATCGTCTCCGGGTGATCCTTCATGTAGCGCGAGACCGTCTCGCAGCCGTCGCCCTTCACCAGTTCGAATTTCTTGAGGTGCGGAATCGGATTCAGCGCTTCCTGCATCGCCATGAGTTGGGCGAGGTATTGCTCGTAATCTTCCGAAACGCCGAAATGGCCGTCGGCGGACTTGCTGAGCTTGCCGTCGAGTTCGCTCACGCCCTTGAGGCCGGCGAACGTGTCGAAGCCGATGATCTTGCGGTGGCGGTTGAACGGCTCGAAGATGCCGCGCAACGCCGCGAGAATCGAAAGCGTCTGCCCCCAGCGCACGCCAAACTCCATGATCACGCCGTGGGAGTTGAGAATCTTTTTGTAGATCTCGTAGAAGAACAGGATCCGCGACATCGCCTTCGAGCTGAGGAACATGCCCAGGTTCGGGAGGACCTCGTCCTCCGGCAGCGGCGAGTTCTTCATCAGGCCGACGAATTGTTTGAGCACGTCCTTTTCGGACGCGCTGGAAAGGACGATCGCGTTGTGTTTATCGGTTTTCATGCCGGACTAACTTGCGCCGCGACGGCCCGTTACGGGCGGTTTCCGTGGCGCGGGCAGTTAATATAAACGGGTGGGGCGGGGCTGCAATGTCAAAAGGCGCAGGAAAATGACGAAATCCGAATGACGAAGCACGAAAGAATGACGAAGTCCGAATTGCGAATCGGATGGGATTTCCGTACGAGCTGAGAGCGCCCTCTTCAGGCTTCATTCTCATCGGCCCAATGGAAATCAAAAACGTCTGGATATCAGCGCGACCCGCAAAACCCCGGGCGCGTTTCTTTTCCTCCAGTTCCGCCACCTGGTTGTCCTGCCAGCCGCGTTTGACCAGAAAGGCGTTGAAGATGAAGAGCTTCTCCTCGTTGGGGCAGCGGCCTCGCAGGAAACACCACCCTCACCTAAAGAAGGACGAGGAGCGCCGGATGAAATCGACGACAATGTATATAGTCGGTAGCATCAGGAGCACGCTGACGCAGCGAACCATCAGCCCGCCTCGCCGAAAAGCTCGGAGAAAGAAGCTGTCGGCCAGGATTATGAGCACGAGCGCAATCGTCAAAACGCTGTTATACGAGCCGTTGGCCAGGGTCACCGTCTGAAAGCCGAGCGCCGCCAACAGCAGAGGAATTCCAAAGCCGAAACAAACGGTGATGTGCAGTGAGTTCTTTGTGGCCTTCCACGCGCCCCGCTGTTGCTCGCGCCGGTTGCGATAGGCCTCCGCCCACGACGAGAACCCTCGGACCTGATTCTTCTGCGGAGTCGCAACGTCCTCGTCCTGCCCGGCAGAACCTGTTGGCAAACCTTTGGCCACGGTCCGAATCATATGAGTTTCCCCCACGTTTCGGCGCCAAAATAATTTTTCACGGTGGGAGATTATTTTTCGCCACTCCGTGCTATGATACCCATGGAGGGAACCCACAGCCTCACCGTGACGGGCAGCAGCCTGCCAGAGGGGTGCCGATTTCGAACTGCCCTCGATTTTCTACTTGGACAACCGTTGTCCAGGTGGTCGCCTTAAAGTCGTTGGGTATGGAAGGACAGCCCCCGGGTTGCCCGCAAATGGAAGTGTAGACTTTATGTATGATCGCGCCGATCAATCCGCGGAGATTTCTCCTCGATTCTCCGTCGCCCCGCTTCCTGCCGGTCACGTCATATCAAACCTTGTCAAACTATGCCACCCCTTGGTCCACCCCCCCCGTCAACCCTTCCGTCAAAGTAAAACCCCAGCAATCAAGGTTCATCAAAGTATATCCAAGTAAAAAAAGGGGACCCCATTGCTTCTCCATTACAAATCTCCCATCCCGACCCAATGGCATCCCCCCGGGGCTGCGAAAATCCCACCTGTGCCGTACTCGGGCGGAACGAATGGGTGCCCGCGTCCGATATTTCGTCGCTAGCGCTGCCCTCCAAGAAACTTGGATGCGCCCCGGCATGGGAATTCACCCATAAACTGATTGCGTGAAGGCTGAAACTGTGGCTTTATGCTGACTGGTCGCTCGCCATGGGCTGAAATTCCTTTTGGGAATCGTCGAATGGTGGCATATTGCGCGTCCGAAGAGGCCGTGAAGCGAAAGCGAATGGACATTCTTTACTCCGGCAGGGTGCAGGGAGTAGGATTCCGGTTTACGGTCAAGACGGTCGCCGCCGGTTACGAAGTGACCGGCGTGGTAAAAAACCTCGCCGATGGCCGTGTGGCCCTCGTTGTCGAGGGTGAAGAGTCTGAGTTGCAGGCATTTGCGCAGGGCATTCGAGACTCCGGCCTGGGGAGCTTCATCCGCAAGGAGGAGGTTGCCTGGAGCGATGCGGCCGGCGGATTTCGCGGGTTCGAGATCGTCAGTTAGTTTGCTGGAACATGAAGTATGCGATTATAGCCGATATCCACGGCAACCTGGAGGCGTTTCAGGTCATTCTGGACGATATCAAGAAGCAGGGGTGCACGCACGTGGCATGCCTGGGGGACGTCGTCGGCTACAACGCGAATCCCAAGGAATGCCTCGATATCGTCCGCCAGATGAATATCCCCGTCGTGAAAGGCAATCACGATGAATATTGTTCCACGGACGCTGCCCTGGACGGGTTCAATCCCGCTGCCGCCGAAGCCGTCAATTGGACGCGCAAGCAGCTTTCCGAAGAAGACCGCGCCTGGCTCCGCGACCTGAAATACACGCGCATCGTCAATAATTTCACGATCGTCCACGCCACGCTCGACGGTCCCCAGCGCTGGGGTTACGTGTTCGACAAGCTGGCGGCCGCAGCCAGCCTCACGTATCAGAACACGGGCGTCTGCTTTTTCGGCCACACGCATGTGCCCGTGGCGTTCATCCGCGACAATCTCGTCCGCGGCGGCACCTATTCGAAATTCAAAGTCGAACCGGGCAAGAAGTACTTCGTCAACGTCGGCGCAATCGGCCAGCCCCGGGATAACAATCCCAAGGCGGCCTATGTCGTCTACAACATGGACGAAGGCACGATCGAACTGCGCCGGCTGGACTACGATATTCCCGCCGCGCAGAAAAAGATCCTCGATGCCGGCCTGCCGCCGCGTTTGGCGGAGCGCCTCGCATTCGGACGCTGATCCGCCGCGGTGGCTGCCGTTGACGGCAGTGGTTTTCCGCTAATTGAGAATACTCATCCTCAAGCCCAGCTCCCTGGGTGACGTCGTGCAGGCGTTGCCGGTGCTGCGGTCCATCAAAAGGCATTGGCCGGAGAGCCGGATCCATTGGTGGTTGGCCTCGAGTCTCGCGCCTTTGCTCGAAGGTGATCCGGATTTGACCGGTATCCTGCGCTTTGAGCGCCAGGGCTGGAGTTCACCGAAGACCTGGCTGAAAGCCTGGCACACGCTGCGTTGGACGCGCGCCCAGCGTTTCGACTGGGTGATCGATTTACAAGGCCTCGCGCGTAGCGGATTTTTTGCGTGGGCGGTCAATGGAGGTTGCACCGTAGGAATCAATGAGCCGCGTGAAGGCGCGCGCGCGTTGTACGACTACGTCTATTCCCGTCCGTTTACCGAACAGCACGCGGTGGATTGGTATCTCGGCGTACTGCAGTTTATGAAAGTGCCGGCGGTGACGGATTTTCCGTGGCTGCCGAAGCGGCCGGAGATCGCGGCCCAAATTCGCAAAAAATGGCCGGTGGATTCGTCGCGGTGGATCGCCATCCAGCCCGGCGCACGCTGGCTGAACAAGCGATGGCCGGCGGAGTCCTTCGCAGAAGTGGTCCGGCGCTTGTCAGCGGCGCGACCAGACGTGCGTTTCGCCGTGCTCGGCGGCAGGGAGGAACAGCAACTGGCACAAACCGTTGTGCGTGGAGCACCCGAACGATGCCTCGATTTGAGCGGGCAACTATCACTTCAGGAACTGGTGGAGTGGATTCGTTCCACCGAGTTGATGATCACGAACGACACCGGGCCACTGCATCTTGCCAGCGCGTTGGGAATACCAGTGGTCTCCCTGTATGGACCGACGGATCCGCAGCTCACCGGCCCCTATGGCCAACCGGACAGCGTACTGCGCCATCCCTTGCCGTGTTCGCCCTGTGAAAAACCGTCCTGCGCGAACCGGCGGCAATTGGAGTGCCTCACTTCCATCACGCCGGAATTGGTGCTGGCCCGCGCCCTGACAGCCCTGGCACGGTGACGAGGTTTGGGATTTGGTTGTGGTCCTAAGTATATTCCCCAGTTGCCGGGTTCGAGCCCGCCACCTATAATATTGGTGAAATGAAACGCGCGCTGGTTTTTGGGGTTTTGGGGTTTTCGCTTCTGCGCGTGACGGCGCAGGTCACATTGGAGGTGGAACTGGACCAAGACCAATATCTGGCCGGCGAGCCCATGGTAGCCACGGTCCGCCTGACCAACCGCGCGGGCCAGAGCATTCAACTTGGCACGGAGCCGGATTGGCTGACATTTTCGATCGAGGCCAAGGACGGCGGCGCGGTGAGACAACTGGACTTCGTGCCGGTGGCCGACAACTTCAAGCTGGATTCCTCCAAGCGCGCGACCAAGCGGGTGGACATCGCGCCGTATTTCGAGATGAACCGGCAGGGCCATTACGCGTTGCGCGCCACGGTGAACCTCAAGGCTTGGAAACAGAATCTGACCAGCGAGCCGCGCAGCTTTGACATCATCAATGGAACGAGCCTGTGGGAAACGACGGTTGGGTTGCCGTTGAAGGGGGATGGGACGAATGCCCCGCTGGACACGCGCCGCTATATGCTGCAACAAGCGCGATATCTGCATTCGCAGCTCCGGCTTTATTTGCGCGTGATGGATGCGGTGAGCGGGAAGGTTTATCGCGTGGTGCCGATCGGCCAGATGGTTTCCTTCAGCGAACCCGAACCGTTGGTGGACCGGGAAAGCAAGCTGCACGTGCTTTACCAGAACGGGCCCCGGGCCTACAGCTACACGGTGTTTAGTCCGGACGGAGAACTGTTGACGCGGGAGACTTACGATTGGACCGGGCCATCCCGGCCCAAATTGAAGACGGATGCCGACGGGAAGGTCACGGTCGCGAACGGTTTGAAACGGCCGACGGACAGCGAGGCGGCCGCGGCCGCCACCAAACCACCGGAGCCGCTGCCGGCCGGCAAGCCTTAGGCGACGGCGGTGGCGTGACAGAGGCTCAGGATTTTCTTCACGGCGGCGCCGAGGTTCGGCATCAAGAAGTCGCGATGCACGCGGCCGTTCCACGGTGATTCAATCAACAGGGAAGTGCAGCCGGCGCTGCGCGCGGCTTCCGCGTCCTGCCATTTGTCGCTCACCACGAAGCAACGATCCATGTCGAGATGCCATTTGTAAGCGGCTTCGATCAGGAGGCCGGGATTGGGTTTGCGGCAGGGACAGCGGTCGCTGGCGTCGTGGGGGCAGACGAAAATGTCGTCCAATTCCAGCACGGCCTTGAGGCGGTCGTGCATGCGGTCCAGTTCACGGCGAGATTGGCAGCCGTGCGAGAGGCCGGGTTGGTTGGTGGTGGCGATGATAAGGAGACCGGCTTCGCGCAATTGCTTGAGCAGCGGGGCGGCGTCGGTGCTAATGCGGAACTCTTCCAGCGTGGTGGGGGTGACAGCCTGCTGGCGTTCCAGGCGCACCTGGTTGAGAACTCCGTCCCGTTCGATGAAAACCGCGTGCTTCATACACCCGCTAGAGCATAGAGCTTGCCCACTTTGGTGTTAATCGTGTGAATTAGTGAAATTGGTGTTTTTCCCAGGAAATCCGCAGGTCTTGAGCGGCAGCCGTCGCAAAGGTGAGAGGATTGCGTCCCGAATTTTGTTCCTGGGAACAGGGGTGGGACACGGCGGGCGACCAGGCGAAACCAAAGCCTGGCCCGCGGTCGCCGGGGGTGGTCATAGCGTGACCACCTTCCCTCGGATTACTTCCGCAGCTTGATCAGCAGGTCCTTGCTCTCGACGGTTTCGCCCAGGGCGACCAGCAGTTCCTCAACCACGCCATCAATCGGAGCAGAGACGGTGGTCTGCATCTTCATGGCTTCCATCATGAGGAGTTTGTCACCCTTCTTTACCTTGTGGCCGACGCTGACGGCGATGGCGGCGATGAGGCCGGGGATGGGGGCCGGGATCTGGCTGGGATCGCCCAGGTCGGCTTTGGGCCGGTGTTTCACCTTCGCGCTGGAGGTCTTGTCCACGATGTTGGTCTCGCGGGTCATGCCGTTCAGCTCGTAGGTGACCGTGCGGCGGCCGTCTTTTTCGGGCTCGCCGACGTTGACGAGGCGGATGATGAGCGTCTTGCCGGCTTCGATGTTGACGCTGATTTCCTCGCGCGGGCGCAGGCCGTAGAAGAAGGACGGCGTGGGCAGCACGCTGACGTCGCTGAAGTCCTGGCGATGTTTTTCGAAAGTCGCGAAGACTTCGGGATACATCAGGTGCGAATAGAGATCGTCGTCGGTGGCGGTGCGCTTGAGCTTCGCGGAAAGGTCGTGGCGTAATTTCGCGAGGTCGGTGGAGGGCAGGTCGTTGCCGCCGTGAGCACCCTGGCGGGTGGCTTTTTTGTAGCGGGCCAGGGCGGCCTTGAATTTTTTCTCGCCGAGAATGACACGCCAGATGGGCTCGGGCCATCCGCCTGGCGGCCAGCCCAGGCCGCCGCTGAGCATGTCGAGCACACTCTCGGGGAACGGCGTGACGCCGGGTTCAAGATTGACGATGTCCTGGGGGCGAATGCCGCGGCTGAAGAGAAAGAGCGCCATGTCGCCGACGACTTTCGAGGACGGCGTGACTTTGACGATGTCGCCAAAGAGTTCATTAACCTCGGCGTAGAGGCGGGCGATTTCGGGCCAGCGATGCGAGACGCCCATGCTAGCGGCTTGCTCGCGAAGATTGGTGTACTGGCCGCCGGGCATTTCGTGAAGATAAACTTCGGCGCTGCCAGTTTTGGGAGCGATATCGAACGGCGCGTAGTATTCGCGGACTCTTTCCCAGTAATCGGAAAACTCATTGAGAACCGGGAGATCAAGCCCGGTGTCACGCGGGGTGTGCTGGAGGGCGGCGACGATGGAATTGAGGTTCGGCTGGCTGGTGCTGCCAGACATGGAAGCGATCGCGAGGTCCACGACATCGGCGCCGGCTTCGCTCGCTTGGAGGATGCTGGCCGCGGTGGTGCCGCTGGTGTCGTGCGTATGGAAGTGAATCGGCAGCCCGATTTCATCTTTGAGCGCCTTGACCAATTTGCGCGCGGCGAAGGGGCGGCACAGGCCGGCCATGTCCTTGATGGCCAGGAAATGCGCGCCCATCTTCTCCAGTTCCTTCGCCATCTTGACGTAATATTTCAGCGAATACTTGTCGCGCTTTTCGTCGAGGATATCGCCGGTGTAACAGATCGCGGCTTCGCAAATGCCCTTCGTTTCCTGCACCGCGGCCATGGCGGAGCGGAGGTTGGGCAGGTAGTTGAGGGAATCGAAAATGCGGAAGATATCCATGCCGGCGGCGGCGGAATGGCGGACGAATCCGGCGACGACGTTATCGGGATAATTGGAATAGCCGACGGCGTTTGAGCCGCGCAGAAGCATCTGGAAGCAGATGTTGGGAATGGCTTCACGCAGTTTGCGGAGGCGATCCCAAGGATCCTCGCAGAGGAAGCGCATGGCGGAGTCGAAGGTGGCGCCGCCCCACATTTCGAGGGAGAACAGGCCGTTATCGAGCGCACCGAGCGAGCGGGACAG
This sequence comes from uncultured Verrucomicrobiota bacterium, assembly GCA_964448135.1. Lineage (GTDB taxonomy): Bacteria > Verrucomicrobiota > Verrucomicrobiia > Limisphaerales > UBA8199 > CAYUVH01. The sequence goes on along the minus strand of CAYUVH010000058.1, from coordinate 69,388 downwards.
CGGCGGGGCGCACGCGAGCATGTCGTAGGTGCGGACGCGCGTCGCCATCAGGGACTGGTGGGCATCCCGGTAGGTGGTGTCCGTGATGAGCAGGCGCTTTTGTTTGCGCGTCCATTCGGCGAATTTCTGCGGTCCGATTTTCAGGAGCAAATCGCGAGTGCCCTGGGGGATGGGCGCGTGGAGGTTATGGGCCGGCGTCTTCGCGACCTCAAACACCTTGCCGGGCTTGTAGCCTTTGGTCTGGGGGTTGCCGCTGACGACGACATTGCCGAGGAAATTGAGCAGCTTGGTCGCGCGATCCTTGCGCGCCTTGAAGGAACACAGTTCCGGCGTGCTGTCCACGAGCGTGGTGGTGGCGGCGCCGGCAGCGAAGATGGGATTCGCGATGACATTCTCGAGGAACGGAATGTTGGTTTTGAGGCCGCGAATGCGGAACTCGCGCAGGGCGCGGTCCATGCGGCTGCGGGCAAGATCCCAGGAATGCGCGGAGGAAATGACTTTGACCAGCAGCGAGTCGTAGAAGGGCGTGATGACCGCGCCGGCATAACCCATGCCGCCATCGAGGCGGATGCCGAAGCCGCCGGTGGAGCGATAGGCGAGAATCTTGCCGTAGTCGGGGGTGAATTTGTTCTCGGGATCCTCGGTGGTGATGCGGCATTGAATGGCGTAGCCGTTGCGCGCGATCTGGTCCTGCGGCGGCATGCCGACTTCAGGGCTGTGCAGTTCGTAGCCCTGCGCGATGAGAATTTGCGCGCGGACAAGATCAAGGCCGGTGATCAATTCGGTGACCGTGTGCTCGACCTGGATGCGCGGGTTCATCTCGATGAAGTACCACTTGTGGTGGTCGAGATCGTAGAGGAACTCGATGGTGCCGGCGTTGTCGTAGCGAATCTCCTTCGCCATGCGGACGGCGGCGGTGCAGAGTTCGCTGATGACGTCGGGCGGCAGGCCGTAGCTGGGGGCGACTTCGACCACTTTCTGGTGGCGGCGCTGCACGGAGCAATCGCGCTCGTGCAGGTGGATCACGTTGCCGTGTTTGTCCCCGATGATCTGCACCTCGATGTGCTTGGCGCGCGGAATGTATTTTTCGAGGAAGACCGCCGGATTGCCGAAAGCGCGTTCGGCTTCGGATTGGGCTTCATCGAGCAGGCGGGCGAGATCGGCGGGTTTGGTGACGACGCGCATGCCGCGCCCGCCGCCGCCGAAGGCGGCCTTGATGATGAGGGGGAAACCGATTTCACGGCCGATCTTCAATGCGTCGGAGCGTTCAGTGATGGCTTCCTCGGTGCCGGGGAGGGTGGGGACGTTGATGCGTTGGGCGAGGGCGCGGGCGGCGGTTTTGTCGCCCATCATATCGAGCAACTCCGGGCGCGGGCCGACGAACGTGATGCCGGCTTTGGCGCAGGCGCGGGCGAAATTGGCATTCTCGCTGAGGAAGCCGTAGCCGGGATGGACGGCCTCGACGCCGGTTTCCTTCGCGAGCGCGACGATCCCGGGGATGTCGAGATAGGCGGCGACGGGACCCTTGCCCTGGCCGACGGGGTAAGCTTCGTCGGCTTTGAAGCGATGGATGCTGAAGCGGTCTTCCTGGGCGAAGATGGCGACGGTGCAGAGGCCGAGATCGGTGGCGGCGCGGAAGATGCGCACGGCGATTTCGGAGCGGTTGGCCGCCATCAATTTGGTGAACGGCCGGATGGCCGGCGCGGCCGGCGCGGACTTTTTGGATGAATGAGCCATGGGCTAGTGGCGGGCGATGGACGGTGCGGACGGCAGGCGGTTCAGGGCAGGGTTGGGCAAATTATGTCTGGCCGTCATCGGGGCGATATTGTTCCCTGAACTGCGGGGGTAATTCAATCTTCAAATGAGGTTGAGGGTTGAGAGTTGGGGGTTGAGGGAGGAAGAAGAGGTTTTGCTTTTGTGGGGGTGGTCAAGATACTTGGGGAAAGCAACCAGCCAAGAACTCTCGTGTCCAAACGCAAACCGGATTCCAAACGTTCCGCGGAAAGTATCCCCAAGCCGAGAGAGGATGTGCCGGTCCGGTGGGAAGGGGGCAGATGGATTGCCATCGTCGTTACGCTGGGCATCGCCGCGCTGCTACTCTGCTCGCAACTGGGCCGTTATTCGCTGTGGGACGATGAGGCGCTGACGGCGTTGCATGGGCAGGCACTCCTGGAGACGGGGGATACCAGCGCCGTGATCGGGCAGAACATCATCGCGTTTCGCAGCGGGATGCTGCTGAAGGACATGAAGGATCGGACAACTCCGCCGCTCCAGTATTTGATTGCGGGCGTGAGCCTCAAGGTCCTGGGCAACACGCCATTCGCGGCGCGGCTTCCCTTTGCGCTGCTGGGGCTTGGGTGCGTGGCGGTGATGCTCGCCTGGGCGTGGCGCGCGACGGATTTGCCAGGTTTGCTCATCGTCTGCATCGCGATCGTGGGCAATGTCGAGTTGATGCTTTATTCCCGGCAGTGCCGGTATTACGCGATCTCGCTTTTCCTGACGGTTTGCATCGCGATGCTCTATGTATATTTCGACAACCGGCGTCGAACGATCCTGTTGATGTCATTTTGTTCGTGCGCGTTGTTGGCGGCGAACTACATGCACTTCGCCGCGCTTTATTTGTGCCTGGGTTTGGATTACCTGATCTGGGGCAGGCGCGGGCATCGCTTGAACTGGCGGCAGTGGGCCTGGTTGTTCGGGCCAATTCTGGCGGTTGGAGTTCCGGTGGCGATGATTTGGAATCCCGCGCATGGGGGGCTGGGTGGTTACTCCCAGCAGCACGCCGTGCTGGAGAAGCTCGCGCTGGTCATCACAAATCTGCGCGACATGAATCGATGCGAATTCGCGCCCGTCGCCTTGTTGGTCGCAGCACCCTTGCTCTATTTCCTGCGGAAGGATCCGTGGCTGCTGCGGGGCTCGCTGGCCTTGCTGGTCGCGCTGGTATTTATTTCGCTGGTCTCGCCACAAATTCCGAAGCCGGGCAGCGGCGGAACACTGTTTGATATGGACGCGGACGTGCGTTACGTCGTGGTCTTAATTCCCCTGGGAATCGGCATTGTCGCGTGCGTGCTGGGCCAGGCCAGCGGGAATTGGCGATGGCTCGCGGTGGTGGCGGCGATCCCGATATTCTGGACGAACCTGCCGCAGCAGGTGTTGATGTCCGAGGCGGGCTTCGCCAGCACGCCGGGGAAATTCGTACGCGAGCTGGTGCGTCCGGCCCCGCCGGATTGCTACGCGGCCACGGCGGATTGGATTAATCAAAACGTGGGGAAGAGCGAAACGGTGCTGGCCGTTCCCGGTGACGTCACCCCGGCGCTGATTTTTGCCGCGCCCAAGGCGGTCTATGCCTGGCAACTGGCGTATCCTCCCGCCGCGCAGTTTCGAAACCTCCCCGAGATCCATTTTTTCGGGCGCGTGATGCCGGACTACATCATCGCCTTTGGCCCGATCGTGGCCCGGCTCTCGTCGAAGCTCCCGATTCCACCGGACATTCGTTACGTCCCCGCCACCACCCTCGACGTGTATCCTGAAAACACCTACCGGCCCGAGTTGATCTGGCGGACGTTCGAGCCACTGCCGGGCGATCCGGAACATGGGAATGCGGTATACATCCTCAAGAAATCACATGGTTCCGTGACGCCGGCGCCGTAGAGCGATGGGATGCGGTCTGAACAGAGGCGGAAAAGGATTTTAACAGAAGCAAACGAAGGAAACGAAGTATCGAAGGGTTTGAGATAGAAAGACCGGGAGGGCATGATCACAGCGTTTTTTCGTAGAGTTCGATTTTGTGGCCTTCGAAATCCTGAACGACGGCGCGGCGGCCGAAAGGAGTGTCGGCGGGTGCGGTGAGGATAGTGGCGCCGAGCTGGCGTAATTGGTCGAGCGTGGCGTTGAGGGACGGGACGGAAAAGCCGAGGCGGGTGGCGGCGGTGGATTCTTCGGGGCGGGTGGCGGGATAGATTTCAAAGACGGTTTCGCCGAGGGTGGCGCTGAGGTGTTCCGGGCCTTTGCCGTGGCGGTGGCGGGTGAATTGGAGGCCGAGGGCGGAGTAGATCGTGGCGAGGCGATCAAGGTCGCGGGAGCGGATGACGACGAGAGTGAGCATGGGTAATGGGCGGGATTTTAGAAGGCGAAATTGATGAGGGAAACTCCCAATTGTGCAGCCAAGGCCGCCGCAAAGGCGGACTGGCCATACTGCTGGTCAACGGCAAGCCGGTCGCCAGCGGACGAATCGAGCGCACGCAGGGAATGATTTTCTCGGCGGACGAAACCGCCGGGGTGGGCATGGATGACGCTACGCCCGTGACGACCGATTACAAGGAACGGGATAACGCGTTCACGGGAAAGATCCGCAAAGTGACTGTGGACGTAAAACCGATCGGGGCCGCAGTCAAAGCGCAGGCTGATGCGGCAAGGCACGAGACCGGCATGAAGACGGCATTGTCCAACTAGGCGCCGCCGAACCAGTCGGCCGTTCGCAGGGAGCGGTTTGCGAGTTCAGTGGCGTTGGGGGGCGAATACGCCAGCCCCACCCACCTGAGATTATGCCGCCGCCGGCACTGCGTTCGCGCGTGACGTGGCCAAATCGTCCTTCCGCTGGCGGAGGCTTTTGAAGAATTCGTAGCCTTCGCGGCAGCGGCGGACGAAGACGTCCTTGTCCTCGAGCATCGTTTTGATGATGCGGAGGATGGGCTTCGGGCGGAGGTAGTAGGCGCGGTAGAAGCGGTCCACGGCTTCGAATATCTCGTCCTTGTTCAGGCCGGGATATTCGAGGGCGCTTTGCTGGAAGCCGTCCATCTCCACGAGGTCGGTCTTGTCCTTCTTGGTGAACCAACTGTTCTGCCGGGCCATTTCGAAAAGCTCGGTGCCGGGATACGGCGCGGCGAGGGAGACCTGGATGCTGAAGACGTCGAGCTCCTGGGCGAAGCGGATGGTGTTCTCGATGGATTGCGGGGTCTCGACGGGCAGGCCGAGGATGAAGGTGCCGTGGATGACCACGCCGGCCTGGTGGCAGGCCTTGGTGAAGCGGCGCATTTCGTCCATGGTCACGCCTTTCTTGATGCGCGTGAGGATGTCGTCGTTGCCGCTTTCGTAGCCGACGAGGAACAGGCGGAGGCCCGAATCCTTGAAGGACTTGATGGTGTCGTAATCGAGATTCGCGCGGCTGTTGCAGCTCCAGGTGAGGCCGAGCGGGGCGAGCTTCTTCGCGATTTCGCGGGCGCGCGGGAGGTTCGCGGTGAAGGTGTCGTCATCAAAGAAAAATTCCCGGACCTGCGGGAAGAGCTTCTTCATGTAGGCCATTTCGTCGGCGACGTTTTGCGGCGAGCGGACGCGATATTTATGGCCGCCGATGGTCTGGGGCCAGAGGCAGAAGGTGCATTGCGCCGGGCAGCCGCGGCCGGTGTAGAGGCTGACGTAGGGATGCAGCAGGTAACCGATGAAATATTTCTCGATCTGGAGATCGCGCTTATAGACGTCGGCGACCCACGGGAGCGCGTCCATGTTCGGGATGAGTTCGCGCTCGGGGTTGTGTTTGATTTTGCCTTCGGCGTCGCGGTAGGAGAGGCCGCTGATGGAGGAGAGGGGGCGGCCTTCGCTGACTTCCTTGCAGGTAAAATCGAATTCCTTGCGGCCGACCCAGTCAATCGCGGAGGAGACTTTCAGGGTTTCAGCGGGAAGCACGGCGGCATGGGCGCCGACGAAACCGATGGTGGTTTCCGGGCGGTTGGCCTTGATGGCTTCGGCGACCTTGGAATCGTTTTTGAGCGACGGGGTCGAGGTATGAATGATGACGTGGTCGTAGGCCTTGGCCTCCTCGAGACATTTCTTGATGTCAATGTCGTGGGGCGGGCAATCCATGAGCTTCGCGCCCGGGACGAGGGCGGCGGGTTGGGCGAGCCACGTGGGATACCAGAAGCTGGTGACTTCGCGGCGCGCCTGGTAGCGCGAACCGGCGCCGCCATCGAATCCGTCGAAGCTCGGCGGAGAAAGGAACAGGGTCTTCATTCAGTTATTAAATTCGTTAAAAAGTAGCAGCCGAGGTGACGAGGCTCAATCAAATCGGAAGGCCGCAGGTGGCCGGGAAAATGGAGCCTCGGTATCCCGCTCCGAGCGGGACTGCTACGGAGCCGTTAATCTTTCTTTGTCTCGCGAATCTTCGCGAGGAGGTCGTCGCGTTGAGTCGTGTCGCCGCTGCCGCAGGAGCCGCCACTGGCGCTGCTCGCCGCTTCGCCCTGGTTTTGGAACGCGGATTTCGCGCCGGAGAGGCCGGCTTTTACGGCGGCCTTGGCTTCGGCGAGGTGACCTTTGCCTGCGGTGACGCCGTTGAAGGCGTCCACATTGCGGCCGGCGAGGTAGGGCTTGGGCTTCGCGCCGAAATTATATTTGATGTTCTTCCAGGTATCGCCGCTTTGGTAATTGGTGCCGAGGGCGCCGCTGGGGTCGTAGCCGCAATGGACCATGCAGTTTTCGCAGCGGGGATCGCGGGCCACGCCGTCCACGACGCCGTATTTGGTCCAATCCACCTTGTCCAACATCTCCTGATAGCCGGAGTAATGACCATCGGTCATCAGGTAGCAGGGGGCTTTCCAGCCCTTGATGTTGCGGGTGGGAATGGCCCAGGCGGTGCAGGTGAGCTCGCGCTTGCCGGCGAGGAATTCCTGATACACGGGCGTGCCGAAAATCGTGAAGCGCTGGCCCCATTCCTGGACCTTGGCGAATTTCTCGCGCGTCATCTTGCGCGTGAGGAAGAAATCCTCCGGCTGCTTGTGGAGCCGCTTGACCATGTCCTTCTTGGCGGCGTCGTATTCGTAGCCGGGCGAAATCGTGTGCCCGTCCACTTCGAGTGAGGAGAAATATTCGAACATCTGTTCGATTTCCTTCACGTCCGTCTCTTTGTAAACGGTCGTATTGGTAGCGACCTGGTAGCCGAGGACCTTCGCCATCTTGATGGCTTCGACGCATTCCTTGAAGACGCCTTCGCGCTCGACAATCAAATCGTGCGTGTATTCGAGGCCGTCAATGTGGACGTTCCAATACATCCATTTGGACGGGCTGATCACCGGCCGGCCGTCGGACTTGCCCTTGCGGATGGTCTCGAGGTCCTTCTCAGTGACAAGCTTGTCGGCGAGCAGCTTGGAAAGGGTGGGTTCCAGCGCCGCGGAATAGCTGGCGGCGAGATGGTCCTTCATCTTTTTGCGCATGAACATGCCGTTCGTGCAGATATAGACGATGCGGCCCTGTTCGAGCAGGCCGGCGACCAATTCCTCGATCTTGGGATAGATCAGCGGTTCGCCGCCGCAGATGGAGACCATGGGGGCCTCGCATTCCTGAGCGGAGCCGAGGCAATCCTCCAGCGTCATCATGTCCTTGAGGCTGGTGGAGTATTCGCGGATGCGGCCGCAGCCCGTGCAGGTGAGATTGCACGTGTGCAAGGGCTCGAGTTGGAGCACCATTGCAAATCGCGGCGTACGGCGGACCTTGTGTTTAATGATGTGACGGGCGATCTTCGCCGTCAAAGCGAGAGGGAAACGCATGATTAAATTATTCCATCACGACCTGGGTCGGTGCCGATTGGGGTTGCCAGACGGTGGTGACGCAAGTGTTGGTGGGCGGGGGCGGCGGAGTGTATCTGAGATGCAGGAACTTGGTGGCTCCGGGCATGAGGAAATCGAGGGGGGAAACGGATTGCGTGGAATTGATCCCGCTACAGCCGGCGCTGAACAACACGAGAAGCAATCCCAGCGACCACCGCAGAACTTTCCAGTTCAAACTCACTGTTTTGCCAGTATAAAAGACGCCGTGCGAAGTGCAACCATTAAAATTGACGGTCAAGGGTGGGGGAGAGGGGTGTTTTTAAGCACCAAGCACCAAGGACCAAGGTCCAAGAAAGGACCAAACTTCAAAGGCCAGACTTCAAACTCCAGGGAAAGGGAAGGATTAAGCACCAAGGACCAAGCATCAAGCTCCAGAGAAGCACCAAGCACCAAGGAGCAGTGGGCGGGCAGGGGTGCGGAGGGTGGCGGCGCGATCCTGCCGTCCCTGCGGGACTTGGGGATTGCACGGGGACGCTTACCCAGCGATGAATCGCTGGGCTATTATCTGTCGTCCCTGTGGGACTTTATACGGGACAGATCCCTGCTTGCGGTGATCCTGGGAGTGATTTGCCTGGGGCTGGCTGACTTTCAGTGCGTGGGCGCGGAGACGAATGCGCCTGCGAATAGTCCCGCGGCTTTTGCCGTGGCGGCGCGGAAGGATTTTGCGGCGGCGGAGAAGCGGTATCTGGCGGAGCCGAACAATCCGGAGGCGGCGTGGCAGTTTGGGCGGGCGTGTTTCGATGCGGCGGATTACTCGACCAATAGCACGGAACGGGCGGATTTGGCGGAGAAGGGGATGGCGGCGTGCCATAAATTGTTGGAGGAGCACCCGGATTCGGCGCCGGGGCATTACTACCTTGCGATGGACATGGGACAGCTCGCCAGGACCAAGACGCTGGGCGCCCTGAGGCTGGTCAACCTTATGGAGCAGGAGTTCTATAAAGCCAAGGAGATAGACCAGAATTTTGATTATGCGGGCCCGGATCGGAACCTGGGACTGCTTTACCGCAACGCACCTTCGCTGGCGAGCATCGGGGACCGGTCCAAGGCCCGGGAACATTTGCAGCTCGCGGCGAAGCTTGCGCCGAATTACCCGGGCAACCGGCTCAATTTAGTCGAGTCTTACGTGGAATGGAATGAACGCGACAACGCCCGGGCCGAACTCAAGGGGCTGGAGGCGATCCTGCCATCGGCCCGGACCAATCTCAGCGGGCCGCAATGGGCCTCAAGCTGGGCGGATTGGGACGCCCGTCTGAAGCAGGCGCACAAGAAATTGGACTCGCCGCCGGCACCTGCCGGCGGCAAGAACAATAATTGAGGCGCGGTTAGTAGATCGGGAAGCCGAGTCCGGCGGCCACCGCCGCGAGGTCCTCTTTTTCGCCGCCGTTGTTTTTCGCCAGGGCGCAGGGAAGGCCGAAGAATCCGCCCAGCACCGCAAAGGCCGGCGCGGCGATATTCGGATGCGCAAAATCAAGCACCTCGGCAAGGTTGTTGGCGCTTGAATCCCGGACCGTCAACGCGCGCAGATTGTACCGCCACTCGATCAACTTCAGGACCGAGGTGTGGTCGTAGAGCCCGTGCGCCACGGTTTGTCGCGGGGACCAGGGCGAAATCAAGAGCGCGGGAACGCGGAATCCGCGCCGACCGTCGTTGCCGACCGCGGCATCCGCCGGCGGAATGGGCGCGAGCGTGGGCGGAACATGTTCGAAAAAGCCGCCCCACTCGTCGAAATTGATGACGAGCAGGGTGTTCGCCCAGTTACGACTGGAAGTGATCGCCGCGTAAACGGAGTTGAGAAACACTTCGCCGTTGCGGATGTCGCTGTGCGGGTGGTCGTCGTTGGTGATGCCTTCCTCCTCGCCGAAGAAGCGCGGTTCCACGAACGAAACCTGCGGCAGCGTTCCCGCGGCGCAGGCAGCGTAGAATTCCGCTATCGAGCTGGAGATCCCCAGATATTTGGTACCCCACAAAGCTAGGAAAGGGATGTCACTATAGTAATAGCGCCGGCTGATGGAGTGTTCCGCGAGGCGGTCCCAAATCGTCGGCAGCGTGGACAGTGGCAGCACTGAGCTATCGAGACGATCGGTTTGAGCGGCGTGCTGGTAGATGCGGTTCGGCCAGGTCTCCGCGAGGATGGCGGCGAAATAGTTGTCGCATGTGGTCCACGCCGGCGCGGCCTGGCCGAGGAAGGGCAGATCGTTCTGTGTGTAATAGCCGATGGCGAAATCGTCATTGGCGCCGGCGCGCAGCCAGCCATCGCAGGCGCCGCCGTTGTATTCCACGCGCCCGCCCTCATAGGAATGGTCCGGGTCGGAACGACCGCATCCCTGGTAATCGGGCGCCAGCGGGTAGGTGGGGTGCGCCACGCCCGCCGAGTCGAGATAACTTAAGCCGGCTTGGCGGCCAGTGGCTCCGGGAAGCCAGCCGAGCAGGTGATCGAAAGACCGGTTCTCCATCATGACGACGACAATATGTTCGATGCCGGATTTGTTGGGGGGCGGCAGAGGCTTTTTTGGCGGCTGAGGTTTTTCGCCAGGCTTGGGTGGTTTCGCATCAACCAAGTTGGGAATTCCCAGGAGCGCGGCGCCCGCCGAGGCAACGGTCGTGCAACGCAGGAACCGGCGGCGGGTCACAGAAAGCGAAGCCGCAAGGGGTGAGACAGGATGTTGGCGGGTTGTGGGTTTTTTCATAAATGGGCCCTTATTATGAAGGGGTTGACAGTTCAAATGGCTCCGCATCGTTTGTGCCAACCGGATCAACTTCGACTTCCGCCCATTTTAAGGCGCACCCACGCCCCGATCGCGGTTCCGCAGCAAAGCATTCTGCAATTTTGCCCGGGTGATTAATGCAATCCGCATTCCCTGGCTTGAGCTAATGGACTTTTTTTCCACCTTGGTTCGATTTAGAGTTTTCTCATGAATTTGATCCGACACTTTCATCCCGTGCGGTTTGGTTGCGCCTGCCTGGCAACCGCCGCCATTTCGCTTCTGCTTTCGGTTGCCCACGCCGCGGAGACACGGGCACCGGTGATTTTTTTTGAAGGTTACGATACCGATGCCCGGGACCATGGGCGGCCAGTGGTGTTGATCGCGGCGGGGTTGGGAGTGAGCACGAATGTCTTCCGCGAGGCATTCAGTGGCGTGACGCCGGCGCAACGCGACGGAGGGCCCACCGAGGAAGAGGCGCGGCGGAATAAGTATGCGCTGTTGAAAAAGCTCGCGCCCCACGGTGTCACTAATGACCGGCTGGATGAAGTCTCCAATTATTACCGCTACCGCCCGCAAAACGGCGAACTGTGGAAGAATGTGCCTGCGCAGGCCGAGGCGGTGATCGAAGACGGAGTGGTCAAGCGCATCGAAGTCACCAAGTCGGGGGCGGGTTACAGTACACCGCCACGGGCGACCATCAAGGGGCTTGAGAAAATCAATCTGAAGGTGACGCTCCACTTCGATAAGGACCTGGCGAAGAATGGATCCATCGCGAAGATCGAGATGCGTTGAAGCAGACATAATCTCGCGCGAAACCCCGGGCGAAATGCATGGAGCGGGGCGGGCGTTTCAGAAACGTGCAATGGGTTTCTGTGCTGGGTGTCCGGTCAAATTGCAAGATTGTGCGAGGGAGCAGGATCTCTGGCCGTAAAAAGTGGTCAAAACCGCAAGGGCACACCTGATGCTAAAGATAATCCATGAAAACAAATTATTTGCGTGGATTCATCGGGCTCCGGGGATTGGCGCTTGGTTGCCTCTTGGAAGCCGGCGCGCTTGCGCTAATGGGAGCCGACTCAACGAGCACCACCATCGGCGTGCTTTCACCCTCCGACATGAAATTCGTCAACTCCGCCGCGATGGGCGGAATGCTGGAGACCAAGCTTGGACAGATGGCTTCGGAGAAGGCCGTGAGCCTGGCGGTGCAGCAGTTCGGGCAGAAAGTGGCGGACGATCACATGAAGGCTGAGAAAAAGCTGAAAACGATCGCGGAACTCTACGGCACCACGATTCCGCAAACGCTCTCCGGCGAGAAGCAAAAGGAAGTGGATCGCCTTGCCGCGATGAAAGGGGATCAATTCGACAGAGAATACTTCAGCCTGATGGTTCGGAATCACAAGAGTGAGATGAAGGAGTTTCAGACCAAGGCGGCGAACGCGGATAGCCAGCAGGTCAAACAATTCGCCCTGGAGACGGCCCAGATGATGCAAGGGCACCTCAACACGGCGATGGACTTGGAACGGCAATTGAATTTAACGCGAGCCGCCACGGGTGCGCAATAGCCGGTTGCCGGAAGAATCTGACATGCACAACCGCGGGGAGCGAGAGATCGCTTCCCGCGGTTGATTTTTTCGGGATGACGCTCAGGAGGCCAGCCACCGGGCGAGCGAGGAGCGTAATTGCTGCCGTGCGCGATAGAGCCGGGATTCCACGGCTTTTTTGGTTGTCTCCAAAACGTCGGCAGCATCAGCCACGGACATTTCCTCCCATTCACAAAGCACGATGGCTTCGCGCAGCTCTCCGGGGAGATTCCGCACTGCATCGCGCACGGCTCGATGGCGTTCGTCCCTCTCGGCAGCTTCGCGGGGTTCAGGATCGCCTGACTTCAGCGACTCACCCAGAGTCGTACCTTCGTCGCTTCCGCCGGATTCAAGGGAGACATCCGGGTGCCGGCTGCGGCGGCGGTATTCGCTGCGGGCGAGATTGGAAGCAATCGTGTAGAGCCAGGTGGTGAATTTGCCGCCGTCGTAGCGTTCGCGATATTTGTAAACGCGCGTGAATGTCTCCTGTGCGAAATCATGGGCGTCCTCCTCGTTGCCCAGCATGCGAAAGAGGAATTGATAGACCGGACCCGCATGGCGCGACATCAAATCGTTCAGCGCCGCGTCGTGACCCGCGGCGAGCCGTTGCATGTCGGCGCGATCCTGCTCCGCGGTATCAATGTTCCCCATGGCCGTGGTGGTGCGCGGCAGCCGGTGCTTCGCTCATGGAGCTTTCGATACTCTGATGAAATCCCAGGGTGAGCCGCTGCATTTCAGCCAGGTAACGTTTGCCCTGTTCGGCCGGCATGGCGCGGCTGACTTCCTGAAAATGCCGCAGCATCTGCGCCTGGCATTGGGCGCGCAGCCCGGCGAGTTCGATCATTTTGTCCTCGGGCACCTGGCCTTGCTCCAACGCCGCGTCCACCTCGGCTTTCTTCGCGGCGATCTTCGCGCACATCTCCATGCACTTGGGGAGATAGCCCTCATGCAATCCGCGCACCCGCTGCATTTCGGCGTCAGACAACTTGAATTCTCGCTTCAGCCACGAGAGATCGTCCGTGGCAAGTTGGCGGGCGGAAACACGCAGGGCGCCCCAGTAAGCCACGGCGGCGAGGCTCAGCGCGATCAGGATTCCCACCAGGACGATGCGGCTCGCGCGGCTCATACTTAGTGCGGTAGATAGGACGGATCCACCGAAGCGATGTACCGGTCGCGCGCCTGGCGCTCCCCGGTGCGAATGCCGCTGAGCACGCCGGCTGCGCCCGCGAACAGCACGACCGCCGCCAGCGTGGCCGCCGCGAAGCGTGGCATCAGGAACAGCCCGGCCAGCCGTTCCAGCAATCCGGCGGGCTGGCGCCCGCTGGATTCAATTCGCCGCCACACGGCATTCTGGAACCCGGGGGGTAATTCCGCCGTCGGACGCGCCGAACGCAGGAGCCGGTTCAGGTTTGCTTCTCCCGGCTGTGACATGTTCTCTGTCATAACAGTTCTCCGCCCATAATACTCCGCGGCCCGCCGAAACACGCGCACTCTTTTCCTGCGAATTTCACGGGTTTTTCGCGGGGCCGGAGTTTTATCAGCACTGGGTGAAAACCCGCTGAATTGAAAACGAAATAGAAAGAAAACAAAAATGAAAACGACCAATCGCCTGTCCCTCCTCACCGCCACCGTTTGCGCGCTCGCCTTCACTTTCGCAACGGTTTCCTACGCCGACAAAAACATGGAAATCGTAGCCAGGCAAAAAAAAGCCGCCGCCGCGGCCACGGCCGTTCAGCCGGCCGCCCACAAATGTCCAAGTTGCACGGATTCCGTCGTGAGCGTGGTGGACAAGGGCACCAAGGGACCGAATTACCAGGTCAGCAAACTCGTCCGGCATAATTGCACGGCGTGTGAGACGAAAATTGTGGCTGAAGGCGCCGGCAAGGCGCGGCACGAGGTGGCCGTGCATTCCTGCGGCATGGCCGAACAATCTGCGTGCTGTGTGAAGAATTGACTCGATAAATTCCTTTGCCCGAGCCCGGGAGTTCGCGCTCCCGGGCTCTTTTTTTGAAGGCATGGTATTGGCCGGCGCGCAAAAGGTGCGCAATCGTTCCCTGCCAACTGCGCAAATCCTGCGCGGCAACATTGTAAAACCCCTGCAAATCCGCATTTTTTTCAATTGGCACCTCAGTTGCATACAGACATGCATTCGCGGATGTGGCCGCTTTTGCGGGCGCCTGCCGGCTGTTAACTCGACAAACAAATACAAATTAATCGAAAGACCAAAATGAAATCCAATCGCATCCTCGCGCTGGCCAGCCTTGCTGCCGCGCTGACCGTGGGCGCCAGCCAATCTCTGGCGCAAGACAACGCCCCCAAAGACAATAACGCGCCGGCCACCGGTGGCAGCCAGGGCGGCCAGAATGGTGGTCGCGGCCAACGCGGTCCGGGGGGCCGTGGCGGATTTGGCGACCCCGCCCAATTCCAACAGATGATTCTCGATCGCATGAAGACGCGGTTGGAAATCACGAACGAGGACGAATGGAAGGCGATTGAGCCCTTGATCCAAAAGGTCCTCGACGTCCGGCGCGAACAGATGTCGAGCATGGGCCGCGGTATGTTCGGCGGTGGACGGGGACCTGGCGGCGGTGGCGACAACGGTCCTGCCGGCGGCGACCAGAACAACCGTCGCGGCGGTCCTGGCGGCGGCGGACAGAGCAATCCCGAAGCGGATGCCCTGCAAAAGGCCATTGATGCGAAAGCTTCCAGCTCCGAAATGAAGGCGGCGATGGCGAAGTACGTCGAAGCGCGCAAGGAGAAGCAGCAGGAACTGGAGACAGCGCAGAACAATTTGCGCAAGGTGCTCACGGTCCGCCAGGAAGCAGTCGCCACGCTCTCCGGTTTGCTGTAAGCGCGGAGCGAATTGAATAGACACTCTGCCACCGAAGTCTGAGCAAGCGCATGAGCGACCTGAAGACAACCGATGCAGCCCTGAAGCAGTTGCTCGATCGCATGGTGTCCACGCGGCAATTGTCCGCCGTGGACGCCGAGTTGATCGAGGAGCAGGTGCAGAAGGGCGGTCGGGCGCTTGCGGACGAGGCGGGCGTGCTGCGGTGGCTCGCCGAGGAGTATGACCTGGGGTTCACGACCCTGGAGGATGTCGAGCCGGACCGGCAATTGCTTTCGCTTTTTCCGGCCCGGCTCCTCCTGAAAGAAGAGTTGCTGCCCCTGCGCCGGGTGAACGGGACCGTGGAAGTCGCCACCAGCCGGCTCTTTGCGACGCAGGGCATTGACGCGCTCAAGACCATGACCGGCCTCACGCTCAAACCGGTCCTCGCCACTACCGAGGCGGTGCAGCGCGAGATGAAGAAGCGCCTGGGCGTCGGCGCGGACACGCTCGATACGCTCGGCGAAGAGGCGAATTTCCAGGTGGTGGATGATCTCCCCCACGACGAAAACAATCTCGACAGCGCAGCCGAAGACGCCTCGATCATCCGCTTCGTGAACCAGGTGCTGCGCGACGCTATCGAGTTGCGCGCGTCGGATATTCACTTGGAGCCGTTCGAAGCGGAGATGCGCATCCGATATCGCATTGACGGTGTGTTGCAGGAAGTCCCGGTGCCGGCGCAGATCAAGCGCTTTCAGCCCGCGATCGTCTCGCGCGTCAAAATTCTCAGCCATCTGAACATCGCCGAAAAGCGCCTGCCGCAGGACGGCCGTATCAAGATTCGCATCGATGCCGCGGAGGTGGATATCCGTGTATCAGTGATTCCCATGCTCCACGGCGAAGCCGTGGTCATGCGTTTGCTGCGGCAGAATTCGACACTGCTCGGCATGGGACAGCTGGGCATGGGCGAGAAGGAGATCAATAGTTTCCGGCATGTGCTCCAGATGCCACACGGAATCATTCTCGTTACCGGCCCTACCGGCAGCGGTAAGACCTCGACACTTTACACCGCGCTGCACGAAATCAACGACGCGGACCGCAAGATCATCACGATCGAAGACCCCGTCGAATATCAGCTTCTCGGCGTCAACCAAATCCAGGTCTCCGAAAAAGCCGGCCTGACTTTCGCGCGCGGTCTGCGCTCGATTCTGCGCCATGACCCGGATGTGATTCTGATCGGCGAAATTCGCGACCAGGAAACGGCGCAGATTGCGGTGCAGGCATCGCTCACCGGTCACCTGGTTTTCTCCACGCTGCACACGAACGACGCCCCCGGCGCGCTGACCCGCCTCGTGGACATGGGCGTGGAACCGTACCTCGTCGCGTCGTCGCTCGAAGCCGTGCTCGCGCAACGTCTGGTGCGTGTGTTGTGCAAGCAATGCAAGGAGCCGGACGATTCGCCGACGGCGCAGGCCTTCAAGGAGCAGGTCGGCATTCCGCCGGAGACGGTGATTTACAAATCCATCGGCTGCCGGGATTGCCGCGGGACTGGCTTCCTCGGGCGGCACGCCATTTTCGAGTGGATGGACACGAACAACGAAATTCGCCAATTGATTTTGAAAAATGCCTCGAGCGATTTGATCGCCGAAGCCGCGCGCCGCAATGGGATGAGGACGCTGGCTGACGACGGCTGGCGGCTGGTGCGGATGGGGCTCACCACCGCCGAGGAAGTTTTGAGTGTGACGACGGCCAAGGAAGTTGAGCGCGCGGTGGAAGCCAAAGTTTCCGCCGCTCCGCGCGAACCCGGCTCGGAAACCGGTTTCTTTGTTGCGCCGCAACCGGGGGCGGCCGCCAAACCCACCGCCTCCTGATGCCCGTCTTTCTTTACAAAGCAGTCCAGGCCGGCGGCGGCATGGTGGAAGGCCAGCTTGAAGCCGCGGGCCGCAACGAAGCCGTGCGCCAGATGGAAGCCCTGGGCCTGCGTCCGGTCACGCTTTCCGAACGCGCCGGGAAAATTGCGGCCAAGGAAGCATTGTTGCCCGAGTCGCTCAGCAAGCTTTCCTTCCGCCCGGCATCGGACAAAGTCTCGCCCAAAGCGCTCGAAACCTTCACCCGGCTTCTTTCCAGCCTGCTCGCGGCGGGCGTGCCGCTGAGCCGCGCGCTGGTGATTCTGCAAAAGGAGGCCTCCAGTCCGGCCGCGGGGGCAAAGTGGAAGGAAGTGCACGACCAAGTCATTGACGGCATGTCGCTCGCCGATGCGATGGCCAAATCGCCCAAGGTCTTTCCGCGCGTTTACGTGGCGATGGTGCAGGCCGGCGAGACGGGCGGCTTTCTCGATCTCGTGCTCGCGCAGATCGCCGACTTCCAATCGCGCGACAAGGAAATGCGCTCGAAAGTCATGAGCGCGATGCTGTATCCGACGATCCTCTTCGTGCTCGCGATCGGCGTTTTGATTTTCCTGCTCACGTTTTTCATTCCGAAATTCGTCCCGCTGTTCAGCGGGCTCGGCGGACATCTGCCGGTGATCACGCAGTTTGTGATTGCCCTGAGCGGCGTGATTCGCTCCTACGGCCTGCTGGTGGCGGTGGGCATCGGCGTCGTCGGCTATGCGATCCGAAATTGGTTTATGTCGGAGACCGGGCGGCGGGCATGGGAAGGACTGATTTTGAAGGCGCCGATTGTCGGTAAATTGGTCGCTGAGTTTGCCATGGCGCGGTTTTGTCGCATGCTCGGGACCTTGCTGGGCGCGGGCGTGCCGCTCGTCCAGGCGCTGAGCGTGGCGCGCAAATCCATCGGCAACCAGATTCTCGTGGACGCCGTGTCGCGGTCCATTGAGCGCGTGCAGCAGGGCGGCCAGCTGGGGACCAGCCTGTCGGAATGCCGCTCGCTCTTCCCAGGCTCCGTCCTGGAAATGATTTCCGTCGCTGAAGAAAGCGGCAAGCTCGATGCGGAACTGATCCGCATCGCCAACGTCACCGAAGGCGACCTCGACCGCGAATTGAAAACCGCCGTCGCGTTTGCCGAACCGCTGATGCTGTTCTTCATCGCCGGATTCATCGGCACGATTTTCATCAGCATGGTGCTGCCGATCTTCACCATGCAGCAGTACATCAAATGACCTTGCCGGGTACCCACATCAAACCTGAGAAACAACGCAGTATGAAAACCAAAATTGATTCGCTGAAACACTCCCCGTCGCTCCGGCGCGAGCGCGGCTTTACCCTCGTGGAAATGCTGCTGGTGCTCGTGATCCTCGGCGTGCTGGCGGCCATCGTATATCCGAAGGTTGTTGGCCGCGGCCAGGAGGCCCGGCTCCAGGCGGCGCGCACGCAGATCGCCTCCTTCACCACCGCGCTCGGCGCGTTCGAGGTGGACAACGGCTTCTTCCCGAAGGGCAAGAACGGTCTCATGGACCTCGTGCAGAAACCCGGCACCGCCCAGAACTGGCACCAGTACCTAGACAGTGTTCCCAAGGATCCGTGGGGCAACGATTATGTCTATGAATACCCCGGCCGCCATAATCCGAACGGCTTCGACCTGTCTTCAATGGGCCCCGACGGCCGCGCCGGCAGCGACGATGACATTACCAATTGGTCGGGCAAATAGACTGGAGCGCGCCCGTCCTCGGGCGCAGCAACGACCAATTGCCAGCGATACGTTAGAGAAATGAAGTCAGGCAAGAGCAAATTCTGGTTCCGAAGCCGCCGCGATTGCGGAAGCCGCACCGCATGCGGACGTTGCTGCGCCGGGGGACGGGCGCGCTCCGGCGAAGGGTTCACCCTCGTGGAACTGCTGATGGTGATGACCCTGCTCATCGTGGTGATTGCGATTTCGCTGCCCTCGCTCGCCGGATTTTTTCACGGTCGCTCGCTCGACAACGAAGCCCAGCGCATGCTGGCGATGACGCACCACGGCCAGAGCCGTGCGGCGTCAGAAGGCCTGCCGATGGTCATGTGGCTGGACCAGCAGCAGCGAATCTACGGCCTCGAGGCCGACTCAACCTACGCCGACCCCGATACGAAGGCGGAGAAATTCTCCCTGGCGGACAATATCAAGTTGCAGGTGCCGATTTCCTCGACGGTGAAGGCCGCTTCCGGCGGAGCAGGGGACATTCAAGCATCAGCCTCCAGCCAGTCCGCGGCGGTGCATCGCAACCTGCCGCAAATCCGCTTCCTGCCGGACGGTTCAATTGACAACACAAGCGTGACCTCGGTGCAGATCGAAGAGCGCGACGGCACGAGGCTATGGCTCGGACTTTCACGCAGTGGTTTGAATTATGAAATTCGCAACCAGGCCAACCCGTAATTCCGCGACGGCGGCGTTCACGCTGGCCGAAGTGCTGGCGGCGATGTTGCTCATGGCGATCGTCCTGCCCGTGGCCTTGCAGGGCCTGCATGTCGCGAGCATCTCGGGTGAGATCGCCCAGCGCAAGACGGACGCGTCGCGCGTCGGCGAACGCATCCTTAACGAAAATCTCGTTACCACCAACTGGAGCCAGGGCACGCAGAGTGGCGCGGTCATGGAAGGCCAGACGACCTACAAGTGGTCGCTGACCTCGGAGAACTGGAATCAGGACGCGATGCAGGTGATTTCGGTGGAAGTGAAATATCCTGTGCGCGGCCAGGACTACTCGGTGAAGCTCAGCACGCTTGCCAATCCCACGCAATGACCGGCATCCGCTCATCGTTCAACGTGCATGTTGCTCCCGCGGCTTTGCGCCGCCGGGAAACGCTGGCGTTTACGTTCTTTGAGCTGCTGCTGGCGATCATGATTTTTTCGTTGGTAATTGCCGCGGTGAACGCCGTGTTTTTCAGCGCCCTTCGCTTGCGCAACGCCACCACCCGCGGCCTGGAGCAATCGATGCCGCGCGAACGCGCCTTCGATGTGCTCCGGCGCGACCTGAAGGCCGCGCTGCCTCCGGGCGGTGGCATGGTCGGCGATTTTCGCACAGGCGTCTCCGGCATGACGTTGGAAAACTCGGCGGCCGGCGGCCTGGAGTTCTGCACGGCAACGGCCCGGATCAACGAGACGGATCCTTGGGGTGACGTCCAGCGCGTCGTTTACCAATTGCGCGATGCACAGATCCGCTCCGGCAATCAACCCATGGGCAAGGAACTCGTGCGCAGCGTCAGCCGCAATCTGCTGCCCAGCACCGCCGATGAACCCACCGATCAGTTCCTGCTGGGGAACGTCGAGTCCATGGAGGTCCTTTGTTTCGACGGGTCATCCTGGCGCAGCACGTGGGACACCAGCATGAGCGACACGAATCTTCCGGTGGCGGTGCGTGTCCGGCTTTTGATGACTGACAGTTCCGGCGCCAACGCCGCGACCCGCCAGCCGTACGAACTGCTCGTGCCGCTCGTTTCGCTCTCGCGCACCAACATGGTGGACACCGGCGAAAGCGACACCTCCACCACCACGACGACGACAACGTCGGGAGGTACGCCATGAGGTTGCGTCACCCGACTCGTTTGGAAATCCGCGCGGAAAAGGCTTCCGTCCTGGTGATCGTATTGTGGATCGCATTCGGCCTGGTCGCGCTCACGCTGTATTTCGCCAGCTCGATGAATTTCGAATATCGGGCCGCGGACAATCGCGTCGCCGGGCTGGAATCCGACCAGGCCATCGAGGGCGCGGTACGTTACGTGAGTTACGTGCTTGCCAATTACGCCACGAATGGCGCGAAGCCCGATCCCACGCTTTACGCGAACCGGGCTGTGCCCGTTGGCGATGCCCATTTCTGGCTGATCGGCCGCGATACGACGAACGGCACCGAGGCGGCCGAAATCGTTTATGGCCTGGTGGATGAAGGCGCGAAACTCAACCTGAATACAGCGACGAGCAACATGCTCCTCTATCTGCCGCACAGCGACGACAACCTCGTCACCGCCGTGCTCGATTGGCGTGACACCAACGGCGGCAGCGGCGCGTTCCAATCCTATTACGCGATGCAGCATCCCGCGTATCAGAACAAAAGCGCCGCGTTCGAAACGCCCGAGGAACTGCGCATGCTTTACGGCATGGACATGGACATGCTGGTGGGTGAAGACCTGAATCGCAACGGCGTACTGGATCCCGACGAGGCGGACCTCGACAAAAACGGCCAGTTTAATCCTGGGTTGCTTGAGTACGTAACTGTGTTCAGCCGTGAGCCCGGCACTTACAGCAACGGCGTCCCGCGCGTGGATATTCGGACCGTGAATGCAACCGGACCATTCAGGGACATGCTGGTCGCCACGCTGGGCCAGACGCGTGCCGACTCCATCATTGCCGGGCTTGGCTTGTCCGGTGCCGCCCCGCAGGCGCAGGGTCGTAACGCCCGCGCTGCGGCGCCGCGGGTCACCGTCGTCAACTTTGCGACCCCGCTGTCGCTCTACGTCCGCTGCCAGGCGTCGCCCATAAACATGACGTCGGACGAATTCGCGCAGATCTTCCCCTGCATCACGGCGCGTTCGGACACGAACTACATCCAGGGCCGCATCAACATCAACACCGCCAGCGCCGAAGTGCTTGCGTGCCTTCCCGGAATTTCCGACACGCCCGACCTCGCGCAAACGCTGGTGGATTATCGCTCCGCCAACGGCGACAAGCTCGGCTCCCCGGCGTGGCTCGTGGATGCGCTCGGTTCGAGCGACGCCACCACGTTGCAAACGCTGGCCTCCGTGGACTGCGTCACCACTCAGAGCTACCAGTTCACCGCGGATATCGCCGCCGTGGGCCACCATGGCCGCGGGTATCGCCGCACGCGATTCGTGTTCGACACCTGCGACGGCACGCCGCGCATTATTTATCGCCAGGACCTCACGCATCTCGGCTGGGCGCTGGGCAAACCCAATCGTGATGTCTGGCTCACTCTCAATTCGCCGCAATGAGCAATAGTCTTAGTCTTGAAGTTTTCAACCGCCAGCGCCTGACCAGCCTGCTGGGCCTCGCGCTGGACGGCAGCCGCCTCGACGGAGTCGTGCTCCGGCGCGTCAACGGCTCGGTCGAGGTGCTGCAAACCTTCTCCGTCACGCTCTCGCTCGATCCGCTCACGAATGATCCGGAATTGGTCGGCCGCGAAATCCGCAATCATCTGAACGCGGCGGGTGTGCGCGAACGCCGCTGCGTTTTCGGCCTGCCGCTCAAGTGGGCGCTCACCAGCCACATCGAAATGCCGGAGCTGGAGGAGAAGGACGTCGAAGGATTTCTCCAGCTCGAAGCGGAGCGCGTTTTTCCCTGCGACCCGGCCACGCTGGTGATCGCGACCTCGCGCTACAAGCTCGAATCCGGCAAGGCGCACGCGACGCTCATCGGCATCCCGCGCAATCACATCGAGGTGATGGAAAACGTCCTACGCGCCGCCCAGCTCAAGGCCGTCAGTTTTTCGCTCGGCCACACGGCGCTGCAACCGGCGCCGGCCCAGGCCTCCAACGGCGTCCTCGCCTTGGAAATCGGCGGCGCTCAGGTCGGTTTGCAGATCACCTGCGGCGGCGGTGTGGCGGCGTTGCGCGCATTGGAGGGTGCGCTGGAGAACCAGGGCGGTGCGCAGCCTGCGCTATTGACTGACGTCGTTGCTCGGGAGGTGCGGATCACGTTCGGCCAGTTGCCCGGCGAGATTCGTTCGCAGCTCAAGGTCGTGCGGGTGTTCGGCCAGCGCGATCTCGCGCAGCAACTGGCGGACGAACTCGAACTCCGTTTCGAAGCGCTCGATTTGAAGGTCGAAGTCGTGTCGACCTATCCGGCAGGCGAATTTGGCGTGCAACTGCCTGCCAATGTCGCCGTCAGCGCCGCGTTCAGTTTGGCAACGGGAACGCTGGTGAAGCGCCCGGGGCTGCTCGAATTTTTGCCCCCGCGCGTCAGCCCGTGGAAACAGATGTCCACGCGCATGACCTCCGGCCGGTTGCGCACCGCCGGCCTGGCTGCCGCCGCCGTGCTGCTGGTGGTCATCGGGGCCTTCGGCTGGCAGCAATGGCAATTGCATCGTTACGAAGCCAAATGGAAGCAGATGGAACGCACGGTCCACGACCTTGAGGACATGCAGCAGCACATCGTGCAGTTCCGGCCGTGGTTCGATGAATCGCTCCGCAGCCTGACCATTCTGCGCGCCATCACTTCGGCGTTTCCCGAGGACGGCGCGGTGTCCGCCAAGAGCGTCGAAATTCGCGATCCGAATATCGTGTCCTGTTCCGGCGTCGCGCGCGACAACCGGTCCTTCCTGCGAATGTATGGAAATCTGCGTGCCGTGCCCGAGGTGAAGGACCTGAAGGTGGACCGCATCCAGGGCCGCTCACCCATGCAGTTCACATTTGATTTCCACTGGGTGCAAGGAGGTCAGCCGTGATCCAAATCAAGAACCGCCAGCAAATGCTCGTCATCGGCGCGATCGCGATCGTTGCGTTGTTCGCGGCGGACAAGATAATTCTCTCGCCGCTCGGCAGTTGGTGGAAATCCCGGTCCGAGGCGCTGGTGGCCATCCGCAAACGCGTGGCTGACGGCGAACAACTGATCAGGCGCGAGGATGGCCTGCGCAGCCGCTGGAATCACATGCAGACCAATACGCTGCCGCGCAACGATGGCCTGGCGCAGCAGCAGCTCATCGAGTCCATTGACCGCTGGTCACGCGACAGCCGCATCAGTGTCACCGCCATCACGCCGCAATGGAAAAAGGACAGCGAGGATTACATCACCCTCGAATGCCGCGTGGATGCCACCGGCACCGTGGACACATTGCGGACATTCATCTACGACATTGAAAAGGATCCGCTTGGCCTCAAACTCGAATCGTTGGAAGTCACCGCCCGCGACAAGGAAGGAAAGCAACTCGCGCTCGGTCTGCAAATCAGCGGCCTGGTGTTGAGCCTGGGAGAGAAGCAGCCGTGAGCCGTATGCGTTTTGTTTTTGTAATTTGGTTAATTGTGGCAGCCGCTCCGGCGGGTTTTGCCGCGACCACGGCCTCCACCAACGCGCCCGCCGCCGCCCCGGCCGCGGCCCCCGCCAATCCGACCGATATTTCCGCGTTCAAGATCATCAGCGACCGCAACATCTTCAATCCCAACCGCTACACCCGCACCGTCCGGACCAATGACCGCCCGCGCGTGGTCACGCCGCAGTCGCACGTCGAACACGTTGCGCTCGTGGGCACGATGACCTACCAGAAGGGCCAGCTCGCTTTCTTCGACGGCACGAGTTCGGACGTCCGCAAGCCCCTCAAGGTTTCCGACACTGTGGCCGGTTATCGACTCGTCGCCATCTATCCGGATCGCGTAAAACTGGGTGTCGGCGCGAGTCATTTTGATTTGGCCGTAGGGAAGGAACTCCGGCGCGCCGACGGGGGCAATTGGTCCATCGCCGACCAGCCTGAATCCACCGCCTCCTACAGCAGTTCCAGCAGCAGCTCGTCGAGTGAACGTTCCGGGCGCGGGTCCGGCCGCAACTATTCCGGCCGTAATGGCGGAAGCTCGTCGCGTGAAACCGCGGGCGCAGCCACAAATGCACCGCCTGCCGGCGCGCAAAATGAAGAGGTGATGTTTGATGAATCTGGCGACTTTCCAGCGCCGCAGACCCGGGTTTCGCAAGAGATTATCCGCATCGCGCCCGGGCCCGGCGCCACGCCGCCCGCCGAACCTGGCGCGGCTGTTTCCGCTCCGCCGGCCGCGGCCGAAGCTCCCGGCGGGGAAGTAAACCCGGTTTTGCTGCGGCTCATGCAACAACGTCAACAAGAGGAAAATCGATGAATACAAAACTTCTCACTCTGCTCATTGCGGGCGTAGCCGTCGCGCAAATGGCGTCGGCGCAACCGACGCCCACCCAGCCGGCGCCGACAACCTCCGCCGACAAGACCACGCCGAGTCCGGTCGAGCCAATCTCGCCAAACGTGAGCCCGATCGCGCCCAATGTGAGTCCGATTTCGCCGAACGTGAGCCCCATCTCGCCCAACGTCAGCACGCCGGCGCCAAACGTCAGTACCCCTGCGCCTGACCTCAACACGCCAACGCCCAACGCGGGCACGCCCGCGCCCAATGCAGTCGTCCCGGCGCCGGGCGTTGACACGCCGGTAACTGGCGCGAGCACATCCGCAACTGGCGGGAGCGCGCCCGTGATTGGCGCCGGCACTACCGTGCGGGCCGTTGCACCCGGGGGCGTGCCTGTTCCTGGGGCCGCGCCCGAGGCTCTCGCCGATGCCCCGCCTGAAGGCGCACCCGCGGGTGTCCCGGGAGCCGTAAATGAGCCCGGCCAGATCCCCCAGCCTGTTTCGGTTTCGAAATCGTCGGACGCAACCTTGGACAAAAACGCCGAGGTTCCCTCTGCGCTTCACGCCACTGCGATCGCCGGTGACGGCCTGCTGCTGAACTTCCGCAACGCGCCGCTGGAAAAGGTTCTCGATTACATGAGTGATGCCGCGGGCTTTACGATTGTACTGGATACGCCAGTGCGTGGGCGGGTGGATGTGTGGAGCGCCAAACCGCTGGGCAGGGATGAAGCGGTGGACCTCCTCGACTCCGTATTGCGCAAGAACGGCTACGCCGCGGTCCGCAATGGCCGGACGCTGACCATCGTTAAAAGTGACGACGTGAAGACCAAAGCGGTACCGGTTATTCTCGAATCGGACCCCAACAAGATTCCGAAGAACGACCAGGTGGCGACCTACATTCTGCCGGTTCGGTTCGTTGAAGTGGGCCAATTGCTGAAAGACCTGCAGCCGCTCGTTTCGATGCAGACCACCATGACCGCCAACGAATCGGGCAATTCCATCGTCATCACGGACACGCAGGCGAACATTCATCGCGTTGCCGAAATCATCAAGGCCATCGACGGTGGCGCCGAGTCGGTTTCCGAGGTCCGCGTGTTTCACCTGCAGTTTGCCGACCCGATGGATATGGCCTCGCTGTTGACGAGTCTTTTCCCGGACGACACGACCGGTAAGAGCGGCAGCGGCGGCAATACGCAATCGCCCATGGAATTCGGCCCCAGCCGGTTCCTTTCTCGCATGATGGGTGGCGGCGGACCTCCAGGCAGCGGCAATTCCGGCGGCGGCGGTGGTGGCAATTCGCGCGTCCGCAAGCGCGAGAAGGTCCTCGCCGTGGCCGACCAGCGCACCGCGTCGTTGATTGTCACCGCTCCGAAGGACTCGATGGAGCACATCGCGAACATGATCGCGGAGTTGGATTCCGACCGCTCGCACAATAAACGAGTGCATGTCATTTCACTGCAAAATGCCGAGGCGCCGGAAGTCCTCACGGTTTTGCAGGACATGTTCATGCGCAACAATCAAGTCAACAGCCGCAATGGCAATCAGAACAGCGTGTTGACGACGCGCAGCCAGCAGCAGCAAAGCTCCGGCAACAGCTCCTCCTCGCGCGGCAGCTCGAGTTTTGGCGGCAACAGCCGCGGCGGCTCCAGTTTCCCTTGATCCTGGCGTCCGGCGGCGTGATGAAGAATTCCCCAATACAACTATGAAATTGAAACTACGTTTCGCGAACCCGCTCGTCCTTTTCGCGCTCGTCTTGTGCGGCTGCCTCACGGCCCACGCACAATTCCCCGGCGGTTTCGGCGGCTTTGGCGGGCAATCCTCCAGCGGCAGCTCGAGCCGCTCCCGCACCAGCGGCGGCCATCAGTATCCCGGCGCGGGGGAAGTCGGCGACGCCATCATCTCCCTGGACCCCGACTCCAAGAGCCTCGTTATCATCGCTGACGACGAGACGATACCCTACATCTCGCAGGTGGTATCGAATCTCGACCGCCCCAAGCCGCAGGTCCTGATCAAAGTCGTGTTCATGGAAGTCACTCATGCGGACGCCGTGGACTTCGGCGTGGAAGGATCCTTCGACCAGAACTTCGGCAAATCCTGGTTGACCGGTCTCACGACGAACTACACCGTGGCCAATCCCGGTTCGTCGAACGCCTCCATCGTGCCCAGCTTCGTCGGGCCGTTTCTGACGAACACCCTGGCGAGCGGTCAGCACCTTTTCGGCGCGGGCGCCGCCGCTTCCGCGGGATTTCCTTCGTCGGGAGGGGTTTACTCGATCCTGGGACAGGAGTATCAAGTCACGCTTCACGCCATCGCGCTGGCCGGCAAAGCCAAAATCCTTTCCCGTCCCTCCATCGTCGCCCGCAACAACCAGCCGGCCACAATCCTCGTCGGGCAGAGTGTTCCGCTCATTACCAGCACGCGTTACGACAACTTCGGCAATGCCATCAATGGCATCCAATACTCCGATGTCGGCATCATCCTTCGTGTGACTCCGTTCATCACGCGCGAGGGGACAGTCGAAATGATCCTTTCACCGGAGATTTCCTCCGTTTCCAAGACCGATTCCACCGTCATCTCGACGGGGCCCACCGGGCAGGCGACGGCCACCGCGCCCTTCATTGACAAACGTTCGGCGGACACCGTGGTGGTCACGCCCGACGGCCAGACGGTCATCATCGGCGGCCTGATGCAGAACCAAAAGGCCGAATCGGAAACGAAGATTCCGATCCTCGGTGACCTGCCTTTGATCGGCAACCTGTTCAAACGGAAATTCATAAGCAACGCCAAGACCGAGCTGCTGATTTTCCTCACGCCGTACGTCATCCAAAGCCCGGCCGCGATGGTTACGCTCAGCGATACCGAGCGCGCCCGGTCCAAGACGCCCAAGGCTTTTACGGAAAAGGAACTCAACGAGTTTCTCGACACCATTCCGACGAAGGACCCCGTAACCGGCAAAGTGACGCCCGCCAAAAAGAAACCGGCGCCGCTGCCGCCGCAGTGAGCAGATGGAACTGACGCGCCGCAACAGCCTCGTCTATGTCTGCCTGGCCGCCCTCTGGCTGCTGGTGACGGGCTGGCAGATCGAGGAGCATTTGCGCGTGCGGGCGGCCGCGCGGGCCGAGCTGCGCAATCGCTCCAAAGCCATCTCGCGCACCCTGAGCGCCTCCATCCGCGGCATGCGTTTTCGCGGCACGGTCCGCCAGGAGCAGCTCGAGCCGCTGCTCAACGAACTCGCAGCCGGCGGGGCCGTCGAGCCCGTCAAGGGCGGCGAAATTCTCTCGGTCGCCCTGCTCAATGCCTCGGGCGAGTCCGTCGCCTCCGCGGGCCAGCCGATCGATCTTGCCCAGCAGGAGCTGATCCAGGAAGGCGAACGCTGGGGCACCCGCAGTGTCACGCTGATCAATCCCGTGGATCTCGGCGCGAGCCTCAACTCCGAGGGCATCACCAATTCCACCGTCGTCCTCCCGCGCCGCGCCGACCTGACGAACCGTGTTCCCGAGGTGGGCCGCGAACCTCCCCGCTGGCCGGCACTGGGAACAAATTTTCCGCCCGGCTTTGATACCAACCTGCCGCCACCACCGCCGCCGGATGAGCGCGTCAGCGATCACCGGTCCTTCGGTCCTCCGCCTTCTCCCTCCGAAGCCGCCCCAACCAATTTCCCGGCCGGTGCTTCACGTGAGTCATTTCGCCGTCCGCCCTGGTGGGCGCGCGGTCTGGACCCCGCCCTGATCGAAAAGCGCTCCGTGCACGGGCTCGTTGTCCGCATGTCCACGGAGTCGCTGAGTGCCGCCACGACGCAGGATTTTTGGATGCGCGCCATCATCATTTTCCTCACCACCGTCTCGGTCGCAGGCTCCGGCCTCGCCTGGCGCAACCTCGCTCGAAATTCCGAATTACAGATCCGCCTCGTGCGTGCGAGCGAACTCAATTCACATTTCAAGGAAATGAACCTTGCTGCCGCCGGCCTCGCCCACGAAACCCGCAATCCGCTCAACATCATCCGTGGCCTCGCCCACATGATTTCCCGGCAGGACGACGCCAAACCCGAGGTGAAGGAGAAATCGCGTGAGATCGTGGACATGGCCGACAAGGTCGCCGCCCAGCTCAACGAATTCATCAACTACTCCCGCCCGCGCGAAGTCCGCCGCGTCTCACTGCCGATCGGCAGCGTCGTCAATGAAGTCGTCCGCACCCTCGCCTACGACGTCGAGGAAAAGAAAATCCGCCTCCAGGTGAAGGCCGAACCGCTCAACATCGAAGCCGACGAACAACTCCTGCGCCAGGCCTTGTTCAATCTCGTGTTGAACGCAGTCCAGGCTGTGAATGGCGCCGGCGAAATCCAGATCGTTGCCGAGCGGCGTGGTGCTTCCGAAGCCGCGCTCGAAGTCCGCGACAACGGCCCCGGCGTCGCACCGGCCGACCGCCCGGAGATTTTTAAACCTTACTTCACCACGCAAAAAACCGGCACCGGCCTCGGGCTCGCCGTCGTCTCGCAAATCGTCCAGGCGCACGGCTGGGAAATCGAATGCCTCCCCAACGAACCCAAAGGCGCCATCTTCCGCATCACTCACCTGAAGGTGGCCTGAGCGGCGGGCTGCTTCAGGTTTCGTGACTTCGCGGAGCGCTAGCGTTTCGGCGTTTTCCGCAGTTTCCGTTGTTCGCCTTTTTTGGATTTCGTGCTTCCGAATTGATGTTTTTTCCAGTCTCCTAGGGACATCCTAGGTCCGATTTTCCCGCCCGCACATCTTTGCGCGCCTTCGCCGCCAGCTCTTCAAACTTGCTCTTGAGTGTGTCGAGGTCGCGCTCTGATAATTCCTCGACATCCAGCACGGCATTATGCGCCGTCGCGCTGGACCGGATCAATTCGTCCAGTTTCAACTGCATCGCCTCGCTGTCACGGTTCTGGGTGTTTTGAATCAAAAACACCATGAGAAACGTGATGATCGTGGTGCCCGTATTGATGACCAATTGCCACGTGTCACTGAAATGAAAAAACGGCCCCGTCACACCCCATGCCAATATGACGACCAGCGCCAGCCCAAATGAAACCGGGTGCCCCGTGGCCTTCGCGCTCGCCCGTGAAAAATCATGGAACGCTCCCGAGGGTTTCGGTGCCGATTTAGCTTTCACGCTTCCATTTATGCAGAGCCCGTGCCAGCGAAATTCACGCACGCCAGGGCTCTGCCTCAGATGCACCTTGCACAAAGTCCTTTCCAGCTCGTTGCAGACTGCAACGCCAGTCTGGGTATTGTCTTCCTCTTGTTCCTCTGTTTCTCCGCTTCTCTGTGGTGAAAGTGTTTTTAGCCTCAGCTTTGCTCATTCGTCATTCAGGCTTTTTTCGTCATTCGACATTCGTGCTTCGTCATTCCTTCCCGTCTCGACTTTCGAGCAAAGCTTGACTCACAATAACCCCTCGATGCCACCGTCATCACCTACATCTTACATTCGTCCGCTCGTCCAACGCCTGCACCCCTACGTGCCCGGTGAGCAGCCCAAAATCAAGGGCCTCATCAAGCTCAATACCAACGAAAATCCCTATCCGCCTTCGCCCGCGGTCCTCGCCGCCGTCAAAGCCGCCACCGACGGACGCTTGCGCCTCTATCCGAATCCCACCGCGCAATTCCTCCGCGAAAAACTCGCGCGCTTTCACAAGTGCTCTCCGAGAAACATCATTGTCGGCAACGGCTCCGATGAACTCCTCGCCATGGCCGTCCGTGCCTTCGTCGAGCCCTCCATGCGCCGCACCGATGCGTCGCTCGTTCAGTATTTCGTTCCGAGCTACTCGCTTTATCCCGTCCTCGCCGAAACCCATGGCGCACAACTCAACCCTGTCCCCTTGACGGTCGAGTTCGATCTACCCTCCCAAAAGGATCTTTCCCAAGGTCGCAAATGGAACCCCCGTGCCGCCCTCTCGCTCGTCACAACGCCGAACGCCCCCAGCGGCCGCGGTTACTCAACCAAGCGCCTCGATGAACTTTGCCGCTCCCAAAAGGGAATCGTCGTGCTCGACGAAGCCTACGTGGATTTCTCCTCCGAAAACGCGGTCAAACTCGCCCTCCGTCATCCGCATGTCCTCGTTGCGCGCACCTTCTCGAAGGCTTATTCGCTTTGCTTCCAACGCGTTGGTTATTTCGTCGGCCACCCGGAATTGATCGAAGCTCTCGACAAAATCCGCGACAGCTACAACGTCAACGGCCTCGGCCAGGTTGCCGCGCTCGCGACGCTCGCCAGTATCGGCTACTATCGCGCGAACCTCCGCAAAATCGTCGCCACGCGCCAGCAGCTCGCCCGCGAACTCGTCGGCCTTGGCTTCGCCGTCTCCCCGAGCCAGACCAATTTCCTCCTGGCCCGCCCGCCGCATTTCCCGGCCTCCCGCTGGCTCACCGCGCTACGTGAACGCAAAATCCTTGTCCGCTGGTTCCGCGACCCCCTCGTCACCGACTACCTCCGGATCACCGTCGGCACCCCAAAGGAAGCCGCAGCGCTCCTGAAAGCTGTGCGCGATATTCTTGGCTGAGCCAAGCGTGAGTGTGGTCCTTGAACTTTGGAGCTTATCTGGACCTTGGTGCTTGGTCCTTGGAGCTTTTCCCTCTTAGCCAAACAAATCCATTTGCGGCGGCGGCGGCAACTGCTTCAGCTTCTCCCGGTCCTGCTGTCGCCGGCTCGACTGGCGTACATTCCCTTCCGGCGTCAGTTCCGATTCCTCCAGATTCCGCAAAATCTCCTTCGCCCGATCCAGCACCGGCTTCGGGACACCCGCCAAACGCGCCACTTGGATGCCGTAGCTCTTGTCCGTCCCGCCCTCCACGATCTTCCTTAGAAAAACGATCTGATCCCGCCACTCGCGAACTGCTACATTATAATTCTTCAACCTCGGCAACCTTCCCGCCAACTCCGTCAGCTCATGATAGTGCGTCGCAAACAAAGTTTTCGCACCGGTCTGGTTATGCAGATGCTCAACGATGCTCCACGCCAGACTCAGCCCGTCGAACGTGCTCGTCCCGCGCCCGATCTCATCCAAAATAATCAGGCTCCGCGTCGTCGCGCTGTTCAGGATCGCCGCCGTCTCCGACATCTCCACCATGAACGTGGATTGCCCGCGGGCCAGGTCGTCGCTCGCGCCGATGCGCGTGAAAATCCGGTCCACCAGGTCAATCCGCGCCGCCTTCGCGGGCACAAAGGATCCCGTGTGCGCCAGCAACGCCAGCAGCGCCACCTGCCGGATATACGTGCTCTTGCCCGCCATGTTCGGCCCGGTGATCAACGCAATCTGCGGATGCGCTGTCGCGCCGTTTTGTCCTGCATTTCCAGCGAGCGAGGTATCATTCGGCACAAACCGCTCTTCGGTCAGCCCCTGCTCGATCACCGGATGCCGTCCGTCCTGAATCAAAATCACACCCTCATCCCGCACGTCGGGACGGCAATACTCATGCAACCGCGCCGTCTCCGCGAACGCACCCAGCACATCCAATTGCGCCAGCGCCGACGCCGTCTGTTGGATTTCGCGCAGGCTGCCCAGCACTTCCTCGCGCACGCGCTGGAACAATTCATACTCCAGCTTCACGCTGCGCTCCTCGGCGCCGAGGATTTTCCCCTCCATCTCCTTCAGCTCCGGCGTGATGAACCGCTCGCCGTTCGCGATCGTCTGCTTGCGCACATAATGCGCCGGCACCTTGTCGAGGTTCGACTTCGTGACCTCGATGTAATACCCGAACACCGAATTGAACCGCACCTTCAGCGAAGTAATTCCCGTGCTGTTGATCTCGTCCTGCTGCAACTTCGCGATCCAATCCTTCCCCCCGCGCATCGCCGTGCGCAATTCATCCAGCGCCGCATCAAACCCATCGCGAATCAGTCCGCCTTCCTTGAGTGCAAGCGGCGGTTCCTCCGCAATTGCCCGGCCGATCAACTCCACCAAGGCGGGCAGGGGAGTGATTTCCTTTTCCAGGTCCTCGAGCAGATTGCTTTCGTGAGTGGGCTCCTCCTCCAGCCGCGGAAATTCTTCCGGCGCACCCTGCGCCTGCCGCGCACGTCCCACCGTCGCCTGCAAGTCGGGGATCTGTTCCAGCCCGGTGCGCAGCGCGATCAGGTCGCGCGCGTTGCCCGTGCCCGCGCTCAAGCGCCCAATCGTCCGTTCCAAATCCCGCACCTGCGCCAATTTCGCCCGGCAATCGTCCAGCTCCGGCCCGTTCACCAGCAGCTTCGCCACCGCTTCCTGCCTCCGACAAATCGGGTCCACGCCCGCGAGCGGCTGCGAAAGCCAGTTCCGCAATCGCCGCGCGCCCATCGGCGTCACCGTGCGATTCAATGCCCCATAAAGTGATGCGTTACGTGCGCCATCCGCGTGCCGCGCCTCCAAAATCTCCAGGTGCCCCAGTGTCGTGCTGTCGAGCACCAGATAATCGCTGCGCTGGTAAAACGAAAGCCGCATCAGGTTGGCCGCGTCCCGGCGCAGATGTTGTGTCAGATAATGCAGCACCGCCCCCACCGCGCCGACGGCTGCCGCCTTGTCCTTGAGCCCAAACCCGTCCAGCGACGCCACCTTGAAATGCTCGCGCACCGTAAACACTGACGTCTCCGGCGCGAACACCCAATCGTCATACCCGTTCAACATCCACGCCCCCGGCCCGCCGCGCACCAAATCCCGCAACCGCGCGTCTTCGGAAGGATGAATCAACTCCGCCGGCCGCAACCGCTGCAACTCGGTGAGCAGGTTCGCCTCATCGGCGATTTCGGTGACCAAAAAATCTCCCGTCGTCAGGTCCGCGCACGCCAGCCCATACCGCCCGCTCACCGCGTAAACCGCCGCCAGAAAGTTATTTCTCTCCGCCGTGAGGATGCGCTCGTCGAAATGCGTGCCCGGGCTCAGAATCTGCGTCACCGCCCGTTTCACCAATTGCCCCGGCCGCGCCTCCTCCACCTGGTCGCAAATCGCCACCTTCCGTCCCGCCCGCAGAATCCGTCCGATGTAACTGTTCGCCGCGTGAAACGGAATCCCGCACATCGGGATGACACCCCGCTTCGTCAGCGCCACATTGAGCAACTGCGCCCCCGCCTGCGCGTCCTCGAAGAACAGCTCGTAAAAATCCCCCAACCGGAACAACAACAGCGCGTCCTTCGGCAGTTCACTTTTGATCTGCCGATACTGCGCCATCATCGGCGTAAGTTGGGGCTCGCTGGCCATCGCGCGAAACGGTAGCGGGGAAAGCCGGGTGGGTCGAAATCAAAGTTGGTCCGGCATATAAACGGGGATACAGGGCATATATACTTGTAAAACCCGTACCACCTGTACCAAGGCCCGTAAATATTGGGCGAAACCCGTACCAAAGACCCGTACCAAACCTGTACCAACCCGTACCAGGGGCAGTTCGCCAGATCAAAACCGGCTCAACTTCCCAGCTTCAAACCGGCTTCGGTTCGCTTCATCCAGCCAGCGTGCATCCCTCCCATCAGACTCCGGTCTCAATACCTTACCTCCACTTTCACGGCCCCGGTCACACCATGCAGTTTCACGATTTCTTTGGCGGGGTCGAAATCCGGGTAGTCTTTGCCGTTTGCCGTCGCCCCCTTGATCGGTGCGGTTTGAGGATGCCGCACTCGCAGCCACACTTGCGCTGGCGGTTTGTGCGTAGGGAAATTGATCGTCGCCGTGATCCGACCGTGGTCAACGTCCGAAACAATTTCAAAATCCACCGTCCCAAAGTGAGTAGGGGCATTCGTCACCGAAATCTTGCGTCCCTGCTCCAGCCACGCGCGCGGCGTGGCGCGGGCGAGCCATAACCTTGGACCGTCTTCCATTACGAGCAGATTGCGGAAGCGTTCGAGAAACGCGGCTTCTTCGAAAATCTTATCCGGCGGTCCGTGCGTGGCGTGTTCGTTGAAGATATAGCCCTGGTCGGGCAGGATATCTATCGCGTAATCATTGAGGAACGAACGGAGGAAACACGGCACATCGTCACCCGCCAGATGCATGTTTGCCGTGCGTTCGAGTCCGCCCTGGTGCTGCCAGCCCGCCTGAAACCAATCGCGCCCGCCCACGCGCGGATTCTCCAGCAGCAACCGATCTTCCAGCACATCGAGATAACCCTGCACCCGGACGTCGTCCGCGGGCAAAAGGCCGGCCGGGCTGATCAGCGCGGCCGCCGATTGAACGGTGTCCCAATATAAGGGACCGACATGTTCGCCGGAGCCATCACGCTGCCAGCCCCACGCGCCGGTGGCCAATCCCCGCACATGGCACGCAAAGGGAATGACCGAATGAAACGTGCCGTCGCGCACCGGAACCACCGGCGACAGCGCGATGGACCTTTCCACCGCCGCCCGCAAATCCTGCCGATAAGCCTCCGCCTCGGCAGCTAGCTTCGCGCCGCCCGCCGGATCAATCTCGCTCAGCGCCGCGGCGAAGCGCGAGATGGCGCTCCAGTAGTAAGCCTCGCACTCGTAAAACTGCATCCACAGTCCGCCGCTGTCGGGCGTCACTTGCAACGCCGGCTGCAGGCCCTTGCCCCAGAGCCGGTCGCCGTCGGGCAGCGCGTGCGCCATCACCCGTCGCTGCCGCAGCATCCATTCCGCGTTGGCTTGAATGCGCGGCGCCGACGCCTTCAACCAATTCGTGTCGCCGGTCATCGCATAATGCTCTGCCAGCGCCCACCCAATCGATCCCGGCCCAAACGCATGCACGCCATCCATGTGACCGCCCGCGCCCGCCGGACCAACCGCGTGCGTGAGGCAGCCGTGTCCCTCGGTGAAAAGCCCGTTCGGACGGTCGGGCAGCGCCCACGCGTGATGGCCCTTCGAGTCCGGGTCCATCGGCAGCGACACCCACTGATCCAATCCGTCCGCCGCCGCCGCGTGCGCGCCCATCGAATCGAGCGCCGAAAGAATGAGATAAGTCTCCGCGCCCAGAATGCCGTAGGGATAGTCGTTGAACCAAAGCCGGCCCGTCGCCGGATTCGTCTCGCAATGACGCAGCAGGTGCCACATCCCCAGGTTCCATTGCGCCGTGAGCCGCTCCGACGGAACCTCCACCCGCATCGGCGGCACGAAATCCTTCGGCGCCACGGGGTACGGCGGCAGGTTCGTTCCGCGCATCGCGGTGACCGCTCCCTCCCACGTCTGCTCGGCGTGCGTGCGCGTTTTCTCCCGGATGGTCCTTAACTTCCTCGACTCCAGCTCCGCGATAAACTCCCGGGCAGTGGTCGCTTTCGAAGCCAGTTCCAAGGGCGGTTCCGCAGGAACTGGCGGCGGCCCCGCCGGTGCCTTTTCTGTGTAGAAACTCCACACCTCCGCGTGACCCTCACTGTCCGCGTGCGGATTCGCGGCGTGTAACGTGCCATTCACGTCCGTGGTGAGATTCCAGACCCGGCCCTGTCCGCCGACTTCGCTGATGACCAACTCAATCAGCGTGGTGTCGCAATAATGCGTGCCCTTCGGCCCAACGATCAGTGAAATGATGTCGCCCGGCCTGACGCTGACTCCCTCCAGACCCTTCGCCTCGCCCACCGCCGGAATGGTCCGCGCTCCGGAGCCGTCCGTCGCCCCGTGAGCCAGATGTTGCCGTTGCTTCGCGTCCTCTCGCGCGATCCACCATTCGATGCCGTCGCCGCCGGATTGGCCATGCGCAACTGCCGCTTGGATTTTCACCCTTCCCGAAATGGGGCTGCGCCAACCCGCCGACACGCATTGCGTGGGACCAGGATGCATCGCCAAACCTCCGG
Source organism: uncultured Verrucomicrobiota bacterium (assembly GCA_964448135.1). GTDB lineage: Bacteria > Verrucomicrobiota > Verrucomicrobiia > Limisphaerales > UBA8199 > CAYUVH01. Next base: position 33,231 of record CAYUVH010000058.1, on the reverse strand, counting down.
CGGGAAAATGGATGCCCAGCGCGGAAACCTCTTTGTCCGTGGGATTACCGCCAAACCACGGCGTCTCGTCACTACCCCAGCCGCGCAACTGATCGCTGCCGGCGATGGCGTTCATTTTCGTCGTCAGCAACGTTCGCGGCACCCGTAAGTCCCGTGCGCCCTCCGCCACTTTCGCCGGCGGAGGCGGCCGGGCTGAAGTCCGTCGCACGAAAAATCCGTATTCCGGCGCGAGAATCGGCCCGTTCTCCAGGTCCGCCGCCAGGAATGAGAAATTCCCCGCCTTCGTCCAAAGAGTGACGATTGTGCGCGCCACGTCATCCGATTGACTGGTGAATGCCTGCGTCCGCCGCCACTTCGCCGTGCCGATATAAAGCAGGCTGAACTTCACCCCCCGCCGGCCCGCGCCCTGGCCGCTCGAACGCCACGAATTCCCTTCCGTGACCTTCGTCCCCGCATCTTCACCCAGCGGACGCAGTCCCGTTATCAGCCCATCATAAGCCTCGATCCGCCCGCTGTAATCCTCGTCCCGCGTGGCCCGTTCGAATCCCCATTCAATTTCCAACTCCATCTGCTTCCACACCTCCTTCACCAACACTCTCGCCGTCGGCACCGCATAATCCGCCGCAACTCCTTTCCCCGCCAGGCTCACCACCACGCCACAGGAATCCGCCGCCAATTCATAGCGCCAGGTCTTCCCGTCGTTCGTAATCACCGGGCTCACCGATTTCTGGACCGAGTCGAGGTTGTTCCACCAAGAACTCGAACTCCCTTTGTTTTGCAGGACCGACACTGCCACCTCTTCGGCCACCGGCCGCTGCTTGCCATCCTCCGGCCACGTCAACTCAAGCTGACGCACCGGCCGTATTTCCTCCCACAGCAGGCTGCACAACACCTGCCTGATAGCGGGCGCATTCGTGTCCACCGGTTGGTTGAGCGGCTGGTGCGCGTACCACTTCAGCGCCACCCAACTCTCCGGCGGATTCTCCCCCGCCGACCGGTCCGCGCGGTACTGGTAAGCACTCGACGCAATATCCGCCGGCTGGCCTACCCGGGGTGTGATCGGGGCGGCGAAGATCAATCCTCCGGCGGCCCATAGAATCGAGGCCTCCAACAGCCACTGCGTGATCGCAGGTCTCATAGTGTGCCGCCATCTTACCGGGAACGACGCGGGTGAAAAGTGCCGGGATGCGTCTGGTTTGTGGTTACACCCGGTTTTTCTTTGCCATCTCCAAGCTCTCTGCCTTATTTGTTCGCCTGAGCATGGAGACCTTAAACTTGCCTGACGCCACCGCCGAATTCCTGAAATCCGGCCGGCAACTGACCTACGACTTCCGAAAGATCGAAGCCGGCGAGGTAAAACTCAAATCGCTCGACAAACTCACCCTGGGCAAAGTCTGGATCGGCACCGATCTTCCCGGAGATCCCCACGCTCGCGAAACCGGCTACTACGCCATCCCCGCCGTCTCGCTTACCGGCGAGTGCCGGAATTACGATCCCGAGTTCATTCTCCTTTGGTTGCCGCGCGAGCGTCTCTTCGGCACTTGGGATTGCGACCATTGGGTCCTCAAGGTATTCCGCAACGCCGATTGGCCCGCTATCGTTTCCAACCCGGCGGTGTATATTAATGCCCAATGGAACCTGAACGACCGCGTCGGTGAAACCTTTGTGCCCTGGCCGCAATACGAATTCAAAGCCGGCCGTCCATTTTGAATCTGTCCGAAATTCGCCATGCAAAATCGCTCATTGATGAGAGAGGTCGAAGACTACCTGAACTCCCTCAGTGACAGCGATTGGGCCTGGTGGCCTCTGTTCAGGAACTCTCCTCCCCAGGACCGCGAAATAGACAATCTCATCCTGCTCAAGTTGAGCCTGATGTTCGGTTCCCTGCCGGGGATTTTCGCTTTGGTGATTGTCGGCGGCTTCCACATTGCCCCGATTACCCCGCTCCGGGCGCTTATCGTTCTGGTTGGCGGGATGCTGGCGCTATTCCTCTTTTACAAACTCACCTTCGCGTATTGCTGGAATCGCCGTGCCCGCCGCCTGCGCGGTGAAGCAATTCATCCTTCCACCCAAAACCGCAATTGACAATCCCCGCTCGGCTCAGCTACAGATGGGTTTCAAGCGCGGATAGTTTTGTTTGCAAAACCACGCTTATCAAACAGTTGCCATGACAGGATTTACGACTATGAAGACCACCCTTCGCGCACTGGCCACCGGCTCCCTGCTCGCCCTCGGCCTGGCGGGCTTGCACGCAGCGGACAGCGAACTCCCGACCCTCATCGTCGCCCCCTTTAGCGGCGATATGACCCACATCCAATACTGGCAGCCCGCCATGGGTCAGGGCCTCGCCGAGATGACCATCACCGAAGCCGGCAAGCTGAACAAGTTTACCGTCCTCGAAACCACCGAGCTCGGCACGCTCGTCGGCGAAATCAAACTGGGCGAAGACGGCTTCGTCGACCAGAAGGACAAAGTGGAGAAAGGCAATTTCGCCGCCGCGGACTTCATGCTCACCGCCAAAGTGACGCGCTTCGGCAATAAGGAAACCCGCATCGGCCTGGGCGGCTTCGTCCCCAGCGCACTCGGCGGGGCAGGGGTCAAGACCACCACGTCGGACGTGCGCATTGACTGGCGCCTCGTGGACGCCAACAACCGTAAGATCATCAAGACCGGCTCGGCCGAGGCCGCGGAAAAAGGCCTGGGCTTCAACGTTGCGGTGGGCGTGAACGGCCACGGCGGCGGCATCGGTTTCGACAACAAGGAATTCATGGAAAGCGCCCTCGGCAAAGCCACGGTCAAAGCGCTGAACCTGATCATGGCCGATTTGGCTCAGGTCACCGTTCCCGAATCCTCCCGACACAAGATGAAGGCGGGCGCGGCCAATGCCGCGGCCGCCAACGAGGCCGCCGCCAACAGCGCCCTGCATAACACGCCCGGCAAGGTCCTCGCCGTCGCCGGCAAGGACACCATCATCATCTCGCTCGGATCGAAGAACGGCTTCAAGGCCGGCGATAAACTGTCGCTCTACGAAACCGTGGATACCAAGGACGACAAGGGCCAGGTGGTGTTCACCGACGAGAAGCTCATCGGCGAAGTCACGATTTCCTCCGTCCAGGAAGATCGCAGCAAGGCCTCCTACGCCGGCGACAAGGTCGTCCAGACCGGCTGGACCGTGAAGGCGAAGTAATCCCCGCCGGTAGCTCCGATTTTTCAAAAACGCCTGCGCGTGCAAACGTTGCAGGCGTTTTGTTTTCCAAGGGCGCTCTTCAGGACAGTCCGGACAGACTGCACCAGACACCATTTGCTCTCGCTTGGGCAAATACTGTGGATAGGCGGTTTCCCGCCAGGGGAGTAAATTTCACGATGGGTCCATTTCGGTTGCGCAGACCAGGCCCGGACCTTCGTGGAAATTATGAAAACCTCATTACGCAAAGCCCTGGTCGTGGCCGGTCTGATGGCTTGCTCGCTGCCGGTCGGCGCCACAAACACCAATATTTACTTTAACGCCTCGCAATCCATGACGGTCACCGCGAGTAACATCACTTCGGTGACCATCAACAGCGGAGGCTATCTCTTCACCTACACCCAGGACGGCTATTTCACCGGCGGGTTGGGTGGCGGACCGATTGGACGTTTCTTCAGCGTGGTCTGGCCGAACGGTGTCCAGGCGCAGGCCTACACTGCCGGGCCGTTGACCGGGAACGGCGCGAAAATCACCATCAAGCGCGCCGACGGCAAAAAGTTCGACCTGCGTTCCTTTACGGGAAAAATTCTCCTGAATACCGCCGGCGCGGGCGCGGCGTTCGAGCTCATGCCCCAATTGAACGGCAATGACGCCTTCGCCGACCCGCTGCAATACGATTGCACCGGCTACGCGGGCGCGACCTTCCCCTACAGCCCGGGCTTGGTCGGCTACGACACCTACCTCGTCCAGATGTGGGGCGATTTTGCGCTCACGGCGCTGACGCTGAGCGACACGAATCCCGTCATCCCCGTCACCACCATCACCAACACCATCGCCGCAAGCGTCTCGCCAGTGGGCGCGGGCGCGGTCGGTGGCGCGGGTGATTACACCAGCAACTCGGTGTGCACGCTCACCGCTTCGCCTAATGCCGGCTGGGGCTTCAAGAACTGGACACAGAACGGCGCCCAGGTCAGCTCTTCAGCCGCCTACACCTTCACCGTGCGTTCAAATCGCACGCTCGTCGCCAATTTCATCCCGGCCTACACCGTCACGACAGCGGTGGCCCCGAGCTACGGCGGCTCGGCGACCGGCGCCGGTTTGTTCAACAGCAATTCCACCGTCACCGTCCGCGCGGTCGCTGCCAGCGGCTTTCAATTTGTGAACTGGACGGACCTCGAAACGCCGGTGAGCACATCCACGAATTACGCGTTCACTATCTCCGCCAACCGCGCGCTTACCGCGAATTTCGCCATGCAGCCCCAGTCCGCGCTTTTCGATTTCGACACTAGCTGGCCGCCCGTTTCGCAAGGGCAGGGCCTGCCCGGCTCGCAATCCAACAATCTGCTCACCGCCTCGTTCAGCTCCCTCGGCGGCAGCTGGTCCATTCAAACCCGCCAATCGTCCGTCATCGGCGCGCCGCCGTCGTTCTCGGGAAATTTTTTGTATCCCGGCACCTGGTGGAGTTCGTTCCAAATCCAGTTTAGCGCGCCCATCACGAATCTCGCGTTCGATTTCATGACCGGCGACGTGTCGAGCGAATACAACACCCCCAGCACCGTGCGCATCACCGCCTACACCAATTCCACGGCCACGCCCGCCATCGGCTCGGGCACTGCCCAAGGCACCTGGGCCAACGGCGCGTACCCCGACGGCCACCTGAATTTTGCTTCCTCCACGCCATTCACGCTGGTCACCGTGGACATCGCTCCCATCGGTGTCGTATCCGGATTGCTCTTTGTAGACAACCTCGTCGCCCAACGCGCCACCGCGCAGAGTTTCAACGTCACCGCCGCCGTGTCGCCCACGAATACCGGATTTGTTTCCGGCGTCGGTAGCCATGCCGCCGGTTCCACGGCGAATCTGACCGCCACGGCCAGCTACGGTTACGATTTTGCCAACTGGACCGAAAACGGAGTCGTGGTCGAAACTCTGCCGGACTTCAGCTTTACCGTGAGCAGCAATCGCGCGCTCGTCGCCAATTTCAAGACCAATCCCCCGCCGCAGGCATTGGGCGGCACCTTCTACCAGCTCGCCAACACTCCGCTGGCCATCAACATCGGCGACCTCATGGCGTTCGATCACGACCCGGACGGCGACCCGGTCTTCTTCACGGGCGCCAGCGCCGCCACTCACAATGGCCTCGCGTTGGTCACCACCGACACGCAGATCCTCGTGCCCTCGAATTCCGTCCCCGACAGCTTCACCTACACCATCAACGACGGAAATGGTTACAACGCCACCGGCACCGTCTTGATCAATATCATTACCAATGTGGGGGCCAATGCTGTTTCGCTGGACGTGAAATCCGTTCCGGGTACGACGCTGGTTAATTTCTCCGGAGTGCCGTGGTACTCCTACACCGTCCAACGCGCCACGAACGTCACCTTTACGGGCACGGTGTCCTCCTGGCCGGTGCAAGCCTGGGCGGACGGGTCCATCGTCTTCTGGGACGATTACCTCGACCTCGGCGGCCCGCCTGCACGTTGCTTCTATCGGCTGGTTTATCCCTGAGCTGACACGGCAAACCGCGCGTCCGGAAATTAATTCCGGGCCGTGGTCGGCGCCGTCTCACGATGCGTCAGCGTCCGGCTCAACGTCTCGCTTGCGTACGTGTTAAATTCCGCGATCGGCTGCAGCACGGACGCCGCCTCGACCGGGCCGGGATTGCCCTGCTGTAGGAATTGCCGGATCAACGGCACGCTGTAAGGCGCGGTCTGCAAGAGGTCGCGCAACGCTGCGGGCTTTCCCTCAAGCGCCGGGCTGCTTGCGAGCCCGAGCAGGGTGCCGCTGGGCAGACAGGCCGGCCACGCAAACGCCACGTTGAAAATCCGTACTTCGTCGTCGAGCTTTTTGCCGACATTGCCAATCACGCGTTCCGTGGCCCAGCGCAGCAACAGATTACGCACGGTTGCGGTGGGAAGAATCTGCGGTCTCTCGGCGAACATCGCCCACGCAGCGTTCAGGTTGCCGGCGCCTGCGCGCTCCACTCCAAAACATGGCGTCAGCCACAACCCGCCGACCGTCTTCTTCATTTGCTCGTCGGCCTGCGCCAGCTCGGCTGGGGTTTTTCCCTGTTGCCGCTGTAGAAATTCCAGCGTGCGAACGTAAATGGTCTCGAGTTGCCGCTGCGTCTGCATCGCCCACGCTCCCCAATCAATCACCTCAATTCTACCGTCTGCCTGCACGCACCCAGCGGGTTCGATATTCAGCCATTCAGCCGTCGCCGGCGGGTCGGCCTTGGTATGATTGATAAACCGCCAGGCATCTTTGGCATTGTATTGCACCAGCGTCATCGCGTCTGCGGGATCCCACATGTGGCTTGGCAGCTCGCCCGGCAATCCCTGGCCCGCGAAAACGCAGAAGAACAGATCGCTACCGTCCACTAAGTTTGTGCCCATGGCTTTCACGTAGCGTTGGGCTTCCGCCCCCGCCGCCTCGCTGCCGCTGCTGCGATGCAGCGCGTATATCCGCTCCTCCCACTCGAAAGGGCTGATCGCTTTTGGATCTCCTGTTGCGAGCCGGCGCGGATCACCCGTCACGCGCGCCTGCAACACGCGGTTCCAGACGGGATTGGCGTCCGGCAACTTTTCGAGCTCGCGGATTTTGGCCAGCGCGCTCGTCTGCAAATTCATCAGCGCGTACACGGTCGCCAGCGCGTAATGCCCTTCGCGACCGGGCTTGCCGTCCCCGGTCCACTGCGCCACGGCCAGGTGCGCGGTGAGCCGGTTCAACGCCCAGCGTATGTCGTCAAAGGGTTCGAGCCTTTCCTGCAGCGCAAACGAAGCCAACAACGCCGCCGCCGCTTCGTGCGGTCCCGATGCCCGCATGTCGTTCTTCAACTGTTCTGAAATTTGCGCCGAAGCCCGGGTCAGCGTTTCGATACTTGGATTTTCCAGCTCGTGCAAAAGATTGCTGGAAACCGGTCCCGTCCGGTGCGACGCCGGCAACCTGAGTGTCGCCGCGATGCTCGTCACCGCATCCTGGTAACGCGCCGGTTCCCACATCGGCTGGTGCTGGGGCAGGGCGATATCCACGTGCATCCCGGCCAACGTCAGCCGATAGCTGGCTGAGCCATCGCCCTCAACTTTCGCGGTCACTTCCACGACGGTCGGTTTGTCCGGGCTGGCCTTCAGCAACATGCCCGCGATATCCCGCAGGATGCTGGATTCCAGATACTGGGATTCCGTCGAGTAAGGGGTATGAAAGAATTTCTCCGCCGGCGCGGCCACGACGTGGCCACCCAGCCCGAGCAAAATCAGCCCAAATATGAGGCAGATGGCCCTGCGCATGTCTTTTTTTTGCGGTTATTCGCGCCGGTGAGCCTCTCAATCGTGCGAATCCAGCCTCATTTCGAGCAGGTTTCATTCCATTTCGGCGTTCCTTTCTGCCTTCCTTTCTGCCTTATCCGGCTGGCCGATCCTGCCGTCTCACGCATATTTTTCTGTCGTCATTCCGTTCTTTCCGGTGATTTTTTTTGACCCCATCTTTTTGCCAAATCCCTTTTCCTTGCTGCTCTTCCCGCCAGCCGGATACTTGCTGCTTTTGAAGTGTCTCCCGCCGCCCAAAACACTAGCATCACGCCCAACCAGAACACGGGCGCAATGACCAAGCTCGAATGACCAAACGACAGGGCAGGAACCCGGGCCCCCGGCGCCCATCCTCAGGGAAGCCCGAATCTTCCGTCGCAAATCCGCCGTCACCACCCCGCGCCGTGTGGCTCGGCTTGGTTCTAGTGCTGGCGGTTTTCGCGGCCTACTGGCCGGCCCTCAACGCCGGGTTTGTCTGGGACGACGATGCCTACGTCGTCCAGAATCCGCTGCTCACCGCGCCCGACGGCCTCTGGCGCATCTGGTTTTCGCTGCACTACCAATCGCAATATTTCCCGCTCACCTACACGACCTTGCGTATCGAGCACGCGCTCTGGGGTCTGGACGCCCGCGGCTACCACTTCGTCAACGTGCTTTTGCACGCCGCGAACGCGCTGCTGGTGTGGCGCCTGTTGCGTCGCCTCGCCGTGCCCGGCGCGTGGCTCGCCGCGGCAATTTTCGCGCTCCACCCCGTGCAGGTTGAATCCGTTGCCTGGATCACCGAACTCAAAAACACCCAGTCCACCTGCTTCTATCTCCTCGCGCTGCTCGCCTGGATCGCCTTCCTGGCGCGGACTGGAGCTGATCGTTGGCGATTCTACGCTGCCGCGCTCTTGTGCGGCGCGCTGGCGCTGTTCAGCAAAACCACCGCCTGCACGCTGCCCGCCGCCATGGCATTGATCATGTGGCTCCGCAAAGAGCCAGGCGGCTGGCGGCCGTATCTGCCGATCACCCCATTCGTGGCCGCCGGTCTCGCCCTGGGACTTCTCTCCGTATGGTGGGAGGGACACCTTGGAAATTTTCGCGCTGAGTATGGACTCGCCTTCGGTCCGGGCGAACGACTGTTGATCGCCAGCCGGGGGTGGTGGTTTTATCCCTGGAAACTGATCTGGCCCGCGAGCCTGACCTTCAGTTATCCGCGCTGGCCGATCGATCCGCACCAGGTCTGGCAATACGCCTGGCTGGCCGCGGGCATCGGATTAATCGCCTTGCTCTGGCGCTTTCGCGCGAAGCTGGGACGCCTCGGAATCTCCGCCATCCTCTTCTATACCGCCGTCATCGCCCCGCTGCTCGGCTTTGTGTCGCTCTACACCTTTCGTTATTCCTTCGTGGCCGATCACTACCAATACCTCGCGTGCCTCGGCTGGATCGCCCTCTTCGCCGCGTGGGCAACGACCCGCCTTGTTGGAAGACCAGCGCGCCCCGTGTTGACTGCGTTGCTTTTGATCGTGCTCGGAGCCCTTACCTGGCGACACGCCCAGGCCTACCAGAACCTCGAAACCCTCTGGCGCGATACCGTGGCGAAAAACCCGACCTCCTGGATGGCTCACAATAACCTTGGCAACGCCCTCGCCGCGCGCGACGAAGTAAGCGAGGCGATGCAGCACTACGACCGCGCAATCGAACTCAAGCCGGATTACATTGACGCGTACAACAACCGCGCCGCCACCTGGAATCGCCAGGGCTTGTGGGATCGCTCCATCGCCGACAGCACCCGCGCGCTGGAATTGCGCCCCGAACTGGCCGAAGCCTGGTATAACCGCGCCAACGCGCGCAATGCCCAACGCGAATACCAGCACGCGATCGAAGACGCCACGCAGGCCGTGAAGCTGCGCCCCGATTTTGCCGCCGCCTGGAATACGCGCGGCCTGGCGTATCTTAATCGCGCCGACGCCGCCCTGGCCGTCGCGGATTTTTCCCGCGCCATTGAATTGGAACCGGGTCTGGCCAGCGCTTGGTACAACCGCAATCTCGCCTGGAGCAGCCAGGGCGAGTTCGCGAAAGCCGTCGTGGACTGCACACGCGCGCTGGAATTAAGCCCGAACTTCGCCGAAGCCTACAGCAGCCGCGCTGGTTCCCTGGTGAACCTCGGCGACTACGACCAGGCCATCCGCGATTGCACCCGCGCCCTCGAACTCAGGCCGAGTCTCGCGATGGCTTACAATAACCGCGCCGCCGCTTACTTCCGACGCAAAGACTATCCCCGTGCCTGGTCCGACGTCAGGTCCTGCCTCCAACTCGGCGGCCAACCCGCCGCGGGATTGGTTCGTCAGCTTGAGGAGGCGACGGGGCAAAAGCCGTGACGGCGGAGAGAGTTACAGGTTGAAGGTTACAGGTTGCAGGTTGAGACCTGAATCGGCTTGGCGCGGCGTTAAGGGGATGGCAGGTTTTGGCATCAATGTCCGGCACTTCACCCACACACCCCAAGCCTTCTCATCAGACCGGGCGCAGGAGGATGTCGCCAGCTAAGGGCAGGTTGTTGGCAGTGGCATTCGGTTGCGTGCTGGTCCTTTTGTTCGCGGGCATCGGCGAAGTAATACTGCGCGCGGTGGGGTTTCGTTTCAGCCCGTGGTATCTCGCCGCCCCGGAATTTGTGGCGGAGGAGGACGGGGTGCATTTAAGGACCGCTTCGATGTTCACCGACTCCCAGCCTTACGGCTGGCCGTTTTGCGTGGACCAGCGTTTCACCCGCGAGAAACCGCCCGGCACCATCCGCATCGCGATCGCGGGCGAATCGAACGTGCGCAACCTCGGGCTGTGCGAACGACTGGCCGCCGAATTGGGCCGCCGCCGAAACCGCCCCGTGGAAATCATTAACGTCGCCTTCGCTGGCTGCGGCAGCGAACGGGTGCTGTTGTCCGTCCGCGAAGCGCTGGATTTGCAGCCCGATGCCGTGGTCGTTTACGCCGGCCATAACGAATTCATCAGCGTCTCCAATCCAAGCTGCGCCCTGGGCCCTGACAAAAAACCGCGCCGCGCTCCGACCCTGCCCGACATCCGTCTTTTGCAATTCTTCACCAAGCAATGGCTGAAAATCGCGAAGCCGCGCCGCGAAGCGTTGCAAGGGTATGCGCGAATATACGACGACCGCGACAAGGCTGAGTTCTATCGCACCTACGAAGACAACCTCTCGAAGATTGCCCTGGCCTGCCAGGTGCAAGGGGTGCCGGTGATCTTTTGCACGCTGGCTTACAACTACGCCCGCCCGCCCGCGGATTACGCGGCATTCCCCGGCGCGGAGGACGCCGGCAAATGGGACCTGGCTCGCTTGCGTGCCGAACTCGAAAAGAATTCCGGCAACCCGCTGTTGGAGTATTGGGTGGGACGACGGCTCTTGGAATCCAGCAATACCACCGAAGCCACGTTCCACCTCGAGCAAGCCTTCCTGCGGGACGCCAACCCGATCCGCGCCAGCACGGAGATCAACCGGATCGTGAGCGGTGTCGCGAAAGAATCCCACTCGGCCTTGGTGGACATCCACCAAGTCATCGGCGCGCATGCAACCAACGGCCTTCCTGGCGACGAACTGTTCACCGACCATTGCCACCTCAACGAAGCCGGCAAGAAGATCCTTGAGGACGAACTCGCCGTGGCCCTCGACGAGTGCCTGCCCAAAAAGTAACGCGCCATGACCGGGGATAAATCCGATACGCCAAGGCCGGGTTTCTGGATCATCCTGCTTTCACTGCTGACGGTGGCTTGCGTCGCGCCCTTCTGCGGCAAGGCCGTCCACATGGACGATCCGCTCTTCGTCTGGAGCGCCAAACAAATGCGCGCCCATCCGTTCGATCCCTACGGGTTCACGGTCAACTGGTACGGTAAGGTCGAGCCCATGTCCGTGGTGATGAAGAATCCCCCGCTCGCCCCGGCCTGGCTGGCGGGTGGCAGCACGCTTGTCGGCTGGAGTGAAGTGGGTCTGCACCTGTTGCTTTTGCCGTTCGCGGTGTTGTCGGTTGTCGGAACCTTTCTTCTCGCGCGGCGGTGGTGCCGGCGACCGCACCTCGCGGCTTTGATCGCGCTGTTTACCCCGGTGCTGATCGTGTCCGGCACGAGCCTGATGTGCGACGTCATGATGCTCGCCTTCTGGGTGTGGGCAATTTTGCTTTGGGTCCAGGGCCTCCAGGAGAACCGGCCGGGGATGCTCTGCGCCGCCGCTGTGTTGATGCTGTTCGCTGCGTTGGCTAAATACTTCGGGGCGTGCCTGATCCCTTTGCTCGCCGCGTATACCTGCTTCGAAAGAAAGCGATTTACTCCTGAATTGAGCTGGCTCTTGCTTCCCTTGATCGCGCTGGGCGCTTACGAAGTCTTCACCCGCGCAAAGTATGGCTCCGGCCTGTTTTCCGGAGCCGTGGATTACGCGGTCGTCGTTCGAGCGGGCGCAAGCAAAGGGCCGATTGCCGCCACGCTCGTCGCGCTTGCATTTGTGGGCGGCGGGTTGTTGTCACCGGTATTGCTCGCGCCGCTGCTGTGGAACCGCCGGCAGATCTTTCTCGGCATCTGCCTGCTGGCCGCGCTTGCCGTGAGTTGCGGCGTGCTCGGTGCGATCGGCGGTTTTCGCCTGCCGAAGACCGATGCGGGCAGGGCGATTGTCAGCCTGGAGTTCGCCTTGTTCATCCTCGGCGGGCTGAGTGCGCTGGCCTTGACGGTCGCCGATGTCCGGCGCTCGCGCAGCGCGGAATCGTGGCTGCTCGCGCTGTGGATTTTTGGCACGTTCGTCTTCGCCGGGTTCGCCAACTGGACGGTAAACGGCCGGGCTATTCTTCCCATGGCGCCCGCGCTCGCCATCGTCCTTGTTCGACGGCTCGACTCACTGCGTTCGCCTTCGGCGGACTCCAGTCGTGTGGATCCGCGCGTCTGGTTCGCCCTCTCCGCTGCCGCTGTGATTTCCCTGGGAGTCGCCTGCGCCGATTACGCTTTGGCGGGAGCCGTTCGCAAACTGGCTGTTACCGCGGGCGACCATTACGCAAAATCGGGACGCACGATCTGGTTTCAAGGTCACTGGGGCTTTCAGTATTATTTGGAGCAGGCTGGCGCCCGCGCCCTGGCCCGCGACCAAACTTTGCCCGCCCACGGTGACGTCATCCTGATTCCGCGCAACAACACGAACACTTCCGCAATCCCTGAATCACTCGCGACCCGGCTGGACGGTTTTAAGGAAGTGTCCTGTCCGTGGCTCAGCACCATGTCCTACGGCCTGGGCGCCATGTTCTACGCCGGCGGACCGTTGCCGTTTGGATTCGGGAAGGTGCTGCCGGAGGAGTGCGCGGTGTTTGTGGTGAATTGAGGAACGGGGCAACCGGGAAGGGGCGGTGGGGAGGAGGAAAAGGGGGTCAGGGGGGGTATACCCCCCTTTCTATCGGTTACACGGTTACAAACCGCATAAACATTGGGTGAAATGCGTGTTTTATCGGTTACATTTGTGGTTACAGATCGGTTACAAATCGGGCGGTATCGGTTACAAACCAGAGCGGAGGAAACGGCCAAGACGGGACTTGATGACAGAAAAATTTGGTGACAGAAAAATCCACCTGGAAAGGCGAGGAGCGGTATAGCCACAAAAAGGCACGAAAAGGCACGAGAACCAAAAGGGTAACCGCGAACTCCGAAAGTTTTTGCGAGCAGGGCGAACGCGAAGAAGGGGAAAGCGGCCAAGACGGGACTTGATGACAGAAAAATTTGGCGACAGAAAAATCTGCCTCGGAAAGCGGAGGAAGGGAATGGCCACAAGAAGGCACGAAAATAAGTGTATCTGTGGCTGGCTGACAAATTAGCTGAGGCAAGCAGATTTGTCAGAAAGATGGGGGCAGAAAAATGACCGAAAAGACGGGAAATGAGACAGAAAAATCCACCTGGAAAGGCGAGGAGCGGTATAGCCACAAAAAGGCACGAAAAGGCACGGGAGCTAAAGGGCAGCCGCGAACTCCGAAAGTTTTCGCGAGCAGGTCCACGCCAACTCCGATGAATCGCGAGCAGGTAAACGCGAAGAAGATGAATCCGCCAAGACCGGACTCGATGACAGAAAAATTTGGCGACAGAAAAATATTACTGGGAAAGCGGAGAATCGGAAGGACGGGGAACGGAATGGCCGCGAAAAGGCGCAAAAGGCGCAAAAAAGAGGAGCTAACGGAGTCAGCGGAGAAGAGCGGGGCTGAGGTCCGGTGAAAAGTTATTCACTTGGACAGCCGTTGTCCAGGTGGGCCGGTTAGGGTTTGCGCGATGGATAGAGGAAAGATTTGAGTATGAGTGAGGAAGCGGGTTTGCAATCGGCGGCGACAGGTGGTTCCACGGTTTTGGCCACCGGGCGGGACGCCCGGCTCCACGGCAGGCCGGAGGCCTGCCGCCACGAGGAAGAGGGAAGCCGGGTGGGGGCACCCGGCCTACAAGAGGAAAGGCAATTGGATGGTGCGGTGCTGGATGAAATCGCGGGATTATTGAAGCGGTATGTGATTCTGCCGAAGTGGGCGGCGGAGACGCTGGCGCTGTGGGTGATTCATACTTACTCGTACCAGCTGCGGGACGTAACGGCGTATATCGGCGTGGAGTCGCCGGAGAAACGGTGCGGGAAGACGACGCTGCTGAGTGTGATGGCGGAATTGGTCTGTGACCCGGAGATCGCGGCGAACATCAGCCCGCCGGCTTTCTTTCGCGTGATCGCGGAGAAGCAGCCGACGCTGATCATTGACGAAGCGGATACGCTGTTGCGGGGCAACGATCCGTTGCGCGGGATTCTCAACGCCGGGCACAACCGCAAGACGGGCTTTGTCCTGCGGGTGGTTCACGAACGGCCGCCGTCGCTTTCCAGCACGATCCGCGCTTTGTTGAGCCAGCCGGTGAAGACGCCCGGTGGGGGCACCGGGCCTACAGGTCAGCCGCCCGGTGGTCACGCCGGGGCGGGAGGGCCTACAGGTGCGGAGAATTTTTCATCCGAGGGCGGGTTGAAGCGGTTTTCCTGCTGGTGCCCGAAGATTCTGGCGGCCATCGGCCGGCTGCCGGACACGCTGGCGGACCGGTGCATCATCATCCGGATGCAACGCAAAGCCCCCCGGAGAAAAGTGCGAGCGGTTGCGCGGGCTTGACTTGGCGGCGTTGCGGGAGCGCTGCGGCGATTTCGTGGACCAGCATGCCGACGCTTTGGAAGCGGCCATGCCCGTGATCCCCTCCGAACTGAACGACCGCGCGGCCGACATCTGGGAACCGCTGCTGGCGATTGCGGATGCAGCCGGGGGCGAATGGCCGGAAATGGCGCGGCAGGCGGCGGTGACGTTGAGCGCCGGCACGGAGGAGCATACGCCGATTGAGCATTTGCTGGCGGACATCCTGTCGGTTTTTAAAGCGGCCAATGCGGAGAGGCTGTTCAGCCGGGAGATTGTCGCGGGGTTGAATGCGATGACGGATCGTGGCTGGGCGGAGTTGACGGGCGGGCGGGGTTTTTCGAGCGAAAGGGGGAATGTGCAGGGCCGGTGGCTGTCGCAGCAGTTGCGGCCGTATGGGATTGGACCGAGGGCGATGCGGTTGGGGGAGGAAGTGGGGAAGGGGTATGAGCGGGAGGAAATTGAGGAGGCGGCTTGCCGGTACGCCACGCGCAGAGAGGCTTGAGGCTTTGTCTTCAGAGGTCCCAAAGGTCTCATCTGCCAGGAACAGGATGGGACCCTTGGGACGCTTGGGACCCTTGGGACGCTTGGGACGCTTGGGACGCTTGGGACGCCTGCGACGCCTGGGACGCCTGGGACGCCTGGGACGCTTGGGACGCCTGGGACGCCTGGGACGCTTGGGACGCTTGGGACGCCTGGGACGCTTGGGACGCCTGCGACGCCTGCGACACTCGGGACCGCCCGCCGGACGCGAATACTTGTCACCACGTGGCCACTTTGGGAGGATGCCGCCATGTCAGGGAAGAAGCAGAAAGACGACGCCGCGACTCCGGCAGGCGGGTTCATTCCCCCGCATGGCGGTTACGTGAAACTGCTGTCTTACCGCAAATCCCAGATCATTTACGACGCCACAAAGCGCTTCTGCGACCGGTTTATTGAGAAGCGCTCGCGCACGCACGACCAAATGGTCCAGGCGGCCAGGAGTGGTAATAAAAACATCAGCGAGGGAAGCCAGGTATCCGGCACCTCCAAGGAAGGTGAGTTGAAGCTGGCAGGCTGCGCCCTGGGCAGCTTGGAGGAACTGCTGGGTGACTATGAGGATTACCTCCGTCAGAACGGTCTTCCCCTTTGGGAACAGGAATCCAAAGAAGCCCTTTACGTGCGCCGATTGGGCCGGCGCGAAGGATTTTCGTACGAGGACATCAGCGAATTCATTGAAACCCGTCCCGCTGGCGTCGTGGCCAACATCATGATTTGCCTGATCCATCAGGCCTCATATCTGTTGAGCCAACAGATAAAGCGCCTCGAAGCCGATTTCCTCAAAGCAGGCGGACTGCGCGAGCGAATGACCCGCGCCCGACTCGACGCCCGGGAAAAAGAGCGCAAAGCAAGAAACTAAAATCGTCGCCCTGATCCTACCGGTCCCAATATCCCAATGGGCTGAGCCGTCCCACAGGTCCCACCCGTTCATCCGAAACGCCGGCGGACAGGATTTCACTCAGGGTGCTGCAATCTCTGCCTTCTCCATATGGGCCGGGGTCTGGCGATTCGCAACCGGTTTCTCCATCCTGACAATGAGGTGTTGATTCAAGATTCTGGCGAATGGGACCCGGATTTCCGCGGGAATCGGACAGGTAGGACGTGTCAGACTTGAGAGGCAAGTGGGACCCTTGGTACCTGTGGGACCTGTGGGACCCTTGAGACCCTTGAGACCCTTGGGACCCTTGGGACCCTTGGGACTTGTGGGACGGCTGGGACAGAGTGGGCTACTCATCCTTCGAGCCGGCGATCGCGCCGGGTGGCAAGTACTTCCGCGCGCCAACCGCGAAGGAAAGTTGAGGGTTGAGGGTGGGGGAAAGGCCAGGCATGTGGGACGGGAAGAGGCTGAATTGCAAATTTGAAATTTCATCCCGCTTTGACCGGGACGGGGATTTCAAAGGGAGAAGCCGAATAATTGCTGAGTGCAGGAGAGGATTAGGAATGGCAGGCACGGAAATTCACCCCTCCACCCATCGATTCCGTCTGCTCGCGGCGGCTCCCGTCCGATAACGGCCGGTGGGGATTGGCACGAAGGTGTATGGCGTCGAGACATCTGCCGCCGCCCGAACCGCCAGCGCCAGGCTCCAAAAATGATCCGCATGGCCGGCGTCGTCGCGGACGGCGGCGATGCTGACGCGGCCGCCGGGGCTGGTGATTTTTTCGGGCTTTACCAGATCGTCCCGCAATTGCTGATCGGCTGGAATTTCGAGGGAGCGTTCTTCGAAGCAGTGGAGGAGGTCGGTGGCCATGATTTCGGTGACGCGGGCGGTCTCGGGTTTGCGGCCTTCGAGGCGGAGGAGGTCGCTCACGGGTTCGGTGCTGGAAAAGTTCACGCCGCGAATGCGGTGGCGGCCGAATTCCTCCTGGAGAAATTCGACGAGGCCGAGGCCCAGGCCGGTGAGGTCGCCGGCGTAGCCGCGGAATTTTGGGAGGTGGCAGACGAGGGCGAGCTGGTCGCGCTGGTCGGGCAGGCGCAGGCCGCTCATGCGCAGCATGCCAACGACGGACTTCGTTTGTCCCTGGCGGGCGAGGACGGTGACGACGGAGAGGTCGCGGTGGCGGCCGATGTCGTTGCCGAGGAAGAGGTCGTGGTCGGCGTGGAGGAGGCGAGCCAACGTGGCGGGGGACCAGGCTTGTTCGTCCACGGTGATGAGGGAGCGTTCGGCGGCGTTGATGAGTTCGTGGGTGAGGAGGGCCATGTTTTCGTCGTGGAAACGGCACTCGTAGTTCTGGTCGTAGGCGCGTTTGTCGAGGGCGCGGGCGCGGGCCTGGTCGGGGGTGATGGGGGCGCGGGTTTTGGGGTCGTACACCGGCACGCCGAATGCGTGGGCCTGGGTACGGGTGATGCGGGAGACGAGGAAGTTGGTTTGGGAGAGGAACCAAGTTGGGGAGTTGGTCAGCGCTGGCGCGGAGGAAGGCTCGCCCTCACCCCGGCCCTCTCCCCCAGGGAGAGGGAGGGTGTTTGGACCGTTTGGGTTAATGTTCCCGCCCGGAGAGTTCGGCTGCTCTGGGTGGTTGGAATGATGGAGCCGACTGACGTGGGCTGCTACGGGATTAATTGCTGCGCCCGGTAAGGGTACCGGGCCTACAGGAGCGGGCACACCGTCCGTCTCCGCTTCGCTACGACGCGAGGAGCCGGCGGCGAGGCGGTAGAACATGTTGTGGCGGCCGTTGCCGGTGCTGGCGATGCGGCAGAGGTATTCGGGATGGGCGGAGAGGATGGGCTCGGCGGCTTCCCAGATGGCGTTCGAGTCTTCGTGAAAGGCGAATTCGTCGAGGATGAGGTCGCCGGAAAAGCCGCGGGCGGTGCGGGGGTTGGCGGCGAGGACTTTGATGCGGCCGAGGCGTTCAGGGGCCGGGTTGCAAGTTGCAGGTTCCAAGTTGCAGGTTTTGGAGTTCGGAAGATCGTTTTGGTCGGGAAGAGCGGCTCGTGGGGACACTCGCCCTACCTTTTGGGAGGCGGGGATTTTGAGGGTGAGGCGGCATTCCATGCGCATGTTTTCGTAGGAGAGGTCGGGGCTGTCGTCGCGGGCGACGACGGCGAGGCCCATCTTGGCGCAGACTTCGGCGCATTTGCGGTTGAACTCGGCGCCGTTGTCGCGGGAATTGGAGAGGACGGTGATGAGCCAGGAGTCATGGGTGGCGAGCTGTTTGAGCAAGCGGTCCACGGCCCACGCGGCGAGGGTGAAGCTTTTCCCGATCTGCCGCGACCAGTGGAGGACGAGGATGCCGGTCGTGCGGTCTTTGAAGACGGCGAACTGGTAGTCGCGGAGGTTTAGTAATGATTCAGGCGCCGGTGTGGACATGGTGTTGAGAGTTGAGGGTTGAGGGTTCAGACGGCGACGCCGAAGAGGCGGATGCGGA
Source organism: uncultured Verrucomicrobiota bacterium (assembly GCA_964448135.1). Classification (GTDB taxonomy): domain Bacteria; phylum Verrucomicrobiota; class Verrucomicrobiia; order Limisphaerales; family UBA8199; genus CAYUVH01. Next base: position 14,686 of record CAYUVH010000058.1, on the reverse strand, counting down.
TCTGGTCAATCTGTTCGGCGAGGGTGAGTTCGCTGTTTTGGGAGATGGCCTTGAACTCGGGCAAGTGGGCGAGGCAGGCGGCGGCGGCGTCGAACTGGAACTTTTGCTCGGCGAGTTCGACCCGGCGCTGCTCGAGCTGGGTGCGTAACTGTTCGCGCTCGATTTCGGCGGCAGTCCGGAGCATGCGGCTGAGGACGTCCGCGAATGCTGGATGGGCCTCGAGGTGCCCGCCCAGTTGGAGGATGAGGACGCGGTGGAATTTCACGAGTGTGTCCAGCGCCGGCGGGGGATGTTGAGTGAACTCGTGCTCCAGGGCTTGCGCCGAGGTTGAGGCGGACTGGATCTGATAATTGTCCGGCTGATTGGTACGCGGTTCCCCAGTGAAATTTCTGATACGTCTTCGGACGCTGCGCATAATGATTTCCTCCCTTTGCAATGCGGCGGTTTGGCCGCGAGGGACTTGGCCCTCCTCCTGGGCGTATTAAAGCAGGGGACGAAGATTTTGCAACCCTGTTTGCGGGAGATAAATCGGGGATGGAGAGCGGCGGGTTTTTGGACGTTGCTGCGGGCAGGAATGTCCGCGCTCCGGGGGGTGCACCTTGGCTCTGCCACCCTTGAAGTATCAGGAACTGCGATGAAAACTGTGGTTAGTTCAAGACGGTGGGTTTTCGGACATTGCTGCGGACAGGAATGTCCGCGCTCCGGGGGTGCGCCTTGGCTCTGCCACCCTTGAAGTATCAGGAACTGCGATGAAAACTATGGTTAGTTCAAGGCGGTGGGTTTTCGGACATTGCTGCGGACAGGAATGTCCGCGCTCCGGCGGCGATGTTGCGCGACATTGCTAGCGGCGGGCGAATTAGCTAAGGTCCGGCGAATGTTGAGCAATGCGAAGGGCGGCTCCGCCTCCCGGCAGAATTCGCGGTGGATGGCTTGGTGGAGCGAAATCCAGGCCCGCCATCCCCACGCCGGTTTCGCGCTCGGGTCGGCCGTCCTGCTGCTGCTCGTATTCATCGTTTACATCCCGGTGCTCAACGGCGGTTTCATCTGGGACGACGATGTCACCTTGACCGACAATCCCCTGATCCGCTCCCCGGACCAGGGCCTGTATCACATCTGGTTCACGACCCTGCCGCACGATTACTGGCCCTTGCACTATTCGATGCTCTGGCTGGAGTGGCGGCTATGGGGCATGAACGCCGCCGGCTACCACGTCACCAATGTCCTGATCCACGCGCTGGGTGCGATCGTCCTTTGGCGCGTGCTCCTGCGCCTGCGAATTCCCGGCGCCATCGCCGGCGCCATGCTCTTCGCGGTGCATCCCGTGAGCGTCGCGTCCGCGGCCTGGATCAGCGAACGCAAGAACACGCTGTCGCTCGTGTTCTTCCTCTTGAGCATTCTCTGGTACCTGCGCTCGCGCGAATCGGCGGGCTCCGCGCCGGCAGCGGAAACGGGAAAGAGATTAGGCCCGCGTGGCTTTTACCTGCTCTCACTCGGCGGATTCATCCTGTCGCTATTGAGCAAAACGTCGGTCGTGGTCGAACCCGTGGTCCTGCTGCTCTGCTGTTGGTGGCTGGACCAACCGCCGGCTGGAAGGACCAAGAGCTCCGTCACGGGTTTTGCGTGGCTCATGCGCGAGGTGCGCCGCCTGCTCCCATTTTTCGCGCTCTCCCTGGTTTCTGCAGTGGTCACCGTCTGGTTCCAACGCCATCGAGCCATCGGCACACCCAATTGGGAAACGAGCCCGATCCTGGAACGCCTGGTCGGCGGCTCGTGGGGGATCTGGCACTATCTTTACAAGGCCCTGTTCCCGCTATCGACCACGGTAATTTATTCACGCTGGGAGATTAACACCGGCAACCCGCTTTCATTTCTCCCGGCGCTGGCTTGGGTGGCAATGCTCTTCGTGCTCTGGCGCTACCGGAATTCATGGAGCCGCGGGCTGTGGTTCGCGCTGGCGTATTTCACGGTGAGCCTCGCGCCGGTGATGGGTGTGTTCGACATGTATTACCTGGTGTATTCCCGCGTGGCGGATCACTGGAGCTACCTGGCGTTGCTGGGCGCGGCCGGATTGATGGCCGGCGTGATTTGGGGATGGAAAGGAAAGAGCGAATTCGGCAGCACGGCGTTCGCGCTGAAGTCCGGTGTGACTCTGATCCTGATTGTGGGCTTTAGCATACTGAGCTGGCAAAAAGCCCGCGTTTATTCTGATCCGGAACTTCTCTGGACCGACAACTGGAAAAGAAATCCGAAATCGTGGGTCGCACCGAATGACCTCGGCGTGGCGCTGGTCAACAAGGGCAATGTGGATCGGGGCATGGAGCTTTTCAAAATCGCCATCGCGGCCAATCCGGCCGAAGGATTGCCCTATAACAATCTGGGCATGGCGTTGTTCAACACGGGCAAGGCTGAGGAATCGCTCGCGGCTTATAAGAAGTCGCTCGAATTGAAGCCCAACTATCACACCGCCTATTTCAATCTGGCGGTGGCGCAGGCGAAATTGCAGCGCTGGAGTGAGGCGGTGGAAAATTATCGCACGGTCATCGAACTGCGTCCCGACCACGCCGCCGCCCACAACAATCTGGGCAATGTGCTGACGCGCCTGGGCCAGACCAATGAAGCCGCGTTTCACTACGCCGAGGCTGTCCGCCTGCGTCCGGATTTTGCCGAGGCCCATTACAATCTCGGCGACGTCATGGCGTTGCAGGGCAAGGAAAAGGAAGCGTTGGAACATTATTATCGCGCGATTCAATACCGTCCCGCGTACGCGAACGCGCGTTGCCGGCTCGGCGAATATGCGCTGGCCCATGGTCATCTGTACGAGGCCTCGGAGCATTACGCCATTGCGCTCGCCGAGGAACCGGATTCGCCCAAGGCCAACCTCGGCCTGGCGCGGGCGCTGTCGGCCCAGGGCAAATTCGCCGAAGCGGTAACGAACCTTGACGCCGTGATAAAGGTGCAGACCAATTCCACGGAAGCTTACTATTTCCTGGGGAATGCGTTGATGAGCCAGAACAAGACCAACGAACTCATGGCGCGATTCACCAAGGCCCTCGGCGCCCAACCCAAACTGGCCGAGGCGCATTACTTTGTCGGCATTGTGCTGCAACAGCAGGGACGCACCGCCGAGGGGGTCGAGCATTGGCAACAAGCGCTCGCGCTGCGGCCGGACTGGGTGGAATTGCTGAACAACTACGCTTGGCTGCTGGCCTCCAATCCCGACGCGCGCTTCCGCAATGGCGCCGAAGCCGTGCGGCTGGCGAGCCACGCCGCCGAGTTGACCCACAACCAGGACGCGGTGCCCCTTGACACCCTGGCGGGAGGTTATGCTGAATTGGGCAAGTTCCCCGAGGCGGTCGGCGCCGCGCAAAAGGCTTACGACCTGGCGGTGAAAAGCGGTGACAAGCAACTCACCGCCGACATCCAGAAACGCCTCGAGCTGTATAAATCCGGCAAACCGAGCCGGGAGTGAAATCGCTTCGCGACGAAGCCGCGTTCCATGACTGAACAGCCCGGACAAGTCGGTGGACGATTTTTTGGCGGCAGGGAAATAGCGTTGTCCTGCCTGCTGGTGCTGATCACTACGGCTGCTTTCTGGCCGGTGATCAACGCGGGTTTTGTGAATCTGGACGATCCCGGCTACGTCTCGCACAATCGCCAAATCCGCTCCGGACTGAATTGGGGCACCATCCAATGGTCCTTTGCCGGCGTGCACGAATGCAACTGGCATCCGGTGACCTGGCTCTCGCACGGTCTTGACTGCTCGCTCTACGGCATCGAGCCGCGCGGCCACCATGTGACAAATCTTGCGCTTCACGTTGCCAACACGCTGCTGCTTTTCCTCCTCCTCAAGGCGCTCACAGGCCTAGCGTGGCCCAGTGCGGTCGTGGCCGCTCTGTTTGGGGTGCATCCATTGCACGTGGAGTCCGTCGCGTGGATTTCCGAGCGCAAGGATGTCCTCAGCACACTCTTCTTTCTCTTAACGTTGCTCGCCTACACGCGCTACGCGCGCGACAAAGAGCGGTCGCGCTGGAATTTCTACGCGGTCGCTCTCATCGGTTTTGCCCTCGGATTGATGAGCAAGCCGATGCTGGTCACGTTGCCGTTCGTGCTGCTGCTGCTCGACTACTGGCCGTTGGCGCGAGTGGAGATCCCGAACCGGTCGGGCTGGACGAGGCTGGTTTGGGAAAAGCTTCCTTTCTTCGGCTTGAGTTTCGCCTCCTGCTTCATCACCTATGCCGTGCAGAACACCGGGGGCGCCGTGGTGACGCTCGAAGCTGCTCCATTTCCAGCGCGCGTCGCCAACGCGTTGGTCGCGTATGTCCGTTATCTTGGGAAATTTTTCTGGCCGGCCGACCTCGCCGTGTCTTATCCCGCCGAATTTCACTGGCCGCTATGGATCGTGCTGGGCTCCGCCTTGCTGCTCCTGGCGGTGACGTTGGCGGTAGTGTTGCAAGCTCGAACCCGATCGTATCTGGCGGTGGGATGGTTCGTCTTCGTCGGGACGCTGGTTCCAGTCATCGGTTTGGTGACCGTGGGCGGTCAATCCATGGCCGATCGCTACATGTATATTCCTTCCATCGGATTGCTCGTGGCGGTGGTATGGGGTTGCCGGGCGCTTTTGAGCGGCAGTCGTGCCGGTCGAATGGTTTTTGCAGTGGTTGCGGGTGTGGTGGTGACCTGCTGCGGAATCGCCACCTATCGCCAGGCTGGTTACTGGCGAAACAGCGAAGCGCTGTTCGCCCGCACCATCGCGGTGACAAAACGTCCGAATCTGATCACGGAACTGAACTACGCCATCGCCCTTTCCTCTGCCGGCAAAGCGGAGGCTGCCATCCCGCACTTCAACGCTGCTTTGCGGCTGGATCCGCGCGGTGTGCACCGGCGCGAGGTGGCCTCCGCCTACGCGGATGCGCTGGTGAAAATGGGGCAATTTCAGGAAGCCATTGGACGTTACCAGGAGGCGTTGGAGCAGTCGCCGGACTTTGTCCATGCGATATCTGGACTGGGCGTGGCCCTGGCGCAAACTGGCCGGATGCGGGAGGCGGCGGCGCAATTTGCCGAAGGAGTGCGCCTGCGGCCGGAAGACGCTGATTTGCGGTGCAATTTGGGGCGGGCATTGCTGAACCTTGGACAATTGGATGAGGCTGAATCCCAGCTGCGTATGGCGCTCCAGCTGCAGCCCGATTTGGAGGACGCCCGCACCCTGCTCAACGACCTCGTAACTCGCAGGAAATCCCCGATTTCCCAGCCTTAAACCGGGCTTCGGAGGCGGTGCCCTTTTGTGCAGGAATCCAAAAAATAGTTGACTAACAATGGGTGCATTACTAAGTTGTCATCATACATGATTTTCCCGTCTCGTTGGCGGACTTTTAGTGTTCTCTGCGGTGCGAGTGTGCAAAATGCATTCACATTCTGTATGCCTTCGACGGGCTGTTTTCGTCCGGTTCCCCATCTAGAATAATCCAATAGTGAGGTTGTATATGGTTAAATCGTTCAACAAATTCATCGCGCTCGGAGTGTTTTCGATCGCTGCGGTTCTCGCTGCCAGTTCGGCCCAGGCGGCGAATCGGTTTTGGTACGGCAGCCCGGGTTGCTCGGGTGGTGGCGGTGATGGGTATTGGGCTCAACAGGGAACGGCAGTGGGTTTGAACTGGCGCGTCACCGATGACGGCACCTGTCCTGGCTCCACCTACTGGGCGTCGGCAGATGATGCCGTTTTCGGTGGAGCCGCCGGTACGGTGACAGTGCGTTTTTCGGCAAACTTCAACGCGAACAGCGTCCGGGTAAAAACCGATGGGTACAAGTTCTTCGCGACCGGTGGCAGTGCCGCGACGTTTATCCTGGCGACCGGGAGATTTACGGTTGATACGGGTATGACGACGATGACCACAGGCGTCAATGTGCAAACCTTGCGCTGGGGTGTGGCCTCGCCGAATCCGTTCATTTTGAACGGCTTTGGAACCTTGAACATGTCGGTAGCGGCCAACAGCGTAATTGGGGCGGATAAAATCTGGATTACGAACGCCACGCTGATCACCGTGGGAAGCGGGTCATTGCCTAACACGCCTGGCGCATTTTCGGCGGACATTTACAAACTGGAAACCAACGCGACCATTTTCTACAAAGGTTACAGCCCGGTGTTGGGCGTGAATTACGGTGTCACCATTGGGGCCAGCGGCGGCAGGATTCAGACGGACACGGGGAACGCTTCGTTTCTTGGCGTGTTCACCGGCGGCGGCATCTTGACCAAGCTCGGCGCTGGGAAACTTACCCTGGGGGGCAATAATGGGGCTACTTTCACGGGTTCCAATTGGGTGAGTGCGGGAACCTTGAGCGTCACCAACAACAACGCCCTGGGCGACACCGCTGCCAGCACGCAGGTGTCCAGTGGCGGCGCGTTGGAACTGAACAACGCGGCGGCGACGATTTATGCCGCCGAACCGCTCGTGCTCAACGGCACAGGCGTAAACCAGGGGGGCGCACTCGTGAACACCGCCAACAATCATACTTGGACTGGCCCGATCACGCTGGGCTCCAGCGGAGTGCAGATTAATTCCACCGCGCAGTTGCTAGTGATTTCGGGTGGCATCAGCGGAGCGGGCAATCCCAATCTGGTCCTGGCGGGCGCGGGAAACCTGTCGGTGTCAAACGTGAATCTTTCGATTGGCTCCGGCAAGCTGACCAAGACGAACTCCGGCACGCTTTCCCTCCTGCTTTCGAATTCGTTTTCCGGAGGCTTCTTGATTTCCGGTGGCTCGGTGAATTTTAACGACAACAATAGTGCTGGCAGCGGTGCAATCACGGTTACCCCGGTCTCGGCGACCACGTTGCGGGTCTCGACCACGGCGGTGACGATCAGTAACGCCATCACAGTCAATCCGGGAACCTCAACCATCGACCTCCTGGCGCCTTCGGGCAACGCGATCAATTTCTCGGGGAATATTTCGGGCACGGCGCCGCTTACCCGCGGTGCGGGCGGCGGAGCCGGGATCGTCACGTTGTCCGGCGACAACAGTGGCTGGAGCGGGGGAATGACCCACCAGGGCGGCATTCTTGCGCTGGGTCATCCAAATTCTCTCGGCACCAGCAACCTGAACATTGTGGGCACGGCGCTAAACACGACTTTGTTGCAGGCGAGCACGGCGCTCACGGGTGTTAACGCGGTCACCAATTCTGTGTTGATGAACACCAACCTGATCGTCAACGGCGTGAACGATCTGGAGCTTTCCGGCCCCGTGAGCTTGCTGCTCCTACCACGTTCGATAAGTATCTCCAACATTACGACGCTGTCCGGCCCGATCAGCGGAACAGGATTCACCAAAACCGGAACGGGAACGCTCATCATCAAAGGTACGAATGCCTACACCGGCGGAACCATCGTCAGCGGTGGCACGTTGGATGCCCAGGGTGACGGCGCTTTTGGCAGCGGTAACGTCACGGTGCTGGATGGCGCAACGAACACCCTGGAATTGGGTGTCACCAACGGCTACATCAGTTCCTCGGCCAGCTTGATCCTGACCGGCGCTGCGCCGGTGGTTAACCTGAACTACACCGGCACCCCGAATACCATTCATGGCCTTTCATTCGACGGCGGTGTCAGCTACGCCAGTGCGGGCACGTGGGGAGCCCCGGGTTCGGGCGCTACCTTTACTGATGCCCGCTTCACGGGAACCGGATTGCTGAACGTCACGGTGGGTGCCAGCGTTGTGGACGTCACCTCCGTGCCAAACCCGTCGGTTTATGGATCGTCGGTGACCTTCACCGGCACTGTCAGCGTGGTCGGCGGCCCAGCCACCGGCAATCTGACTTTCAAGGATGGCGCAACCACACTCGGCACTGCCGCCCTCGACGGCTCGGGACAGGCCACCTTTACCACCAACAACCTGGCCGTCACCTCGCATTCCATCACCGCCTTTTACCCTGGCGATGGCTTCTTTAATCCCGGCGTTTCTGCGGTTTACACGCAGATCGTTACCGCCGCCACGCTGCAGCCGAGCGCAAGCGTGAGCGACAAGGTTTATAACGGCACCACCAACGCCACGATCACGGCTCGGGCGCTGGTTGGAATTCTCTTCGGTGACAGCGTCAGCCTGGGTGTCAGCGGAAGCGCCGCATTCGTTGACAAAAATGCGGGCGCCGGCAAAACCGTGAATGTTACCGGGTTGGCGCTCAGCGGGGCGTCCGCGACCAATTATGTCCTGTCCTCCACCACCTATGTGACCAACGCCTCCATCACCGAGGCTTCGCTCACGGTTACTGCCGCCGGCGTCAACAAACCCTACGACGGCAACAACACCGCGACGGTAAACCTCTCCGACAATCGGGTGGCCGGTGATTCCGTCACTGATAGCTATACAGCGGCGACCTTCAGTGATAGCGCCGTAGGCAATGGCAAGACGGTGAATGTCACCGGCATTTCCATAAGCGGCCCCGACGCGCCGAATTACATTCTTCAGAATACCACGGCCAGTACCACTGCAAATATCACTCCGGCGCCGCTGACCGTCACGGGTATCACCGCCAGTGACAAGGTATACGACGCCACCACCAACGCCACGATCAACGTGACCAACGCCGTCCTACTGGGCGTGGTGGGAGCGGAAGACGTACAGTTGAGCACGACCAATGCGGTCGGCGGCTTCACCAACACCACGGTGGGCGTGGCCAAGACCGTTCTCATCAGTGGCCTGAGCATCTTTGGGGCTGATATCGGCAACTACACGCTGCTGCAACCGTCCACGAATGCCAGCATCACGAAGGCGCCGCTGACGGTTACCGCCAACAACGCGAACCGCGTTTACAGCGCACCTGATCCGTCGTTCAGCGCCGGGTATGCGACCTTTGTGGGCAGTGATACGGCTTCGGTGGTTCAGGGTGCGCCGGGATTCAGCACCACGGCCACCAACGGCAGTGCGCCCGGGGTCTATCCGCTCACACCTTCTCTGGGCACCCTCAGTGCAACGAACTACGACTTCACCGCGTTTGTGGACGGCACACTCACGATTGCACAGGCGGGTTCGTCGAACTCGCTGGCTTCATCGCTGAATCCATCCACGAATGGTGATGCAGTCACCTTCACGGCCACGATCACGGCGGTGGCGCCCTCGACGGGAGCGCCCGGTGGTAACGTGGTCTTTAAATCCAATGGCACGCCCTTCAGCACCAATGCGATCACGGGCGGGGCCGCCGCGGCAACGACTTCCACGCTGCCGGCGGGAACCAACACCATCAGCGCCGAGTACGCCGGCGACACAAACTTCACCGGCAGTACGAACAGCCTCCAGCAAGCGGTGGTAGCCGTGTCGGGAACGTGCAGCTCGACGAATGTGCTCCTGGGCATTTCGGCGAACCTCGACGGCACGTTCACGCTGAGCTTCCAAGGCACGCCGCAAGCGGAGTATTACGTGCAGGTGGCGACCAACCTGACCGACCCGGTGACCTGGGCGGTTTTGGGCGGCACAAATGCCGTTACGAACCTCAGTGGTTTGTGGTCTGCCACGGTCACGAACAACGCGCCGCAATCGTACTATCGCGCGGCCGCGGTGAGCGTCTGCCCGTAACGATTGACTGAATTCTGGTTTGGTTATCAGGGCGCGCGGTTTCCGCGCGCCCTGTTTGTTTTTTGTAATGCCCTTCCGTGCAATTGACTTTGCCGGCCATACTTCGGAACTTGGCCACGCGAATGCGCGTCTTACCTCCCAAATTTCTCGCCGCGATGATCGCGGTGCGTCCGCTGCCCGGTTCCCCATTGCACGATGGCGATGAACGGCAGATCGTGACGCAGGCGTTGGCGGATGCGCGCCACTATCACGCGGCGGGCGTGGATGCGCTCGTGCTCGAGAACAGCCACGATCTGCCCTACATCAAGCCGCCGCTGCCTGCGCGCGCGATCGCGGTGATGCGGCGGGTCGTGCGCGAGGTGCGGCGAGCGTTTTCGGGTCCGATTGGAATTCAAATGCTCGAAGCCGCAAATGAAACCGCGCTCGAACTGGCGGCCGCCGGCGACCTCGATTTTGTGCGGGTGGAGGGCTACGTATTCGCGCATGTCGGTGGAGCGGGGTTGATTGAGGGGTGTGCTGGGAAACTGCTGCGCCGACGGCGCGCGCTGCGCGCGGACCACGTGAAGTTTTTCGGCGACGTGAAGAAGAAGCACTGCGCACACGCACTCACCGCCGACCTCGATATCGTGGACGTGGTGCGGCAGGCGGAGTTCTTCCTCGTGGATGGCGTGATCGTGACTGGATCGCGCACGACCGAACCGCCCAGCGTGGCGGAACTGCGTCGGGTCAAACGCGAGGCGCGCGTGCCGGTTGTTATTGGTTCCGGGATGACCACGCAGAATTTCCGGAAATATTTCCCACTGGCGGACGGGTTCATTGTGGGTTCGACGTTTCGGAAGGACGGGAAGTTCTTGGGAGATTTGGAGCCCGAACGGCTCACGGCGTTCATGCGGGTGTTTCGCAAGTTGCGAAAGCGCTGACGGGAAACCCATGAAGCGCGGCACCATACTCGTCGTCGGGAGTTCCAACACCGACATGATCCTCAACGTGGCCAGGATTCCGGAGCCGGGCGAGACGTTGTTGGGCGACGGGTTTTCGATGGCGGCGGGAGGCAAGGGGGCCAACCAGGCCGTGGCGGCGGCTCGGGCGGGTGGGCGGGTTACGTTTGTGGCGCGCGTGGGCCGCGATGCTTTCGGGCGGTCCGCGCTGGCGGGATTTCGCAGGGATGGCATCCGGGTCAACCACGTCGGCCAGGATGGCGCGCATCCTTCCGGAGTCGCCCTGATCCTGGTGGGACGTAATGGCGAGAACAGCATTGCGGTGGCATCGGGCGCGAACGCGCGGCTGAGCGCTACCGATGTGCGGCGGGCGCGGGGAGACTTTCGGTGTGCGGCCGTGGTGTTGCTCCAGTTGGAGACGCCGTTGCCGGCAGTACTGGCGGCGGCACAATTGGGCGCGGCGGAGGGGGCGTGTGTGATTTTGAATCCGGCGCCCGCGTGCGAGCTGCCGGACAAACTGTTGAAGCAGGTGGATGTGTTGACCCCGAATGAACGGGAAGCGGAGATGCTTTCCGGGGTCAAGGTGCGCGGCGCGACTGACGCCATTCGTGCCGCACGAGTGCTGCTTGGACGCGGGGTGCGCAGTGTCATCGTTACCCTTGGCCGCAATGGTGCGATCGTGGCCGATGCTTCGGGCATCAGGCGACTGGCGGGTTTGCGCGTCAGGGCGGTGGATACCACGGGCGCGGGAGATGTCTTTAACGGCGCGCTGGCGGTGGCGCTGGCGGAGGGGCGACCCATCTTTGAGGCGGCCCGGTTTGCCAATGCCGCCGCCGCTTTGTCGGTGACCCGTCCCGGTGCGCAACCTTCCGCGCCGCATCGGCGCGAAATCGAGCTTTTTGAGGCGGGGAAGAATGGCGCTCCCAAGCGCTCGCGCTGATTCGACACCGGATGAGCAAGCCGCGGTTTTCCATCATCACGCCGAGCTTCCGAAGTTCGGCATGGCTCAGGCTTTGTGTCGCCTCGGTGGCCGACCAGGGAGTGGCGGCAGAGCACATTGTTCAGGATGCCGGGTCGGATGACGGCACACTGGACTGGCTGACGAAGGATGCGCGGGTGGAAGCGTTCGTGGAGAAGGACAACGGGATGTATGACGCGATCAACCGGGGATTCCGTCGCGCAGAGGGCGAGATTCTGGCGTGGTTGAATTGCGACGAGCAGTATCTCCCCGGCGCGTTGGCGGCAGCGGAAGCGGCGTTCGCGGCGCGGCCGGAATTGGATGTCATATTTGGCGATGTCGTGATGGTGGATCCAAAGGGAGAGTATCTGTGGCACCGGAAGATGCAGCCGCCATTGTTGTATCACACCTGGACGTGCCATTTGTCCACGTTGAGTTGCGCGATGTTTTTCCGGCGGCGCGTGGTGCAGGAGTGGGGCATGTGGTTTGCGGACGGTTGGAGGGATGCGGGCGATGGCGAATGGATGGTAAGGGTGCTGCAACACGGCGCGCGGATGGCGGCGTTGGGGAAGTTTACGGCGAGCTTCACGCAGACGGGCGCGAACATGAGCGCGGGGGCGAATGCGTTGCGAGAGAATCAGCGGCTGCGGCAGAGCGCGCCGAAGTGGGCCCAGGCGTTGCGGCCCGGGTGGATTTTGCAACATCGACTGCGGCGGTGGCTGGGTGGGATGTACCGGCAGGAGCCGTTTGCGTATGAGATTTATGCGGCGGAGAGCGGGGAGCGGCGGAAAGTGTTCGACGTTCCTGCGCCCCGGTTTCGTTCCCGGCCGTGAGTTATTTTGGCTGGAGTCCCACTGTTCAATCTTCACCAGAGTTCTTAGACTGCGCACGCAATGGCGTCGAACATGGAGCAGGAACTGATCGCGCGCTGCCGGGGGGGTGAGCCGGCGGCGTGGGATGAGGTGTTCGACCGGCACTATGCGGCCACGGGGCGGTTTGTCTTCCAACTTGGCCATGACCTCACGCGGGAGGATGTGGAGGAGATTTGCCAGGAGACGTTTCTGGCGGTGATTCGCAGCCTGGAAAAGTTCCAGGGCGGATGCCAGTTGCAGACGTGGATTTTCCGGATCGCCGGGAATCAGGCGCGCGATTTTCGCGAACGCAAACAGGCGGCCAAGCGCGGTGGGGGGCAGACACCGCTTTCCTTGAACGCGGAGGATCCGGAAACGGGGCTGACTTTGGATGCGCCGTCCACGGCGGCGGGGCCGGCGGAGGCGTTGCTCTCGGCGGAGCAGGCGCGGTTGGTGCAGGTGGCCCTGGAGGAACTGCCGGTGCAGTGCCGGGAAGTGATCGAGATGCGGTATTTTGGGGATTTGAGCTATGAGGAGATCAGCCTGGCGCTGGAGCTGAATGCGAAGACCGTAAGCTCGCGATTGAGCAAATGCCTCGACAAATTGGAAGCGATCGGGCGCCGGATTTTTTCCGGGGAGAAAAACCCGGTTTTCCCGTCTAACTAAAGAGAACATGGATGCCGAACGGCCCATAGAGAAACTGCTGCGCGTTTTCGGAAAGAAACGGCGCGCGGATGCGGGCGCGCTGCTGGAGCTGCATGCCGCGGATCGCGCGCGGTTGCAGCGTGAGGTGGCGCGCGCGCTGGCGGCGCAGGAGGCGCGGCCGGCACCGGTGCCGCGCTGGTGGCCAAGGCTGATTTGGGCCATGGGGTGCGCGGTGTTGATGGCGGGCGCGGGCTGGGTTCTTTGGTCGCCGCGTTCCGGGCGGCCCAGCCAGCTTGCGATGGGGGAAAAGCCGGCGGAGAAATTTGCGGAACAAAAGAAAGTGGTGCCGGACGTAGCCGCGCTGCGGCCGATTGCCGAGCCGAAGCCGGTACCGGCTCCCGTGACATCCACGCCGGCGACGCCACCACCGAGCCCGGCGAAGGTTCCGCAACTGGCCGCCACGCCGGCACCGCCGGCTACTTCCCTCCCACAGCCGAGTGCTCCCGCGGCGGCAAAGTGGAAGGACCAAACCATAGGATTGACCCCGACCAGCGCGGCGGGTGCTCCCCGCCGCGAACTCAGCGATGGGTTGGCGAAGTCGGAAGGCATGAAGCAGAATTCAGCTTCAGCGGTGAATAAACCCACGCTGAGTGGCGCGACGAAGGCCAGCGGACCGGCGCCGGCGGTTGCGGCCTTGAAAACCGTGAATGAGCCGGCGGGCCGGGCGGGCACGGCCACGATGATGATGACGAATTCCGCAGGGTTTGACTTGGCGTCAAACAACACCGGGGCCGGCGAGCTGTACAAGCGAGTGGATATCGGGGGCGCGAAAGAATCCAGAGATCGTGCGATGGCGTTGGGCGGTGTGCTCGCTTCATTCACGGTACAGCGCAATGGGCAACGGTTGCGGATCGTGGACCAGGATGGTTCGGTCTATACGGGGAGGTTGGAAACCAATGTAGTGGCGAGCGCGAATCGGCGGTCGGCCAAAGCCCCGGCGGCGACGCAGGACAAGGAATTGCGGGGTCAGAATCTGGATTATTTCGCCAGCGTGGTGGCTTCGCCCGAACAGGTCTTTCGTGTGACGGGCACGAACCGAACGCTTAAGAAACTCGTGGAGTTTACAGGTACGATTCGACTGACGACGCAGTGGGCGCCCGGGGCGGCGGCGGTGAACGGGGCACCATCGGCATTCGGCGGGCAGCAGGGCCGGAGTGGCGGAGTGGTGACGACGAATTTCAGCATCAGCGGGCGGGCGGTGATTGGTGGGAAGACGCAGGTGCCGATCGAGGCGGGCCGGATGCCGTGAGATTTTTGCGAGGTTGCGTCCTGTTGGGAGAAGTGACCATCCGAGCAGTTGCACTGAAAAGTCCCCTCACCCCGGCCCTCGCCCAAACGAAAGGGAGAGCGATTGATCGGCATGGGTTTGAGCCTCCGTGTGACCAGGTTGGCTGGTGCGGGTGGTTGGAATGTATGAGCCTCGTTACCTCGGCTGCTACGGAGGGGGATCATGGCGCGGTTTTGGAGACGGCGTCGAAGTGGACGATGAAGGCGAGGAGTTTGAGTTTCACGTAGGAGCTGTGGAGGAAGAGTTCGCCTCCGTTGCCGTTGCGCCAGGCGGTCTTCCAGGAATCCTTGGCGAGGAACCATTGTTCGCCGTCATAGTCGCGCGCGCCGATGATGTGGATGGCGTGGTCGTCGGTGGTCGCGCCGTCCTGGAGGCGGAGTTCGCGG
>CAYUVH010000057.1:0-100818 GCA_964448135.1 uncultured Verrucomicrobiota bacterium | reverse complement strand
TTCCAATGTCACCGGCGTTATTAAACTTCTTTCCGCTTTGCCGGGCATCGACAAGCCGGTGCTGATTCTCGGCCCGGGAGCCACCAATCTCGCCGTCAGTGGGCAGGCCAAGTATCGCGCATTCCGCATCCTGCCAGCCGGAAATTGCTATCTCTCCGGCTTGACGGTTCAGGATGGGAATACAATGTGCGATGATTCCTTTTGGCACATAGCATGCAATGGCGGAGGGATATTCAACGAAGGTCAGTTGACCGTGGTTGACTGTGTCTTCACGAATAATCGCCTGCAAAACCTGCTGATAGTGGAATCGGGAGGCGCGTTGGCCTCTTCCGGCAGTCTCATACTCAGCAATGATCTATTTGTCTGGAACTACGCCGCCTACAGCGGTGGTGCCATAAAAGCCGCAGGTGATTTTCGAATGACGGATTGCGTGGTCAGGAATAATGGCGCGCACAATTCTGCCGGCGGCGTAGCGTGCGGAGGCAACTTGACCATCGCGCGTTGCGTCATTGACAGCAACGGTTCGTACATCGGTGGCGGCATCGTTCTTGGTGGCACCGCGACCATGACCGACACCACCATCTCCAGTAATAGAGCGAACCCTTTCCCCGCGGGCGGGATGTGGAACAGCGGAACGCTTTACATGACCAACTGCACTTTGAGCGGCAATAGCGGTTCGGTGTACGACGCGAACAGCCGGGATGGCTCCGCGATACTCAACTCAAGCAACCTGACCGCCGTGAATTGCACAATCGTTTCCAACGTTTTTATTTATGGCTCCGGTTCCGCCATCAAAGGCTCGCTTTCGGCTGAAAACACGATCATTGCCCGCAACACCTGGAGTTCGACTCCCATCGGCAACCAAACCAATTCGGCGGTGTGCATCCTTGGAACTCTGAGCTCCCTGGGTCATAATTTGATAGACAATACCAACAACGCCCTGATTACGGGCGATCAAACGGGCAATCTTTACGGGGTAAATCCCCTCCTTGGGCCGCTGCAGGACAACGGTGGGCCTGTCTCGACGCATACTCTCCTGGCTGGCAGCCCGGCCATTGACACGGGCACCATCTTCGGATCCCCGACGACGGACGCCCGGGGAATTCTCCGGCCACAGGGACTTGGCGTGGATATCGGCGCGGTCGAGGTTCAATGCGCGCAGTGTGCGCAGCTAGTGATAACACAGTGTCAGCCGACCGCGAATGGCTGGGCTCAACTTACCGCGCTGGGCATTCCCGGGGATGTGTGTCTCGTTCAGGCTTCGACCAACCTCCTCGACTGGCAAACCATCGGGACCGCGACAAACATCGAAGGCTTGCTGCACTATACGGACACAACGGCCGCGCTGGCTCAGAATCGCTTTTATCGTTTGCAGCGCGTTCTCCAATAACGGAAATGACGACGCCGGGAGCTGGCCGATGAGAAGCGACTTCTTCCATGATTGGAGGAAAACCGGCGCTTCCTGCTTTCGCTACTTTGGGGCCAGAAACTCCTTGTAAAACGTCAACACCGCGATGGTGAATCCAATCACGGTGATAATCTGTCTTACCCGGGCCTGGGGAATTCTCTGCGCATAGTGCGCACCCAGAAAGTATCCGAACAGCGCACCGCACGTCATCACCGCTGCTTCCGGCCAGCGGACCAAACCGGACCAGACGAACCAAACCGCTGCCACGAGATTGATCAGCGACCCCAAAACCGTCTTCAGAGCGTTCATTTCGTGAATGTCGTGAAATCCAATCAATCCCAACGAGGCCAGCATCAGGATGCCAATGCCCGCCCCAAAATATCCGCCGTAGAGGCCGACGCCGAATTGGAAAAGCATGGGCAACCATAACGAATGATGAGGCGAAGGCGGCCCGTTCGGTGCGTCCAGTTTGACGATCCGCCGGAAAAATCGCTGCGAAAGAAAAAGCACCGTCGCGAACAGAATGAGAAAGGGCACCAGCCGGGAGAAGATTTTGTTGCCGCCCCAGGTAAGACAGTAGGCGCCGATCAATCCGCCAACGACGCTGACCGGAAGAAAACGCCACAACCAGGGCTTCACCACCGGCATTTGCTTCCGATAGCCGTAAAGGCTGCCGGAGGTGCCGATTACCAGCGCGAGCGTGCTCGTCGCGTTGGCGGCGACGGCCGGCATGCCAAACGCCAGCAGCGTGGGAAACGTAACCAATGTGCCGCCGCCCGCGACCGCATTGATTGCGCCACCCGCGGCTGCGGCGAGCACGAGGCCCGCAATTTCAACTGGTGACACGTCGGCTGCCCTTCTGAGCCCGCATCGCTTTACGGAGCTAGCTGATCGGAATCCCGAGTCGCCGTGGCGTGAATCACCCCTTGATCATCAAACCACATCGGATCGATCGCGAGAAACCGGTGATAACTGGTCTCTTCCTTCCATTTCTGATGATAGACCAGCCAGAGTTTTCCGTTCGGTGCAGTGACCACACAATGATGTCCCGGCCCGATCACCGCGCCACCGCGCTGCACAATGGGATTACCGGCATATTTTTCGAACGGCCCCAAAGGCGACTTGGAGGTGGCGTAACCAATTCCGTAGTTCGGCGAATTGGCCCCGCTGCCCGAATACATCAGGTAATAAACGCCCTTGTGTTTCACGATGAAGGGACCTTCGGTCACCTCGCCGGTCTTCCTCTCCCAGCCTGCGGTGGGGTTGATCAGGAACTTTGCCTCGCCCTGCTTCGTTGTCGGATTCGACATCGGAACCACCATGATTTTGAACCCGGCCGATAGGTCCACGTAATAGAGGTAAAGTTTGCCGTCGTCGTCCTGAAACGGATGCGCATCAATGGCGTTCGTCACGAGCACCGCCACATCCTTGAACGGACCCAGCGGACTGTCGCCCATGGCGACGCCGATCTGCTTGCCCGAACCTATCTTCGTGCCGCTCTGGCTGTCGGTGTAATAGAGGTAATACTTTCCGTCGCCGCGCTGATTGTGAAAAACCTCCGGCGCCCAATCTCCGCCGCGGGCATCCTCGAACGCGCGCCCCGCGAGCTTCCAGTCCAGCAGATTCGTGGAAGTGAACACCTGGTAACCGCGCGTATCCGTCGTGGCGTAGAGATAATACGTCTCCCCAACCTTCAGCACCTGCGGATCGGCTAGTTGCCGCTCCGGCATCAATGGATTCCGATAGGTGCGGGCCGGGGTGGTATTGGCGGCTCCGCAGGCAATTCGCGCCGCGCCGAACCATATCAGCGCAACCAAAATGGAAGAGAAGATGACTTTCACGCACACGATGCTAACGCGGGTCGCCTCTGGGGGAAAGCAGTATGGAATCCCGCCGTTCCCCGCCTGGCTGGTACGGGTTGGTACAGGTCTGGTACAGGTTTTTGATACGGGTTTCGATCAATGTTTACGGGCCTTGGTACAGGTGGTACGGGTTCCGCGAGTATATGCCCTGCCCGCCCCGTTCCGGTTACCTGGTGAACCCCTCCACCGCCTTCTTCTCGTCCTTCAACCACCCCTTGACGTTGGCGGTGATAAACGTGGGAACTTCCTTCCGCTCAATCAACCCCTGATCAAGATCCGCGAGCTGATAAAAATAAGCGATCACTTCATCCGTGTACTTTTCCGATTCCTGAAGCTGCGCTCGCGCTTTGTCGAACTGGCCTTCGTGGCGGTACCCCTGGATTTGCGCGCGATGCAAATGCACCTGCATCAGTTTCTCCGCCAGCGTGTGTAGCTGCACCACCTTCTGCACCCGGCGATTCAGCACAAAATCATTCGTCACCGCCCAGCCGGCCGGCTCGAGCCACTTCTGGCGTTGCTCCGCCAGCGCGGCGCGGTCGCTATCTCTGGAATCTCCGCGCACGCGGTAGCACAGTTCCGGATTCCTTGCCCAGGCGGTAAAGTATTCCGCCATGGCGGGACCGGCGAGCGGCCCGTAGTAGTTCGTCGCATAGTCGCGAATCAGGTCGTACGGATTCACCGAGAAATCGTAAAAACAACGACCGGCCAGGTACCCGTTGAGACTATGGTTCCACCAGAATCCCTTCGGCCACATCAACATGTAAACCGAGTCAATTTTCTGCTGCTGGAAATACTTCCGATCACCCTCAATGGCGACCGTGAACGGCGCCATCACCCAGGGTTCCGCAAAGTTGTCGGTATAATACTGACAAATCGTAATGCCCCCGCGCGCAGCCTTGCGCCATTTCTCGAGGTTTTCACGGCGACCGTATTTGGGATCGTCGTAACCAGAAGTATACCCGCGGCCCCAGTGTGCCCACACAACGCGCTGCTCCGGGTGAATGGCGGCGTTTTCCGGTGGGTCAGTCACTGGCCCATAACCACCCACCGTCTCCACCAGCAAATCCGGCCGGCTGATCTTGAGCCTTTCGATGACTTCGCTCATCAGCAGCATAAGCAAATTGCTCGCCCCCTGCTTCTTGCACTCTTCGCACTCACACGCTTGCCCACCGTCAAACGGCACGAGACAGAGAATGGAGATCTGTGACGCAGTGCGGGCAAAAGCCTCCACATTGTCCACAAACTGCTTTCGCGCATTGGGATTGGACCAGCAGAATTGCGCCCCGGCAAAGGTCTGCGGCACGCGCTTGCCATCGCGCAGGCCGAACCATTCGGGGTGGTTCTTCATATAATCCTCCCCGCGTAAGAATAAATTGAAAGAGTGGGCCGGCCCATGCAGCAACAGCTCGCGCTCCGCCAGCGCACGAGCCAGACCATTGCTGCCCAGGCTGGCGTACTGTTCGTTCAACGGCGTGTGGGTATCGCCCTGCCACCCGATCGCGTTGTAACGATTTTTCATCGCCCAATCGAGCTGCTTCAGCGCCGGGCCGGAATTGATTTCGAAAAACCATTCGCTTCCGTTGCAGATACGATATTTCATCGGCGAAGCCACCGCCCATCGCCCCGCATCCAGCGAAAGCGCATTGTCGCGCGGCACCACTTCGGGGTCTTTAGTGTCCTCGGTCGGATAAAACCAGCGGCAACCGAACCGCTCGAGCGCATCGTAAACCCCATAAATCACGCCGCGCCCATTTTCGCCGGCAATGACAATGCGCGCGTCCTTCTTCTTATCGCCCAGGCTTGCCGCAACCGCGTACCCGTCGTAGCCGGTGGCGGCCGGCGGCAACAATCCCCGATCCTCCGGCGAAATCTCATTGCGCAACCCCACCACGAACGCCGGCTTGCCCCGTGTGCGTTTGACGATCGGGAGTTTGCATCCCGTGATCTGCGCCACATATCGTTGCAATTCCCGCGCCGCCCATTCCGTGGCCGGCGAACCCGGTGACGGTGACACGATCCGCCAGTCCGACTTCCCCTTCTCCACCACTCGCACCGAGTTCGTGCTCGCAACGCAGACACATGCGCCAAACAGCAACCCGGACAGCCCCACACCAAACACTTTTCGAACCATTATTTCTCCTTCATTTCGATTTCGCCGACCCATTCCCGGGGTGGCGCAATCTGTTTGAATTCCTCGATGCGTTCCAGATAGAAGCGCGAGGGCCCGTCGGAAGTGGCGCGGGAGGTGCCGGTCGTGACATCCGGCTCGATGATTTTGCGCAGATCGATCGTTTGTTGGAACTTCGCGGCCGCGTCGTCGAATCGGCGCTGGCAAAAGTCCTGCAACGCCTGCGCAAACAGGGTACGCCAGACTTTCGAGGCCTCCGCCGTTTCCGGCGAGCCCACCAATTCATACACCTCCACAATTTTTCCCAGGCCTTTGAACCGAAAATGACCGACCATCCGCCACACAAACTGATCCTCCACGGACCGCTGTACATCGCGGGTCATGAGCACGGCGGTCCCGAGGAATTTATTCAGCCCCTCGAGCCGCGAAGTCAAATTGATGTTTTCACCCAGCGCCGTGTAATCGAAGCGGTTCTCACTGCCAATGTTCCCCACGCAGGCCTCGCCCGCGTGCAACCCAACCCGCGTCCGCAACGGAACATTCAGATGCGCCATGTCGAACTCGACCACGCGGTTCCGCAAAGCCAGGGCCGCCTGGCAGGCCTTCTGCCGATGGTCCTTCTGCGCCACCGGCGCGTTCCAGATCGCGAAAATGGAATCCCCGATCAGCTTCACCACGGTGGCGTCCGTCTCGTGGATGCACTGCAGCGCGACCGAATAATATTTGTTCATCAACCGCACCAGGTCATCCGAATGCATCGTCTCGCTGATGTGCGAAAAATTCGCGATGTCGGTAAAGAGGATGCTGACTTCCTGCTGCGTGCCACCAAGCTTTCGTAGTGCCGGCTCGCTCAACAGGCGCTTGACCAGCTTCGGCGACAAGTGGGCCGCAAGAGATTCTTCGAGCAGGCGCTTTTCGACGTAGAGTTTCAATGAATTAAATACCACGGAACATGAGAGTGCGATGGCGAGCTGGATGAGCAAAACGACCCAGGAGTACCACATGTGAAAATACCACGGCATGACATGGCCCGTCACGATGATCGTCGCGGCCAGCACAAAGCCCAGGCTCACCGCGGCGATGGGCTGCAGGCGCATGAGCACAAAACCAATCCCCAATCCAAAAGCTATCACCAGTGCGAGTTCCCATTCGTCGGGGACGCGTTTGAGCCAGTTGTCATGGAGCAAATTCAGAGTGGCGGTGGCGTGAATCTCAACCCCCGGCATGAAACCCTTCGCCCAAAGCGCGTAAGGTGTGCGGAACTCGTCCTTGCCTTTGCCGGAGTAATCGGCAGACAGCAGGCCGCCGATAAAGACAATCTTGTCCTTGAAGAATCCAGGTTCAGCTTCGTCCAGCAGCGCCTGCGAGTAGGACACGCCGGGAATTGTTCCCGGCGGACCCAGATAATTAAGCCACTTGTCCGAAACCCCCGCGGCACCGGGCGTGTGCTTGCCGGGATGAATGAAGCCGGCCACCGCATCGGCGAGCCACAGGATATTCGTTTGCCCGGCCACACTATCCAGCTTCCCAAAAAACTTCCGAACCCCGTAGTCGGGATCTTCGTCGTAATTGGCGGTCCCCCAGCCGGCGGCATTGGTTCGGAACGGTTCGTAGGGCAACTCAAGCAACTTACCGGGTGCCCCGGAAACGGTCGCCAGCGAAACCACCTGTCCGCAAAGTATCACGCGCTGGCTGTCGGCAATTGCCCGCGCAAACTCAGCTTCGGCGACGGCATTGGTGGAGGGATCAAACAGCACGTCGAATACGATTGCACGCGCACCCTCTTTCACCAGTCGGTCCACCAGTTTCGCATGCAGCTCGCGATCCCAGACCGAACTCATCGACTGCTTCAACTGGTCATGCGACGATTCATCGATGTATACCATCACGGCATCGTCCGCCGGCAATTGCGAACGCAACGCGTAGGGGATGTCGTAGCTAAGCCGGCTGACCGTCCCACCGATGGAGAAATAGACCAGAACTCCCCCAATTCCCGCCGTGACCAGCGCCGCAATACCCCCACTGAGCCACTGTCGGCGGATGCGGCTGGCGCTGTCCCTCAACTTCATGGCTGGTTATGAGTGGGGAGGCAGCGCGGGAAAGAGCTGGCTGGCTTGAGGAGGCGAAGCTGTAATCCCCAACTACCTCTTCGGGGCGTAACGCGGATCGCCCTGCGGGCCTCCCGGGGGCGGGCCTCCGCCCGGCGGCGGTCCGCCCGGGGGCCTGCCCTGAAACGCTTGCGGTTGCTGAGGCGGAAATTGGCCGGCCACACCAGGCTGCCCCGGAAGACCGGGCGGCGGGCGGAACGGAATCCTGAAAATACCCGCGGCCACGCTTTGCTCCTGGTCAGGGAGCGCGACATACAACTTGCCGTGAATATACCCGTTGGTGCTGGGAGGGCTCATTTCGAGCTTCATGGCGTAACCGGTTTTGAAACTCTTGAGCGTGGGCGCGTGAACCGCATCGACTTTCCAGCGTTTGGAAACCTGCGGCACAGTGCTGCCTTTCTGATCCTGCGAAATGGTCAAGCTGCTGCCATTCAGCAGTTCACCCGGCTTGGGATGCAAATAGATCAGGATTTCGCGATCGGGAGCGGTCGCGATGCCCTCATAAAACCGCAGCACCTGCACGCCCGAGCCGGGTTCCATGACGATGGTTGCCGGCAGAAAATTCGTGCCCCCGAGTTTGCCGTTCACCCGGCCTTCGGGAATCTTTGCTTGCGCAACTTCGAGCGTGTAAACCGGCGGGACCACGGGCATCGACTTGTCCACCGCGCCCGGTTCGCGCATGTCCTCGTCGTCGCCCAGCGAAATCGAACCGTCATCCCGGCTGTGCCGGCGCCCGCCACCGCCGCGGGACGAGTCCATGCCCATGTAGCGGCTGCTGGTGGGGTCGGTCTTGTCCAGAACGTCATATAGATTGGCGATGTGGCCGGCTTCGCCACCGTCCGAGCCTTTTTCCATCTGCCGGCGGCTGGCGTTGGCTTTGTCCTGGTAGGCAATGATGGCGGTAACGCCATAATAGCCGCCGACGCCCGCGACAATCGCAACGACCCCTATGATCAGCCACTTAACCACCGGATTTTGCTTCTTCTCGTGCGTCATCTGGCGGCGGGCTGACGATGCGGCGAGGACTTGCGCAGCGCCATGGGATGCCCCATGCGACGCGGGAGCAGGCGCGCGACCGAGTCCCAGTTTCGGCGCGCTGCCGGTGGGCACTTGCGGCACCAGCGACTGGGGCGCGGCTGGCGCGCCCGTGGCCACGGCCACCACTTTTTGCGGGACGGTCAGCGTCTGCTGGCAGGTGGGACATTGGATCTGATGCCCGATCCATAACTCATCGCACGCAATCCCCTGCTGGCAGTGCGGACAGGTAAATTTGAATTCAGCCATAAAAACGAACGTTGATGGCGCTCACTCCCAAAGCATTCTGCAGGGAACCGGCGCGCGCTTCACCGATAATCTACACCCTTACACGCGTGCGGCGTCAACAAAAAGCGCGAGCTGGGATTTGAGGGTCCGGGCGAGCGCGTCGAGTTGCGGGCGGGTGTGCTCGCTCGAAATGACGAACCGAAAGCTCCCGTCTTTGGGGCCACCGGGGTATTTCACAAAGGGCGGGAAAATCCCGGCGGCGAGCATGACCTGGGACATCCGGTTGCTCGCCGAGGCATTCCGGGCGCAGAAGTTCACGATCGGGCCCGGCTGGTCCGGGACCGGAAAACCTCCCCCCCGGAGTTCAGCTTTCAGGTATTGCGAGTTCTTGACCATCCGGGCGCGCAGCGTCTTATCCCCGCGGAGAATCTGGGCCGAACGCACCGCGGCACTCACCAGCGGCAACGGCAGCGGGGTGCTGCCCACAAACATCCCGCTCCGCTCGATGATCTGACGACGCAATTGCGGTGTTCCGAGGATCGCGCCGCCGTAAACTCCGAACGCCTTGCTCAACGTGATGCACTGAATCACCCGCTTTCTGGCAACGCCCGCATGCTCGAGCGTCCCCTGCCCGGTCGGACCCAGCACGCCCGCGCCGTGCGCGTCATCCACGAGGATGAATCCGTCGGCGGGAAGAATCTTCAGATACTCACGCAACGGCGCAGCCGCGCCATCGCGCGCATACATGCCGTCAGTCAGCAGGATTGGCCGTGCCGAAAGGCCGCAGCGTTTGACCGCTTGCGCCGCGTCCTGAACATCCCGATGCTGAAAGCGCAGGATCGGACAATCGAAAAACTTCGCCGCATCGGCCAGCGTTGGGTGTGAGCGTTCGTCCACCAGGACGTGCGAGAAACTGCCGGCGAGCGCCTGAGCGACGATCAGATTCGTGACGTAGCCCGTGGAAACGACCAATGCGTCCTGCGCCCCGAAGAAGCGCTTCAGTTCACGTTCGAGGTCGTAATAGCACTTGTGATTTCCCGTGGTGAGGCGCGAAGCCGCGACATTCAGGCCGTAACGCTCCAAGCCCTTCGAAAGCGCTTTGGCGACCTCCGGATGGCTGGCGAGGCGGAAGTAATCGCAACCGGAAAAATAACTGTATTTTCGGCCACGGAAAATGACGTACGTGTGATCAATTTGCTGGAGCGGCTCCGGCTCGGTCATGCGGGAAGTTTAGCGGGAGGCGATAACGAAACAAATCCGAATATCCACCTCCGAAATCAATTACTGGCTGCGCAGCTGTATCACATCCCCCGGTTGCAACGGGATGTCCTGGCCGGAGAGCAGTTGCTTCGGGTCAATGCGTGTGCCCTGCCCGGCGCGCACAAGAATGATCTCGGACGGGTCGCGGCGGCCGAAATACTCGGAGGCGATGATGGCTTTGCTGACGGTCAGGTCTTCGGTCCACGGGAGATTCGCGTTATGGACTTCACCAACCACCGTGATCATCTGGGAATGGGATTGCATCATGCGACGCATGGCCTCCTGCTGGCCGGCGGCGTACGCGGCCTTGGCGTCGGCTTCAGCTTTTCCCTTGCTCACACAACCGCCGAGCGGGAGCGTGGCCGCCAGGGCCAGAAAAGCGAGGTGTCGCGCTTTCATGATTTCGTTCCCGGGGGTTTCAGGATTTTGCCGAATTCACTTTCGTCGGGATTGATTTCAATGACCGTCGCCTTGCCCGTGGTGGGCGCTTTCAGGCCGTCGAAAAAGTTTCCTCCTTTTTGGGCGGGGGCCGTTTCCGTGGGCGCGGGCTCTGCGGGCGGCCGGCTTTCGTTCGCCGTGTCGTCGGCTGGGGAGCCGGTGGCGGGCGGAATGAACCACTTGGTGCGTTTGTCGAGCCAGTTGCGATAGCGCGCGTAGGTCCACATGCCGTGTTCCGCGCCCGTCTCAATGGAGGAGCTGATTTTGAAAAACTCGCGTGTGCGGATGAAATTTTTCACGGCGTGGCTGACCGTGAGAATTTCGCATTCGGGCACACGGATCTTCTGCTCCTCACGAAATTGCAGTCGCTGGCAAATCACCGCCACCAGGCTGTCGGCCAGCTGCGCGGACACGCTGCCTTGTATTTCGGATGGGAACGCGCTGACGATCCGTTGCAGGGCTTCGGCGCAGGTCGAGGAATGCACCGTCGCGAAGACGAGATGGCCGGTCTCGGAAGCGTTCAGCGTGAGGCGCATCGTGTCGGGCTCGCGCATTTCGCCGACCATGAGAACGTCCGGGTCTTCGCGTAGTGAATCAATCAGGCCCTGCTCGAACGTCGGCGTGTCACGGCCAACCTCGCGCTGGCGGATGAACGATTTGCGGGAGCGGAAGGTGTATTCGATCGGGCTTTCAAGGGTGATAATGTGCCGGCTGTCCGTGTCATTGATTTCCTCGATGAGCGCCGCGAGCGTGGTGGATTTGCCGGAGCCGGTGGCGCCGCTGACGAGCACAAGACCGTGGTGGCCCGCGACGAATTTCTTGAAATCCGGGTGCAGATTCTGGCGTTCAATGCTGGTCTGCGTGGAAGTCAGTAGACGAATGACAAAGCCGATGCCGCGCGAACTGTGCAGGATGTTGAACCGGCAGCGGACGCCCTGGATGGCTTGGGAGAAGTCGTAGGAGCGCTGCTGCTCGAAGAGCGGCCAATCCTCGCTCACGATAAGCGCGCGCGCCCATTCCTCGAGGAGCTTGGGCGTGAGGGGGTCGCCGGCGGTTTGGAGGTTGCCGCGTACGCGCATGGCGGCGGGCAGTCCCGCCTCGAGGTGCAAATCACTCGCGCCCCGGCTGTTCGCGAGACCAATCAGCGATTCCAATGTCATACTCCGAAAATAGACTTCAACACGGCGGGAGGCAAAAGGTTCCGTGAGGGGTGCATAAAAGCCACCCTATCAGCAGCTCGTCGGCACCTCCTGCAAAACTTCCACGCAGTGAGGAATGGCCCCGACCACGAAGCCGAGGCATTCGACGGCGCCGCTGGGTTTGCCGGGGAGGCAGATAACGAGGGTTTTGTCCACGACGGCGGCGAGGTTGCGGGACAGGATGGCGTTTTTGGTGATCTTCAAGGACTCCATGCGCATAACTTCGCCAAACCCCGGGAGTTCGCGGATCGCAATTTCACGGACGGCTTCGGGGGTGACATCCCGCAGGGCTACGCCCGTGCCGCCCGTGGTGAGTACCAGCGCGCAGCCCTTCGCAATCTGTTCGCGGATGGCGCGTTGAATGTCGCGCTTTTCATCCGGGACCAGCGCCTCAGCTGCGACCTTCCAGCCGTAGCCTTCGGCGGCCTGCTTCAGCGCCGGACCTCCGAGGTCATCATATAGTCCCTGCGAAGCACGGTCGGAAATGGTGATGATGCCGGTTTGAATTTGCATGGATGGACTCGGTTAGTTCAGCGGCCGTTTCGTCTTGGACACGAGGCGGATGTTTTGGATGCGCATCTTTTTGTCCGCGGCCTTGCACATGTCGTAGATAGTCAGGGCCGCCAGGGAAACCGCCGTCAGGGCTTCCATTTCAACGCCCGTTTGCGCCGCGATGCGGGCGGTGGCGTTGATGATGATTCGGTCGTTGGATTTGGGAATTTCGAAATCCACTTCGCAATGACTGATCGGCAGCGGATGGCACAGCGGGATAAGATCGCCGGTTCGTTTCGCGGCCTGGATGCCCCCCAGCCGCGCAGTCGCCAACACATTACCTTTCGCAATGCGATTGGCTTTGATCAGACGGAGGGTTGCGGGCGCCAGACGAATCTCACCGCGGGCGACGGCCTCGCGTTTCATCACCGGCTTGGCGGAGACATCCACCATGCGGGCGTTTCCGCGAGCGTCGAGGTGAGTGAGCCGGCCCATTCACTCAGAATCCGTCCACGTGCCAGCCGCTGCGATAAGTGCGGCGGAGGAACTTGTTGGCGGCGTCGTTGTTTGTGACCTTCATTTTGGCGTGGTCCCACGTGAGCTTCTCGCCAGGCACACGAATGGCGACGGTCCCGAGAAGGATCGTCTCGGTCATGGGTCCGGTTTGGGCGAAGTGAGACTCTGTCTTCTGGCCGCCGAGGCAGGCATCCACGAAATGATGCCAATGATTGCGCGGGGCCAGCTCGGGCTTTTTGACGCTCTCGAATTTGTTCTCGGGCAGCAATTGCGGCGGGTAACCCAGTTGCATCACCAACGCGCCCTCAGTGCCAATAAGCATGGCTGATTCCGGCGGATACTCCTTCAGATCGGCCGAATAAAGTTTGCGAATGTGCTCGGGCGGAAAGTATTCGCCGTCGAACCATTCGAGCACCAATTCATTTCCCGCGATGTGCTGATTGCCCGGAAATGTCCAGGTAATGTGATCGCCCTGCGGCCACGTATCGGCGCGGCGGGCAGGCGAATCCTTCCACGACGGCTGCACGTCGGCGTGGACGGAAGTCGCGGGTTGAAGTTCGAGGCCTTTCCACACCGCATCAAAAACGTGGCAGCCGATGTCGCCCGACCATCCGGTGCCGAAGTCCTGCCACGCCCGCCATTTCGCCGGCGCATAAATCTCCGGGGCATAGGGACGCATGGGCGCAGAACCGATCCAGAGGTCCCAGTTCAAAGAGGCCGGCGGCGGCGAGCCCACGGCCGGGCGCGGGCCCTTGAGACGATAATCCTGGACTGCGCCGGGGCGATTCGAAGTCAGGTAGCCGTGCGTGACCTTGCCGATGCGACCTTCTCGCACCCAGGTAACGAAGGTGCGATCGTGAATGCTGGCCGCGAATTGCGTGCCAAGTTGCGTCATGACTCCGT
Source organism: uncultured Verrucomicrobiota bacterium (assembly GCA_964448135.1). Lineage (GTDB taxonomy): Bacteria > Verrucomicrobiota > Verrucomicrobiia > Limisphaerales > UBA8199 > CAYUVH01. The sequence continues at coordinate 87,241 of CAYUVH010000057.1, read as the reverse complement.
GCGCCGCCGCGGCGTTCGTCAATGCGCGCACCTCCGCGATGTCGTGGCACATCGGTTTCTGGCAATAAACATGTTTACCCCGCGAGATCGCGCTGTAAGCGGACGAGAAATGCGTGTGATCGGGCACGGAGACGTTGACCGAATCAATCTTGTCCCCTTCCTTTTCGAGGAGTTCGCGCCAGTCGGTGTAGCGCCGGGCATCCGGGGCGAGTTTGGCGGCCTTGTCGAGTGTGTTGGAATCCACGTCGCAAAGAGCCACGACCTGGACACGTTTGTGTTCGAGGAAATTGTGCAGGTCGTTCGCGCCCATGCCTCCCACCCCGATGCAGGCGTGATTCAGCTTTTCGTTGGCGCCGATGGTGCGCGGACGGGCTTTGACGGAGGCACAGGACCACAGGAAGGGCGCCGCAACTCCCGCAAGGGCAGCCGACTGAATGAACTCACGGCGGGTGCGGCCCGATTTTGCCGCAGCGGTGGGGTACGAAGCAACGGGGCGTTTGCGCATACAATTAAGTTGCGAAGGCGTATTGCGAAATGCAAGGGACAAGTGCGGAGGAAATCAGAAGCACAAATCTCGAATGACCAAAGCAGTGTGAATCGACAATTCTCTTGCGGCAACGCCTCTGGAGTTGAATTTACGGGATGATTCGCACACTGTTTGATTCATGATTCGATGGTTCGCGTTTATTTCGTTGCTGGGTGCGCTAATGCTGGCCGGTTGCGACAAGGCCGGCACTTCAACGCCAGGCGGGGCTTCCGGGCCCGGTGCGGGGGCTGCGTCGTCCGCTTCGGGCGCCACGGCTGCCAGCGATCCGGATGCGCCGACGAAGGCGCAACCAAAGCTGCAAACGATGAAGCTCTGGATGGGGCCGGAAGAAATCGAAGCGGAACTCGCCCTCACGGTTCCCGAACAGCGCACGGGGATGATGTTTCGCACGAATTTTCCGGAAGGCACCGGCATGCTGTTCCCCCTGCCCTACACGCAGCAGGCGTCGTTCTGGATGAAGAATTGCCCGCAATCAATGTCCGCCGCTTACATCAGCCCCGAAGGCGTGATCGTCGAGATCCATAAATTGGAGAAGAACAACACCAACTCCGTGACAGCGAACGCCGCGAACATCCGCTTTGTTCTGGAAATGCCGGAAGGCTGGTTTGAGCGGCACAATATCAAGCCCGGCACCGCCATTCGTGGCGAGAGCGGGCCATTGATGGAAACATTTTTCCCGGGACGGAATTGATTTCAAAGTGAAACCGCGCACCGAATCCAGCCGCCTGTTCGCCGAGGCGCTCAAATACATCCCTGGCGGAGTCAATTCTCCCGTCCGCGCCTTTCGCGCCGTGGGCGGCGAACCCTTTTTCGTCAACCGCGCCAAAGGCAGTCGCGTCTGGGACGTCGATGGCAATGAATACGTCGATTACGTCCTCACCTGGGGTCCGGCGATATTGGGACACGCTGCCGCGCCGGTCATCGAAGCGGTAAAGGCCGCGGCGGAGCACGGAACCAGTTTCGGCATTCCCAACCCATTCGAAGTCGAAATTGCGAAGCTGATTTGTTCATGGGTGCCCAGCGTCAAGAAAGTGCGCATGTGCAATTCCGGCACGGAAGCCTGCATGTCCGCCATCCGGCTGGCGCGCGGATTCACCAAGCGGGACAAGATCATCAAGTTCGACGGTTGTTACCATGGACATGCGGACTCACTCCTGGTAAAGGCCGGTTCGGGCGCGCTTACGTTTGGACATCCCGACAGCGCCGGAGTGCCGGCAGCGTTTACGCAGCACACGATAGTTGTGCCTTTCAACGATCTCGACGCGGTGAAGGCCGCCTTCGCTGCCAACCCCGGACAGATTGCCGGAATTATTTTGGAAGCCGTGCCCGGCAATGCGGGCCTGTACTTGCCGCGACCGGAATTCCTCGATGGTTTGCGCGCCCTCACCACGAAAGAAGACGCACTGTTGATTTTTGATGAAGTGATGACGGGCTTTCGCGTCGCGCGCGGCGGCGCCCAGGAACTGTTCGGCATCACGCCCGATCTCACGTGCTTCGGCAAAGTGATCGGCGGCGGCCTGCCCGTGGGCGCCTTTGGCGGACGCGCCGAAATCATGGATTGTCTCGCCCCGCTCGGGCCGGTTTACCAGGCGGGCACGCTCAGTGGGAATCCATTGGCCATGGCCGCGGGCATTGCGACGTTGGAGGAACTGGCGGCCGAGGACGCGTGGACGGATCTGGAAGGCGATGGCCTGGCGCTCGAAACGGCCATGACCACCGTAGCCAAATCCGCCGGCGTACCCATGCAGTTCAATCGCTGCGGTTCGATGTTCTGCGGCTACTTCACCGACCAGCCCGTGTGGAACCTCGCCGACGCCATGCACAGCGATCGCGAACGCTTCAAACGCTACTTTCATGGGATGCTCGCCGAAGGCGTTTATCTTGCCCCCTCGCAATTCGAGGCGGGATTCATCTCGACCGCGCACACCGCGCAGGACATCGAACACACCGCGCGGGCTGCGGCCAGGGTGCTCAAAACGCTCTGATTCGAAATCATGCGCATCCTGGCGTTGGATCACGGCACCCGGCGGATCGGAGTCGCCGTCAGCGATGAAATGAAAATCCTCGCGCAACCACTCGAATACATCCCGGCGGAGCCCTTCGAAGGAGTGACAAGGCGCTTGTCCGAATTGATGGCCTCCCAGCAGGTGGAGTGCATCGTGATCGGGATGCCCCGCAACATGGACGGTACTTACGGTCCGGCGGCACAGAAGGTGAAGGAATTTGTCGCGGCCATCCAACCCATCGTCAGCGTGCCGATTCAGCTTTGGGACGAGCGCCTTACTTCGACGCAGGCGAACCGCGCTTTGATTCAAGGCGGCGCGCGGCGCGACAAACGGAAGCAGAAGGTTGACCAGACGGCGGCGGCGATTCTGTTGCAGAGCTATCTGGACAGCGTCGCCTTGCGCAATTCGTGAGGAGCCGGTGGAGGAAATCCCTCAATTCAAGGACTCGCTCAAGTTCCGGCTGACACTGGCTTACGACGGCACGGCATACCAAGGCTGGCAGTGCCAGAAAATCGGCCTGGGAGTGCAGGAAAAGGTCGAAGACGCCCTCGCTAAGCTTTTTCCGACCAGACCCCGGCTGCACAGTTCGAGTCGCACGGACACGGGGGTCCACGCACAAGGAATGGTCGCCCATTTTGAAATCCCCCGCCCAAAAGCAATCATGCCGGCGCGCAAGCTCGCGCTCGCAATCAACGCCTGGCTGCCGCGAGACATTCGCGTAATGGCCGCGCACCGCGCGTCACGGAACTTCCATGCGCGCTTCGACGCGGCGGGAAAACAGTATCGTTACGCCGTCTGGAATCACACCGCCATGAATCCCCTGCTCCGTGACTCCGCGTGGCACGTGACGCGGCCGCTGGATTTTGCGGTCATGAAGAAGGCCGCGCATCGCTTTGTTGGGAAGCATGACTTTCAATCCTTCGCCGCGAACCCCGGTTACTCCCGCACGACGACCGTGCGCACGTTGACTCGTTGTGACGTTCGCCGCGCCGGTTCGCTCTACACTTTCATCATCGAGGGCGACGGCTTTCTTTACCGGATGTGCCGGGGCATCGTGGGCACCATCGTCCAGGCTGGACTGGGTAAATTCCCGGAGGCTGAAATCAAAACCATGCTCGCCCACAAGGATCGCCGCACCGCCGGCATGAGCGCGCCGGCGCATGGCCTGGTCTTGTGGAAAGTCTATTATCGCAAGGGAACGAAAAAGCCACACCGCAAGGTTGCCGAAACGGAATCCGAGTAGAAATGCACATCGTCCTGCTCGAACCGGAAATCCCACCCAACACCGGCAACATCGCCCGGCTCTGCGCGGCCACCCGCACGGAACTTCATCTGATCGAACCCATGGGCTTCAAACTCGATGACACGCAATTGAAGCGCGCGGGCATGGATTACTGGCAGCACGTCCGCTGGCAAACCTGGCCGAACTGGACCGCGTTTCGCAAATCGCTGCCCGCCGACGCGCGCCTGTGGTTCGTCGAAAGCGGAGGCCCCAAGCGCTACTCGGACGCGAACTTCGCGCCAAACGATTACCTCGTCTTCGGACGCGAAACGGCGGGACTGCCCAAGCAATTGATTGCCGAGAACTCGGAAACCTGGCTGCGAATTCCGATGGCAAACTCCGCTGCTCGCTCTCTGAATCTATCCAACTGCGTGGCGCTCGTGCTGTTCGAGGCCCTACGGCAACAGGGATTCCCTGGGGAAATGACGAAGCACGAATGACTAATGCCGAATGAATTCCGAATTCCGAAGCTCGAACGGAGGATTACTGCTTCCCTTGATCGGTTTTGAGCTTCGAGCTTCTTTCTGCATTCGTCATTCGTGCTTCGTCATTTCAATCAGATCTTCGCCTCAGCGTCCTTGATCAGCGAAATCACCTTCTCGGACTTCTCCGCCGTCAGCAAACTTTGGCGCAGTCGCGGATTACGCAGGACCCGGCTAAGCCGCGCGAGAATCGCAAGGTGCTGTGTGACCGTGGGTGCAACCAGCAGGAAAAACAACCGCGTGGGAATGCCGTCAATCGCGCCGTAAGGAATGCCCGTCGCATGCCGCCCGAAGACGATGAGCGGATGGTCCACCAGGCCGACCAGGGCGTTGCGGGCATGAGGCAGCGCGATGCCGTCGCCGATGCCGGTGCTGTGCAAGGCTTCGCGTTCGTGCAGCGCGCGAGCGAGGGTGTGGCGGGCCTCCGGATGTTTCGCCAGGTCCGGGATGCACTCCACCAATTCCTCGATTACCGGCTCGCGATGATTGCTCTTCAAATCGAGCAGGATCATCGGCGGCGAAAATAGCTCGCTTAAAACGACGGAATGCGTGTTTGCCATACGCTCAATGCTGCTACTCGGCGCGGACACCTGGCAATCGCAAAGTATTGTCCAGGCCGCTGATATCGGCCAGTTGCTTGCCGCTCACCCCTCCCCCCAATTCGGAAAGCCGTTCGCCCGCCGGCCGCACGCGAGTCTGATAGCTCGCCACCGCGTCGTTGTAAGCCGAATTCGCTCGTTCAAGGCCGGCCCGGATCTTTTCGAAGTGCTGGGTGAAAATGGTCATGCGCTGAAACAGCTCCTGCGCCGCCTCGGCGATCTTTTGCGCGTTCTCGGTCTGATCGTGTTGCTGCCACGTGATGCTGACGGAACGCAACAGCGCGATGAGCGAAGCCGGTGTGGCGAGCATGATGCGCTTGCTGGCCGCCCATACAATCAAATCGTGGTCACCCTCCAGCGCCGCGCTGAACAAAGACTCTGCCGGAAGAAAAAGGACCACGTGATCCAACGCATTCGCGAACTGGCTCGGGTAGTCCCGCTCCGCTAGCGCGCGAATCGTCCCCTTCAACTTGCTCGCATGCGCGGCCAGCGATTCGGCGCGCTTGACGGGATCCGCGCTTTCAATCGCGCTCAGAAAATCCAGATCAGGGACCTTGGCGTCCACAATAATAACCCGGTCGCCCGGAAGCTTCACGAGCAGGTCCGGCTTGGAATCACCGGCCTGCGTCTGCTCCACAAAATCGCAATGCGCGCTCAACCCGGCGGCCTCGACGACCCGGCGAAGCGTTTCCTCGCCCCAGCGGCCGCGGGCCTGGTTGGATTTCAGCACGACACGAAACTGCTGCGTTTCCTGGGCCAGATTCTGGCTCTGCAGCGCGAGGGACTCGAGATGCGATTTGACCTCGCCCAACGCCTTGGACTGCGCCGTCTCGCTTTGCTGGAGCCGCTCCTGGTACGTCTTCAGTTGCTCCTCGAGCGGCTTGACCAGGACCTTGATACTCTCCTGGCGCTTGTCCAGGTCGCCCTTGGCCGTCTCCTGAAACTTGCCCATCGTCTCCGTGGCCAATCGCAAAAACTCAGGTGCAGATTGCCGAAGCGCGTCCGCACTGAGCGCCTTGAAAGCCTCGCGCAAATCCGTGATGGCCTTCTCCTGGGCTTCCTTCTCCTCGCGCGCGGACTTTTCGTGAATCTGCTTTTGCTCCGCGAGCAAATTCTCCGCCGCCGATTTTTGCGCCTCGGCGGCAGCGCGCTCGCTGGCAGCAGCGGTCAACGCCGCGCGAGTCGTGGACAAATCGCCTTCACGCTGCGCGAGTTGCTGGCGCAGTTCGTTGGCCAGCCGGTCATCGGGGGCAGCATTACGACTTTTTGCCAGCAGCCATCCGATGGCGAAGCCAAGCAGCGCGCCAACGGTCAGGCCGACCAGGATGTAGAGGGCGATGGGCATCGTCGAAGTATGAGTCCCGGCTTTAGCCCGTGAACTGCACGACGGCATCGAGCCGAACGTTAATGATTCGAATCGACCGCCCCTTCGGGGCCTGATCCCATCCCACCGCGAACCCAACGCTAAATCGTTGGGCTATTCTCGAATGCCCCTCCAGGACATCGCTGCTAAAAATGCGCGATGACTTCGATTTCGACATGGGCGCCTTTGGGGAGCGCGGCGACCTGAATTGTCGAGCGCGCCGGGAAATCGGACGTGAAATACTTCGCGTAGATTTCGTTCATCCCTGCAAAATCCGCAAGATTCGTCAGGAACACCGTGCTCTTGACCACGTTGGAAAACGTCAATTTCTGATCGTCCAAAATAGCCTTCACATTCTCCAGCACACGCGTTGTTTGCGCCTTGATGTCGCCTTCGACCAGGTTGCCGGTGGCTGGATCAAGCGGGATTTGTCCGGCGCAGAACAGCAGGTCGCCGATGCGAACCGCGTGATTGTAAGGACCGACGGCAGGGGCCGACTTCGCTGGTTTGATGATCTTTTTCTCAGGCATAAATATGGTGGCCGAATGGTAGGACATTCCGACCAGCGGTCAAGGAAGTGTCTGGCAACCGGCCTGCGACTTTCAAGGCACCCACCGCAACTTCGCCACCTTAATGCCCTTCAGATTCGGCAGCAACGCCGCAATATAATATTGCCCTCCATCCTTGACAATCTCCGGCGCCGCAACCGGCAGTGTGCCGATGCGATACTTCTCGTCTTCGTTGATTCCGAACTTCAGCGGATCGGACGACCGGTAAAACGTGCTCAGGGCACTGGTTCCGTAATGCTGCGTGCGAAACAAAATAAACTGCCCTTTCTCCGGCTCGACCACTTGCGGACATTCCGCCGAATAAGGACCATCGCCCGCTACGCCTCCCCGGGCCACCGCGCGGGACTCGCTCCAGTGCACCAAGTCCGGGGATGTTCGGCAATAATCCGCGCCCTGCCGATTCAGATGCGCGGTATAATAGCAGTGCCACAACCCACCGATACGAATCAGCATCGGATCGCGTGTGTTGTTTCCGGCTCCTTCGCTGAACAATCCTGTCCTCCCGCTGACTGCCACGTGACGCTCGAAATGCTTTCCGTCCGCGCTCGTGGCGAGGCAGATATTTTCCCAATCGCCATAAAGCATATAATACGTTTTGCCATCGCGCACCACGTGCGGCGCCTGCAGGCCACCCGGCGTCTCCCCGAACTTCGCGTCCGCGCGCATCGCGACGCCCATGGGGGTCCAATTCGTTTGTGTCAGCGTTTTTCCTTCCCAGCGATAAAGCAACCGCGTGTTCCCAGCTTCCTTGGTCTTTCGAATACATGACCACAACTGCCACGTCCCATCCGCCGCCTGCCAGATGGCGAAGTCCACCGGTTGCTGCGCGTGCGAAGCCAACTCGCCAAGGTCGGGGTCAGTCGCAACCGTCCACCACGCGCCATCTATTTCGGGGCGAAGGGATGCCGCGCTGGCAACCTGGAAGGAAGAAAGCGCGGCGACCGAGAGGATTCCCGCCGCGGCCAATCGAAACAGGTTCATAAGTAGGATTTAGCGGCGATAGGATGAGACCGGGCCGTGATTTCGGCAATTTAAACGTTTCGCGAGCTCGCGGAAATAGCGCCGCCGTGCCGAGCGTCAACCCGCCTTTATCCCAATTTCTCGAATATTCGCCCCGCCCTCGCCGTCTGGATTGCGGGATTCGGGCTTGTCCACAATGGCGGCTCCGGGTTAGTGTTTTATGCAGTTGTCACACGAAATAATTGGAAAATGAAAATCGCAAAACTTTCCTTCGCCTCCGTTTCAATTCTGACGTCCGCTCTGGCCATCGGCCTCTGTGTCCCGGCCTTGGCCGACGACGAAAAAGCCCCGCTGGAAATCAAATTGCCGGCGCCCGCCTTCAAGGGCACGCCGAAAGACCTGCAACCGGGGCCGAATGTGGAACCGATGTCGGACAAACCGCGCGCGCCGTTCCTGGCACCCGCCGGCACGAAGAACATCGCCACCGGCAAGAAGGTTACCAGCAGCGACAAAAACGCGACGTCCGACATGCTCGACAAGATTGTGGACGGCGACAAGGAAGCGTCCGATCAGAGCATCATCTTTTTGCGCAAGGGTTCGCAATACGTCCAGATTGACCTGGCGGCAGCCAGCGAAGTTTTCGCCGTGGTGATCTGGCACGCGCACAACACCGGGAAGATTTATCACAATGTCGTGGTGCAAATCGCGGACGATCCGGATTTCACCTCGAACGTGCGAACTCTCTACAACAACGACACTCAGAACACCTCGGGATTGGGCGTCGGCACCGACCGCGAATATTTCGAGAGCTTCGAAGGCCGTCTGATCGACACCAAGGGCGCCAAGGGCCGCTACCTCCGTTTCTACTCCAAGGGCAGCACCGAAAGCCCGCTCAACGAGTATACCGAAATCGAAGTTTACGGCCGCCCGGCGAAATAATCCACGGTTCCCGTTTTTCGGGCAGCGGCTGAATGGGGCCGGCGCGCGGTGCGCACCCGGCTCCCGGGTTTTCGCATGATGCGTCCGCTCGCGTTGATACTGCTCCTGGCGATTGCGCTCGCGATCGCCCTGCGCACGCCGGAGCTGGATCGCCGGCCCATGCACAATGACGAAGCCGTCAACGGCATCAAGTGCATGCTGGTCTGGACCAACGGCGCCTACAAATACGACCCCAACGAGCACCACGGTCCCACGCTCTTCTTCACCACCTTCGCGATCGGCCGGCTCACTGGCGCGTCCGACTTCGCCAAAGTCACCGACACCAAACTGCGGCTGGCGACGGTTTTTTTCGGTGTCCTGCTCATCGCACTCCTCCCGCTGATAAGTGACGGGCTGGGACGCACCGCCACGGGTTGGGCCGCCCTGCTCATCGCCGTGTCCCCTGCCCTGGTCTTTTACAGCCGCTACTACATCCACGAAATGTTGCTTGTGTGCTTCACGTTTGTAGTCATCGGCGCGGGCTGGCGGTATTGGCTCACGCGGCAAATCCACTGGGCCTTGATCGCCGGCGCAGGCGTGGGACTGATGAGCGCCACCAAGGAAACCTTCATTTTTACTCTGATTGTCCTGGCGCTCGCGCATGTGGTGAATCGCGTCTGGGAATGTCGCATTCAGGCCACTGCGGGCGCAGCATCTCCGCCACGCCGTTTCAAGCGCCGTCATTTCATCTGGGCTTTCGTGGTCGCGGTCGGGGTTGGCATCTTATTGTTCTCCTCTTTCCTGACGAATCCGCAGGGACCGCAGGACTTTTTCCGCGCTTACCTGCCCTGGTTTCATCGGGCTGAAGGCGCCTCGCCGCACATTAACCCCTGGTATTTTTATCTGCACCGGCTGTTCTGGTTTCACATCGGCAAAGGCCCCGTCTGGACCGAGCTGTTCATCTTCGCCCTCGCCTCGCTCGCCACTTATGCCGCCTTTGCACGGCGCGGCCTCGGCGATGCGAGCGCGGGCTTCGTCCGTTTTCTCGCGCTCTATTCCTTCGGCCTGATGGCGGCCTATGCGCTAATCCCTTACAAGACCCCCTGGTGCCTTTTGAGTTTCTGGCACGGAATGGTACTGCTGGCCGGCGCGGGAGCCGCAATTGCCCTCCGCGCCGCGCGCCGCAAAGCGGCAAAGCTCGCCGTAGGTTGCATTATGCTCGCCGGCACGGCGCATCTCGCCTGGCAAGCCTGGGAACTCTCGATGCCGTACTCCGCCGACCCGCGCAACCCTTACGTCTATGCGCATACCTCGGCCAATTTTCTGCAGCTCGTCGATCGCGTGAAATCCGTGGCGGTCGCCGGCCCCCAAGCGAACCAAACCCTCATCAAGGTGATCGCTCCCGACGGCGACTATTGGCCTTTGCCCTGGTACCTCCGGAATTTCAATCACGTCGGCTGGTGGGAGACTTTGCCATCCGACCCGTACGCGCCGATAATGATTGTCAGCGACAAACTCGGCGCGGAGCTCGACCAAAAGAAAACTCACCTCATGGCCGGTCTTTTCGAACTGCGACCGGGCGTGCGTCTTGAGCTTTACGTCGAGCTTGGTCTTTGGCGCGATTGGCTGGCAAAAAATCCACCGAAGCCGGATCCAGAGTGAGCAACGATTGGAGCGCCCGTCTCTGAACGGGCGTGTTATCGCAGGCCCGCCCCGACACGCCCGTTCAGAGACGGGCGCTCCGCACAGCGGAAACCTTACCGAGCCGCTTCCGTCCGCGTGCGCACGGCCACTCCGCTCGAAGTGATCGAAAGCGTGCCCATGGCCAGCAACACGGGCCCGCCGCTGGCACGCTGGACTTTGGCCGTCACCTTGTAGCTTCCCGCCGGCAGCTCACGTTTGAATTCCTGCGTCAGCCCATAACACATCACGGCGCCGTCATCGCTCTCCACGCGCCATTGCTGCACCTGCGGATGAGCGCCCTCGCCGGCGGCCCATTTCACATTGATTTGCACTTCGGCTTGTGCGCCGGAAGCCGTGCTACCGGTGCGCCAAGCCTCGAGCACAAGTGCGTCAGGACCAGATGGCGACGCGGGCGCGGAGGCAGCCAGAGCCGCGACTGGCTTCGGAGCCGGAGTCGGGACCGCAGTCACCACCGGCTTCTTCTCGGGCACAGCCGCGGCAATCGGTGCCGGTGCCGGCAATGAAATCGTCGTTTCGTTGGTCACGCGTTGCGTCACCCAATTCGTTTTGAGCAGGACCACGGTTTCCAAATTGGTCACATAGGCCTGCGCGAAATTGGTGTGCGTGGCCTGCACCGTGGTGACATTGGTAATCGTTGTGCTCGACCAATTGGTGGCATAGGCCTGGACGTGATTTGTGAGCGTGCGCGAAATCCAATTCGTGTGGTACTCGTCCACAAACCGATTCCGGGGCATGCTGACTTCCACCAGGTTGGTGATCCAACGCTCGCTCCAATTGGTTTTGGTGACGAAGACCTCGGCGGCGGGTGAACTCGCGGTGAACGCGAGCACAAACACGAGCGCCTTGCTCACTAACAGGATTCTGCTCCTCGGTACAAAGTATCCGATCATACTGCTTCCTCCGAACAAGCAAACCCGATGCCAACAAGGAACACATGGCCGGGCAGCGTAAAATCATGGCGTTACTACGCTTTTGCCGCTTTTTCACAAACTTAATTCGGGACACTGCCCTGCATTATCAACCAATCCCGGCCGCCACTCACGGTCCTTTCCGTGCGTGGAAGCGTTGTTGCACTCCGTCGGGCGTCGCCCCGCAGGTAGGGACGACCTGCTGGTCGTCCGAAGCCGCGCGGCGGCGTTGCCGTATCGGAATACCATCAACGCGGCACACGACCGACCGGGCATTGCCTGACGCCGCCGTTCATGTTTAGCTGTGCCGGACGGTGAATTTGCCCGCATACATGCTGCTCGCGTTCAGCTCGCTGTTCGTCATTGTGGACCCTTTGGCGACGGTGCCGGCTTTTCTCGCGATGACGCCCACTGACAGCGTGGAATCGCGCACCCGCATGGCGCGCCTCGCCTGCTGTGTTTCCGCCGTGGTGCTGATTGGGTTTTCCATCGCGGGCCACGGCATCTTCAAAATCCTCGGCATCACCATGCCGGCGTTTCAACTCGCCGCGAGCATTGTGCTCCTGCTCGTCGCGCTCGACATGTTGCGCGCCCAACGCTCCCGCGTGCAGGAAACCTCCGAGGAAACCGCCGCCGGCGCCGAAAAGACCGACATCGCCGTGGCCCCCCTCGCCATTCCGATGCTCGCCGGCCCGGGCGCCATCTCTACCGCCGTCCTGCTGCACAACCAGGCGGTTGGCCTTTCTCAGCGCTTTGGTCTCTACGCCTGCATCATCGGCGTGTGCCTGGTGAGTTATTTCATCCTCCGATTCGCCGCGCGCAGCAGCCATTTCCTCAGCCCCATCGCCATGAAAATCACCGTTCGCATCATGGGGCTGTTGCTCGCCTCCGTGGCCATCCAATTCATGCTCAACGCAATTGCACAACTGCGTCCTGGCTTGATTACAGCGACGGCCGGAGGGTGATTTTCGCCAGCGGGAGCGATTTTCCGGAATATCACTTGCGCTTCGGCGCGGATACGGCACTATGTCTATGCAAACAGGATCGCGGGGTGGAGCAGCCCGGTAGCTCGTCAGGCTCATAACCTGAAGGTCCCTGGTTCAAATCCAGGCCCCGCAACCAATTTCAGACCCTGCCGGTTTCCCGGCAGGGTTTTTTCTTTTATGGAAGCGGGTCGAATGTATCAGGTTTACGTGCTGCAAAACCCCTCAGGCACATTTTATATCGGCTTGAGTGAAGATGTGGAAGCAAGAGTGTTACAACACAACTCAGGCATTTCCAAATGGACCCGAAATCGCGGTCCGTGGACGCTCGTCTGGAGCAGCCAAAGGCTTACTCTTTCGGATGCACGAAAGCTTGAGAACCACCTCAAACGCCAGAAAGGTGTTATGGGGTTTTATCAGACCACCGGGTTGACCCGCTCGTCAGGCTCATAATCCCGCCGAGCGGGATCCCTGGTTCAAATCCAGGCCCCGCAACCAATTTCAGACCCTGCCGGGAAACCGGCAGGGTTTTTTGTCCTCAGCTCCCCTTCGGCAGATATTTCTTCGGATTCTTGAGAAACGCCGCCCGGCAGTCTTCACTGCAAAAGTAGTACGTCTTGCCCTCGTATTCCGCGTGCGGCGTGGAGTCCTGCACGTGGACGATCACGCAAGCCAGATCGTTGTAGTGCTTGCAAACAAAACAGTTCTCCGTAGGACCATAGTCCGCCGCCTTTTCGTGCGATGTAGCGCAGCCGAAGGCCCCGGCGACCAAACACACCAAGGCCACCTTAAAAACGAGATACTTCATCGCAGAAACACAGCTTGGCGCACCGGATCTCCCGGTCCGCCCAGCCAATCTTGCCCCTCAAAAGCTCAAGGTCAATCCGCCACTTATCTTGTAGGCAGTCCGAAGCTGCTCTCCGTTAAGATTCTGAAATACCGGCAACGGCGCCGCCACCGTGACGCTCAAATTCCGGCTGAAGGCCACACGAAATCCGGGCGTGATGAAAACCGCGGTGCCGCCGGTATTCCCGTCCGGCTCGCCACCATCCAGACTTTCATAAAGATACCGCACGTTGGCCTCGGTAAAGAGACTCACTTGCGGATACTTTTGGATGTCCTTCGTCAACCGGTACGCCAGCGCGATGCCACCGTCGATCCGGTCACCCAGTTTGAAGTCGTTGGCCTCGGTGCGCAGGGTATACCCCGCGCTGGCGTCCAGGGTGAGTTGCGCTGTGAGAAAGCGCGAGTAAGCCAGACCAAACAGGCCGTCATACGAGCCCGAGCCCGCGGTCGCCGAGGGCTCCACCGGCTCCCCTTCCGAATTGATCACGTCGCTCTTGCCGGTCGGAAACTTCGCGCCGCCGATCACTGCCATACTCCCCGCCGGGCCATGGTAGAACCGGTATTTGCCCGTCAGCCACATGTCGGTAAGTCCGTTCGGATTGAACGTGGCCACCGTGGTCTGACCCGTCTCGGGATTGAACTCCGTCTCACTCGGATGCACCGCCGCGTAATAACCGATCGTCAGGCTCGCCTGGAAATTTTCGAGAATTCCATAGCTCACCCCCAGCGTCGTGAGATAACAGTTATCGAGCAAGTCGATGCTGCCGGCGCTGGCCGCCTTCGCGTTAATCTCGGACTCCGAAAGGTTCTCGAATTGCGTGAAGTCTTCGCGCACCTCGACGGCAAATTTGCCCGGCTTCAAGGTCTCGCCGGATTGAGTCGAAGCGCCGCCGCCGGAGGTTCCGGGGCCGTGATCGGCGCGTGCTGCATTCACTGCGGCCAACGCCACGGCCAGCGTACCGCGGCGAAGCATTGGTTTCAGTTTGAGGAAACGGGACATGCGCGTTCGAAGTTTATCGGCGCCAGACGACGCAGCAAGCGCTATTCAATCAAATCCAGTCGCTGACTCGTCGCCTCCTGAAAATGCCTTGCATTTTCACGCTCCGGCCACAGATTCAGTTTCTTTCATTTCGATGAATTCGCTCGCGGCCAACCGCAATTTCAATTCCGCTCCGATCCGACTGGCCGCGGTTCGCGACCGCTTGGCCGCCTGGTTCGCCAGTGCCGAAATCGATCGCGACCCGTTCCTCAAAATCATCTGCGCGTGTCTGCTGCTCTATTTTCACCTGAGCTTCTTTCGCTGGACCGCCGTGTCCATGCCCCTGACCACGCTGGCCAATGACGCCTTCGATTATCTGCCCTCCCCGCTCTTCATGAATTTACGCGGATTGATCTTCATGGATCCCTTCCAGACGCAGGCATGCTTTTACGTTCTCGGCCTGCTCGCCCTCCTTGGCACCTACTCCCTTTTCGCCTTCCGCACGAGTCTTTACGCCTGCTGCACGCTGGCCCTGTTGCTGCCGTGCAAACTCTACTTTTATCTCAGCGACCTCCGGTTGTTTTCCAATTTCCACTACTTCCATATCCTCTTCACGATCCTGTTTCTCATCGCGCGTGACAAAATGCGCTTCCTGCGTCTCGCGCTGGCCGTGGCTTACATACTTTCAGCCGTCGTCAAATTCTCTCCTTCCTGGCTCTACGGCGAATATTTCAACGCCGTTCCCGGCAAGCTCCCGCTTTTTCCCCGCACCGAATGGGTCGTCACCGGCGCGAGCCTGTGGCTCATCTTCCTCGAATTCTTCGGCCCCCTCGTCTGGTTCACCCGCATCACCTGGCTGCGCCGGTTGAGCTTTCTTTCGTTCATCGTATTTCATGTCTATTCCGGCTTCATCGTCGGCCTCTGGTACACCACGCTCATGGTGCCCCTCGTGCTCGCCGCCTTCGCCGGTTTCAACGAACCCCTCCTGGCCGGCTACCGTTTTCGCCCGCGCGACTGGCTGCCGTGGGGCGCGCTGGCGCTTTTGCTTTCCGCCGGGTGCTTTCACCTGCTGATTCCCGGCGACGCCCGCGTCACCTCCGAAGGCCGCTACCTGGGCCTGTTCATGTTCGACGCCAAGCGCGAAGTGAAATTCGCCACCCGGATTCAAAAAGGTATTCACACCTGGGAAATCACCGTTGACCGCAGGGAAGGCGGCTTCGGCGAGGAATTCGGCTTCGAACCCCCTCCCCGCATCCACTGCAAACATTACCAGGCTGGCCTCCTGATCGAGGACGCCGCCGTGGACCGCCCGTTGCGTGACGGCGACCAGGTGATCTTCAATCCCCAGATGTTCCGCAGCCTGCCGCTCCGAATTTTCGGCGATCCCTACGTATATTTCTTTTATGCGCGCGAATTGGTCCGTCGTTACCATCCGGACTCCATCTCCCTGAAGCTCTCCACCCGCCTGAACGACTATCCCCAATTCGTTGATGTCGTGGATATCCAAGACTTCGTCCGCCTCAACCCCAGCTACCGGTGCCTCGTCCACAACGACTGGATCAAACTCCCCGGCACCAATTCCCCGGCCGCCTACCGCTGGCCCTGAGCAAACTTCTCCCTCTCCTCCGCCGGAGGAGCGGGCCGGGAAAAGGAGGTTTCTTTGGTAACCAGCCGCGCCCCACCTCCTCACCCCATTTTCTTCTCGAATTCCCCGACCCGCTCTGGCGTCATATCCCTAATGAACAATTCTTCGCGTACCCCCGGGATCAGCCGTCGTCGTTTCCTTGCCGCCACCGGCCTGGCCATTACGGCGCCTACGATTATTCCCGGTTGCGCCACCGGCCGCGGCGACCGCCCGGCCCCCTCCGAACGCATCACCATGGGTGTCGTCGGCTGGGGCATGATGGGGCCTGGCAACACCAACGAGTTCCTGAAAAACAAGGATTGCCAGGTCGTCGCCGCCTGCGACTTGGACACCAATCACCTCAAGTCCGCCGTGGACACCGTCAACAACCACTACGGCAACAAAGACTGCGCCGTCATCCACGACTACCGCGAACTCATGGCCCGCAAGGACGTGGACGCCGTCATGCTCGCCGTGCCCGATCACTGGCACGAACTCACCGCCACCGAAGCCGCCCGCAACAAGAAGGACATCTACGGCGAAAAACCCCTCGCCCGCACGATCGTCGAACAGCAGAACATCGTCAAAGCCGTCGAAAAGAATCATTGCATCTGGCAAACCGGCTCCTGGCAGCGGTCGCAAGCGCCCTTCCGCAAGGCCGCCGAAATCGTTCGCAACGGCCTCATCGGCAAGGTCACGCGCGTTGAAGTCGGCCTCCCCGGCGGCCACTCCGACTTCGCTCATACCAAGGACAAAATGACCATCACCGCGCCGCCGCCGAATCTGAACTACGATTTTTGGATTGGCCCGTCGCAGATGATGCCTTACATCGAAGGCCGCGTGCACATGAACTGGCGCTGGAACTACAACACCGGCGGCGGTCAGCTCCTCGACTGGGTGGGCCACCATTGCGACATCGCGCACTGGGGCTTGGGCTTCGATGCCGCCGGCCCCTACGAAGTTGAAGGCACCGGCGAATTTCCGCCGCATGACGCGATTTGGAATACGGCCACCAAGTATCGCATCACCCTCAAGTATCCCCAGGATATCACGATGATCATGGGCAACCACGACTCCACCCTCAGAAGTGGCACCAAATGGATCGGCACCGATGGCTGGGTGTGGGTGGATCGTGGTGGCTACGAGGCCTCGGACATGGAGTGGTTCGTCAAAATCCCGGACGAGAAATACAAAGTGAAGCTCTACCGCTCAGAAAACCATCAGCGGAACTTTCTGGACTGCGTCAAATCGCGCAAGCCCACCATCACCCCCGTCCAAACCGCGCATCACTCGGCCATTCCCGGCCACCTCGGCCTCATCTCGATGCTCGTCGGCCGCAAAATCAAATGGGACGCCCACGCCGAAAAAATCATCGGCGATCCCGAAGCCAGCAAACTCCTGACGCGCCCCTACCGCGCGCCCTGGAAAATCGGCTGATGCAACGCCGACGGCAGTTTCTTCGCGCCACGACAACCGTCGCTGCGGGCGTAAGCCTGCTGCCCCGGCTTGCTTTGCGCGGAGCAGACGCCCCCAGCGCCAAAATAAATCTCGCCGCCATCGGCGCGGGCGGCATGGCCGCCGCCGACATCCAGGCGCTCTCCCCCTACTGCAACATCGTCACCCTCTGCGACGTGGATTGGGCTCGCGCCGGCGGAAGCTTCAAAAACCATCCGACCGCCAAACGCTATCGTGACTTCCGTCTGATGTTCGACGCCTTGAACAACCAGATTGACGCCGTGCTGGTTGCCGTGCCCGACCATTTCCACGCCGTCGCCGCCATGGGCGCGATCAAACATGGCAAACACGTCTACTGCGAAAAGCCGCTCGCCCACTCGATTCACGAAGTCCGCGCGCTGATGCAAGCCGCTCAGGATCACAAAGTCGTTACCCAACTCGGCAACCAGGGCCATTCCTTCGACTCCATCCGCGATTTCTGCGAAATGATCTGGGACGGTGCCATCGGCAACGTCCACACCATCCACGCCGGCTGCAGCTCAAAGAACTCCGGCATGGACCAACTCCCCCAACTCCTCCAGCACCACGACGTGCCCCCTTCGCTCAACTGGGACGTCTGGCTCGGCCCCGCCGAAGATCGCCCCTACCATCCGGCCTATCTGCCCGTCTCCTGGCGCGGTTGGACTTCCTTCGGCAATGGCACCATCGGCGATTGGGCCTGCCACGTCGTTGATCCCGTCTTCTGGGCGCTGGACCTCGGTTCGCCCGCCACCATCGAAGCTACCGTCAAAGACTACGACCCCAAAACCCAGGGCGCGGTCTTCCCCAAAGGCGACATCATCACCTTCGAATTTCCTGCCAAAGGCCCGCGCGGCCCGGTCACCTTGAAATGGTTCAGCGGCACCGAACACATCCCCCGCCCGACCGAACTCGAAGCCGACGAAAAAGACATCAGTATCGGCGCCGCCGTCATCGGCGATAAAGGCACCATCATCTACGGCTCCCACGGCGCCAGCCAGCCACGCCTCATCCCTGAATCCCGGATGCTCGCCTACAAAAAGCCGCCGCAGAAAATCCCGCGTGTAAAAGGCCACCACCTCAACTGGATCGACAGCATCCGCAACCACGGCAAAGCCGGCTCCGATTTCTCCTACGGCGGCCCCTTGACCGAAGTCGCGCTCCTCGGCGTCATCGCCCTCAAATACCCCGGCATCAAACTCCAGTGGGACCCCGCCAAGCTCCGCTTCCCCAACCACCCCGCCGCCAACCAGCACATTTCTCCGCCTTATCGCAAAGGCTGGATGCTCTAACGATTTTGGTGCTTGGTTCTTGGAGTTTGGTCCTTCTCTGGATCTTGGTTCTGGGTCCTTGGTTCTTGGAGCTTATCGGTATCACGCTTTCGTCTGCGCCCGCGCCTTCACTAACAACTCCTTCGCCCGCTTCACCACGTCCGCATTCGCCCCCGCCTTTCCCACCATCTCCAGCGCCTCGATCACTTTCGGCGCCGCCTCCTTCGCTCCCTTTCCTTCCAATAGCTTTCCCGCCACCCCGATCGTCGCATTTGCCGCTTCCGTCTTCACCGCCGCATCCTCCAAATACGGTTCGATCATCGTCAGACTCCCCGCCACCGGAATATTCCCCAGCGACGCGAGCAATAGCTTCTTCTGATCATCCAGTTGAATCAACCCCACCGCCTGCCGGCACATCTCCAACCGCTTTTCAGCTGGCGCATCTGTTTGCCCCGCCAATCGCAGATACCCTCGTAAACAAATCACCTTGTCCGTATCGCTGCCACTGTTCGTCGCCAATTCCAGCAAGGCCGGCCCCGCGTCCAACGTGCTCCAATTACTCAGGAGGCGCACCGCCGTGGTCCGCACCTCCGGCACTTCGCCGCCCGCCGCCGCATCGCGAATTTCCTGCAGCGCCTCCGGCCCGCCCACCGACGCTATCACCCGCAGCAGCGCGCTTTTCTGTTCATTGTTCGCCTTCGAAAGCTCTCCCGCCAGTGACGCCGCCGCCGCACTCGCATTCGTTGTCGTCCCGCACAGCGCCGTCAACGCCGCTTCCACACCCTCCAGTCCCGCGCCCTCCTTCGTTCGCACCAACAAATCCAGCATCGCCGGCACGTCCTTGAAATCCCCAAGCTGCGCTATCGTCTTCACCGCCGTCGTTCGCACCTTCGCATCCGCATCCTCCGCCAGTTTGAACAACTGCGGAATGCTTCCCGTCATCCGCCGCCTCCCCGCCAATTCCACTCCCGCCACCCGTCGCGCCGGATTCGCGTCCGTCAACATCGCCGTCACCGGCGCATCCGCCTCCTTGCCTTGCAACGCCCCCAGACTTTCCTGTGCCGCCTTCGTCACCGCTGCATCCGGTGACGGAATCATCCCACTCAATACAGGCACCGCCGAAACATCTCCAATCATCGGCATTGCCCGAATCGCTTCAATCTGCACCTCGCCACTCCCGCCCTTCGCCAGCTTGAACAAATCCGGCAAAGCCGCCGCATCCCTGCGCTTGCCGAGCGTCTCGATCACCAGCACCTGCCGGTTCGCCGGCAAATTCGCCACCGCGCTGCTCAACGCCACCGTCACGTCGCTCCCCTTCAATTCCTGCGCCGCCCGCAACGCCGCGATCAATTGCGCCCGCTCCATCTGCGCATCCTCCGCCGGCGTCGTATTCAGAATCACCGCCAGCAGCAATTTCAATCCATCCCCATGCGGCCTTGCCACAATTGCTCCCCTCACCGCCGCCTCGCGCAAACTCACCGACGTCTTCGACGCGCGCAGATTATCATAAATCACAACCGCATCCTTCGGACTCCCCGCCGCCACCAACCCCTCCGCGCACCGCAACAGCCCTTCCCCGATCGCCGCTTGATCCTTTACCGGCGCCACCTTCCAAGCCTTCGTCAGCGCCTTCGCCGCTCCCGAAGTCCCAATACTCCCCAGCGCCCTGGCCGCCGCATGCGCCACCTCCGGATCACTCGACTTCAAATTCATCGCCACCGCATCCACCGCCTTCGCATCCCGCCTCACCCCAATACTCCCAATCACCCCCACCAAACATCGCCCCTGCGTGGTCGCCAGCGCATCTCTCAGCGCCTTATCCACCGACGCATCCGGAATCGACTCCATCGCGTACCGCGCCATGTGCGACATCTCCTCATCCCCCAGCAACGCCGCCAGCACCGGCACCGCCCGCTTATCCCCCACCCGCGCCAACTCCCGGCAAGCATCCGCCTTCTCCTTCCGCGTCGCCCCCGCCGACTGCAACACCCCAATCAACTGCTCACACTTATCCTTCGGTGCCGGGCTCGCGCCATAACCTCCACACAACCCCAGCAAAACCACCACCGCAACCATCCAAACCCGCAGTTGCACAATTCCACCTAAACCTTTTCGATCATTCGTCATTCTGTTTTCTTTCGTTACTTGTCGCGCCGTAGCGTCCTCGCAAAGGCGGATTCGAAATTCGTGCTTCGTCATTCCTTCGCCGTTGGTCCTTGGTCCTTGGATCTTCTCTGGTGCTTGGTCCTTGATTCTTGGAGCTTTTCAAATAATCCACGGTTCCCTCATCGCCCTCGCCCTTAACCGATTCGCCTCCGCATCCCCCACAAACTCCTCCTTCACCGGATCAAAATGCATATCCCGCTTCAGCCACATGCAAATATTCGCCGCATGCACCGTGGACATCGAACGATGCATCACCACCGGGTTCGCCACCGTCGTTCGCCGCGATTTCACGCAATCGAAAAAGTCCCGCACATGACTCATCGGATGCTGCGTCCGCGCCACATAATCCTTCACCAGCTTCGCCGGATCCGACAGCAACACCGGCGACGACACCTCCGGTTTCGTATATCCATCCGCGCACGCCACCCAACCCTCATCGCCCTCATACCGCACGCCACACGACCCGTGCCACCACTTGTCCCCGCGCGACAGCACCATCTCGATGCCGCCCTTGAACTTCGTCACCATCTCGTCCCCCGTCTCATTCTTCACGTAGCCGTATTCGATCGCCGACGTGTCCGCCATCCCGATCGCCACCTGGCACTGCGCAAAAGTGTGCGCGCCCCATTCGCCGATGCAGCTCGTGTGAAAATCGTAATACCCGCGCCATCCCCCCGTCACATACGCATTGTTGTATGGCCGCCACGGACACGGCCCCAGCCACGCGTCCCAATCCAAATCCTCCTTCGACGGCAATTTCTCCTCCGCCATCCAGTCATACTTCATCTCCGCCGCATCCCACGGCGCAATGTGCGCCCGCACCGTGTGAATCTTCCCCAGCCGCCCCGTGCGTAACAACTCATTCGCCACCGTGAACGCCTCCTCGCTCAACCGCTGCGTCCCCGTCTGATACACCCGCCCATACCGCCGCGCCGTCTCCACCACGCCCTGCCCCTCCGCGATCGTCATCGAAGACGGCTTCTCAGAATACACATCCTTCCCCGCGCGCATCGCCATGATCGAAGCCGTCGCATGCCACCGATCCCCCGTCGCGATCAACAGCGCGTCAATGTCCGCCCGCTCCGCCAGGAACGCCCGCATCTCCGGATACATCGCGCAATCCTTGTTCCCGTAATGATTGTCCACTATGTTCTTGATCCCCTGCCGCTGACTCTTCCGCGCGTCACAAATCGCCACGAACTGCACATCCTTCTCCGGCAGCATCCACTGCAAATCCGAAGTCCCGCGATTCCCCACGCCCAACCCGCCCAGCACAATCCGCTCACTCGGCGCCACACTCCCATCCCGCCCCAACGCCGAAGCCGGAATAATCGTCGGCAAAGCCAGCGCCCCCGAAGCCACCGCCGTCCGTTGAAGAAATTGCCGACGATTGAGCCTAAGCGAAGATTTTAGCGACATGCCTCAGCTTATATATGCCGCTCTCGAAAGCACAATGCCCTATTCTTCAGCCCGCACGCAGTGGCCACTGCCCCGGAGCGCGGACATTCCTGTCCGCAGCAACGTGCGAATACCCGCTGCCCAAGCCAAACTTGAGTCGCTGTGAATCCCAAGCAACTTTACCTTTCGCCTGCTGACATCCAACATCATCGAGTGGACTTGGTGCCTTTCACGGGATATCTTTCTCGCAATCCGCATGGCATTTCACATCACGCACCGTTACGGGGGAATCGAAACCAACCCTCCACTTTCGTCCTTGGCTGCATTGTTGCGAGAGCTGGATGACCATGCCGAGGAAACCGAGCACGCTGATGTTGCCGTGAGCCATGACTCAGAGTGGTGCCTGTCCGTCTCGCGCGGCGGCTACGCCGTTTTCGAAAACCTCGAGACCGGAGGCGAGCGTCACATGCTCGGCGTCGCCGCGGACAAAATCATTGATTTGTGGTCACGACTGGCCCGAGGCGATATTGCCAGCATCGAAGCAGAGGCATGGATCCCCGGATACAAATGAGAATACTACCCCACCACACTAATTCGCTGGCCACCTTCAACACCTCTCACCATTAGCGCTGCTTGAGCAACTGCACACAAACCGGCCGCGATGCCACCCCAAAACAGATCCGCGAAGCCGAAAGAATTCTCGCTCTCACTCCCGCCCAACAAAGAAACCATCCCTCCGCAGTTCCCGCCGACCGCATTAAACTTGCTCACATCAATAATTACGGAACCCTGCCCGAGTTCTATCTTGATCGACCGTTCGTCTGCCGCAAATGCGGCAAAACCGAGATATGGAAAGCCCACGACCAAAAATGGTATTACGAGGAAGCAAAGGGGCATATTGATGCGCGAGCAGTCGAATGCCACGATTGTCGTCTGGCCGGAAAGAAACGGGCCCTTTGATGAGCCAACCGGCGACACTGGATCCATGCGCACATTAATTGCTTACTTCCGATTGTTGGCCTTCGCTGTCTCCGCGCTACTCTGCGGTTGCTCAAAACCCGCTGGACTCATCGGCACGTGGCGCACCGACGTCACCCGAATCAATCTGACCGGAAACACCAATGACACAGTCCAAGGTTATCAAACCGCCGTGTTTTCCCTAGACGGCACCTTCACGATTACAGGCATCCTTAAGGCGCGGGGCCAGAAGGCAATGGCAATTCCCATGAACGGGACTTACAAGATCATCGACACCAATCACATCCGACTTGAGATTGTTCCGAATACAGTGCGGCCGGACATGAAAGTGCCACTAACAGTTTTCTTTGCAATCGAAGGCAATCAATTGGAGATGGACCCGCTTACTTCCAGCGTTGTTGCGGAAAGGCTCAAATATCGAAGGGTCCGTCCATGAACACGCCCCGCCATTGGTGCCGCCTTCAAATCTCCGCCGACTACCATCAGTTTTACATCTGGGATCCAGTGACATCGAAAAGGCAGGCCCCTGAGCACTGGACCGAGCAGGATGTTAGTGATCGCGCGAAGATTATGCCAGGTGTCATAGTCATTTGCCCGGTTCGCAACATGGAGGTTCCCGTGGAGGTAAGCGTCTGGGACGCTGAACCTCAGGTGATCTTCAATCAGTGGCAGCACGTAATTGAGGCCCCATTGCTGACCACCGGTCGCATTGAGATTGACGAGTGCACCGGGCCGCCAAAAGCTGGATTTACTGTGGAGCCGGGAGACTACACCGTCCGCGCACTGTATCGCGGTCTCGACAAGCTTTCCGAGGATGGACTCGAGGGAGAAGACTTCTACGAGATTCAAATCTGGAAATCGCGATGTGCTGGCTTACGCGTTATCAGACGATGGGATTGAATGTAAACCCGTGGAGCTTGGGATTTGGTCCTTATCTGGTCCTTGGTCCTTGGTTCTTGGAGCTTTTCTTCACGCCCCCGGATGCACCCACGGCGCCCGGTACATCCTCTTCATCGCCGCCTCCGCCTCCTTATCCCCCACAATCATTCCCTTCTCCTGATCCCACTTCAAACTCCGCCCCAGCTTCATGGACATATTCGCCAGAATACACCCGGTCGTCGAAATATACCCCTGCTCGATATCCGCCACCGGCTTCCCGCGCGACTCGATGTTCGCCAGAAAATCCCGCATATGCGCCCGAATCGCCGGCGCCACATTCTTCTCGAGCTCCTTTTCGCCTTCATCCTCCGGATACTTGTCATACTCCGGCCGCGCCTCGCCATGTATCGGCTCGCCGCCGTCCTTCGGCGTGAAATCAAAACTGTTGATGCTCGCCTTCATCATCCCCTTCTCGCCCCAAAACGTCGTCGCCCATGGATACTTCGGGTCCGGCACCTGCCCCCAACGCCGGTGCTGCCACACCACCTCCAACCCGTCGAACTCAAAAATCGCCGTCTGCGTATCCGAAATGTTTGGCTTCCGATTCTTCCACACGTAAATCCCGCCGTTCGAACTCACACTCTTCGGCGCGCCCAGCCCCATCGTCCACCGCACCAGGTCCAGCATGTGAATCCCCAGGTCGCCCATCGTTCCATTCCCATACTCCATGAACTGCCGCCACCCGCGCGGATGCTTCATCGGATTATACGGTCGCATCGGCGCCGGCCCCGTCCACATCTCCCAATCCAAATATTCCGGCGGCGACGTATCCTCCTGGTCCTTTCCGCCTCCGCCCCCGTACGAGTAGATATCCACATGCGCGATCTTCCCCAGCTTCCCCTCGCGAATGATCTCTCGCGCCTGAATCAAATGCGGCGTGCTCCGCCGTTGCGTCCCCACCTGCACCACGCGCTTGTGCTTCCGCGCCGCCGCCACCATCGCCTGACCCTCGGCGATATCCACGCTGATCGGTTTCTGCACATAAACATCCGCGCCCGCCTCCACTGCCGCGATCATCGGCAGCGCATGCCAATGGTCCGGCGTCCCCACCAGCACAATCTCCAGGTCCCGCTCCTTCAGCATCTCGCGATAATCCGAAAACATCCGCGGCTTCCGCTTCGAAGCCTGCCGCGTGCTCACCACCTCCGCCGCGTTCTCCAGCATCCGTTTATCCACGTCGCACAGCGACACCACCTCCACCGGCGACACCTGGATCAACCGCAACAAATCACTCTTCCCGTACCACCCGCACCCAATCAACCCCACGCGCTTCTTGGCTCCAGGCACATCCGCGGCAAACCCTCCAATGGCCGTCATGGCCACCCCCGCCGCCCCAACCTTCAAAAACGTCCGGCGATTCATATGAACTCGGTTTATCCCCGCCCCTCCCCCCTGACAAGCCCATAACCTCTTCCTCCTCCTAATCCTACTCGTAATCCTAATCCTTTCCTCCTGCCTCCTCCCATCCGTGCCTTCCGCGAAATCCGTGGTTAAATTCTTTCCGCCTTTCTCCGCGTCTTCGCGCCTTTCGCCCTTTGCGTTTTTTTGATCTTGCCTTGCCCACATCTGTGCTACACTGCATCCGTGACGGGCACGTCCCGTCGCGGCAACACCCGCCGCACCAAGGAGGATCGAGACCATGATACGGAGTTCAGACAAAGTCAGCGTCACCCCGCGCCCTCGCGCATTTCCCCCGTCCCACTCGTCCCACTCGTCCCCGGTCTCTTGCGTCCCTTCGGTCCCTTTGGCCCCTCCCTGGTCAACCCTCAGTCAATCCTGCGTCCGCCCTGCGTCACCCCTTCATCAATCCTCGGGTCGTAGCTCCCGTAAAACCAAAAACCCCCGCTGTCCAACCTGGCCTGTCGCGTCGAAGCGGAGCGAAGACGGATCAAACCTAAATCAGTCAAAAAATCGGGGGCCCCACAGTCCATCCCCCTACGCCCTCTCCGGGCCAATTCACTTTCCGCATCCCACAGCCTCCGCAATCAAACCTCCCGCAAACCGAATGCCAGCCTCCTCGCAAACCAATCGGCAAACCCAAATGCAAACCAAAAACCCCAACAAACAGGCCCTGGCAAACCCAATCAAACCAGAAAAATTTTTCCGGGCGCGACGGCCTGTCCGCCAGAGCTTCAACGGAGGCGGACGAGAGCAGCAACCCCTGGTTCGCCGAACCGCATCCCAACCGCCCGGCTGCAACCTGCCCCAAAAAACTTCCACTCGCCTCCCCAACCCAAATTCAGCTATTTTCCAAGGGCTGTCGCTGCGATCGCACGACAAAACAGGGCCAGGTCCAATTTGCCTGCCTTCGGGCGCCTGTCGCCCAACGATTATCTGACGATCATAACGCATTTTATCGCATAACGCTTTCTTAGCCCCCATGACCAGCACCGAAATCCGCCAATCCTACCTCGACTTCTTCCGCTCCAAGGGCCACACCATCGTGCCTTCCTCGAGCCTGTTGCCTGATTCGCCGAACCTCCTCTTCACGAACGCGGGCATGAACCAGTTCGTGCCCATCTTCCTCGGCCAGCGCGCCGCCGACGTCTCCAAATGGCCCGGCGCCGTCCCCGGCTCGGACACCCGCGCCGCCGACACCCAAAAATGCATCCGCGCCGGCGGCAAGCACAACGACCTCGAAGACGTCGGCCTCGACACGTATCACCACACTTTCTTCGAGATGCTCGGCAACTGGTCCTTCGGCGATTACTTCAAGAAGGAAGCCATCGAATGGGCCTGGGAACTCATCACCGAAGTCTGGAAGTTTCCCAAGAACCGGCTCTACGCCACGGTCTATTCCCCCGACAAATCCATCGGCGACCCCAGCGAATTCGACCAGGAAGCTTACGATTTCTGGGCCGAGAAATTCCGCGCCGCCGGGCTGGATCCCAAAGTCCACATCGTCAACGGCAACAAAAAGGACAACTTCTGGATGATGGGCGACACCGGCCCCTGCGGCCCGTGCAGCGAAATCCACGTGGACCTCACCCCTAACGGCGACACCAAAGGCAGCCTCGTCAACAAAGGCGACGCCCGCTGCATCGAAATCTGGAACCTCGTCTTCATCCAGTTCAACGCCGAACCCGATGGCCCCGAAGAAGCGGCCAAGATGACGAAGCCAAACGCAAAAGCCGGCGTCGATTGGCGTCAGCGTTTCGTTCCATTGCCTGCAAAGCACGTGGATACCGGCATGGGTTTTGAGCGCGTGAGCGGGATTATCCAATGCACGAAGAACTTCACTGATTTCACGAAAATCATCTCGAACTACGAGACGGACATTTTTCGTCCCATCTTCGACAGCCTGGAGAAGATGAGCCGAAAGAAATACACTGCCACTCTTCCGGCGCCCGGAAGCACCGGCGAAACCGAGCAGGAAAAAATTGATGTCGCCTTCCGTGTCATAGCCGATCACCTTCGCACCCTAAGCTTCAGCATCGCCGACGGCATTCAACCCGGCAATACGGGCCGCAATTATGTCCTTCGACGCATTCTGCGTCGGGCCGTTCGCTACGGCCGCACCCTCGGATTCACGGAGCCGTTCTTCTATAAACTCGTTGACGTACTGGTCGAGAAAATGGGCCGCGTATTCCCCGAACTCCGCACTCACCGCAATAAGGTAGAGGAAATAATCGCCTTGGAGGAAGAGGCGTTTAACAAAACATTGGATCGCGGTATCGAACTGTTCGAAAAAGCGAATTACGAATCCGCATTGGCGTATGCACCCGGAACCCAAGGTGTGGTAACGAGCATGGTGGAGGTTTTCTCTGACGGGCAGAGAACAGAGATACCTCAAGTGTCAACGAAGAAGGACTCTCAAGGAAAATGGACGAGAACGGTCACTGGAGATTTTGCCTTCCAACTTTATGACACCTACGGTTTTCCCTTGGACCTGACTCAATTGATGGCTCGAGAGAAAGGTCTGATCGTTGATGTCCAAGGCTTCGACAAATTGATGGAAGAGCAAAAGGCTCGCGCCCGCGCCTCGCAGAAAAAGCAGGTCATCGAACTCTCCCAAATCGAGACCACCACGCCCACTCACTTCATCGGCTACAACAACCTCGAAGCCCCCGCCAAGGTGCTCGAAGTCGTCTCCGTAAAAGACAAAACCGCCGTCATCCTAGACTCGTCCCCGCTCTACGCCGAAATGGGCGGCCAGGTCGGCGACAGCGGCGAACTCAGCGCCAACGGCCAGCTCTGGCGCATCGCCACCACCCAAAAATCTGGAAATACGTGGTTGCATTTCCTGGAATCCGAAATCGGAAATCGGAAATCGGAAATCCTCGACGCCCCCGCTGTCGGCTCCACCGCCACCCTCATCGTGGATCGCCCGCGCCGCAACGCCATCCAGCGCCACCACACCGTCACCCACCTGCTCCACTGGGCCCTGCACGAAGTCGTCAGCAAAGACGCCACCCAAAAGGGCTCCTACGTTGGTCCTGAAAAACTCACCTTCGATTTCAACTCCGCCGCCCTGACCCCAGAGCAAATCGCCGACGTCGAAAAACTCGTCAACGAACGCATCCTGGAAAACGCGCCCGTCGGCTGGACTGAGGTTCCGTACGCCGAAGTCAAATCCCGAAAGGAAATCATGCAGGCCTTCGGCGAGAAATACGGCGACACCGTCCGCGTCGTCCAGATCGGCGGCCACATTGACGGAAACGGCAAGCCCGCGCTCGACGGCTACTCCATGGAGCTCTGCGGCGGCACCCACACCCGCGCCACCGGCGAGCTCGGCCTCTTTCGCATTGTCTCAGAAGCTGCCACCTCCGCCGGCGTCCGCCGCATCGAAGCCATCTCCGGCCTCGCCGCCTACCAAAAGTCCAACCAGGAACTGAACCTCATCCGCACCTTGGCCGGCAAACTCAACACGCCCATCGGCGAACTCGAAAAGAAAATCGAGTCCCTCCTGTCCCAGCAAAAGGACCTCGAGAAACAACTCAAGTCCCTCAACCAAAAGCAGGCCGCCGAATTCGCAAAGAGCCTGACCGCCAAATCCCAAACCATCGGCTCCACCCCCGCCATCATCGAAAACCTCGGCACCGCCGACGGCGACTTCGTCCAGTCCGTCACCGACGCCCTCAAAGGCCATTTCAAAGGCGTCATCGTCCTCGGAGGCTCCGCCAACGGCGCCGTCTCATTGATCGCCGCCGTCTCCCCCGACTTCACCAAACAAGTCCAGGCCGGCAAGATCATCCAAACCATCGCCCCCATCGTCGGCGGCAAAGGCGGCGGCAAACCCGACAACGCCCGCGGCGGCGGCAAAGACCTCTCCAAACTCGACGAGGCCCTGGCCAAGGCGCGGACGCTGCTGGGTTAAACAAGTTAAAGACTTTTCTCTCTGTGGTTCATTTCTTCTGAGAAAGACTTAAGCCACAAAGACACGGAGGCACAGAGAGGGCAGCGCTGGCGCGCGGAGGAGTTTTCGCGCCGGCAAATAAAGCCGGAGCGTATTTGCGAGGATGATGTTACAAGGAGGGAACAGTATTTCAGTCGGCGCTTCGCCGCATCAACGCGGCTCGTACCAGCTTTATCTGATCGTACGTAACCCTCCCACCCAGCTCCTGAAAGATCGGCGTCAACCCCACCTTCCCCAACTTGCGACACGCCGCCTCGATCTCCCTTTTCTCCGGTTCGCTGACAAACTGGGAGATATCCACGTCCTCCCCGCCCTCTATCGCACTCGCCAGGTGGCCATAAATCGTCCCGGTCGTAACTCCGCGCCCGGCCGCGATCTCCGGCACCGATTCCCCATTCCGAAACCGGCGCAACGTTTGGGCCGCGGCATCACCGGGCGCTGTCTTTTCCGTTCGCCGCGAGGGCGCGTCGAATGCCTCATCCGCAAACATCTGCCGCGGGTTCGTGTCCAGATAGCCGGCGATCGTCGCCAAAAACACGCGCCCGAACTCCCGCAGCTTCTTCTCACCCACCCCGCTGATTCGCGCGAAGTCAGCTTCCGTCGCCGGATACAGCCGGGCCATCTGCCGCAGCGCCACATCCGAAAACACAATGTACGGCGGCACGCTGCGTTCATCCGCCAACATCTTCCGCAGACTCCGCAACTTCTCAAACAACGCTTCGTCGCACGCTATCTCACCGGCGCTATGCGCACGGGAACTTGTTGCCGCCGCCGCGCGCGTCAGCATGATCTTCCGCCGGTCCTTCAGCGCCGCCAGCCCCTCCGCCGTCAGCGATACTACGCTGTATTGGTCGGAGGATTGCAGCACAAAGCCCAGCCGTGCCAATTCCCGCCCGATCACTTTCCAATCCTGCTTCCCGTGTTCCTTGCCGATGCCATACGTGGACAGCTTCTCGTGAGCGCGCTTGCGCACATTCTCCGTGTCCGCGCCCGTCAAAACCTCGGCGATGTGATTCATCCCGAAATCGAAATTGCTCGCCTGTTTCACGCGGTACACGCACGACAAAAACTTCTGCGCCGCCAGCGTCCCGTCATAAGTGTCCCGCGGCGCATTGCAATTATCGCAACCGCCGCAATTGTCCTCCGCGTAATCCTCGCCAAAATACTTCAGCAAATCCCGTCGCCGGCAGTGCCGATCCTCCGCGTAATGCACCATCCGCTCCAATTGCTCACGCGCAATCTTCTGCTCCTGCGGATCGGGCTTTTCCTCGATGAACCGCTTTTGCTTGATGACATCGCCCGCGCTGAACAACAGCACACACTCGCTCGGCAGCCCATCACGCCCAGCGCGCCCGGTCTCCTGGTAATACCCTTCGATGTTCTTCGGCAGATCGTAATGAATCACATAGCGGACGTTGGGCTTGTTGATGCCCATCCCGAAGGCAATCGTCGCGCACACCACCTTCACCTCGTCACGCAGGAAAAGCTCCTGGTTCTCCGAGCGTTGCTTCGGTGTGAGCCCCGCGTGATACGGCCGCGCCTTGATCCCGTCCTCATCCAGCCGTTCCGCAATGCTCTCCGCCGTCTTGCGCGCCTGGCAATAAATAATCCCGCTCTCCCCCTTCCGCGCCCGCAGGAATTTCAACAACTGATCGTACGCCTTCTGCTTCCCCGCCACGCGGTAAGTCAGGTTCGGCCGATTAAAGCTCGCCACGTAACACGACGGGTTTTTCAGCTTGAGCTGCTTGACGATATCATCGCGCACGCGGTTGGTCGCCGTCGCCGTGAGCGCCATAAACGTGGTGCCCGGCAGTTTGTCGCGCAGGCCGGCCAGTTGCCGGTATTCGGGCCGGAAATCGTGTCCCCATTCACTGATGCAATGCGCCTCGTCAATCGCCACCAGCTTGACGTTCCACTTCTTCAGATCCTCCAAAAACCCCGACAACATCAACCGTTCCGGCGCGACATACAGGAGCCGGTATTCTCCCTGATGCAACCCCCGCAGCCGTGGCCGCGATTCGCCAGCGGCGAGCGAAGAATTCAGAAATGTGGCCGGCACTCCACTCGCCTGCAAGGCATCCACCTGGTCCTTCATCAGCGCGATGAGCGGCGAGACGACGAGCGTAAGCCCCGGCTGCGCCAGTGCGGGCAATTGAAAACACAGCGACTTGCCGCCACCCGTCGGCAAGAGGGCGAAGGTGTCCCGGCCCGCCAATGCATCGGTAATGATTTCCCGTTGCAACGGCCGGAACGACGAGAACCCAAAGTATTCCTTGAGCAATCCTAGTAACTTCGCTTCCACCGCCATGAATCTACCGAACCCAAACCGCTGCTTGGAAGCACATATTCGGAGCGCCCGTCTCCGAACGGGCATTTTTCCATGTCCTCAAAGACTCGCCCGTTCAGAGAGGGGCGCTCCAAATAAAGGCTCTCCAGCAGCCAACCAAAAATGCTATTGTTCGCCGTGGCCGTGATGCAGCGATTTATTCCACCCATCTTCCTGGCGCTCCTCGCCCTCGGACAAGCCGCCGCGTCGCCGTCCCTGGTGATTACGAATCTGCCCGCCTACGGCACAACCAGCAACCTCGCCGGACTGGTCTCCGGCGTCACGTTCGCCTCGTATCGCGTGGCCGCCTTCATCTTTGTTCCCGGCTACGGCTGGGTGACCAAACCCACCTGCGGCCAGCCCCTGACCACCATTCAACCCGACGGCAGCTGGAACGCCGACATCACCACCGGCGGCGGCGATCCCAACGCCACCCGCATCGCCGCCTTCCTCGTCCCTTCCAGCTTCACCCAAGCCTGTGTCCTCGGCACTTCCACGCTTTCCACGAATCTTTACTCCTCCGCCATTGCCAGCGCCGTCGTAACGCGCCCATCTCCCGGCGTACGCTTCCTCAACTTCTCCGGTTACGATTGGTGGGTCAAAACCAGCGCCGGTCTGGTCGGCCCCGGACCAAACTATTTCTCCGACAGCACCAACAACGTCTGGCTCGACGCCCTCGGCCAACTCCACCTGCGCATTACCAATCGCTCGAACCAATGGCAGTGCGCCGAACTCGTCTCTGCCCGCACCTTCGGCTACGGCAGCTACCGCTTTGAACTCGCCTCCCGCGTGGACAATCTCAATCCCAACGCCATTCTCGGCCTCTTCACCTGGAGTGACGACCCGGCTTACACGTACCGGGAAATTGACGTGGAATGCTCCCGCTGGGGCAACGCCGGCGATTCCAACAACTCCCAATTCGTCGTCCAACCCTACATTCCCCCCGGCCATCTCGCCCGTTATCCCGTTCCGGCGAATCAAACCAACTCCACCCAACTTTTCGTCTGGCAGACCAACCAGGTCTCCTTTCAAAGCCAGCGTGGGTTTTTCACGAATAATCCCGCGCCCGGCAACCTCGTCACCAACTGGACCTACACCCTCGACATCCCCCGCACCGGCGACGAAAACGTCCGGCTGAACCTCTGGCTCATGAGCGGCCTCGCCCCGACGGACAATCAGGAGGTCGAGGTCATCATCCACAATTTTCGCTTCGTTCCCCTGGGCGCGGCCCGCTCCGCGTCCCTCGACCGGATTCGTTTTCTCGGCGCAGGCCAGTTCAAATTCACGCTCAATGGCGATCCCGACTGGCAGTACGAGGTTCAAGCTTCCTCCAACCTCCTCAATTGGCAGGGCCTCACAATTCTCCAGCCCACCGCATACTCTATCGACTTTCAAACCAATCTGCCTGTTGGGGCACCGAAACTCTTCTATCGTGCCCGCACGCTGCCCTGATCCCTCCGATCCATTCCGGCATGTACATGCGGCTTCCGCCCTCGCATAAATCGCTGGCCTTTTATTTGAAATCCGCTAGTTTGAACTCAGCTAAACGAGACGATGACCAAGCCAGCCTTTCCTCAAAGACACATTCTAGTCGTTGACGACGAGGCCTTTGTTTGTGACGCGGTCAGGATGATGCTCCATTTCGACGGCCATGTCGTCAAAACCACCAGCAACGGCAAGGACGCGCTCACCACGCTGGGCGAACAAAAATTCGACCTTGTCATCACCGATTACGAAATGCCCGGCATGAAGGGTGATGCCCTGGCGTCTGAAATCAAACATCGCAACCCCAGGCAGCCCGTGGTGATGATCACGGCGTACAAGGAAATGCTCCAGGCCTCCGGCAAAACCATGGCCGGGGTGGATTGCATCATTGGCAAGCCGTTCCTGCTCGAAGATCTCCGCCAGGCCATTACCAAAACCACCGGCTCGGGTCCGAGCATTGTGGAACCCGCTGCCTGAGTTTGCTGCGGGCGACACAGTCCTGCGGTGAGCATTACGATTTGCCTTTAATTCCGGAAACCTCCGGCTCTGAAAGTGCGTCTTCCAGGCAAAGCTCAATGAACTCTAGCTTTACCCGGCGCCGATTCCTTCAAGCCAGCACCTTTGTGACCGCGGGCGCGTGGTTGGGCGCCCTCCAGGCCGCGCCGCGCAAATCTTCGGCTAATGACCGCCTGAACATCGGCATGATCGGCACCGCCAATCGGGCGGGCGAGGACCTTTCCAAGGTTTCAGGCGAGAACATCGCCGCGCTCTGCGATATTGATGACACTTTGCTGGCTGCCGCGCAGAAGAAGTTTCCCAGAGCCAAAACTTACAACGACTTTCGCAAAATGCTCGAGCAAGCGGATCTCGACGCCATTGTCGTCGGATCGGCCGATCACACGCATGCGGTGGCGACCTCAATGGCCCTTCAGCTCGGCAAGCACGTCTACTGCGAAAAACCGCTCACGCACACCATCTTCGAAGCCCGCACCATCACGAATCTTGCCGCGAAGAATCCCAAACTCGCGACGCAAATGGGCACGCAGATCCATGCCGGAGACAATTACCGGCGCGCCGTAGAATTGGTCCAATCCGGTGCCATCGGCGAGGTACGCGAGTGTCACGTGTGGTGCGTCAAGACGCTGCCTGGCGGCGAACGCCCCACGGACACGCCGCCGATTCCGGCCGGCTTGCATTGGGATCTCTGGCTCGGTCCCGTGGCAGAACGCCCCTACAGCCCGGAATATATTCCCAAGACCTGGCGTCGCTGGTGGGCGTTCGGCGAAGGCATCTTCGGCGACATGGCCTGCCATTATATGGATCTGGCGTTCTGGGCTTTAAAGCTGGGCAGCCCCACAACGGTCCAAGCCGAAGGCCCGCCCCCGCATCCTGAAACCGTGCCGGCGTGGACGACCGCCCATTACGAATTCCCGGCCCGCGAAAAATTGCCTCCCGTGCGGCTCACTTGGTACGATGGCGGCAAACAACCGGTTTTGATTGCCGAGGGAAAAGTTTCAGACTGGCCGAATGGTGTGCTTTTCGTTGGCAAAAAAGGCATGCTCTTGGCCGATTACGGAAAGCACCTGCTTTTGCCGGAGGAGAAATTCAAAGCTTTTCGCGCGCCTGAGCCATTCATTCCAAAATCCATGGGCCATCACAACGAATGGGTCCAAGCCTGCAAAACCGGGAGCCCGACCACGTGCAATTTTGCATATGCCGGCAATCTCACGGAAGCGGTTCTTCTGGGAATTATAGCCTATCGAAGTGGCCAGAAAATCGATTGGGACGCTGCCCGGTTAAAGGCCAAAAATTGCCCGCAAGCGGAAGCCTTTATTCGCACTGAATACCGGCAGGGCTGGAAGCTTTAGCGTTTCGGTTTCCCTATCGCCGCCCGTGGAACCCTCCGATTGGTTAAGAGAAACCCTTTGTTTTAGGGCCTAATGCACCTGGCATGGGTTTTTCGCCTCCTCACGGCATTCCGTATTTTGCCCGGAGGGGGATTGCGTAATCTCCGTCCATTGTCGGATTGAACATTCTGCATCATATTGTAGGAGAAGTGATTCTGGAACAGAGAGCAACAAGGGAGGGAGCGGCAACCACGCTGCCTGTAGGGGAGACCGTTACTGTGATCAGGGATGGAGAAAAAGCACACGGTTTAAAGCGATACCTCCGGCTGGCCTCTCAGGCCCTTACGGTGGTGACGCTCGCTCTGGTAAGTTACCTGGTCATCAGTCATTTCTTTCTCCAATCAGTGACCGTGGTCGGCGTCAGCATGTTCCCGACCTTGCACGATTCGGAGCATTATCTCCTTAACCGCTGGATTTTTCACGTGCGCTCCCCGCATGTGAATGACGTGGTCGTCCTGTGCGACCCCAGCGACCAGGGTTTCTCGGTCAAGCGCGTGGTGGCGGAGGCAGGCGATACGGTTTATATCAAGAGCGGCTTGGTTTTCGTAAATGGGCGGAAGCTCGAAGAGCCGTACCTTCCTCCGAACACTCCGACTTACCCCCAGGAGGACGTGAACGAGCAACTTTTCCGCTGCGGACCGAACCAGGTTTTCGTGCTGGGGGACAACCGCATGAACTCGATCGACAGTCGTGTTTACGGCCCCGTTCCGCGCAAAAATATTCTCGGCCTGATCGTCCAGTAGGGTCAGATAAACTCAATCAGGCCTCCCTATCCCGGGAGGCCTTTCCATCTTATCGCTTCAATCTTTTAAGGTTGTAACCGGCAGCCTCCGGTATTATGCTGTCAACCATGAGCGCGCAACTGATTGACGCAAACTCCAAAAGCCGGATCGCGGAACTGGGACAACGAGTGCTGAATGGTGGCGAGATCACGCGCGCCGAAGGCCTGTGGCTGTTCGAACGTGACAGCCAGCCGGAGATCGAGGAGCTGCTCACGTGGGGGAATCGGATTCGGGAACACTTCAAGGGCAACAAGGTCCATCTTTGCTCGATTGTGAATGTGAAGGCAGGGGGGTGCTCGGAGAATTGCAAGTTTTGCTCGCAATCGGCTTCCTATCAGACTGATTCACCGCGATATGGCTTGATTGACCGTGATTCAATGACTGCTGCAGCCGACGAGGCTAAAGCCAACGGCGTGACGGCCCTTGGCATGGTTGCTGCCTGGCGTGGATTGTCCGAGGGACCTGCGCTGGACGAGATTTGCGACCACCTTTCCGAATTGAAGGCCAATGGCAAGGCGCGGCCGGATGCTTCGCTGGGCATCATCAAAGATGAAAAGATCGCGCATCGCCTCAAGGACGCCGGACTGGAGTGCTACAATCATAACCTTGAATCCTCCCGGCGGTTTTTCCCGGAGGTCTGCACCACGCATACTTATGAAGAACGCGTTCAAACGATCCGTCATTTGAAGCAGGCCGGAATCAAAATTTGCTCCGGTGGTATTCTGGGCATGGGCGAAACCCGCGCGGATCGCTGCGAGCTGGCCTTTTCATTGAGAGAACTGGGCGTACACATCGTCCCGATCAACATCCTGAATCCGATTCCCGGCACGCCCTACGCCGCGAATCCTCCCCTGCCCCCCCTCGAGATTCTGAAATCAATCGCCTGCTTCCGCTTCATCCTGCCGAAACAGGAAATCATGATTGCCGGCGGGCGGACCGTGAATCTTCCCGACCACCAGGACTGGATCTTTAAATCCGGCGCGAGTGCGCTCATGGTTGGAAATTACCTTACTACGTTAAACCGACCGGTCGAAGACGATCTCAAGATGCTCAAGAATCTCGGCCTCGACCCGAAGTGGGACAAGCATGGCTTCAGCGACCAGGAACCAGCCGAGGCGGCGCGCGCTGAAGTTCAGGCGGTCGCCTGAGCTTCCATCCCACGGTCGGCTTGCAACCCCTCGGCAAGAACGTCGGTGGCTACGGCGGTGAGAGAATAGATATCGCCGCCGTTCTCCGCGATTGCTCGGTCGCCGCTCGCGCGCACAAATGGTCCGAAGACCGCCTGACCGCATCCCCTGGTTTGGAGTTGGTCGCGTTCAGCCGTACACCAGCCGGGGGTTCAGCCAAAACTCCATGCATCTACATTTCCACGGGTATCCATGGTGACGAACCGGCCGGCCCGCTGGCGGCGCTGCAACTGCTGAACGAGAATCTCTGGCCGCAGGAATTCGCCCTACGACTCTGCCCCTGCCTCAACCCAATCGGTTTCGAGCTTAACCGCCGGGAGAACGCATCCGGCGTGGATTTGAATCGTGAATACCTCGAACCTCACGCTGCGGAGACCATCGCTCACGTCGCCTGGCTTCGAAACCAGCCGCAGTTTTCGCTCTGTCTCTGCCTGCACGAGGATTGGGAGTCGCGTGGTTTTTATGTTTATGAATTGAATCCGGAGGGCCTCCCTTCGCTGGCCGAACCCATGATCGCCGCCGTCGAGCGAGTCTGTCCGATTGATTTGTCCCCGGAGATCGAAGGCCGGCCCGCACACGGCGGAATCATCCGGCCCGAACTGGACCCGCGTCTGCGACCCCAGTGGCCCGAATCTTTCTTCCTCCTTACCTACAAAACGAGGATCAGCTACACGCTGGAAGCGCCCTCGGAATTTCCACTCCAGCTGCGCGTCGCTGCGCTCGTGACGGCAGTACGGACCGCGCTCGAAAGCTGGCGCCCGGACTAAACCTCCAACACCTTCTCGAACCGGGTCAGATTCTTTGGCCCTCCCTTCGTGACCAGCGCCACGTCTTCAATCCGCACCCCGCCGATGTCCGGATAATACAGTCCAGGTTCCACCGTAACGACATGACCGGCCCGCAACTCGCCCGTCGAGGTCTGACCCACTCGTGGGGCTTCATGAATTTCCAAGCCCAGCCCGTGGCCTGTGCCGTGGAAAAATCCCTGCATACGACCTCCACTCCGTCCGGTTTCATAACCCTGACTGCTGAAATACTGCGCGACGATATTATGCACACGCGCAGTGTTCGCTCCAGCCTTCATGGCACGAAAAGCGAGTTGCTGCGCCTGGTGCACCGTATGATACAGCCTGCGCGCAGCCTCCGTTGCCTTCCCACGCACCACGGTCCGGGTCATGTCGCCGAAATATCCGCTTTTCTGCGAACGCGGAAACACATCCAAAATAATCAGCTCGTTGGCTCGCAAGGGACCATGTCCGCCTTCGTGCGGATCGCAGGCCTGAATACCACCGGCGACGATCGTGTGCGCCGCCAGTCCGCCGAGCGCGCTGATAGCGCTGTCAATGGCGCCCCGCAGGCGCTCGGAAGTCAATGGCGCCCCGTTATGCATCAATCGTCCGCCCTTGCCAATCCGAGACGCGCGCAACATGGCAATGCCAGCCGCCATACCCGCCTCCGTGATCCGCAATGCAGCGCTGATGTGCCTGGTCTCTTCAGCGCTCTTGGT
This sequence comes from uncultured Verrucomicrobiota bacterium, assembly GCA_964448135.1. Classification (GTDB taxonomy): domain Bacteria; phylum Verrucomicrobiota; class Verrucomicrobiia; order Limisphaerales; family UBA8199; genus CAYUVH01. The sequence continues at coordinate 48,696 of CAYUVH010000057.1, read as the reverse complement.
TTCGCGCTCGGGAAAAAAGTTCCCCGATTTCGCTTTGATGACGATTCGCAGCGATCTGAGCTCTTCGGCCAAACCCAGAGGGAAATTGCCTGGCACCAAAACCTGCCGCACATCCTGCTCGCGCAAAATGGTCTGGATGATCTGCGCAGTGCCGGGGGCTTTCATTCCGGCCGCTTTCGCCTTGTTCTTGTATTTCGTGAGCGAAAGGACTTTGCAATGCGGGGCCTGCGCGCGTGCGCGATCGATCTCAAGATCGCTCATGACGATCATGGCGCGACCGTTCAGGCGCAGATAGATGAAGGCGTCGGGCACAAACATGCCGACCGCGTACAACATGCTCGCGTCGTGTTCGCTGTCGGCGAACATCAGGAGATTGTCGGAATTTCTCAAACTCTACACTCCAAACAGGCGGTCGCCCGCATCACCGAGACCCGGCATTATGTAGCCCTTGGAATTGAGCTTCTGGTCCACGGCCGCCGTGAAGATTGGCAAGCCCGGATAGCTCGCGTGCACGCGGCGAATGCCGCCGGTGGCGGCCACCAGATTCACCAACCGCACGTGCTTTGCGCCCAACTCGGTCAGGAGATCCATTGCCGCGACGGTGCTGCCACCCGTGGCCAGCATCGGATCAATGAGAACGACTTCAAACCCGCTCAGGTCGGCAGGCAGGCTCTTGTGGTACGTGGCCGCCTTCAGCGTGGTCTCCTCCCGCTTCAGGCCGATAAAGCCGACGCGGGCGTGAGGTATCAACTGCAGGATCGAATCCAGCATCCCCAGTCCGGCACGTAAAATTGGCACCAGAACTACTTCACGCCGCAATTTTCTCCCGCGTGCCGGGGCCAGCGGAGTGCGGACGGTGACCGGTTCGACTGCGAAAGATCGCGTCGCTTCATAAACCATCAGTGCGGCGACTTCGCTCAGCACGCGACGAAAAACCTGCGGTTCCGTACGCCGGTCGCGCAGGCACGTCAGGTTGTGCTGAACCAACGGGTGGTTGATTACGGTGACGTTTTTCACTTTCAGTGCACGAAAGAGGGCGACAAAAAGTAGAGGTGCCCGGCGAGCAAATGCGGAGGTTCCAGTCCGATGTCCACTTTCACGACCGGGGCTTCGCTCTTTCCCAGCAGGCCAAGAATGTCACCCAGATCACGACGCTGTTGATACGCAATCAAATTGGCATCGGAAATGCCCGCGAGATTTTGCGCGCGGTCCACGGCCGTCTGAAAATTACCCAATTGGTCCACGAACCCCTTGTCGTAGGCTTCCGTGCCGGACAGGATCCGGCCATCAGCGTAGTCGGTCCAGTTGCTGACCAGCACGCGGCCTTTGTCTTTCGCGTTTTTGTTCTTCAGGTTTTGATCGTGCGACTGATCGCGTCCGTCCTGCACCACCTTCTTGAACTTCGCGTAAGTCTCGTTGATCAGGGATTGCACCATGTCGCGTTCTTCGGGCGTGATGTCTTTCGGATCACGCTCACCGCTCAACATGTCTTTATACTTGCCGCTTTTGTAAACCTCCGGGAGGAGACCGACCTTGTCCATCAGTCCGCGGTAATTCCAGGTATGCATAATTACGCCAATACTGCCGGTGATCGTAAGCTCATTGGCCACGATCCAGCGACAGGGCGCCGAGACATAATAACCTCCCGATGCGGCCAGGCTTCCCATCGAGGCCACAACCGGCATTTTGGTGTCTTTCTGAAAATCCTCGATCGCGTGATAAATCTCATCCGAAGCCAGTACCTCGCCGCCCGGGGAATCGACTTTGAGTATGACGGCTTTTACATTCTTTTTATCCTTCTCGGCACGTTTCAATTGCGCTTTAACCACATCCACCATGCTGTAGCCCCGGCGCTCCATATCGCGCCCGGCGATGATTCCCGAGATTTCGATGACGGCGATTTTGTTGGCGGAACTGTTGTCCTCGAGCGTGGCTTCGTCCAACCGCGGCCCGACCTCAAAACTACGGGGGGTGGCCGCCCCGATGAAAAAGCCCAGGTTCATCAACCCGCTCAGGCCCAAAAGCAGCAACAGAATGATGGCAAAAACCATCCAGCCGCGTCCGCGGCGGGGAGGCTGGGGTGAATAGGCAGCCGGCGAAATAACTGGCGGCGAGGGAGGTGGCGTCCGCGGTGGAGGAGGAGTGAAGGGCGGAGGCGGCGGCGCCTGCGCTCCGGTGGTAGAAACGTTCTCGTCCATTTCACGACCCTAACTCAGTCCGTTATTAGCGGCAAGTCCATTAGACCGGGAACGAAATGTCACGTGACGAATTGACCGTTTCCCAGTCCAATCGGTTCTTATGAAACAGGCCGACTGCATGGTTGAGAAGCCAAAACAGATTTTAACGCTCATGGGGACCATTCTTTTATTTGGTCTTGTTTTGGTGAGTGCTGCCTCGGCGGCAGACGTCAGCAGCGCCACGGATGTTTTTCGCGCACAGATCGCCGGTGTGGCGGCCGCTGAAAAGGCGTACCAAAGCGCCGGCGACCCGGCGAAGCAGGAAGAACTCTGGACTGCGTTCACGCGCACGAATGACGCCACCATCACTAATGTGATGCAAATTGCGCGCACGATCCCGGCTGATCCTGCGAGCTTCGAAATGTTGATTTGGATACTCACGAATAACCGCAGCCAGGTCGGCACCCTGCGCCCGTTTTCCGACGAGGCCATCGAACTCCTGCGCGAGCACCACTCAACTCATCCGGACCTGGGTCCGGTGTGCCAGGCGCTGGCCTGGCGCTGGAGCGCGAGCAAGCCGGCCATCTGGGAATTTCTGAGCGCGGCCTCGACCAACAATCCCTCCCGCAACGACCGTGCCTACGCGCTCTTTGCCCTCGCGCACCTCACCAAAGTGCGCGGCGGAAACATGGCTGGATTCGAATTCGGGCCTCCCTCAGTACGGACCAACGCCCGCGCGAAACTTGCCTATGAACAGGATTCGAAAGCGGGCAACTCCCACGTGGTGTTGGAGCAGGCGATAAAGATGTTCGAAAAGATCAAATCGGACTACGGCCAGTGCCCAAACTTTCCTTCCGGTCCCGGTCTCCGCGCGCCCAAGCCCACGCTGGGCGAGCAGGCGGAGGTTGAACGCTTCGATTGCGAACATTTGCAGATTGGCCAGGTGCCGCCGGATATCTCAGGCAAGGACCTGGATGGGAAGAAGTTCAAGCTCAGCGATTCCAAAGGCAAGGTTGTCTTCCTGAGCTTCTGGGCGTCGTGGTGCGGGCCGTGCATGCAAATGGTTCCCCATGAATGTGCGCTGGCAAAACGAATGGCTGGCAGGCCGTTTGTGATGCTCGGCGTCAACGGGGATACCGATCTCGACAAGGCCAGGAGTGTCCGTACAAAGGAAGCCATGACCTGGCGCTCGTTTCAAAACGGCGGCGACTCCGAAAGCGGCATCGCGGCCGACTGGAATGTCCACGGCTGGCCGACGGTTTTTGCGATGGACGCCAAAGGCGTGATTCGCTTCAAGTTCGAAGGCTACGGCGGCAAATGGACGGACAACCTTCTGGACGAACTTGCCGACCAATTGGTCCAGGAAGCCGAAGCCTCAAAGTCGCGTCCGTAACAGCGTCACGGCGCGTTGCTCTTGGCGGCCTTCGCGCGAAAGTGGTCCGTCAAGGGGTCCTGGTTTTTCTCCATCCAGGCGAGCATGGCTTTCCGCATTTGCGCGGCCTGTTCGGTGTATTTGGGATCGCCAATCAGATTCTTCAGCCCGTTGGGGTCTGAAGAGAAATCGTATAATTCTTCCGGGACGCGGTGCACGAGGAGTTCGACGCGCTTTGCCACATCCGGTTGTTTCGGCGCGGCTTGCTGCATCGCGTGGAAAGTCAGACCGCCCATTGGTTCGGCCTGATAACGAGTCTCCCCGTCCGACCAATCGTTGAAGATGTAACCGAAACGCTTCGTCTGCAGGCAGCGCATCGGATAGCGACGATGTCCGCTAGTGTCGTTGTAGCAGGTAAAGACGTGGTCGCGGTCACCCTGATCTTTGCCGGATAATAAAGGTAAAAACGAGCGTCCGTCCATCCCGGCCGGCGCGGAAAGGGCCAGCGCTTCGAGGATTGTCGGCATGAAGTCTATCCCGGAAATGAAATGATCTTCGTCCACGGTGCCCGGTTTGATTTTGCCGGGCCAACGAGCCATCCAGGGCGTGCGCGTGCTGGTGAGGTAGCAGTTGCTCTTCGCAAAAGGCATCGAGATGCCGTTATCGCTCACGAACATCACCAGCGTGTTGTCCGATAATCCCGCATCATCCAAAGCGCGCAGAATCGAGCCGACGGTTTCATCGCAGCGATGCGCCGAAGAGTAATATTGGGCGACTTCCTTTCGGACGTCCGGCAGGTCGGGGAGAAATCCGGGCACCACTACCTCGTTCGTTTGGTAGATGCGGGAGGGTGGCGGATATTTGACACCGCCGGCGATCTCGTTGTCGTTATCCGTGTTGGCTTTTGCCTTAGCTTTCTTTTTGCCGCCCTGCTTTCCTTCGGCACGGAGTTTCTCGCCATCGCTGCCCGCCCATGGGCGGTGAGGGTCCTGGGAGTTCGCCATCAGAAAGAATGGCTGACCTGACTTCCTCGCGCGGTCGAAAAATTCCTTCGCGCTCTTGTAATACAGGGCGGGATCGCGTCCGTTTCCCAGCACGGTCGCTTCGTAAATATAATCCCAGGGAAACTTCGCCGGCGGCGCCAGGTGGCTCACCTTGGCCATGATCCCTGACTGATAGCCGGCGGCCTTCAACAACTCGATGAGCGTTGGGACATCGCTGTGCACGGGATAAAAACCGGTTGCGCCATTGTGATGCGGGTAGCGTCCGGTCATCAGGCATTCGCGGCTGGGCTGACAGACCGCCACCGTGACGTGAGCGTTTACGAAGCGCATTCCCTCCGACGCCAGTTTGTTCAGGTTGGGAGTGACGTCGGGTGTTTTGCCGCCGGCGGCGCCCGGGGTGTCGTAGTTCATGTCGTCGGCCGTGATGAACAGAACGTTCACCCTCGGCACCACGGTGTCGCTTACCGCGGCAGGCAGCGCGATCGCAGAGAGCAAAAGGGCTGCTCCCAGCAGACCTGACCTTCGCATAGACCTATTGTTTCTTTTTGCCACGTTTCGCTGAATCCACGGGTATTCCCTCCTCGGCACCGGCGCCTTCGCGGCCGCCGATGTCCGGATGATTTTTCGTGGGCATGATTTTTCCCAAAGCCTTGATTTGCGCCCGGTATTGAGCGTTGGTCGCGAGGTTGGTCCATTCGTAAGGATCCTTCACCTCGTCGTAGAATTCCTCTCCGCCGTCGGCATATCGAATATAGCGATAAGCTTCGGAACGCACGGCGTGATTGTTGAAGCGATAGGTTGTGAGGGCCGGCTGGTCCCAGGGCGCCTTGGGATCGGAAAGCAATTTGCGAATGCTCACGCCTTCGACGTGCGGCGGCTTGGGAATTCCGCAGAGGTCGGTCAGCGTTGGATAAATGTCCATGAAATCCACGGTGCGGTCGCATTCCTGGTCCGGGTGGGTGACACCGGGCACGACCCAGATCAGGGGGGCGCGGGTGGCTTCCTCCCAGAGTGCAAATTTCCGCCAATGGTGCTTTTCGCCCAAGTGCCAGCCGTGATCGCCCCAGAGGCAGATGATGGTATTGGTGCTGTAGGGCGATTTGTCGAAGGCGTCCACGAGGCGGCCGATCATGGCGTCGCAGTAGGAAATTGCGGCGAGGTAGCCCTGGATTGCGTCTTTCCAGCGACCGGACGCCAGGATCTTCGCCTGGTCTCCATTCGGCCTGGCCATCGCCACTCCGGCGGGCGGCAGGTCATCCAGATCGTTTTCGAGATATGGAGGCAACTTGATGTCGGCCAGCGGGTGCATGTCGTAGTATTTGCGCGGGACGTTCCAGGGCATGTGAGGTTTGTGCAAACCAACGGCCAGGAACAGTGGCTGCGAGCGCGGCTTCTGCAATTGATCGATTCCGTATTGGACGATCTTCCACTCGCGCAGGTCCTCGTCGTTGCAGTCCAGCGGGGCGAATTTGATTCCATCCACGCCGGTGTCCGGCCCTTTGGGCAAGGGGTCTTTGCCCTCGTCGGTCAGGTAATCGTCCCACTCGCTCCGGCGCTTGTAGGATTCGTGATAAATTTTTCCCGAACCGCAAACGAAGTAGCCGGCCTTGCGAAAAGTGGTGGTCAGCGGCAAATCCTCAGGAACGACTTTTCGCCAATCGTTGTTGTTTTCGTAAACGCCGGTGGTGGATGGACGCATGCCCGACATCAAGGCCGCCCGCGAAGGATTGCAAACCGGGGCGGCGCAGTAGGCGTGGGTGAACCACACGCCGCGGGCGGCGAGTTTGTCGAGGTTGGGGGTGATGGTTTGGGCGTTGCGGCCCAGGTAGCCGACCCAATGGTTCAAATCGTCAATGGCGATGAAGAGCACGTTGGGTTTGGAGGAATTAGTTCCGGTGTCGGCGGCTCCGACCCGTGTTCCCAAGGACAGGAAAGCGATGCAAGGCAAGGCCAGGCAGAAGGATCCGAGGAGCCCGCGCACAACGGAATGTGGGGGATAAAGCACGTTTGGGTTTGTCATTTGTTTAATTAGTTTTTGCGGCTCCGACCATTTCGTCAGCCAATTCCTCACCGGTCCATTGATTGCCGATGAAAATTTTTACGACGCGGCCCTGAGAATCGGCCACCACGGTACGGAGGTTGTGATCGAAGCCGCCGCCGTTTTTCTGCGCCAACAGGCCGCACATCCGCTCAAGTCCATCCAACTGGCTGCGCGAGGCGGTGGCAAAATCCCAATGGGCCGGATCACGCCCGTAATGAGACGAGTAAGCCTTAAGCACCTCCGGAGAATCGAACTCCGGGTCGAAGGAAATCGAAACGAGGTGCCAATTTACCGGGCCGTTGGTGCGCGCAACGAGGACACCGGCGGCGGCCTTGAACTGGGTGGACATGCGGGGACAATACTCCGGCAACGGGCAGCGCGTGAAAATAAAGGTGAAGGCGAGCGCCTGGCCGCGAAATTGTTTGAACTCGATGGTCCGACCATCCTGATTGGTCAGGACAATGTCGGGCAACACATCGCCCACGCGCAATGGACTAACGGTTGGTTGCAGCCCTGGATTTGGTGCGGCGGCAACTGTTGTCGGCTCCTTGCCGAGCACCTCGAGGCCTTCGATCCAGCTTTCGTTTTCGGTGACGAGCAATTGAAATGAAACGCGGTCACCGACGGCGATCCGACGCAAGGCGTTCGTATCGCGGACGGTAAACTGCATGGTCATCGCCGCCATGTAGTTCGGAATCTCGTCGTGCCGGATGACGGCGCTTTTGCCGTCTTCCGGAAGGCTTTTGATAACGCCTTGCACGCGGTAGGCGTGGGCGTTGGTAGCTGGCGCACCGGGCGGCAAGGGCTGCGCATGTCCGCATAGGCAAAATGCCATAAGGCCAGCGATGAGGATGGAGCGCAGACGTGTCACAGTCCGGTTAGCTTCCCAAACTTGGAAATCGTCCGCGAGAGGAAATGTGGGTCGTTGATTTTGCTCTTTTTTGGTTTGCTTAGGTTTGCTTGCGGGGGTTTTAGGTTTGCCGGCAGGTTTGCGGGAGGCTTGCGAGTGGTTGGCTACTGGTATTCTGAAGGCTTGCCCCAAGTTTGCTTGGGCTGACGAGACGGGCGGAACAAACGGCAAGAAGCCCGAATTTAAACACCAAGCAAACGAAGATAACGAAAGAAGAGACTGGCACAGGAGATGGGGGCGCAGCGGGGGACGTTCGGACAAGTGGTTCGGCAGCCGGCAGTTCATGTTAGTTCCCATCATTTACCAGGACGAATCTTCGTCCTCTCCGGAGCTATTAAATCACACAATGCGCGTGAATAATCTCCCACGGTGGGAGTTTCTCCCGTGACAGAAATGAGAGAAATCGGCCGCGAAAACCGAACCTGAAGGAGGCGGCATGGGCTTCCGCAGCCCCATTTCTGGCGGTCTTTCTCGTGGTCCTCCCGCCGAGTCGAAGAATCGATTTTCGTCGCTAAAGCGATTTTAAATTTTTCAAACCGGGTGCCCACCGATGAACTCCGAACGATTTCGCGAGCAGGCCGGCGGGCCATTTTCTTCCGCCCGCTCGGGCTGGGAAGCGGAGTCCGATTTGCGCCTTACTGCACCGAGGCAAAACCGAGCGTATTCCGAGACCATCCGGTCCATGCTGAAGCGTTCGGCGATCAGTTGGCGGCCGGCGGTGGCCATGGCGGGCCAACGATCGGGCTGGCAGGCGAGTTTGAGAATTGATTCGGATAGGGCAACGGGGTCACGGGGCGGCACGAGATAGCCGTTTTGGGCTTCCACGATCTGCTCCGAGGCGCCGCCGAAATCGGTGGCGATGATCGGCAAGCCGGCGGCGATGGCTTCCAAGGAGGCGTTCGGGCAACCGGCGGGTTCGGAAATGGCGACGAAGAAATCCAGGCTTTGGTGGAATGAGGCGATGTCGCTGACGTCGCCCAACCATTCGACTGGAAGGCCGGTGGCGAGTTGGCGCAGGCTTTCGGCGTAGGCTTCGCAATTTCTTTCGACGCCGCCGGCGATTCGCAGGGTGTACGGGGGCAGACGATCGTGGGCGAGGCGGAGTGCTTCGAGCAGGTCTTCGAGGCGCTTTTGGGGATTGATGCGGGCGGCGGTGCCGAGTTGGAGGACGCGAGCGGGGGAGGAAGAGGGTTGGGAAGAACTGAGAGGGGAATTGCTGCTCAGGTCTTTGAAAGCGCCATCGATTATGGATCGCCTGATGGCTATGGAGCGCGAATCCCCCTCACCCCGGCCCTCTGCCATCCGCCTTCGCGAGGACGCTTCGGCGCGACAAGAGGGGAGAGGGAGAGCGGTTGAACGATTCGGGTCAGAGGCAATGGGTTGTGAATTCGGCTGTTGTGGATAGTTGGAATGAATGAGCCTCGTTACCTCGGCTGCTACGGAAGGGAGAGGTACGCCGTTGGGGATTACGCGGACGGGGGCGCCGAGGGTTTCGGCTGCTCGCGCGGCTTCGGCGTGGTATTTGACGATCGCGCCGGCCAGCCGCTCGCCGTAGTCGCGAGCGCTGCGGTAGGGGAAGCCGGATGGTGGTTTGGCAAAGTACGCCGCGAAGGAGCTGAAGAACATTTCGCCGGGGCTGACGTCGTATACCGGCACATTTAACAGCGCGTCGGCGAGGAGAACTTTGTAGGAGGGGCGGAGATTCCAGAAGAGGATGGCCTCCGGCGGGTCGGCGTCGATGGCCGCGAGAATGGATTCCACCGCCACGGATGTGCCGGCTCCGATGGTGGGCGGGATGGCAATGACCGGTATCCCGGCCTGGGTCAGTTTCTGCCGGCCAGGCGTGGGATTGGCCGGGTCTTCCTCGACGACGGCAGCGCGCACTTTTATTCCTCGCTGAGCGAACTCCTGCAGCAACCGCCGCGCACTCGACTGGGCGCCGCCGGTGGAGAAATTGTTGGTGACGAGCCAGATCCCTTCGCCGGCGCGCGGAGCTGGTTTGGCCGCGATGGCCCGTTGGTAAAGCCAGCGATAACGGGCCGCCATTGTTTCGGCCGTCCACGCGGGACCCAGACCATTTTTGCGAATTCGCGCGTCATCCGGGCTGGTCGCCAGATCGTACAATTCCTTCGCAAATTCCGCCGGCTCGGCGTCCGCGGACAACAATCGCATGCGCGAAACGGTGCCGGCCACTTCGGCGGCTCCGCCCACATTGGTGACGACCACGGTCAGGCCGCTGGCGAGCGCCTCGAGTTGAGCCAGGCTCAAGCCCTCGTGCGCGCTGGTCGAAACGAAGGCATCGCTCGCGGCGAGGATTTCGGCCACGTCCGAGGAAGAACCGATCCAACGAAGGTGCTCACTCACACCCAAACGCCGCGCCTCGGCGTTTGTCCGCGTGATACTCTCCGCCGCGGCGGCATTGCCGGGTTGCGGTTCGCCACACAAAATCAATCGGGCCTGCCGACGCGTGCCCAGCTTCGCGCGGAGTTCCGCGAGGATGCCCGGTAACAAATGCAGACGCTTTTGCGGGCGCGGGTTGGCGACGGAGACCAGGAGGAAATCGTCCTCGCCAAAACCCCAGTCCCTCCTCCGCATGAGCGCCATGCCCGCCAAGCGGCCAGTGGGCGAGTAAGCGCTCGGATTGATGCCATTCCAGATTGTGCGTACGGGGATGGGAAGTTCGGCCAGTTTCAACTCCGCCTCGACCGCGCGTGAACAGGCGGCAAGGAGCGCGGTATGTTCGGCCCGCAAGCCGGCCATTCCCGCCGGCCAACCCGCCTGCGTGTTGTGGACGGTCTGTACCACCGGGATGCCCGAATGGGACCATCGCGTAATCTCCTCGGCTTTGACCAGGTGCGCGTGCAATACGTCCGCTCCAAAAGCGATTGCCTCGCGGACGAGCTGCTCCGATCTCGCTGATGCGCTTCGCGCATGACTCAGGTCCAGCGTGCCGGGAGGAGTGGGGAATGCTTCGCGCAGGGATTGGCCGAGTGTGGCCAGCCGCGAGGCCACGCCCTGCGCTGGGAGTTGCTCCAGCAAATCCAACGTCAGGCGCTCGGCGCCCCCGCGCTGCAGGCCGGTGATGACTTGCATTACGCGCAAGCGGTCATCGGCGAAAACATCCAGGGCGGGCACATGCACGATTCGCAGGCCATCCGCTCCCGAACGCAGAAGATCATCCAGTGAACCGATCCCCTGCTCCGCCAGCCACCGGACGGCCGGCAGATCGAAGTATGCGATGGGAGGCGCGGGTGGTTCATTTTCGCCAAGGCCACGAAGCAAATTGAAATCGCCGCCGGTCTGCGACAAAAGAGCTGCCCAACGCGCAGCCTCAGGATTCAAGCTCGCGAAGTTCGTGTCGCTCGCGAGAGCAAAGGCTTGCGAATGATTTGGGTGGGAGGGCGGATTTCGGGAGGCCGCCCGGGATGGGTTGTTGGAATTAACGAGCCTCGTCACCTCGTCTGCTACAGGGGAGGCGGTCGATCGAACGATACCCAATGCACACAGGCCTCTGCCGGTCGCGCTTGAGGAGGGCAATGGCAGTTTGCCCGCATGCGTCAGCCAGTTACCACCGCGCACGAACAACAGAGGCCGGTCCGCGGCGGCAAATAATTTGCGCAACTGTTCAGGAGAACACTGCCCGAGATCCTCCGGTTGGAAGCCCGCCGCGGTCAGCGACCGGAGGGTTCTGCCAGTGCGATAGATTTCGTGCGGCTCCCGCCGCCAAACCAGGGCTCGCGTCGGCGTCATGTTTCCCATTCCAACCGTAACTCAGTAGGCCGAAGGAAAAGAAGAAATCGGTGGCGGCCGAGGCGGGGTGGGATCCGGATCGTCTCGCGTCATGGAGTCGAGAATTACGCCGGCGGCGGCCGCGCCGGCGAAGGTTGCGCCCAGATCAACATCGGGATCCACGCGTTGGCCTCCACCGATTACGCGGGAGATCGTGATGCTCTCGGGTCGGGGGCCCGTGTAAATGAATTGGCGTCCGTCGTTGCCCGGCTGAAAAACCACCTGTCCGGAGCGACGCTGACCGGCCGACCAGAATTCGTAGCAGACCGTGTCGCCCGGATTCGCGGATGGCGCGGTGAGCCAGAATCCGTCCGGGGCAATCTCGGTCAGGACCCCCGTTGGCATGGCTGGCCGGGGACGGGTCGAGGACCCTTGCGAAGCAGCCCGCGCCGCGGCCCGCACAATGGTCACAGCGAGGAAGATAAAGATGATCAGGACCATGAAGGGCACAACCATAAACACTATCGGGATTGCTATGTGGCTCATTTGATTTACTCGGATGCCCGCGAATCAGTTCAATTTGTCTTCTTATCAGGTTCTTCCAGCAAGACTTTAGGCGGAGCCGGTGGATCCGCCGGGCTGACAATGCGGAAGCCGCAATCGGCATTCCGGCTTCCCGGGGTGCTGCGATACCGCGCCGCCGAGCGGGTGTATTGCACGTCGCGCAGCCACGAGCCCCCGCGCAAAACCCGGCGCGGCTTGTCCGAGAGATTCGGATTCGTCTGTTCGGGGTCCTTCACGGATCCAGGCGCATACGGCGCGTACCAATCCAGGCACCATTCATACACATTTCCGCTGATATACAATCCCCACGCATTCGATTTCAAGGACTCCACGGGATGCGTCGTGTTCCAGGCAAATGGTTTGAACCAGGCGATATCCTTCGCGCGGTCGGAGTCATCGCCATTGTGCCATGCCGTGGTTGTCCCGGCGCGGCAGGCGTATTCCCATTGCGCTTCGGTGGGCAGCGTGAGCTTCCGACCGGTTTTCTTCGAGAGCCAGTCGCAAAACGCGCGCGCGTCGTCGAAGGTGATGATCGTGACCGGCGAATCATTGCCCTGCTCGAAGCCCGGTGACAGCCAGGTAAATTTTGGATCCTGCTTCAACGCAGCGCCATCCCAGCCAAAACCTCCGCTCGTGCCTTTTTGCGCCTCGGTCACGTAATGCGTCGCTCCAACGAACGCATCGAATTGTTTGCAGGTGACCGGCGTTTTGCCGATGTAATAGTCGCGCGTCAGTGTCACTTCGCGTTGCGTCTCGTCATTGCCGCGCTTGAACTCGTTCGTCGGCGATCCCTGTCGAAAGGTCCCCTGTCGTACCAGCATCAGATCGAGCTGCGCGCCGTCACCCAGGTCGAGGGACAGCTTTTCGTCCGCAGCCAGGGCCGCGGTGGCCATCGTCAGAAACAAACCCAATACACTTGCTCTCACGCGGCAATCATTAGTCGTCAAGCAACAGATATCAAGACGCCAGAGCCGAAAAACCGTTACAATTCGGGACAAAGGTTGTAGTCACCATTAATGTTTTCCTTTGCAGAAAGCATTCGGCAGGTGTTTCGAACAAGTGCGGATCCACGCGGAGTTTTCTGTCGTCCCTGCGGGACTTGCAAATTTCAAAATTGCGGCAAACCCAGCGATGAATCGCTGGGCTATTTTCTTTCGTCCCTTCGGGACTGAAGGAAAGCCATCGCAAGCCGCTTGATGGTAGGTTCCTGACATTAAGGCAGGCAGCGGACGCCTGCTTGTCTTGCCGATGCTCCAGCTGCATAATAAGTGCGATGTCGCGCCGCGCCGGCAAAGCCCGATTCAGGGGATCCACCGTTTTTGAGAATCGCTTGTTTCGAGAGATCTTTCGGCGGCTGACGTTGCTATTGCTTCTGGGAACTGCCCTGCATTCGACCAGTTCAGCCGCTGCGATTCTTTGGAGCGATCTTGGCGCGACACTGGCGCATGAGACCGGGGCAGGCTCGGACATTCTTGGTGGTGCGTTGAAGCGCGACGATACGGCGACCAATACGCTGTACTTCAAATTCCACGTGGACCCGCTTTCGGACGCGAACACGGAGGAATACTTTGCGGCGTTTCAATTGTTTGAGGGGGATGAGGAGCGGCTGGGAGTGGGGAATTCGCAGAAGGCCTGGGCTTACAGTGTGTTCAACGCGGCGGAGACCGGGGACGGCAACAAGGTTTACGGGGATATGGACCTTCGCTCAGCGCGACCCGAATCGTCCGCACCGGGGGTGTTTCTGCCGTATGAATTTCCGCGGCGCGGGATCGAAGTAACGATTGTGTTCAAAGTCGAGTATGCGGCGCATGGCGATGATCTCGTGACGGTCTGGATCAATCCGAATCTTTCGCCCAATGCCACGGAAGCCGGACAGCCGGACAGTCTCACGACGCGCTTTCGCGCGAACGCCTCCTTCAACCAGGTGCGGCTTCGCCATGGCGGCGGCGGAAGCGGCTGGACGTTCAGCGGGATGGCGGTCGCGACTTCGTTCAATGATTTTGTGGCCGCGCCCGGCGATGCAAATGAAGCCGTGCGGGGGGCGCGGCCGCTGGCGTTCCGCTCGTGGTTGCGCGAGAACGGGCTGCCGCAGAATTCGGTGCACGCGCTGACCCAGACGCACGACGGCTACATCTGGATCGGAAGCGATGACGGAGCGGCGCGCTTTGATGGCGTGCGGTTTGTCCCGCTCGGTGTGCACGAAGGATTGCGGAGCCGGTCGGTGCATGCGTTGCTCGAGGACTCGGAGCGCAAGCTTTGGATCGGCACGCGCGGTGGCGGGCTTGCCTGCTGGCAGGACGGGGCGATAACGAATTACACGACGCGGGAGGGATTGCCGGGGGATTCGGTCACCAGCCTGGCGGAGGACAAGCAAGGGCGGCTGTGGGTGGGTACCGAATCGGGGCTGGCGGTGATTCAAGGCGGACGATTGGTCGCGGTGCCGGCGGTCGCTTCGTTCAACGGAAAGCATATCACTTCGATTTACTGCGATCGTTCGGGGGCGGTGTGGGTTGGCGTGGCGGGCGCGGGATTGTTCGAATTGCGGAACAGCCAGTTCGCGCAGGTTGCGGAAGCGTCCGTCGAAGGCTTGTTGCAGGATCCGCATTGTATTCTCGTGGATCGCACGAATCGTCTCTGGGTCGGCGCGGGCGAAGACTACGTGCTTTGTCGTGATGGCGGGCAATGGCGGCGCTACCGCATGCCGCGGCACCTGGCCCGTCCGTATGTGAGCGCGCTGGCCGAGGAAGCGGATGGGACGGTGTGGGCTGGTTCGTTGAGCGAGGGCCTGCTGCAATTCCACAACGGCAAACTCACGGCCGTGGACGCCAGCGCCGGGCTTTCGGACAACCTGGTGGAATCGTTACTGGTGGACCGGGAAGGTAATCTTTGGGTCGGCACTTCGACCGGCTTGAACCGCGTGCGGCGGAGCGAACTGAATGTCATCGGACAAAACGAAGGCCTGGGCTATGGCCCGGTGCAGGGGCTCGCGGACATTGCGCCGGATGTGATCTGGGCAGGAAAGCCGGGCGATGGGCTTTATCGCCGTGAGAACGGCTCCTTCGCGCCGCTGACGACGAGCGATCCGGCGCTACGTTACGCGGAGATCAACGCGATGCTGGCGGTCGCGGACGGAAGTTGCTGGGTGGCGGGAGCGAGGGGATTGCTGCACTTCCAAAATCCGCGCGCGACGGTTCCCGAAGTGGAGGGGCCGTTGCTGGCGGACGCGAAGATCCTGGCGCTGGCCGAGGATCGCACGGAGGGGTTGTGGGCGGGTACGCGCGACGGGCGTTTGTGGCGGCGACGCGGAGGGACGTGGGTGGCGCAGACGAATTTTCCCCCGACGCATGCGATCACCGCGCTGGCGCAGGATAAAGCGGGCGTGATTTGGGCGGGGACGGAGGGAGGCGGGCTGTATCGCTACGAAAACGGGAAGGCTTTCCGACTTGATCCGTCCGTCGCTCCCCTGCCCTCGGACATTCGCGCGCTATATGTTGATACCGATGGCACTTTGTGGATTGGCACCTCGGGCGGAGGTTTGGGCCGGTGGGCGGGTGGACGGCTGGTCACGATCACGGCGCGCGAAGGTTTGAGCGACAATACCATTTCACAAATTCTCGAGGACAAGTGGGGACGGCTTTGGCTGGGTTGCAATCGCGGACTGGTTTGCCTGCGCAAAAGTGAAGTTGACGATTTCGCGGCCGGGAAAGAGCGCGGGGTCCATCCAGAGCTGTACGGCCGCGCGGAGGGCATGGCGTCCGAGCAATGTGCCAGCGGCTTTTCGCCAGCGGGGCTCAGGACCGGCGACGGGCGGCTGTGGTTTCCAACGCTCAAAGGAATCGTCACGGTCAACCCACGGCCACCCCGCACAAATGCTCCGGCGCCACCGGTAACCATCGAAGAGATTGCGCTCGATGGTTCGGTGCTGCGTCCGGGCGGCACGAAGTCAGCGACGCCAGTAGCGGTGGGCGCGAGATCGGTCGGCGAGATTCGCATCGGACCGGGGAAGCATCGTTTGGATATCCGTTTCACGGCCTTCAACCTGGCGGCTCCCGAACGGGTTCGCTTTCGCTACCGGCTCGAAGGCTTCGACACGGAGTGGACCGAGGCGCGCGGGGAGCGGGTCGCTTCTTATTCTTATGTGCCGGCCGGGAATTTCCAATTTCAAGTCGCCGCGTGCAACGAGGCCGGGGCGTGGAGCGAGGAAGGTCCCAGTCTCGGGGTGGTGGTGGCGCGGCATTTTTACCAGGCGCTCTGGTTTGTGTTGCCGGCCGGGGCAGCGCTCGCCTTGCTGATCGCCGTGACCGTCCGCGTGGTGGAAAAGCGCCGGCATCACCGGCGCATGCGGCAGATGGAGCAGGAACGCGCCGTCGAACGCGAGCGCACGCGCATTTCCCAGGATCTGCACGACGACCTCGGATCGTCCCTGACGCGCATCTCGCTGTTGAGCGATTTGGTGAAAGCGGACAAGGACAGCCCGGCCCAGGTTGAGACGTATGCCACCAAGATTTCCCAATCCGCCGGGCAGACGGTCCGCGCGCTCGAGGAAATTGTGTGGGCGCTGCGGCCGGGCAGTGATTCGCTGCAAAGCCTGGTTGAATACATCGCGCATTTCGCGAACGAACTTTTTGAGGACGACGCCACACGTTGCCGCCTCGACCTGCCGCCGGAGTTGCCGGCGTATCCTTTGCCGCCCGAGATGCGTCACAATATCTTTCTGGTCGTCAAGGAAGCGCTGACGAACGCCCTTAAGCACGCCGGCGCGCGCGAGGTCCGTTTGCAGGCCCGCGTTTCGCCGGATTCGCTCGAACTCGTCGTGCAGGATGACGGCCGGGGCTTCGATCCCAACACGGCTCCCGGGCCGGGCAAGCATCACGGCCTGGGCAATATGCGCGCGCGCGCCGCGTCCATCGGCGGCTCGCTGGCGGTGGAAAGCCGGCCCGGTCAGGGCACGACGGTGAGATTTACCTTTCCGTTCACTTGACACCGGGCCGTTCCCTGATACCCTCGCGCGCTCCCGAAACCGGGAGGATTTCCGGGCAGCCGTCCTTGATTCCTGGACTGTCGCAACCGGCCAAACATTTATGAAAAGACAATATCAACCGTCGAAGATCCGGCGCAAACGCCAGCACGGATTCCTCAACCGGAACTCGTCCAAGAGCGGCCGTGGCATCCTGCGCAATCGCCGCCGGGTGGGCCGGAAACGGCTGACGCCGGTTTGATGCGCCTGGCGCATGGCCGCCCAATCCTCGCCCGGCCGGCGATTTCCCCAATCCTCCCGGCTCAAACACAGCGCGGAATTTTCGCGGCTGCGTTTATCCGGTGAGCGAATTGTGAACGGTTGCCTTATCGCCAACTGGCGCCGGCTCCCCGCCGGCTCCGCCTCCCGCCTGGGTGTCGTCACCAGCGCGAAGATCGGCGGCGCCGTCGTGCGCAGCCGCGCCCGGCGACTGCTGCGCGAAGCGTTCCGGCTGCACCAGCGCGAATTCAGCGCGCCCGTGGACCTGGTCCTGGTGGCGCGGCAGTCCATTGCGAAGAAGGATTGCGCAGGCGTGACCAAGGATCTTCTCGCGGCGTTGCGCCGCGCCGGCGTGTGGACCAGCGCCCCCCAAACCCAGGCGTGAATCCCGCGCAACACATTCTGGCCTTCGCCATCCGGGGCTACCGCCTGGTGTTGTCACCCGCGAAAACTTTTATTTTTGGCTCCACGAGCCTTTGCCGTTTCACGCCGAGTTGTTCCGCTTACGCGCTCGAAGCTGTGATCCGGCACGGCGCGGTGCGGGGCAGTTGGCTCGGGCTCAAGCGCCTGTGCCGCTGTCATCCCTGGGGCGGCTGCGGTGATGATCCCGTACCGCTTCACGTCGGGCACACGCACACCACCGATCATTGTTCCGCACACTCCCAAGCTTAAATGGACCGTCTTACCATCGTCGTCCTCGTTCTTTGCGTCGCGCTGATGCTTTTCTGGGGCAAGATCGTCAACACGATCTACCCGCCGAAAGCCATTCCCGCGGGCCTGACCAACCGCCCGAGCGCCACGTTGCTGGAGGACACCAACCGCGCCACTTCGACATTGTCTTCGAGCACCAATCGCCTCCCGGTGCCGTCCTTCGTCGCGAACACGAACATCGCCGAGGAGCGCATAATGATTGCGAATGAGTCGGCGCGTTACACTTTCACCTCGCGCGGCGGTGGCCTGGCTACCATTGAGCTGTTGAAATATCCCGAGGATGTCCTGCGGAAGGACTCGGGGCCCGTCCGCCTGAACGCCGAAGCCAAGGCGCCCACGCTGGCGCTGATTGATGGCAGCGAGGTGCAGGGCGACGGAAATTTCACCATCACCAAAACGGATCGTGGTGGTGTGCGCGCGGAGAAGACGCTCCCGAACGGGCTTACGATCGTGAAGGAATTCCGGCCGTCGTCGAATTACCTGGTCGCCGCCACGGTCACGCTGGCCAATCATTCCGACAAACCGTTGACCCTGCCCGCGGTGAATTGGATCGTCGGCACCGCCAGCCCGCTTACCCCGCAGGACGACGGCACGGCCGTGGGTGTCATGTGGTCGGACGGCTCGAAGGTCCAGGACCTCAGCGGTCAGACGTATTTTTCCAAAAGTGGTTTCGCCTGCATGCCGAAGATTCCGCCGTTCGAATACAGCGGCGGCGAATCCAACGTAGTCTGGGCGGCAGCGCACAATCAGTTCTTCGCCCTCGCGGTGCTGCCTTCCCACCCGGAAACCAAGATCATCGTCAACCGGTTGGAATTGCCGCCGCCCTCGGCGGCCGTGCTGCAGACGGATTCGCGCATCAACAAACAGCCGGTCGCCTACCAGGCTTCGCTCGTGTCCCAATCGGTCACGCTTGCGCCGAATGCCACGAGCACCAACGAATTCCTGATTTTCGCGGGGCCGAAAGAATACAAGACGCTGGCGGAAATTTCCGAAGCCACCAAAAGCAACCTCGAAGCCATCATGAACTTTGGCTGGGTCGGGTTTTTCTCCAAGGCGCTGCTGCTGGGGATGAACTGGATCCACAGCGTTCTCAAGGTTCCCTATGGGTGGTGCGTGGTGGTCATCACGGTCCTGATCAAGGTTGTCTTCTGGCCGCTGACCGCCTTCAGCACCCGGTCCGCCAAGCGCATGCAGGCGCTCCAACCGCAGGTCAAGGCCATCCAGGACAAATACAAGGAAGACCCGATGAAGGCCCAGCAGAAGGTCATGGCTTTCTACAAGGAGCAAAAGGTCAGCCCGTTGGCAGGCTGTTTTCCCACGCTGATTCAGATGCCGGTGTTCTTTGGCTTCCTGGTCATGATCCGGACGGCCATCGAATTGCGCGGCGCCTCCTTCCTCTGGGCGCACGATCTGTCGCGGCCCGACACGGTGTGGATGATTCCCGGCCTGCATTTTCCGCTGAATCCCCTGCCCCTCATCATGGGCGTCACGATGCTCTGGCAATCGCATCTTACTCCGCCGTCGCCCGGCATGGACCCGGCCCAGGCCAAGATGATGCGCTACATGCCGCTTATCTTCCTGATATTCCTGTACAATTTCTCCGCCGGCCTAGCGCTCTACTGGACGGTGAACAACCTGCTCAGTGTGTTGCAGACCAAGCTCACCAAGACGAACCCCACGCCGGCGGCTGCCGTCGCAGCGCCGGGCAAGCCGTCACCCAAAGTTTCGCCCTTGACCGGCTCGCAGAAAAAGCGAAGATAGCCGTAGCACAAAGAGATTAATCCCAACCCCCCGTTTTTCGATGCCTGCCAACCCCAAAGCGACCCTGGAAGAATTGCTCAAGCTGCTGGGCTTCGACGCCACCGTTGAAGAACAACACGTGGGCGACGACCTCCTGCTTGACGTCAAAGCCGACGACGCCGGACGGCTTATCGGCCGCCAGGGCCAGACTTTGGCTGATCTTCAATACATCGCCAACCGGCTCCTGTTCCAGCAGGACTCCACCGTCCCCAAGATCATGGTGGACATCGGTGGCTATCGTTTGCAGGCGCGCGATGCGCTCATCAAGAAGGCGAAGGACGCGGCCGAAAAGGTCCGCCGTTGGGGTGACGTGGTGGAACTCGAACCGCTCAACGCCTTCGACCGCCGCATAATTCACCAGGCGCTCAAGGACGATCCCGGAATCGAGACCCACAGCGTGGAAGTGGAAGGCACGGACAAGAAAGCAATTCTGCTTCGTCCGCGACATTGATGGAGGGTCAGGCCGTCTGGCGGCTCACTTGTTCCCCAGAATCCGGGCCTTCTCGGTTTGGTATTCCGATTCGGAGATCGCCCCGGAATCCTTCGCCTTCTGCAAATCAATCAATTGCTGGCCCACCGTGGGCTGGGAGGTTGTAGTTGAAGTCTTTTTCCCGCTACCGACCGACCAGGAACAGCCGGTAACCAAAGTCATGGCGGAAAAAATGGCCAGCATGGTGACGAGGATGTATCTCATAGGTGTGTCTTACGGTCCAGATTTCTCCCGGTCAATCTGATTTACACCGGCGACTCGGGCGCGCTGGTCGCCTTGCCTTTTTCTCTCCACCGGAAAAAGAAGTAGAGCGGCGCGCCGACCAGCACCAAGGCGACGCCGAACGCCGAATTGATCAGCGCCGGTTTCCCGGCGGCCTTGGCCGCCTGGTAACCGATGATGTCGTTGTAAACCGTGAATACCAGATACACAGCCGCCACCAGAATAAAGATGATCGGCACAAAGGGATAACCCGGCACCCGGTATGGCCGTGGGGTACCCGGTTCTTTCCTGCGCAGGACGAAAACGCCGTAAGCCCCCGCCGCGTAAAATATCCAGCTCACAAAAATCAGCGTGTCCGTGAGCATGTCGAACGTGCCGCTGAACAACAGCAGGATGCTCCACACCGCCTGCACCACCAGGGAGGCAGCCGGGGTGTGGAACTTTGGGTGGACGCGGCCGAGCACTTGGGGAAACACATTCCGGCGCGCCATCGAGAAATAGAGCCGCGCGGTCGCGAGAATCGTTGCATTCGCCGTGCCGAAGGTCGAAATCATCACGCCCAGCGCGATCCACTTGCCGCCACCCGAAAAAAGCTTTTCGGCCACGTCCGCCGCCACGAGTTTCGATTTCGCCATGACGTCGATCGGAAGCACGTACGAATACGCCACGGTGATGGCGACGTAGATTGTGGTTACGCCCATCATCCCCAGGAACAATCCGCGCGGGATGTTGCGCTGCGGGTTCTTCACTTCGGAAGCGATGTAAGTGATGGTGTTCCATCCGTCGTAAGCCCAGAAGGCTCCCTGCAAAGCCGCGACGAGCGCCGCGATCAGCGCGATGCCGGAGAGATGGACGGTCGTGCTGCTGGTGGTCAGATTCGCCAGCGAGCCGCCCGTGGGGAACAACACGACGCCCAGGATCAACAGCAGCATTACCGTCACCTTCGCCACGGTGAAGATGTTCTGCACCAGGCCGCCGAACTTAACCCCGAGGTAATTTACCACCGTAAGAAAGAGCACCACCGCCGAGGCCAGGCACCGCACGCCGAAGTCCGCACAGGGCGAGACATCCCCAATAAAAGGCAGGTGAAATGCCCACGCTTTGACGGTCGCTTCCGGGAGCTGCGGCAGATTTACAAAGTGAGTGGCGTATTCGGCGAACACGCAGGCCACCGCGGCAATGGAGCCGCTTTGAATGACTGTGAAGACCGCCCAGCCGTAAAGGAAACCGAAGAACGGTCCGTACATCCTGACGAAGTAAACGTACTGCCCGCCGGTTTCCGGAATCATCCCCGCGATTTCCGCGCACGTCAGCGCGCCGAAAAGCGTGATCACGCCAGCCAAAACCCAGACGCCCAGCATCAATTCCGGTGAGCCGAGAGTGGCGGCCATGGTGGCCGGCTTTTTGAAGATACCTGAACCGATCACGCCGCCGACGATCATCATCGTCGTCGTGAACAACCCGAACGCCGGCAACAGGCCAGAGGGTGTCGGACGCTTTTCGTCGCTCATTCGGGTTTCAACTCTTTCAACAACTTCAGCGCCATGTCGGTCAATTCCTCGCCCGCGCCCGGCTTCACCCGCGCGTTGCTGATTTCGTAGCTGCCCTCATTGAACGCTTTCAACGTCGGCACGTAACTCGGCCGGTCATTGCAGATGGTGAGCACATAGGTGGTCTTGAAGGGCGACGCCTTTTTGATACCCAGCCCGTACTCCACGAAAATCTCGCACGGCAAACACACAATCGCCGTGTCCGCATCGAGCCGGATCACCTGCACCTCCATCGGACAAAAGGAACCGCGTTTCGCAAGGTCGAGCGTCTTCACGGCTGCGACCTTCGCGAAGAAATCCGTGTTCGGATCGCCCATCTTGTCCTTCATCGCGTTCGCTTCCTTCAGTTGCTCCGGCGTCACGTCCTGCAAGGCGATGGGCCGTTTCGTGCTGCGCACCGCCAGCGTTGGCCGTTTGATCGGGCGCAGATCCGGGGCCGCCTGCTCGACCGCCTGCGCCAGGTTTGTGCCGATGAATTCCGCCCGGCCAAAGTTGGTCAGCGTGTCCGTGTGCAACACATCGATGTGATTGAGGTCGCCGCACGTCCCGAGTCCGAAGGCCGATATGTAATTCGGTCCGTACGCCTTGCGCAGCGATTGCTGCAGGAAATATTCGTAGTCCGAACTGTAAAGCGTCCCGCCCACAGTATCCGAATGCACCGCGAACGTCGTGATGCCCGCGAAAGGTTCTTTCGCTCCTAGCCGCGTAAATTGCATCACGCCCACCGTCGGATCATCCGGACCAGCAGGTTTCACGATGTCCGGGTTCAACCGGCCCGGATTAAAACGCACTTTGCCATTCTTCATCCAGTAGCGCCGGTTGAACGACAGGCCCTTGTGCTCGGTCGTGCCTGCTTTCATTTCCACCGGCTTCACGTCGCGCTGCGCCAGTGCGATTACGTTGGTCAATCGCTGGATCAAAAAGTCCGGGTAATGAATCGTCTCCGCGGGGTCCTTGCCGAATTTCGCGATCGCCGTCTGGTGAAAATAATCGCGCCGCACATCATCGAACAGCGGCCCCGTGTGCGTGTGCGTCGCGCAAATCACGATGTTCGTCACGGGAATCCCTGTGATCTGGCTCGCCCAAGCTCGCGCGTTGGTGGCCACCGACAGCGTCACGCCCACCAAGTCGCAGAAAACCATGGCGACTTCTTCCTTCCCCTGGCGGAGGACCACCGCCTTGGCCTGCAACGGATCGTGTGTGCCGGTCGAAAGCCGTTCGTCGAAATAGCCGGCCATCCGGTGGCCGACGGGAGGCGTGATATCCACCTCCGCGACGCCGGCCTGCAGATCGCTCGAGCTCTTCTCCTGGCAGAACGGACACTTACAGCCTGCCATCACGAACACCATTGCCAACAAAATCAAACCAAATGCGCGTCGGATAATCATGTGTCGGCCCAGAAACTCAAGGATTGCGCGCGGCCAGACAAGATTATTTCCTGTTTTATCGCACGAGCCTTCTCTCTGCTGTCCATTGCAAACCCAAATAGACCAGGAACGCCGTTCCCCCGGCGGCGAAGATCACCAGCATGCCGCCCGCCAGCCTGGCCGCGCTCGCCCAGAGCATTGGCGCGAGGACGGCGGCGATGGCGGTGTTCACCGAGGTTTGCACGAAGCCCTGGCAGGAGGCGGCGAGGCCGCGGCGGTTAGGGAATAGATCCAGCGCCATCAGGGTCAGGCTGGGCATGGCGAAGGTCACGCCGATCACATATATCGCCAGGGGCACGACACTCCACGGGAGCACGGCCGGGTGGGCCCAATGAAATACCGCGTTGGCCAGGGCTGCCAGAGCCATCACGGCGTAGGCCATGCGGACGGTTTTCAAATTGCTCCAGTGACCGGCTACTTTGCCGGCCATGGAGGTGCCGATGATCATCCCCACGGTGATAGGGCCGAAGAGCCAGTAAAACTCCGTTTCGCCGCGATGCAGGATTTGCAGCATAAACACCGGCGCGGAAATCACGTAGATAAAGACGGCCGAGAAATTCAGCGTCAGCGAAACGACCAAGGCGATGAAGCGCACCGAGGTCAGGGTCTGCCAATATCCTTTCAGCAGCGAACGCGGATGCAGCGGGTGCCGCTTCTCCGGAGGCAAGGTCTCGGGCAAGGCTTTCCAGCAGGCGTACCAGAGTCCGCCCGAGAATACGGCCAGGAAGGCGAACACGGACCGCCACCCGAACCAGACGTGCAGCCAGCCGCCGATGATCGGCCCGAGCGCGGGCGCGATCGCGAACACCACGGCGATCCGGCTCATGAGGCGGCGCGCGTCGGCGCCGTCGAATAGGTCCCGCACGATTGCGCGGCCGATGATCAAACCCGCTCCGGCACTCAAGCCTTGCAACGCGCGGAAGCCAATCAGGACTCCGATATTCCAGGCGCACATGCAACCGATGGATGCGAAGGCGAACACGGTCAGCATGGACAGCACAATTCGCCGCCGCCCGAAGGCATCCGAAAGCGCTCCCTGCCAGAGGGTCATCGCGGCGAAGGGCATCATGTAAGCGGTGATGGTCTGCTGCACCACGACCGGGGTTACGTTGAACGCGTGACCGATTTCCAGAAACGAAGGCAGGTAGGCGTCAATGCTGAAGGGCCCGAGCGCCGACAGCGAAGCGAGCAATACGGCGAGGCCACGATGCGCATGAATTCCGGCCGAGCCGGGCGGCGCGGATGAGGATGGGTGGTGCATATTCTACCTGCGGGCCGTGCCCATGGACGCACCGGAAGGAGCCTCCTTCCGTGCCACGCCATGCCCGCAAGTATTCGCACCACGCAAAATCATCTCCCAGTATGCCGTTCAATCCGCAATTCTCAACTCCATGAGATTCGAATGACGCGAACCTGAATGATCCCCACCTCCTTGTGCGCGAACACCGTAACCGGGCCACTGGGACATGGACTGTCCATGTGAATAAGTTTTCTTTGAGAGCGGTTTGGCGGAGACTTAACGCAACCCCGAGTAAAGGCCCTCGAGGTATGGGCATAAGGCGCAAAGACACGAATTGCACGAATTAACCCGATTTTTTCCTCCTTCGGATTCTGGTCACTTCGTCCCTTCCCTTATTTGTAACCGATACGGCCCATTTGTAACCGATCTGTAACCGCAAATGTAACCGATAAAACATCCATTTCACCCAATGTTTATGCGGTTTGTAACCGTGTAACCGATAAATCAGGGGGTATGCCTATGGAGACCTCTCCGCCCCTGGCGCTGCTCAAGGATTAGCGGCTGATTTCTACAAACCGGCAACTCATCCCGGTGAAAGACAATTCGAGGGTCCCAGCATTCAGTGGCAAGGGTTCATTCGTCAACGCGTCGCTTGCGCGCAACTCGCCTTTCTTCAAACCGAGCTTGCGGCGATCAAGCTGGATGCGGGCGGTGGCGGGGGTACGCGCCAGATGGCTCACCACGAGCAGCACCTTGCCAGCGCGGGTCCAGGCGCTGACCTTTGTGTCCGGCGTGTCCGTGATAATCCCCTGCGGCGACCAATACGGGAGCCAATCGGCCTTGGCGACGCCGAAGCGGTCCATCGCCGTCCAGATCGGTGTGACCTTCGCGAGGGTTTTTGGATAGGGACGCACTTCGACGCCGTGCACCCAGGCCAGTGCGATGGCTTCGTCGAAGGTGAAGGGCCGGTTTTCGTAGCAGAGGAATTCGGCGTCCAGGCCATGCGCATAGCCCATGAACTCCGTGCGGAAGGCGTGCAGCGGCACTTCAAATTTCTCGGCGGCGGTGTGGGTCTCGAATTGCTCGCCGTTCCAGACGCTGTCGCAGAATGCCAGCGTGGGCAGGGTGAAATTGGACGACATGTGCGCATCGAGGATGGCATCCGGTTTGTGGCGGTGCACGGTGTCGGCAATCCGCCGCATGAGATTGCGAGCCGCAAGCATGGGAAAAGCGGCGTGGAGATTGCCCTGCGGATCCTTCCAGCCGCAGCCGTGCGCTTCGTTTTTGCAGGGCCAGCCGTAACTGACGCCGTCGAAGTAGAGGCCGTCGAGATCGTAATCGGCGAACAGTTTGTCCACGCAGGCGACGAGCCAATCCGCCCAGGCGCTGTTCGGGCACGTGGCATCAAAACCGCGCGTCTCGGGCTTGTAGCCGGGGTCCCAGGGGATGAGCGGCATGACGGACCACGCATCGTGTTTGCCCTGCAACTCTGGCGCGGTACGGGCGACGCCGTAACCGACATACACCAGCAGCCGCAAACCGCGTTGATGGCAGGCAGCGATGAGCTGGCGGAATTTCGCGGGATCGGCCGGCACCATCTGGCCGAAGTATTTCGTCCAGGAATCGTGGATCACGACCGTCTTCACGCCGCCGTCGCGCAACAGATCGAGTTCGCAACGGCCGTCGGCGCCGGGCTGAGCCGAGTCGTAGTGGATGTCATGTAGAATGCGGGCACCGGCCCGCCACGCAAACGACACCGGCTTGACCGGGCTGGCTTGCAGACCGAACCGGAAGGTAATCGGCGCGGCAATGACCTCTTCGTGGTCGAGCCAGGTCGTTTTGAACAGAACCGTATCGCCCCGCGTTTCGGCGACGAGAGCCTGGGCGGGCTCGCGCAATTGCCATCCGGCCGGGGATTCCGCGCACCAAGCCAGGCCACGTTCCTCGTCGCCGAGCCAGACGTAAGGCTTGAATGGGCCGCTCCATTTGCCGCCGAGTTCGGGGAAGCCCTGCGAGAGATTCGACCAACTGTAGTCGGCGGAATGGAAATAGCGCGCGGTCCGGGCCACGCGAGGTATTTCGAGGCCGAGCGAACGCAACTTCAGGGGATGCCTGGGAGTGAATTGGATTTCATACCAGCAAAAGCCATCGCAATCGGCGGCCATCCGGCTGCTCACCGAGAAATCGGCCGCGGCGGCGCTCCAGTTCCAAACCGCTGTGTTCGGGCCCCCTTGAACCAATTTGCCGCTGCCCTTCAATGCGGAAGTGAGGTCAGGCTCGCTGACAATTCTCACGGGCGAGGTGAGCAGCTTCTGTCCGGCGGCCGTGATTTGCGCCGGCAACAGAAAGTTGCCCAATTCAGTCGTGCGACCCAGGCAACGAAATTCCTTTGTGCCGGCCTTGATGGGCGTGAAGGGTTTGGGCGGCTCGATTGCGGAGAGATGCAGAGCGCCAAAAGCCAGCAGCGCCAGACTGCGACAGAAATGTGCGCACGGTTTCATAGGTTTTGATCGCCGACCGCCGGCAAGGTGCGACAGGGATTATGGAGAAAGCAGCGACGGTTGGCGAACAGCTTTGCCCGGTCGCGAAATCAGATCACTTCGGACGGAGACCAGTAGGTAACGCGGTCCCGTATTTCGCAGTAACCGCCAGCACCGCGGATTCGTCTGAGTTGAGACTTGGGTATCAAGGCCGGGCCTTGCATTGTGTACGGTGCCAGCCTAAGCCGGGACTGCGAAACAAAAACCATACCTCCATGATCAAGCGAACTCTTCTCATCGTTGCGTGTCTGCTCGCGTTGCTTCAGGCCACCTGGGCGGCGGAAACCACGAAGCCAAATATCATCCTGATTCTGTCCGACGACGTGGGGTTGGGCGATATCGGCTGCACGGGCGGGCCGTTCAAGACACCCCATATTGACTCGCTGGCGAAGGATGGGACGAAGTTCGAGTATTCGTATGCCACGCCGTTGTGCGGGCCGACGCGGTGCCAGACGCTCACGGGCCGGTATCCGTTTCGGACGGGGTTGATCAATAACAACAGTCACAATGCGATCCAGCCGGGCCACGAAATCATGCTGCCCACGACCATGAAGAAGGCCGGTTACGTGACCGGCAGCGTGGGCAAGTGGGGACAGATGTCGTTCGGCCCCGGCGAATGGGGCTTTGACGAATACCTCGTTTTTCCGGGCAGCGGCTTGTATTGGAGTTCGCAACGTCCGAATTACCGCCAGGATGGAAAACAGATGACGCTGGCCAAGGATGAGTATATGCCGGACCTGATGCACAAGTTCGCGGTGAATTTCATCGAGAAGCACAAGGACCAGCCGTTCTTCCTCTATTACCCGATGTCGAGCATCCACGGGCCGATCCTGCGC
Source organism: uncultured Verrucomicrobiota bacterium (assembly GCA_964448135.1). Lineage (GTDB taxonomy): Bacteria > Verrucomicrobiota > Verrucomicrobiia > Limisphaerales > UBA8199 > CAYUVH01. Next base: position 20,847 of record CAYUVH010000057.1, on the reverse strand, counting down.
ACGCCGGACAGCAAGCCGGGCGCTTCGGCCGATGAGTTGTATCGCGATAACGTGGTGTACATGGACAAGCTGGTGGGCAAGCTGCTGGATGAAGTGGACCGCCTGAAATTGCGCGAGAAGACGGTGATTATTTTCACGGGCGACAATGGCACGGCACGGTTTGGTGTGGAGGCGGCCACGGTCGACGGGAAGAAAATCAGCGGTCAAAAGGGCTCGATGCTGGAGGGCGGCAGCCGCGAACCGACGCTGGTGCGGTGGCCCGGAGTGACGCCGGCGGGCAAGGTGAACCACGATTTGACGGACTTCAGCGATTTCTACGCGACGTTCGCTGAACTGGGCGGCGCACCGCTGCCGGAAGGGGTGAAGCTGGACAGTGTGAGCTTCGCGCCGCAGATCAAGGGCGAGAAAGGCAAGCCGCGCGAATGGGTGTATGTGGAGTTGAATGGCAAATCGTATGTCCGCGACGCGCGGTTCAAGCTGACGAACAAGGGGGAATTGTTTGATCTTTCGAATGCTCCCTTCGAAGAGAAATTCGTGCCGCGGGATACGGCGGATGCAGGTGCGAACGCAGCGAGAGTAAAGCTGCAGGCAGTGCTCGATTCGCATCCGACGGCGCCGGCCGGCGCGGGCGATCCGGACAAGGCGGGAAAGAAGAAGAAGAAACGGAAGCAGTAGTCAGCGAGCGTAGGGCGGCTGTGGCGAAGCCCAGCCGCAGCGCTTATGATCAAGCATCCGACGAGCGAATCAAGCTCCCTCGCCATACGGAAATCGTTCCCGGTGCGGCTGGGCTTCGCCACAGCCGCGGTCCATTATTGCGCGCCCGTTGCATTTGTGAGCGGACGGGTGTAAGAGTTAGCGAAGAATGAACGATTCCGGTACTCCTGACACGCCGGCGGTTTCACGGCGTTCGTTTCTGAAGGCCTTTGGCACCTCCGCCGCGACAGTCGCGACGGCGCAGGTGAATACGGTCGCCGATGAACTGGCGAAGGCGAATGGCGAAAAGACCCTGGGACCCGGGCCCGTTCCCATCACGCTGCAAATCAACGGCAAGGCGCAGAAGTTTCAGGTTGAGCCGCGGGTCACTTTGCTGGAGGTGTTGCGGAACCTGACGCCGCTCACGGGATCCAAGGAAGTTTGCGATCGAGGAACCTGCGGCGCCTGCACGGTGCTGTTCGACGACGCGCCGATTTATTCCTGCAGCAAGCTGGCAATTGAAGCGCAGGGACATGCGATCACGACCATCGAAGGGCTGGCGAAGGACGGCAAACTCACCAAAGTACAGCAGGCCTTTGTGGATCAGGACGCGCTGATGTGCGGCTATTGCACGCCGGGTTTCGTGATGAGCGTGACGGCATTGCTCAAGAAGACACCCAAGCCCACGAAGGAACAGGTGAAGCACGCGTGCGCGGGGAATCTTTGCCGGTGCGGCACTTACCCGCGCGTGATGCAGGCGGTGTTCAAGGCGGCGGGAGTTCCGGTGGCGGATAACGCGGAGGTCATTCCCTATGGCAGGCTGGCCTGAAAAAACCAAATACATCGGCTCGCACACGCCGCGCATTGACGGGCCCACGAAGGTCACGGGGTCCGCGAAGTACAGTTCGGACGTGCAACCCGAGGGCTGCCTTTATGGCATGATTTTGCGGTCCAAGTGGCCCAAGGCGAAGATTGCCTCGATCAACCTGGACAAGGCGAAGCGGGTGCCGGGAATCAAAGCGGCGCTGGTGGTGCGCGAGGGTGAGCGGACGGTGCGTTACTACGGCGAGGAACTCGCGGCGGTGGCGGGGATTTCGAAGCAGGCGTGCCTGGATGCGTTGCGGGTGATCGAGGTGGACGCGAAGCCCCTGCCCTTCGTCGTGCGCGAGACGGAAGCCAGGGACGCGGATTCGCCGCGCGTCTGGGAGAATCGCGCGAACTATTCCAATCCGCGCAGCAAGGAAACGGGCGAGGTGGACAAGGCGTTCGGCGAATGCGCGGCGGTGGTGGAAGGATTTTTCACGACGCCAGTACAACTTCATCATGCGCTGGAAACGCACGGCAACACGATTTCCTGGACGGAAGACCAGGTGACGGCGTGGGCTTCGACGCAAGGCATCTCGAGTGTGCAGGAAGGCCTGGCGGGGCACTTGAACGTGCCGCGCGATCGGGTGCATGTGATTTCGGAATACATGGGCGGCGGCTTTGGCGCGAAATTCGATCCGGGCGTGGAAGGTTCCATGGCGGCGAAGCTTTCGAAAGCGGCGGGCGCGCCGGTGAAGTTGATGCTGACACGGTTTGACGAAGCGCTCGCGGTGGGCAACCGGCCGTCTTCGTTTCAAAAGGTGAAGCTCGGCGCGAACGCCGAAGGCAAACTGCTCGCCTATGAGTTGGAATCCTACGGCACCGCCGGTGTCGGCGGTGGTGGCGAGACCGAGGGCGGCGGTGGCGGCGCGGAATTTCCGGCGCCGTACATTTACAACGTGCCGAATCGGCGCGTGAAACAAGCCGGCGTTTCGATCAACGCGGGCTCCGCGCGAGCGATGCGCGCGCCGGGACATCCGCCGGCGTCGTTCGGCATGGAATCGGCGATGGATGACCTGGCGGTCAAGCTGGGGATCGATCCGGTGGAATTCCGGATACGCAACGATCCGTCGGAAGTGCGACGTAAACAATACAAGCTCGGCGCGGAACGATTTGGCTGGCAGGCAAAGTATAAGGCTCCCGGAGCTTCGCCGGGGCCGGTGAAATCGGGTGTCGGTTGCGCGGGCGCCTCCTGGGGCGGCGGTGGGGGCGGCACGCATGCCGAGGCGCGCGTGGCTTCCGATGGGAGCGTTGAAATTCGCTGCGGCACCCAGGACCTGGGGACGGGCACGCGCACACTGATCGCGCTGATTGCCGCGGATTTGCTCGGGCTGCGCCCGGACCAGATTCGCGTGCGCATCGGCGACACGAACTTCCCACACTCCGGCGGCAGCGGCGGCAGCACGACGGCGGCTTCGGTCTCGCCGGCGATCTACGACGTCTGCACGAAGACGCTGCAGAAGTTGCAAGAGGTCTCGGGAATCGCCGATGCTCGTGGTGAAAATTGGGTTTCGGCGTGCAAAAAGCTGGGGGTAAACCCGCTCACGATTTCCGGTGAATGGCAGAAAGGTCTCTCCGCGAATGGGACGGGCGGCGTGCAGTTTGCCGAAGTCGCGGTGGACACCGAGACGGGTTTCGTTTCGCTTAAGAAGATCCTGTGCGTGCAGGACGGCGGGCTGATCGTCAGCAAGCTGACGTGCGAGAGCCAGGTGAATGGCGGGATTATTTTGGGCATTGGCTATGCGCTTTACGAAGAGCGGATCATGGATCCAGGCACCGGCGTGGTGTTAAACCCGAATTTTGAAACTTACAAGCTCCCTGCCCTGGCGGACATGCCGGACATTGAGGTGATTTTTCTCGATATGCCGGAGCGCGGCGTGATCGGCATCGGCGAGCCGGTGACGATTCCGACGGCGGCGGCGATCGGCAATGCGGTGTCGAACGCGATTGGCGCCCGTGTGCCCAGCCTGCCAATGACACCCGCACGCGTGCTCAACGCGCTGGGCAAGGTTCCGGCCACCCCGGTTGCTTCACGATCATGAAAGCTTTCGAATATGTAAGCGCGGGGTCGCCGGCATCGGCGCGCGAGCTGGCGGCCAATGGCGGCCGGTATCTGGCCGGGGGCATCGACCTGCTCGGCGAGATGAAGGAATACATCGTGGAGCCTTCCACCGTAGTGAACATCAAGGGGCTGCCGGGACTCCGCAAAGTCTCCACGGGAAAAAGTGCGTGGACAATCGGCGCGCTGGCCACGGTGGCCGAGTTGGAAGATCACGATGAGTTGAAAAAGATTTTTCCGGGTCTTGCGCAGGCGGCGGCGGAAGTCGGCTCACGACAGATTCGCAACATGGCGACGGTGGGTGGGAATCTGGCGCAACATTCGCGCTGCTGGTATTACCGGCATCGCGACATTCGCTGTTTGAAAAAGGGCGGCGCGAGCTGCCATGCACGCGACGGGGAAAACAAATATCACAGCCTGTTCACCGGGACCACCTGCATCAGCCCCTCCATCTCCAACCTCGCCGTGGCGCTGGCAGCTTTGAACGCGCGGGTGTCCGTCCAACGGGGGGATAACGTTTTGGATTGGTCGATCGCGGACCTTTACGCGAAAGCCTGGGAGAATTCGACGGCACACAATTCGCTCGAGCCCGGCGATTTAATTCTGGAGATCAAGGTTCCGGTCGAGGGGACGCGCAGCGCCTATTTGCAGGTGAGCGAGAGAGCGGCCTTTGATTGGGCGCTGGTGAGCTGCGGGGCCGCGGCGAAGGTGGACGGCAAGCGGCTTGAGAACGCGCGGCTGGTTCTGGGTTCCATTGCGAACGTGCCCTACCAGGTCGCAGCGGCGAACCAGATTTTGGAGGGACAGGTTTTGGACGAAGCGCTCGCGAACCATGCGGCGGACGTGCTGCTGAAAGATGCACAGATTCGGAGCGAGAATGGTTACAAGATTCCGATCGCCCGCGCGCTCGTGCGGCGGACGTTGATGCAGCTCATCGCTTAGGAGGCGTCATGAAACCAGAACATATTTGCGCGCACCTGCGGACGAAGAAGATGTTTATCGCCGCGCTGGCCGACCAAACGTTTAAAGAGCCGGAGGAGGAATTTGGCCATGCCTGCCACTGCTGGTGCAACAAGACGATGTCAGAGACCGGGCCGGATGACGGGCCAGTGGGGCCGCAGGCCTGCTCCCGTCAGCGGGAATGTTTTGAAAGTTAGGACGTAAACGCGAACGCGCCATAGCCCACGACGCGTTCAGGCGAACCCGCAGTTTCACCGGAGTTTCGCAAATCGAGAAGTTCCCCATGCAGGCCGTGATCACTCGCGCTTTGTAGCAGGCCGCGAATCGGAATGCGGCCGCAGGCCTGGTTGCTGCCGAGGAGTTCAGGTTTTAATGCGATGATGGCTTCGGCGGTCCGCTTATCTATTTGCCGCGCGGATTGCAGATCGAGGAAGTGGCTGAGATCCGAGCTGATCACGAACAAGGTTTCCGCGCCGCCCCAAAGCAGGTCGAGGATCTCCCGAACATCGTTCGATTCTGCGTCGCCGACGAGAAGTGGAACGATAGCGAATTCGTCGAGCACGGTTTGCAGGAAAGGGAGTTGAACTTCAAGGCAATGGTCGGGGGCGTGAGCATCGTCATTGAATTCAACTTGAGGAAGCGCTTTGAGTTTGGCCAGGGCAACGGAGTCGACCTTAACTTCACCGAGCGGGGTGGCGAACGCCGACCACGTGGGCGCAGCCAGACCGCGAACGGTCACGAAATGCGCGGGCCCCAGGAGAACCACACGACGGATCGTTGCACGTCCGGGAAGCAGACGCGCGTAAGCCGTGGCTGCGATCGCGCCGGAATAAATGTAGCCGGCATGAGGCACGATGATGGCTTTGGGAACCGGGCCCGAGGTGGCTGCGGCGCTGGAGAGCAACCGCTTGAGTTCGTCGCGAAGCTGGGAAGGGTCGGCGGGATAAAAGCGACCGGAAACGGCAGGAGGGCGAACGAGAGTCTTCATAGCACGACCCGGCGCGGGCAGCGGCTGGCTAGGTCAGCGGGTGTGCTGCCGGTGCGAACTTCGGCAGCGCCGCGGGCGGGCCAGATACCGGGGATGGATTCGTTGCATTTCGGGCAGATGCCTTCGGGAGTGAGGCGATACTCGCGGACCAGGTAACCAATGCGATCAATGAGCTTTTCCCGGCATTTCGGACAGTGAGTGTTTTCCCAAGAACCGACGCGACCGGGGGCGTTGCCGGCGTAGACAAAGCGCAGGCCGGCTTCGGCGCCGATTTCAGCGGCGCGAACAAGTTTCGCGGCCTGGGTGGCCGGCGTATCCATCATCTTGTAATCGGAGTGAAACGCGGTCACGTGCCAAGGAATATTCGGGCTGACCGAAGCCAGGAATGCGGTGAGATCACGCAGTTCCGCTTCGTCGTCATTGAAACCCGGAATGAGCAGCGTGACGATTTCGAGCCAGATCCCGCGCGAATGGACGAGGCGGATGCCGTTGGTGACGTGGTCCAGGGTCCCACCGAGTGTGCGGTAACGTTTGTCGTTGAAACCCTTGAGATCAATTTTATATGCGACAATCCAGGGGCGAAGGAAGTCAATCACCTCGGGAGTAGCGTTGCCATTGGAAACGAAGGCGCAATCGAGGCCGGCTGCTTTGGCTTCCTTAAAAACGGCCACGGCCCATTCGGAGGTAATGAGCGGTTCGTTGTAGCTGGAGACGATCAGGCGGGCTCCCTGCTTTCGGCCGGCGGCGGCCAATTGCTTGGGAGTGACCGCTTGCAATGGAACTCCAGATGCTGGATCGCGGAGGGCCTGGCTGGTGACCCAGTTCTGGCAGTATCCACAATGAAAGTCACAGCCCATCATCCCGAACGTGAGCGCGTCGCTGCCGGGATAAACGTGGTTGAAGGGTTTCTTTTCTACTGGATCCGTTTGTGCGCCGGCGATGTAGCCGAAGGGAACGCGAAGCTGCCCGGCCTGATTGAAGCGAACATGACAGATGCCTCGGCGACCGACAGCAATCAAGCAACGATGCCCGCAGGCGAAACAGCGAAGGCGATCCCCTTCGGGAAGGCAAAGAGTGCCCTCGGCGGTATGGGCGTCGAGCTTCTGCGCCAGGGTTTCGCGCTTTTCCAGGACAGCGTCCATACCAGTAACTTAGTTCCTGGCGAGGGGGGGCGCAATGGGCGCACACCGAACGGAGCGATTCCGAGGAACAACTGCGGAAATAGGCTTTGCGCCGGGCGACAACTGTGGGATACTAATGCCCTTGGTGATCGGAGCGTAGCTCAGCCTGGCTAGAGCACTTGGTTTGGGACCAAGACGTCGCAGGTTCAAATCCTGTCGCTCCGACCATTTTTTGCTCAGTTCCCGATCGGCGCCATCATGGTCCGATTCATGGAAAGCACCGCGTGATTGTTCTTGATGGCCGTGCTCGTGAATTCCTTGAATTCCTTCAACTCCTCCGGGCTCAGGAAGGTGCTGCGGGCGATGACATTCTGGTAGATGTCGTTCAAGACTTTGAGACTGCTGTCCTCCTCGGCCTGGGACACGAAGTTGTTAAAATTGAGGATCGGCAGGACTTGAAAATCGGCCGGCAGGCTCGCAGCAGCGAGGACCGCTTTCTGCTCCTCGAGCATGATTTTTTCGAGCTGTTTGCTTTTGTCCGTCTTTTCCGTGTCCGTGCCGCTCAGCTTTTCCTTGAATTGGTAAGCCGTGATGCCCGCCGCGAGATTTTGCGTGTAATCGTGAAACGCCGCCATCTGCTCGGGCCCGAGCAATTCGGAGACTTGCTGGTCCAGCGTGGTTTGCTGTGTGTCGAAGACCCGATGGATGTCCTCCGTGGGCGCTTTATCGCGCAGCAAGGTGGTGACGTTGGTTATGTTGGCCATGATGTGATCCGCCAGCACATCATTGAGCTTATCGGTCTGCTCCTTGGTGAGCTTGGCCTTTTTCGCAAAGTCAGAATACATGATCCCCATGCCATATTTCTGCTGATTGCGGATGACTTTGACGGTTTCCGGGTCCGCGGTGATTTTGCTCAGCGCGCTTGTCGAACCGAGCGCGGCTTTCTCCTGCCGCAAACGGCCGACTTCACCGCGCAGTTTCAGGACTTCGTTTGAGCCCTTTTTGGGGGCCTCGGCGACACGGGCCAGCTCGGTGATCTTCGCGAGCGCCGCGTCGCGTTCCTCTTGCAAGGTTGCCACCTTGTTGCTGAGCGCGGATGCGTGCGTCCGCTCCTGTTCGAACGATTGCACCTGGCTGCGCAAGGTCGAGATTTCGTGCGCTTCGAAGAACCCGATGGCGATGGCAACGGCAGCCCCGGTGGCGATTACGGCTTTTTGTACGGTGGTCATGGCAATGGTTTTGGTAATGACGGCGGTGGTGGAAACAGCGGCCACGGACGCGATGGTCGCGCCGGTGGCGATGCTGGTGGCCAGCCCCGAAGGAGCGGCCTGGATGGCATTGGCGGAAAGGAGCAGAACCAGTCCGCTCGCGCCGATAGTTACTTTGTTGGCGGAAAAATGGTGGCGCAGGCGTTCGACGGCGCGGCTGACGCGTTTTTGGGCGGCGTCCTCGGTTGCGCCGATCGCTTCGCCCACCTCCCTAAGCGACTTATTTTCGAAATAGCGGAGCAGGATCGCGGTGCGGTCCGCTTCCTCCAGGGACTGCATGGCTTCATCGAGCATCGGCTCGATGCTCGTCCAGTCGGCGGTGGAATCGTTCATGTCACTCATCTGGAAGGCGATTTGTTCACGCGCCTGGCGCCGTGCTTCGCGCCGGACGACGTCCACGGCAGCGTTGCGGGTGACCTGGTAGAGCCAGGCGGTGAGGATGGTGTCGGGTTTGAGCCGGGCGGCATGGTGGGCGAGTTGCGTAAAGACAGTCTGGGAAACTTCCTCCGCAAGCTGGGGCGACCGGACCTGGCGCACAGCCGCGGAATAAACAAGATTCAGGTGGCGGTTCACCAGTTCAGTGAAGGCGTCCTGCGACTGTTTACCGGCGTATTGGCCGAGCAGATCGTGGTCGGTGGCGATCATTTACAGGAGGTTAACGGCGCGGAGGGGGGAAATCCGACAAAGTTTTTTTGCCGGATTGGGCCAAATCCGAAGCACGAATGACGAATGCCGAAATGGAGCTGCACTGGCCGTATCGGTTGGACAGTCCGAGGGAAGTGTTTATGCTGCGCGGCACATTTTATGGCGAAAGAACAGAACATGGCGGCTGCAACACCGGAAGCGGAGGGATTCTCCATGCCCGCGGAATGGGAAAAGCATGAGGCGACTTGGCTGGGCTGGCCGCACAATCCGGATGACTGGCCGGACAAGCTGGACACGATTCGGTGGGTCTATGGCGAAAAGGTCCGCAAGATTTCCGAAGGCGAGCGCGTGCGGATTCTGGTGGATAACCAGGCGATGGAAAAGCTGGCGCGGAGCTACCTGACGCGCGCACGTTGCGATTTGCGAAAGGTGGAATTTGTTCACCACGCGACGAATCGCGGTTGGATGCGCGACAGCGGGCCGATCTTCGTGAAGAAGAAAAGCGGCGAGAAAGCCATCGTTCATTTTCATTTCAACGCGTGGGCGAAGTATTCCAACTGGCAGAAGGATCGCCCCGTGCCGGAGATGGCGGCGAAACGGCTGAAAAAGCGACTGTTCAACGCGAAGGATGGCCGACGCGACTTTGTAATCGAGGGCGGCGGCATCGAGGTGAATGGACGCGGCACGGTTTTGACAACGGAGGAATGTTATCTCGACCCGAAGGTCCAGGTGCGCAATCCCGGCATGGGTCGGAAGCAATTTGAGGACAACCTGAAGAAATACCTGGGCGTGAAGAATGTGCTGTGGCTTGCCGCCGGGCCGAAGGGTGATGACACGCACGGGCACATTGATGACATCTGCCGATTCGTGAATCCGAAGACGCTGGTGTTGATTCGTGAAAAGAATCGCAAGGACCAGAATTATCATCCGTTGGAGGAAAATTGGGAACGCGTGCCGGATTTACGGCTTGAAGACGGCTCGCGACCGGAAGTGGTGCCGCTTCCGATGCCCTCACCGGTCTATTATAAGAACTGGCGGCTCCCGGCGAGCTACGCGAATTTTTACATCTGTAACGCGGCGGTGCTGGTGCCGACGTTCAACGATCCAAACGACCGCGTCGCGCTGGGAACACTCGGCGAATTATTTCGCGACCGGCCCGTGGTGGGAATTCACGCGGTGGATTTGGTGTTGGGTTTTGGCACCCTGCACTGCCTCACGCAACAGGAGCCGGCGTAGCCAGCGCAAAAACTTACCCGCCTGCCTAAAAGGGAAAAATGCGGATTCTCATCGGTGGATTGGCTTTACTTTTGCTGGCACCTGTGGTCTAGTAACCGCCTTAGGCACGCAGGCCGGTAGTGAAATCCGCGGCGGCGTGTCAAAACTCAAAAGTGAGCGCTACGAAACAGAAAATCAAAATTCTTCTGGCCGACGACCATCCGGTCGTCCGGAAGGGATTGCAATCCTGTCTGGCGAAGCAGGAGCGTTTGAAAATCGTGGGCGAAGCCGCCGACGGCGACGAGGCCTTGAAGAAGTCCATCGAACTCGGCCCCGACGTGGTGCTCATGGACATCTCCATGCCCCGCATGAACGGCCTGGCGGTGACCGAGCAATTGCGCAAGGACGCGCCCAAGGTGAAGGTGCTGATCCTTTCGATGCACAACAACCGCGAGTACGTTTTCCGCATCATTCAATCGGGCGCGCACGGTTATGTTTCGAAGGAAGCGCCGCCGGATGAATTGCTCAAGGCGATCGAATCCGTGTTCAGCGGGGAACCGTTTTTCAGCGAGGAAATCGCGCGCGCAGCGTTGAATCAGCTGGTAACCAGCGGCGGAAAGAAGGAACCGTTTGCGCAACTGACCACCCGCGAACGCGAGGTGCTCGTGCTCATCGCCGAAGGTCAGAGCAACAAGGAAATCGCCAACAAATTGGGCATCGGCGTCCGCACCATTGAGACACACCGTGAGCGCATCATGCGCCGGCTGAACATTCATTCCGTCGCGGGCCTTACCAAATATGCCATCGCCAACGGAATGATCACGTTGGATAACAGCACTCAACCGTAGCCAGACGGTTGAGGGTTGATGGTTGAGAGTTGAGGGGAACGCGGGTAAGCTCCGCCCTGCATGAAGACGAAGCCGGAAATCGTCGCTGACTGGTTGCCACGCTACACAGGCACGCCCAGGGAGCAGTTCGGGAAATACATCCTCCTCGTCAACTTCAGTCACTATGTGAGTTTGTTCGCGAAGTGGCATAACGTGCCCGTCCGCGGCCAGGACCGACCGATGCCGAACGCGACGGCCAAGGGCATCAGCATCATCAACTTCGGCATGGGCAGTGCGAGCGCGGCGACGGTGATGGACCTCATCGGCGCAATCAAACCGAAGGCATGCCTGTTCCTCGGCAAATGCGGCGGGCTCAAGAAGAAGAACAAACTCGGTGATTTGATTTTGCCGATCGCCGCGATTCGCGGAGAGGGAACGTCCAACGACTATTTTCCACCCGAAGTCCCTGCCCTGCCCGCGTTCAGCATGCAGAAAGCGATTTCAACCACGATTCGGAATCATCGCCGCGATTACTGGACGGGCACGGTTTACACGACGAATCGCCGGGTCTGGGAGCATGATGATGTTTTCAAAAAATATCTGCGCCGCTTGCGTTGCATGGCAATCGACATGGAGACGGCGACGATTTTCATCACCGGTTTCCACAATGAAATTCCGACCGGCGCCCTGCTGCTGGTTTCGGATCAGCCGATGGTGCCGGAAGGCGTGAAGACTTCGAAAAGCGATCGCGGCGTGACCGAGCAATACGCGTCCGCGCACTTAAAGATTGGCACGGACTCCTTGCAGCAATTGATTTCGCGCGGACTGACGGTGAAGCATTTGCGCTTTTGAACCGGACCCCGTTGTGGGACGGCTACGGGGCGGAGCGGGAGGATTTCAGGTTCCGGATGGCATCGCGAACCTGGGCGGCTTCCTCGTAATTTTCGGCTTCGACGGCCTTTTCGAGTGCGCGCTCGAGCCGTTCACGCTGCGAAAGCGGGCGCTTGGCTTCAACTTCCTCGAGCCAGGACTCAAGCGCCTGAACCTCGGGGCTGTCGGGCAATTCGTCCTCGCGAGCGTTCTGCTTGTAGAAAGCACGAATCTGCGCGAGGCCTTCCTCGATCTCGCGCACGGCTTCTGAATAATCCTTGGTCTGCAGCGCCTGCGAACCCAGCGCGCGCGTGAGGATCATCGTCAATTGCGGTTGAAACTGGCGCAGCGACCAGGCGGATTCCTCAGACTCGGCGTGTTTCGCGGCGAAGTCCATCAACGCCAGGTTGCGTTCGGCATCACGAATCACCCCGGCAAAATCTTCCAGTTGCAAAAGGCAGATGCAGCGGTGGTGGTACTGAATGGCTTCGAGCTGAAGGTTTGAGCAATCCTCTGCCGAAAGCTTGAACTTCTCATCGCTGCCACCGTTTTCGGCAAGATGGCGGTAGAGGTTCGCCTGAAATTCTTCGAAGAGGGATTCGTAGCCGCCGGGCTTGCGTCCATCGGGACGACCGGTGGCATTCATCTGCAGCAGGCCAAGATCAACCCGCAGTTGGAGCTTCTCCTCGCCATCGGTGCCCTTGAAGCGACGCACCATGACGGGGCCGGGTTGGAATTCCCATTTTTTCAGGATGTCCGAAATATCGAAATCCATGCTTAAAGTTTGCAGGCAAGCCCGGTGAATGTCAACTCGTGGACTTGCTTCGGATGACTCCCTCGGCCACAAGAAGGTGATGTCTGCAATGACCAACGTGGCAATCGACGCCAGCCAGTTTCCGGCAGCGGTGCTCCAAGACTTGCTGACTTCCTTGCGCACCCGGCAGGTAAACCACAAATTCCACTACGACAGCGTCAAGCAAACCCAGAAATGGCTGGCGCTGCACGCGGCTTTTTCGCCGTCGCGGACGGACCCGGATTGCGCGGCGACCTATGATGCGGCTTTCCGCGAAGCCGCGGCGTCGTTGGACTCCACGCGGGTGCGGCTGGTCAGCCTCGGTTGCGGCGGCGGGCAAAAGGACCTGCGGCTGCTCACATTGTTGAACGAGGCGGACACCCAGGCCAGCTACGTGCCTTCGGACGTCAGCGTGGCCATGGTCCTGACAGCGCGGGCGTTGGTGGAAACACGCTTTCCCCGCATGGCGTGCTGGCCGTTTGTATGCGACCTGGCGCGGTCTGACACACTTCCCGAAATGCTGCGCCAAGTCGGTCAACCGCAGTCCGGCGACCGGACCGCCCGGCTCGTCACATTTTTCGGGATGATTCCGAACTTCGAACCTTCGGTCATCCTGCCGCGCCTGGCAGGGCTGCTGCGAAAAGATGACAGCCTGCTCTTCAGCGCGAACCTCGCTCCCGGCCGCGATTACACCAAAGGCGTGCGGGGCATCCTGCCGCTCTACGACAATGAACTGACCCGCGAATGGCTGATGACGTTCTTACTGGATCTCGGTGTCGAGCGGAAGGATGGCGAATTGCGCTTCAGTATTACCGAGGGCGAGGCGGGTTTGAAACGCGTCACGGCGGTGTTCCATTTTGTCCGCAAGCGCGAGGTGCGCGTGGACAACGAGAGTTTCAAATTTGCCGCCGGCGACGCGATCCGGCTGTTCTTCTCCTACCGGCACACGCCGAAGCGCGTGCGCGACCTGCTCCTCGAATACGGCCTGGAAGTGCGCAAGGAGTGGATTACCAAGTCACGCGAGGAGGGAGTCTTCCTCGTTCGCCGAACGGGTTAGAATGCCCCGAGGGTTTCGAGCACTGCTCGGGTGCGCGGGACTTCGTGCGTCCGGAAGAGATCGGTTTTTCCCAGGCGAGCGAGCACGGCGAAGAATGGTTCGGCGCAGCGGACTTCATCGCCGAAATACTCGAAGGCGTGCGGCAGCGCGTGGCAGACCGGGAAACCGAGCGTGCGCAGCCGGAACGTATTCAGGAACACGGTCATCTGATGCCGTACCCGGACCGCGCTGTCCTGGAGGTTGCGATAGTAGAAGCCCAACCCGGGATCAATCAGGATGCGCTCGACTCCCAGCTTTGTCGCGCGTTCCACGCGTCGCGCGAAATAATCGTGCATCGATCCGACCGGGTCCGCTCCAAAATCAAAATCGCCGACTTCACGAACATTACGACCCTGGACATAGCAGATGATCAACGCCGCCTGATGTTCCGCAGCGAGGCGGTACAGGTCATCCGTTCCTTCGTCCCCGGTGAGGTTGAGAACATTCGCCCCGGCTTCCAGGCAGTTCTTGGCCACGGCGAAATCGTAGGTTTCAATGGAGCTCAGGATGTTCGCCTCGCGCAGCGCCTTCAGGACGGGTAGCAGCTTGCTCTGCTGGCCGGCGGCATCCACACGAGCCGCCTGAGCGAGCGTGGACTCGGCACCGATATCCACAATCGCGGCCCCCTGCTCTGCCAGAACACGACCACGACGGATGGCGGTTTCGACGGTGAGGCACACGCTCTCGCGATACCAGGAATCCGCGGAAAGATTGATGACGCCCATGATGGCCGGGCGGCTGTTGAACGCGAACTCACGGCCGCCGATGGTGAATTCCTTCACCTGCGCGTTAGCGGCGGGGCGATTTTTCTCGAGCAATTCCGCGAGGAATTCCAACGTCAGCATGCAGCGGACGATACTCCAATCGCAAAATCAGAAAAGCGGCAAATTGGTGGAGTTGTCAAAGCCCGCCACCCTTCATAACGTGCGGCATGCATACGCTCCGACTCCCCCGATTCGTTTTGACCGGACTGCTCGCGCTTCACCTCGGTGGCGTAGTCATGGCTGCGGACGACACGAATGTGTTTTTCCCCATCATGGCGTGGAATCACGCGCCTGCCGATCCCGCCGTGCTGAAGCAGATGCGGGAAGCCGGGATTACCGTCGCCGGTTTCGTTTATGCACCCAACCTCGACCTCTGCCAGGCCGCGGGGCTGAAGGCGATCGTGTATGACCAGCGGGTCGCGGGCTACGATTGGGCGCATGTGAATGCCGACGTCGCCCGCTCCAACGTCACCAGCCTCATCAAGGAGGTCGGCAGCCACCCCGCGGTTTATGGGTATTACCTGCGGGATGAACCGCCCACTTCGCTGTTTCCCGGCCTCGCCACGGTGGCCGGGCTGCTGCGTGAAATGGCTCCCGGCAAGTGGCCTTACATCAATCTGTTCCCCGATTACGCCGAAAACTGGCAGCTCGGGACCTCCAATTACGCCGCCTACCTCGATCAGTTCGTGGACGCCTGCAATCCCTCCATCATCAGCTACGACAATTATTCCCTCATGGACGATGGTTCGGTGCGCGGCGTATTCTGGTCGAACCTCGAATCAGTCCGCGCCAAGTGCGTCAGCAGCCATATCGAATTCTGGAACATTGTCCTCTCGGTCGCCCATTTCAATTACCGGGAACTCTCCCACGCCGACTTCCGTTTCCAAGCCTACGCCACCCTGCTCTATGGCGGGCGCGGGCTGGCGTATTTTACTTACTTCGCGCCGCAGGTTGGGAATTACCGGCTGGCGCCCGTGGACCAATTTGGGAATCGGACTGCCAATTGGTATTTCCTGCAGAATGTAAACAACCAGGTCCTGACGCTCGCGCCCACCTTACTGAAGCTCACTTCGGATGACGTGTATCACTTCGGCGCACTGCCACCGGGCGCCCACGCACCGGGAACCAACAGTCTCGTGACCGCTGTCGCCGGCGACAACGCCGCGGTCGGTGAATTCACGCACCAGGACGGTTCGCGCTACGTCATGATTCTCAACAAAGATCTCGGTCATTCCCGCCCCTGCTCCGTCAGCTACCGAAAGCCTCCCAAAAAGGTCCAATTCGTTTCGCCTTACTACGGCTCCCTGACTCCCTTCGAAGGCGAATACGTATGGATGGCCCCGGGGGCGGCGGTGCTGTTGAAGCCGGAGTGGTGAGGCGCCGGAAAGGGTGACTGGAGGGGTGCCCATACCCTCACCCCCCTTTCTATCGGTTACACGGTTACAAACCGCATAAACATTGGGTGAAATGCATGTTTTATCGGTTACATTTGCGGTTACACATCGGTTACAGATCGGCCGCATCGGTTACATTCGGCGGTTGAAGCTGGCGATTTTTGACCATCCGTCCGCTTGCCCTGAGGGTCGCTCCAGAGCACTCTAACGGCAAATGCACGGCACGGATTGCATACCTGCGTTAAAAGCCCTGGGCGAGACCAACCGTCTGCGGATTGTCGGCCTGCTGCTCCAGGAAAAGTGCGGTGTGAATGTCATCTCCGAGCGATTGAACATCTCGCAGTACAATGTATCCAAACATCTCCGGATTCTGAAGGAGGCCGGCCTCGTGGAAATGGAGAAGCACGGCAAGGAGCGGCTTTACGCGGTCGTGCCCAGTCTTAAAACCGGATACTCACCCGGCAAAAAGGTGCTGGAGCTCGGTTGTTGTTCCTTCCGTTTCGACCGGCTCGCTCCTTAACCACCCGATCACCCCGTTCCCGCACTTGCGCGGGCCAGTCCAGATATGCATTCTTGCGCATACGTTCCGTATGAACAAGCAACCGAACTCACCTTCCTCAACACAACGCAAGCCGCGGTACATCATGATCGGCGGATTTTTGGGCGCCGGAAAAACGACCGCCGTGGGCAAGCTGGCGCAGTATTTGACGAACCAGGGATTGGGAGTGGGTTTGATCACCAACGACCAGGGTCGCAATCTCGTGGACACCGCGCTGCTCCGCTCGCAGGGCTTTGCCACGGAGGAAATCCCGGGCGGCTGTTTCTGCTGCCGGTTTGATTCTCTGGTCGAGGCGGCGAAAAAGCTGGCGCAGGATAACCGGCCGGATGTCTTCGTGGCCGAGGCGGTCGGCAGCTGCACGGATTTGGTGGCGACGGTGACCTATCCGCTGCGCAAACTCCATGCGGATAATTTCACGGTGGCGCCGGTCAGCGTGTTGCTGGACCCGATTCGGGCACTGCGCGCTTTTGAGCTGGAACCCGGGGACGGCTTTACGGAAAAGGTCATCTACATCTATTTCAAGCAAATCGAGGAGGCTGACCTGGTCATCATCAGCAAGAGCGACCTTTTGGATGAGCGGCGGCTGGCGGCGCTGAAGCTGGCGATTCAAGCGAAGTTCCCCGGCAAGGAAATCATGGCGGTTTCGCCCCGGAATGGCACGAACCTGAAGGAATGGTTCGCGCGCCTCACCGGCGGCGAACAACCCGGCGGCAAGGCGATGGACGTGGATTACGCGGTTTACGCGGATGGTGAAGCGCTGTTGGGCTGGTTGAATTCCACGGTCGAACTTGCGGCCGACCGTGCGTTTGATGCGGACGCGCTCTTGAAAGATGTGGCGGCCGAAATTCAACAGCGACTGCGGGCGCAAAAGGCAGAAGTGGCGCATCTCAAAATGACGGTCAATTCCGACGGTCAGCCGCGAGAGATCGGCGCGATCAACCTGGTACGCAATGATTTCGTTCCGGAAGCTTCCGCGCGGCTGCCAGCGCCAGTGGCCAAGGCGCGGCTGACGGTGAACCTGCGCGCCGAGGCCGCCCCCGAAATACTCGCCCAGGCAGTGCGCGAAGGCGTGCAAGCCGCGACGCAAAGAATTCCCACGCTCGAAGCCACGCCGGATCACCTCGAACATTTTCGTCCCGGCAAACCCACACCCACGCACCGCCTGACTGAGTTCCGGGTATGAAACGAGTCCCCGGCTGGGTCACCGGCGAATTCTTTGGGACCTTCCTGCTCGTGTTCTTTGGCTGCGGCAGCGTTTGCGCCGCGGTCACGACCGGCGCGCAGGTGGGTGTGTTTCAGGTCGCCATCGTTTGGGGCCTCGGCATCGCCACCGCGATTTATATGACCGGCGCCTTGAGCGGCGCGCACCTGAATCCGGCGGTGACGATTGGCATGGCGGTGTGGAACGGCTTCCCGAAAGCGCGGGTTGTCCCTTACATATTCACCCAACTGGTCGGCGCGTTCGTCGCCTCCGCGGTGCTATACTTCATCTTCAGCGATGCCATTCGCACCTTCGAAACCACGAACAGCATCCAGCGTGGCCAGAACGGCAGCGAGGCGAGCGCCATGGTCTTCGGCGAATATTTCCCCAATCCTGGCGGCAAACCGTTGACCCCGGAAGCGCGGCTGCGGATGTCGGCCGGCGCGGCCTTTGGCACCGAGGTGATCACCACCGGCATCCTGGTCCTGGTGATTTGTTGCTGCACGGACCCGCGCAACGCCGGACGCCCGCAATTGCTGACCGCGGCCACGATTGGCCTGACCGTCACGCTGCTGATTTCGCTGGTCGGCCCGCTGACCATGGCGAGTTTCAATCCGGCGCGGGATTTGGGTCCGCGAATTTTCTCCGCCCTGGCCGGCTGGGGTGCCCTGCCCTTCCAGGTGAACGGCAACGGTTGGTGGATGGTTTACATTCTCGCGCCGATTATCGGCGGCATACTGGGTGGCGGGATCTACCGGGTGTTCTTTAAGTGTGCGTACCTGGGATCGGCTGCCTGAGCGCTGAGCCAATCGCCCGCACCCCATACTGCTCGAATTGCGCGTCGCCTGTAACCACGGGCAGTCCCTGCAATTTCGCCGTCGCTATGATAAAGCGACCGCAGATTCGCGATTGCCATGGCTTCGCGGACATTCGTATGACCAAATAGTGACATGAAAAGCGTAATGGTCGTCACCGGACCGGGCCAGATTGGACAGGCGATAGCCCGGCGCGTCGGCATGGGGAAACACATTCTGCTGGCCGATATGCGGCGGGAAAATGCCGAAGCCGCAGCGAAGGTCTTGGGAAACGCCGGATACGAGACCAGCGTCGCGACCGTGGATGTGTCCTCACGGCAAGCCGTGAGCGCGCTGATCGAGACTGCCACGGCCCTGGGCGAGGTCACCGGCCTGATTCATGCCGCCGGGGTTTCGCCGTCGCAGGCATCACCGGCGACCATTCTTAAAGTGGACCTTTATGGCACCGCGCTCCTGCTGGAGGAGTTTGGCAACGTCATTGCGCGGGGTGGCGCGGGGGTGGTGATCGCATCGCAGTCAGGGCATCGCCTGCCGCCGCTCACCGTGGAGCAAAACAAAGCCCTGGCGACCACGCCCGTGGAGGAATTGCTGGCTCTGCCCTTCCTGCAGCCGGATCAGGTCAAGGATTCCCTCCACGCTTATCAACTCTCCAAGCGCGGGAATTCGCTGCGTGTGATGGCCGAGGCGCTGCGTTGGGGCAAGCGCGGCGCGCGCCTCAATACCATCAGCCCCGGAATCATCATGACGCCGCTGGCCAAAGATGAACTGTCGGGGCCGCGCGGCGAAGGCTATCGCCGCATGATCGAACGCTCCGTGGCCGGGCGCGCCGGCACGCCCGACGAAGTCGCCAACGTCGCCGCCCTGCTCATGGGGGCGGACGGCGGCTTCATCACCGGCAGCGATATCCTGATGGATGGTGGAGTGACCGCAGCGTATTGGTATGGCGACCTTGCTCCGAAGTGAAAGCTTTAAAACCAGTCAGCGACCTGCGGCAACGCTCAGGATTAAACCGTTCATTGGCTGGCGCATCGCAATCGGTAAAATCTTTCACCCAGGGCCGCATTAGTCACAAAACTCTCCCCACCAATCACGACCGGGCTTGGCAACACAGGGTTCCAGGTCGGGCTTCCTCCCGCAGAAGACGCTGCCTCCAGAACCACATTCGTAGCCACCCGCGGCCAGTGCAACACAACATTGGTTCCGGCTGATTCGATCCTCACCCGCTTATGCTGCGGTGCTTGACGGGCGTAATTCATCACGTTCATGAATAGATTCGAATTGCCCGGGAAATATCCATCCGTGTTCCAAAAGCCGCTGATGTCCGAAAAGATAACCACTCTTCCCGAGTAGGGTGCGAGGCTCCCGGCCTCGATCACTGCCAGCGCGCAACCACCGGAGTTCGTGGCCAGCGAATGGGCGTATGTTCCGAGATTGGTGATGCTCCCGGGGTAAAATTCGGTGAACGAAGCGATGCTGCCGAAAGGCCCGCTGGTTATGGGATGTTGCGCCGGGGCAGGCACGGGAGCGCTTACCGCGCCATTCAAAGTGCCGCGCGTCACCAGGCCAAACGGAGACAGGAAACTCGCATTCACGTTGACCGCCTGCGGCGCGAAGGTGTCGTTGTCCGTGAACAAAACCGCCGCGCCGCCGTTCTTTACAAATTCGCGCAGGACCGCCTGTTCATTGGTACTCAACGGCGGCACGTCGGCCGTCGTCGTCGTGGCCACCCCGAGCACCAGGACATCCACGGTCATCAGATTCGACGCCGTTAACGTCGGAAATCCGATGAGGCTCGTGGCGGGAAAGTTGTTAAGGACACCCGCGCGCGCGAGTGAAAAGCGACTTCCCGAGGAAAACGAAGCATCACCCGAGCGCGAGTTATCGAAGCCGCCGATGATGACTTTGTCGAAATTACAATCCTGCGGCAATTGTGCCCTGACCGCCAGATCGCCGCCGAAGAGCAGAAGGGAGATGGCTAGAATTTGGATGTTGTGACCCATGGTTTTTCCAATCTGAAAGAAGATTTCAGCGCCCGCTTTCGATTGTGTAATTTAAGATTTCTAGCCCGCCTTGCCGGGCAACTCAACATGTAAAATGGAAGCGGCTTGGCGAGGAGGGCGAACACACGCTGGGGAGTTGCCCGTCCATCCCAAGCTCCCAGCCCCGCTCAGGGGCGGCATCAGGCGCGCGGCCAAACCGATCATGCCCCCGCGTTGCCGCAGCCTTCCAGATGACAGATCCCCGGCCAAGGCCACTCGGATCTGCTTGGCCTTCATCCCGGCCTGCCGCGCCGAAGCGTAGCGAAGGCGGGAGGGACATTCGACAATAGCCAAACGATTCATCGTTGGGTACGGGTGCCGCCTGCCCGCGAGTCCCGAAGGGACGTTTGAAACCGCTCTCTTCAGCCTTCCCCGCACACACCAATGCCAACCCGAACATTCGCTATCCATCACCCTGGTGGATGGAAATGTTCCGACCGCGGGACTGATGTTGTCCGGCAGCACCCTCTACGGAACCACCGAGCAAGGCGGCTTCTTCACGGGAGGCACCGTCGTCTCTCTCACCCTGTCCAAGTCACCCTCGTCACCTCCCAGACCAACCTCATCGTCTCCTGGCCCACCAACGCCCTCGGCTTCAATTTACAATCCGCGCCGGATCTCCTTTCCGAGGCGGTGTGGACCAATATTGCCTTGGGACCAGTTGTCATCAATGCGC
>CAYUVH010000056.1:0-24522 GCA_964448135.1 uncultured Verrucomicrobiota bacterium | reverse complement strand
AGGCCGGGTGGGGTAGGGTATTCAGGTCACTTAACCGGAACGATTCAGTCGGAGGGAAAAGCCCCCCTCACCCCATCCCTCTCCAAAAGGAGAGGGGGAGCGATTGAACGGTCCGGGTTAAACGCCACCTTGGTGACATTGTCCGGCACCAGTCTTCGGAATGAACGAGTCTCGTCCTCCCGCATTGAGGGATTGCTACGGGGGTGCTGGCACTTCCGCGCAAATCCAACTGAATCGTTCCGGCTGAGATATATTCGGTCACGAATGATCCGGGGAGGAACCTGAAGCTATCTATATTGGGTAAGTATCGTGCTGGGCGTGGATCCGATTCGCCGCCGAAATGGGTATTTTGGTCCGGGCAGCCATCGTTGGGAAAAACCTTCTTTATTCCCAAGATATTCACAGGCTTGTCAATCAATGATGTGGAGGCGGAACTGAGACGGCGAATTGCAAAATGTCGATTATGGCAAATTGGTTACGAATGGCAAAAATAGGCTTGGTTTTGCCAATAAATGTGTCACGTTAACGATACCGTTATGAACAATCTAAATATCCATTTGCGAGGTTTAGGTCGATGGATTGCCTAAATGCTTGGTTAGATTATCCCCAAGGATCGTAATCTTAGGTGAGCTTCTTCTCCGACCGGAAAATGAATGGAATTCGCAAATTAATGTGACCCTGAGTTGGTTTTACAGAAGGGAAAGGAACAAAACTTTATCGTTACCTTTGCTATTCTGGTAGGGGCTTGCCCTTGGTTTCGGGTAGAAAGGCGATGATTATCAGGCCCAAAGGGAAAAGGAGGGAGAGAAGGGTCATCGCGAGGCGAAGGTCAATGCCTGGCGCCGATTTGATATAGGCGGAGAGTATAAGCACGGAGGCGGCGACGACGCGGCCGCCGTTGAAGCAGAAGCCGGCGCCAGTGGCGCGGAGTCGGGTAGGGAAGAGTTCGGGGAAATAAATGGCGTAGCCGGCGTGAATTCCCAGTGTGAAGAAACCGAAGATGGGCAGCAGGATTAGCAGTTGTATATAGGTCTGCGGAAGGTAACAGGTGATCGGGACAAGAATAAAAGCGACAATATGCATCAGGGCAAAGGCCCGACGTCGGCCCAGGCGCACGCAGAGCGGGCCCATGGCCAGGAGTCCAAGGCCACCGCCGATCGTTTGGATGATGCCATACGCGAACTTCGCTTTCTCAGCGGCTATGGCGGCGATGACATGGTGGCGCAAAAGGAAATCACGAGCCAGGTCCTGGCCGGCGACGGTAACTCCCCAAAAGCTGCCCAAGCCGACGGCGGCCAGCAACATTCCCAGAAGGGCCCGCGAACGCCAGCGCACGTCGCCGAGCAATTCGAAGAGGCTGCCCGGTTTGCTGGTTTCGTGATGGGCGGCACGTTCGCCGGCGGCCTGCCACTTCTCGGGTTCCTTGATACTGAGCAACACCCAGAAGACCAGGAGGGAGGGGAACAGACCTATCAGGAAGCCATATCGCCAGTGAGCGCCCACGGCCAGGCCGGCCAGGGCGGCGCTCCAGGTGCCAAGGACGCTGGTGGCGTGGAAGATCCCGGACGCGTGCGCCCGGGAGCGTTGGGGGAAGACTTCGGCGACCAGGCTGGCGGCGACCGCCCATTCGCCACCGACACCCATGGCCACGAGAAACCGCGCGACGCCGACCTGCCAGGGGGCTTGGGCGAAGAAAGTGAGGCCGGAGAAAATCGAGTAGAACAGAATGGTGACCGCCATGATCGGGCGACGGCCCCAGCGGTCCGAGAGCGAACCGAAAAGGATGCCACCCAGCGCGCCGCCAACGAGGAAGATGGAGAGAAAATATTCGCCGTAACTTTTGATGGCGGCTTCGAGCTGCGCGCCGGTGAATTGTGGGCTCAGGATATCGGCGAGCAGTTGCTGCCGGGTAATGTTGAAAATCTGGCCCTCGAAGGCATCGAAGATCCAGCCCGCCGAGGCGATGATGAGGACGAGCCATTCGTAGCGGGTGACGCCGGAATACCAAGGCGCATTGGAGCCTGAAGTGTCCTGGGGGTGGGCCGACGGATTCATTAAACAAACGTGACTGTTTTGGGAGTCTGCTGATGTGGCGCGGCGGTGCCAAGGAATTTAAATCGGAATCGAATTAAATAGGCGAAGGAACGAAAGCGCGAAGCTGCAGAAACATCGTGCCCACTTTTTACAACTTTCTGACAACCATCCCGGCCAGTGTGAACATACTGCCGGAATGAAACATGCAGCAGGATTTCTCGTTGCGGCTCCCTGGCAACAATCCACAATTCGATTGTTCAGAAAGCCAGTCCATGCAACCGGCTGCGACAGCCTGACACACATGAAGGCGATAATTCTCACCTGGGGCGCACTCCTGATCATGGGCGTCTGCGGCACGGCATTCGGTCAGGCGCCAAGCATCGCCCTGGAAGACGGCGCGAAGTTGACTCTGTTGGGTGTGACGACGGGCGCCAAACAGATGGCGCCGGGGTATGAAACTCTGCCCACCGCCAACTGGCTTTACACGCGCGACTCTTCGAGGGTGATTTGGATCCTTGCCGAACACCAGCCGGGCAAGTGGCCGAATTATGAGTTGCTGATTTCCGACCAGGCGAAAACGGGCTGCGTCAACCTGGAGAGGAGCACCGGGTCGCACGTCCGCGAGGGGGTGGACATTCAGGGATTCACGCTGCGCGCCTTCCCGCGCTGGGACAAGGAAATGATTGTGCGCGTGAAGGAGTTTGGCCGCGCCATTTCCAAAGGGGAGTTTCTGATTACGAATCCTGCGCCGCTTGTCGTCGAGAATTGGACACCGGAGCCGCTTCCGGTCACCAAATCGGATGGGGATCTGGAGGTGACGCTGAGCAACCTGGTCGCCGGTGCGCCGTCGCCTTACCGCCAGGGAGAACATCCGGCGCTCAGTGACCCGGCGAATCAATGCGTCCATCTCAAATTCGATTTCAGGCAAAACGGACAGCCCACCACGAATTGGAGTTCTCGGTCCGTGGCCACTTCCGACGCGACCGGCAACCGGGTGCGCGGAGTGATTTCAAGTTATCCATTGGACGGCGTGCATCCCATTTATCCCGATCGCATTCATCCATCTTTTCCGCCGGTGATTGACGGCTACTTTTACCGGCCCGGTCTGTGGCCGGATCAATCGCCATGGAAAGTCCGATTGGAGTTCATCCGGCGTTCGAATTTCAGCGAGGAGGAAACCGTCACGTTCACGAATCTCGTGGTGCGAATCGGCAGCCAGCAGGATTTCGACGACGAATGGTCGTGGAAAGCCGGCCAAACGAATTTTGGTTTTGTAGCGGAACAGATGGTGAACGGCGTTAAACTCAAGCTGCTGCCGCCGTTACGCTATACGCCGACCATAATGCCGGACCAAACACACCTCGCGGTGCTGATCTACGCCGAGCCCGATCAGGAAGCGCGCGCGATGAACCTCACTTTGCTGCAGGCCACGGACGAGAACGGACAGGAAGTTCCCACGCCGTTCACAAATAGTGGCGGATGGGCCGGCCATTTTAGCCTGGATTTTCCGCATGCTCGAGAGGTGAGAACGCTGAACCTCAAGCTGGGCCTGCACAAAAGCCGGTTGGTGGAGTTTACGGTTGCTCCGACGAAGCGGTAGGCGATTACCCGGAACGGTTTTGCGGTCGCGCCACGCTGCCGTGCGGCTTCGGACGACCAGCAGGTCGTCCCTACCAATCATAGTTTCGGACGACCAGCGGCAGCGCTGGCAATCAAAGCAGCTCACGGCCCACGAAGCCACGCATTTGACAATAAGCGGGACGGGTGCAATTTAGGATATGTTGCGAAATGCAAGTAATTTGGCGGAGGTGGCGGATGCGGGAGCGCCGGGCGAACCCGAATTGGCCGTGAATGGAACGGCGACGCAATCCGGAGCGCAGCCGGACGACGCGGGGTTGTTGGATGCGTACTCGAAGGCCGTGGTCCACGCGGCGGATGAAGTGGGGCCCTCGGTCGTGAACCTGGAAGTGCAGAAGCGCGATGGGCGCAAGCTGGGCAGCGGGTCCGGATTTATTTTCACGCCCGACGGATTTCTACTGACGAACAGCCACGTGGTGCATGGCGCGGAGCGGATCGAGGTGATCCTCGCGGATGGCCGCCGGCCGGACGCGCATCTGGTCGGCGATGATCCGGATACGGACCTGGCGGTGGTGCGAATTTACGCGCCGCAATTGCGGCCGGCCCGGCTGGGCGATTCGCGAAATATTCGCGTCGGGCAGATGGCGGTGGCGATTGGCAATCCGTATGGATTTCAATGCACGGTGACGGCGGGCGTGGTGAGCGCGCTGGGACGATCGTTCCGCGCTAAGACGGGCCGGCTGATTGATGACATCATCCAGACGGACGCGGCGTTGAATCCGGGAAATTCCGGCGGGCCGCTGGTGAACTCACGGGGCGAAGTGATCGGCGTGAACACGGCGGTGATTTTGCCGGCGCAGGGAATTTGTTTCGCGATCGGCATCGACACGGCGAAGTACGTCGCGAGCTGGTTGATGAAGGACGGCCGGATTCGCCGGAGCTACATTGGCGTTGGCGGCCAGAACACGCCTCTGCACCGGAAGCTCGTGCGGCACTATCATTTGAAGGAAACGTCCGGCGTGCTGGTGATCAGCGTGACGGAGAAAAGTCCGGCGGCGGACGCGGGATTGCGCGAGGGCGATTTGATGGTTGAGTTCAACGGGCAACCCGTGCCGTCCATTGATACGCTGCACAAGCTGCTGAACGCCGATCAAATCGGTGTGACGGGGAATATGACCATCCTGCGCGGGGTGGATAAATTGACGGTGCCGATTACGCCGCGGGAGTCGGCGCCGTGATTGACGTGCTGTGAGCCACAGTCCCAATTTCAGATTTGAACTTTCACATTTGAAATAGGCGAAGGCGGTATGCAGGCAGGGATGCCGGCGCTCCCAGAGAATTGAGACGCATCGTGTATTCGCTCGTCGGCGATACGGATGCGCGATGTAGCACCCTTATCGGGTGCACGGAGTTTTGGATTCGGCGACCGGTGGTCGTTCCTCGCGGACTCGGAACGACCCACCGGCTACTTTCTTTCAATCCTTCGGGTTGAACATTCGTGAAGCGCGGGTCGGGCAAGAGTTTGCTTCGTTGGCAGGGTGCGAGCGAACACTGCATTGGTAATCAACCACGAGATCCAGCCACGGCCATTGCGTGATGTTTGACGAGGGGAAGGCCGGCCAGGATGCGCTAGAGCTGGACGCGGTGGATGGCCGTGTGGCTGGCGGCCAGGGCGTGCCAGCCGGCGGCGTTAAGGGGGCCAAACCATGGATGCGCGAAGCGCGCGGGGGTGTTCAGGGATGGCGACGAAGCGACCACTTTTAGCAGGGCGTCGCAGGAGTGTTCGAAGTCGGCGAGGACTTCCGGACCGGCTTCGGGATTTGGTTTTACGGCAGCGGTGCTGGCCTGGCCAGGCGGCACGACGCCGCGGGTGAGGCTGCGGATGGTCTGGAGGATCCCGCTGTTCACGATGCGCAGGTGGTCGAGCGTCATCCAGACGGACCAGTAACGGCTGCTGTCCTCCAGGCCGGGCGGGCGGGCGATGAGGACGCGGGTGGCGGCGGATTTGGTGTCGCAGGAATTGGCGAGGGCGCGGACCCGTTCGCGCTCGAGCTGGAAACGAGCGGTGAAGGACTTGCGATTGCCGAGGTGGAATTTTAGCGCGAAGAGCAGGCGGGCGATGCGGAGCTCAACGGCGGGCAACCCGGCGCCGGGCGGGGCCAGTTGCGGTTCAGCATTCGAGTTCATGCGGGCAGCGTGCCATATTACTTGTATTTTGCAAGTAATATTCCTTGTCGCCGGGAGCGTATTTAGGCGACATTGTTTTGCGTATGGCGAAAACGATCCGCGCGGCAAAGACCGGCAAGCGCAGCGAGCAACGGCGCTCGTGTTGTCCGGTGGCGTGCTCGCTGGACATTCTCGGCGATCGCTGGACGCTGCTGATCATTCGGGACCTGTACCTGGGGCGCGCGCGGTTCAAGGATTTCGCCGCGGGACCGGAGGGCATACCGACGAATATTTTGAGCGAGCGGCTGGAGCGGTTGTTGCAGCACGGGATTATTGCACAGATTCCCGCGCCGGATGGCACGAAGTGGCGGGCGTATCAGCTGACGAAGAAGGGCCGGGGTTTGGGCCCGGTGCTGAAAGCGGTGCGGGATTGGGGATTGGTTTGGGAGAAGGATACGCGGGCGGTGCTGAAGGGGAAATAGGGGGGAATGCTGAATCACGAATAACGAATGACGAATGACGAAGAGGGCGTGATAAGTTGAGAGGATGCGATGAACGTGGGGTGTGCTTAGGCGATCGTTCCGCGCTTCGCGGGGGAGAGTTGCAGTCGCGAAAGGGATTCGGGACGGGCGCTACGACCCTACCCACATTTGTGACGGAATTGTCATTTTGGTTGATACAAAAGTAGGTTTGAATGCGTCCAATTCCGGACGCACCTGATGTTGGGTGCATGCCGCCAAAGCAATGCTTAGCGGTTTCAGCGGGCAATACGACCAAAGACTATGATTTATTCAGGACGGGCGGATGGCGTTCTCAGCCGCATGATGATTCGACTTCAGATTCTCCTGGCAACCGCGTTGATCGTAGCGGGAGTCGGCGTGACGAAGGCGGCTGTGCCGGGCGATACCAATTCCATCGTGGTCATGATCAGCGTGGACGGGCTGGCGGCATTCTATTTCGACGATCCGAAGGCGGAGATGCCTACGATACACGCGCTGGCGAAGGAAGGCGCGCACGCGAGCAGCATGAAGCCGGTGGCGCCGACGGTGACCTGGCCCAACCACACGACACTGATGACGGGCGTGACGCCGATCAAACATGGCGTGGTCGGCAACAATTATCTGGATCGCTCCACCGGGCAACGGGTGGTACTCATCGGCGATCCGGTTTACGACAAGATGCAAATTGTAAAGGCGCCGACGATTTACGACATCGCGAAAGGCGCGGGAATGAAAACGGCGGCTATTCGCTGGCCGGCGTCGCGCAATGCGCCAACCCTGGACTGGGGGATGCCGGACGTGTTGACGGCCGCGCTGACGCGCGACCATACAACGCCGTCACTCCTTAAAGAAGCCGAGGCCGCGGGCATTCCCGTGTTTGAGAAGGGTTCGACCGCGTCGCCGCGCGACGAAGTTTGCACGAAGATTTTCAATCTCGTTGTGCGTGAGCACCGGCCGCAACTCGCGTTGCTGCATTTGGTGGACGTGGACCACACGGAGCACTACGACGGGCCGCGATCGCCGGGCGCCTACGCGGCGATCAAGACGGCCGATGACCACGTGAAGATGGTGCTCGATGAATTGAAGCGCGATTTCCCCGGTCGCGCGACTTTGTTCGTTGTTTCCGACCACGGCTTTTCGCCAACGAAACAAATGGTGCTGCCCAATGTGGTGCTGCGGAAAGCCGGACTGGTGTCCGACGACAAGAAGGAAGCATCGGCGGTCCGGACGGTTTCCCAAGGCGGGGCTTTGATGGTTTACGTGATGGACCCGTCGAAGCAGGCGGAGGTGGTCGCCAAAGTGCGGAAGGCGCTCAAAGGTCTGAAGGGTATTTCCGGTGTGGTCGGGCCGGACGACCTGGCGGCGTATGGAGTTCCAAACGGGAAAGTGGATCCACATGGGCCGGACATGATGTTGTTCGCGGAAGAAGGCTGGGCCTTTGGTGACACGGCGGCGGGCGATTTGTCGTTCAACGACAAGCCGGAGCGCAAGGGCAGCCACGGGCACGATCCGAATTTGCCGCATTTGCATGCGACATTCATCGCGTGGGGCGCGGGGATCAAGCCGGGCGTGAAGCTCGGGGAGATTCCGAACACAGCGGTGGCGCCGACGATTGCAGAGCTGATGGGGCTGACGATTCCGAATGCGGATGCGAAGCCGTTGGAGAAAGTAATGACGGGGAAATGACGAAAGAACTTCGAAGCTCGAAGCCTGAAAGAAAGGGAACCACGGAGGCAGAGCGGGGAAGTGATCAGTAGTCAGTAATCAGTGTCAGCAAAAAGTTACGCTAGGCTGGCACAACGGCCACCCAGGCGCTGTCGCCGAATTTTGCTTTGAATTTTTCGGCGAGGGTTTGGGCGGCGGGAGGGCTGGGAAGGATGGCGAAGGTGGTGGAGCCGCTGCCGGACATGAGCACGGCCGGGGCGCCTTCGGCGCGGAGGAAATCCTGGTAGAGGGCGAGCAGCGGATATTTTTCCAGCGCCGGGGCTTCGAGAGAGTTGTAGAGCTCGCGGCCGGTGGTGGCCAGGTCACTTTCCTGCAGGAGCAAAGCGAGTCGATGCGCGCGGCCGGGCTGGCCGTTGAGCGCCTGCGGGAACCGCGCCAATTGTTGATAAGCCCAGGGAGTGGAAATGCCGAAGCCGGGATGGATCAACAAAAACGCGGCGCCCGACAACGAGCGAAACGCGGAGAGCGGTTCGATTTTTTCGCCGCGCCCGATCCCGATCGCAGGTCCGTTTTGCAGGAAGAAAGGGACGTCCGAACCCAGACCGGCGGCCAGGCGTAGCAAGGCGTCCGCGCCCAGCGGTTGGGAAAATAATTCATTGAGGCCAAGCAGGGTGGTGGCGGCGTTGCCGCTGCCGCCGCCCAAACCGGCCTCCATGGGAATGCGTTTCTCCAGGTGAATTTCGACACCGTCTTTGATGCCGGCTTCGCCGAGGAATTGCGTGGCCGCGCGGTGGACCAGGTTGCGGGAATCCGTGGGCAGACGCGGATCGCTGCAGGTCAGGGCGACCGAGGATCCGCCGCGGGAAAAATGCAGGGCGTCATGCAGGGCGACGGGGTGCATGAGCGTTTCGAGGTCATGAAAGCCGTCCGGCCTGCGACCCAGGATATTCAGCAGCAGGTTGACTTTGCAGCCGGAGAGCTTTTCGGTTCGCATTCGGGAGAGCAAAGCACGGCGGCGGACACAAAAAAAGCGCCAACATCAAAAGATGCTGGCGCTTGAAAAAAGCCGCCGGGCGGTTAGTTGCCTTCGAAGATTATGAATCGGTTGTTCGGAATGCCAGGCAGCACGGCGCCACCGCCGAAGCCGAGCATGTTGTCCGTCTGATACATCGGATCATCCACGAGACTCGGCTTGAAATTGTCGGGATAAACCGGGTTCGGAGCGAGATAGTCGGTGAATGCGGGCCCGTAAGGCGGGAAGGGGAAGGTGATGATTTCGTAGATGCCAACGCCGGTGCGAGCCAGCGTGCGATTCAGGCCGCGCACGAAGCCGGTGGTATATCCGACGTCGGGTCCTTCGAACACCGCGGTCTGTTCCATGCTGCGGCGCAGTTCGCCCGTGCGAACGATTTCGTAGCTGTTCCGCATGCCGCGGCCCAGCTTGTTTTCCATCTTGGCGCAGCCACCGGCGAGGAACCCGGCGACAGCAACGAAGGTCAGGAGCAGGAGTCGATTACGCATAACAATGCCAGTTCAGTTCGTGACTTTGATCAAGCCTAGTCCCGCTCTCAGAAGCTGTAAAGGGCGATTTATTGAAAACCCCAAGGAATTGCCTTGGGGTGATTACGGAGGCAATTCGGTGGCCGGATGGATTTCGCGGTCGGCGATCAAAGGACAGTGCCTAATTGTATGGCTCCCACCAAGGCGGCTGCGCGGGCGGCACAAGGACTGTCGCACGCCTCGAATATTGCATGCCAGAGCATGGCGGACCTTGCAGCTTGCAAGCCCGCCCATAGCTGGTTGCATGTGAAAGCTGGCCGAAAAGGGGTGATTCCGGTGATTGGAACAGTTTTGGCTTAAACGGAATCATGGAAGCGACTCTCAATTGCAGGGTTTGGCGACGGGTAACGACCCGCGCGGAAATTCAGGGACGCACAATCAACAGCCCGAAAGCGAAGGAAATGGGCGGGCTGCTGGTGGATTTGCGTTTCATCCCCGTCGTCCCGGAACCGCGACCTCAATACAGGTGGTCCGGCGACGCGCGACGCCTGTCGGTCAAGTGGTGCGAGGAGAGCTTCGAACCTGAACTGCGGCGAAAAGCGGGTCAGGCTCGCGGGCGAGCCACTTCATCGCCTCGCGCGCGTTAAGCACGAGGGCGAAGCGGGGTTGCACGCCATTGGGAGAATTTGTTCGCGAAGAGATGCACCCAACGACCCGCCGCACCTTCTTCTATATTAAGAGCTGGCTCCGAGATTTACCTCCGACTTTGCCGTTGCCTCGATGAACCAATTAAATAGAACATGACGCGGTTCCCGGCGGGAGGTCCGCCGGACGCTCGTGTTCATGAATTTTCGCTTTGCCCTCGTCCTCGGCCTGCTTTCGGGTTTGTTCGCCTCGGCGCAAACTCAAGCCGCCAAAACCAATGTCCTCACGGTGGCGCCGCTCGACCAGCTGCGCGAACAATTGCAGCCGGCGCTGGAGTCCACGCATCCGGATTTTGTGGTGTTCCGTCCGCAATTGACGGCGGAAGGCGTGAACGATTCGGGGAACGAACATTTTCTGGTTTTCGGGGGGATCAACGAGCCATTGCGCGCGGTCTGGACCCAGAGCACGCGGGAAGGCGCGCCGGATCAGCACATCGTTTTCAGTCACAGCCCGGACGCCGGCAAGACTTGGAGCGAACCTAAAATCATCGCGGGTCCCGCGAAAGCCGGGCAGGGCTTGATGTCGAGCTGGGGATTTCCGCTGATGAGCAAGTCGGGCCGGATTTACGTGCTGTACTCCCAGCACGTAGGCAAGTACGACACCTTTCCGCATACGACCGGACAGTTGACCGGAATATACAGCGATGACGGGGGATTGCATTGGTCCGCGCCGCAGACGGTGCCAGTGCCGCGGACGTCGCGCGATAACCCGGATACTTCTTTTCCCGCCAATTGCATTACCTGGCAAAAACCTCAGCGACTTACGAAGGAGGGAAAGTATGTGGTCGGACTGACGCGCTGGACGAGCAAGGCGGTCAAAACCAACCCGACCAAATCGTGGGTGACGCATGATTCGGTGGTGGAGTTCATCCGGTTTGAAAACGTGGATGAAAATCCGGAACCGGGCGGGTTGAAAATAACGCCGCTGGCCTGGGACGCGACGGCGGTGACCGTGCCGGTGCCGGATCATCCGGAGACGAGCGTGGTGCAGGAGCCGGGGATCGTGAAGCTGCCGGACGGCCGCCTTTTCTGTGTGATGCGCACGGCGGCGGGGTCGCCGTACTGGACGCAGAGCCGTGACGAAGGCAAAACGTGGTCGCGTGCGTTGCCGCTCTTGCGCAAGGACGGCGGGAAGCCGTTGCCGCATCCGCTCTCGCCGTGCCCGATTTTCGACCTGGGCGGCGACGCGGCCGGGAGCGGGCGATACGCGTTGTTCCTGCACAACCACGACGGCCATTACCAAGGCTACGGGCCGTTCGACACGAGTTATCATCGGCGGCCGATTTACAAAGCGAACGGCCACTTTCAGCCCGGGGCCGAGCAGCCGGTGTGGTTCGAGGAGCCGGAATTCTTCATGGACCATAACGGCGTGCCGCTCGGCGCGCCCGGCGGCCAGGGCCGCGTGGACCTGGCGCTCTACTCCAGTCTCACATTGGTCGGGGGCAAGCCGGTGTTGTGGTACCCGGACCGGAAATTCTTTTTGCTGGGAAAATACCTGACGAATGCTCCGGCGGCGGGCGCGGGCAGCACGAACCTGCCGAATCTTCAGTGGCGGCCGCTGACGAACGCCGCCTTCGAAGTGCGCGGCCTGCCGTGGTTCACAGAGAATGATGGCAGGTTGATCCGCCTGCCGGCGAAAGCGAAGGACTCCTTTCGCCCGGCGGTGTGGAGCCTGGCGAATTCACCGAGCGGCGGACGCGTGCGGTTTCGCACGGACAGCCAGGTGCTGGCGCTGCGGCTGGAATATCCGGGCGCGCCGAACATGGCGAACATGCACGCGTTCGGGCAGACCGGCGTGGATGTCTATGCCGACGGCTCGTGCATTTATACGGCCACCGCGGACAAGGACTCGAAGCCCGGCCGCGTGGCCGAGGTCGTGTGTTTCAATTTCACCGGCGAAACCCGCAAGGAACGCGAGATCTCCCTTTACCTGCCGCTCTACAAAGGACTGACCCTGCGCGGCATCGGACTCGACGAAGCCGCCGCCATCAAGCCCGCGCGGCCGTTTGCGAATCCGCGGCCGGTGGTGTTCTACGGTACCTCGGTGACGCAGGGCGGCGCGGCCAGCCGGCCGGGCATGAGTTATCCCGCGATTATCAGCCGCAAACTGGATCTGGATTTTGTGAACCTGGGTTTCTCGGGGAACGGACTGGGCGAGCCGGCGGTGGCGGCCGCCGTGGCGGAGATTGATGCCGCGTGTTTCTTCCTCGATTTTGGCGCCAACCACAAAACTTTCGACGAGATGAAAGTGGTCTATACCCCGTTCATCGAGACCCTGCGCCGCCAGCACCCCGAAACTCCCATCCTGGTGCTGAGTCCGATTTACACCGCGCGGGAGGGGCGTTCGGAAAAATTTCACGCGGACTGGCAGCAGCGCCGGGAATTCATGCACGAAGTGGTGAAATCGCGCGTCGCGGCCGGCGACCGGCACATCGTATTTGTCGAAGGCACGGAGCTGCTGGGCGCCGGCCGGGCGGATGGCCTGGTGGACGGTTCGCATCCCAACGACCTGGGTTTTCAATGGATGGCCGACGGCCTGGCGCCACGGATCAAAGAACTTCTCCAGTTGCCATGAGACAACCGGCGGCGGCAGTGCAACTTGACCTTGGGGGCCAAAGCGGCTATAAACACTGGGCCAGACACTGGAACGCCAATGTAGCTCAGCGGTAGAGCAACGGTTTCGTAAACCGTCGGTCGCCGGTTCAATCCCGGCCATTGGCTCCAGGTTTGACAGTTCTGCTTTCAGGGAAGATCGGTTACCCACTGCTTCGGGAAGGATCTGCTATTGAACCATCCGCCGCCATCTGCCCGGGCTCACGCCCACCTGCCGGCGAAACCAGCGCGTAAAATAATTCGGGTCGTCAAAGCCCAGTGCGTTGCCGATGGCAGCGATGGAACCGCTCTGCTGCAGGAGTTCCTGAACGCGGGCGATCAGCACGCGCGAACGGAGCTGCCCCAGCGTCAAACCGCAGCGGGCCTTCACCATTCGGTTGAGGTAGTCCTGCTGATACCCGGCCGCCCGCGCGATTTCGCTCAGCGACGATTTGAGAGCTCCGGGCGAGGCGAATAATTTTTCGACGCGGTCAACGAATCGCGGGGAAGTCGCGGGCCCTTCCCCCCCGGTGAGCGAAAGGCTTTGCAGCACGTTGTGCAGCAGGCGGGCGATCATGCTGGCCACGAGCAAGGGTGGCGTCCGGGTTGAACCCGGCAATTGCGCCAGCGTGGAGAGTTGTTGCCGGATTTCGTTCAGCGCGGACTGGGAGAGCGCCGAGATGCGGAACGGCCGCCGCCGCGCGCCGCGCCAGTCGAAGTCAATGATCAGGCAAATGGGCCGGCGGTTCGCCACGCGTCGAAACGCGTGCTGGCAACGCGGCGGCAGGAACACCGTTGCGCCCGCCTGCACCGCGTAACTCGCGGCTTTGATTTGCTGGCGGCCCTGGCCGTCCAGGTAAACCAGGCATTGGGAGCAGGGATGCGCGTGCGGGCGGATGTCGGTGGTCTCGGGCAGGTGCCGGTGCAAGGCCAGGCGCCGGATGCGGAAGCCCGGGACGCGGATGTCGAGCTTTTGGAACAGCAACGGTTGATATCGCTTCATGCGGCCCGGCGGAAATTAAAGCACCCGGATAGCACAAAACAAAGTCGAATTTGTGCTAGTCATGACGGGTTTTGTCCTCACGGCCCGGCCACGAACGGGTTATGCTGGCTGCCAATGAGCGCGCACGCATACCAGCCTCATTTTCTTGTGCGGCGGGTCGGAACCGGCGTGAAAACGCTGTTCGTCGCCGGTTTCATCGCGGTTTCGCCGTGGTCGATGTCGGTCGCGGCCGAGGCGCTGCCCAGGGTAAATTACGCCGACCCGGCGGCACTCGCGGAAGCGAAGCGCGGTTATGCCGTCCGGGATCCCTCACTGAAGCCGGCGTTGAACAAACTGCTCAAGGAGGCAAAGACGTCCCTCGATTTTGCGCCGGTGTCCGTGATGGAAAAGCAGAAGGTCCCTCCGAGCGGCGACAAGCACGATTACTTCACCCAGGCGCCCTACTTCTGGCCGAATCCAAAAACCACCAACGGACTGCCCTACATCCGCAAGGACGGCGAACGAAATCCGGAAAGCCGCGAGGACTCGGACGGCGTCCGCTTCGTGAACATGTGCGAGGCCGTGGATGCGCTGGCCCTGGGTTTCTATATCACCGGCGAAGAGCGCTACGCCGTCAAAGCCGCGGAAATCCTGCGCGTGTTCTTCATCAATCCCGCCACCCGCATGAATCCCAACCTGAATTACGGCCAGGGAGTTCCGGGCGTCACCACGGGACGGAACAGCGGCCTGATTGAGACCCGCTTTCTGGTGGAGCTGTTGGACGCGCTGGGTCTGCTGTCCGCGTCGCCCGCCTGGACCGCCAGCGACCAGAAAACCATGCAGGCCTGGCTGGCGGATTATTTTGACTGGCTCGGCTCCAGCACCATCGGACGCGAGGAAGCCGCGGCGGGCAACAACCACGGTAATTTTTATCACTCCCAGTACGTGGCGATCGCGCTGTTTCTCGGCCGCACCAACGTCGCCCGCGAAACTTTGGAACGCGCCGTCAAAGAGCGCATCGCGAAACATATCGAGCCGGACGGCAGGCAGCCCCTCGAATTGGCGCGCACCAAATCGCTGGGCTACAGCGCGTTCAATCTCACGGCCCTGATGGATCTGGCCAGTCTCGGCCGCGGGGCCGGCGTGGACCTGTGGCACTTCCAGACCACGGACGGCGCCGGCATCAAAGCCGCCTTGGATTTTCTGATGCCCTACGCGGACCCGGACCGCAAATGGCCCTATCCGCAGATTGCGGAATTCAAGCGCGAGGAATTGTCCGACCTCCTGCTGCGCGCCGGGGCCGTGTATCCCGATGAAAAAATTCCGGCCGCGCTCAAAAAGTTTCCGAAAAAGGAACTGGCCGACCGCCGGATCCGTTTGATTTTCAAAACCGCCACCCTCGAGCCCGACCCGAACCATGCCGATAAAAATTGATCACCGACTCAGCGCGGAATCCCTCCTCCCGGCCACGCGCAGACTCTTCGAACTGTCCGCGAAGAAAATCCGTCTCCTCGAAAAATCCTGGCGCGCCGAAAAAGGCACGCCCGTCTTCACCGTGGGCGGCAAATACACCGCGCGCGGCTGGACGGAGTGGACCCAGGGCTTTCAGTATGGCTCGGCCATTTTGCAATTCGACGCGACCGGCGACCTCGAGTTTCTCAAGCTCGGCCGCGAGCGCACCGTTTCGCGCATGGCGTCGCACGTTTCGCACATCGGCGTGCACGACCACGGATTCAACAACGTCAGCACCTACGGCAATCTGCACCGGCTGATGTGCGAGGGCCGCATTCCGTTGAACGAGTGGGAACTCCATTTTTACGAGCTGGCGCTGAAATTATCCGGGGCGATCCAGGCGGCGCGCTGGACTTCCCTCGCCCCGGACCTGGGCTATGTTTATTCCTTCAACGGCCCGCACTCGCTGTTCAGCGACACCATGCGCTCGATGCGCGCGCTGGTCGTCAGCCATCAACTCGGCCACAAGCTGATGGGCGAACGCGACACCGCCATCAATCTCCTGCATCGGTCGATCCACCACGCCGAAGCCACGGCGCGCTACAATGTGTATTTCGGCAAAGGCCGCGACATCTACGACCTCCGCGGGCGCGTGGTTCACGAGTCGGTGTTCAACCTCAATGATGGCAGCTACCGCTGTCCGAGTTCGCAACAGGGCTTCTCGCCTTTCTCGACCTGGACGCGCGGCCAGGCGTGGATTCTCTGCGGGTTCGCCGAGCAATTGGAAGCCCTGCTCACGCTGCCGGGCGGCGAATTTCCTGAAGCCACCACCAAAGCCAGGGTGCTGCGCCGCTTCGAGGAGGTCGCCACGGCGGTGGCCGACTTCTGGCTCGAGCAAACGCCCACGGACGGCATTCCCTATTGGGACGATGGCGCGCCCAATCTCCACCGGCTCGGCAACTGGAAGAACCGGCCCGCCGACCCGTTCAATCCGCATGAGCCCGTGGACAGCTCCGCCGCGGTCATCGCCGCGCAGGGATTGCTGCGACTGGGAAGTTACCTCGCCGCCACGAAACGCGCGAAACAAGGCGCACGCTACGGGCAGGCGGGACTGACCATCGCGCGGCACCTGTTTGACGAGCCCTATCTCGCCACCGACGAGAAGCACCAGGGCCTGCTCCTGCACTCCGTCTATCACCGGCCCAACGGTTGGGATTTCATTCCGCGCGGGCGCAAGGTTCCCTGCGGCGAGTCTTCCATGTGGGGCGATTACCACGCGCGCGAACTTGCGCTCCTGATCCATCGCCGCGCCCAACGGCTGCCCGACAACCGGTTTTATCTCAAGGCCTGACATGCAACCGCTCAAAATCGTCCGGATCCCCACGCTCAAGGGCGTCGAGTCCTTTGGTGAGCACATTCGCAACCTCGGAATCGATCTCCGGTTCGAGCCGCAAATGTCCACCGGCACCGCGTCCGCGCTCACGCCCCCGCTCAAGCTGAAACACCGCACGCTCGGCAATCGTTGGGCCGTGCACCCCATGGAAGGCTGGGACGGCACCACCACCGGCGGCGTGACCGAACCCATGATCCGGCGCTGGCAGCGCTTCGGCGAAAGCGGCGCGAAGCTGATCTGGGGCGGCGAGGCGATGGCCGTGCGTCCCGATGGGCGCGCCAATCCGCACCAACTCATCATCAACGAAGCGAACCAGGCCGGCCTCGCGCAATTGCGGCAGACGCTGATTGATGCGCACCAAAAACTCTACGGCCGGACGGACGATCTCCTCATCGGTTTTCAACTCACCCACTCCGGGCGCTTTTGCCGTCCGGAAGTCGGCAAGGGCCTGCAACCTCGCGTGGCCTATCGCCATCCCATCCTCGACCGGAAATTCAATGTCACCAGCGACGAGCAGGTCCTCACCGACGACGAATTGAAACGTTTGGTCGAAGCGTACGCCGCCGCGGCGAAAGTGGCTGCGGATGTCGGAGCCGACTTCGTGGACGTGAAGCATTGTCACGGGTACCTACTGCATGAGTTTCTGGGCGCCCACACGCGGCCGGGACCTTACGGCGGCTCCTTCGAAAACCGCACGCGCCTCTTCCGCGAAATAGTGGCGGCGATCCGGACGGTGGCGCCGAAGTTGGAAATCGGTGTCCGGTTGAGCGCTTTTGACTGGGTCCCTTTCAAACCCAACCCTGCGCTCGCCGAACCCGGCAAACTCGGGCCGGGCATGCCGGAGGATTTTTCGCCGTGCCTGCCGTATCGCTACGGCTTCGGGGTGAACCAGGACAACCCCATCGAATACGACCTGCGGGAGACCGTCCGGTTTTTGCAGCTGGTGCAGGAGTTGGGGATTGAACTGGTGAACCTGACGGCCGGCAGTCCCTACTACAACCCACACATCCAACGCCCGGCGATTTATCCGCCTTCCGACGGCTACCAGCCCCCGGAAGACCCGCTTGTTGGCGTCGCGCGGCAAATCAACGTGGTCAGGCAGCTCAAAGCGCAGTTTCCCAAATTGATCATGGTCGGCACCGCCTATTCCTATTTGCAGGAATACCTGCCGCACGTCGCCGAATATTACCTGCGCCACGGCCACGTGGACGTCGTCGGCATCGGCCGCGCCGTGCTTTCCTATCCGCAGATGCTCGCGGACGCCACCGCCGCCGGCAAACTGGAGATCCGCCAGATCTGCCGGACCTTCAGCGATTGCACCACCGCCCCGCGCAACGGGCTGCGCTCGGGCTGTTATCCCCTGGACGACTACTACAAATCATTCGAAGACGCCGCGAAGCTGAAGGAAGCGAAGAAGGCCATCGGTCGGTAGTAATCCCTGCGGAGGGGCGGGCGCTGATTTTGAAGTGTGCGGCCTGTGGCCCATCCCCATGCACCGCTAAAGTCCCGAAGGGACGAAAGAGAATAGCCCAGCGATTCATCGCTGGGTAAGCCTGTAGCCGCATTAACGGCAGGGCCGCGCTGCTGCGCGGCCGCGACGTCCTGGCGCCTTGGCTACAGAATTAAATAGACTGCTGTAAACAAAAAGTGCGTGTGGTTTCCCACACACACTTTGAATTCCCATCAACCAACTATCCGCCCGCCTTACTTCTGTAGCCGGTAGTACTTGAATTCCGCATCCACGCTGTTGGTCACCACGAAGTTGCTACCGACGCTCGAAGCGCTGCCGGCGCTGACCCAGCTCGGCGTCACCAGGTTGGTCGTGGAGAACAGCGCGTATCCGGTGTTGGTATTCGCCCAGGAGAGAATCACGTTGCCGCCCGACGCGGAGACGCTCAGTACCGGCGGCGGCGGCGGAGCCACCACCAGGGCATTGAACTGGTTCGTCACCTGAACGCCCGTCAGCTTGTTGGTCCAGATGGCGAATTCATCCACGCGCCCGCTGCTGGTCGGGCCGCTATTGCGCCAGCCGGCGTTGTAATTCGTGTTGTTGCCGATGAAAAACGCCAGGCCGTTGCCGGCACGGGAACCCGCCCCAGCGGAGAATTTGCCGTTCCGGAGTGATTTGCCCGGTTGCCCCAGCCACCACGAAACCTGGTTCGACGAAACCGATTCGTCATACGTCATCGCGAAATAATACCACGCGCTCGTCACCAGGTTGGACGCCTGCAGAATGGTGGAAGAGCTATCGCCGAAACGGACCTTGAGCGACGTCGGGTTGCTGCCCGTAAGATTTTCGACGAATAAAGCGAATGCGTTGCTCACCGCGGTATTGCCGCCGGCCGAATACGCGAAGCGCTGGCCGCCCACGTTGGTGCTCGCCAAAGTCCAGACCAGGCAGGAAATGGAGCCCTGCCCGGTCCCCAGCGCGCCGTTGTAGCCGCCACCGCCGTTCAGGAGATTTCCGTTGTTCGTGACGGTGTCCGCCCCGGCGGTGAACATCACGCTGTTGGTCGGGCCCCCAAAATAGTCGTACGTGAGCGCCACGGTGCCAATGTTGGTTTTTAGCGTAAGTGAACCGTCCACGGAATCCACGTAATTGCCGTCCATCTTGAAGTAGTGGGTGGGCAATTGGGAGGACACCACCGATTGATACTGCGAACGCGGGGGCGTGACTGAAGACGGAATCCCATCAAACTGCGCCTGCACTTCCGTATCGCTCAATCGCCGTGTCCAGGTCGCGAATTCGTCAAATAAACCGTTGCCCGGCAGCCCGAATCCCGCCGTCGTAGCCGGGCTGTTGCCCAGATACAGGAACGTTTCGCCCGCCACGCAATCCAGCGCATTCGTGGTGTTTCCCGTGGCCAGCGTGCTGCCCGGCAGCCCGAGATACCACTTGGCCTTCACCACCACATTCGTCGTTCCATCGAAGAAATACCCGTTGGTGGCTTCGGTATAAGTCAGCGCGAAGTAATACCACGTGTTGGGAACCAGGTTCGTGTAATACATGAGCGTCGTGTCCTTGTCGAACAGCCGCAGCACCAGCGCGTTGGACACCGAGCCCAGCGAGGCATTGGTGTTTTGGAACAGCAGCGAGCACGAGTTGTGGTTGCTGTTCACGATGCCCGCTGAAAAAATGTATTTCTGCGCGGTGAAACTTCCCGGGTCCAGGCTCTTGAACAGCAAAGTGATCGAACCTTCGGCCGTGGACTCCGTCGTCGCCACCCCGGCGCCGCCGCTGTTGATGATCTGGTCCGTGGCTTTCGCCGAATCGAGGAGCAGGTCCGTCTTGGTCGGTGAGAAGAAGATGGAACTGTATGCGTTGCCAAAGGCGTCGAAGGTGTATTGGCTGAACACCGCCGGCGACGTCGCCCACGAAATCACCGTGGAGTTCGTCCCGCTGTTCGTCAGGCTCCCGCCATCAAAGGTGTAATAATAGTTGGGCAGCTGGCCGACGATCGTGGCGTGGTAGTTCGACAAGGTCTGCGCGCCCGCCGACGCCACGAGAAGTCCCAACAGGGTCAGGACGTGAAGGGTTCTTTTCATATGGGGGTATGGGATTTTTCAACTGCTTGCTCGCGAAACGACTTACCGGTTTTCCCACAGGGTCTGCGTCCAGGTGTTGCTCGCGCTGCCATACGTGATGGTCCGCGCGCCCGTGTCTCCGTACAACACGTCCATGGCCACGCCATTTCTGTGGCGAAAATCCAGATAGGTCCGCAAACCCGGCGTCTGCTGCGCCAGGTCGGGCGAGGCTCCGGCATTGGAGCTGTTCTTCCAGGGAACATTGGAAAACGAGTAGGCGCTCGGCGGATTGGCCAGCGGATACTCCTGCTTGGCTTCCACCACCAGCACGGTGTCCGTCGGATTGGGCATCGGCGACGCCTTGCGGGCGAGCTGCGAAGTCAGTCCCGTCCCCGTCGCCGCCAGGCCCAAAAGCGTTCCGGACGCCGCGTAGGTGCGGGTCAAATCGTTATAGGCGATCTTGGAGTAAACCGTGCTCGGACAAATGAACACCTGGTTCGCCGGGCTGGTCACCGCGCCACCCTTCTGCGGCAGGTAGGACGTCAGTTCCTTGGGCCAGTCCACGCTGTTGCCGTTTACGTCCGTGAACGAAACGATCGGGTAGTAGCCGCTGTTATCATCCACGTACAGCGTCAGGGCCACGCCGATCTGCTTCAAATTGGAGATACAATTCGCCTGTTTGGCTTTTTCCTTGGCCTTGGCCAGCGCCGGCAGCAGCATCGCCGCCAGGATTGCGATGATGGCAATGACCACCAATAATTCGATCAGGGTAAAGCCAACAAGATGCCGCCTCCGCCGGGTAAGCGAAGAGCTTCCGTCGCCAGCGCACTGAATGGGGGTTCTCATGCTGACGCAGAAACTCTATTTATTTTTGCTTGGCACGTCAATAAAAAATTTATAATTATTACCAAGCATGACCGTCCCCGCCCCCGCACCGGTTTCCCTGCCGCCCAATATCGTCTGGCGCAGCTATCTCGGCGGCCGGGAATTGCGCCGGTTTCGGGGTTTGCCCGCCGCCCCGGACAACCATTTTCCCGAGGACTGGCTGGCCTCCACCATCCGGGCCCGCAACGGAGCCAATTCACAAGGTCCGGCCGAAGGTCTGAGCCGGGTCACCCGTGCCGGCTCCGAGGTTCTCCTCGCTGATTGGATGCGCGAAGACCCCGCTCACTGGTTCGGCTCCGGAGCCAACGCAGATTCCGCCAATCCCGGGGTTTTGTGGAAGCTGCTGGACTCCGGCGTCCGGCTCCAATTCCAGGCCCACCCCGACGCCGCTTTTGCCCGAAAGCGCCTCAATTCCCA
This sequence comes from uncultured Verrucomicrobiota bacterium, assembly GCA_964448135.1. Classification (GTDB taxonomy): domain Bacteria; phylum Verrucomicrobiota; class Verrucomicrobiia; order Limisphaerales; family UBA8199; genus CAYUVH01. The sequence continues at coordinate 3,129 of CAYUVH010000056.1, read as the reverse complement.
CGCCGGCAAAACCGAATGCTGGTATATTGTGGGCACGCGCGGCGACGCTTGTGTGTATCTGGGCTTCCAAAATCCACCCTCTCGCGATGAGTGGGGCCGCCTGATCCGCGAGCAAAACATCCCGGCCATGCAGGCCTGTTTCGAGAAGATCCCGGTCCAGGCCGGTGACTGTTTTGTGGTGCCCGCCCGCACGCCGCACGCCATCGGGGAAGGCGTCCTCATGGTCGAACTCATGGAGCCCACGGATTGGGCGATCCGTTGCGAAACCGTCAATGGCGGCGTGACCCTGACTCCGGAACAATGTTTCATGGGCATCGGGCTGGAGGAGTGCCTGGACGTTTTCGATTACCGGCGTTACTCACTCGACGATGTTCGCCAGAGTTTTTGGCAGTCGCCCGTGGTGGTAAACCGGCCGGAAAGTGATAATTATTTAGACGAAAAAATCATCGCCGACCAATGGCGGAATTTCTTCCGGCTGCACCGCCTGCGCGGCGATCAGGATGCCTCCTGGACTGGGAACGAATTCATGGTCGCCCTCCTCCTCAACGGCCGCGGCGTCCTCGCCTGCGAAGAAAACCGCCAGGAACTCGCCCCCGGCCAGACCTGTCTGCTGCCCGGCTCGGCAAGCCGCTGGCATTGGGAAAATCGTGATAATTCGTGGGAAATGTTGCTGCTAAAATGCCCAATTACCTCAATTTAACTAAATCCTCAGCCGGTAGCCTCTCCGCCCGGAGCGTGGCCGTCCCCGGCCACAGCAACGTCCACATGCCCGCGGACGAGCCGGAATTCTCAAGCCTGCCGGTCCCCATGCTCTTTCATCCCGAAGGGTTGATAGACAGTAGCCGGTGCGTCCCGACGAGTCTGCGAGGAGGGACCACCGGAAAACAGATGCCCCTATCCCCTGCATCCGGTAAAGATGCCAGACGTGGTGGCACCCATGTGTCTGCGCATTCATCCCGGGTTCGTTGGCAGCACCATCCACAACATAACTAACCCGCTCCAGCCCCGCCCACCCCCGCAATGCTGTCCACCTACGATTACCTGGTCATCGGCTTCTACTTCGCCTTCATGGCGGCGGTGGGCGTCGTTTGCCGCCGGTTCATCGGCAACACCAGCGATTATTTCCGCGGCGGCGGCAAAATGCTCTGGTGGATGACCGGCTGCTCCGCGTTCGTCGCCCAATTCAGCGCCTGGACCTTCACCGGCGCCGCCGGCAAGGCCTACCAGGACGGCCCCGTGATCATGATTCTGTATCTCGGCAACGCCATCGGCTTCTTCTGTAACTTCCTCTACTTTGCGCCGCGCTTCCGTCAGACCCGGGTCATCACCTCGCTCCAGGCGGTGCGGGCCCGCTTTGGCAAAGGAAACGAGCAGCTCTTCACCTGGGTGCAAATTCCCGTCGGCGTCCTTTACGCCGGCATCTGGTTGAGCGGCCTCTCCGTTTTCATCTCCGCCGCCTTTGGCTGGAACCTGGCGACGACCGTGGTCGGCACCGGGACAGTGGTTCTCGTCATGGCGGTGATTGGCGGCTCGTGGGCGGTGGCCGCCGGCGACTTCATTCAAACGCTTCTACTCATGCCCATCACCATCGTGACCGCCTTGCTGGCCGTGGCGGCCGTCGGCGGGTGGGGCAGCTTTTTTGATAAACTCCCTTCGCATCACTTGCATCTGACCGAAGGCGCGCGGCCGCAAATTCTCTGGCTCTGGAGCATTGCCATCATCATCAAGCAGTTCATCTCCACCAATAACATGCTCGAAGCCGCCCGCTACCTGAACGCCAAGGACGGCCGCCAGGCCCGCCGGGCCGCGCTGCTCGCCTCGTGCCTGTTTGTCATCGGGCCGCTGTTCTGGTTCATCCCGCCCATGGCCGCGCGGATTCTTCATCCGGACATGCACGACGTGTTTCCCAATCTCAAAAACCCGGCGGAAGGCGCCTTTGTCGCCGCCGGCCTCGACACCATGCCCGCGGGAATGCTCGGCCTGCTCATCAGCGGCATCTTCGGCGCCACCATGTCCAACATGGACACCGGCCTGAACAAGAACGCCGGTTTCTTTGTTAAGAACTTCTACCAGGTTCTCGTCCGCCCGCACGCCAGCGAACGCGAGATGCTGCTCGTCAGCAAATTGGTCACCTTCATTTTCGGCGTGCTGGTCATTGTGGCGGCCTTGTCCTTCAGCAGCGGCAAGGTCGGCCTGTTCAATCTCATGCAGCTCTTTGGCGCCCTCATCGCGCTGCCCTATTGCGTGCCGCTGATCTGGGGCACGCTCATCAAACGCGCGCCGTCCTGGGCCGGGTGGAGCACGGTGCTGGTGGGGTTCGCCGTCTCCTGGCTCGGCATGAATTACCTCGACGCCCGTTGGGCCCAACATGCCTTCGGCTGGGACGCCCAACCGCTCACCACCCGCGAAGCGGACGATTGGAAGCTGTTGCTGGGTGTGCTTTTGGATGTGGTCGTTTGCTCCGCGTGGTTTCTCTTCGCCTGCCTGTTTGCCCGCCTGCGTTCGGCGGCGGAAAAGGAACGCGTGGAGAATTTTTTCAAACAAATGAACACCCCCGTGGACTTCAATAAGGAAGAGGGCCAGGGCAACGACGCCCAGCAATACCGCACCCTCGGCACCATGGCCCTGATTTACGGCGCGTTCATGAGCCTGCTCGTGCTGGTCCCCAACACACCGACGAAGCGCCTCTGTATGATCGGCTGCGCCGGCATCATGCTCGGCGTCGGCGCGCTCCTGCTCTGGAACCACCGCCGCCTGAAATCAAAACTGGACTCGAGGCCAAACCCATGAACCGTTCAATCCTCTCCACCTCCATCAATCCGACTTCGTCCCATTTTCTTTCATTTGAAATTCCTGTCCCGGTCAAAGCGGGATCAAATTTCAAATTTCAAATTGCCCCCTTGCCGCTCAAACCCTGCACTTGCCTTTCTTTCAATCCCAACGGGATTGCGGCCTCCAGCCCAGGGTTGCCCGTCAAGGGCTACCCTGGGTCAACACCCCACACGCTCTCCAACCCCAACGGGGTTGCGTCAACTTTTCCTCCCCTGGCGAACCATCCCGATTCGCCTCCCCTCCATTCCCCTTTCCCCCAATTTCAAATTTCAAATTTCAAATCTGAAATTGCCCCTC
>CAYUVH010000055.1:0-90361 GCA_964448135.1 uncultured Verrucomicrobiota bacterium | reverse complement strand
ATCGGCGCGAATGTTTTCCTCACCTCCAGCGTACCACCCAATTCTCTCGTCGTCCTCCAGGAGGCGAACATAAAGGTGCTGAACAAGAAAGACCGCCAGAAGAACGATCCGGACTTCACGGTTTGAAGGCTTGGGCCTTTTGCGCGAGCGGCGCCGTTCATCCCGAAGGGATGACATAGAGTAGCCGGTGTGTCATTCCGAGCCTGTGAGGAATGACCACCGGACAGCAGATTAAATCTCCCCGCATCCGAAAAGGATGCCAGACCACCCGCCTGAACCCGCTCTTTTAGAGCCTGGTCAGCGCTTCCAGTTCCTTCACGCGGCGCTGGATATCGCTGCGCTTCAGCTTGGTGGTGCAGTTCAACCCAAATCCCTCGCAGCAGAACGACGCCACCACGCTGCCTTGCAACATCGCGCGGCGGATGTTCGAGTCAATCGAGCCCTTCGAAGTCGCCAGATAGCCCATCATGCCGCCCACAAACGAATCCCCTGCCCCCGTCGGGTCCAGAACCTTTCGCAGCGGATAAGCGGGACACAGGAACAGACCTTTCGGTCCCGAAAGAATCGAGCCATGCGAACCCTGCTTGATGATCACGTACTTCGGGCCCATGGCGTGAATCTTCTTCAACGCGTTGAAGACGTTGTCTTCCTTGGTGAGCTGGTGGGCTTCGCTGTCGTTCAAAACAAAGCCATCCAGCCGCTTCATGAGCTTCTTCAAATCGGGCAGCGCGATGTTCAGCCACAGGTCCATCGTGTCCGCGACGACGAAACGCGGCTTCTTCATCTGGTCCAGCACCTGGCTCTGGAGCGCGGGCGCGATGTTCGCCAAAAGCACAAATTCCGCCGAACGATATGCATCCGGCAGCTTGGGCGAAAAATCCGCGAACACGCCCAACTCCGTGAGCAGCGTCTTCCGGTTGTTCATGTTGGCCTCGTATTCACCGGACCAATGGAACGTCTTCCCGGCGGAAATCTGCAGGCCCGTCAGGTCAATTTTGTGCCGGCGATAGAGCTCGACGTAGCGCTTGGGGAAATCGTCGCCCACGACTCCCACCAGCTTCACGGGGCAGAAAAAACTCGCCGCGACCGCTGCGTGGCTCGCCGAGCCGCCCAGCAGCTTCGGGTTCTCCGCATGCGGAGTTTTGATGGAATCCAACGCCGTGGAACCGACAATCAATACGCTCATAAAAATCTCTAGGTTTGCTTCGTAAAAGTGGGCGAAAAGTATGCGCTAGCCGCCCACGCCGCAACGCGAAATTTACCCCGCCTCAACCCAATCGCGCCCGGAATTCCCTGCACGCCGCCGCTACATCCGGTGCGTTCAGGATCGCCGAAACCACACAAATCCGCCGCGCCCCCGCCGCGAGCACATCTTGCAGATTTTGCAGCGTTATGCCGCCGATCGCAAACCACGGCACCGACACATTCCCCGCCGCCCAACGAACGTAATCGAGCGTGACCGGTCTGGCTGTCGGTTTCGTGCCCGTCGCAAAAACAGGACCGATCGCAATGTAATCCGCTCCCGTGGCGATGGCCTGCTTCGCCTGTTCTGGTGAATGCGTGCTCAATCCAACCTGCGTCCGCACCGGGCCGTGCGGCAGCGCACTTACTTGCGTGAGACCGCTATCGAAAAAATCCTCCTGCCCCAAATGACAAATCTCCGCACCCAAATCCCGGGCTATTTCGAAATGATCGTTGATGACCAGTCCCACGTTGGCCGGCTTTGTTACCCTGAGGATCGCCTCCGCCATTTTTCGAACCTCGTCGGCGGACGATGTCTTGGCGCGTAATTGAATCAGATCCGCGCCGCCGGCACACAGTTGAGCCGCGAGGATGACCGGATCGCGGCCGTGGAGGTAGGCAGTGTCCACGAACGCGTACAGACGGCATTCAGCAAGCGGCCTCATGCCCGGAGGTATAAACTTTGGGAAGGAAAAAGCCCAGCGACTTAAATCACGTCAGGCGATTTCTGCGAGGCTTTTGATTGGCGCTGCAAGCCAATCCTCTTGCGCAAGCAAAACAGGACCAGACCGGCCACACCCACCGCTCCACAAGTCGGCTCCGGTGCCGGCGTGATGGACCACGAAAAGGTTCCCATCATGTCCGCGGTAATGTCGTTTCCCGACCCATTGAGCAGATTCGCCTCGGTCCACAGCCCGACATCGTAAGTCTGGCCGGCGAGCAGCTCGCGCACAATGGTTCCCGAATGAGTCGGGTTCATTACGTCCGTGAAACTTCCGTCGTTGCCTTCCGGACCGCTCCACCAAAACTCCCAGCCGCGCAGGCCGAACGTATTACCCGAACCCACGACATCGTAATTGAAGGTAAAAATACCGTCGTAGTCAGCCGTGAACTGGTAATCCCAATCCGGTCCCAGGCTGCCCGAATCATTATCCAACCCACACATCCGCGAACCGCTCCCGGTCATGGACCAGCCATAATCCAGGTTCACGTTGCCACTGAGGCCATCGAGACTCCATTGCGCCGATCCCGAGCCATGTGTTTGCACCGTCGTGGGATTCGCCGGAACGTTCGTCGTGATCACGAAACCGGCCCTCAAATTCAACGGCGTGCTGCTCCAGGAAGAAAACGAGTTGCTGGTGGCGAGGCAGCCACTGTCCAACTCGCCGGCCCGGCCATTGATGTTGAGGTTTCCGCTTAAGGGTGAGGCGTTCGTGGAAAAAAACGGCAAAATTGAAAATCCAGCGGCTGCTAAGAATCGGATTAGTCTGATTGGTTCGGGCATTTACATGACACGACGTCCGTCCAAACGCGGAGGGAATCGTCGGCTAATACTTATTTTACGCCCCCAGGAAAGGATGTCAAAAAGCCCTGCTACCGTAGTTATACGGGGGTAAATTTAGGGTAAAATCGGCTTTGACCGCGCCGGCTTACAATCTTGGTAGGGGTCTGTCCCCGGGCGCAGCAACCTACAAGGGCGTGAAGTGTTACGCGTCGGAGGCGATGGTCGGCCGTGGATTTTGGTTTTGGCAGGCGCGCGCGTTATAGAAAATGATCGTGCCTGCTATCGCACATTGCTGTGGCCGGGGACGGCCACGCTCCTAAACAACATCCGACGCGGAGCGACGAACAAATACTTTGCGCGGAGGCTCCGGAAGTCCCTGCGCGCGCAACGCCGTACGGAAGTGCATTTTGGCCACCTGCTTCAACTCGTCCGCGCCATGCTTCGCGATAAATTCTTTGGCCGTCGCATCCACCGCCGCAGATGCACCTTTGGGAAATACCATCTGGTAACGCTTGCCCATGTCGCCGAGGCGGCGGACAAATTCGTGGCGCGCGAGGATCGAAGCCGCCGCTACCGCAAGATCTTCTTCGGCGCGATGCCGCTGCAATAGCTCGATTTCACGTCCCAGCTTCATGAGCGCGCTGGCCACGACATCTTTGCTCGACGCAAATTGATCGCTGATGGCGCGCACGGGCGGCGGGTTCATATCTTTGCGCAGCTCCATCAAATTCTCAATCACGCGCGCATGCCCCCAGGCCAGCATCGAATTCACGCTGCGAAACTTCCCGTAAAGCCGGTTGTAAGCCTCATTGCCGATGGGCACGACCGTGGTTACGCATCCCGGCGTGTCGCGTATCAACTCCGCCAGTTCCTCAATGCGCTTGTCGCTCCCAATGTGCTTCGAGTCCCGGATACCGCTGTCCTTCCAGCGCTTCACCACGTCCTCATTTACATAGACGCCCGCCACGCAAAGCGGCCCGAAAAAATCGCCCTTGCCGCTTTCGTCCACGCCGAGGCGCGGCAAAAGCATTTCGGGATTGAGGATGGCTTCGTAGCCCAGCTTCGCTTCCTTCACGATCTCCGGCTCGAGCACGAACTCGACGAAATCCTGCGTCCCCTTTCCCTGCACCACCAATTTCGCGCTGCGGTAGAAAACCACGTTGGTCTTGTCGTGCTCCGCCGCGTACAGGGCATACGGCACCTCGCGGAATTTCCAGTGGTGACTCTCCAGCCACTGGCGCAGAGCCTCGCCCTGCGCTTCCGTTAGTTTTCCCGTGTAGGATGTCAGCGGATTCGCCAAAGTTGTCGCATCGTAGTAATTCCGGTTAAACTCGGCAACTGTGCGCGATAAGAATTCAGGAACACAAACTCGCATCGCCGGCGCCCTGCTTCGCTGGTTTGCGGCAAATGCCCGCGACCTGCCCTGGCGCCGCACGCGCGATCCCTATGCGATTTGGGTATCCGAAATCATGTTGCAGCAAACCCAGGTCGCCACCGTGCTGCCCTACTGGAAGCGCTGGATGCGACGACTGCCCGGCATCGGTGCCCTCGCCCGGGCGCGGTCAGCCACACTGCACAAACTCTGGGAGGGGCTCGGCTATTACACGCGCGTGCGCAACATGCATCGCGCCGCCGGCGTGATCCAACGAGAACACGCCGGACAATTCCCCCGCGATTACGACGCAGTGCTCGCGCTGCCTGGCATCGGTCGCTACACCGCCGGCGCAATTTGCAGCATCGCCTTCAATCAACCGAAACCGATTCTCGATGGGAACGTAATCCGTGTGCTGGCCCGCGTCTTCGGCATTCGCTCGGACACGGACGCAAAGGAGACACGCGATCGCTTGTGGAGTCTGGCCGGGTCGCTGGTGGAAGCGGCCACACGCAACAAAAAACCCAATTCCTGTTCGCACCTGAATCAGTCCTTGATGGAGCTGGGCGCGCTCGTGTGTGTGCCGCGCCAGCCCAAGTGCGAACTCTGTCCACTTCGCAAACTCTGCTACGCGCGGAAGCATGAACTGACGGCGGTGCTCCCGATGCGATCTCGCCGCCCCGCCGTGACGGAGGTGCGGGTCGCCGCCTTTGTGCTGCAACGCAGCGGTCAGTTTCTCGTGCAGCAGCGTCCCCCGAACGTCGTGAATGCCTACCTCTGGGAATTTCCAAATCGCGAAATCAATGGGGCACCCGACGCGATTCGCGATGCGGCCAGGGAGCTGTTCAAAACCTTACCACCTGAATTGAAACCGCTCTGCGTGTTCAAACATTCCATCACACGTTATCGGATTACACTCGAAGCCTGGAGTGCCAGCGTGCCAGCCGATTTCGAGAGTCCCCTCGGGGTGTGGCGAAGTCCTGCACAATTGCGTCGGCTCGCCTTCACTAGTGCTCAAGGAAGAATCCTGAAGATTCTGAAGTCCTGAATTTCTATTTTTTTAATTTTACTGTCTGAGGAACGCTCGAAAATAGTGCCATGTTGTCACATAAGTGACACACGATTTGTGTCATTATTTCCACAGTAGCGCCATTTTGTCTCTTACAAAAATCCAATAAAAATTCGCATTATGCTTATTATTAATTGGTTACGAAATCCATAATTCTTGGTATGCCGAAAGCTATTAGTCCATCGCTGTAACTTTAAACAGTAAAAGAAAGGACTATGACTATGAATTATCTGACACGATGGCAGAGACCGCAGCTCACGAATTGGTCGCCCTTTGGCCGCCTCGCGAGCCTGAAGGACGAGATTGATCGTTTGTTCGATGCACCGCTGGCAGGACTGGCGCGCAGCACGCAATCGCTGAGCGGCTGGAGCCCCGCGCTCGATGTTTACGAGCAAAAGGATCATTTCACCGTGAAGACCGAACTCCCCGGCCTGAAGCGCGAGGACATCGAAGTCTCCATGGAAGATGGCGTCCTAAGCATTTCCGGCGAACGGAAGAGCGAGGAAAAATCCGACACCGCCGAGGTGCGCCGCACGGAACGCTTCTTCGGACGCTTCCAACGGACCGTTTCGCTGCCCACCCCGGTGAACGTCGCGAAAATCGAGGCCCAATACAAAGATGGCATCCTGACGGTCACGCTCCCCAAGACGGAGGAAGCCAAACCCAAACGCATCGCCGTAAACGTAAACTAACCAATTAACTTCCGTTCCGGAGCCTGGCGCTTCCGGACCTAAAATCGAAAAGGCTGATTACATGAATAATAATACCCAGACCGAAACCCCGACTGTTTCCCAACCCGAACTGGTTCAGGAATATTCCGTCCCCGGCGTGAACATCTTTGAAACCAAGGATGCCTACGTGCTCGAGGCGGAGATGCCGGGTGTCCCCCGCGAAGGGCTCGAGGTCCTGCTCGAAGGCAACGAACTCACCCTGGTGGGCCACCGCGCCGCCGACAAGGCCGAAGGCGAACTGCTCCTGCGCGAATCCTACGCGACGGATTACCGCCGCGTGTTCGAGTTGGATCCCGCGATTGATACCACGAAAATCGCCGCGACGATCCAGCAGGGACTCGTCACCGTGACCCTGCCCAAAGCCGAGCGCGTCAAACCGCGCCGGATCACCGTCAGCGACTAACCGAACCACTTTCGGGTAGCACTACTACGGCTCCCCGTTTTCGCCGCCGCATTCGCCTCTGCCGAGGGGTGCGGCTGGCGGAGGCGGGGAGTTTTTTGGCTGTGATCCTTTACCGGGATTTCAGCCACTCAGTCAGTACAGGACCAGCCGGGATCCAGCGGGCGGTGAGTTGGGTCGGTTGCGCGGTGGGGTCCAGCATCAGGCTTTCGGCCAGATAGACTTTTCCGCTGGGGTGGAAATAAATGGAGGGACAGAAAACGAGCGCGGGCAATTCATCGCACTTGAACTTCATCGTGGTCACGCCGGGCGTCCCCGCAAACGGAAACGAGGGCAGCCCCACGGGTTTGCCTTCGTTTAGAACGCGGACAACTTCCGCAATGACCGCTGCGTTGGTGGTGGTAAGCGGGTCGCCGCCACCAGGACGCGAGACGGACAACTCGCGAAAGCGCGCCCTGCGCCAATCGAAGGGCGGCTGCTTGATGTTGCGGTAGGGTGTGTAAGCCGGCATTTCCGAGCCGCAATCGCCGGCTACGTAGGAAGTGGTTGGCTGACCGGGAATCGCGGCCACTTTTGCATTTCCAATGTTTCCCATTCGACCGATGAAAGTGTTCGGCTCCGGGTTCGCAAGTTGGAGACCTGCCTCCTCATAATCGTTCACATACACCTCGCTGCCGCGCGTGAGTGTACTGTGCCGGTAGCCCGGGTGCGACGAGGCGGATTGGTCGGAAGTGTAAACGGGCAGTTCCGTCCCCGCGACCGACGCCACTGCCCGCTCGGCGAAAAATCCAAATATCAACGCCAGCACGATCGCGGCGCCAAACAACCCAAAAAAGGCAATCGCCACCGCAAATATTACCCAGTGTTTCCTGCTCATCACCGTCTGCTTTCCGTTGTGTCCTGTCCAATAGTTCCAGCGTTCCCGAAATGGCTCCGCCCGGCTGTTGAAATAAGCAGAATTCGTGCTGTTTTGCCGGAATTCCAGGAATTAATAACCGGTGACAGCTCCGCCGAAAGACGTAGTCGCGAGTCAACGGCACACCTCCTTTTTATAGGAGCACGCAGGCATGCAGACAGGGTAAATAATCACCCGGCCCGAACGCGGGCATCGGCTTCCATCCAGCTTCCAAACTGGTCAGCCATCACCGTCCGGAACAAGGCATTTGCGGAAGGTTCATTCGCCGCCTGGCTCGCCCGCGCGAGCCAGTAGGTGGAAGTGTGCTTCTCCAACGGATGCAAGGCGAGCTGCGTTGCCGCCTTCAATTCCTCAACCGCAGTTGCGTGGCGTCCGAACAAAAAATAGGCGCGCCCGGCGGCCAGATGGGTTTCATACTTCGCGGACCGGCTCGCCGGTTTTTCCGCGGCCAGTTGCCGCGTCCGGGCCAGGTCGGCTTCCATGCCGGCCGCATTCCCCGTCATCGCCTGCCAGCACGCCCGCACCCTCAAGAAAATGTGTTCCATGGTTTGGTTGGCTTTGAGTTTGGTCTGCGCCCGCCCCAGCGCGATCCCCAGGTTTTCCGCGTCTCCCGCTTCCAGGAAAACGCCCGCACGGCCGATTTCAACCGCCGGCCCAAACACACCGGCGAGCTCCTCGTTCGTTTTATCCGCGCTCTGTCGGTAGAGCTTGTCCTTCGCCAGCAGGTCGAGCGGATCCTCATCCTCCCCGGTGTCGATGACCGGTGGCGTGGCGGTCAGAAATCTGTAAAACGTCGACGGTTCGTAAACCAACGCTTCCAGCGCCTGCTCAAACCGCCCTTGCAAGGCCAGCACACCGGACACCAGCCCGCGTGCGGGGTCCGATATCGTCGCGGCGCTCGCCCGGACACCCAGCTTGAGCGCGGCCTCAAAATGACCGAGATACATCTCAAGCAAACCCTCTTGCATGACCAGGCCCGAGGCCTGGTCCGCGGGATTTCTGCCGGCGCCGGCCAGCGTGCTGGAAGAGAGAAGTCTGCGGCCGATCCGGAGGATGTCCTGCGCCTGCTCATACCGGCCCAATCGCAATAGAACCATGCACTCGGCCGGCAGGACTGCAAGGTGGACCGCCGGGCGGCGGGCGGCACTCAGCGAAGCCTTTTTGGCCAGCACCAGGGCACGCTCGTGTTCCCCTTGATTGGAAAGATGCAGCGCGTATTCGGCCTCCAACGTGCCGGGAATGACGTAATGCAGAAACAAGAGCAGCATCGGCCGCCTGCATTTAAGCGCCGCCTCAAAATGCGCATTCAATTCCTGCGTTTTATCCTGGGCCCCCAATTCCGCGCGCCGTAGCTGCCACCGTTGCACAAATCTCAAGTCCGCCATCATCCACAGCAAACCAACCACCACCACAACGGGTATGGCAAGAATCCCCCAACCTGGATGCATAAATCACCTTCGCGTTTGAACCACCGGAATACTATTTGTGCCGCTGCGGGCTGGCAACAGCGGTTGTGGCCAATTCATGCCACTTGAGGGAGGGTTGGCGGGTGTTACCGTAAGTTGCTTGTTTTTGCCGTCTCACTCAAACCGCCCGGCGCTGCATCAAATTGGATGGAGGGTCCGGGCAGGGTTTTGGATCCTCACCGGGCTGCTTTTCACCGCGCTCATGGCCAAGGCGCAGCCTTACGGGCTCACGAATGCCACGCCCTTTGGCGCATATCTCAACGGCGCCCTGCCCCCTTCCTCCCCCAATGCAAACGCGACCTACGACGTGACGATCGCTTACACCAACCTCATATTCAGCCAACCCCTCTACCTGGCGCAGTATCCGGGCAGGAACTACCTGGTAATAGTCGAAAAAGCCGGGGTGATTCGCGTATTTCCCAACCGCCCAAACGCGCTCGCGTCCGAAATAAAAGTGTTCCTCGATATTCATTCCCAAGTCTTCAACGTGTCGGACTCGGGCATGACTTGCATCGTGTTCCATCCGGAATTCGGCCAGGCCGGGTCAACGAACCGCGGATACGTCTACGTCACCTACAAGTGGCGGCCCAATCCGGACCTGGGCGCAAATCCAGATTTTGCGTACTACCGACTCTCCCGCTTCACCGTGCCTGACGGCACTATGGCCGCCGACCCCAATTCCGAACTCGTCCTGCTGCAGCAATTCGACCAGCAGATGTGGCATGACTCGGGTTGCCTGATGTTCGGTTTGGACGGCTACCTCTACTTCGGCGTGGGCGACGAGGGCGGCGCCAACGATCAATACAATGTCACACAAACCCTGGACCAGCGGCTCATGTCCGGCGTGTTCCGCATCGACGTGAACAAAAATCCAACGACGAGTCATCCGATTCGCCGTCAGCCGTTTCACCACCCCAACACACCCTCCGGATGGCCGGAAAGTTTTTCGACAAATTACTACGTGCCGAATGACAATCCCTGGGTGAACGTGGCCGCCACCAACCTCGAGGAGTATTTCGCGTTGGGCTTCCGCAATCCGTATCGCTTTTCCCAGGATCCGGCGACTGGCCGGATTTGGGTGGGCGACGTCGGCCAGGATACGCGCGAGGAGGTGGACACGCTTTTTCCCGGACGCAATTACCAATGGGCCTACATGGAAGGCACCGCCGCCGGGCCCAAGTCCCGGCCCGCTTCCGTCAGCGGCATCGAGCAAACGCCACTCTGGGACTATCCGCACTCCGGCGGGAACAACTGTGTTGTCGGGGGATACGTCTATCACGGCACGAACTTTCCGGGCCTGCTCGGAAAATACGTTTTCTGCGACAACGGCTCCGGCCACATCTGGGCGATGGTTTCGTCGAACGGCGTCACCCTCGATTCCGTCGAGCAGATTGCGAATATGCCGCCCGGGTCCCTTTACGGAGGCACCTCCTCGTGTGGCATGGACTCCAGCGGGGAAATTTACTTCGTAAAAATCGGCGGCGTCGGCGCCGGCCAGATTTACAGGCTCAAGACGATAGTCGACTTCGTCTCCGATCCCGCGCCCACGCTCTCGCAGCTCGGCGTGTTCACCAATCTGACCACGCTGAGTCCGGTCCCTGGTTTTCATCCCTATACCGTCAACACCCCATTGTGGTCGGACGCGGCGGTGAAAACGCGCTGGCTGGCGGTGCCCACTGACGGCACGCACAATTCGGCTTCCGAACAAATCCTGTTTTCGCCCACCAACGAATGGTCCTTCCCCGCGGGAACAGTTTTCGTGAAGCATTTCGAACTACCGGTCAACGACACCAACTCCGCCGTCACCCAGCGAATCGAAACCCGCTTGCTGGTCGTGGACCAGAACAAGGGCGTCTACGGATTGACCTACAAATGGCGCGCGGACGGTTCGGACGCAGATCTATTAACCACCGGCACGAACACGAATTTCCTCATCACCGGCAGCGGTGGACTGCTGCGCACCCAGGTATGGTCATTCCCCAGCCGTCAGGATTGCCTCGTCTGCCACAACCCCAACGCCAACTACGTCCTCGGCGTAAAAACCCACCAGTTGAATTGTCCGACGACTTATCCCGAAACCGGCGTCACCGACAATCAACTTCGCGCCCTGGGCAACATCGGCTTGCTTGGTACCAATTACAACGAAGCCCAACTGGGCGGCTACTTGAAATCCGTCCCCATCACGAACACCTCCGCGCCCTTGGAACTACGCGTGCGCTCCTACCTGGACTCCAACTGTTCGCAATGCCATCGCCCCGGCGGCGTGCAGGCCTACTTCGACGCGCGCCTCGTCACACCACTCGCATACCAGGGGATCATCCAAGGCCCCGCTCACACCTTCATCACTGACACCAACGATCGCGTGGTGGTGCCCGGGGACTTGCCGCACTCGCTCCTGCACAACCGCGCGAATCGCGTCGGCCAGTTTCAAATGCCGCCCCTCGCCAAAAACCTCGTGGACAGCAACGCCGTCTCCATAATCGCGAGCTGGATCAATTCCCTGCCCCCGGGCCCGGGCGTGGGACTGGCGACCGCCGGCACTTCTGTCACTGGCCCCTTCTCGGTGCAGGTCCAGTTCACCGCGCCCGTCACCGGCCTGGTTTCGACCGCATTTCAAGTGGTCAATGGCAGCATCTCTTCTTTCAGCGGCGCAGGCTCGATCTATGCCTTGACCATTCAGCCCGCGTCCCTCGGCGCAGTCAGCGTTCGACTCCCCGCAGGCCAGGTGAGGGATAACCTCGGCAACCTCAATTACGACTCGAATGTCCTGCAGGTAAACTACGGTCTGGTCGATCCCGCCTTGATCACCTGGCTCCAGTTTGACGACGCCACCGGCACTTCGGCGTTCGACAGTTCCGCGCGAGGAAACACCGGCATCCTCAACAACATGAATTCCGGTTCCTGGGTGAACGGCTTGTTTGGAGGCGCGCTCTCATTCAACGGGATCAACAATTTTGTTTCGCTCAGCAACGCCGCGGGGGGCGACTTCACGCTGTCATGCTGGGTCAAAACCACGCAAGCGTTTCCGGTCTCGGACAACACCTACGAAGGCAACGGCATCATCTGGTCGGACGTGGGCGGCGGGGCCAATGATTTCATCCTGGGCGGCACGCGCAGCGCCGGCGGTGTGGATCGCCTCTCCTTCTTCACAGGCAATCCTGACGTTTCCCTGAACGGAACCACCGGGATTTCCAGCGGCCAATGGGTGCACCTGGCGGCGACGCGTAACTCCGCCAATGGCCAGCTTGCCGTTTACGTGAATGGCCAATTGAATGCCACCGACACGGGCGGCACGAATTTCCTCAATTCAAATCCATCCATCAGCATCGGTGGCAACACGCTGGATGGGCGATACTTCTCCGGCCTGATCGACGACGTGCGCATCTATTCGCGTGTGCTATTGGCATCCGAAATAACCGGCCTCTACCAGCTTTACACGGCTCCCACCCTGTCGCAAATTCCCGACACGCTCCTCTTCACTAACACCTCCAGCGGTCCCTTGCCATTCACGCTCACCAACGGCACTGTACCGCTGGGATCGCTCACACTTTCCGTGACCTCCTCCAACACCTCGCTGATACCGGCGAGCAACGTCACTTTCGGCGGCAGCGGGAGTAATCGCACGGTGACACTGACCCCGCTGGCCAGTCAGGTCGGCAAGTCCCTCATCACGATCACGGTCTCCGATGGCCAGCTCAGCACGAGCAAATCCTTCCTTTTGAGCGTGAGCAAAGGCTTGGTTGCATACTACAAATTCGAAGGTAATGCGCTCGACAGCAGCGGATTCGGGCTCAACGGAACCCTGCTCGGCGCCGCCGGTTACGCGGTCGGCAGAGTCGGCGCGCAAGCGCTCAGCACGGATGGCACCAATGGCTACGTGCAGATTCCCGTGCCGGCGACCGGCGATTTCACCATCGCATTCTGGGAAAAAACAACCAATGTCGCCCCCACCGGCCAATGGTATCAGGGCAAAGGCTTCGTTGACGGCGACACTTCCGGTCCCAACGCGGATTTCGGCACCGCGCTCGTCGGTGGCAACTTCGCCTTTGGTGTCGGCAATCCCAACACTACGATCAATTCCACCAATGCGGTCAACGACGGCAGTTGGCACCATCTGGCAGCGACACGTAACTCCGCCAGCGGCACGATGATTCTCTACGTGGATGGAATTCCCCAATCCTCCACCGCCGGCCCGACCGGCGCCCGCACCGCGCCCACCACCCTGCGCATCGGCGGCGTCCAGACCGGCGGCTTTCTCAGAGCGCTCATCGACGACGTCAGGTTTTACGATGTGGTCCTTACCCCCATACAAATTCAGTCTCTGCCCGGTTTCGGCCCGCCTGCTCCGACCGGCCTCTCCGCCACGGCCGGCAACGCGCAGGTTTATCTATCCTGGAATCCGTCCAGCGGAGCGACCACTTACAACGTCAAACGCGCCACCGCCAGCGGCGGCCCTTACTACACCACAAACGCCACGACCACGGCCGCGAATTACCTGGACCTCAGCGTGAGCAACAACACGACCTATTACTTCATCGTAACCGCGGTCAACACGAACGGCGATGGCGTCGCGTCGGCCGAAGTCGCCGCCACCCCGCGCGCGCCGTTGCAAATCAGCGCGGCCATGTCCAACGGCAAACTCGTGCTCGCCTGGCCGAACTGGGCATCCAACTACATGGCCTACGCCGCCAGCAATCTGACTCCACCTATCTTCTGGACACTCGTGACCAACGCGCCGCGGTCAAGCAATGGACTGTCCTTCATTTCCATTTCCACCACCCAGGCACAGCAGTATTTCAGGCTCAATTCCCCTTGATTGGCTTCCCATCAGCGAGCGAGAAAGATTGCAAAATGCCCCTTCTCACTTGGAACGAAACCAGCTAACAGCCCCGACGTAGTGATAGCGCAGCAAAGTGCAGTTTGAGCGTGGAGCGGGCGACCCGGCCACGCCGGTGAAGACCCGTCCCGTTTAGTTCCCGGCAGCCAAGGACTTGCCTAGGTTGAAATCCGGCCGACTTTCGATTACTGCTTGACCGCCTACACCACGTCAACATGCCGGCTACGAACATGGGTCATTCGGGGCGACCAGCGGTATCGCAAGTCCTTGCGATGTGCTGTTTCCTCCTCGCCACCTCCCTTTCCGCCGCCCCGGCGTTCGTCTGGCAAATCGGCCAGGACGAGGACCCCATGGCTTACGGCTATAATCCCACGGACGAACTCTCCCCGGAAAACTCTCAAAACGACGCCCGCCCCGGTCGCGTCACGCGCATCCCCGGCGACCCGCTTTACAACGCCGCCACGAATCCCACCGCCGACGACGATTTTTACTGCGCGGGCACCTATCCCATCGGCTTCAACAACCTGACCACAAACCTGCCAGTGCCCTTCCAGGAACCGGACAATGCCTACGAACGCGCTCTCAGTGACAGTGACCGCACGAACCGCGTGCATTTTTTCCTCAACAGTTCGCAGGCCGGCGCGACTTCACGGCTGCGCCTGAGCTTCGATTTGATCTGGGGCGGAAGCTGGTCCAGTGTTTTGAACGCGAATGGCGAAGATTTTGGCAACCATGATATCCTCGTGCGTTTTCGCAATGCCGCCGGGCAGGCCACGTTGCTTTACTCCAATCGCGTGGACCGCGAAACGCGCGTGATGCTCGATTTTCCGGCCGCCAGCGTCGCCGCCTCCACCGGGCCCAACAGCATCGAGATCGCCCGCATCGGGCCGCTCACGACCAATGTCAGTTATTGGATTCAGTTCGACTTCGTCCGGCTCGACGCCGACACCAATGCCCTTGCTGACGCCGACGGCGATGGCCTGCCAAAGTGGTGGGAGGATGACAATCATCTCAGCGACAACGATCCGGCCGACGCGCTCAGCGACAAGGATGGCGACGGACTTACCGCGCTCCAGGAATACAACGGCGGCGTCAATTCCACTGACCCGAATAAATTCGACACCGACGGCGACGGCCTGAGTGACGGCGTGGAACGCGCGCTCGGCACCAATCCGCTCAAGGCGGACACGGATGGAGACGGCCTCAGCGACGGCGACGAGGTGAATGGTTTTCCTCATTCGAACCCGTTGCTGGTGGATTCCGATGGGGATGGCGTTCCGGACGGGTTGGAACGGCGGGCCGGCACCGATCCGATGAGCGCGGCCAGCGTGCCGACGACTTTCCGCGGCGGCATCGGCATCCATTTCGTATCCCAGAGCGACCTGAATGGTACGCTGGGCACGAATCACGCCGTCGGCTACGTCCCGCAAACCCGCTGGAACGACACGCAGCCGATCCGCAATTGGACGCGGCCCGCCGGCAGCAAGGCGGACATCCTGACCCCGCTCACGAATCGCCTCGTGCGCAGCGACGGTTTGGTGCTCACGAACCTCGCGATCAATTGGACCGCCGACGCCAGCGACGCGAGCGGGAACGCGAATTCCCCCGACCGAAAACTTCTGGACGGCTACATCCGGGCGTACGGGACCAACCAGGCCTCGCTTACTATCAGCAATATTCCTTTCACCAATTTTGATCTCGCGGTGTATGCCGGCGGCACCTATCTGGGTCAGCACGGTCGCGTGCGACTCGGCACCAATGCCTCGACCGACCGCCACTTCCTTTCGCAGAGCGCGTCGTCGCTGAAAGCCCTCGTTGAAATGCCCGCGGGCAAAACCAACCTGACTTACGCCAACCTCGCGCTCTACACCAATCTCACCACCACCAACCTCACGATCAACGTGACCAACTACGACGGTTGGTCCCTCGGCATTTGCGCCGTGCAAATCGTGGATCGCCTGCTGGATGCCGACGGCTCGGGCATTCCCGACTGGTACGAAATGAAATACGCGCTCGAGCCCGGATCGGCCGCGTTGGCCGCGACGGATTCGGATGGCGATGGTTTGACCAACTTGCAGGAATACCAGCGCCGCACCGATCCGCACAACGCGGACTCCGATGGCGACGGTCTCTCTGATTCCCAGGAAGTGGCGCTGGGAACCAATCCCCTGAACGCCGACACGGACGGCGACGGTCTTTCCGATTACGCGGAAGTCACCGCGCCTTTCCCTTCCAATCCCCTCAAGGCCGACTCCGACAACGATGGCGTGAATGATCGCGACGAATCCGCCCGCGGCACGGACCCGAATTACAATCCGACCAACAGCACGGCCTTCGTCGGATATGTCCCGTTCTACCGCGCGTCCTCGAATTCCTGGGAATGGAATATCGAAAACGTGCAACTCGTGTGGGACCACGGCGCCGGCGCCCTGGCGCCGGATGTCTGGAACGAAGACGCGCTGTTCACACTGGCGGTCAAAAATCCGGCGAGCGGCGAATGGCGCACCCTCGGTATGGAACTGCGCTACTACAGCGGTTCGGTTTCCTATCTCTTCCACTCAGAGTACGCCGGTGCCTTCAGCTACCCGGCCCAGCCTTATTCGACGATCTGGGATGAAGACACCGCAAACCCGCCGGTGGATCTGAAAGCGAAACTCGGCTTCAGCGGCTACGGCTCGCAAGACATCTCCGACCGCCTGCGCTTCCGCATGTTCGCGCAACGCGGCGTGGGCAATATGTGGACCGTCACTTTCGAAATTCGCAATCAAACCAGCAACACCGTCGCCATTTCGCGCAGCTTCGCCAATTGCGCGGCCGGCGCCTCCGTGGATAACGGCACGGCCAAATGGACCGATTACGATGGCGTGACCAATCTCGCGAGCATCATCCCGCACCAGGGCGTCCAACTGTTCATCTCCACCAACGCCTTGGTAAATCTCCCGGCCTTTGCGGCCGCGCGCGATTCGGATCACGACGGCATGCCCGACGCGTGGGAAGACGCCTACGGCTTCAACAAATTCAACCCCGCCGACGCCACCCAGGACGCGGACGGCGACGGCCTCAACAACCGCGAGGAGTTTCTCGCCGGCACCAATCCCCGCAATGTGGACACCGACGGCGACGGCGTCCGGGACAACATCGAGCACTGGAATGGCTCCGATCCCCTGCGCGCCTCCAGCAAGCCCGCCTTCGCCGGCGCAAACTGGACTCCCAACCAGGACCTCGACGGCAACGGCCTGCCGGACGCCTGGGAGGTCAGGTATCGCGCGTTCAATCTGCCGCCCAATGGCGATGCCGACGGCGATGGCGCGCTGAACTGGCTCGAAGCCAAATGGGGTACCGATCCCTTCGATCCCAATTCCAAGCCGCTCGTGACTCTGTTCCATCAGGCCACCAACGCGGTCGTTGGCTGGCCGTTCGTGGCCGGCAAGGACCAGCGGCTTTACAGCAGCACCAACCTCCTCAACTGGTCGCAGTTTAATGGCATCACGTGGATCTCCGGCAATCAAGCGACCGCCTGGTTGACCAATCGCCTGCTCACGGCGCCCCGGGAGTTCTATCGCGTCAGCGCCAGCGATCTCGATTCCGACGGCGACGGAGTCAAGGATTGGGACGAGCTCGCGCTCGGCAGCAATCCCTATCAGGCGGACAGTTCGCACGCCAGCATCCCGCTCATCAACAGCAGCGGCGCCGTCATCGGAAACGTCTCCGGCGACCTCGTCAATTTCGTCGAGCGCCTTCAAGGCGGCCCGGGCGGCTCCAACGCCGTCACCCGCGCCCAGGCGGCCCGCTTCCTCCAGCAGGCCACGTTCGGACCGACGTTCCGCGATATCGAACGCGTCCAGCAACTCGGCTTCAGCGCGTGGATTGACGACCAATTCACCAACGCCCCCGCCACGCTGCACCGCAAATACATCGAGCAAATTTATGCCGATTTCAACGGCCCCCGCACGGATCTGACTTACAACTACAACGACATGGATCAGTTCATCAACGGCAACAACTGCACCACTCCCTTCGCGCGCGGCGCGATCGGCGGAGCCGACCAGTTGCGGCAGCGCGTTGCTTTTGCCCTGAGCCAGATCCTCGTCGCTTCGCGGCGCGATCCCAATCTGGAAAATAAACCGCTCGCCATGGCGGACTTCTACGACATCTTCGTGCGCAACTCTTTCAGCAATTATTTCACCGTGCTGCGCGAAGTCACGCTGCACCCGGTGATGGGCCGCTACCTCAGCCACGTCGGCAATCAAAGGGCGCGCCCCGAGATCAACCAATATCCCGACGAAAACTTCGCCCGCGAGGTGCAGCAGCTTT
Organism: uncultured Verrucomicrobiota bacterium; assembly: GCA_964448135.1. Classification (GTDB taxonomy): domain Bacteria; phylum Verrucomicrobiota; class Verrucomicrobiia; order Limisphaerales; family UBA8199; genus CAYUVH01. The sequence continues at coordinate 72,510 of CAYUVH010000055.1, read as the reverse complement.
TCACGATCGGCCTCTGGCAATTGAACCCCGATGGCACGCGCAAGCTGGACGCCCTCGGCCAGCCCATCCCGACTTACAACAACGGCCAGATCACCGAGTTCGCCCGCATCTTCACGGGCCTTTGGTTCGGCGGCCAGCCCTGGGGCGCCTACGGCTGGACGGACGAGGACAGCTCGGTGCCCATGCAAATGTGGGCCGAGCGGCACGACTTCGATGCCAAGACGCTCCACAACGGCTTGGTCATTCCCGCCCGCACGCCCACCGTGGACAACGCCCTGCACGACCTTGACGACGCGTTGCGCAATCTCTTCGAGCATCCGAACACACCGCCGTTCATCAGCCGCCAACTCATCCAATTCCTCGTTACCAGCAATCCCTCCACCAACTACGTCGGCCGCGTCACGGCGAAATTCATCAACAACGGCAGCGGCGTGCGCGGCGATCTCCGCGCGGTCTTGAAAGCGATCCTGCTTGATCCCGAGGCGCGCGATGAACGTTGGGCCGCCGGCGCGCCGGAATTCGGCCGGCTCAAGGAACCCGTGCACCGCGCCATGGCCATCGCCCGCGCCGGCAATGTCGGCCGCTTCACCAATCTCGTGTGGTGGACCTGGGGTGAGTTCAACGCCGCCGCCTTCCAGGAGCCCGGTTACTCGCCCAGCGTATTCAACTTCTTCCGCCCCGGCTATCAAGCGCCCGGCCTGCTCACCCAGACCGGCCTCGTCGGCCCCGCCTTCCAGATCACGGACAGCTACTCCTGCATGTCCTTCCCCAACAAACTTTGGGAAATCACCCAGACGGGCATCTCCTATTACTCGACCTACAGTTTCCCGCCGGACTACGCCGAACTCGTTTCGCAGGCGGGCAATCCCGCGCAACTCGTGGACGAGGTCAACCTCCTCTTCTGCGGCGGCGAAATGTCGGCCGCCACCCGCGGCAATATACTCAGCATGCTGCAGCTCGTGCCGGCGTACGATCCCTTGTGCCGCGCGCGGCTCGCCGTCTATCTCGCCTCCACCTGTCCGGAGGGAGCCGTGCAACGATGAAGCCCACTCTGCTCCCCGCCATTGTCTTATGATCCAGCGCACCTCCCGCCGCAACTTTCTGAAGCAGCTGAACTGCGCCGCTGTCGGTTCGTCGGCCATTCTTAGCACGCTGCTCAACCTCAAGCTCGCCAACAACGTCGCCGCCCAAACCGGCCCGCTCGATAACAAGGCGCTCGTGTGCATCTTCCTCAGTGGCGGCATGGACTCCTTCAACGTCCTCGTGCCGTACGAACAATCGGCCTATAACACCTATTCCGTGACGCGCGGCGCCTACGGCAGCGACGGTGGCCTGGCCCTCGACCGCAACGCCCTCCGCCAGTTGTCCGCGCCCTCGGCCAACTACGCGCTTCATCCGTCCTGCGCGAATCTCCAGGCCATGGCCAACGGCACCGGTGCGTTTGCCGGCAAACGCCGTCTTTCCTTCCTCAGCAACGTCGGCACGCTCGTCGCACCCATCACCAAGGCGCAATTCAACTCCTGGGAAAATGGCAACAATGCCGCCCTGCCCGTCCCCAAAGCGCTCTTCTCTCATAGCGACCAGATCGAGCAATGGCAGACCGCCGTGCCGCAAGGCATGTCACAGCTGAGCGGCTGGGCCGGGCGCTGCGCGGACATCATCAACAGCTATTACAACAACGGCACGACCTCGATGAGCATCTCCTTCGGAGGCAATAACGTGCTCCAGGTCGGAAACTCCACCCAGCAGTTTGTAGTCACTCCCTCCGGCGCGCTGTCCTTCGACGGCAACACCGGCGGCGCGGCCAACAATCCGCTCCTTCTCAAAAACGCCGGGCTCCGCAGCACACTCGACCAGCACTACAGCAATCTCCTTACTGAAAGTTTCTCCCAGCTCACGAAGCAAAGCGACGGCGCCCAGTCACTTTTCCAAACTCAATTCGATTCTTCCAGCGCCCAACTCGGCGGCCCGGCCGACGCATTGTTCCCGGGCAGCACCCTCGCCTCCACCCTGAAGGCTGTGCTGAAGACGATCAAAATTCGCAGCCAGCTCGGCCTGCGCCGCCAGACCTTCTTCGTGCAGTTCGGCGGCTGGGATCACCACGGCGAATTGCTCAATACCGAAGCCGCCATGCTCGCCGGCCTCGACTCGGCCATCGGCGCTTACCAACAGGCGCTCGAATTGCTCGGCCTCGCAAACGACGTCGTTACTTTCACTGCCTCCGATTTCGGCCGCACGCTCCGCTCGAACGGCCGCGGCACGGACCACGCCTGGGGCACCAATGCCATGGTCTTCGGCGGCAAGGTGGACGGCGGCAAAATCTTTGGCACCTACCCCGACCTTACCCTCGACGGCCCCGACGACGTCGGCCACGGCGGCCGTCTCTTGCCCAGCACCTCGGCTGACTTGTACATCGCCGAGTTGCTCCGCTGGTTCGGCGTTTCCTCCGGCAACCTGCCCAACGTCCTGCCCAACATCGCCAACTTCTGGAATCCCAACTCGGGCACCGCGCCGCTCGGCTTCATCACGTGAAGCGCAGCTCCTTTTTCCCGCTCCTCGTTGTCGCAATTCTGATCCTGGCCGCCGGGCTCTTTATTCTTCTTCGTTCGTCCCCGCCCGGCGTAAATCCCTCGCCGCAAGCGGCACCCTCGCAACCGGAGACCCTCGCCACCAACGTCACCGTTGCCACCACGCCCTCCCCCGCGGCCTCGCCGCCTCCGGGCAGCACCCCGCTCCCCGGCGAAACCATCCTGCGCGGTTACGGCGACGCCCATTTCCCGCCGGAAAACGATCTGACGCTCATGTCCCACCTTATGGACAACTCGCTGCTCATCCTCAAGTCCGCCGCCAACCGCCCGCTCAGCGCGAACGAGGATTGGGCCGATCTCTTCCGCGGCAAAAACTCCGCGCACGAACGCTGGCTCCCCGACCAGAGCGTCGCCCTCAATGCCCAAGGCCAGCTCGTTGACCGCTGGAAAACCCCCCTCTTCTTCCACGCCCTCGGCGGCGGCCGCTACGAAATTCGCTCCGCCGGCCCCGACGGCAAACTCTGGACCACCGATGACATTCATCGCAGTGCCGACGGCCGCTTCCGCCACGGCAGCGAATTGATGTCGTCGGATCTGCTCGAGGTGGATGCCAGCAAGCGCACTCACCGCACCACGCCCTGACCGGAGCGCCCGTCTCTGAACGGGCGGGTTTCTTGCTTTTCTCAAACGCCGCCTCTAACGCTCCTGCCTCAAGCTACGGTATTTTACCAACTCCGGGAAGAGGCGGCACTTGGAGAGCGATGCTTGGCTGCCGGTTCACCGGTTGTTCAGCCATAACTCCTTCGCGAGGCCGGCCAAACGCCGGGCTTCATCCAGGTCCTTGAAAGCTTCGCGGGGAATATAGATGCCGCCCAAACCACGCCATATGTGAACGTCACCGCTTTTCTCGCGGATCTCCTTGATTTGCCGCCAGGGGATACCCTGGCGCTTTGCCGTTGAAAGATCGAACACGCCCTCCGCCGTAAAACCGGTGGTGCATGACCTGCTTTTGGGATACCGAAGGCAGATCGCAAGCACGAACAAGGTAACAAACAGCAGCGCTGCGGCCACCGCCGAGGCAATCGTCGTGAAAACATTAATCGCCATGGAGGGAAAAACCTGAAGCGGCACAATGACACTCACGAGGAGAATGAAGGCGACATTCAGCAACACAGCCTGCTTTTTGTGAAACATCACGTAAAAATTGCATCGCAACTGTGCAGCCAGCGAGCTGTGGTAGGTGATCCGGAACAAGTCGGGCGAGCCCGCCAGATTTGGGAGAATTTCCAGGCAGCCTTCGCGAAGTTTTTGCAGCCTGATCGGCTTGCAACTGCTGCAGCAGGCAAAGCCGCCGAGAATGATTACCTCCTCAAACCGGAATTGCGCCTTGCACTCAACGCAAGTCGCGACGAGTCCTGGCTCCGGGCTGGCGTCATGCGTCAGCACCCAATCCATCCCTCCTTTCCATGATTGCGTTGTTGTTTCACTTCCTCTCCCCCTTCGTTTCCGCGGCCGCCCGCTTCAAATCATTAATAAAAATCCCCTGCCCCACCCCCGCCGCGTCCCGCGAGCGGGCCATTTGAAATGCAATGAACGCCCCGTCATCACTCACCACCGGATTCGAAGCCTTGTAACCCGGATAATCGCTGAAATGCGTCAACCGCTCGACATAGCCCGTCCCGTCCAGCTTGAGCTTCCACAGATCTACATGATTCGGCCCCTGGTGATGGTGTTTGTCGCATTCCACCAGCGTGAACTGTCCATCCGGATAGATGCCCTCCGGCTCGTCGTATTGTCCGGGGGAGTCTGAATAGTTCGTCACCTTCTTGGTGACCAGATTGATCCCGCAAACATCCGTTCCCTGATGTCCATAAGCGCTGAACGTCAGCTCCTCCTCCCCAGGCGGACGAAAATTCTGCGTCTCGAGCGTGCACTTGAAGGGCAGATCCGCGCTGTTAACAATCAGCTTCTGATTCGCCAGCTTCGGCTTCCCGTCCTCGTAAACAATGTCCGCCTCCTGCATCCGCGAACTTCCCGCGGCCATCTCTTGCGGGTACTCCGCCGCGACATGCGTCCACGCAACGTGCATGCGTGACCGCGACACCGCCGGCCCCTCGCTGCACTTGGTGCCCAGCGGCGCCGCCGGTTTGGCTAAACTGCGATCCAGCACGTAAAGCCAGCATTGCTCTCGCGCATGATGGCTGTTCTTCGGATCGAAAGCTTCGGGGCCGGACAACAGAACATCGCCATTGGTCAGGTAAAGCGCGCGCGTGTATCCGCAATGTGGGTAATGAGCCGTAAGGTTGCGAATCTGTTTCGTCCGAAGATCGAGTTCCATGGCATCGCCGAATGTCTTCGATAGAAACAAAAGTTTCTGCCCATCGTGCGACCAGTCCGCGCGCTCGCCGAACCCCGTCACCTGCGTGATGTACGGTGGCAGATGATCGGCGGGGCTATCACCCGCAGCAGGGAGGGCGAGGAGAAACAGGAGTGCGAGGCTGGGGGTATTCATGGCAGGGGTTGGCGGCGTGCGAGGAGTGTAGCGGAGGACCTACCCGACGTGAAGTGCTTCACATAATCTGCCACTGACCGCCAAACCAATTTCCGTGGATTTTCCGTAGCACTATGTTTAATTTTTTCAATTTCTTCCCTTGACCGTCCCAACTAGTTGTGCTTAAAACAGCGCACCGTAAGTCCGTATCGCGCAATGTTTTGCGCTCAAGGGACCGTAGTGTGGATTAAACTGAACACCTGGCACCAATAAAAAAATATAAATGAATTATAAATCGTTGCCTTTTTTGCCTTCGGCCCGCTCCTTCATCAAGGTTTCCGCCCTGCTCGCGGTCAGCCTTGCTGCCATGCTCCAGCCGGCTTCGGCGGAGTTGACGATCCAGATCGTAAATGACAGTGGATTGCCCGACAGCAGCGTTTACATCATGGTGCCAGGGGCGGGCGGGGCGACCATCAATCCGCAGAGTTTGTTTGTGGACAAAAATGTGGGAACCAACACTTCGGTTGCCCTCTCAACCCTGCCGCTCAATAGTGTCGGAGCTTCCACGCTCGTCTCGCCCATTTCCGGGAATACGAACACCGTCCATTCCCTTGGGGCAAGCTACATCACCTCCGGCGCCATTTATTTCATCTACAACAATCCTTTTACCTTCATCGCGGGAGTCACGCCGAGCCCGGCACCGAACGCCGGGAACGGTGGCAGCGGTTACCGCTTTGATTATGCGGAGCTTTCCTTTCTGGGCGGTGATGTCAACAATGACGTGGACCTCACGTACGTTGATAAATTTGGCATCCCGTTGCAGTTGGAATGGTATCACGGCACCAATGCCGTGCCCGCCAACCTGGTGTCCGGTTCTTATACATATGCCTCCACCAAAACCCTGGTGGATCGTTTCGCGGCCAGCGGGTTTGCCAATGCCGCCTACAGCCTGACCAATGCCGGCACCACCAATGGGAACATCACGGCCGGCTGGCAGCCGGCACCGGGGACCAATGCCTACACCAATTTTGCCCGTATTGTCGCGCCCCAGAAGCTCCTCACGAATTCGCCCTACCCGAGCGTCACCAATGTCCTGAATTCCCTGGTCACCAATCCGTTCACTTTGAACGGGTATAGCGTGCAGGGGGCTTATTACTATCTCGGATATCAGGTTACGGCGGCCCGGACCAATGATCCTTTGACGGGGATTGCTGAATGGCTCCTCACCCTGACCTACAATTCGAATTCGGTACCGCCAGAATACAATCTGACCAAAATGGGAGTTACGGGCGGCCAACAGCAATATACGAATACCATCACCTTTCTGGTCCCCAACGTTACCGTGGTCACAAATACCGTCTTCGTGACGAATACGTTTTACGTGACCAATAACACGGATGTGAACGTCTATGTCTATGGCGCCCCCAGCGGGACCAACTATTATCTGGTGAACGGGGCCCCCTCCGCCAACACGAACCAACAACCCGTGGAACTCTGGATGATCGGCGATGTATTGTCGTCCATCAATTTCGGCTTTGCCGGCGGGAATTACGGCACCAACTCGGGTCAGTGGTTTTCACCAAACGTGGCGTGGCCCAATCCGTATGGTTGGGCGCAGCCATCCCCCCGCAACGCGCTTTCTTCCGGTTACTACAATCCCTATGCCGCTTTGATGTATTACAACGCCGATGCTTACACCTTTGCTTATTCAGAGCGGATCACGCCGGACGTCGGCATGGCGGTGAAAAACGGCGACGTTATCCGCATCACCATTCTTCCCGATGAGCGTCTGGATTCACCGGTGGTCTCGATCCCCACGAACACCATCACCCCGACTTCACTCACGTTGAATTGGTCGCCCGTAACCGGCGCCGGCGGATATCGGATCAATATGCTCCGGCCCACCGGTCCGTTGGGATTTGGTCCGGTCGACGTATCGGCGGCGACGACAAATTACACGATTTCCGGGTTGTCGAACGGCAGTCCTTACGTGGTCTCGGTGCAGGCCATCGGCACGAATCCAAACAACGGAAACGCAGTCGTCACGCCCGCCCGGCCGGTTCACGCCACGACTGGCGGAACTTTTAACCCGGCTGCCGCCGGGCCCATTCCAGTTCTCCTGTCCCTGAACGCAACCGATCCTTTCAGCGAATTGGCGTCCGTCTCCTTCAACGGCCAAGCGATTTCCGGCTGGAAAATGAACAACAGCAACCCTCTTTTCTATTCCGCCAATGTCGGAACCAATCAGGTTCTCGTCACCATCCTGGATGATTATACGAATATTGTCTTCAACGATTGGCTTCAATTTGTCGTGTCGGCACCCTTTCCGGTTTCCAATATCGGCACGAACATAACCACCAACGTGGTTGCCAATAGCACCAATGTCATCTTTGTTTCTTCCAACTCAGCCGTTTCGAGCGTGAGTTTCGGTGGCCAGTTGCTGAGTGCGCCGACGACAACGTTAAGCGGAGGCTGGCCCGCCGGCAGTGTTGGCCCGGTGCTGGCGCCAGGCAATACCTATGCCATCTGGGTCACAAATTACCTCGGCAGCGCCACCAACTTTTTGGTCAGCGTCAATGGCGCCAGCGTTCCGGGCAATCCCGGCACAACCATCGGATTGTCCTTTGGTCCGGCCGAGATCCGTCAGTTTGCGCCCCAGCTCTCCAGCACCCCATCCACCAACACTTCGGTGACCATCACCTCGGTTGCTTCACTGCCGGGCGGGGGAATTCGGTTCAGCTTCGATGTTCCGGCCGGCACGAATTACAACGTCGAAGCCTCGGCGAACTTTATCTCCTGGAAAACCAATTTCAGCGGAGTCGGCCAGCCCGGCGGTGAATCTTATACCAATGCGGCCGGAACCAACTCAGTTCAGTTCTTCCGCATCAAATATTAAGGCGGTTTCAGTAAGACCGTGGCCGCATCACGGCAGGGCCGCGCGACAGCGCGGCCCTGAGGTGGTTACGCCTGGGCTGCGGAATCAAACAACCTGCTGGCGTGCTGGAAGCCGGTAGCCCAGACCCATAGCTCCTTTCGATCATGGCAGAGCTACGGGTCTCCCGGCTTCCAGTTGGTCTCTTTGTCGCCTGCGGTGTCCTTTTGCGTCCGGGGAGCGGCCGGGTTGGGAGCGAACCTTGCTCCGGCCTGAATCCTTTCCCCGGACACCAGCAGGGCGCTCGCCTACTGCGTTACCACGCGGTAATATCTGATCGGTGAGCCGTCGGCCTCTTCGTCCACGAAACTGTAATTTCCGGTTTTTCCCGCATCCTCAGCGGCCGTTCCGATCCCCTCCCACAGCGCAAGATCATAGGAAATCTGAATCTGGTAAGACCTCGCGTCATCCGCCGAAAACTCCAGGTGCGGCACCCCGCCCGGACACGTCATGGACAAATCCTCGACCGGCCGCGCCGGATGCGCATAGAGATCCGGGATCCGCTTGCTACGATAGACGTCCAGGTCCTTGAAAGCGGTGTTGGGGTTGGCATACAGCGAGATCGCCAGATCAAAGACGACCTGCGGCACTGCCTCGTGCGTCACCTCGGTGATCCGGCACATCGTCGCGTTCACTCCATACGAACTCGGCGGCGCTCCGTTTATGTATTGCACGGCGGCAAAATCGTTCAGCACATTTCCCGTCAGCGGCAGCGGCTGCGCGATGCCTTCACGATTGGCGTAAAGATGATCCGTGACATTGGTGCGCCCGTATTCCCACACCTGCGAAACCTCCATCGTCTGTTCGTTGATGCTGTATTCCACCGAGCGGCTGTAGTAGTTGGTCGCCGACGGAATCGCCGCGAACGGGCTCACCCGATAATTGCCGTTATCCCACATGATCAACGTACCCCGCGACGTCAGAATCGGCGCATGCTGCCCGAATTGCCATGCGAACGGCGTCCCCACCGGCGTCAGCAGGTAAGGCTGCCATGCCGGCCCCCAATTATCCGGCGTGCCGAGAATCCAACGGAGCTGCCCCGTCGTTCGCGAGAATTTCACCACCGCATTTTGCGTGCGCATGGACACGATGATCGAATCATCGCTGGGGTCTTCAAGCACCGCGTTACAGTGCTCCGAATCCCACGCTCCGCCCGTGAACGTATTCAAGTAATTCACCCGCCGCGGATCCAGCACATTGATCGGCGACCACGTATTGAGCAACGCGCCGTTCGTGGCCGAAATCTCCACCACCTTCTGGTAACCCACATTGGCCGTTGACCGCGCCGCATTTGAAACCGTCATGCTCGAGGGATAATTGGTGACCAGCTCCGTCGCATCGCTCAGATACAAAATCGTCCCGTGATCCGTCGGCACACCGTCGTGCGGATCGATATTCAGTCCGGCCGGCACCACCGTGGACTTCACCGTTTGCCCCAGCAAATTCATTTCCACAAAGTTCGTCGTCGCGGGCATGAACAGGTCGCCATTGTCGAGCTGGCGCAGATCGGCGGTCGAGAAGCCATGCCCGTCGTACCAGACCACGTTCCCCGCGTTGTCCACGATCGTCAGAAACGAAATGCTGCCGTTGAACTCCCGCAGGTTGAACAGCGTGTACCCCGGCTCCATCAACTCCGGTTTCCGCTGGAGCACCACGATGTTCGCAAAATTCGTCGGCAGCGGAGCTGTGACAAAAGTCAGCGGCGCTGCCGCCGCCTGGTTCCGATGCCGGTCAAAAACCGTGACGCTAATCTGGTTCGTGTGCCCGGGCTTGAACCCCGCCAACGGGAACGAATGAGAATTGGTGTAATCGTAAAACCGTCGCGTCCAAACATTCGTCCCTTCATTGACCGAGACGCTCACCCGCGTCGCCTGATCCGTGGTCAACTGCAACAGCCCCGCCAGCGGGGCATTCGTGTTGGTGGTGAAACTCGGTCCGGAAAGAATCGTCACGGCGCGGGAAGCATTCGCGCTGAGCAGGAGTGCGATCGTCAGTGAGAGGGCTTTGGCATTTACAGGTCTTATAAACATACAGGAGTTGGGATGGGCCTTGCTGCAAGGAAACGAGGCATGGTTGCGGTTGAAACCCGCGAAAAATCGGAAGAGAAAAGCGACGGAATCACCTGCCCCTTCGGGCACGCCAGCGTGCACTGACGGGTGTTTGCAGCCGATTGCGCAGGCCAATCTGTTCCCAGAAGTCCCACGCCCGCGGGCAATTTGCCCACGACACGCTGCACCATCTTTGCACTTTCTAAATGGTTCCCACTTTCAACGCCAGTAAATTTTTCGCGGGGCCGCGATCGAGTCCACGTATCCTCCGACGCTTTCCCCAAGCCAGCGACGGCTTCCTCCGGGAGCGGGGATCGCTTAGGCTCAGGCGCATGTTCGAATGGCTTAAACGCAAACCGCCGCCAAATCCGACAAATCCGCTCGCACCCTCTCCGGGCAACCCCGGCCAGGGCACCCAGGTCTCGCTGAACTTCGACAACGGCGCCCGCTCCTGGACCGAGGAAGTGGACCTCGTTTCCTGCCTCACGGAAGTCCTGGTCAACGCCGGTCATGACCTTTCCAAGGAAAAATCGGCCGTCCGCCTGAACTCCGGCCTCCTTATCAAACCCGGCTTCGTGGACTGCCGTCTGAATCAGCGCGGCGCCACGCAATCAGTGACCACCATCGAAGTCAGCCATCCCTCCGGAATTCCCGGCGGCGTGTTCGAGTTTCAACATTCCAACGGCAAGGACGCCCGCCACTCCGTCACCCGCGGTTTCGAGGATTGGACGCAACTCGATCTCCCCGTCTTCGTGACCTCCCTCGTCTCCAAGTCGGACCCCTGCCCCTGCCTGCAAATCGAACAACCCGCCGAGCACGGCAAACCCGCCTGGAAGCGCCGCATAGTCCTCGGCCCCGTGTCGCACTACGCCACCGATCCCGCGCCGGCGCAGGAGGAAGAACACCCGTTCTGCCCCTGCTGCCTCTTCACCCGCAGCCTCGAGGGTTTCAAGCCCAGGATTGAGGACGGACAATTCTACGGCATCCGTCTGTACGCTGCGCGCGACGGCAGCGGTGAAGCGGCTGCTGACTGTCGCTTGAACGGCCTCGACTTCGAACCCGGTAAACGCGCCCTCATCGAATACGTCAAAACCTGGCCGCCTCGCGGCCTCGAATTCCGCAAGCAATACGTGATCCTGCAAAACCCGCCTGTGCCCGGCGCGGCGGAGACTGCCTCGGCCAAGCCTGACAAGTAATTTTAACCTTTTAACCTTTTCCCTCCCCTCCCCTTTCCCCAACCCCCATTGCTTTTGCTTACGGTCGCGCTATGCTCGCGGCATGATCAAAAGTGAGAAAACCCCGGTGGATCCGGAATTGAAAAAGCGCATTGAGGATCTCATTGCGTACAAGGGCGGCGGCTTCAATCAAGAGAGTGTCGCCGATATCATTGAAAACGCGTTGAAACTCCTCGCCGACGTCCAGGACAGCGGCGACGTCCGCGTCATTCAGACCGCGCTGCGCGAATTGCGCTACGCCTTCAAACTCTTTGCCCCGTACTCCAAGACACGCAAAGTCACCATCTTCGGCTCCGCCCGCACCCAACCCACCCGCGTCGAATACCAGCAGGGCATCGACTTCGGCAGAAAAATCGCCGAGGCCGGTTTCATGGTCATCACCGGCGCCGGCGGCGGCATCATGCAGGCCGGCCACGAAGGCGCGGGCCCCGAAAAGAGCTTCGGCGCCAACATCCGCCTGCCCTGGGAACAATCCGCCAACCCCGTCATCAAGGAAGACAAGAAGCTCGTCACCTTCAAATACTTCTTCACCCGCAAACTCATCTTCATCCGCCACTCGGACGCCATCGCCCTCTTCCCCGGCGGGTTCGGCACGATGGACGAAGGTTACGAGGCGCTCACGCTCATGCAGACCGGCAAGAGCCAGCTCATGCCGCTCGTCCTCATCGATCGCCCGGGCGGCACTTATTGGAAGACGTGGGACAAACACATCCGCGAACACCTGCTGCGCGACCAGTTGATCTCCCCCGATGACCTGAATCTCTACCAGATCACGGACGACCCCGACGCCGCGGTGAAAATCATCACCCGCTTCTACCGCAACTTCCACTCCACCCGTTTCGTGAAGGACCTCTTCGTCATCCGCCTGAAGCACGCCCCGAGCGACTCCGCCATCGAGGCGATGAACGAGGACTACAAGGACATCATGGTCGGTCCGCAAATCAAGCGCATCGACCCGACGCCCGACGAAGTCGAGGACAACGACCACGTGGACCTCCACCGCATCGCCTTCGGCTTCAACCGCCGCGACTACGGCCGCCTCCGTCAATTGGTTGAACTGTTGAACAGCCTGTAAAAACCCTCTCATTCGTAGCAGCCGGGGTAACGAGGCTCCAACTATTCGAATGCCTCAGGGCATCCGAAAATTAAAAGCCCACCCCTCGGCTGCCGCGCGATTTCGAAGCGCCGCTGCCCGTTACTTGGCTTGCCAACAAGGCCCGTCGCCTGATTAAATCCCGCCGTGCTTAACCAACAAACCTTAAGCCGTGCTGTCTCCTACTCCGGCGTGGGACTGCACAGCGGCAACCGGGTCAACATGACGTTCCTGCCCGCGCCGCCCAACTCCGGCGTCCGCTTCCGCCGCGTGGACCTCGAAGGCAAACCGGAGATCGAGGCTCGCGTCGAAAACGTCACCGAAACCAACCGCTCCACCACCCTCGCCAAAGGCAACGTCAAGATCCACACCGTCGAGCACGTGCTGGCCACCCTGGCCGGCTACGGCGTGGACAACGCCGTCATCGAACTCGACTCCAACGAACCGCCGATCGCCGACGGCAGCGCGCGCGAGTATTGCAAGATGGTCCAGGAAGCCGGCATCATCCCGCAGGAAGAACGCCGTGCCACGTTCACCGTGACCACGCCCCTCGAGCTCGAAATGGGCGAGACGACGATGACGCTATTTCCCAGCGAAGGCTTCAAGGTCACCTGCACCAGCGCCGATAAACAGGGCCGTTTCACCCAGCATTACAGCGTCGAACTGAGCCCGAAAGTCTGGGAGAAGGAGCTCTCCCACGCGCGCACCTTTTGTTTCTACGAGGAAATCGAATACCTCATCACCAACGGCCTCATCAAAGGCGGCAGCCTCGAAAACGCCGTCGTCATCCGCGATGACGCCGTGCTCACCACCGAGCCGCTCCGTTACCCGGAGGAATTCGTCCGGCACAAGATTCTGGATATCCTCGGCGATTTCTCGCTGCTCGGCCGGCCGCTACAGGGTCACCTGATTGCGGTCAAGCCGAGCCACGGCGCGAACTGCGAATTCGTCCGCCGCCTCACCGCCCAGATGCGCCGGCCCAAGGGCGTCGCCGAAACCTTCACCCCGCCGCCCACGGGCTCGGATGAAAAGGCCGCCGCCGATGCCGCGCCCCAGGACGGCGCGATGGACCTCGAAGCCATCATGCGCCTGCTGCCGCATCGCTACCCATTTCTGATGGTGGACCGCGTGGTCAAGATCGACGGCAATAACATCACCGGCCTGAAAAACGTGACGATCAACGAACCGTTTTTCCAAGGTCACTTTCCCGGCCACCCGATCATGCCCGGCGTCCTGCAACTCGAGGGAATCGCGCAGGTGGCCGGCATCCTCTTGCTCCGGCGCACCGAGAACAGCCAGCAGCTCGCCTATTTCATGTCTGCCGAAAACGTGCGCTGGCGCAAACCGGTGTTGCCCGGCGACACCCTCATGATCGAAGTCGAACTCACCAAGATCCGCGGCAAGATCGGCAAGGCGCGCGGCATATGCAAAGTGCGCGGCGACGTCGTAAGCGAGGCCGACGTCACTTTCATGATTCGGGAGCAGTGACCTAAGGCCCGTGAAATCACTCCCCCTTTTTCGCTTTAGTTAAAACATGATCCATCCCACGGCGATAATTCACCCCAAGGCGAAGATTCCTTCGGATTGCGAGATCGGCCCCTTTTGCACCATCGGCGAACACGTCGAACTCGGCGCCGGCTGCCGGCTCGTCTCCCACGTGGTCATTGATGGCCACACGCGCCTCGGCCGCAAAAATCACGTTTTCCCCTTTGCCAGCCTCGGGCTCCTTTCCCAGGACCTCAAATGGAAGGGCGGCCTGACCCGCTTGGAGATCGGCGATGAAAACATGATCCGCGAGTCCGTGAACATCCACAGCGCGACGGGGGACGGCGAAACCACGGTGATCGGTTCGAACAACACGATCCTCGCCAACACCCACCTGGGCCATAACGTGAAAGTGGGCAACCACGTCATCATCTCCATGGCGGGAATCGCCGGCCACGTTGAAATCGAAGACCACGCGATCGTCGGCGGCATGACCGGCATCCACCAGTTTTGCCGGATTGGCCGCATGTCCATCATCGGCGGCTGCTCGCGCATCCATCGCGACGTGGCGCCCTACATGCTCGTGGAAGGCAACCCCGCCGAAACCCGCAGCATCAACAAAATCGGCCTGGAACGTAACGGCGTCTCCGCCGAGGCCATCACCGCCCTGCGCAAGGCGCACAAAATCCTCTTCCGTCAGGGCCTGACCGTCGCCAATGCGCTGGAGCAGATCAAGAAAGACGTCCCCCAACTCGCCGAAGTGAAGCATCTCGCGAAATTTGTCCGCGAAAGCGAACGCGGTGTGATAACTTGATAAAGACAGACAACCCGCAGTAAAGTATCCCTATGAAAAGCAAGAAACTGTTTAGCGTCTCCCTGCTGGCCCTCGCCACCGCCGGTCTGCTCGGGAGTGGTTGCGCCCATGAGAATTACACCCTCACCGACAGCGGCCGGGCCCAGATGCGCGCGCTGAACAAATTCTACGCCGACGGCCTGATTCTCCCGGACGAATACGTGCTGCTCAAGAGCGAGGCGATTGACCGCGGCAATTAAGCCGTTTGGGCAAGCCGCTGCTTCGTGGCGGTAGACGTCCCGTCTGCCGTGGAGCCGGGCGTCCCCGCCCGGCGGCTAGAACCGTTGAGCTCTCTGCACCATTGAAATTTGCAACGGCCACGCCTCCACCACCTGCGTCCGTAATTTGTCCGGGACC
Organism: uncultured Verrucomicrobiota bacterium; assembly: GCA_964448135.1. Taxonomy (GTDB): domain Bacteria; phylum Verrucomicrobiota; class Verrucomicrobiia; order Limisphaerales; family UBA8199; genus CAYUVH01. Next base: position 57,488 of record CAYUVH010000055.1, on the reverse strand, counting down.
CGTTAAAATAGAACGGAAGACCCTCACGCAGTTCCCTCCTCCGGGGAGGAGCCCTAAAACTTCCCGTAAGCTCCCTTGTTCATCCACCACAGCGCCACCGCGATGCCGATCGAAATAAGCATCGCCACGCTGACCGCCCAAACCAGGTCACGCGCCTTGCGCTCCTGCGCGTTGCGGGAACGACTCGGGAAGCAAACTCGGCCAATCACCCGGATCACAAGCGCTGAATTCAAAAATGCCCGCTACGACCCACCGCCAACTTAACCTTACCACACTCCCGCCGATTAACTCCTGCCTCTTGGGGCAACCATTCTTTCCTTTTTGAAATTTCAAATTTCAAATCGCCCCCTCCCCTTGTCCCCCGCCCACCGAAACACTACCCTCGCCCCATGGACGGCCCCACGCGCAAACGAAGCAAGCGCTTCCTCCTTGGCAGCCTCGCTCTCGGCGCGATCATCCTCCTCCTGCTCCTCTGGGCCGCCATCCCCTCCAGCACCATTCTCCATGGCGACGCCGGCTACCTCCGCATGCTCCGCTACAAAAACTATGGCGACCGCCTCGGCTCCATCTACAAAGCGCTCCCCGGCCCACTGCGCCCTCCCATTGAAAAACTTCGCGGCACAGCCGAAGACCGCTGCGACCAGCAATTCGAAAACCTCCTCCGCGAACATTACATCACCCGCCTTACCATCGACTACCGCCTCGCGAACTTTCCCTTCACCAATCGCTTCGGCTACCCCGTCCAAAAAGAACTCCACGCCGAAATCCTGCGCGCCACACCCGACCCGCGCTTCCCGCCCATGAACATCATCCAATCCTTCCGGCACTCCCGTTTTGGTTTCGTCTGCCGCACCCGGGACATCCCCTCCTACAGCGAATACTTCGGCCGCACCAACACCTCGACCATTGACCCTGCGTTCGACATCATTCTCTAACCCGTGGCCATAAATGCGACAGTAGCCGCTCGCCCCCGGCGAGCCCGCCACCCCACCGCGCCTGTCCCCAAAAAGCTCCATCGGAGCGCCATGTTTATAGAAATCCGTGTCAAAACAAGCACCCAAGCTCCGGAGGAGGGGCTTACACTCGCCTCGGCCAAAACCATGTCGCTCCATCGGAGGTTGGCTGCGAATGGCATACTTACCTCCGTTGAATTGTCCTTCTCGTTACCTGACCAAACTTTTACCCTCGCCCCATGGACGCCGCCCCACCCAAACGCAAAAGGCGCCGCTGGCCCTGGGTGACGGTTGTTGGATTCGTGATCGTGACCCTGAGCGTAGGTCTATGGATCTTTGTTCAATCCGACAAGATCGAGGAGGGCGACGCCGGACACATTTGCATGCTTTGGAAATACAAAAGGCTGCGAATGATCGAAACCGTAAACGATCATCTGCCGGCATTTCTCCAGGAAGCAGCTTTTCCCCTCCTTAACAAAGCTTACACCAATTTCTGGGCCCAAACCTTGCGACTCGAACACAATGGCACCAGCAGAATCCTCGACATGTACGTGTCCACCATGCCGGCGTCCTTTAGCAACGGCGGCATGCGTTTGACGGATCGCCAGATCATGAATCAGATCGCCCTTATTGCAGCCGACCAACGCTACCCGCTTTGCTTCTATCGCGGCATCGAGCATATCGGCGACGATCTGATGTTGCAGATTATTTTGCGCTCGAATGATGTTCCGGCCTTGATGGCCACCTACGGAATCGCCAGCTCCGTGACTTTCAATTCTGATCGTTATCCATCGGCTCCAGCTCCCTGATGCCCCGTTGGTCCTCATGGCGCCGTCCTGGCTGTCCACCCACTCCAAGCTCTGGAGGGTACGGTACGGAAACGCTGGTGCATCTGCTCGCCCGACCCCGCCGCGCCAATGAGAACTCGCACCCGCCCACGCGCCTGCGCCTCAACAACTTTGGCATGGCGCGAATCCCCCGGCCCGCTATCATACGGAGCGTTAGGACGATTCATTTGGCAACTTCACGGACGACATGAAAACGAGTTTGATTGGCAGAATTTTCACGAAAGAAGCAGCTTGGGCCGGCGTGGCGATCGCGGCCTTGGGACTGGCGGGCTGTGCGACGAAGAATGACACCATGTCCGCCGCCGAGCGCGCCGACAAATACTCCCCCGGCTTCTCGGAGTCGAAGGCGATCGCCGAGGAGGGCTTCATCTACGGCCTGCCGCTGGTCATGAATTACGTGGTGAATTACCAGTACTGGTTGGACAAAAACTCGGGCCAGTACAAGTGCCCCATGAACGAACTGTTCAGCGAGCACCGCGTGTTCACCTACAAGGACACCGCCGTCGTCACGCCCAACAGCGACACGCCTTATTCCTTCGTCTGCCTCGACCTGCGCGCCGAGCCCTATGTCCTGTCCGTGCCGGCCGTGGACAAGGATCGCTACTATTCCCTGCAATTCACCGACTGGAACACGTTCAACTACGGTTACGTCGGCACCCGCGCCACGGGCGATCAGCCCGGCGATTACCTGGTCGTCGGCCCCACTTGGAACGGCACCGCGCCGGCCGGCATCAAAAAGGTGTACCGCTCTTCCACCGACTTCACCCTGGTGATCTATCGCACGCAATTGTTCGGCCCCGACGACATGCCGAACGTGGAGAAGATCCAGTCCGAATACAAAGTGCAGCCCCTCTCGGCCTACACGCACACCGCCCCGCCGCCCGCCGCCCCGCCTGTGAATTTCCCGGCGGTGGACGAAAAGCTGGCCAAGGAGAACTTCTTCGAATACCTGGACTTCGTCCTGCAATTCGCGCCCCCCGCCACGGAGGAAAAGGGCATCCGCTCACGCCTCGCCAAAATCGGCGTCGGCGCCGGAAAGAAATTCAATTTCAAGGACCTCGATCTCGAACACAAACTGGAGATCGGCCTGGGCATGAAAGCCGGCATGAAAAAGGTCGTGGAGAGTGAAGCGCGGATGGGCCGCAAGATCAACGGTTGGCGCGTCGGCTCCGCCTTTGGCGACCGCGAATTCTTCAACGGCAACTGGCTCCTGCGCGCCGCCGCCGCCAAGGCCGGCATCTACGGCAACGACGCCGTCGAGGCCATGTACCCCATGACCCGCCACGACGGCAGCAACGAACCGCTCAACGGCAACAAGCACCAGTACACCCTTACCTTCCCCGCCAACGCCATGCCGCCCGTGAATGCGTTTTGGTCGGTGACGATGTACGACGGCAAATCCCAGTTGCTCATCCAGAATCCCCTCAACCGTTACCTCATCAATTCGCCGATGCTGCCGGGCATGAAAAAGAACGCCGACGGCTCGCTGACGCTTTATATCCAGCGCGATTCACCCGGCCCCGACCGCGAAAGCAACTGGCTGCCCGCGCCGGACGACTACATGTATCTGGTGATGCGCCTCTATTGGCCCAAGACCCAGCCACCCTCCATCCTCCCGCCCGGCGAAGGCACATGGAAACCGCCCGGTATCGTCAAAGTTCGTTAGCACATGTAAAATCATGCCGGGGAAAAATTGGGGCACCAAAGAAGCATCATACCGGCCACAGTGCCTTTCTCCGTCTTCGCGAGGATTGCAATTTTCACAATCAACACGCTACCATTCCCTCACCCGGCATTTTCAATCTAATCCTGAAACCAACCAAATCCCTTATGAAACTCATTCGTAACCTGACGGCCCTCGGCTTGGGCGCAATCCTCACCGCTGGCGCTGCCTTTACGACTCGCGCCCAGGAACCACTCAAGGTCGAGGACAGTACTCCCAGCAAGTGGTTCGGCGAAGTCCAGCTCTACGGCTTGGGCGCCGGCATGTCCGGGCAGGTCGGCGTTGGACCGGTCACGGCCAATATCGATCCCAGCTTCCATGACATCCTTGATCACCTGCAGTTCGGCGCCATGGGCCGCGCGCGCGTCGGCTGGGGCCCCTTGTCCATCTCTACCGATGTCATTTACATGAGATTGGGGGGCGACAAAGGTGGCTTCAGCGCCGATGTGGACCAATGGATGGTCCAGCCGCAGCTCGAATACACCTTCTGCAAATACCTCATGGGCTATGCCGGTGCGCGCTACAACAATCTCGGCGCTGAAATCAGCGGTCACGGTCCGCTCGGCAACTTTCGCTCCGCTTCGAGCACTGAACAGTGGACGGACGCGGTGGTGGGCGGCTGGATCACGGTGCCGATTTACAAAACGCTCAGCTTCTCCCTGCGCGGTGACGTCGGCGGCTTCCAGGCGGGTTCGGACATCAGCTGGCAGCTCGAGCCGCTGCTCAACTGGCAGTTCTGCAAGCACGTCGGCGTGTTCGCCGGTTACCGCTGGCTTTACACCAACTACGAAACCGGCAGCGGCCTCTCTCACTTCAAATACGATGTGATGGCCCAGGGCTTCGAGCTCGGCATTGGCGTCCGCTTCTGATTCTTGATCTTTGATGCGCGGCTTGCGCACACTGCGGCGCCCGATTAATCATCGGGCGCCGCAACTTATGAAATCGAATCCTCGTTTCTCCTTTCACCATTTCACGCCCCTCCTGGCCCTCGCTGCCGCCCTGCTGCTCGTCGCCGGCTGCCAGTCATTTACCAGCCCGCCCGCCAACGGCCTGGCCTCCGTCACCATCACCAATCGCAGCCTGCCCCAGATCACCGCCGCCATTCAGGAAGTTTTCAACACGCACTATTTCGAGGGCGGTCCCATGACGCCCACCACGTTCCGGTTCGAACGCCCCGGCAGCCGCATGAACAACCTAGCCTATGGCAGCGCCATGTTTAATGAAAAGGTCACCATCCGCGTCGATCTCCAATTGGAATTGCTGCCCCCCGACCAGGCCGTCCTGAGTTGCCGCGCCGCCATGATCGAGGACGCCAGCGATCCGGTCTTTCAGGAAAAGTATCCGGTCCGTTCCCTCCGCAAGTGGCCCTACGAAGATCTGCTCAAGGACATCAAGCAGCAGTTGGGCGAATAACCGCTTACCCGCTATTTCACCCGCAGGTACTTCATTACTTTCTCTTCCGGGCTGCCGAATTGCTGCAACTGCAATTCATCGCCGCTCAACGCGTAATGAACGATCAGCGGTAGCGTATTGGTGTCCGTCCCGACCGCCAGGTTCAAAGTAACCTTGTTTGAACTCACCACCGAATACGTGCCCTTGAAGGTGATCATCGCCTCATTCGTTGACGCCGGGACGGTGGCCTTCACTGCAAACTGGCCGTCCCGCCGAAACTCCACCGTCAAGCGCGCTCCCTGCGCCTCACTGCGCCATTCCCCCACCAGCGACTCCGACCGCGAGCATCCAACAGCCGCAATCAATATCAGCGCAGCGCACAACGTGATCGCCCACAATTTGAATTTTGAAAGTTCCCTGAAGTTTGACATTTGGAGTTTGAAGTTTCTCTGGAGCTTGATGCTTGGACCTTGGAGCTTTTTAGACCCCGCACCGCCTGCTGGCAAGGCCAAGTTCGGACATTGCATTCGCCCCCGCAGAGCCTACACTGACTAAGTGAAATTGTCGCTGCGCGGAGAGTATGCCTTGCGTGCGCTGCTGGTCCTTGGACTCAATTACGAGCAGCCCGTCGTGAGGATACAGACCATCTCCAGGCAACAGAACATTCCCAAGCGGTTCCTCGAACAGATCCTCAACGATCTCAAGAAGGCCGGGGTCGTCCAAAGCCGTCGCGGGGTCGCGGGCGGTTACCGCCTGGCCAAGCCACCGGAGGAAATCAGTCTCGCCGTCATCGTCCGCCACATCCAGGGCGCGCTCGCCCCGATCAGTTGCGTGAGCGAGAAGTTTTACGAAAAGTGTTCCTGCCCCGATGAATCCCGTTGCGCCATCCGCAGCGTGATGAAGGAAATCCGCGACGCCATCGTCAAGATCGCCGAGGAGACGACCGTGGCCGACATCTGTGAACGCTCCCGCCGCCTTCAGGTCTCCCCGCTCAATCCGTTCGACTTCGTGATCTGACCCCGGCCGGCAAAAGCGGCTGAGTCCCCGGTCGAAAAGCCGTCTTCGCATTCAATTGGATTTCAGCCTCGCATCCTACTAATTTATGCGCCCGATGCGCGATATGCTCACCGACCCGCCGTGGCGGCCCGAAGATTTGGGCCGTCCCCTGCCGGATTCCATTCATGCCATCTCCGTGGCCATGCCGCGCTGGGAAGATGTCTGTGGCTACGAGGAAAAGAAGCCCGAGGTCATCGAAAAACTCCAGACCGGCTACCCGCGTTTTCTGGTCCATCCGCTGGTGCGCGAATTGGCCGGCCAACTCGGCGCCGGCCCGCATTGTCTTCCGCTTCCTTCCGCCGGCGTGGCAGCCGACTGCGCCGCCTTCGTTAAACAATCGTCCGGCGAAGCCGCTGAAGCCGGTAGCAAATCAGGCGTGCATTACGTCCGCACCTCCGCCAAGGGCGAGCCGGCGCTGAAGGCTTACTGGCAGCACACAGGCAAAGTGATTTGCAGCCGCCACGCGGAAACATTGCTGGGACGCCGCACCGCCGAAAAAGAAGACCCGGCGCTCCGACCATCACTGCGTCGGACGTTGGCGGACTTTTACGACTGCGCGGAGGACGACATCCTTCTCCAACCAGCAGGCATGACCGCCGTCCACGCCGCACTCCAAGCGGCCAACGCGCGCAGCCCGGGCAAGCCTTCGGTGCAGATGGGTTTCCCCTATGTGGACACCTTGAAGCTCCAGGAGAAATTCGGCCCCGGCGGCATCCTCCTGCATAACTTGGCGACCTTGGAAGCTGACCTAGCCGCGCTGATTCAGAAACAGCCACTGGCCGCCGCGTTCTGCGAAATCCCGGGCAACCCCTTGCTGGGCTCAGCCGATCTGCGGCGCATCAGCCCCCTGCTGCGCAAACATGGAATCCCGCTGGTGGTGGACGAAGTTGTGGCGACGCCATTCAACGTGGACCTACGCCAGTTCGCGGACGTTATTGCGACCAGCCTGACAAAGTTCATCGCCGGCACCGGCGATGTCATGGGCGGCGCGTTGATTTTCAATCCACGTTCTCCTTACTACCAACAACTCAAACAGGAGGCCCGCGCGCGGCACGAGGAACTCCTGTGGCACGAAGACGTCGCGATTCTCGAGCGCAACGCCCGCACTTTCCCTGAGCGCATGAAGCAGCACAACCACGCCGGCTTGCTGCTCGCCGGGCGACTGCGCGCGCATCCGGCGGTGGAACGCGTCTGGTATCCAAAATGGGACTGCGCCGAGGCTTACGAAGCGCTGCGCCGTCCGGGTGGTGGTTGGGGCGCCCTGCTCTCCTTCGTTCCGCGCCATGCCGCGAACACCTCGCCGGCCGTTTACGACCGGTTGCAGCTCTGCAAGGGACCGAGCCTGGGGACCGTATTCAGCCTCGCGTGCCCCTTCACTTTGCTCGCGCACTACACGGAATTGGATTGGGCCGAATCCTGCGGTGTCTCGCGCTGGCTGATCCGCCTTTCCGTCGGGTTGGAAGATCCTGAAATCCTTTGGCGGAAACTCGACGATGCTTTAAGCGGGAAAGAGTGAGTCGCTTTGGCCTTCAGTCACGCAATCTTCCAAAATCATTCATTGCATCCGGTGACTTCCTGTGCCAAGAATGAAGGAATTTAAGGTGCAGGCCGCGGTGGAGGTGTAGTCAGCCATCGGGCAAGGGAGCACCTGTTTACCGAGACGTCGGGCAGCCAGCAAGTCTCACAACACATGACAGAAGATTCGAGCAGCAACAGCAAGGGCGGATTGGTCCATCGGCATGGTCCCCCGCCCAAGCAGGGCCTTTATGATCCGCAGTTCGAGCACGACTCCTGCGGCGTCGGTTTTGTCGTAAATGTCAAAGGCCGCAAATCGCACTCGATCGTCCGCGACGCCCTCACCATCCTCATCAATCTCCGTCATCGCGGCGCCTGCGGCTGCGAGAACAACACCGGCGACGGCGCGGGCATCCTCATGCAGATGCCGCACCTGTTCCTGCAACAGGCCTGCGACGAAGCGCGCATCAAATTGCCGGGCGAGAAGCAATACGGCGCGGGGATTGTCTTCCTGCCGCCGAATCGCGAAGAACGGCAGCAGTGCGAAGCCGAAGTCCAGCGCATCATCGCCGAGGAGGGCCAGACCTTTCTCGGTTGGCGGGATGTGCCGACCAATGATGGCAATCTCGGCGAAACCGCAAAGTTGGGACAGCCTTACATGCGGCAGTTGTTCATCGGGCGGAATCCGAAGATCACCGATGAGCTGGAATTCGAACGCAAGCTGTTCGTGATCCGCCGTCGCGCGGAGAACTCGATTCGTTACGGGAAGCGGGAATTCGGCAAATGGTTTTATGTGCCGAGCCTTTCCGCTCGCACGCTTGTCTATAAGGGCATGCTCATGGCCGAACAGGTCGGCCCCTATTTTCCGGAACTCGATGATCCGTTGATGCAGAGCGCGCTGGCACTGGTCCACTCCCGCTTCAGCACAAACACCTTCCCAAGCTGGGACCGCGCCCATCCCTACCGCTACATCGCGCATAACGGCGAAATCAATACGCTGCGCGGAAACGCGAACTGGGTCCATGCCCGCCAGGCTTTGTTCAAATCGGCGAAGTTCGGTGACGATCTCAAAAAAGTCCTCCCCGTGATCTGTCCCGACGGCAGCGACTCCGCCATGTTCGATAACTGCCTCGAAATGCTCGTGCTCAGCGGCCGCAGCCTGCCGCACGCGATGATGATGATGATTCCCGAGCCGTGGCAGCATCACGAGAACATGAGCGACGAGAAGAAGGCTTTCTACGAATTCCATCGTTTCCTGATGGAACCGTGGGACGGTCCGGCCTCGATTTCGTTCACCGACGGCACCCGTATCGGCGCCGTGCTCGATCGCAACGGCCTGCGCCCGTCGCGTTACTACGTCACGAAGGACGACACCCTGGTGCTCGCGTCCGAAGTTGGCGTTTTGGAATTTCCGGCCGAACGCATTCAATCAAAGGGTCGGCTCCAACCCGGCCGCATGTTGCTCGTGGATACCGAGCAGGGCCGCATTGTCGCGGACGAAGAGATCAAGCAGGAGATCGCCACGCAAAAGCCGTATCGCACCTGGCTCAACCAGCACGTCGCCCGCGTGGACGACTGGCCGGAAGCGCCCGCCACGCCCGCGCCGGACAAAAACAGCCTGGTCCGCCAGCAGCGCGTGTTCGGTTATACGTTCGAGGACGAACGTCTCATCCTGATGCCGATGGCGAATGACGGTGTCGAACCGCTGGGCTCGATGGGCACCGATACTCCGCTCGCCGTGCTCTCGAACAAGCCGCAGCTCCTCTATAATTATTTCAAGCAGCTCTTTGCGCAGGTCACGAATCCGCCCATTGATTATCTGCGCGAGGCCATCATCACCTCCACCGAAACCGCGCTGGGGGCCGAAGGCAATTTGCTGGAACCGACGCCGGAAAGCTGCCGGTTCCTGAAATTCGAAACCCCCATCCTCCCGAACGAAGAACTGGACCAGATTCGCCATGCGGATCGGGGCGGTTTCAAGTCGGCGCTGCTGCCCATTGTTTTCAAGGTCGCGGAAGGCGGCGCGGGCTTGGAAAAGGCGCTAAGCGAACTTTGCCGCCAGGCCGATGAGGCGATCACCAAGGGCGCGAACATCCTCATTATGAGCGATCGCGGTCTGGACAAAGACCACGCGCCCATCCCTGCCCTTCTCGCCGTGGCCGGCCTGCATCATCATTTGATCCGCTCCGGCACGCGCACGCGCGCGAGCTTGGTCCTCGAATCCGGCGAACCCCGCGAGGTGCATCACTTCGCGCTCCTCATCGGCTACGGCGTCAGCGCCATCAATCCCTATCTGGCGTTCGACACCATTGACGACCTGATCAAGGAAGGCCTGCTGGAAAACATGACCCGCGAGAAGGCCTTCAAGAATTATATCAAGGGCGCCGTGAAGGGTGTGCTCAAGGTGACTTCGAAGATGGGCATCTCGACCATCCAGAGTTATCGCGGCGCGCAGATTTTTGAAGCCATCGGGCTGAGTTCGAAATTCGTCGAGAAGTATTTCACCTGGACCCCTTCGCGCATCCAGGGCATCGGCCTCGAGGAAATCGCGGGTGAAGCCGCGCTCCGGCACGGCGCGGCCTACGCCGAACGGCAGGAGCTGGCGCACGTCCTCGATCCCGGCGGTCAGTATCAGTGGCGGAGCGATGGCGAATACCATCTCTTCAATCCCACGACCATTCACAAGCTTCAGCAGGCCGTCCGCGACAGCGATTTCGCGGCGTTCAAGATTTATTCCGACGCGGTCAACCAGCAATCTCGCAACCTCTGCACGCTGCGCGGCCTCTTCGAACTGAAGCTCGCAAACAAGCCCATCCCCATCGAAGAAGTCGAGCCAGTCGAAGTCATCATGCGCCGTTTCAAATCCGGTGCGATGAGCTACGGTTCCATCAGCAAGGAAGCCCACGAAACGCTCGCCATCGCGATGAATCGCATCGGCGGCAAGAGCAACACCGGCGAGGGCGGCGAGGACCCGGATCGCTACGTCAAAATGCCGAATGGCGATTCCAAGAACAGCGCCATCAAGCAGGTCGCTTCCGGCCGCTTTGGTGTAACGAGCCACTACCTCGTCAACGCCCACGAGCTGCAAATCAAGATGGCCCAAGGCGCCAAGCCCGGCGAGGGCGGTCAGTTGCCCGGCCACAAGGTTTATCCGTGGATCGCCCGCACGCGTCATTCCACGCCCGGTGTCGGATTGATTTCCCCGCCGCCGCACCATGACATTTATTCAATCGAGGATCTCGCGGAGTTGATCCACGACCTCAAGAACGCGAATCACGAAGCGCGCATCAGCGTGAAACTCGTGGCCGAAGTCGGCGTCGGCACCATCGCTGCCGGTGTGGCCAAGGCCCACGCGGACGTGGTCCTCATCAGCGGGCACGACGGAGGCACCGGCGCTTCGCCGCTCACGGCGATCAAGCACGCAGGTGTGCCGTGGGAACTCGGCCTGGCGGAAGCGCATCAGACGCTGCTGCTGAACAACCTGCGCGGCCGCATCGCGGTGGAAACCGACGGCCAGTTGAAAACCGGGCGCGACGTGATCGTCGCCGCCCTGCTCGGCGCGGAGGAATTTGGTTTTGCGACGGCCCCGCTCGTATCGCTGGGCTGCATTCTCATGCGGGTGTGCCATAAGAACACCTGCCCGGTCGGCGTGGCGACCCAGGACCCGGCCCTGCGCAAGCATTTCATGGGCAAGCCCGAGCACGTGGTGAATTTCATGCGCTTCATCGCCATGGAAGTGCGCGAGCTCATGGCTCAACTCGGCTTCAAGTCGCTCAACAACATGATCGGCCGCTCCGACAAACTGGAGACCACCGCCGCCGTCTCGCATTGGAAGGCGCGCGGCCTGGACTTCAGCAGCGTGTTCTACCAACCGGAAGTTTCGCCCTTTGTGAAGCGCTTCTGCCAGGACCTGCAGAACCACGAGTTGGACCAGACGATGGACCGCCAGATGTTGCTGCGCCTGTGCTCACCGGCCCTGGAGCGCAAGGAACCGGTGCGCGCCACCATCCCGATTCGCAATTCGAATCGTGTGGTGGGCACCATGCTCGGCAGCGAAGTCACCCGGCGCTTTGGCCCCGAGGGATTGCAGGAGGATACGATCCGCCTGCGTTTCAAAGGTTCGGCCGGACAAAGCTTCGGCGCGTTCATGCCCAAGGGCATCACCTTCGAACTCGAAGGCGACGCCAATGACTATTTCGGCAAGGGTCTCTCCGGCGCGAAGCTGATGATTTACCCGCCCAAGGGTTCCACCTTTGCGCCCGAAGAAAACACCATCATCGGCAATACTGCCTTCTACGGCGCCACCAGCGGCACCGCTTATATCGCCGGCATGGCCGGCGAACGGTTCGGCGTCCGCAATTCAGGCGTGGACACCATCGTCGAAGGCCTCGGCGACCATGGCTGCGAATACATGACCGGTGGCCGCGTCATCGTGCTGGGTCGCACCGGCCGGAATTTCGCCGCGGGCATGTCCGGCGGCGTGGCCTACGTGCTCGACCTCGAAGGCGACTTCAGCCGCCGCTGCAATCCCGAAATGGTTTCGCTGAGCGGAGTCACGGAGGCGGAAGAAATCACTTTCCTGAAAGGCATGATCGAGCGCCACGAGGATTTGACCGGCAGCCGCCGCGCGGCGACCATTCTCGCCTCCTGGAAGGATTATTTGCCGAAATTTGTGAAGGTCCTGCCGAAGGATTACGCCCGCGTGTTGGCCTCCCTCAAGCGAGTGCAGCAGTCCGGCCTCACCGGCGAGGAAGCCATCATGGCCGCGTTTGTCGAGAATACGCGCGATGCCGCCCGCGTCGGCGGCGGCTAAATCGAATGCTTTACCCCCTCAGAACCCCCCAACCCGATTCCGTAACACTATAGACGATGGGCAAACCCACAGGCTTTTTCGAATTCCAGCGCGAGTTGCCGCCGGAACTCGCACCGCTGCAACGCATCCGCAACTGGGATGAATTTCATCTTCATTTTGATGAATCACGGCTCCGCTCGCAGGGCGCGCGCTGCATGGACTGCGGCACGCCGTTCTGCCATACCGGCCAGGTCTTGGCCGGCGCGGCGTCGGGCTGTCCCATCAACAACCTGATTCCCGAGTGGAACGACCTCGTCTATCGCGGCAAATGGCAGGAAGCCATGTATCGCCTGCACAAGACGAACAACTTCCCCGAATTCACCGGCCGCGTCTGCCCTGCCCCGTGCGAAGGCGCCTGCGTGCTTGGCATCATCGAACCCCCGGTCACGATCAAGAGCATCGAATGCGCCATAGCCGACCGCGGTTGGGAGGAAGGCTGGATCACGCCTGAACCGCCCGCCCGCCGCACCGGCAAGACGGTCGCGGTCGTCGGCTCCGGCCCGGCCGGACTTTCATGCGCCGCGCAATTGAACAAAGCCGGCCACCAGGTGACCGTTTACGAACGCGCGGACCGCATCGGCGGCCTGCTCATGTACGGCATCCCGAACATGAAGCTCGACAAAAAGGTCGTGCAGCGCCGCGTGGATTTGCTGGCGAACGAAGGCGTCAAGTTCATCACGAGTTGCAACGTCGGCAAGGATCTCCCCGCCGGCAAATTGCTGGAGGATTTCAACGCCGTCGTCCTCTGCGGCGGCGCGACCAAGCCCCGCGACCTGCCCGTCGAAGGCCGCAACCTGCAAGGCATCCATTTCGCGATGGATTTCCTGACCGCCAACACACGCAAGGTGCTGGGGCCCGGCGCTGTGAACGGCCATTTCCTGGATGCGAAGGACAAAGACGTCGTCGTGATCGGCGGCGGTGATACCGGCACCGATTGTGTGGGCACTTCCCTGCGCCACGGCTGCCGCAGCCTCGTCCAGCTCGAAATCATGTCGAAGCCGCCGATGTCTCGCCCCGCCGACAACCCCTGGCCGCAATGGCCGCGCATCTTCCGCGTGGACTACGGCCAGGAAGAAGCCGCCGCGGTTTTCGGCGAAGATCCGCGCCGCTACCGCGCCACCGTGCTGCGCTTTATCGGCGACGAACAAGGCCACGTCAAAGGCGTTCGCACCGTCCTCGTGGACTGGCAGCGTGACGCCCAGGGCCGCGTCAATCCCGTCACCGTCCCCGGCACCGAACAGACCCTGCCCGCGCAGCTCGTCCTGCTCGCCATGGGCTTCCTCGGACCCGAGGACACGCTGCTCGACCAATTGGAAATCTCGCGCGACCCGCGTTCCAACGCCAAGGCCGACTACGGCGCGTTCACGACCAATCTCCGTGGCGTCTTCGCCGCCGGCGACATGCGCCGTGGCCAAAGCCTCGTCGTCTGGGCCATCAACGAAGGCCGCGGCGCCGCCCGCGAATGCGACCGCTACCTCATGGGCCAGACCGTCCTGCCCTGAGCCAGCCTCCTCGTAGCGCAGGCGTCCCCGCCTGCGAGTTCCCCGGGCGTCCCGCCCGTGGAACCGCATAGCGTCGCACGCCCGTCCTCCCCCTGGGAGCGCCGGCATCTTGCCGGCTCGTTTCTGGGCCGCGTCCTGATTTGGCTTCCCCTCACTTCTTTTCCTTTGAAATCCCCGTCCCGGTCAAAGCGGGATCAAATTTCAAATTTGAAATGAGAACACTGCCCGCTTCCGCACCCAGTTGAAAATCCCGCTCTCGCCCCTACACTGATCTTGTGATCGACGGAAAAACGCGAGCCTCATCACTCCGTAGCAGCCAAGCTTCTCAATCGCATGCGCTTGCCGGAGGAAAACCACAAGCGTCCCTGTAGGCCGGGTACCCTTACCCGGCGCGGCGTCGCTGCTGCCGAACGACCCTTTCTCGCCTCCGAAAGCACGCTTGTAGCTTGGAAGGTAACGAGGCTCCATAATCCCGATCACCCTACGGAGCCGCCGTCACGAAAAGTTGACTAAAACTCAAGCCGGTCAAAAGCTCTCCCTCTCCCGTTGGTAGAGGGCTGGGGTGAGGGGAATTTTTTTGCAACTAAATCGTTCCGGCTTTGAAAGAGAACCCACGTCCTTCCCCCACCTCGTCCGCCATAGCCCTGACGACGGCGGATGAGGGGAATGTGTCTTCCCCATTGAATCGTTCCGGTCGGAGAGAGGGTTGGGCGGGCCTCCTGCACCACCCAATTTCAACCACGCCCGACTTCCCGGCGCATTCCTCTCCACAGTTGAAAATCCCCCGCCTGCGCCTACACTAATCTCGTAATCGACGAAGCGACACTGGCTCAGATGAACGGCGAATACGTCATGCCGCCCGACGCCGGCCCCCACTGGCGCGCCGCTCACGCCATGGGCATAGACATGTCGCTCATCGAGGAAAACCTGCGGCTCACCCCATGCAACGTCTGGAGGCCAACGATCGCGCGTTAAGATCGCTGCGTGAACTGGAAAAGGCGAAGCCGCAGCCGCCCATAGCCCCGTGAATCCGAACTCTCCAAAGGAGCCAATGATTCTCCACGATCTTCCCGTGTGGCCGGAAACCGGCGCGGAAGGCGACATTGATTTATTCCTGCTGAAAGACAGCCTTTCCAAAACCCCATGGGAACGAATGCAAGCCAACGACGATGCGTTGAATTTTGCAGAGTCCCTCCAGGCAGCGATGAAACGGCGGAATGCAGAATCAAAATAGCGTAATACTGGACGAAGCCACACTCCGCCAGATGAATGGCGAATACGTCATGCCCCCCGATGCCGGCCCGGCTTGGCGCGCTGCGCATGCGGCCGGCATAGATATGTCCCTAATCGAAGCCTCTCTGAAGCTGACTCCCGAACAAAGACTCGCGGAGCATCAACAGGTGATTAATTTTCTCCTGGAAGTTTACGAAGCCGGCGAAAAGCACCGGGCAGAAAAATCCCAGATGCCCGATGGTGGAGGCGCCGGGAGTTGAACCCGGGTCCCTGACAAGCATACCGGCCGCGACTACATGCTTAGTCAGGTTAAGGTTTTCATCCGCGTGGTAACGGCCTGACACCGAGCCACGCAGCCTAGCCCGCAGAATAGAACTTCAGTTGCTGGCGCGCAGACACCGCCTTCAACCTAACCTGCAATGGCGTTCGTTCAGCGTAGCAGGTGTCCACCGGCGAACGTCGAGGCACTTAGGCCGCGAGAGCTAGTTCTTGATTAGCTTTTTAGTTTTGGTTCGATTTTTAACGAGGCCAACGAACCATCCTCGGCATGCCGCCTCCGGCGGGTTTGAAAGGTCGAAACCAGTACGCCCCCACAAATCGGCTCGCACACTATTCCCCACGAGACGGCCTCCGTCAAGGACAAGGCAAATTGCACGCCGGCAAAATCCGCAGATTGCAACACGCACGCAGAAGCAAAAACTGTGAATCGCTTTTACTGGCATTTGGAGGCAAAGCCCATGGCGCGGACGATGCTCTAAGGAACAATCAGTGATTTGGCGTCTGCGATCCCCGTCCGCACGCGTATGACCGAAACCATTACCTGCAATATCTGCGATCAAACCCAGTGCATCGGCCAATTGACACCGGGCGAAACGGCCAGTTGCGTCAACTGCGGGACGATCCTGAAACGCAGCCGGTCCAACAGTCGCGCGCGGACGGCGGCGCTGTCGCTGGCGGCCCTCTTTCTTTACGTGCCCGCGAATATCTATCCCATAATGCGCATGCAGTACCTGGGCCGGGTGTCGGAAAGCACGGTTTGGAGCGGAGTCGTTCGGCTCTCCCAGGACGGAATGTGGTTCATAGCGGCCGTGGTATTCATGGCCAGCATTTTCATTCCGTTGGTGAAACTCCTCGGGCTCTTCCTGCTGGTGTCCAACTTCGGAGCCAGGACGTGGAGGAAAGCCCGCAATTGGATCTACCGCGTCATCACCGCGGTCGGACCGTGGGCGATGCTGGACGTGTTTCTGCTCGCGATTCTGGTCGCGCTGGTGAAACTCCGCTCCCTGGCCGAGGTGACTCCGGGCCCGGGGATTATTCCCTTCGCTGGAGTCGTCATCCTCGCGCTGCTGGCCTCCGCGAGTTTCGACCAGCGGCTCATCTGGGAGGAGGGCGAATCATGAAAGAAAGGCGGGAACTCCCCACGCACAGCAGGCACGGCATACCCTCGGCGAAGGTCAGCCACAAATATCGGTTCACCATCATCTGGGTGGTGCCGCTGATTGCGGCAGCGATTGCCGGGTGGTTGGTCTTCAAGAATCTGAAACAGCACGGCCCGACCGTGATGGTCCGATTCTCCGATGGCAAAAGCCTCGAAGCGGGCCAGACGCTGGTGCGCTATCGCGGCGTGGCCGTCGGCCTCGTGAAAACTGTGAAGCTGAGCCAGGATGCGAATTCGGTCGAGGTCGACATCCGGCTGGACGCTTCGGCGGCCAGTTTTGCCACGGAAGGCGCGCGATATTGAATCGTACGACCGGATGTGACGGCGGGCTCGCTCAAAGGCTTGGATACACTCGTCGCCGGACCATACATCCAGGCTCAGCCCGGGAGCGGCGACCGACGGAAGGAATTCGTCGGACTCGAACAAGGTCCCATCATTGCCATACCGGACGGCGGCCTCGACATCACCCTGACCTGGCCAAAGCTCGGTTTTCTGAATCCGGGATCGCCGATTTATTATCGCGGCGTGGAGGTGGGCGTCGTGCAGGGCTTTCAGTTGGGAGAACTGGCGACCAACATCATCATCCATGCGCACATCCAGCCGCAGTTCTCCGCGCTCGTCCGCGCCGATTCGCTCTTCTGGAACGCCGGCGGCATCAAAGCTGATTTGGGCTTGTTCGGAGTCAGTGTTAGCGCCGAATCGCTCAAGTCGCTTTTGGTGGGCGGCATTGCCTTTGCCACACCTTCAAGACCGGGTCCGCCGGTCGGCTCAGGAGCGACGTTCGCCCTGCACGAAAAGGGCGAGGAAAAGTGGCTCAAGTGGGCACCCGCCATCGAAATTGGCCCGCAAACCAATAGCCCGGTCGCGAGCGCCAATGTAAGTCTCGATTCTTTAAATCCCGCGCGCACCGCCACTGCGCCTTGATGGTTTCGGCCTGCCAATTCCCCCGATTGGGGCGGCGCTTTACCCACTTGTCTCGCGGAACAAAACGGGCTATTATTCCATCGTCATGGAAACAATTCTCTGCATCTGCCTGGGCATCGGCCTGAGCGCGGCTTGCGGTTTCCGCGTCTTCGTGCCGCTGCTCGTTATGAGCGCCGCTTCCCTTTCCGGCCATCTTTCACTCGCTCCGGGATTCGCCTGGATTGGTTCTTATCCTGCCCTGATTATTTTCAGTGTCGCGACCGGCCTCGAAATCACCGGCTACTACATCCCCTGGCTCGATCACCTGCTCGACAGCCTCGCCACTCCGGCGGCCATTGTCGCCGGCACCATCGTCACCGCCTCCATTGTCACCGGCATGAGTCCGATGCTCAAATGGGCCCTCGCCATCATCGCGGGCGGCGGAGCGGCCGGGTTGGTTCAGGCTACGACGGTCGTGGCTCGTGGAGCTTCGGGCATAACCACCGCTGGCCTCGCGAACCCCATCGTTTCCACCTTCGAACTGATTTGCTCAATCGTAACTTCCGTCCTGGCGATCATCGCCCCGCTGCTGGCCATCGCCCTACTGGTCTTCGTCGGCATTTTCATCGGCCGCAAGCTCCTTCGCCGAATCCGCCGCCGCCAGCCCGCGGTCGTTGGCGCGGCGGTTTAGCCTTTCAGCTTCCGCCACTTCGGAATCCGGGTTTCGGACTTCTTTCGTCATTAGTCATTCGTGCTTCGTCATTCTCCTTAAGTCTCCCAAATCCCGCTTTGATATCCGTGCCCTCTTGTGTCAGCTTCCGGCGTTGAACTGACATGAAACTGAGCCCCGACAAGTCCCTCGCCGGCATCCTGGAGCCCGTCTTCGCCATCCGCACCGAAACCGATCTCGGCATCGGCGATACCGCCGGCGTTCGGCAGATGATCGACTGGTGCCACGAACACGGCCTGAGCATTTTCCAAACGCTCCCCATCAACGAAGTAAGCGATGACAACAGCCCCTACAACGCCATCAGTTCACTGGCCATCGAGCCCACCACCCTTTCCGTCACGCCCAGGGATATTCCGGACCTCTCGCACCCTGCTTTCAATAAACTCGCCACGCCGCAACTCCTCGCTGAACTGCGCGAAGGCCCCGTCCACTATCCCAAGGTCAAAGCGCTGAAGCGCGCTCTACTCGAAGTCGCTTTCGATTCCTTCGTTCGCAAACATTTCAACCAGGAAACCGAACGCGCCCTCGAATTCCGCGTCTTCCTCATGGAAAACGCCGACTGGCTCTCCGATTACTCCCTCTTCCGCGTGCTCATGGAGGAAAACGGCGAACTCCCCACCTGGGACCGCTGGCAGCCCGAGCATCGCGGCCCGCGCCGCGCCCGCACCTGGCTCCTCTCGCTTCCCGCCGCGCGGCGCGAAGAACTCACGCGCCAGCAGCTTTTCTTCATGTACGTCCAGTGGCTCGCCTTCACCCAATGGCGCGCGGTGAAGGCGTATGGCGCGAGCAAGCACGTCTTTGTGATGGGCGACATCCCCTTCGGCGTCGGCCGCTTCAGCGCCGACGTCTGGGCCAACCGCTCGCTCTTCGACCTCGACTGGAGTGGTGGTGCGCCGCCCGAGAAAGTCTTCAAGGTGGATCCCTTCACCGAAAAATGGGGCCAGAATTGGGGCATTCCGAACTATCGCTGGGACGAACTCCGCCGGCACAATTTCGAATGGTGGCGCACCCGCGTGGGCAACATCCAGAAGGTCTTCCATCTCTACCGCATCGACCACGTCCTCGGCTTTTTCCGCATCTACTCCTTCCCGTGGACGCCCGATCGCAACGCCGAATTCCTTCCGCTCAACGAACACGAAGCCGCCGCCAAGACTGGTGGCCGCCTGCCCGGTTTCAAGCAATTCGCCGACGACACGCACGAGCATCAGGCCGCCAATCAATCGCAAGGCGAGGAAATCCTGCGCATGGTGCTGGAGGCTTCCGGCGAGACGAGCGTCATCGCGGAGGACCTCGGCGTCGTCCCGCCATACGTGCCCCCTACTCTGCTGAAACTCGGCGTCCCCGGTTTTCGCATCCCCTCGCTGTTCCGCGAACACGACGGCTCATATTCCGATCCGAAGCATTACCCGCGGCTTTCACTCGCCCAACCCGCCACGCATGATCACCCGCCTATCGCCGCCGCCTGGGCTGAATGCTGGGCCAATATCAATGCTGGCCGCGACGTGGAAAACCAGCGCCAGGAACTCCTGCGATTCATGCGCTTCGCCGGCGTCAGCGGCGAACCGCCGCGCGAGTTGACCAACGAACTCCACGACGCCTTCACCCGCGCGGTGATGCAATCGAATTCGTGGCTCTCTGTATTCCAGATCACCGACGTCTTCGCTCAAAAGGAGCGCTTCAACACTCCCGGCTCCGTCGGCACCGCCAACTGGTCCCATCGCCTCCCGCAAACCGTAAAGGAACTCACTCGCGATCCCCGGCTGGTGGAGCGCGCAAAGACCTTCGCCCAAATCGTTCGCGAAAGCGGCCGCGGAGCCCCGTCAGTCTGATACGGTTCCTTTTGGTGAATACGCACCGCCCGGCGGGAGTCGTTCTTAATGGAATGATTCATAAGCTCTCGCCACTGCTCGGCCTCATGGCCCTGCTGGCATGCGACAGCCTCGCCGCGGATGAGCACTCCATCCCGCCGGCTTTTGGGCCTTATACCGGTCTGCACGCGAAGGACTTCGCGCAAAGCAAGACGTTCCGCAGCAGCGATCGCATCGTCGGCACGTATTACTTCTACTGGTATGACGCTGCCAGCAAGGTGCACATTACCAATCCCCAGGATGGCAGCGACGGGCTGACGGATCACCCGCCCACGCTCGAAGGTTTTTCGTACAAATCGGCGGCCTGGCACAAAAAGCAATTGCTCGACATGGAGGCGGCGGGCATTGATGTGCTGCTGGCGGTGTTTTGGGGCGGGCCCTCGGAACGCGAACCGAAAGCTGCGCTCTACTGGAGCTACGCCGGGCTCGGCCCGTTGGTGCAGGCGCGCGAGGAACTGTTGAAGGAAGGGCATCATCCACCCCGGCTCGGCTTATTTTATGACACCAGCACGCTGCAGTACAACGGCTGGCACGCGCATATTGACCTGAAGACCGCCTACGGCCAACGATGGTTCTACGCCACGGTGCGCGATTACTTCTCGGCGATTCCCCCAAAACATTGGGCCATGATTGACGGCAAGCCCATCGTGCTGATGTACGCGGCGGCATTCGCCAGGGACCACGACCAGGGGTTTGTGGATTTCACGAAGGCGGAATTCCGGAAGGACTTCGGTGGTCGTGAGCCCTATCTCGCGCCGCAGGATTCATGGAACGTAAAGGGAGATAACACCTGCGCGTGGGGCGGTGCCTTTGGACTTCGCAACCCCGGCATCGGGGAACTGGGACCGGGATATGACGATTCGGCGGTATTCGGCCGGAAGCCGCTCATCGCGAAACGTGAAGGCGGAAAGTTCTATGAGGAGAACTGGCAGAAGTTTCTGAGAAGGCCCGCAAACTTCGTCATGATCGAAACGTGGAGCGAATTCCACGAAGGGACCGACATCTGCGAGTCGAAGGAATACGGCCGCCAGTACATCAAATTGACGCGCAAATACTCCGATCTCTTCAAGCGGGGATGGTGGCCCGCCTGGCCAAAAGGAGAGTTCACGGGGGCCAGTGCTGTCTCAGTGGCAGCCGGCCAACCGGCGACCTCCGGGCTGCGATTCGTATCCGCCGAGGACGGAGCCGCAACCGAGGTGGCCCGCGAAGGACGCGCCTGCTGGCAGGCGAAACCGCTGCCAGACCACAGCGCCTATCTCTATTTTGCGGCCGATAATTCCTTCAAATGGGACCGTGCCATGAATACCAGCCTGAAGGTCGAGTATTTCGATGCGTGGCCCGGTGTCCTGGGTATCGAATACGACGGAAGCGAATTGTCCGCGCCGAACAGCGGCGCCTATTCGCGGGGGAACAAAATCCCGCTCAAGGGAGACAACCAGTGGAAGACGGCCACGTTTGAACTGCCGCGCGCCGTCCTGGCCGGCTCACAAAACAGCGGCGCCGACCTGAGGTTGGTGGCGGAAGCCGCCGGCCTCGCCGTGCACAGCGTCACTCTGCGGCGGTAAGGCGCACGCCGGAAGCGTTGCCCCAGGAAAGCCCGAGCGCGCCGTCGCTTTCTCTTCTGACCAGTTTGACTTCACTTTGCGGTGCCCCGTTGGTGTCCAGCAGCGTCGCCTGCCATTTCCGTTCCGGCAGCCGTAGAAAGACCGTGTCGGGGCCGGAACCCATTTTCCGGATTTCGATTTCCTTTGGCGTGGCTCGAATCGTCAGCAGTTGATCCTGATAGCGGATGCGATCAATGCTTAGCTCCGGCCAATCCTTGGGCAAACGCGGGCTGAGCTTGAATCCATCCGCGCGAGCTTCAAAGCCCATGAATCCCTTGAGCATGATCTGCGGCACCATCGCGCTCTCGAAGAATTCCTGGTCGAGCCCCAAACCGCCGGCGGTTCCCCCACCCTGCATGGTACCCTCGCGGCTGCCATCATAATATTTCCGATAGCCGCCCGCCGCCTGCACCTCTGCAAACCAGCGCAAAACCTGCTGTAATCGCGCCCACGCGTTGTCCGGCCCCAGCACCGCCAGCCGCGCCATCAGGTCGTGATATGAAAAACCCAGGACTGCCCCGCCGTCCTGCACTTGACCGCCCCACGGAATGCTTTCCGGACTGCTCCACGCCCAAAAATACCAATCGAGATTCCGTTTCGTGGTCGAGCGTGCGCCGAACCGCCAATGATAAATATCGGCCCCCGCCGAGGTGTCCCCGGCGACCGTGCGGTCGCCATTGAGCCAGCTCATGATTTCGCGGGCGTGGTCGGCATTCGCGAACCCATAATAAATCGCCTCACAATTCAGGAACGTGAAACCGTAATCGTGCTTCTGCTCTTCGCTATCCACACACGCGACGAACCGCCCGGTATCCGCGCTCCAAAACAACCGGTTGCCTTCGCCTTTGACGTCGGCGGCATGGGCTTCAAGCATCGCGGGATCAAAGGCGAGCACCCCGGTCGGCACGTCCCATTCGGGATGTTCGCGCACTTCGCGTTCAACCGCCGCCATGGTCCGGAGCGCGTCATAATATTGTATGGTCGCGTAGCAATCCCGGTTGCCGAACGGCAACAGGTCCCAGTAGTTGTTGCCGATGCCCATGCCGGTGCGGATTTCCTTGCCGCCCGCAGGCGTGCGGACGAGCCCGCTGCGTCCGTCGTGTCCGACCCAGGTCGTCAGCACGACGTTATTCTGAAGTGTGTGATGTTCGGTCATCAAATAGCGGATGGCGGTCCGCATGCGATTGATATTGGCGCGCAGAAACGCCAGATCGCGCGTCCACCAGAAATACTTGGCGCAACCCCGCACGAAATTCTGCGAGTTGATGTTGTGCCGCGTGTCATACTGGGAAAAGAAACCCTGGATGTTCGCCTTGCCCGCCGTCGCGTTCCCCAGACAAATCCGCAACTGGGCCACCTCGCCCGTCCAGTTCGGCAGGTGGAACATGGGGATCATCGTGTAAACCATGTTCTCATCTTTCGGCGCGGGAAAATACATCCGCCGCCCCGCGCTGAAATTCGTTTCGGACGGAGTCGTCCACTCGACATACGGTTCGCACTTGCCGACGCCGAAGAGCTGCCAGCGCAGTTGGAGAAACGGCACTTCAAACGCTTCACATTTCCAAACCGGCGCCGTGAGAATGGCGTTCGCGTTGGTCACTTCGACATGCCAGCCGTCATCGGCCAGCCCGGCATTGGTGGCGCCGCTAAGCCGCCAGCCGTCGGGCTTTGCCATGTCCGTCGGCTGATAACCGGCGGGAATATGGGCGTTCTTGAACGAGAAATGCCACCCGCAGCCGTGCCGTCCCTGGATCCAAAATGGAAACGGCCAGCCCAATTGGTGCGCGACCGAACCGTGCTGGTGCGTCGCCACATAACCGTCGTTATCCAGGATTCGCGCGGAGAGCGTGGTCGCCCAGCTATGCCGCATGGCGTCACCCTGCGCGGCGTTCGTCACCGCCGGCCACAGCGACGCATCCGGCAACCACTCATCCCAAAGCGTGGCCTTCGCGCCAGAGCCCGGATAGTGCAGCCAGAACAGGTCGCGCAACGTCCCCATCTCGGCTTCGTGGCCGGGGACTTTGTAGCGGGGGAAGTCGTCAGGTGGAGCGCCCGCGAAGGCGCAGTGGGGCACGGCAAAAACCGCCACCAAGGCAACGAGTGCGATAAAAAAGGCAAAAAAGAAGCGGTTCATGTTGTAACGCAAGACGATATTAACCAACGGATTGACGTTTGCCGCGCGCAAATGTTCACAAAAGAAAGTTATGCATGATCCGCTCCCCGCATTAATGGTCGCCGACGGCGGCGCATCGCTGCTGCTCCTGCTCTTTGGGCTGGCGTGGGCGTTTTGGATGTGGATGGTCATTGACTGCGTCAAATGCGAGGATGGCGGGACCAGGATCGCGTGGCTCTTGGTGATCCTCCTGGCGGGAGTGATTGGTACGCCCCTATACTTCTTCTTCCGCAAACTGCCGCGCCACCTTGCCAGGCCGCCAATCCCCTCGGTGCCGCTCCTCCAGCCCTGGCAGAAGAATCAACGAATGGGTTGAACCACGATTGGAGAGTAATGCTCCCGACAGCTGCGCTCGAAGCCGGCTTCAGGCCTTAACCCGGAATACGACCCACCCGGGCTGGGTGAATCGCAATTCCTGGTTAGTGCTGCAAACGCTTACGCAAATAACTTCGTCACCGCTTTTGCCTTCACCAGTTCGCGCGGCTGCTTGAGATGATTGTAAACAATCGTCTCCGGCTCGATACCGAACGCGTGATACATGCTCGCCAGCATTTCCATCGGATGCACCGGATCCTCGGCAGGGCTGCTGCCGGTCTTGTCCGATTTGCCGTGGACGTAACCGCGCTTCGCGCCCGCGCCGGCCATGACTGCGGTATAACAATATGGCCAATGATCGCGCCCGTCCGCGCTGTTGATGTTGCCCGAGGTGCTGACACCCTTTTGCGGACTGCGCCCAAATTCACCGATCGCCACGACCAGCGTGTCCTTGAGCAAACCGCGTTCGTCCATGTCCGCGATAAATGCGGCGAGGCCCTTGTCGAGCATCGGGCCGGATTTGTCGCGCATGCGCACGGTCAGGTCGCTGTGGTGGTCCCAGGAATGATTGTCCGAATTGGCGATCTTCGGCCAGATCACTTCGACCACGCGCGTGCCAGACTCAATCAAGCGCCGCGCCAGGAGACAGCTTTGACCGAACGTGTTGCGGCCGTAGCGATCGCGAACGGAATCTTTTTCCTGCGTGAGATCGAAGGCCGTGCGCGCGCGGCCGGAAATGATGAGGCTCAGCGCGCGCTGGTAGTAATCGTCCAGATTGTAATTCTCCACTGCCTTGTCAATGTGCGGCATCGCCGCCTCGATGGACTCGCGCAACCGTGCGCGGCGTTCCATCCGCAACGCGAACACTTCCGGCGGCAGCTTCAAATCATCCACGCGCACACGGTCCATCTTGCCCATGTCCAAATCGTCGCCTTCGGGATACAGGGTATAAGGATCGTATGCCTTGCCGAGGAAACCGGCGCTGCCGCCCTTCCCCACGACATTCGATTCCTGCAGCGGCCGCGGCAGCATCACGAACGGCAGCATCGGCTCCGTCGGCGGACGCAAGCGGACGATCTGCGAACCGAAGTTCGGGAAATCCTTCGGATCCGGCGGCTCGAGCTGGCCCGACGGGCTGACCTTGTCAGTCGTATAGCCCGTCATGATCTGGTAAATCGCCGCGGTGTGATTGAAGAGACCGTTCGGCGTGTAACTCATCGAACGGATCATCGTGAACTTGTCGTTCACCTTCGCGAGCTCCGGCAGCACCTCCGTGAAATGGATTCCCGGGATCTTGGTGGGGATGGTCTTGAACGGGCTGCGCTGGTTGTCGGGAAGATTTTCCTTCGGGTCCCAGAGATCCAGGTGGCTCGGGCCGCCCTGGAGATAAATCATCACGACGTTCTTGGCCGTGCCCCAGCCGGGGCCGGCGCCGCCAAGCGGAGCAGCTTCCGCCGCGCGCGCCTGAAGTTTCAGCATCGAGCCCAGCGACAGGCCGAGGATGCCCGCGCCGCCGATCCGCAACAGATCGCGCCGGGTCATTTTCATTTGCGGATCGCAAAGATCGCTGCAGAGACCGCCGGTGAGTTTGATCATATAACTTTCCTTGTGCTCGATTGCTGGGGTTCGTCAGGGTTCCGGTCAGTGATTAAAGATGAATTCGGCGCTATTAATCAGGGCCCACGTAAGGTCCTGCGCCATGGTCAGGCGTTTGTCCCCGCTTTGACGCGAACTCGCCTGGCTGTCCAGTCGCAACTGAACCAGGTACGGATCAATCGGCACCGGCTCCTCGGCCTTGGCGAGCGCCTTCTTGAGTTCGGTCAATTTCGGATCTTCCGGCAGCGGCTCGGCGGCCTTCACCGCGGTCTGTTTCAGCTTCCAGAATTTCGTGTCCGTATAGCGGTAATGCGCAACGATGGCCGCGGCCTGTTCCGGCGTGCGATTACCCGCGGGCGCCCGCACCGCCTTCACCACCGCCTCAGGCAAACCAAAATCCAGCGGCTCAGCCCCGCTCGTGACATACAGCCGGAACCGCCCAATCAGATAAGGGCCGCCGTAGTGCTGCTTCAACGCGATGCGCAGGTTGAGGCCGTTCGTGGACATGATCGGCTGCTCCAATTTAAAAGTCGCCACATGCCGCGAGATGCCGGGTGCGCCCGCAACCGCCCAGCCGTTGCGCCCCGCCACAACCTCCCCGTCAATGGCCTGCGCCACGTTGTAATCGTTCTGCGAAAAATCCGCGCGCGCCTCACTGAGCTTGGCCATCTTGGTCGCAGCGTTGGTGCCCTCGTCCCACTTGAGTTCGATTTCGCTCAGCACAAAATTACCATCCGTCGCGCGGCCGGGCCCGAAGACGGGCAGACTCTGGTCGGGCAGGACTTCCAGCATGATGCCGGTCACATTCGTCAGCATGACCCTTGCATTGATGAAGAAATCCGAAGGGCTGGCGCCTTCCGTCGAAACGATGGTGCCATCGTCCAACTTCGCCAGCTTCACCTTGCCACTGGCATTTATCTTCCGCGGTTCGAGCAGTTGCCAGGTCGTCTTCGCCTCGGCCGCATTATTGCGGGTTTCCCAGAACGCAGCCTGCGCGGGCAGCAGCTTCTCATACTCCTTCAACTCCCGGTCGGTCAGGACCTGTTCCGCCTTGTGGCTCTTTTCCAATTCCGCCTGCAAGGTCTTCGTCATCTCGCCGTAAATCGCGAGATTGGTTTTAGAGAGGACAATTGCCTCGTCGCGGCGCTTCTTCTGGTCTTCCATCACCGGCGCCAGCTTGACCTCCAGCGCAGCCAGTTCGTTGGTGATCTTGTCGGCGTCCGTGCCTACCGCGGCCATGTCCGCCAGCACGCTCTTGATCTCGGCGTCGGTGGCCGGACGATTCACCACCCGCATGAAGATCTCGTTCACGAGCTTGGAATCCTTCTTCTCGGTCTCGACCAGCTTTGCCAGAAAGTTGGTCGGGTCATTGATGGCCCGCGAAACCGTCGGGCCGCTGAGCAGCGCCATAACCGAACCCAGTCGAATATCACTGCTCCGCTCGCATTCGCAGGCGCTCTGGCGGGCGGGCCGGCCCAGCGTGGCCAGCAGTCCGCTCCCGTCGTCCGTGGCCGCATCCGCCAACTGCGTCGCATGCATCCCCGGCTTCTGCCCCGGCAATTGCGAAATGCTGCCGGTCACCTTGAACACCGAGTCATACAAGGTCTCCGCCGGCAACCGGCGCGCCAGCGCATGGGAATAATTGACCTTGTCGTCTTCGTTCCATTTGTTCGGTATGATGGACAACTGGTAAGCGCGCGATTTGCAGATCTCCGTCATCAGCAGCCGCACGTTGAAATTGCTCGCGATGAATTGGCGCGTCAGATAATCCAGCAGTGCCGGGTTCTTCGGCGGATTGCCGGCCCGAATGTCATCAATCGGCTCGATGATGCCCGTGCCCAACAAATATCCCCACATCCGGTTCACGTAGCTCGATGCGAAATAGCGATTGTCCGCCGACGTGATCCAATCAGCCAACTGCTCACGACGGGGGTCGCTATCCTTGCCTTCATATTTGGCGGCGTAAGGGAACGAGGGCGGCGAAACCTTGCCCGTGCGGTCATGTTTGACATCACCCTCCTTCGCGTCCGACACAATCTCGTAAAGCGGCTTCGGGCTTTCCACGCTCGTGCCGCCGATGGTCTTGCCCTTGCTCTCCGGATCTTCCTTCAGCGACACCTGCGCGAAATACGCCGCGAGATGATAATACTGGTCCTGCGTCCAGCGCTCGAAGGGATGATCGTGGCACTTGTTGCAATTGAAACGCGTAGCCAGGAAAAGGTGCGTCGTGTTTTCCATCGCCTCGGTCGGCGTGCGTAAAATCTTCCAATAGCTCGCCGGCGGATTTTCCTTGGTCGAACCCGACGAAGTCAGAATGACCTTCGCGAACTTGTCATACGGCGTGTTGGTCTCGACCGCCTGCCGGATCCACGCACGGAACGCCTCCGCACCCTCCGTGCCCAGATACTTGCTGTTGCACTGCAGGAGATCCGCCCACTTGTTCGCCCAAAAATCCACAAACGAAGGGCTGCCGATCAGCCGGTCCACCAACTCGTCGCGCTTCTCGCGGGTCGGGCGCGGGTCTTTCAGGAATGCGCGCACCTCGTCGGCGGTCGGTGGCACGCCGGTCAAATCCAGATTCACCCGGCGAATGAATTCGATGTCCGTGCAGAGATCCGACGGCGCAATCTTCATCCGCTCCCATTTGGCCGCGACCAGTTCATCAATCTTTCCCCAGGTCGCGGGCGGCTGCCACGTGAAGCCCTTGCGATCACCCATCACCGTAAGCGTGGTCGCCGCGTAATTACCTTCGAAACGCGCCAGCACCGGCGCCTCGCCCCGGCGCAACGTTGTCAGCAAACCGGTGCCGTCCGCGGTGGCTACATCGCCGTTGCCGCTGTCAATAAACGCCTCCGCCGTCACATCACGCGTCGCTCCATCCGCGTAAGTCGCGATCACCCGCATCTGCTGGCGCGCGCCGGTGCTCTGCACAACGGGGTTTTGGGGAAGCACCTCGATCTTTGCAACCCGCGGCGCCTTCATGTCGAGCTGCGCGCCATTCACGATCCACTGCCGCAAGGTCCGGTAATACACGCTGTCCACCGTCATGCGTCGCCCGCCTTCATGCGGCACTTCCGCCACCGATTTCAGCAGCATGAGGCTGTTGTCCGGCGAGGCCAGGTTGACGCGCCGCGATCCCAGATCATCCGTCAGCGCGCGCAAGTCCGCCTCCGGATCGTAGCCGCGCAATGAAAGCTTGAATCCGTTCTTCCCGTCTTTCGCTCCGTGGCAGGTGCCTGCGTTGCAACCCAAATGCGCCATCACCGGGCTCACATCGCGAATGAAATCCGCCGGCGGCGGAGCGTCCGCTCCACTGATCTCGACGACTATCTGGTTCGTCTTTCCCGCGGCGGCAATCGTCAATTTGGCCGTGCCATTCTTTTTCGGGCGCAACACGCCTTGCGCTGACACCTCCGCGATCGCCGGCTTGATCGTATACTGCGCCATTCGCGTCGCGTCAGCGGTGTCACCCGTGTCGAGCTTCGCGCTCACCAGCAGTTGGGCATAATCGCTGGGGCTGGCGAATTTCACCTGCGCCGGCTCCACTTGCAGCGCGGTCACGGTCGTTCCCTCAGGCAATTTCTCTGCGACGGCAGGTTCCACCGCTGCCGTGGCGGTCTGCTGCCAGGCAGGCCGCGCGGCGACGACTTCACCGCGGCCAATCGGCACCGACACAAATTCCCGCACCACCGCCCCGTTGGTCGCGTTATAAATCCGAACTTTTCCGTCCGACCCCGCCGCCGCGATGCGCTCGCCATCCGGGCTGAACGCCAACGAGTAGATCGCTGACTTCGGCAATTGTGCGCGCGCTAGTTCGTGAATGCCTTCTTTCTTGTAGTTATCGAGCTGCTTTTGCTGCTCGGCATTGCGCCGGCCGGGCACGATTCCCATGATATCGCGCAACGCCTTCGGCACGTCATTCGTGTAATCGTAGCTGCAAACCAGCAACTCACCCACCTGGTCCAGTCCGCTGCCGCACGCGATGCGTTTCCCGTCCGGACTGAAGCGCGCCGCGAAGATGCGACCCGTCATCGGATACAAATCCGCGATGAATTGCGCGTCGTCCCCAATCTCGCGTTTCACCTCGCGGAAAATCAGATAAACCCGGGGCACTCCATCCGAACCCGCCGTCACAAACTGGTCATACTTGGGATGCCGCTCCACCGCCAGCACCCCGCCTTTCAGCGCGCCCGGAGTAATCGAAGTCACATTGTCGACAAAGCGCTGCGCCGCCACTTCGGTGAGCTTCACGCTCATGTCGCGCCCGCCGGAAACAATGTGATCGCTCTTCTGCGAAAACGTCGTGCACAGCGGCCAGTCGCTGTGCGAACCCATCTGCACCACCTGCTTGCCAGTCCCCGCCTCGATCGCCCGCACCGTATTATCCGGGCACCCGAATGCCACCAGCTTCCCATCCGGTGACCAGCTCACACCATACAACGTGTCATAGCTGATGGGTGCCGAAACTGTCAGCTTCCGCTTCTCAACGTTCCACACCTGTATCTCGCCAAGCCGCGCGGGGTCACCCCCCGCCACCGCCAGCGATTGTCCGTCCGGCGAAAACCGCAGCGCTTGCACGCGCTCCGACAATCCGATCAACCTTCCCAGCAACGCCCCCTTATCCGCGTCATACAAAAGCACCTCGTGATACCCCGCGATCGCGATCATTTTTCCATCCGGCGAATAGTCAATGGACGTGATGACCGGCGGTCGCGAATACAGCGGCGGATGGTCGTTGTCATAATGCCGCTTCGCATCGGCCGGCGTATCATCCACCGCCCCCTGCGCGATCCACGCCCGGATCAGCGCCACTTCGTTCTCCGACAATGGCGTCTTGCCCTTCGGCATCCGCACCTCCCCGCCCTGCGGCGTGAGCATTTTGAGCATCGAGCTCTTGTCGGCATCGCCCGGCACGATCGCCGCGCCCTCGGCATCACCGCCCACAAGCATCTTTTTGAAATCCGTCATCACATAGCCGCCCTTGGACTTGGCCGGCTGATGGCATCCCTGGCAATTCGCCTGAAAAATCGGCCGGACGTCGTGGTAATAACTGACCTTGCTCTCTATTTTGGGTTCACTCTTCTTGGCGGCGGCAATCATTTCAGCGCCGTCGGCTTCAAAGCCCGGCAACACGAGAAATAACGCGAGGCTACTACCCGCAATTAGCCAGGGTTTGGGAGACATGAAAAAAAAGAAGGGGCGCCCGTTCAAGGGGCGCGCGGAGGGTTCAAGCGCCGGTCCGGTCATGCAAACGTCAAATTAATTCGGGTTAGCCCGCAATACAAAGGAATTTAGCCTGAATTAGACGTTTAACTAATTAAATTTATTCGCCGATATCGGTTAAGTAGTTTTACGGCACGTCCCCCTCAACTTGGAGCGTGCCCCTCCCGGCCACAGCAACCTCCAATTACCCGCCACCGGGCCCCCCACATTCAATCGCGCCTCCTTATTTCCCCCCTCAAATTTCAAATCTGAGCTCCTCTTTCACCCCTCATTCTGCGCTCCGCCCTCCGCCCTCCGCCCTCCGCCCTGCGCCCTCTGCCCTCTCAATTCTGCATCCCCTCCAACCTGGTCGCCGCCGCTTCCCATTCCGGCGCAATCTCCGCCAATCGCTCCTGCACCTCCATCAATTCCCGATTCAACGCCACCGGCCGACCTGGCGTTTCGTAAGTGGCCGGTGCCTCCAGTTCGAGCACCAACTCCGCCTGCCGCGCCTCCAGCGTCTGAATTTCCTTCTCGAGCCGGGTCACCGTGTCCTGGCAGGCCTTCCGCTCCTTTGACCGCGCCTGCCGTTCCTCGGCTTCCTTGCGCTTCTGCTCCTTCTTCGAAAGTCCGTTGCCATCCGCCTGTCCGCGCGCGTCCCCTCGGGCGGCATAGCCATCCCGCGCATTCCCCGAAACACCCCCCGCCGTCAAAGCCGCCCGCGCCGAAAGTGCTTTCGTCTTATCCAGATAATATTGGTAGCCGCCGGGATAATGGGTGAGCTGTCCGGCATTCACATGCACAACATGATTTGCCAGCGCGCGGATGAAATAAACGTCGTGGCTGATGAAAATCAGCGTTCCCTGGAATTGATCGAGCGCATACGCCAGCGCGTCAATGCTCGACATGTCCAAATGCGTCGTGGGCTCGTCCATCAACAGCAGGTTCGGCGGATCCAGCAGCAGCTTCACGAGCGCTAACCGGCTCTTCTCTCCACCGCTCAGCACGCTCACCTGCTTGAAGACGTCGTCGCCGCTGAACAGGAAGCACCCAAGCAGCGTGCGCACGAATTGTTCGGTAAGCCGCTGCGGCGTGTCGAACGCCTCATCCAGCACCGAGCGCTCCGGCTTCAGCATATCCACGCGATACTGCGAGAAATATCCGGACTTCACATTGTGGCCGAGCGTCCGTGTGCCTTCTTGCGGCGTGAGCACGCCGGCGAGGATTTTCAATAACGTGGACTTGCCCGCGCCGTTCGGCCCCACCAGCACCGTGCGCTGTCCCCGCTCCGCCATGAAGTCGATCCCGCGATAAACGACCTTCTCCCCGTAAGCGTGGTGAATGTTCTCCAGCGTGATGACTTTCTGGCCGCTGCGTTGCGGCTGCGGAAATTTGAAATCCAGCTTGCGGTCGTCGCTTTCGGGCGCGGCGATTTTTTCCATCCGGTCAATCTGCTTGAGCTTGGATTGCGCCTGCGTCGCCTTCGTGTTTTTCGCGCGGAAGCGATTCACGAAATCCATCAGCCGCCCGATCTCGCGCTGCTGGCTCTTGTATGCCGCGACCAGTTGCTCCTCCGCCGCCTCGCGCTGCACCAGGTAATCGTCGTAATTCCCACGGTACTTGAGGAGCTGGCTTTGCCGGATTTCCACAATTCCGCCCACGAGCTGGTTCAAAAACTCGCGATCGTGCGAAATCATCAGGATCGCGCCCGGATAACCCTTCAAATATTCCTGGAACCAAATCAGCGCTTCCAGGTCCAGGTGATTCGTCGGCTCATCCAGCAGCAGCAACGTCGGCTCCTGCGCCAGCAACCGCGCCAGATGCGCCCGCATCACCCAGCCGCCGCTCATCTCCCGCGCCGGCCGGTTAAAATCCTCCTGCCGAAAACTCAGCCCCGCCAGAATCTGCAGCGCCTTCGCCTCCAGCCGGTGGCCGCCCAGTTCATTGAACCGATCGTGCACATCATCGTGAATATCATCCGAATGCAGCGCCTCCACCGGATGATCCGCCTCCCACGCCTTGATGATGCGGCGCAGCTTCGTGTGCTCCGGCGTGATGGCCATCGCCAGTTCAACCACCGTTTCATCCCCCACCGGCGCATTTTCCTGCGGCAGAAACCCCACCGACACCCCGCGCTCGAACGTCACCTCCCCTTCATCCGGCGAATCCTTTCCCAGGATGATATTGAACAGCGTGGACTTCCCCGCTCCATTCGGCCCGACCAGCCCGATCCGGTCGTCGCGATTGACCTGCAGCGTGGCGTCGTCGAACAACACCCGCTCACCGTAAGCTTTGCGAATTCCGGATAAAGTCAGCATGACACCATCTGGTCAGCATGCCTGTACCGGCGTGGAATGAAAAGCGAGTTTGGCGACCGTTACTTTAAACCTCGGCACCTGCCTCCGTTGGAATCCCGCAGGGATGAAAGGAAATAGCCCAGCGATTCATCGCTGGGTACCGCATTCTAAAAAACCCAAGTCCCGGAGGGACGGCAGGAATGTGCCGGCAGGCCATGACGAATTTGCGCTTCACCTGAAGTCCGCAGACTCGTCTTTCAACTTTCCACTCCCATACGTCATCCTATATTCCCCAACATGATTTCGGGTCGCCATTTCCCTCCTTGTATCGCCACCTTCCTCCTCGCCGCGGTCGGATTCACTTCTTCCGGCGCAAATTCCCCCGTCGCTCTCGTTTACATTCCACCCACCGATTCCTCCGCCGCACTCTACATCACCAACCGCGCACCTTTGCTCCCCGCGCCACTCCTGAAACTCCCCATCGGCGCCATCCGCCCTACCGGCTGGCTGCGCGGGCAATTGGAACTCGAAGCTGACGGCCTCACCGGCCATCTCCCTGAGTTCTCCAAATGGTGCAAATTCGAAGGCAACGCCTGGACCGACCCCCACGGGGAAGGTCACAGCCCGTGGGAGGAAGTCCCTTACTGGCTCAAAGGCTACGGCGATCTCGGCTACGTCCTCCAAAACGAAACCATCATCGCGCAGGCCAAAAAATGGATCGAAGCCGTCCTCGCCAGCCAGCAGCCCGATGGTTGGTTCGGCCCGAAAGCGAATCGTACAAGCCTGAAAGGCAAACCCGACCTCTGGCCCCACATGGTCATGTGCAACGTCCTGCAATCCTACTACGAATACAGCGGCGACCCACGCGTGCTCCAACACCTCAACCGCTACTTCCAATGGCTGAATACCCTGCCCGCCACCGCCTTCGGCGAGGGCTACTGGCCCAAGTTGCGTTTCGGCGACACTCTCGAATCCGTTTACTGGCTCTACAATCGCACCGGCGACGTCTCGCTGCTCGAACTCGGCAAAAAAATCCACGACAACATGGGCCGCTGGGACACCGGCATCGTCAACTGGCACAACGTGAACATCGCCCAGGGATTTCGCGAACCGGCGGTCTATTATTTGCAAAGCCACGACAAAAAGTATCTGGATCAGGCCGAGCGCAATTACCGCCAGGTCATGGACCTCTACGGCCAGTTTCCAGGCGGTGGTTTCGCGGGCGATGAAAATTGCCGCCCAGGCTACGGCGACCCACGCCAGGGATTCGAGACCTGCGGCATCGTGGAATTCATGCACAGCTTCGAAATGCTGACTCGCATCTCCGGCAACACCATCTGGGCCGACCGCACCGAGGAACTCGCCTTCAACTCCCTTCCCGCAGCGCTCACGCCGGACGAAAAAGCCCTGCACTACCTCACCTGCGCCAATCAGGTCCAGCTCGATCGCACGAACAAAGCGCCCGGAATTCAAAACAAGGGCACCATGTTTTCCTACAGTCCCTATCAGGTCTATCGCTGCTGCCAGCATAACGTCTCCCACGGCTGGCCCTACTACGCCGAGGAACTCTGGCTCGCCACCGGCGACGGCGGCCTCTGCGCCTCCCTGTATTCCGCTAGCGAGGTCACCGCCAAAGTCGGCAAAGGCGCGAAAGTAAAAATCACCGAGACTACCGATTACCCCTTCGACGAAAAAATTACCTTCAAGATCGCCGGCCCCGACGCCGAACGCTTTCCCATTTTTCTACGACTCCCCGCCTGGTCTCACGACGCCTCCCTGACGGTGAACGGAAAGCCGACCCCGTTCACGTCGAAACCCGGCGCCTACGCCGTCCTCGACCGCGAATGGAACGACGGCGACGTCGTCACCCTCCAACTCCCCATGCGTGTAACCGTCCGTCGCTGGGAAAATAATCACGACTCCGCCTCCGTAGACTACGGCCCACTGACTTTCTCGCTCAAGATCGGCGAGCGCTGGAACAAAATCATGGGCAAGGAGAAGTGCCCCGAGTTCGAGGTGTTTCCAACGACCCCATGGAACTACGGCCTGTTGCTCGACCCGAAATCTCCCGCCAACTCCTTCAAGGCCGTTCGAAACCCGGGCCCGCTCCCGCAACAACCCTTTCTTGCAAAAGACGCTCCCATCGAATTACACGCCGAAGCCCGCGCTATCCCAGCCTGGAAGACCGACAGCCAGGGCCTTGTCGAACCGCTCCAAGCCAGCCCCGTAAAGTCAGACGAGCCCATCACCAACATCACCCTCATCCCGATGGGCGCCGCCCGCCTCCGCATCTCCGCCTTCCCCGTCATCGGCACCGGCCCTGACGCTCACGCATGGACCCCGCCTACGCCGCGCTGACATTCAGTCAAAGCGAAGCAGTCCTAAAAACCAGAAAGATTCTCCACTTGGACAGCCTTTGTCCAAGTGACCCTGCTAACCTTCCGCCAAAAAGATGAAAATTCTGAGTCACCCTCACGCCGCCCTGGCTGGACATTGTACCTCTTCGCCGCCGCCGGCCGGACGCTCCCGTCTCAGTCAGTTGCGGTGTCACCCCGGATCATCCACTCCGGGTAAATCCGGCCTTCTCCGGGTAAATCCGGGTAAATCCGGCCAAAAAAAATCGTAACCTTCGGCCTCCCGTGCGAACAAGCTGCGCCGAATTCCCGCCCCCGCCGACTGTCGGCGCAACTCAACCACGGTCTCCCCGGCGGGATAATTCATTGAAATCTCGATATTCCTGGCCCAAATTGTCGCGGTCGGATAATCCAGGTCTTTCTATGAATCGAAACGAATCGCAAAATTGGGTCCTGCGAAACTTATTCACGCTGGCAACCTGCCTGCTCCTAATGCCGACCGCTTCACTCGCCGCTGATTGGAAGCCCGCGGACGGCCCATTGAAAACCCGCTGGGCCAAAGACGTTTCGTCACGGCACCCGCTCTCCGAATATCCCCGTCCCCAACTCGTCCGCAGCGATTGGCTCAACCTCAACGGCCTCTGGGACCTTGCCATCACCAGCAAGGACGCCCCGCGCCCCGGCACCTTCGAACATCAAATCCTGGTCCCCTTCCCCGTCGAATCCGCCCTCTCCGGCGTGATGAAATCCGTCACCGAAAACGACCGCCTCTGGTATCGCCGCTCCTTCGATCTGCCCATTAGCTGGATCGGCAAGCGCGTGCTCCTGAATTTCGGCGCATCGGATTACGTCACCGCCGTCTGGGTGAACGGCAAAATCCAAGGCCAGCACCGTGGCGGCTACGATGCCTTTTCCTTCGACATCACGCCCGCCCTCAACCGGAGCGGCGCGAATGAAATTCTCGTTTCGGTCTGGGACCCCACCGACGCCGGCACGCAACCGCGCGGCAAGCAGGTCCGCAAACCAAACGGCATCTGGTACACGCCCACCAGCGGTATTTGGCAGACCGTCTGGATCGAACCCGTCGAAGCCGCCTACGTAAGAGAGCTGCAAATCACCCCGGACATTGATAAGGGCGCGGTCACGGTCAAAGCCATCACCCCCGCTCTCCTTGGCAATTACACCCTGGAAGTGTCCGTCCGTGACGGTTGGCGCAGTGTATACTCCGCCTCGGTTTCGCCCGGCGGCACGATTGTCATGCCGATCAAAGACGCGAAACTTTGGAGCCCCGAGGATCCGCACCTCTACAAGCTCTACGTGAAACTCAAGCTCGGCAGCACCACCATTGACAAAGTCGAGAGCTACTTCGGCATGCGCAAGATTTCGCTCGGCAAGGACGAAAAGGGTTTCACGCGGATGATGCTCAACAACCGCCCCTATTTCCAATTCGGCCCGCTCGACCAAGGCTTCTGGCCGGACGGCATTTACACCGCGCCCACGGACGACGCACTGAAGTACGACATCGAAATGACCAAAAAGCTCGGCTTCAACATGGCACGCAAGCACGTCAAAGTGGAACCGGACCGCTGGTACTATTGGTGCGACAAACTCGGCCTGCTCGTCTGGCAGGATATGCCCAGCGGCGACAAATACATCAACCCGGACCAACCCGACATCACGCGCTCAGAGGAATCGGGCAAGGATTTTGAAGACGAATTGACCGCGCTGGTCAAGGGCCGTGCGAACCATCCGTCCATCGTCATGTGGGTACCCTACAACGAAGGTTGGGGCCAGTGGGAGACCGCCAAAATCGTGGACCTCATTCGCAAGTTGGATCCGACGCGGCTGGTGGATGACACCAGCGGTTGGGCGGATCGCGGCGTGGGCGATGTGATGGACATGCACAAATATCCCGGCCCGGGTGCGCCCGAACCGGAAAAGACCCGCGCCTCGGTGCTCGGCGAATTCGGCGGCCTCGGCCTCCCGGTCAGCGGCCACACGTGGCAGGCGGAGAAAAACTGGGGTTACAAGAGCTACACCAACTCCGCCGCTCTTACTTCCGCCTATCTCGATCTTCTCGTCAAACTCTGGCC
This sequence comes from uncultured Verrucomicrobiota bacterium, assembly GCA_964448135.1. GTDB lineage: Bacteria > Verrucomicrobiota > Verrucomicrobiia > Limisphaerales > UBA8199 > CAYUVH01. The sequence continues at coordinate 19,841 of CAYUVH010000055.1, read as the reverse complement.
GCTGATCCAGGAAAAAGGCCTATCCGCCGCCATTTACACCCAGACCACGGACGTCGAAATCGAAGTCAACGGCCTCATGACCTACGACCGCGCCCTCGTCAAAATGGACCAGAAGAAAATCTCCAAAGCCAACGAAGGCGGCTACACGCAAAACGCCGGCTTCAAAGGCAAAAAATAGTGACCCGCTTTCCAGATGAGCTACGACCTCTATCTGGTGGCGCTGCCTCCAAAGGCGGACATCGCCGGGGCCATGGATTTACTCCAAGCCCTGGAGGATAAGACGGACCGGGCCATCTCAACCTATGACCGTCGTCGCCTGGCGGAGTTCCTGATGCAGCTCGATCCGCGTTACGAACGCTTTGAAAAGGACTACCAGGAGATCGGGAAGCTCATGGGTATCACCGAAGCCGAAGCCCGGAAGCAGGACGATTGCGAAGAACTGAACTGGCACACCGATGCCAAGCCCGGTGCGCAATTCATAATCTACGACGACCGCGTCACCATCCACTGGTACTCGGGCACTTCGGAAGCAGAAATGAATCGCTACCTTCAAGCCCTTGCCGAGGAAACCGGATACTCGGTCGTCGACCCGCAGGAAGGCTCCATCCAGCGCTTCCCTTCTAAAAAGGCCTCCGCAAAATAACCTGCCTCAGTCTCATCCCATTAACACACCGCTTCAGCGGGGTGCAGGCAGCCCCCATCGAATAGTTGGAACCGCTTCAGCGGTTTCTCGCTCAACCACGAACCGCATGATTTGCATCCCCCACCGCCATTTGCCATTCTCGATTCGATTGAACAAAATCAAACATCACTCCGCTCGGACGAAAGGATTCTTCCTTTCCATTTTTCTCATCCTTTCCGCTCTCGCCGTCCCCGCCGCGAATACGAATTTTTTCTCCGTCCTCGACTTCGGCGCCAAAGCTGACGGCACCAACGACGACACCGCCGCCTTCCAAAAAGCCCTGGACACCGCCGGCCAAACCGGTGGCGCAACCGTCCTCGCCCCAGCCGGAAACTATCTCTTCTCCGGCCATCTCAACGTCCCCAACGGCGTCACCCTCAAAGGCACGTGGGAATCCGTCCCCTCCCACATCGGCATCCGCAACCCCGGCAGCCCCAAACCCACCGACGGCGGCACGACATTCCTCGTCAAAGAAAACCGCGGCAAGGAAGACGCCTCACCCTTTCTTACCCTAAATGCCAACTCCACCCTCAAAGGCGTCGTCATCTATCACCCGGATCAAAACCCCGCCGAAGAACCCGCTGCCTATCCCTGGACCATCGCCCTGCGCGGACAAAACCCTGCTGTCATCGCCGTGGAACTCCTCAACTCCTACAATGGCATTGACGCCACCAAAAACGAACGCCACCTCATCCGCGACGTCCAGGGCCAGCCCCTCCGCCGGGGCATTTACGTGGACGATATCTACGACATCGGCCGCATCGAAAACGTCCACTTCAATCCCTGGTGGAGCATGAAGCCAAAACTATTCAAATGGCAGCAGGAGCACGGCGAAGCCTTCATCTTCGGCCGCAGCGACTGGCAATACGTCTTCAACACCTTCTGCTTCGGCTATAACATCGGCTACAAGTTCATCCAGACCAAAGCCGGCGTCTGCAATGGCAACTTCCTCGGCATCGGCGCTGACGATTGCTTCACCGCCCTCGTCGTGGAAAACAGCGCGTCCATGGCCCTGCTAATCAGCAACGGCGAATTCGTCTCCTTCCACGGTCCCGATCCCACGATGGTCCGCGTCACCGCGAGCAACAGCGGCTCCGTCCGCTTCGTCAACTGCGCGTTCTGGGGACCCTGCAACCAAATCGCCATGATCGCGGGCCACGGCACCGTCGGCTTTAGTGATTGCACCTTCGTCCAGTGGGACAGCAAGGACGAAGCTCGCCACGCGATCCAGGCCACCGGCGGCACCCTCATGGTGCGCGGCTGCGAATTCCAGGCCGACAAACCCCAGATCCAGCTCGGCCCGAACGTCCACCGCGCCGTCATCTCCGACAACGTCATGAAGGACTCCCTGCGAGTTACGAATCAAAGCACCCGCCCCATCGTGCTGCATGACAACGCCGCGAAGTAACCATCCGCCGCGTCAGTCGGCGCGCTCTTCTCCCTCGCCTCCCCTGGAGGAGAGGGCCGGGGAGAGGAGGCCGGCCACTCCTGCAACGTCCCATACTCTCCGCCACGCGATCGGAATCATTTGTCTCATCGCTCTCCTCGCCGGCTGCGCCCAACCCAAACCCGGCTCACCCGAGGCCGCGACTCCTAAACCGTATATTGGCACCTTGTTTGTCGCCACGAACGGCAACGACAATTGGTCCGGACGTTTCGAGCGGCCAGTGCACAACCACACCGATGGTCCCTTTGCGACTGTGGCCCGCGCTATCGAAGCCCACCGGCAGGCTCGCATCGGCCTGCCGGTCAGGCTCCAGAAAGACTCACCTATCCTGGTACGCGGTGGCTGCTACTTCCTGGATCAACCAGTGATCCTGACGCCAGACAACTCCAATCTCACCATTCTCGCCTTCCCCGGCGAGCATCCCGTCCTGAGCGGTGGCCAACTCATCACCAACTGGCACGAAACCACCCTTCAAGGCCGCCTCTGCTGGCAGGCCGAAGTCTCCACCAACCTTGATTTCCACGAACTCTGGGTCAACGGCAACTACGCCACCCGCGCCCGACATCCAAACCGGGGCTATTTCCCCATCACTGAAATCCTCGACAAACCCGCCAACTGGGAGCAAGGCCACAGCCGTTTCCGTTTTCGCGACGGCGACCTGACCAACTCCGCCGGCCTTGCCAACGCCGAGATCATCGCCATGACCCGCTGGGTCGAATCGCGCTTGCCGATCATCAGTCTCGACGAAACCCAGCACATCGTAAATTTCTCGAAGCGCTCCGTCTTCGAACTCCAAAAAGGCGATGTCTACTACGCGGAAGGTGCCCTCGCGTGGCTCGACGAACCGGGCGAATGGTCCCTCGATCGCGCCAGCGGCCGCGTTTACTACCTGCCCCGCCCCGGCGAAACCCTCACCAGCATGATCGCCGTCCGCCCCGCGCTTGCCCAGGTGCTTCGCTTCGAAGGCCACCCGGAAACCAACCAATTCGTTTCTGATATCACCTTGCGCGGGCTCACCTTTTCCCACACCGAATGGTATTTCCCTCCCGAAGATCCGACGGCTAAAGCCCAGGCTCTCTCCACTCCCGCCGACAAACTCCCCGTCGCCGGCTTCGCTCAAGCCGCCTACGCCGTCCCCGGCGCCGTCTGGGGCCAGGGCGTCCGGAATTGCACCATCACCGATTGCAAATTCCAAAACCTCGCCAACTACGGCCTCGAATTCACCTCCGGTTGCCAATCCAATCGCATACTTCATTGCGAATTCTCCGACCTCGGCGCCGGCGGCATCAAGCTGGGAGAGCCCCGCGTTCATCCTGGGGAAAATCTGAAAACCTCCGCCAATGAAATCTGCGACTGCCACCTCCACGACGGCGGTTTTCTCTTCCCCAGTGCCGTCGGCATCTGGCTGGGCCAGTCGCCGGACAACCGAATCACCCACAACCACATCCACGATTTCTACTACACCGGAATCTCCATCGGCTGGACTTGGGGTTACACCAAACCCGCCCAAGCCGGCGGCAACCTTGTCGCCTACAACCACGTCCACCACATCGGCGTCAAATCCGATGGCGACGGCCCCATCCTCAGCGACATGGGCGGCATCTACACCCTCGGCCGCCAGCCCGGCACCGCCATCATCAACAACCTCTGGCACGACATCGCCGGCCGCAGTTATGGCGGCTGGGGCATCTACTTCGACGAAGGCACCAGCGGCATCCTTGCCGCCAGCAACCTCGTCTATCGCACCACCCACGGCGGCTTCCACCAGCACTACGGCGAAACCAACCGCGTGTTTAACAACATCTTCGCCTTCGGCCGCGACGCCCAAATCCAACGCACCCGCCCTGAAGCCCACCTCAGCTTTTCCTTCGAAACCAACATCGTCTATTTCGACTCCGGCGTCCTGCTCACCGGCGATTGGGCCGGCGACAAATACGTCATGGATCACAATCTCTACTTCGACACCCGCGGCTCCAACGCCTTCAACTTCGCCGGCCTCCCCCTCGACCAATGGCGCAAACGCGGCCACGACCTCGATTCGCTGATTGCCGATCCTCTATTCACCGACCCCGCCAACGATAACTTCACGATGATCAACTCCTCGCCCGCACATGAGCAGGGCTTCCACCCGATTAACATCCATAACGTCGGACCGCAAGCCGTGCCGCAAATTACGCGTTGAATCTCAAGGGAGAACCAACGTCCCCGGCAGTCCCATCCTGGCATATTCTTCTGGATCGATCTTTCTGATCGCAATGGCGGCCTGTGAGAAAGGGCCATTGTCCATGTAAGCCTTCAATCGAGGGATTGCCCCCTTGGCATCCGGGCCCAGATCCCCGGCCAACCGTATCAGGGAGAGGAACTCCAGGTTCCCTGGGGAATTCAATTGTTTCACCAGCGCAGCCATCGGTGAGCTCTCTTCCAAATCACTCTTCAGTCCGAGCCGCCACAGAGCTACAGCCACCTGCGCCTGAAAAGACGGATAGAAACGAATGCGATGGCTCATGATTTCCTCCACTTGCTCGGGCGTTTCCTGATTTGCGATTTCGCCGGAATCTCGCTGGAGGCCCCTCAGCACCGCCACCGCGTTGCTACAATCCCCGGGCACGATCCGTGTGACCGCGGTCGCGGCGGCAAGCTGAAGATCCGGATAGTTGTTCGTAAACCATGCCTCCAACGCCGGCACCGCTCCAGTTGCCGCGGGCCCGATGCAACCCAACGCGCGGCAAACCCGGCTTATATGAATACCCTTGGGAAACGACAGGAGGTTCGTCAGGACCGGAACGGCGGCTCGTGCCTCCGGCCCGATTTCGGCCAGGGCGTCCGCGGCTTGGATGGTCGTATCATACTGCTTATCCGGACCGTCTTCGCTCCGGGATATGGTCTCAAGGATTCTGACGATGGCTGGCACCGATTCCCGCGCTGCCGGACCGAAAATCTGGATTCGATACAGACCGCTTTTTTGCTCTTCCGGTTTTTCCGAATGCAGGGCCTCAATTGCTTTGGCTATTAACGCCGGACCCTGCTCATTCAGTTCCTTGATGGTTGCGCGATACCGGTCTGGATCCACTTCTCGCAACGCTGCTTCGGCCGTACTCCGGGATAGTTCTCCCGGAGAGAGCATAAGCTTTTGAATCATAGGAGCCGTGGACCGGGCCGCCGACCCCATGGCTCCCAGCCTGCTGATCGCCCAGCCCGGATAATATTTCTGTCCCGCCAGCGTCTTGGTTGATCGCAGTAGCCTGGTGTACACCCCGATCACAAAATTGGTTTGCCGCGCAATCGACCAGATTGCGTCTGCCGACACGATACACAGGTAATCATTGGTGCTGCTGGTTGCCTCGATCAGAATTGGAAGCGCCGCCTCCGCCTTGGGCCCGACTTTACCTAGCAGCATCGCTACGCTGGAGCTGATATTTGCGTCACCTTCCTTGAACTGTTTGATGAGAACCGGAGTCTGGCCGGCAAGTTTTTCGCCCATCGCGCCGAGCGCCGCCTCGGCCCCGTTTCTGATCTGCCACCCGCCATTCGTATCATTGAACGCCTTCATCAAAGTGGGTATCGCCGCTGACGCTTCGGGTCCAATTTCCCGGATGGCCATGAACGCCCTGTCCCGCAGGGCTTCATTCCGGCCATCGTCGGACAGAATCCTGACCAGGATTTTGGGAAGGCGCTTTGGAAGCCCGGTTTGATCGTCATACAGCAATCTATCCATGGCTGGCAGATATCTCCATGGCTTCCATTCCAGCTTCTCGACCAGAAACGGAACCGCATTGCTGCCCATGGCTTTGAACGCCACGAAAGACTCCTTCATCCGGCCGGTCTTCGGATCCATCTGCTCCAGCCAATAACTGGCTGATTTCCCCCCGTATGTCGGCTCCGGGCGATGATACAGGAAGTAGAACAAGAAGCCCCCCAGCACGAGAATCAGGATCCAATACTTGCGCCCTGGACGCTTCGTCATCTCCCGTTTGCGAAAAAATGCCACCCGCCCATGCATAGTTTCGGGATTAGTTCACAGCCAAAAGCAAGTCCAGCCCGAAATCACGATCAAACTTGCCCAGTCCGACAGGGTTGCCCATTAATACGCACACCTCAACAACACACCGGGCAAATTGAGTTTCGCCGCCTCCTCCGGATCAATCTTTCGGATCGCAATTGCCGCGCGGATTCGGAGCCGGTAATAATTCCCCGGGTTCAAGTACGGTTCCAGGACAAGCAATGCTGATTTTGCTGCCGGGCCAATTTCGCCCAGCAGTTCGATGTATTCGGAGTCGAACAAAGATGCGTCTTTCCCAAACTCCCCAGTGATCTCTGCCACCGGCGGATCCTTGGCCAAGCCTGCCTGCCAGAGCGCCACCGAAGCCGCCAGCCGGGGGTATGCCCCGTCAAAATTCCCAAATCCGTCCTTCAAGGTGCTCTTTTGTGGGATTCCATTCGTCGAGGCCAGGACCAAGGCGCCATCCAGGTCCCATTTGAGGGCTTCCAAAACCTCGACCGCGTTGGAGCTTTCGGCTGGGGCAATCCGTACGATGGCCGTCGCCGCAGCGAGGCGCACCCTCCTGTTTTGGTCTTGCAGCGCTTCGGCCAGTGCCGGCACGGATTCCCGAGCGCCCGGACCGATGTCACCCAAAGCCCGGCAAAAATAAAATCGATCGGGACCAGGCCGCGCTTTCAACGCCTGAACCAGCGCCGCCGTTGCCGCCATCGCTCCCGGCCCGATTTCGCCCAGGCACTCCGCCGCCTGACGGTGGTCGGTCGTCCCACCCGTCGGCTCCATCGGCCCGGGCGATGGGGAAGGAGGCGCATCCGTCAGCACTCTGACCAGGGCCGGTACCGCCTCCACGGCATTGGAGCCCAGCAACGGAATGGTATCGAGCGCGCGAAAGCGAACCGGGCGCTCGCTGGAACGAATCGCTTGCATGAGTTCTTCAAGCTCGGCCGGAAGCTGATTGTTGATTTTCCGTGATCTCGCCTGAAGCAACCCAGGTGCTATCCGGTACAGAATTATTTCCGCACGCTGGCGTTGCGTCCGGTCTGGATTTTCCAGCAGCGCCTCGATGGCCGGCCCGGCGGTTCGGGCCGCAACGCCCATTTCGGCGAGTTGACAGAGAACGAACTCACGATGGACTGGATTCGTGGACTGCAGCGCGCGCGTATATACCGCCAACACCGCATTGGTATCCCGGGCGACGCTCCAGAGCGCCTCGGCCAGAGCGAGCGACACCGATGCGTCACTTCGTTTCAAAGCCTTCACCAGAAGGGGGGCCGCCTCGCGCGCTTTCGGTCCCATGCAAACCAGCAGATGTCTCCCCAGTTCCCGCAGCTCCCCGTCGCTGCTTTGCAACCACTCCACGATCGCCGGCGCATGCCTGGAAAGCTTCTCACCCATGGCGCAGAGGGCGACCCTGACACTCGTCCGCAGCTGCCAATCGTTGGTGTCGATTATCGGTATTCTCAAGAGCGCGGGAATCGCCGCCGCCGCCTCGGGTCCGATTTGCGCTATCAGAAACGCGGCATCTCCGCGTTGGTTTTCAATTTTGGAGTCCTCCGGCAAGCCCGGCTTTCGCTCCAACATTTCGATCAGATACGGCACGGCATTGCTGCCCATGGCCTTGAAAGCCTTGATCGTGCTGCCAATGTCGTCGAAATCCTCGAAGCCGTGCTGGAACCAGTAACTGACCGATTTTCCCTCGTAGGAGGGTCCGCTGGCATTGGCTGCAAAAATCCACAACACGCCGAAGCCGGCCAAAAGCAAGAAAAGCCATTCGCGACGCTGCCTCATCGCATCACTACGTCGAACCAACCCACCTCGACCATCCATGACACGGCAAATAGCGCACTAAAACTGCCCTGTCCAGCGAGAAAGACGGTTAACGAAAACAGCAATCTCTCCTGTCCCAACAGGATCGTATTCACCACCCTGGGGCTTGCTCCGCGGCGGCCTTTAAACTCAAAAGGCGGTTTTCGGCAAAGCGCAACTCTTTGGGCTTAGAGCTTGGAACCAGGATTCGTGTGATCCGATCCGGATCCCTATTTTCAAAAAAGTGATGCTCCAAATCATTTTCTTCTGGACAGCTTTTCAATTCCGCCTTTCACTCACGTCGTCTTCCAACGGTTCCTCGAAGACAAAGCCTGCATCCCGTCCTGGCTTCCTCAACAGAGCAAGGTGCATGGAAAGAAGAGCCCCGGCGCGGCCTGTACCTGTTGCTGTTTTGATTTTCGGTCCGCTGTGGCTCAGCAATTAACAAACATGAAAACGCCACAGCCATGCACGCACCAAAATCCGGGCCCACCCTTGCTTTGTACCGTTCCAAACTGAGTAAACCTGCACTCACTCAAGCTCAACCCCCCAGTTCCGATCGCGCCAAATCAGCCGCCTCAGTACTGCTCGTAATTTCGCTCGTCGGCCTCCTGCTCTCCGGCTGCGGACGCTCTGACATCTCCCGCGGCGTCGAGCTGGTGATGAGTTCCAGCACGCCCAGCTCGGCGATGACCTTCGAGCTGCGCTTCGACACGCCGATGATTGAAGGCGGTCTGGTGGGCACCACCAACAGCGTATCGCCCCTCGCCGTTGATCCTCCACTCCCCGGTCGCTTCGTCTGGTTGAGCCAGCGTAGCGGGGTGTTCACTCCCGCCGAACCTTTGGCGCTGGATACCACTTATGTTTTCACCCTTCGCCCGGGACTGTCCAGCGCCGGTGGAAATCCACTGACGGCACAACTGCGCGGTGAGCTAACCACTCCGCCATTCAGTATCGCCGGATTCAGTCCGCGCGAGTTTAACGCCAACGCTGCGTCTGAGCCGGACATCCGACTGCTCTTCAACGCCGAAGTCAGCGCGGCGGACTTCCAGGGACTTCCGTATTTCCGAGACGACTCCGGGCGACGCATCCTGGCCGACGTGCGGCAAGGCAAGTTTGGCGAAGTGGACTACCAGTTGGGCCTCAGCGACGCCCAAAATCCCTGGCGGGCGGCCTTCGAGCGCGCGCACGGCACGAACTCGCTCCCGAATACCGACGCCACGGATTCCGCCAGGGTGGACTGGCCCACGCTGTTGGTCGTCTCGCCGCGACTGCCTCTGCCCGTGGGCAAAAATTGGCGCCTGGTGGTGCCCGCCGGTGGACCAGCGCGCGAGCGAGGCCTGCGCCTGCGCAAAGCCGAGGAAGTACCCATCGGCGATATCACGCAATTCAAAGTGACCCAGATCGCGGCGCACAACCTCATTTACGCCGGTCCCTCGATTCACCTCGAGTTTTCCAAGCCCGTGCCCGCCTCGCTCACGAACGGACCTGAAGGCTGGCTCGAATTGAGCCCGCTCCCCACGAACCTCACGATCCAATTGGGCTGGCGCAGTGTTGTATTGCACGGCGACTTCCAATCGCTCACGAACTACACATTGAAACTCCTCCCCGGCTTCCGGGCGGAAGAACCTTTCGAGTTGAGCGGTTCCAACACTTTCGACCTCCAAATGCCGTCCGTGGCGCCGCGCCTCTACTTTCCCGCCTTTTCGCGCGATCAACTCGCCCGTGGAAATCGAACCTTCCCCCTGCTCGCGATAAACGTGCCCGACGCCAGAGTCCGCGCCAAATTGCTCGACCCAGCCACCGCCATCCACGCTTTGCGCGGATATTCGGATTATTTCATTCGATGGGATGAACGCCGACAGAACGAGGCACCGGATGAAAATTATCGGCCGCTCTCCTACAACCTGATTCCCGGCCGCACCGTTTTTGATGTAACCATTCAAACCGCCCCCGAACCGGACAAGGCCAGCCGCACCGAGCTGAAGTGGGACGAACTTCTCCACGGCCGAAAAACCGGCGTCGTCTTCCTCGACGCTACCCGAACCAACGAGGGTCCGCGGCTGGGCACCCAGGCGTTGATTCAGCTCACCGACCTGGGTTTGGTCTGGAAAAAGAGCGCCGCTGGCACGGAGGTATTCGCCTTTACTCACGGCGGAGCGCAACCGATCGCGGGCGCCACTGCGCGCCTCTACAGCGATGAAAATGAACCCCTCGCCGAAGCCCTCACCGACCAAAACGGCATCGCGAATCTGCCTGCTAACACAAACGGCGACTGGGTCGCCCTGCAGCAAGGGGAAGACTTTCATGCCCTGCCGCTGGACGAAAATCGGGTACGGATGTGGTCATACCACCTTCCAACAGCCGACGCAGACGACACCGCCAATAACCGCCGCGTGTTAATGTTCAGCGACCGGCGCCTTTATCGTCCCGGCGAAGAGGTGCACTTGTACGCTCTTGTCCGGGATTGGGGCGACGAGGGGCTGGACATTCGCGAAGGACTGACCGGCACGTTGCGGTGTTATGATCCGCACGGCAGAGTAATCTTCAAGACCAACGCCAGCTTCAGCAGCACGGGAAGCTGGTCGCAATCCATCCCCCTGCCCATCAGCAGCCGCGGCGAATTCAACGCCAGCCTAAGCTTTGGAACGAACGATTGCTATCGGCACGAATTCCTGGTGCAGGATTTTCAACCCAGCGCTTTTGAAGTATCGGCGCACGCGCCGGAATCCTTCGCCCCTGCGGAGCGAGTGGTGGTGCCGGTCTCGGCCCGGTACTTTTTCGGCAAACCCCTCTCCCGCGCGCGCGTCAAATGGACCTTGAACACCTGGGACACGGATTTCCACTCCGAAACCTTCGAGGCATTTGATTTTGGCTGCACCGAACCCGGTTCCGGCCGGCGAAGCCTTGGAAAATTCAATTCGCTGACTGGCGATGGCAGCATTGGCGGCGGGAGCAACTACGTGGTGGCGGTGGATCTGCCGAAAAGTTCCTGGCGCCGAACCGCTTCGTTGCTGGTGGAGGTCACCGACCTGAATCAGCAAACCATCACCCACCGGAGCGAGTTCGTTTGCCACGGCTCCGATTTCTACCTGGGACTGCGCCAGAACGCCGAAGTGGTCAAGGCAGGCGAACCGCTGAACCTCGAGATCGCCGCGGCTGCCGCCGATGGCAAGCCCTGGCCGTCTACCGTAAGCGCGCGCCTGACCTTGCAGAGGGTGAACTGGGAATCGGTCCGCATCCAGGGCGCGGGCAAGTCGGTGCACTACCAGAACGAAGCCGTGCTAACCAACGTTCTCGAATGCGACTTCACGGTGCTTCCCGTGACTCAGCCAGCCAAGGCGCAGGAGGAGATCGCCGGCAACTCAATCACCAATCTGCCGCCGCTCGAGGCGGGCGAATATCTGCTCCACGCCTCCGCCACCGATCCCGGCGGGCGCACCGTGAAATGTTCACAGGTGTTCTATGTCTCCGCGCCAACACGCGCAGGCCACGACTACAGTAACGACGCGCAACTCCGCTTGAAGCCCGATCGAAAACAATACCACCCGGGCGACACAGCAGAGATCCTCGTTGAAGCCCCGTTCAGCGGTACCGCACTCGTGACCGTGGAACGCGAAAAGGTGCTGCGATCATACACCACTCACTTGGAAGGGAATCTGCCGTTGGTCCGTGTTTCCCTGACAACCAACGATGTGCCTAATGCGTTCGTCTCGATTGCCTTGCTACGCGGTTCTGACGACTCCCCGCATCAGGCAAAGGAGCCGGAATACCGGCTCGGCTATTGCGAGCTGAAGGTGGAGGACCCGGCCACGAAACTCGCAGTCAGCGTCACACCCGCCAACACAAATTGCCGACCCGCCGAAACCGTCGCGGCGACCATCCGCGTGGCCAATGCATCGGACGAACCTGTCGCGAATGCGGAAGTCGTCGTCTATGCTGTGGATGAGGGCGTCGCCAGCCTCAACGACGCCGGGCTCCCCGACCCGCACGGCTTTTTCCACGCCCCTCGTCCCCTGCGGGTGCAAACCGGGATATCTTTACCTCAGCTCCTCGAGGAAGACCCTGAGGAGTTGTATTTTCAAAACAAGGGCTACCTCGTCGGCGGCGGCGGCGAGCCCGGCGTCCGCCGAAAATTCCTCGCATGCGCCTTCTGGCAGGCTGGCTTGAACACGGACACCAGCGGCCAGGTGACCGTCCGGTTTCCGGCGCCCGACAGCATCACGCGCTACCGTTTGTGCGCGGTGGCCCATGCCGGAAAGAAGCAATTCGGCAGCGCCGCATCCGCCTTCCGCGTTAGCAAACCCCTGCTGCTCGAACCAGCCCTGCCCGCGATTGCGAATCTGGCCGATAAACTAATTGCGCGCGCGGTCGTCCAAAACCAGACCACCAACCAGGGCGACGTGCTCGTCAGCCTCGAACTCGACGACAAGGTCAAAGCCCCTGCCGCCGACCGGCTCAAGAGCAGGAAAGTCCGAATCTCTCCCAATGCCTCCGCCGTCGTCGAATTCCCCGTCGAATTTGTCGCCACCGGCACGGCTAAATGGATATGGAAAGCGCGGTATGCCGATCCCGGATCGGAAGCCTTCACCGATGCTGTCGAGAGCACCATCGAAGTAGGTCACGTCGTCCCGCTGCTGCGCGAAGTCCTGCTCGATCATTTCACCGCGGCTTCCACGAATCTACTCTCCGGCGCAAATCCTCAGCTGCTCGAAGGCCAGGGCACAATCACCGTGACGGTCGCCAACACGCGCCTGAATGATCTCGCCGAGGCCGCCTCACAACTTCTCCACTACCCATACGGTTGCGCCGAGCAAACCGGCTCGAGCCTCCTGCCCTGGATCGTGCTGAGCGACGCACACGGTCTACTGCCGCAACTCCGCCGTGGCACCAACGAAATGAATACGGCCATCCGCAGCGGAGTCGCGCGGCTCTTTTCGATGCAGACCAGCTCGGGCGGACTCGGTTACTGGCCCCGCGCCTCCGAACCCATGTTCTGGGCCAGCGCCTACGGCGGCATGGTGCTGGCGCTGGCCCAGCGCCATGGCATCGAAGTTCCCGAAGATCGTTTCAACCAGGTGCTGAAATACCTCAGCCAGGAACTGCGTTCCACCAACGGCCCCGTTGCCACGTCCGAAGCTTGCCTCGCGCTCTACACCCTCGCGCTCGCCAACCGCTCCGAACCGGCCTACCACGAAAAACTGTTTCAGCAGCGCGAGACGCTCTCGTCGGAAGATCGGGCTTTGCTCGCGCTGGCCATCGCGGAAAGCGACGGCTCGACCAACATGGTCGCCGAGTTGTTGAAGCCGCCGACCATCGTCCGACGATGGGCTGAAGCCACCTTCGGCTGCGCGGCGCGTGAGCGGGCCATTCGCCTGCTGGCGTGGATGCGCTTCCGTCCCGACGACCGAATGCTCGACCGCCTCGTGGACGATTTGATGCATGAACAAAAGCAGGCCAACTGGGGCACGACTCAGGGCAACGCCTGGGGATTGCTCGCGCTCACGGAATATGCCCGCCGAATCGAATCCAAACGCGAGCCGGTCGAAGGCAGCCTTTCCTGGAACGGCCAACAGAACCGTTTCCACCTCGACACCCTGAAGAACCTCCTGACCTTCACCTTCCCTGCCACCAATCACGGAGAGCACCCGCTGCTGATTTCCAAAGACTCAACTAATCGGCTCTACACCAGCGTGCTGATCGAAGCGCGTCCCCGCGAAACCACCCTGCCCAGCCAGAACCGCGGCTTCACACTCGAGCGGCGCTACCAAAAGCTCGACGAAAACAATTTCCCGCACGACCTCGATAACCTGCGCGTGGGCGACCGCGTGCTGGTCACGTTGAATATTTCCACGCCCGAGCCCGCCAGTTACGTCGCGCTGGACGATGCCCTGCCGTCCATCCTCGAAGCCGTGAATCCCGTGTTTAGCACACGCGAAGCCAGTTACACCATGACCGCCGAGCGCGGCGGCTATCTCTGGGACAGCGACTACCACGAAATTCGCAAGGACCGCTGCCTGTATTTCGCGGACTCGCTCCCGGCCGGAAACTATACGCTGCGTTATCTCGCGCGCGTGCGGGCGGCCGGCGTCGTCACGGCCCCCACAGCTAAGATCGAGGAAATGTATCATCCCGAACGTTTCGGTCTTTCCGGAACCCAAACCATTACCAGCGGCGGATTTGAATGAACTCACTCCGCCGAATTCGTCTTTCGTGGAAACACCGGAAACTCTTTCGGCGGACCATCTACTTTCTCTCAATTTGCGCGGCGGTTCTCTTCTTCGGCCGGATTGGCATACATTGCGTGCCCCTCCCCGATGCGCTCTTCGCCGCGCCACGCCAGGAGGTGGAGTTGTTCGACCGCACCGGCCGCAGTCTGCGGTCGGTGCGGCCGGACGACAGTCCGCGCCGCCAGGTGGTCGAATATAGCGAGCTTCCCCAAACTTTGATTCAAGCCACCTGTGCTGCCGAGGACAGCCGCTTCTGGCAGCATTCCGGCGTGGATTGGCGGGCCTGCGCGCGCGCCTTCGGCCAGCTTTTGATCCATCGGCGCGTCGTTTCCGGCGGCTCAACCATCACCCAGCAACTCATCAAACTCTCCCAACCGCGCCCGCGCACCTTCACCACCAAACTCATCGAGGCCCTGCAAGCCCTCCGACTCGAACAGGTCTGGACGAAACAACAGATTCTCACCGCCTATTTAAACCGACTCGATTACGGCAATTTCAACCGGGGCTCTGCTGCCGCGGCTCAATTTTACTTCGGCAAACCCCTGCGCGACCTCAGTCCCGCCGAGTGCGCGCTGCTCGCGGGTTTGCCACAGGCCCCCTCCCGCCTGAATCCCCTCACCCATCGTGATCGCGCGATCAAACGCCAGCTCTGGGTGCTGGACCGCATGCGCGCCAACGGCTGGTTGGCAGACGCCGATTCCAATCGCGCGCAATCCGAGACTCTGCGCATTACCCGCAATCACCCCGTGTTCGAGGCACCGCATTTCGTGGATCTCGTCCTGGCCCGGGAAGCAGCCGGCCGCGAGCCACGGGACATTCAGACAACCCTGTCGCTCGAGCTGAACCACTTCGCCGAAGCCACCTTGCGCCGCCAACTCACTCGTTTGGACTCCCAGCACGTATCCAACGGCGCGGTCGTAATCATCGACAATAAATCCGGCGACGTCCTTGCCCTCGTCGGCTCCGGAGATTATTTCGCTCCCGCCGCCGGGCAAGTGAACGGCGCCTGGTCTCCGCGCTCGCCGGGCTCCGCCCTCAAGCCCTTCACCTACCTGCTGGCCCTTGAGCGCGGCGACACACCCGCCACGATTGTCGCGGACATTCCGACCGAATACGCCACCGCCACCGGCATTTTTGCCCCCGTCAATTATGACCACCGCTGTTACGGCCCCACGCGCTATCGCATCGCGCTGGCCAACTCACTGAACATCTCCGCCGTGAACGTGCTCGCCTCCCTCGGCGGACCGCGAGCGCTGCAAACACGGCTCGCCGAATGTGGAATCTCCACGCTCGCCCGCCCCCCCGAAACCTACGGACTCGGTCTGACGCTCGGGAACGCCGACGTCCGGCTGCTGGAACTCGCCAATGCCTATGCCGGCCTCGCCCGCCTCGGTGAGTTCAAACCATATCGCCTGTGCCGCAACCTGCCAACGCCCGCCCGTCGCGTCGCCTACCCCGAAGCCGCCTGGCTCATCGCTGACATCCTTTCCGACAACGACGCCCGCACGGCGACCTTCGGCACCGACTCCCCGTTGCACTTCGACTTCCCTGTCGCCTGCAAAACCGGGACCAGCACCGACTTTCGCGACAACTGGGCGCTTGGCTTCACCCCGGAATTCACCGTCGGCGTCTGGGTGGGAAACTTCGACGGTTCACCCATGGAACACGTCTCCGGCGTCACCGGCGCGGGGCCGGTGCTCCACGAACTCTTCGCCCATCTCCACGAACGTTACGGCACAACCTGGTATCCTACCCCCACCAACATCGTCGAATGCTGGATCAATCCCATCACCGGCAAACAAATCGAACCCGGTGGAGCGAGCCAACTCTCGGGCGCGGTCAAAGAGCACTTTCTGCGGACATCTCTTCCGCCCTACCAATCCTTCACCGATCATCTCGGCAAAATCGTCCTCGGCTCGGAATACCGTGAGTGGCTCGCAAGCAGCGAAAACTGGCTGGGCGACCGGGCCGTCTGCGCAACGGCGACGGAAGTTCCCCACATCATCTTCCCCTTGCCTGGCACCCTGGTTTACCTGGACAACGACCTGCCATCTTCGGGCCGGCTGATTCACTTGCGTGCCTCCGGACCGGACAACCTCGAATGGCGCAGCGACTCCCTCCAATTCGAAACCCGCAACACCCAACGCTACGCGATCCTCGCCGCAGGCCGCCACGATCTCATCGCCCGCGATCCCATCTCCGGAAAAGAAGCCCGCACCTGGCTGCAAGTAGTCGCCAGGTAGGTCGTCACGCCAGCCCTCGACAGCATTTGTCGGTGGCAAGCCCGCCGCCAAAGGTTATCTTCTCTCCGTTGTGGCCGACCACATTCGCCAGAAACTGGGCCAACTCCCCCACAAGCCGGGCATCTACCTGATGCGCGACCGGTTCGGCACGGTAATTTACGTCGGCAAAGCGCGCGACCTGCGCAAGCGCGTCAGTCACTACTTCCAACCCTCGCGCCGCATGAGCTGGGACCTCAAGTTCAAGGCGCTGATTGAGGCCATCCACGATTTCGACATCCACCTCGTCAAAAGCGAACCCGAGGCGCTGTTGCTCGAAAGCAAGCTCATCAAGGAATTCCACCCGCGCTACAACGTCAGCTTCCGCGACGACAAACGCTTCCTGATGTTGAAGGTGAATCTCAACGACCCGATCCCGCGCTTCACCCTCACGCGCATCAAGCAAGACGATGGCGCCCGTTATTTCGGTCCCTTCCCCAATTCCGGCGCGTTGCGCAGCACACTTGCTCGTGTCCGCCGCCAATATCATCTGCGCGGCTGCCGCCCGCTCACGCCCGGCGAGCGCGACTACAAGCACTGCCTGTACGCGCATCTCCAATACTGCACCGCCCCCTGCATCAACAACGTCACGCGCGACCAATACCTCGACCAGGTCAAAGCCGCCTGCGACTTCCTCGACGGCCAATGCGCCGAACTCCAGGAAAGTGTCGAAGCTGAAATGCGCAAAGCCGCCGGCGCCCAGGAATATGAGAAGGCCGCCCAATTGCGCGATCTCCTCGCCGATCTCCGCGCCACCACCAAACGCGTCGAACGCTTTGAGCGCGTCCCCTACAGCCTGCCCTCCGCGCTAAGCCCGGAAAAAGACCTCGCTGAACTCGCCTCCGTCCTGAATCTTCCCGCTCCGCCCGAACGCATCGAAGGCTTCGACATCTCGAACATCAGCGGCACCTTCAAAGTCGCGTCCCTCGTCAGTTTCCGCAACGCTCGCCCCGATCGTGCCAACTATCGCCGCTTCCGCATCAAGACCGTCGAGGGCCAGGACGATTTCGCGTCCGTCGCCGAAGTGGTGCATCGCCGTTACTCCCGTCTCCTGCGCGAGGCCAAACCCGCGCCTCCCGTCGAACCGCAACCACCCGTTCCACGCGACGAAGGCGGCGAACCCGTCCCCGCCGAGCTCCAAACCCTGGTCAAGGAAGTCAGCTCCGCCGTGCGCAAAGGCCGCTCGACTCTTTTCGCCCGCGCACCCCGCAAGCCTGTTCCACTGCCCAATCTGATCCTCATTGACGGCGGCAAAGGCCAGCTCAACGCCGCCTGCGCCGAACTCGAAAAGCTCGGCCTCAGCCACATCCCGATTATCGGCCTGGCCAAGGAATTCGAGGAAATCTATCGCCCCGGCGAAAAGGCACCGCTCCGCCTTCCCGCTGAAAGCGGCGCCCTGAAACTCCTCCAGCGCGTCCGCGACGAATCCCATCGCCTCGCCAACACCTACAACGCCGAACTCCGCCTGCGCCGCATCTCCGAAAGCATCCTCGACGAATTCCCGAACATCGGCGAACGCCGCAAAGCCGCCCTCCTCAAAAAATTCGGCTCGATCCAACGCCTCCGCATGGCCAGCGTCGAAGACATCGCCACGGTGTCAGGCTTCGGCGGCCAAGCCGCAGCCGAACTGAAAGCATTTCTCCTCGCCCGCCAATAGCCTCCCTTACGATGTCCCTGGGCTGTGATCGGGGTCGGGCGGATGTGGCGCTGAAATTCAAAGGCCGGATTTGGCCGGAGCCGCCCGGATTACCCCGCCTCGCTGTGGGCGCTGGCTGCACAATTCGCGTCCTCCGTTGCAAGTGACTGCGATCAGATTTCAAAGATCACTTCTGTTTTGATGCGGATTCCCATGGAACCGGGAAGCACACCCTCCTGTGCCCGACAACTCGCACAGCGCAACGCACGTGTCAAGCGCTCGGCCAGAGAGATCTTCGTGCTCAGGGCAGCTGAACGTGATTAAAGTAGTACGGAATCGGCCCATGAGAGTGAACGAAGCATGGAGACATGGAGAACCGTTTAAGACCTCACGCTGATAGAGGCCGTTTCGTCACAATATGAAATCAAGGCAGGGGGTCAGATTGCAAGAAACCGTCCTCGCCGCTGATCACAAAAGTGTTCAGTCCATATTCAACCTGTCGCAGAAGGGCTTTCGTCCCGCTGGTCTTTGAAGTCCAGGTCCGGCCATCGGTTGAGGTAAGTATCGCGCCTCCAGCTCCACAAGCAACAAATCGCCCGTTTCCAAAGGCAACCCCATGAAGCCCGTGATTGGGCCCGGCCGGTTGGTAAACTGAACCCCATTGATCTCCGTCGGCCGAGGTCCAGATGTGGCCCGCTGAACTTACGGCAACGAATGTGCCACCGCCCGCGGTCGTCCAGATTCGAGAGTCTTTTGCCCCGAGGCTGTTGGTGCGCCATGCTTTTCCGTCATCGGACGTGGCGATGAGCCCGAAGTCCATACCGGCGATCCACCGACCGCCTGCATGCGAAAGACTGAAGATATTTCCTTTCGGCACACCGGTGCTGGACGTCCAATGTTGCAGGTCAGTGGAGTGATAAACTGTGGAGTGTGCTGCGGCGAGGTAGAGTCCATTGGCGTAATCAAAGATCCCGAAGTTCTTACCCCGAGGCAGATCTTCAGCCAGGTTTTTCCAAACCAGCCCATCGGCAGATTCAAATAACACCGCCTGCGGCGGTTGCGTCAGGGTCAGGAAATGACCGTTCGCAAAGCTCATTCGCGTCGGGCGGCCTTCCGGGAGTGTGGCCAACGACCATTGAGCGCCATTCGTCGATCGCGTGATCTCGTTGACGTTGAAACCTGCCCCAACAAAGGCCGGGGATCCGAACGCCAAACCAGAAAGACCGTGCGTCAGGGGCGACGAGTGCGGGTGCCAGGTGTCAAGCGGGCCCGTGGCTCCCTCACCTCTCCAAACGCTGACCAGACAGAGGAGGACTGGCAGAGCAATCCATTGGTAAACCCGCCAGCGTACGATGCCCAGGTGTTTTACATGTGGCAGCGGAAGGCTTGAGATTTCCATCCCCATCGATTTACGAGTGCGAATTCTGTTCACGGTGCGTCCTTCAATGTTTAGGTGTTAAGCTTTCGGGCGTTTCCTGCAATGCTTCACGGCTCGTTAAATCTCCAATACCCGGCTGGATGATCATTGAGGATCACCTGTTCGTTTGGCGTCGGCGGGCTAGCATTGGTGCCGGCTTGGTAGTGGGTCAACACCTGGGCCGCTGAAAGTGCATTCGTGTAAAATGCGCCTTCGTCCAGATCCCCCACAAACGAGGAACTCGAATCTGATCTCGTTCCAAAGGTCATCAGCGCATTGGTGTTTAAGACAAAGGACTGACCTGCGGGCATGCTTGTGTTGTTTGCCTGAGACCCGTTTATATAAAG
>CAYUVH010000054.1:0-157119 GCA_964448135.1 uncultured Verrucomicrobiota bacterium | reverse complement strand
AGCAACTGGCCTGCACCGACAGCCAGTAGATGTTGCCGTTCGTCTGATACCAGCAGGTGTTCGTCGGCAAATTGAAAACGTATTCCCAAATCACAGTGTCGGTGCCGATAATCCCGTTCCCGCTGGGATCATAGAACTGTTCGAAGACATTATTCGTGTACGGGAAGGCGAAGTATTCGTTCGGCTGGAAGCAGTAGCCGCAAAGCTGGAACCCCGGCCGGCTGTAATTGTTTCCGTTGCGTGGAATATCCGACCATAACCCGAGGCAGATGCAGGGAGGCACCGGCGGTAACTGGTCATTCAGCCACGAAGCCCAGAGCCGGATTTGCGTCAGCGGGCCGGTGGCCGTGCAGAGGAAATCATCGGCCAGCATGTTCGACACGCCGCTGGCCTGGACATCAATGCCGCTGGGAGTCGGGTCTGGCACCTGCAGCCATTTATAAGCGTTGGTGGTGACCGGCGGTGGCGGCCCGTTGGTCCCGCTGGTGATGATCTCGAAGGAAAGGTCCATGCTATTCGTGTTCCACGGCGGCCGGCGCAACTCCTGCCATCCAAAGCCGGGTACAAAGCCAAAGACCCCGTCATCGTTCCAATTGGTGGGACACGTCTTCCAGCCGAAGCGATGGAGGCTTTGATCGAAATTGCTGACCGTGAACGCCAGCCAGTAAATGTTGCCGTTGGTCTGATACCAGCAGGTATTGGTCGGCAGCCGGAAGATGTACTCCCAGACCTGGCTGTCGAAGGTAAAGACCCCCGGGTTGAGCGGGTCCCAGTATTTTTCGAAAAACACATTGGTATAGATAAAATTCGTGTATTGTCCCGGACAGAACGAGGCGCTGCACAGCATTTGCCCGGGCTGGCTGAACGAATTGAATTGATTGGTCGGGATGTCCGACCACAGGCTGAGGTTGAAACAGGCCTGGGTGTACTGGTCAAACTCCCACGAGCCCCAAAGCCGGATCTCCGTGATCGGCCCGGTGGCGTTGCAGCGGAAATCATCCGCCAGCATCTGTGTATCCGTTACGCGCACGTCTATCCCGTTGGTGGTCGTTTCGGGAATTTGCAGCCACTTGTCTATGACGGTGTTCGTCGGAATCTGGCCCTGCTCGTTGGTCGTCGTCAAAGCGTACGAAAGGTCGAGCAGGATGTTGGTGGCGGCGGGGTTCGCCAGTTGTGCCCACGCGGCAATAATGTTCGTCCCGCCGGGGCCGCCCTGTAAGGAGTATAAAGAACTTGTGCCAACAAAATTGGTGGATGTCTTCCAGCCGATGTTCGTAAAGGGCAATCCTGCCAGGTTGGCGCTCAGGGTGAGCCAGTAGGAAATGGGCGTATTCGAGGTGCCGGTTTGGATGAAGGGATTCGTCGGATAAAAATTATACTGAAATATGGCGTTGTCGGTGCCAAGCACATTGGTCCCGAGTTGGGGATTCCAGAAGGTTTCCAGCGTGTTGGTCACCCACATCCGGACTTGGTACTGGCCGTTGGAGAACAATTGGTTCCACAGCAGGATTCCCGGCTGGCTGTAGTTGGTGAAGGGCGGCTGCGGCGGCACACTGGACCAGATCCCCACGTTGAAAAGCAGGTTGGTTGGGTTCGGAACGTTGTTGCTGAGATAAGACATCCAGAAATGGATATCCGTGATCGGCCCCGTGTTCGTGCAGATGAAATCACTCGCCAGCACCAGAGGCTGGCGGATTTGCACGTCATACCCCGCCGGGCTCAGGTCCGGGTACTGCACCCACTTGGTGGCATTGGTGCTCGGCCAGTCGGCTCTGGCCGGGAGGGCGACAAGAACAATCAACGCGGTCAGACCAGCAAACAGCCGGAGGTGACGGTGGGTGGAAGAACCTGGGAAACAATGGGGGATGCGCATAACACTCCGTGGTTGAGTATGAGGATTTCCCTGATGCGGCGGCTATGCCAGCCTGTTGCACACCCGCCCGCATCGAACCATCCCTGCCGTCATGGTCTGACCGCAGGGTTATGTGAAGTACATTCATGCCGACTGAACTCCAGTCGAGCGCTCAAACAGTGGTAGACAACATGATTCTGGCTAATGCAAATTGTTTAGTCAACAACTAATCAAACAAATTTTTGAACTTCCGCTTTCGGCCGACGGTAGCGGCTTTTGCCTGGCGCCGCCGGCTGTGGCTTTACGCGAGTGGAGAAATCTCTATCGTTTCGCGGATGAAATGGCCCATTTTCATTCAAACCACTTTCCTGCTCGCCTGCTCCAACACCTTCATGACCTTCGCGTGGTACGCCCACCTGCGAAATTGGAACGACAAAAAATGGTATATCGCCGCCCTCCTGAGCTGGGGCATCGCCTTCTTCGAATATCTCCTCCAGGTCCCCGCCAACCGCATCGGCTACACCACGATGGACCTCGGCCAGTTGAAAGTCCTTCAGGAAGCCATCACCCTCACCATCTTCATCCCCTTCGCCCTATTCTACATGCGCCAACCGCTGAAACTCGACTACCTCTGGTCCGGCCTCTGCCTCGTCGGCGCGGTGTATTTCATGTTCAGGAAATGAGACAAACTCAGACCCGTGATTCACATTTGATGATAACCGAAGAGGTCGTCGGTAACAGGCGGCATTGTCTCCCGCTAATAAGAAATCGCTTTATTTTCGTTTTTGTGAATTTACGAAAATAGAGAGTTCTGCTATTTTTATTCCCAGATGCCGAAAAAGTCCCATATTCCAGGTAGAAAGGTATCTCAGGGCAGGTTTTCGGCCTTTGTGCCCGATCCACTACCGCCGCGCCTGAATTGGACGCCGCGCCTTATCCGGCTCCTGTCCGAGGCGGACAGAATGATAGGCAAACTGGCGGGCGAAGGTGGGCGCTTGCCCAATCCGCACATCCTCATCCGTCCTTTTGCCCGGCGCGAGGCCGTGCTATCCAGCAGAATCGAAGGCACCCAGGCGACCCTCGGCGAATTACTGGCCGCCGAGGCGGGCATGACGGTGGAACGCAGCCCGGAGGATTTGCGGGAAGTGGGCAACTACGTCGTTGCTTTGGAACATGGCATATCACGGCTGGTGGAATTGCCGATTTGCGTGCGTCTCATCCGGGAATTGCATGAAAAACTCATGACGGATGTGAGGGGACATCACGCCACTCGTGGCCAGTTCCGAAAAATTCAGAACTGGATCGGCCGGCCCGGTTCAACGCCCGAAACAGCCTCGTTTGTCCCTCCACCGCCTGGGGAAGTCGCGCCCTGCCTTGCCGCCTGGGAAAAGTTTTTGCATGAACCCGATTTGCCCCCGCTGGTGACCATCGCCCTGGCCCACTACCAGTTCGAGGCCATTCATCCTTTTCTGGACGGAAACGGCCGCGTTGGCCGGCTGCTCATCACCTTATTTTGGATCGAACGGCGGATTCTGCCATCGCCATTGCTTTACCTGTCCGCCTTTTTCGAGGCATCACGCCGTGATTATTACGATGGTTTGCGCGGCATCAGCGAGCGCGGCGCATGGGAGGACTGGATCGAGTACTTTTTGTTGGGGGTGGCACGCATGTCCGAAGATGCCCTGAGCCGCGCCAGCCGCATCAATTCAAAGCTGGCGGAATGGCAAAAAGCGGTGGCGGGCGAGTCCACCAAAACGCCCTTGCGCGCGGTGGAATTGTTGGGAGCAAATCCGTTCATCACGGCAAAAGGCTGTGCCCAAAAACTTGGCGTGGCGTTTACGACCGCGCAACGTGCCATTGAGCGGCTGGAACGTCTTGGCATTGTCCGGCAAACGGAAGCCGCGAAGCGCGACCGGGTCTATTGCGCAAAAACATTGCTCGACATCTTGGAGGAACCGGCCCAACTAACCAGCCGGGTTTGAGAAGGATAAAACAGTGAAGTTCAAACCTTTCACACTGGCAAGCTTGCCGCTTTTAGTTACACGCGTCCACTAATCTCAATATGCACCGCCGCCAATTCCTCAAACTCACTACCGCCGCCGCCTTCGCGTCGCCCCTGATCCTCCCTGCCGCCGCCACCAAAAGCGCCAATGACACCATCACCATCGGCTGCATCGGTACCGGTACCCAGGGCCGTGGGCTGATGGAAAATTTCCTGCGCCAGCCAAACACCCGCGTGGTCGCCGTCTGCGACGTGGACACCACTCGCCGCGAGCATCACCAGAAGATCGTAAACGATTTCTACAATTCGCAAGGCAAACACGAAGCCAAGGATTGCGCTGCGTACAAAGACTTTCACGAATTGCTTGCCCGCAAGGACATTGATGCTGTCGTGATCGCCACGCCCGATCACTGGCACGCATTCATCGCCATCGCCGCCTGCAAAGCCGGCAAAGACATTTACTGCGAGAAGCCGCTTTCGCTCACCATCCACGAAGCCCGCGCGATGGTGAAGGCCGCGCGCAAATACGACCGCGTTTTCCAGACCGGCTCGATGCAGCGCTCGATGAAGGAATTTCGCCAGGCCTGCGAACTCGTCCGCAACGGCAAAATCGGCAAAATCAAACAAGTCATCGTGGACGTCGGCCCGCCTTCGACCCCCTGCGATCTGCCGGAGGAACCGATGGAAGCCGGCCTGAATTGGGACATGTGGCTCGGCCCCGCGCCGGTGCGCCCCTACAACTCCGTGCTCAGCCCGCGCGGCGTGCACACGCATTTTCCGAGCTGGCGCAATTACCGCGAATATTCCGGCGGCATGATGACCGACTGGGGCGCGCACCATTTCGACATCGCCCAATGGGGTCTCGGCATGGACGACAGCGGCCCCGTCGAAATCATCCCGCCCGAAGACCCGAAAGCCACCAAAGGCCTGCGCTACATTTACGCAAACGGCGTGGAAGTTCTCCATGGCGAAAGCGGGGGCGTGCTCTTCATCGGCACCGACGGCAAAATCCTGGTGAACCGCGGCAAGCTCGAAACCACACCCAAGGAACTCACCGAAGTGAAATTTGGCTCCGGCGACATCCTCCTCTACAACAGCTACAATCACCCCAAGGATTTCCTCGATTGCATGCGCAGCCGCAAGCGCCCGATCTGCGACGTCGAAATCGGCTGCCGTTCCGTCACCGTCTGCCACCTCGGCAACCTCGCATACTGGAACCACCGCCGCCTCAAATGGGACCCCGCGAAGGAACAATTCGTCGGCGACAAGGAAGCCAACCAATGGCTCGACCGCCCCAAACGCGGGCCGTGGAAAGTGTAACTACTGTCCCAACCCCCAAGCCAACGACTCCCGATTCCTCCGGCAGAATGAAAGCGGAACCGCGCCTATTGCAGTTTGGAATTTGGTGCTTCTCTGGTTCTAGGTGCTTGGTCCTTGGAACTTTAAAACTGGTCTTCCTTCTCCTTGAACAGCACGTTGAACGTCGTCATCGAGCCGTAGCAGCGCGTGATGTATTGCTGCATCTCGATTTTTTCAGCGTCTGTCAACTTTTCATGTCCGTTGATCTTCTGTTCCAGGACGCGGAGCTGGTTGCGCATCATGACGATTTTGTGAAAGAAAGTTTCGAGCGGAATCTCTTTCGTCTGCAATGACGGGTCCGCCGGATGCAGCACCGCTTTGCCGTGGTGCCACCGGGCACCCAGGATGGCCACGAAACTCTCGGGCTTTTCCAGACCCAGCTTGCTGACGGTCGCGTCCACGGTTTGCTGGATGAATTGCGCGAGCGGCAGGTCCAGGCCGCTCACCGCCGCATGCGGTTCCGCCGGCGTGAGGCCGCTCGGCTCCGGCGCGATCGTGCGCTTGCCGTCGTCGAATTGAATTTCCGCCGTGGCCTCCGAAATGGATTTCACCGTTCCGACTCCGTATTGCGGATGCCGCACCCGCTGGCCGATATTGAGGCTCTCAATCTTCATGTCTCAATTGAAGCACGAACCTGCCCTGATGAATATGGATTTTTGTTACAAGCGCGGCTTTTGACTCCGACGCAACCTTTCAATTACAGTCGCCCTCATCGCATGAGCTCTGGACACATTCTCCCGACCCTGTTGCTGCTAAGCGCCCTATCGGTCTCCCCGGCCGCCGACCGCTTCCCCCGCACCGATTTTCGCCAGCCGGATTTCTTTCCGATTCTGAATTGGGACCCGCTGCATGGCTGGGATGGCAAGACGCGGGATTGCGAGACGAACGGACTCGAGAGTCTCAAGGAATGTCATTTCAACATCGGCGGGTTTGTGCAGGCGCGCGATCTCGGGCAATGCAAGAAGCTCGGCCTGGGCGCCATTTATCTGCCGGAAGAGCCCCCGATACCGGCGCTGACCTACCAGAGCCAATGGAAAACCCTCTCCGACGCGGAAATCGAACGCCGTATCAAGGCGATGTTGAAAGCAGGCGGCTCAAACCCCGCGTTGAAGGGTTACTTCATCATGGATGAACCCTCGGCGAGCGATTTCCCCGCGCTGGGCAAAGCCGTCGCCGCGCTCAGGAAATATGCGCCGGACAAATTCGCCTACATCAATCTCTTTCCCGACTACGCCATTCCCGGATCCGCGCCCTCCTCCCAACTCGGCACGGCCACCTATACCGAGTATCTCGAACGCTTCGTGACCGAGGTCAAACCTCCGTTTTTGAGCTACGACAATTATCGCGTCGAATATTCGCGCGACCTGCAGGACCGCGGCATAGCGGCCAGCTATTTCCAAAACCTCATCGAGGTCCGGCGCGTCGGCCTGAAATATAATCTCCCTTGCCTCCAGATCGTCTCCTCCAACCAACTCCAGCCCAGCCAGACCACGCCCACGCCGGCCAATCTCGCCTTGCAGGCCTACACCACCCTCGCCGCCGGGTTCCGCGGCGTCACGTGGTACACCTACTACGCGCGCGGATATCAATATTCCCCCATCGGC
Organism: uncultured Verrucomicrobiota bacterium; assembly: GCA_964448135.1. Lineage (GTDB taxonomy): Bacteria > Verrucomicrobiota > Verrucomicrobiia > Limisphaerales > UBA8199 > CAYUVH01. The sequence goes on along the minus strand of CAYUVH010000054.1, from coordinate 150,302 downwards.
CCGGACGGAAACAAGACCCTCACCTGGGCATACCTCAGCGAAATCAACCGCCAGGTCGCCGCGCTCGCACCGGTCCTCAGCCAGCTCACGTCCAGCGGGGTCTATTTCACGGCGCCGCCGATCGCAGACGGCCTTCCGCTTCTCCCTGGCAAACTCGTCGAATCCATCAGCTGCGCTTCGCCGGTGATGGTCGGTGAATTCTCGGGCAGCCGCGGCGAATCCTTTTTCATGCTGGTCAATCTAAACCTTGAGCGCTCCGCCAATCTGAGTTGGAAACTCAAAACTCCCAACGCCTCCTTGAAGATGGTCTCCCCGCTGGACGGAAAAATCGAACCGTTGCCGGTCACCAAGGATGGCCTGTGGCTGGCGCCCGGGCAGGGGGTATTGCTGCAGGTTGGGCCTTAGGCCGGCAGAAACAGCCGGACGACATTCTTGAAAGCTGTCTCCCAGATCTTTTGACGCGGGTTCCTGGGATCAGGTTGTTCGAGTCCGGGAATGTATAGCTGCGTCACCTCCCGGTCGGGCTCCCAGCGCCGGTTCGGCAGCGTGCGGCGGATGCGCTGGGTTTGCGGAGTGCCCGCCCAGGCGGAAAGCGGCGTCTGGATCAACGCCTTGTGCAGCACGTCCAGCCTGCTCCAGGTGAAATCCACGGCCAGGGATTGTCGTGCCGCTTCGCTCAACGTCTGTTCGCGCCGCTCGGCATTTTTCTGCAACGCTTCAAAGGGGCTGCACCCAATCCACCACGGGCCGGCCAGCAAAAGCTCCGGCCTGGCGCTGTCGCCAAACCGATAAATCCAATGCCCGGGCTGCAATGTTGTACGCGATAGCGAAATCAATCCCTTGCTGGCCGCGCCGGCTGTGGCTTGAAGGTGGCTTTCGTTGATAGTGTTCACAGCTGCGGGTAACAGTGGCGATTTTCGTCCGTCCCCGCGGGTCCGGACAAGCGAAATCATCGCTGCGCGGCAGGACTACTTCTTCACCGCGCTGAAAACCTGCTGCATCAGCTCGGTGGTCCGCGCAGTCGTACTCCCGCGAATGCGCTTTTCCTCCGCCGCGACCATGATGAACAGCCCATCCGTCGCCTTGTCGGTGATGTAGAGATCAATGTCCAACGCATTCGTCCCCAGCATCGAGGTGCCCAACGAACCCAGCGAAAAACTGTTCGCCTTGTCCAGGATGGATTTGTAGGAAGCGGTCACGCCGGCCTTGGCGGTCGCCTGTTTCACGACCGGCAGAAACTTCGCCACCAGGTTGGTCTGTGTCGTCTTGCGAAAATATTCCGTCGCTGCATTGTCCGGGCCCGTGAGAATCGCCTTTGCATCAGCCATACTCATCTTGCTCAAGGCCTCGCCGAACAATCTCGCCGCCTGCGGCACCGCCTGCTCCGCCGCGTGATTCATCGTGGCCACGAACTCATCCGCCAGCTTCTGCTGCCTCAGCGCGCGCAAAGTGGTCTCCACCGTGCGGAGTTTTTCCGGCATGGGAATCCGCACGCTGGCATTGGTGAGAAAACCGTTGGTCTGCCCCAAAGTGGAAACCGCATGCTGCACTCCATTGCTCAACGCCTCCTTCAAGCCCGTGCCGACCTGTCCCTGCGTGAGCTTGGCAAGCTCCGGCGTCGCTTTGTTCGTTTGGCCCAGGCTCAACAGCGAATCAAACACGCCGGCCTGGGCGGGGCTCCGCGCCAACAAAGTCAGCGCAACCAAGAAAAGGAGGAGGGATTTCATAAAGGTCCGGGTGATTGCCCAACCTAATCCCATTCCGCATCTATTGCGAACCGTCTTTCTTCGCGTGCAACGGCGGAAACGGGCGGCCCGCGATCAGCTTCTTTCCATCCGAAAATCCCTCGGGCCGGTTCGCCAGCAACTGGATCATCTTGTTCCGATATTCCTCCAACTCGGTGCGATGCGACATCACGGGCGTGAGATTGTGCTCTTCTTTCGGATCGTTCGAGAGATCGAACAACTGCTCGCTGCCATCCAGCGGACGCCAGATGTACTTGAGCCGCCCGTCGGTCAACGCCACGAAAGCCTGCGCCTTGCTGTAACAATCCGCGTGCTCAATCTGCAACCACGGCCGGGTCACTTTGATTTCTTCACGGAGCAGCGGCGCGAGATTGCGCCCGTCCATCAGCGACGGACATTCGACGCCGGCCAGGGCCAGGACGGTGGGCATGATGTCCTCCAGGCATACCAATTCGTCGCGCTGTCCCCCAGGCTTGAAGCCCAACTCCGGCGAGCCCGTCACGATGAAGGGAATGTTGGCCGAGCCCTCGTACGGCTCGCACTTGCGGAAGTAGCCATTGTCGCCCAGCATCTCGCCGTGGTCGGTGCAGAAAATAATCACCCACGGCCGGTGCGCTTTTTTGCTGCGCTCCTTGAATTCGGCGATCAGCGGTTTGATTTCCGTGTCCAACTGTTCGATCAACCCGAAATATCCCGCCTGCGTCGCGCGCAACGCCTCGCCCTCCAGCCGCACGCGATGCCCCTGCTTGTCGCCCTCGGCCGTCAGCGCGCTCCAATCCACCCAATCCCCGTGCGCCGGGGCGGGCAGCTTCTCCTTGTAGTAATGGTCAAAATATTTCTTCGGCGGAAACAGCGGCGGATGCGGCGCATAAAACGACGCTGTCAAAAACAGCGGCCGATTCTTGTCGGCCTTTTTGATCACCTCGCGTCCCTGGCCCACGATCCAGGTTGTCGGATGCAATTTATCCGGCAGCGGCCAGGCCTTTCCACCCCAGCCATTCGAAGTGAGCCCCAGGCCGGTGAACACGTTCCGAATTCCCCCGCTGGTCGGGGCGTTTTGCCGAAGGAATTTGTCGTACTCGTCTTCCGAGATATACGTCGAACCAAGCGTCTCCTGTTGGAAGCCGTAGAAATTGGTCTCCGGCACCTGGTGCATATTTCTTCCTACCAGCACGGTCATGTAACCATTCTCCGCCAGCAATTGCGGCAGCGTCGGCACCTTGATCGGCTGGCCCTTGAAACCCACCATCCCACTCGTGGCCGGATACAACCCCGTCAGCAGCGAATGCCGCGCCGGGATGCAGGACGGACACGTGGTGTACGCCCGTGTGAACAGAGCCCCTTCCTTCGCCAGCTTGTCCAGGTTCGGCGTGCGCACGACCGGATGTTCGCGCGCCGACATGCAATCCCCGCGCATCTGGTCCGGCATGATGATGAGCACATCCGGCTTCTCCATTTTGGCCGGGCCCAGGGCCGCAAAAGTGAGAACGGGAAAACCAAGGAGAACAACAAGCAGGGCTTTCATTACTCCGCGCAGCCTAGCCACCTCGTTCCCGATTGAAAATCCTATTTAACCACAGGGGCACAGAGGAGGCCATGCTTCAGCCAAAGCACCAGACTTTCACTAAACCTCAACCAGGTAACAAACCAGATGAACTACATAGTTGTTGATATCGAATCCGATGGGCCCGCTCCGGGCGAATTTTCCATGGTCTGCTTCGGCGCCGTCAAAGTGGACGACAAGTTGGACCAGACCTTTTACGGCCGCACCCGGCCCATTTCCGAACGTTGTCTCCCCGAAGCCCTCGCCATCAGCGGCTTCACCCGCGAGCAGCACCTCGCATTCGACGACCCCAAGGAAGTCATGCAGCGCTTCGACCAATGGCTCGCGCAATTCGGCAAAGCCCGCCCGGTGTTCTTCTCCGACAACGTCGCCTTCGACTGGCAATTCATTAACTACTACTTTCACCGTTTTCTCGGCCGCAACCCCTTCGGTTTCTCCGGCCGCCGCATCGGCGATCTCTACGCCGGCTTGGTGAAAGACCTCCGCAAAGCCACCGAGTGGAAAAAATTCCGCGTCACGCCCCACACCCACAACCCCGTGGACGACGCCCGCGGCAACGCCGAAGCCCTCCTCCGCTTCAAGGAACTCGGCCTGAAGTTCTGACCTCCCGCAACCCCGCTTATCTGCGCGATTGAGTTTGAAGTTTGGAACTTGGTGCTTATCTGGTCCTTGGTGCTTGGTTCTTGGAGCTTCACGGCCCCGCCGTGTCCCAATATTTTCATTTCGCCAAACGCCTTTCTCCACCATTCTGTCAGCTATGGGCAAGCGACGAGAGGCGCGGGAACGCGCCGTCCAATTTCTGTTTCAGCACGATTTGAATCCTCCTGAGGATTTGAATGCGGCGCTCGAACAGTTTTGGCTTTCCCAGCGCGCCGCTGCCATCGCCGGTGAAAAAGGCGTTGCCACCTGGGGCCAGCCCGTCGAACTGCCCCCGCCTGACGCCGAGGAAACCTCCATGCGCGCCTTCGCCGACCCGCTCATCCGCGGCACCTTGGAAAAGCGCGCGGAACTCGACGAAGTCATCGTCCGCCACGCCAAAAACTGGGAGCTCCACCGCATCGCCGCCGTGGACCGCAATATCCTCCGGCTGGCCATTTACGAGATGCTCCACCGCGAAGACATCCCGCCGGTTGTCAGCATTAACGAAGCGGTGGACATCGCGAAAAAGTTTTCGACCCAGGACAGCGGCAAATTCGTCAACGGCATCCTCGACAATGTAAAAGGCGAGCTCCTCCGTTCGCCCCGCAACGTCAAATGAGCGCCGATCCCTCCACGGGCTCCGCGCGTGCCGGCAGTGTCGCCGACCTGCACATGCACACCCGGTATTCGGACGGCACCTGGACCCCTGAAGCCGTCGTCGCCGAAGCCAAACGTCTGGGCCTCACCGCGATTTCGATCACCGACCACGACACCGTCGAAGGCTGCGCCCCCGCCATGGCCGCCTGTGCTACTGCCGGCGTTGAGTTGATCACCGGCACCGAATTGACCGCCGAGCACGCTGGCGAAGAATTCCACATCCTCGGCTACTGCGTGGATATCCACCACCCTGGCCTGCTCAAGGAAATCGCGCGTTTTCAGGAAGTCCGCCAGCAACGCGTCCGCGAAATGGTCGAACGCCTCAACGCCCTCGGCGTCCCGCTCAAAGCGGATTCCGTTTTCGAGCTCGCCAATTGCAAGGCCCCGGGCCGCCCCCACGTCGCCCGCGCCCTCGTCGCCGCCGGACTCTGTGTCAGCCTCGACGAAGCCTTCGAACGTTTCCTCAAAAAGAACCGCCCCGCCTGGGTGCCCAAGTTCAAAATGTCCTCCCATAACGCCATCGCGTTGATCCACTCCGCCGGTGGCGCCGCGGTCCTTGCCCACCCGGGCCTCAATCGCGCCGACGATCACATCCCCGCCATGGCCGCCGAAGGCCTGGACGGCATCGAGTGCTTCCACACCAAACACTCCGCCTCCGCCGCGCAGCATTACCTCGCCCTGGCCGCCCGCCTGCAACTCCTGGTCACCGGCGGCTCTGACTGCCACGGCCTCAACCGCGGCAAACCCTTGATCGGCACCGTCACCATCCCCTACAGCCGCGTCCAGGAACTCAAGCACCGCGCCGCCTCGCGAACCTCCGGAGCGATTGCGTCATGATTTCAACACCAGTCGCCCCCTCGTCCACTTCCGTAGCAGCCGAGGTAACGAGGCTCATACCTTCCGACGACCTTGCGCAGTCTGCCTCACCAGACACTTGCTCAAACCCACGTCGCCCCCATGCTCTCCCTCTCCCGGGGGAGAGAGCCGGGGTGAGGGCGAACTTCCTGCCAAACCAGTTGCTGCTTTCCACCCGCTGAACACTCATGGGCCTATTCGCGAAATTCAAAGCCGGCCTGCAAAAAACGCACGCCAAGCTCACGCAGGAAATCAAACGCATCATCACGCGCTCCCCGCGTTTTGAAAATGCCACCGCCGAGGAACTCGAAGCCGCCCTCCTCGGCGCCGATCTCGGCGTGGCGATGACCAATCGCATCATCACCGCCGTAAAAAAAGCCTACGAAACCCAGGGCAGCTCCGGCCCCGACGTCTTTGCCATCGCCACGCGCGAGGTCGAGCAAAGCCTGAGCTCCGCGGACAACGCCCTTCGCCGCGCACCCTCCGGCCTCACGGTCGTCTCCATCGTCGGCGTGAACGGCACCGGCAAGACCACCACCTCCGCCAAGCTCGCCCATCGCGTTCAGTCGGAAGGCCAGACCGCCGTGCTCGCCGCGTGTGACACCTTCCGCGCCGCCGCCATCGAACAACTCAAACTCTGGGGCCAGCGCCTCAAGGTGGACGTCGTCGCGGGTTCTTACGGTGCCGATGCCGCCGCCGTCGCGCACGATGCCGTCGCCGCCGCCCAGGCTCGCAACGCCGCCTATCTCTTCGTGGACACCGCCGGCCGCCTGCATACCAAGCACAACCTGATGCAGGAGTTGCAGAAGTTGCATCGAGTCATAGGCAAACAACTCCCCGGCGCCCCCCACGAAACCCTCCTCGTCCTCGACGCCACCACCGGCCTGAATGCTTTGAACCAGGCGCGCGAATTTCACAAGATCACCCCGCTCACCGGCCTCGTCGTCACCAAGCTCGACGGCACCAGCAAAGGCGGCATGGTCGCTGCGATTCACGACGAGCTGAAGTTGCCCGTCAAATTCATCGGCCTCGGCGAACAAGCCGAAGACCTCCAGCCCTTCGACCCCGCCCAATTCGCCGCCGCGCTGTTTCAGGATTAGCGCGGCAAAGTCAAAGCCCGAACATGTGCGCGCGTCCACATCTCCGACAGGTTTTGGACTGCGGCAGTCCTCTGCCGCTTTGGCGTAGGCTGGCATCTTGGCGAACATGAAACGTAAAACCGTTCGGCAAAATCCCGAGCATCTTCGCCATCTTCGCCTGGCCCTGCGCCTCGCCGCTCGCGGCCTCGGTTCCGCCTCTCCCAATCCGATGGTCGGGGCTGTCCTCGTCAAAAGCGGCCGCATCATCGGCCGCGGCTGGCACCGCGCCTACGGCGGACCGCACGCCGAAATCGAGGCCCTCCGCGACGCCGAACGCCGCGGCCTCTCCCCGCGCGGCGCGACGCTTTACGTTTCCCTCGAGCCCTGTTCCACCCACGGTCGCACGCCGCCCTGCACCGAAGCCGTTCTCGCCGCCGGCATCAAATCCGTCATTGCGTCCGCCACCGATCCGAATCCCAACCATCGCGGCCACGGCTTTCGCTGGCTTAAACGCCGCCGCGTCCGCGTTGCCACCGGACTGCTCGCCGCCGAAGCTGACCGCCTCAACGAGCCTTTCAATCACTGGATCGTTCATCGCACTCCCTTCGTCACCGTCAAAGCGGCGATGACCCTCGACGGCAAGATCGCCACCTCCTCCGGCGAATCCAAGTGGATCACTGGGCCCAAATCCCGCGCCTTCGCGATGCAACTGCGCCGCCAGTCCGACGCCATCCTTGTCGGCGTAAACACCGTCCTCGCCGACGATCCTTCTCTCACCATTCGCGGCCTGCGCGCCAAGCGTCAGCCCCGCCGCATCGTCCTGGATTCCCTCGCCCGCACTCCGCTCACTGCGCGCCTCGTTACCGACGAACACGCTGCGTTGACCACGATCGTCGTCAGCGAGCAAGCGCCGGCCCGTCGCCTCGCCGCCCTTCGCAAACGCGTCAAAGTTCTCGTTGCGCCGCAGCGCCGTGCCTCGCCAAAAAACTCAAATCTCCAACTCGATCTTCGCTGGCTGATGCGCCGCCTCGGACGCGAAAACGTCACCAGTTTGTTGGTCGAAGGCGGCGGTGAAGTAAACGCCTCTTTCCTTTTCTCCGGCCTGGCCCACCGCGTCGCTTTTTTCTACGCGCCCAAAATCCTCGGCGGCCGCAATTCCCGCCGCGCCGTCGCCGGCGACGGCGCGACCCGCCGGAGCGAAATCCTCAACCTGGAATCGCCCGAGTGGCGCCGCCTCGGCTCTGACTGGTTTATGACGGCGAAGATCGCCCCGAAATAACGCCTACTTCGAAACCGCCCGCGCACCCGCCCGCCACCAGATCGTGTAGGGCTCTATGGCAGCCGTAGTGCCATCAATCTGCTTCGTAACCGCGTTGCTGCTCGAATTGAAAACGAAAACTTCCGTTCCTCGGCGACACGTCCATAACCGGTCCAACTCGCCGTCCACTCCCGTATAGCCCGCCAGCATCGGCGCGAGCTGCCTCAGCCACGCGCGATCTTTGTTCAACGCCGGAATCCGCGTGAGGCGCTTCGCTTCGGGCCACGGCTCGCCCGCGACGTTTCGGATCGGCGCATTGCCCGCCGCGATGATCTTTCCGCCGTCGCGCAGGAACGATTTCAGCTTGTCCAAAATCGGCTGCTCGATGACGTCCGATTGCGGCAGCACCAAAACCTTGTAGCGTTTCGTCGTCAGCGCGCCGTCGGTGATCAGGACTTCATCCAGCACGTCGTACTCGCACAAATCGCGCAAAGGCCATCCGGCATCGATGGTCGGCTGCAGGCTCTCGCCCAGTCGGTACAGCGTGGTCGGACAATAAACCGCGATCGCGGTATCGCCGGGTTTGCCGGTAATCAAGTGGACGTAGCGCTGGATGTCCGGCGCGTGCATTTCATACTGGTACGAGAAAAACTGCGCCGCGCCGCACGACGCATCGGAAAACATGCGGCGCGCAAAATCATGGTGGCTGAGATCACCCGCCGGCTCCGTGCATTCCTTCACCCCATAGAACTGATACGCCGTGCCCATCCATTTATCGCCGAACACCGCACCACCGCAGTCGGCCGGTTGCAGGACCACGTGCAGCGACTTCGCCATTTGCGCGTAGCCCGGGCAATACGTCCCCCAGGGCAGGGGATTCACGCCCCGGGCATTACCGCCCGGCTTCGTGCGCACCTTGGACGCGGGATAATACTTCAGCACGGTGCGCACCGACTCCCCGGTGAAGTCAATGATCGCCTGGTGATACCACGTGATGAAATCCAGCCAGCGCTGGCGGTCGCCCGCCGTGGGCAGCGTGGCGAGGCTTGGTTTGAATTTTTCGTCCGATAACTCGCGCGGCGGCTGGATGTCCTCGAAGGCTTTGTAGTCCGTGCCCCAGGCGCTATTCAGCTTCGCGATGCGCCCATACTTTTTCTTCATCGCCGCCTGCAACGCCGCCCGCGCATAAACATCGCCGCACCAATAACCCTCGTGGCAATGACCCATGTTGATCCAGTCAGGCACGCGCAGGGGATAATTGCCCTCGCCGTACGGCCCCAGGATGCAGGCGTAAACGTCGTCAACCCGGTCGCCGAAGTGATCGTGTAACGCGTGATAGAAATGATCGTACCACTCGATCGTGCGCGGATCGAAAACGGAGAGGTAATGCGTCTCCTCGTTGTGTTCCATGCAACGCAACAGCGTGCGCTTGTCCTTCTGCTGGTCGCGCAGCCAGACCGGCGGGAAATGCACCCAATTGTAGGCCACGTATTTCATGCCGGCCCCGTGCAGCGCTTTTTCCATCGCGTCATGCTGCTGCCATTGCCATTCACCCGGCGCGCGCTCGACCGCGCCCCACGCGATGTAATCTTCATCCGCGACGAGTCCGAGATTATGAAGATTGCGCAGCGCCTCGGGCGAAGGCGGCGGTTCGAAATAATTCGTCTTTGGATACGCGCCGACCGGTGAGGCTTGCACGTAACTCACCGAGAGATTGCCGGAAGAAATATTCCACGGACGCCCGTCGAAGGGGGCGTTGCTTTGAGCAAACACCTGTGGTGAAACGATTAACCAAGCCGCCCATGCGGCTACGATGGGACGTAGAAACCGTGTCATGGATTTTGATTGGCCCGAGCTGAAGAAATTCCCGGTTGCGAGCTTACGCTGTTTCCGTCTCGCTCGCCGTCGCCCCGATGGCGCTCTGCCACCGCATCGTCAATTCCGCCAGCAACTCGAGCGCTTGCTCCGCATTCGCCCGGGTGAAGCTGACGCTGTAATCGCGGAAGTAAATATACACGTCGTTGCCCTGCACCTGGATGCTGTAAATGGCGGAGGAGAGAAATACATGCCGGCCATGGCGCAACAACGGACCAACCGCCTGCTCCCATTGATCGGCGAAATCATTCAGGAACTCGGATGCGGCTTCGGCAGATTCGGCGCCCATCTCGATCTTGCGCTGGTCATCCGTCTGGATCACCACCGCGCCTTCGTCTTCGGTTTGGGACACCGCCATGACCTTCTTCAGATCAATGGTGAACATCGCATGCTGATATAGGGCCATAACTATGGTAATCTAGGATAAGAATTGCTCCCTGTCGAACGAATCTCGACCCCGTCCTGATGAGCGGCGGACATGCCCCAAGTCTACGTTCGACCGCCCGGCAATGCAATCCCGATCTACCCCTCCCCTAATCCTCCGGGTGTTTCCGAAAATACTCCAATTCCTCTGCGGTCGCCGGCGCCGGCCAGACCCGGTCCTTGCGCTGCCAGATATTTCGTCCCCGCTTTGGTTCCTCTGGCAGGCCCGCGTTGCCGCCATCATCAACCCCATCACTTCCCACCGAGTAGAGTAGGAAGCCTCCATCCTTCGTCGGGCGGTATCGCACCGGCTTGCCATCCATGTAATCAATGGGCACCTCGCTCAGAAATTCCGGAACCAGCGCTTCGAGGGATGGCGCCGGTTTTCCGTGGCGAAGTTCGAATCGCTTCAACGCGATGGCGCAAAGCATGAGGGAGCGTTCGGTCTCGGCCCGCATCGCCCGCTCGGGAACACGCATGAATGCCGGGACGATATTCATGGTGGGATAACGCAGCCGGTCGTAGAATCCGGCCACTTCCCCATCCGCCTGCCGGCGCTCCACGTCGGGGCGGATGCTTTCAAAAGAGTGTGCTTGCGCCGCCGCGTGGGCGAGCTTCATCCATTCCTCCAACTGCTTCATCACATGAAGTTCCTCCTGGTCCAGCCACGCAAAGCGCCAGAGTCGGCAATACACCTGCGTCTGGATGAACTTGACCGCCGACTTGCCTCCTGGCAGTCCCGAAACAATCTTTTCCCACACCGGTTCGCCGTCCCCGTTTGGATTCAGTACCGTATTGTACGCATAAATCATCGTGGCGATCCGGTTGTTTGATTGTCGCATCTTTTCGTATTCGTAGGTGACGAGAAACCTTTCGCCCTCCAGGCTGCGAAGCAGATTCGTGGCAAACTCCTGCTGCGCCCATGCCGATTGCATCTGCGCGAGTTGGGCCTCCTCCCAACCATCGAACTGCAGTGCCTCCCAGCAATCAAAACTGGCCAGGTTCACCTGGGAAAATCGCAACATCTCGGCGATCATGGTTCGATCCTGGGCGAGCAGACGGGGAAGCTGGATTTCCCCGCTGAAATAAGATGCTGCGTCTGCCGGTTGCTTCGCCCGCAACGCCACTTTCCCAGCCGCGCCAAACCAGTAAGCCAGTTTTTTGACGGCAGGAGATTGCCTCGGCAAACCATCCGATCCCTGGCTGAGATCCACTTGATTATCCAGGACCGGTGCCTGCAACGCTTTGCCGATTTCCTGAAGGGTCGCCTTGTTCGTCTCCACCTCGAGTGCGACCGCCGACCAGGTGTTCGTGCTTTTGTCATCGAGCCAGAAATCCTCGCGGAACCCGATGAGCGCCCTTCCCGCCGGGGTCAATTTCATGATCGGTGGATAATACTTGTTTGGCAGGATTGCGCCGGTGATGAGGTCCTGGGCCGCCGAAGAAATATCAAGGGCGCGGTTGCCAGGTTGCGCCACCACGCGAAAATCCTCCGCTGTCAGTTTCTTACCTTGGGCCTGCAGCTGCTTCAGATAGCGCTTCAACGCGACCCGCCCGCGCACGTGCTCGTAACAAACCAGCACCAATAGAAGCAGTAGCACCAGCCCTGGTATCCAGAGGAAAAATGGCAACCGCCTTTTGCGCATCAAATAAAGGTTAAGTCATGAGCCGGGCAACGCAAGTCAGCCGAGGTCGGTCGGGAGCATGGCGAAACATGCTCCTACTATGAATTACCTCTCTTTTCGACGTCTTTTGAGATTTCTCTCGATCCCATCCGGGTCGCGGCGACAGTCTATGACCGCGTAAATCTGAACAACGCTTCCGGATATGGCATAATAAACGGCATAGGGAAATCGCCTCGAGAGCAATCGGTGAAATTCACCGAAATGGAGCGCATGAACACCCGCCGAAATGTTCAGTGAATCAATGTCCTTGAAAAGACAGCGGAAAGTAGTCCCCTAGTCCGGCTTCCTTGCGTTTATAAAACGGGCGACCACGGGCAAGATCTTCCATCGCGGACGGAAGAATCTCAATCTTCATGCCTCGCTGTCGCGAAGTTGCTGCTTGGCCGTCTCCCAGTCCACAAAGTGCTCTTTGCCTTCTTTCACCCTTTGCGCCCTTTCTCGGAGAATGTCTCCGTGCCACTCAGGGGAAGGCATTTGTTCGGGGTTTCTCGACAAATCGGACCACAACGCCTCCATGACCTGGAGCTTTTCTTCCGTGGTCATCTTGTCCAATGGAAGTTCCACCAGCACGCTGGAATTTTACGCCCGTTGGCCGCATAACGCGAACGTGATCTAACCAAGGATGGCGCGCTGGTCGCATCTGGTTGCCGTCCGTGACTTCCTCCGTCTTTCATCCCGGAGGGATGCCAGACAGTAGCCGGTCGGTCGTTCCGAAGCCTTGGCGAGGAACGACCACCGGGTACTGCATCGCAGTTTCCATGCATCCGAGAAGGATGCCACCTCTTCCCCGAACAAGGAAAAATTTAGATGGTTTCCTTATTTGACTCCACTCCCTCATTTTTCCTTTGAAATCGGGACCCTGCCAACTCGCCTGCCCATTTGATTTTCCACCCCGCTTGTCCTAGCCTCCCGGCGATGAACGTGCTGCGCCACACGGACCCCGGTTACGCCGGGAAGCTCCGCCGACTGACCCAGGCCTCGAGCCTGTTCGACCCCGAAATCGAACAGCGCGCACATGCCTTGATCGAGGACGTTCGGACGCGTGGCGACCAGGCGCTCGTCGACTTGACCGCCCGCTTCGACAAAGCCCGCCTTCGTCCTGACCAACTCGCGGTCACGAGCGCCGAATTGATGGATGCCTCCCTGCGTGCCGGCCCGGAATTGCGCGCCGCTGTCGCCGAAGCCGCCGCCAATATCGCTTTGTTCGCGCGCAAATCCCGTCGTCGTGACTGGAGCGCGCGCAATTCACATGGCGCCAGCGTGGGCGAAAAATTCGATCCCTTCCAGCGCGTCGGCATCTACGTGCCCGGCGGCACGGCACCGCTCGTTTCCACGGCGCTGATGACCATCGTGCTGGCCCGCGTGGCCGGTTGTCCTGAAATCGTCGTCTGCACGCCCTGCGGCGCCGATGGTTCCATCAATCCCGGCTTGCTCTATGCCGCCCGCACCGCTGGCGCCACCGAGATCTATCGCGTCGGCGGCGCCCAGGCGATCGCCGCCATGGCCTTCGGCACCCAAACGATTCGCCCGGTCCAAAAGATTTTCGGCCCCGGCAACGCCTACGTCGTGGCCGCCAAACGCCTGGTGTTCGGCCGCGTGGCCGTGGACCTCCTCCCAGGCCCGAGCGAAGTATTGGTGCTCGCGGATGACTCCGCCAAGCCGGGTTTCGTCGCCGCCGACCTTTTGGCTCAAGCCGAACACGGCTCCGGCCATGAGCGTGTCTGGCTCGTGACACCCTCCCGTAAATTGCTCCAGGCCGTCGCCCAGGAAATCGAGCGCCGCCTCCATCCGCAGCCGAAGCGTTCCCCGGCGCTGAACCGCCGCGACTACATCCGCCGTGCCCTCGAAAACAACGGCTGGCTCATTCACGTCAAATCGCTGGCGGACGGAATTGAACTGGCCAACCAGCTCGCGCCCGAACACAGCGAAATCATGACCCGCAAGCCGCGCGACGTCGCCCGGCAACTGCGCACCGCCGGCGCGCTCTTCGTCGGCCCCTGGTCGCCCACGGTTCTCGGAGACTATGTCGCCGGCCCGAGCCACACCCTGCCGACCGGCGGCGCCGGCGCCTTTTTTGCGGGCCTGACCGTGGACCAATTCCAACGCCGCACCAGCATCGTGGAATACGACCGTCGCTCGCTGAAAAAAGCTCTGTCCGCCGTGAAGCATTTCGCTGCGATCGAAGGCCTGGACGCCCACGGTCACAGCGCCTCGGAGCGGTTTTGATTCGGCATCGTCCGTAAATCACCTCTCGTCCCACTTGACACCCAATCAAATGGTGTCACCATGACTGCGGAGGGATTTCTCGCCCGGGAAATCGTGTAGTGTATTGACCAATTGTCTCTCGGGCGTAACCAGGAAAATCCAGGTGGCAACCAACACGGAAATTGGAGGATCGATATCTTGGGCACTGGCAAATTATGGAAAACGTTGCGAACTCACTGTCCTTTGCGAGTCAAACACGCGTTCCAACCAATGAATCCGGCCTTGTTGCGGGTCACATCCCGATTCTCACCAACATTTACAGGCCTTTCTCGATCTGTTGCACCCTTGTTGCACCTTGTGTTGCACCCTGAAACCCAATTTCGACCAATGTTTAAGCGGTTTGTTGCATGTTGCACCCTGTACCGGGGTAAGGGGGGTCCCCTCCTAATCCTAATCTTAATCCCCGTTCCCCACCGCTCCTGAAAACCCAGTCAGCCACCATGCCGCTTGCATCTTGCACGAATCGAATACCGCTTGCCCCAGACGGGCGGCGCGGTGATGCTCTACCCGGTATGAACCGAATTTCGCGGCTGTTTTGCTGCCTTGTCCCGTTTATGTCTGCCACGATTGCTTTTGCTGCCGAGAGTACGAACCACACCGATGCCCTGCGCGAGTTCCGCAATCGCGCCGCCAAATTCAACGCGGTCGTCACGCTCCCGCAATTCGAAGGCTCCACGAACGAAATCTTCGGCTCCGTGCGCCAGATGATCAAGGTGGGCGACGCCGCCCTGGACCGCATCGCCGCGCTCAAGCCCAAGGAAGCCACCTTCGACAACACAGTCCGCGCGCTGGACGACCTGGGTTTCCAAATCGAGCAGGTGGCCGATCGGCTGTCCGTGATCAAGGAAACCAGCCCGAAAGCCCCCATGCGCGACGCCGCCACCGACGCGATCAAGCAGCTCGAGGAGTGGATGGTCGGCCTCGAATATCGTGAGCCCGTCTATCTCGCCGTGAAAGCCTACGCGGCGACCAAGCCCAAGCTCCAGGGCGAAGACGCCAAGCTGCTCGCCGAAACATTGCGCGATTATCGCCGCGCCGGACTGGACCTGCCAAAGGCGAAGCGCGATGAAGTGGAAAAGATGCGCAAGGAGCTGACCGGCCTCACGACGGATTTTGAGTCCAACGTCACCAAGGCGCAAAAGACGCTGGTCTTTACCAAAGCGGAACTGGAAGGCGTGCCGGATAGCTTCCTCGAACAGGTCAAAACCAACGGCGACAAATACGCCGTCATGGCGAACATCACCTGGCATTACATCTCGGTGATGGACAACGCGAAGAACGAAGCCACGCGCAAAAAGGTCCTCGTCGAGCACGACAACCTGGCCCGCGCCGAAAACATCCCGTTGCTTGAAAAAATCCTCGTCCTGCGTGACAAGATCGCCAAGGCACTCGGCTACCAGACCTGGGCGGATTACCAGACCGAAGTGAAAATGGCCAAAAACGGCAACAACGCGATCGATTTCCTGCAGCGCCTTAAAACCGGTTTGCAACCGAAGTTCGACGCCGAACTCGCCGAATTCCAAAAGCTGAAAGCGGCCGAAACGGGCGATCCGAAAGCGAAGATCGAAATCTGGGACTGGCGCTATTACAGCAACCAGTTGAAGAAACAAAAATACAACATCGACGCCGAGCAGCTTCGGGTTTACTTCCCGTACCAGCAGGTGCTCGACGGCATGTTCGCGATTTACCAAAAGATCTTCGGCCTGAAATTCGAGCGCGTCGAGCCGCCCTACAAGTGGGTGAAGGACCTCCAACTCTACGCCGTCTCCGATTCCAAAACCGGCGAGCCGCTCGGCTTCTTCTATCTCGACATGTTCCCGCGCGAAGGCAAGTACCACCACTTCGCGCAGTTCGGGCTCATCCCCGGCAAAGCGCTGGCCAACGGGAAGTATCAGCGCCCGACCGTGGCGCTGGTCTGCAACTTCCCGCCCCCGTCCAAGGACAAGCCCTCGCTCCTCTCGCACAGCGACGTCGAGACGCTGTTCCATGAGTTTGGTCACGCCATGCATTCGTTGCTGACGCGCGCAAAATATTCGCGCTTCTCCTGCACCAGCGTCCCGCGCGACTTTGTCGAGGCCCCGTCACAGATGCTGGAAAACTGGGTGTGGGACAAGAAGGTGCTGGATAGCTTCGCGGCAGACTACCGTGATCCGTCGAAGAAAATCCCCGCGGACATCCTCGCCAAGCTGAAGGAAGCCAAGCTGGCCACGGAAGGCACGCGCTATCGCCGGCAATTGGCCTTCGGCCTCACCGATCTCGACCTGCATTCAAAGATTCACGAGTCGAACGCCAAGGAAACACTGCCGCTCTCGAACAAGGATTTGAGCGAGGCCTTCCTGCCGATGGTGCCGGACACGGCGTTTGTCGCCTACTTCGGGCACCTGACGGGCTACGACGCGGGTTACTATGGTTATGCATGGGCGGACGCCATCGCCGCGGATTTGGCGACGGCCTTTGAAAAAGCGCCGGACGGTTATTTCGACGAGGCGACCGGTATGCGCTTGCGCAATGAAATCTACGCGCCCGGTGATTCGCGCGACGTGGACGAGTCGATCGAGAAATTCCTCGGCCGCAAACGCTCGATTGACCCGTTCCTGAAGAAGATCGGCATAGCCAAGCCGCAATAAGCTTGATTCAAGCTTTGCCCGTGTTAGGACTGGACGCATGAAAATCATTTGCGCTTTGGGTGTGGCGGCTGTGTTCGCGACCGGGTCCGCGCTGGCCCAGGATGCGGCCGCAAAATCGGCTTCCACCGATGCGGCCAAAAAAATCTCCACCTTGATGGCGACCAATCATATCAATGAAACGATGGTCGTAACGGGCAAGGTCGCCCAGGTCAGCGTCCGTGAAAAGATGGTCTATCTGAACATCGACAAGCCCTATCCGGATTCGCCGTTTACCGCGGTCATCTTTGCGCGGGCCACAAACGGGTTCGGTGACTTCAAGTTGCTCAAAGGAAAGTCGGTCGAGATCCAGGGCAAGGTCGAGTTATACAAGGAAAAACCGCAGATCATCATCAACAGCACCAATCAATTGAAGGTGCTGGAGACCGCGGCTCCTGCTGAAGAAAAGAAGTAGCAAGTGGCCTCCGCTCGCAGTTACGCCGAACCAACGAGTTTGGCGATCTCTCCGAGACGGGCGGAAGCATCCGTTTGCGTGAGGCGCGGAAAGCGCGTGCCTTGCATGACATAATCCTCGCCGCGCATGAGGATGAGCTTGTCCTCCTTGACCTCGACGCTCGTGATGCCGCGTTCGGCGGCGGTGAGCTTTAAGTCACTCACGCGCAACAACAGGGCCACCGCCGGTGGAACCGGACCGAAACGGTCGCGCAATTCCTTCACCAATTCGTCGAGCGCGGAACGCTCCGTGATTTGCGCGAGCTTGCGATAAATCGTGATCCGTTGGCGGTCATCGGAGATGTAAGAAAGCGGGATGCACGCCAGCGAGGTGTCGCCGGTCATTGAGCCGAGATCGGCGTTGGGCTCGGGCAACTCGTCCTCGCTTTCGGTTTCAACTGGCAATGCGGACTTTCGTTCCGCCACCGGGTTCAGGTTGAGAAAATCCAGCCGCACCTGGACTTCCACGCGCCGCTTCACCTTCTCACCCTTCAACGCCGCCACGCTCTGCTTGAGGAGCTGGCAGTAAAGCTCGAATCCCACGGCGGTGATGTGCCCGCTTTGCTCCGCGCCGAGGAGATTGCCCGCGCCGCGAATTTCCAAATCGCGCATGGCGATCTTGAATCCGCTGCCGAGCGTGGAGTATTGCTTGATCGCGCTGAGCCGTTTGCGGACGTCGCTTACCAGGCCGCCATGCCGGGGAAGCAGCAGATAAGCGTAAGCCTGGTGCTTGTAGCGGCCCACACGGCCGCGCAGTTGGTAAAGGTCGCTCAACCCAAAACGGTCGGCGCGATCGATGATGATCGTGTTCGCATTCGGAATATCCAGGCCACTCTCGATGATCGTTGTGGAAAGCAGCACGTCCGCCTCGCCGTTCACGAACTGCGTCATAACCTCCTCGAGATCATCGCTGTTCATCTGGCCGTGCCCCACGATGATCCGCGCGTTGGGCACAAGCTGCTGCAACTTGCCCGCCATGTTTTGGATGGTCATCACGCGGTTATGCAGGAAGAACACCTGCCCGCCGCGGCCCAGTTCGCGCTGGATGGCGTCGCGAATGATCCGTTCGTCGTAACCCGTCACGATCGTCTCCACCGGCAGCCGGTCGTGCGGCGGCGTCTGGATCGTGCTCATGTCCCGCGCGCCGGTGAGCGCGAGATAAAGCGTGCGCGGGATGGGCGTGGCGCTCAGCGTCAACACGTCCACCAGGTGCCGCAGCAGCTTGAACTTCTCCTTGTGCATTACGCCGAAGCGCTGCTCCTCATCAATCACCACCAGCCCGAGATCCTTGAAGACAATGTCCTTTTGCAAGAGGCGGTGCGTGCCGATGACAATGTCCACCGCGCCGGCCGCGAGGTCCTCAATGACCTTCGCCTGTTCGCGCCGCGTGCGGAAGCGGGAAAGCAACTCGATGCGGATGGGATAATCCGCCATCCGCTCGCGAAAGGTATTATAGTGCTGCTGCGCGAGCACAGTCGTCGGGACGAGGATTGCAACCTGCCGTCCATCCATCACCGCTTTAAAGGCCGCGCGAATGCCTACCTCTGTCTTGCCGAAACCGACGTCGCCGCAGATGAGCCGGTCCATCGGTTTGGGCCGTTCCATGTCGGCTTTCGCGTCGTTAATTGCCCGCAACTGATCCGGCGTTTCCTCGTAGACGAAGGCGCTTTCAAACTCGCGCTGCCACGGCGTGTCCGGCGCGAAGGAATGCCCGGCCTGCGATTCGCGCGCCGCCTGGATCGCGAGCAGATCGCTGGCAACGTCGCGCACCGCCGCTTCCGCATGCGCCTTGGCCTTGGCCCAGCGGGTGCCGCCAAGGGTATTGAGCGGCGGGCGCACCTTGCCGGTGCCGACGTATTTGGCGACAAGGTGCGCCTCGGTGACCGGCACGTATAGTTTCGGCGGCGGCTGCGCGGGATCGTTCGCCGCAAATTCGATGACCAGACACTCCTGTCCGGATGTTTGCGGGCCGGCTCCGTTTTCGTCCGGGAGGGTCTCGACATTCTTCCGGCCCAAGCCCGCGGGCGCCATTTGCAGGCCGAGATAACGCCCGATGCCGTGCTGCAAGTGCACGACGTAGTCGCCATCTTCGAGGTCTGTGAAATCAATATCCAACGCCGAGCGGGATGCGGCGGCGTGTGGGGATTTAAGCCGGCGCGGACGTTGCACCCGGTAACGGCCGAAGATTTCGGCGTCGGTCACCACCACCAGCCTCGCGTCCTCGTTCAGGAATCCACGGGCCAGCGCGCCGAGGTGCAATTCCGGTGTTGGTCCCGTTGGTGTGGGCTTCGGCTTTTTCGCGCCACGCCCTTTTGGTGCGGGCTGCTCTTCGACCGCGGGTTTTTCCGTGAGCCCGTACTCATCCCAGATTTCCGCGAAGCGATCGCGTTCGCCGGTGTTGTTGCAGAAGACATGCACCGCCCAGTCCTGCCGGAGCCAGCGATGCAGTTGGGCGAAAAACTCGCGGCGTTGGGCTTCGGCCACGGGCAATTCGGCCGCGTGCTTGCCGAGGGGCCGGAAGGCATCGAGGCTCTGAAAGCGTGGCAGCCCCTCGCTGCCCGGAGCGTCCAGCTCGGTAACGTTCATCAACGTCATGCCGCGGGCGCGCGCCTGCTCCTGGAATTCATCCCAGCCGATATGGTTTTTATCACCGGCGGCGATTTGCGCGCCGTATTCCTCCGCTTTCACCCCGAGTTGTTCCGCTTCGCAAAGGAGAAACAGCGTTTCCTTCGGCAGATAATCCAACAATGTTCCCAGCGTTCCTTCACCGGCCTTTGCTTTTTTTAATACACCCAGCTCGCCGGCCGGCGACAACGTGACTTCGTTGATGGTCGTCCGCGAAACCTGGGAGACAGGATCGAACTCGCGCAGCGATTCCAACTCGTCGCCGAAGAACTCCAGCCGCACCGGCCAGGGACTGGTCAGTGGAAAGACATCGAGAATGCCGCCGCGCAAGGCCAGCTCGCCTTTGTGGGTCACTTGCGCCTCGGGCTCGTAGCCTTGATCCTCCAGCCACTCGACCAGATCCAGCGGATTGATCCGGTCGCCGCGGGCCACGCGGCGTGCGCTGGTGTTCAGTGTTTGGCGGGGAAACGTGCGCTGCATGAGCGCGGTCACGGTGGTTACCACCAGTGGGGCGCTTTCGGCTTTTGCCGCCATCAATGCGATCAGTGTTTCGAGGCGTTCGCTAATGATGTCGGGATGCGGCAGCCGGTCGTCCTGCGGCAGGGTTTCCCAGGCGGGATGAAAGAGGGGTGGCTTGGTAGGGTTGGCGGAGGCCGGTTCCGATTTGGACTTGGCTTCTGGCAGCCGGGATGATGGAGCCTCGTTACCTCGGCTGCTACCGAGGGATAGCCAGGTAGTGACGTCCTGATGCGTCAGTTCCTGCGCCTTCAATCCTTCGGTTACGACGACGATGGGGCGGCGCGGGAAAAGGCGGCACAGGGTGGCGGCGAAGAAGGCGTGGGCGCCGGGGGCGACGCCGCCCAAGGACAAAGCGCCTCCCTGCTCCAAACGCCGCGCCAGGTGTTGCGCAGCGGGAGCCTCCAGGACACGGGTAAACAGATCGCCTGCCGCCGTGCCATCCACTTTCTGCGCCAAGCATGGTGAACCTCGCAGCCGAAGGTGGGACCGTCAAGTTCTGGATGGGCAGCCGGGCCGCGGGATACCCCATGGCCAATTTTACCGGTAACACCGGTAACACCGGTAACAACCTGCATAAACATTGGTCGAAACGGGTGTCCGAACCCTCGCACGCACCGGTAACACCGGTAACAAAGTCCAGTGGCGGCCACGGGCCACGATTGCGCCCGCGGGGCTCAGCTTTTTCTTTTCACCCGAAAAAAGGTGGCGATGGCGACAACCACCACCCCAAGCGCCGCCACGATCTTCAGCGTCATGTGCGATGGCTCCGGGCGGATGATAGTCATGGGATCCTTTGCGGGGCGGCCGAAGACAGACGCGTAGAGACGCGCGCCGCGATCCCAGTCCTGCCAGGAGCCGTCACTCTTGATGGTCAGGACCTCGGGCGGGAAATGATCGCGGGCCACGAGCAGGCAGGCCATCACGGGTTCGTCATAGGGCTTGAAAGCCGTCTTGCAGGAATTGGAACCGTTGGCGCCCGGAAACACGAAGGGCTCGAAGGCATCCTTGCCGAGGCCGTTGAAGCTTACGTTGGTCTCACCGAGTGGCGCGTCGCCGGGAAGGACCAGAATGTTTTTCCGGGCTTCGATGATTTTGTTCATTTCGGCGACGCATTGCCGGAGCGCGGTCGGATTGGGAGGTTTGGTCCAACTGAAGAAGAGGGTGTAGCCGGCGTGGGCGTTGAGACAGGAGAGGAAAATGACGAAGCACGAATGACGAAGCACGAAGTTCAAAGCCTTGGTCGCGGTCAATCGTCGGACTTGAAGATTTCGTGCTGGGCGACGGCTTTTTCGGAGTAGGCGGCGTCGCGGTGCTTGGTGGCGCGGGCGACGACGCCGGAGGCCCAGCTCGGCAGAAACTTTGCGAGGCCGGAGAGACAGTGTCCAACCTTGTGGATGTAGAAGCCGGAGCCCCACATGAGCTCGGGGCGGAAGCCGCTGTTGCCGAGAGCGAGGCGGACGGTGCCGGTGGTGAAATCGCGCACGTGCGCGGAGCGGTAGCGCGCGGAATACATCGGCGGCAGGTTGAAGAGCAGCATGATGAAACCGATTGGCGTGCGGATGTTCGGAAAGGTCAGGATCAAATGGCCGCCCGGCTTCAGGACGCGGTTGATTTCGCAGAGGAGCCAGTCGGTGTCCACGACGTGCTCGATGCATTCGCCGCACACCACCACGTCGAAGGTCTTGTCCGGATACGGCAGCGGTTGCGTGGAAGCATCCAGCATCTGGACGTGCTGGTAGCCGTTGCGGGTGGCTCTCGCGATGAGCTTTTCGGAAATGTCCACACCGCTGATGGCGTGCAGCTTGGTGAAATCCTTCAGGAGTGAACCATCCGCGCAGCCCACGTCGAGGACCTTGCGGGGCTCGCGGTATTCGGCCATGAGCTTCGCCACGCGGCGGGCGCGGGGGGAAACGTCGTGCGAATCCGTTCCGCAATCGCCGTCACCGCCGCTCTCGGAATAAAGTCGCTGCAGCTCTTCCGGCTTCATCCCGCGCCTTGGGTTTTGACGGGGCTGCCGATGACCGGTGCCGCTCCGTCTTCTTCGTCCCGGCGCCGGCTGGCCACCACGAGAACCGCGGTCAATACGATCGCCAGTATGACGCCCACCACCAGGAAGGGCAGCCGGCCCATGGTCGGCCGGTAATGAAATTCCACCGTGTGATTTCCGGCGGCCGGCAGATAGACGCCGCGGAAAATGTAATTGCAGCGCAGCAGCTCACTTTTCTTTCCGTCCACCAGCACCTGCCAGTCCCCGTCATATTTGTCGTTCAGCAGCAGGACGCTGGGCCCGTGCGAGTCCGCCTTGAAGACGATGTCCTTCGTCGAATAGCTGGTGAAGGAGACGTCGCCCGCGGGTGCGTTGGTGGCGGGCGGAGCCGGAATTGGTTCAGAGACCAGCACGGTGTCAGTGGGATTGAAGTTTGTGCTGCTCAACATGCCGAGCACAGCCTGGTCATTGGTCTGGACCTGCCAGTTGGAGTAGAGCTTCGCCCGCGGCAACGCGCCGGTGAATTCGATCACCGCGAGGCGGCCGTCAGGTTTTATCTCGGTCGTGAAATCGTAATAGCGCGAGCCGTCGGTGCCCGGCCGGGGCACCAGGTCGAAGCGCGTCAGCAGGCGAAAGCGATGCTCAACGGGATCGAACATCTGGTTGAGCAAATTCACCCAGCCGGCCGAACCAAGCAGATAACGGGTATTGGTGAGCATCCACTTCCGCGCCGTGAGAGTGCCGGCATCTTCGTTCGAGTGGGGAAAGAGCGCAGTTTCGAAAGCAGCAAGGTCTGCCGGCACGCGCGGCATCTGGATGATGTCGATGGTCTGGATGTTGTAATAGAGCTGGAGATGCTGCTTCCACTCGATGCCGTAGATGCCGCGGAAGAAGCCCTCCATCTGTGGATCGATCCCAAGCTGCTGGTACAGTTGCGGCGGAAAGCGGGTGAACCAGGACGGCAATTCGGCCACGCGATGCTCGTAGGGTTTTTCGCGCAACATATCGATGACCGGATTGCTGGCATACTTCGCCTTATAATCCCAATGGATGATCCAGGGCAGGTTGGCCTTGCCGAGGTCCAGGACTGCCACCAGGCCCAACAGGCAAATGCCGAGCTTCGCCTTCCGGCCGGCGAAGAACCCGATGATGATCAGGTTCACGACGGCAATGGAAAGCGCGAAAAAGAGCAGGAACCAGCCGACGTGGGCGAGGCTGAAGCTCGCGATGGACTGGGCCAGCGCGGCGGATTCCTCCGGGCGACGGCCCTCGTAGGTCCCCATTTCGGTCAGGTAGGCGATGAGCTTGTCTTTGGAGGAGCCGTAGATCAGCCACCCGACGAGGCTCACCACGAACGCGACCATGCAGCCCACAATCCAGCGTTGGTCAAAGACGGACGCCTTGAGCTTCCACTTGCGGTATTGATCGGCGATGCCGCTGCCGGAGATTACGGCGGCCGGCTGCAAGTAAGTCCGCCACAATCCGTCAATGCCGTAACCGAAGATGATCAGGATGGCGAACTCGAGCGGCAGGAGGAATTTGGCGGGATTGCGGACGCTCGAGGCATAAGGGAGGGCGTATAAAATCCGGTAAAAGGGCGCCCAATGCCCGTAGGCCAAGAGCAGACAGATCACGCCGCCCCCGATCCAAAACCACAGACATTTTCGCTGGTATAGCGAGAACACCGTCCCGTTGCGGCGGAAGGCCTGGATGGCCGTCCACACGACAATAAAGATCACCATGACCCCGGCATAGCCGCCGCCGCCGGAGTAGCGAAGAAAAATGCCCTGCTGTGCATCGGGCGGCGGACCTTGTTTGCCGGAGGCGAAGTATTTGTCCCACATGGCATCCCGCCCGATTTTCCCCCAGTAGCTTCCGCCATCGGGCGTGTCCATGCGGTAACCAAAAAGCCCGGGCACGAACAGGCTGAAGGTTTCGACCTTCGGGAAGCTCCATTGGGTCGCCTTGTCATAATCGAAACCGGAGGTGACGGCTTCCTTGTCCTCCGTTTTTTGGCCGGAACTGACGCCTTTGATGTTGGTCGCGATCAGGACGCCGACCGTCTGAGCGGCGATGAAGGCGGCGAAAAAGGCCACAATCGCCACCCGGAGGATGCCGGCTGTCACTTTGCGCGCGACGGGGCCTTCGCTGATCAGCGACCAGTAAAAGATGAACCCCGCCATGAAGATGCTGAAGAGCGCGCCGACGTCGGCGGCTTCGATTACCGCCATGCCGACGGCCAAACCCGTCAGCGGCACCCGCAGCCAGGCGTCCCAACCCCGCGAGCCCACCATGGCCGCCAGCGCCAGAAAACACATGGTCGCGGTGACAGCGAATTGACCGGAGCCCCAACACACGTTCGACAGGAACCCGGCGTTCAAGGGGGCAACAATGCCGGCGATGATGCAGGCGGGCCGAGACAGTTTCATCTGCCGAGTGAACAGGTAGACCGAGCAGCCCAACAGGAACAGAATGCCCGGGCCGAAGACCTTGGCGTAGCCGACGGGTCCGAAGATCCACTTGAACCCGCCCATCACCGGCAGGCTGAAGCTGCCGGCGGGTGCGCCGATGGAGTTCAGGTCCGCCCACATGCTGACAAAGGCGGAGGGGAAGCGCATGGTGTTGGCCATGTCGGCGCCCAGCGGACCGTCGTTGGAGAAGAGGATGTACTGGGGTAGCATGCTCTTGTGGAAGAGCACCCCCAGCACGGCACCCAGACAGATGGCCATGATCAGGAACGACTTGCGCGTCCAGGAATTGTCCGCCACGACCGCAGACGGTTCGGGCTTGTTGGTTCGTTTAGCCATGGTGCAGAGCCGAAAAAGCAGGGTAAAACATATCACGGGGGGTGCAACTGATTTCGGCGAAGAGGGCGACGCGGGGTGGCATACCCCCAAACAAGTCGCAACATGCAACAAACCGCATAAATATTGATCGGAATCGAGCTTCAACCCGCAACACAACCTGCAACAAAGGTGCAACAGAAGGGGAAATAGGCATAAACATTGGGTGGGATTGATGTGCAGGTTGCAACAAAGTGCTTAAACATTGGGTAAAGCACGTGTGAAGACGATCCATTTTTCAGCACTCCCATAAGCTTGCGAGGTTTACGAACTCCTTGATCGGCTCAATTCGCCGATGAATCAACCGGACCTTGGACCGGCAGAGCTGGATGGGCGTTCATTCAAGGTCTGGGGAGAGTGTCTGGGCGGTATGAGTTTGAATCAGCTTTTGGTGAAGGTGGCAACGAAGGGTAATCGGAATCATGGAGCCTCGTTATCTTCCAAGATACAGCAAACCTGAGCCGATCATATTCCATTGCGGTTATTGAGGTTGAACGAAAAGCGGCAGAGGACTGCCGCAGATGTTCTCTGGTTTACAAAGTGCTTTTTCATAAAAGTTATTCACCGGGTTGGAGTTTGAGTTGGGCCCAGGTGAAGCTGTCGCGTCGTTCCAGTTTGGCCAGGTATATGGCTTCATCGTAGGCTTGCTTGTTTTGCCATAGCCGCCAGAGGATCTTGAGCCACCGCTTGCCCAGACAACGCAAGGCCGCCGCGTGGGAAGCGCCGGCTGTTCGTTTGGCTGCATAATAAGCCTGCGCCCAAGGGCAAGTCAGCCGACTGCCGTTGACCCACAGATGAACCGTGGCCCGCAAAACCTTGTTGCAGGCATGGCGCAGCCGGCAGTAATCGAGCTTGCCGCTCTGAAAGCGGACAGGGCTGACCCCAGCCATGCACATCAGCGCATCGGCATCGGGATATTCGGCCCGCACGGTGCCGATCTCGGCCAGCAGACGAGGACCCAAGGTGGCTTTGGCCCCCGGCAGGGAACCGAAGGTGTCGTGGTCGGGATGCTGCTGGAAAGCCTGGGTGATGCGCTGGCGGTATTCTTCCAACTGGCTTTGCAGACTGAGCAGCACGTTGACCAGACTCAGGGCCAGGAGACTTTTGGCGCTGGTAATGGCCGGGCTGGCGCTCAGGGCGTTGGCGGTGGCAAAGATTTGGAGCCGCTCCGCCACGGTCTGCGGGCGCCAGAGCCGCTGGGTGTGCAGGAACTTTTCCCACCGGCGCCGGCCGGCCGCCTGCAACTGCCCGGGGGTGGGAAATTGCCGGATCAGCGCCCAGGCGTGCGGCGCGGTCCAGTCGTCGAAGGCCTGCAAAGCCGCCGGATAATACTCCCGCAGGGCGGCCTGCAACTGGTTGACCAGCGCGGTCCGCTGTTCAATGAGTGTGATCTCATCGCGACAGAGGGTGCGCAAGGTGAGGGTGGCCTCATCCTGGGGACGCAACGGCCGCCAGAGGTGGCCATCGGTGCGCAGGGCATCGGCCGGCCAGCGCCCAACTATCGTGGCGATCGCTTTTGGTGCCGCTGGGCACTTTGCGCTGGCGATAACCAGCCGCGGCGACGGGAGCCACCGGATAAATGGACCAGCCCCGCTGTAGAAGTTGGTCCACGGCCGCGCCACTGGAGGTCTCCAAGGTGAACGGTGCGCCAGCAAAGGGTTGCATGCGGGTGGTGAACTCGGCCCAACCTGCCGCGGTGTGGGCAAAGCGGAATTCCTCCTGGACGGCCCCCTGGCCGTCCAGGACGATGACGTCATGATGATCGCTGGCCCAATCCAGGGCGGCGAAGAACTTATGTGCGCTCCATTGTGTATTCATATGGCGGGCGGCACGAATTGGCACCGGACGACGCGGCGCAGGCGAACTGATACGGGAGCCCTCGTGGGGCGATGTTCTCTGAGCCTTCAGCGCGGCGGCCACAGCCAGCGGCGGCGATCTGCGGCTGACCCTCGCAGGGCTAGTCCAAAGGAGCCGTGTCGCTGGCTGGGCCAAATTCGGTCCGGCATTATTATCGCCGGCGGCAGAGTTATTCACCAGCTCGGGTGGAGCGGTCTTCGGGGACCGCTTCCCTCGCTGGGGAATAACTCTGGAAAGCGTATCAGTCCAAGACCTGACGGACGTCGCGCGGGCTTTCTGCTGTCAAAAGAGCAAGTGGGGACGAGACGTCCCCACCCCTGAGAATCGGATGCAGGTCGCAAAATGCCTGAGCTCGCCTCACTGTATCTTTTCCCCACCAAGCGCACGTGATTGAGAAGCTCAGCTGCTACGGAGTGAGGGGGCGCACGCGACCTGGCGACGGAATCATTTCGGCAGAGGGAGGGCGATGGCGCCAGTGGCCGGTCCGGGGATAATTGACGTTTGATGGGAAACGGCCTTTACTGCCCGCAACATGGTTTCGACTTCTGGCCGCGCATGAAGAAACGTTCCGCACCGCTCGATCTGACCAAGGTCAAAGTGTATCCGCTCGCCTCGCGGCGCAGTCTCAGCGACGCGGGCGAGATGATGGCGAACGCGGACGCGGAGCCGCCGCGTTGTGATCCGGGGACGGAGGCGATTATTGCCGAGTGCGCACGGAGGATCGTGGGGGCGCGGAAGCGCAAGGCCGGGGTGATGATGATCTACGGGGCGCACCTGGTGAAGAATGGGGCGCAACCGATTGTGCGGCGGCTCATCAGCGAAGGCTGGCTGACACACCTGGCGACCAATGGGGCGGGGACGATTCATGATTGGGAACTCGCGTATCTCGGGCGGACGGCGGAGGATGTGCGGGCGAATGTGGCGGTTGGGCAGTTCGGGACGTGGGATGAGACGGGTCGCAGCCTGCACCTGGCTTTGCTGGCGGGGGCGCTGAAGCGCGAGGGGTATGGGGTCAGCTTGGGAAGATTCATCTGTGGCGATGGCACGACGCTGCCGACGGTGGCGAAGTTGAAGCAGCAATTGCGCGCGGCGCCGTCGCATCCGCTCGCGCCGGCGCGGGCGGAGCTGTTGCGCGCGATGACCGTGCACCGGTTGCCGGCGGGGCGGATCAAGATCGAGCATCCGTGGAAGGACACTTCGTTGCTGGGCGGCGCATTCAGTGCCGGCGTGCCGTTCACGGTGCATCCGGGCATCGGCTACGACATCATTGCGAATCATCCGATGTTCAACGGCGGGGCGATCGGCCGCGCGGCGGATTTGGATTTCCGGTTGTTTGCGAATTCGGTGGAGGCGCTCGACGGCGGCGTGGTGTTGTCGGTGGGTTCGGCCATCATGGCGCCGCAGGTTTTTGAGAAGAGTTTGAGCTGCGTGAATAATCTCCGCTTGCAGGCGGGCAGGAAGATTGTGCAGGGGCACACGATTTACGTGGTGGATATTGCCGATGGCGGGAATTGGGATTGGACGAAGGGCGAGCCGCCGAAGGACAACCCCGCTTACTATCTGCGGTTTTGCAAAAGCTTTTCGCGCATGGGCGGGGAGATGAAGTACGTGCAGTGTGATAATGTGGCGTTTGTGCACAATTTGTTGGACCGGCTTCAGAAGGTGGGTTGAGGGTGAAATGACGAAATCCGAATGACGAATCCGCCTTCGCTAAGATGCTTCGGCGCGACACGTGACGAAGGAAATCCGAATGACCGAATGACGAATACTTCGGGTTTCGTGCTTCGAGTTTCTTTCGGATTTCGATCCCGCTCAGCGGGATGCTTCGTCATTCTCCCCTCATGAGTCCGCAACGATTCAGCGAAATCACCGCCCGCTATCCCTCGCTGCGCGTGGCGGTGCTGGGTGATTTTTGTCTGGACCGGTACTTGGAGATTGATCCGGCGCGGAAGGAGGCTTCGCTCGAAACCGGATTGCCGGTTTACAATGTCACCAATGTGCGCGCCCAGCCGGGCGGGGCAGGGACGATTGTGAATAATTTGTCCGCGCTGGGGTTGCCGTCCATTTTTCCGATTGGGTTCGTCGGTGACGACGGGGAGGGACATGAGCTATCGCGGGCGTTGCAAAAAATGCCCGGTGTGAAAACCGATGGCCTGGTAAAAACGGATCGACGCCAGACGTTTACGTATTGCAAGCCGCTGGTGATTTCCGGGAGCAATCCGCCGACCGAACTCAACCGGCTGGATTTCAAGAACTGGACGCCGACCCCGGCGCTCGTCGAGGGTGAAATCATCCGGCAGTTGGAGGGCCTGCATAGCCAGGTTGATGCCGTGATTATCATGGACCAAGTGGATGTGCCCGAGACGGGCGTGGTGACGCAGAAGGTGCTCACGGCGGTGAGCGAGTTGGTGAAAGGTGACCCGGCCAAGTTGATGATCGCCGACAGCCGTCGCGGGCTGCGTGGTTTTCCGCCGGTGATTTTCAAAATGAATGCGGCGGAGTTGTCCGTGCTGCGCGGGAGCGACGTGGAACTCAGTGCCGATGCGTTGCGCGAAGCGGCGGGGGCGCTGGCGCTTCACAACCGAAGGAGCGTGATCGTGACGCTGGGAGAAATGGGTATTTTGGGCGCGACGGGCGGCGGCGAGACGTGTTTTCAACCGGCGTTGCCGGTCCGCGGGCCGATAGACATTGTGGGCGCGGGCGATGCGGTGATGGCGAATCTCACGGCGGCGTTGGCGGCGGGGGCGGAATTGGAGGAGGCGCTTGAGTTGGCGAACGCGGCGGCGTCGGTGGTGATACACAAGTTGGGGACGACGGGGACGGCGAGTGTGGGCGAGATTGAGGGAAGGTTGAAGGAGTCGATGAAGGGATAGCGTCGTGGGCGTGAGCAAGAGGCGTCAGGATGGTCAAAGCAGGGGTTGATGGCACACGCAGGCAACCGGATTTGGCAGAAATATGGGAGCGGAAACATCGGAAGAAGACGGGACTCGATGACAGAAAAATTTGGCGACAGAAAAATTCTTTGGAACGAGATCGGCGGAGCATCTTTCCCAGCCCGGAGGGCGAAAGACAATAGCCCACCGATTCATCGGTGGGTAAAGTGGCAAAAGATTGAATTAAGCGGCAACCCAGCGATGAATCGCTGGGCTATTTCCTGTCGTCCCTGCGGGACTAAGACAAGCGCTTGCGTGTGGGGTTACGGTTGCTTCATATCATGACCACCGGTAAAAAAATCCTGTTTGGCGGGCTGGGAGTTTTTGCGTTCGTGGTGATTTTGATTTTCGCCTTCACGCGGCCGCCGGCGCCGCCGCCGCCGATGCCGAATCCGAACGGCATTGATAGCTTCAAAGCGGCAGCCAAAACGTTGGATCCGAGGACGTCCGATTTCCCGACTTTGGAGATTGGTGTTCTCAGGTCGGTGGTGGCCTCCAATGCGACGGCGCTGGCGCTGGCACGGGTGGGGTTGACGCAGGAGTGCCGGGTGAAGTTTGATTTTACGCCGATTGATCAAAGCGGGCTGGGGCATTTGTCGGAGCAAAAGCAATTGGCGCAGGCGTTCGCGGCCGCGGGCCGGCTGGCGGAAGAGGAGCAGCGACCGACGGACGCCGCCCGCGATTATGCGGATACGGTGAGATATGGCTGCCTGCTTTCCCGTGGCGGCGTGATCATCAATTCGCTGGTCGGCATCGCAGTCGAGGCGATTGGTGGCACGCGGCTGACGAAGGTGGTGGACAAACTGGATGCGCCGACGTGCCGCGAACTGGCGGCCGAACTGGCCGCGGCGGATGCCGCGCGCGATTCGTTTGAGACGACGATGTCCCAGGAGCATGATTGGGCCAAGCGCTCGTTTGGCTTGAGGGGCCGGATCATGCTGGTGTTCACCTACCGCAGCATCAAACAAACGGAAAGCCGCTTTCGAACCAAAGTCGAGGGCCGGCAATTACAGACGCGCAACTTGATTCTCAACCTGGCGGCGCGGGCTTATGAATTGGAGAAAGGCGCGAAGCCGGGGAAGCCGGAGCACCTCGTGCCGGAGTATTTGAAGGCGGTGCCGATTGATCCGACGACGGGGACGAATATCATGGTGCTGCCGTAGGTCATGAGCCGGGGGAAAAAATTACTGGCGATTGCAATCGGGTTCATGGTGGTCGCGCTGGTTTTGATGTTCACGATGACCCGGCCCGCGCTGCCCGATCTTCCGCTGCCGGATCCAAATGGGATCGACACGCTGGCAAAGGCCAGCGCGCTGTTGCACGACAAGACCGGCGATTTCAGCGACCTCGCGCCCGCTGATTTGCGCGCCGTGGTGGCTTCCAATTCGCCGGCGTTGGACTTGGCGAGAATCGCGCTTACCCAGGATTGCCGGGTCAGGATCAGCTACTCGCTTCAGAACGATGCGGCGTTTCAAGGGCTGATTGGCCAGAAACACCTTGGCCAGGCCTTTGCGGCGGGGGGCCGGCTCGCGGAAATGGAAAACCGGCCAGCGGATGCCGTCCGACATTATGCCTCGGCGATTCGCGAGGGCTGCGTCATCAGTCGAGGTGGGCTCATGATCAATTCCCTGGTGGGCATTGCGGTGGAAGCCATCGGCAGTATGCGTATGCAAAAGCTGGTTCCGTCGCTCGATGCGAACGCGTGCCGGTCGGCGGTGGCGGAGTTGGAGGCGGCGGATGCGCTGAGAAGTTCCGTGGCTGAAATCCTGACGCAGGAGCATAACTGGAACCGCCGCGTCCCCATGGGGCTCAAGACCCGGGTGCAGGATTGGATGGAATTCCGTGAGGCCCGGCAGGTGGAACAGAATTACGCGGGCAAAGTGGCCACACAACAAATGCGGACGCGAAATCTAATCCTCGCCCTGGCGGCGCGGGCTTATGAATTGGAGAAGGGTACGAAGCCGGGGAAGCCGGAGGATCTCGTGCCGGATTATTTGAAAGGGGTGCCGGTTGATCCGACGACGGGGACCAACATTGCGGTTGTGCCGTGATGATCAAAGAGGTGACACGAATTCCACGAATTGGCACGAATTGAAGAGGGGAGGAATTCATGTTTGTTGTGGGCTTAGGCTGGGACCAGCCGAAATCCAGTGTCGTCCAACCGGGTGGCATCCTTGTCGGATGCAGAGAGTTTAGGATTCGAGGACCGGTGGTCGTTCCTCGCCAGGCCTCGGACCGACGCACCGGCTACTGTCTTTCAATCCTTCGGGTTGAAGCACATGGGAACGGCGCGGCAAAATAACAGTTCGCGCGCTGGTGCGACCGGAGCGGCCCATGACATCTAGCCAGAAGTTCCAGGGCATGCCGCTCCTCCGGAGCTCGGGTGGAAAGGATGCCCGGTTACTATAAACATGGCGCGCCTACGGCGCCTGGGGCGGGGGCGTTGCCGGCCTAGTGCGCGCCGACTTGTTGCTTGATCGCGTCGGCGAGTTGCTTGGACCACTTTTCCAGGGTTTCCTTGTCGCGGCCTTCGAGGAGGAGGCGGGCTTTGGGTTCGGTGCCGGAGTAGCGCAGGAAAGCGCGGCCGCCCTGCTTTTGCAATTCGCGCTCGGCGTCGGCGAGCAGTTTCGGGACGTGGTCGAGGTCTTCGAAGGGACGTTTTTCGCGGACGATGATGTTGGTGACCAATTGCGGAAAACGCGTCCAGCATTTGGTGAGCTTGGAGAGCTTCGTGTCCTTCGCCTTCATGATGCGCAGGATTTGCAGCGCGGCGACCAGGCCGTCGCCCGTGGTGGAATGGTCGCGGAAAATGATGTGGCCGCTTTGCTCGCCGCCGAAGTTGAAGCCGCACTTCAGCATTTCATCGATGACGTTTTTGTCGCCCACGGCAGTGCGGACCATCTTGCCGCCGGCTTCCTTGATGGTGGCGTCGAGGCCGGAATTGCTCATCACGGTGGCCACCAGCGTGCGTTCCTCCAGCGAGCCGTTGGCCAGCATCTCCAGCGCAGCGATGGCCATGATGTCGTCGCCGTCGATGAGTTTGCCGTTTTCGTCGCAGAGAATGAGACGGTCGGCGTCGCCGTCGTGGGCGATGCCGATGTCGGCGCGGAGTTCGCGGACTTTCTGACAAACGAGCTCGGGATGCATCGAACCGCAGTCGCGATTGATGTTCATGCCGTCGGGTTGATTGCCGAAAACGATGACCTCGGCGCCGAGTTCGCGCAGGACACAGGGGGTGCTTTTGTAGGCCGCTCCGTGGCCGCAATCGAGGACGATGCGCATGCCTTCGAGCGTCATGCCGCGCGGGAAGGAGGCCTTGGCGTATTCGATGTAGCGGCCGAGGGCGTCGTCAATACGCACGGCCTTGCCGATTTCGCCGGCGGTGGGGCGGATGTTTTCGATTTCGCCGCTGAAGACGAGGCCTTCGATTTTGAATTCGATCTGGTCGTCGAGTTTGTAACCGTCCGCGCGGAAGAATTTGATGCCGTTGTCGGCGTAGGGATTGTGCGACGCGGTGATGACAATGCCCGCGTCCGCGCGCAGGCTGCGCGTGACGTAGGCGACCCCGGGCGTGGGGAGAGGTCCGATGAACAGGACGTCCACACCCATCGAAAGGATGCCGGAGGAGATGGCGTTTTCCAGCATGTAGCCGGAGAGCCGGGTGTCCTTGCCGACCACGATGCGATGGCGGCCGCGGCCGCGGGATTGCGTCTCGAGCGTCTTGAACACATGGCCGGCGGCGCGCCCCAACTTCAGCGCCGTCTCGGCGGTCACCGGTTCAATGTTCGCGGTGCCGCGGACGCCGTCGGTTCCAAATATTTTCTTTTTTTGCTTCATGTTGCTGGCCGGGACGCGCGTTGTGGCGTCAGTTTCGGCGGGGGAAAACCACCCGCACATTTTCCGGCCTGATCTGGGTCGGGGTGACGCCAATAGGCGTCGCCACCTCGATCCGTTTGGTCAGACTTTGAGCAGATTCGATGCCGGTCAGGTCCACCCGCACCTTGATATCTTCATCGCGGAGGTTATTGAGAATGGCGCTGTCCCCTTGCACAACCACCTCCACCTGTTGAGGTTCCACACGAAACGACCGCACATCGGAGGCGGAGGACATGACGACGACGGGCAACTCCGTGAAGGTGCGTTCGGCCAGGATCACGCCCGGAGCGGCGGGCGGGATGCGATTGCGAATGGCAAAGGACACGGTGAACCAAAGCAAAAACGCCAGCAGGACCGAGAAAAGCTTCAGCCCCATGTCGTTGAAAAACAGCCTGCGGATGAAGGCGATCATTTGACGACGCCGGCGGGGTTGGCGGCGGGCGGGGGAGAGGTGCGTGGGACGGCGGCGGGACCGGGCTGCGGCCGCGATTTGTCGGGGAACTTCGAGCGGATCCAGCCGAGCAGATTCCGCGAGCGGGCGGGGTTGACGAAGATGGAGGTCAGGAACGCGCGGAGTTCTTCGAGCGAAACGCCGCGGGTGAGGTGGCCCTTGTAGGCGTACGAAATGCCGCCGGTCTCCTCGGACACGACCACCACCACGGCGTCCGTTTCCTCACTGAGCCCGAGGGCCGCGCGGTGGCGGGTGCCCATGGACTTGTTCAGGTCCTGACGCTGCGTAAGCGGGAAGATGCAGGCGGCATAGGCAATCTGATCTTCTTTGATGATGACGCCGCCGTCGTGAATGGCGTTGTTCGGGAAGAAAATGGTTTCGAGCATTTCCGGCGTGGCTTCGCAATTCACCGGGATGCCGGATTCGACGGCTTCCTGGAGCTGGATGGTTTGCTCGATGGCGATCAGCGCGCCGATTTTTACTTCGGACAGGCGCTCGACGGTCTGGATGATGACTTCGATGTTTTCGCGCTGCTCGTGGACGGTGGTGAAGAGGGGAAGATTGCCGAGTTCGGCGAGCATCTTGCGCAGTTCGGGCTGGAAGATCACGAGCACGGCGAGGACGAAGAACGCCGAGAAGCCGCCGAGCAGGTACTGGAGCACCTTCAAATTCAGGAGCAAGCTCAGCAGCACCAGCGAGAGCAGGGCGACGAGGAAGCCCGTCACCACCGGCGCGCCGCGCGTGCCGCGCACGAAGCGGAGCGCGAAGTAGATTCCGATCGCGAGGATCAGAATCTCCAAAACCGCGCTCGTGTGCCAAAGGCTCTTTAAAATGTTCCACGTCATCGTTTGCTTTTACTTCCCGCCAGAATCGCTTCGGTCATCCGGATGGCACGCACCGTCGCCGCGACATCATGGACCCGGATGATTTGCACGCCATCCGCCACGGCCAGACACGCGCAGGCGAGCGAGCCAGGCAGGCGATCGGCCGCATCCGCGCCGGTCACTTTGCCGATGAACGCCTTGCGCGACACTCCCAGTGCCAGCGGCCGCCGCCATCGGTGAAATTGCCGCATATCCCGGAGCAACTCGAGGTTGTGCCCGACCGTTTTTCCGAATCCGATTCCTGGGTCCACTATAATCTGCTCCGGGGCGATTCCGCAACGGCGGAGCCGCCGAATTTGTGTGGAAAAGAATTCGCCGACTTCCCGGGTCACGTTGCGATACGTCGGATGCCGCTGCATGGTCCGGGGCGTGCCCTGGCTGTGCATGAGGACGTAGCCGGCGCCGGTTTCGGCGACCAGTTCCCACATGGCGTCCTGCTGACGGGCGGCGGCCACGTCGTTCACGATGCTGGCCCCTGCGGCAAGGGCAGCGCGCGCGACACCGGGCTTCATGGTGTCCACGGAAATGGGCACTTTCACACGGCTGGCGAGGCCTTCGATCACCGGGATGACCCGGCGAAGTTCCTCTGTTTCGGTTACGGGCTCGGCGCCCGGGCGGGTGGATTCGCCGCCGATATCGAGAATCTCAGCGCCTTCCTCGACCAGTTGCAAGCCGTGGGCGATCGCGGCCTTGCGGTTTCGAAAGAGGCCGCCGTCGGAGAAGGAGTCCGGCGTGACGTTGACGATGCCCATCACGAGCGCCGGACGCGGAAAGCGGAATTCGTACCGGCGGCAGCGCAGCTTCATCGTTTTACTTCGGACGTTCCATCAACTCGATCTCGTAACCCTCGGGCGCGTCAATAAAAGCAAAACGCGTGCCCTCGGAAGTCGTGTGCGGTCCGTCGGAAAACGGAATGCCCAAGGTGGCGAGGTGCTTGCCGAATTCTTCAAGGCTGTCCACGGCGAAGGCCAGGTGCGTCAGGTCCGGCTGGACCTGCACGGGCCCGCTGGAGGGGAAGGAGCAGATTTCCAGCAGCTCATCGCTGTTGGGCGTCTGCAGGAACACCAGCTCCGAGCCGCGCGGCGATTTGTGCCGGCGTAACTCGGTCAGGCCCAGTGCTTCGCGATAAAAGCGAATCGTTTTCTCCAGGTCGTTGACCCGGTAACGCGTATGCAGCAGTTTCGTGACCTTGTTCATGCGCCCAGCATAGCGCGGATTTCTTGCCTGCTCCACATCAATCCGCTATCACACTCCCAATGATGGCCCGCATTTACCCGCGCTTTTTACTGCCGCTTGGCCTGTTGATCCTGGCGGGCTGCGGGCCCTCGGGTTCCTCGCGCTCGCAACAGGGACACGCGCTTCCGGCTTCGCACCTGGTGGCCGATTGCGAACCGGGTCGAACCGGCGGCAAATTCGTCCTGGCTTCCTCGGGCATGCCTTCGACCTTCAATCCACTCCTGGTCGCCGACGATGCCTCGGATAATGTCATCCGCCTGCTGTTCTCCAGTTTGGTCACGCTTGATCCCAAGGACGGCGTCGCGAAGCCCGCGCTGGCGGAAAGCTGGAGCGTGGCGGCGGACCAGAAGACGTGGACCTTCAAGCTGCGCCTCGGCGTGCGGTGGAGTGACGGTCATTTTCTGACCGCCGACGACGTGGTCTTCACCTGGTACAACATCATGTACAATCCGAATTTCAACCGGATGACGTACGATTTGTTCCGCATCAACGGGAAGGAATTCTCGGTGACCAGGACTGACGACCAAACCGTGGTGGTCGTGACGCCGGAAGTATTCGCGCCGTTTCTCGAGTTTTTCGGCACCGTGCCCATCCTGCCGAAGCACGTGTTGGAAACGCTGACGAAAAATCATGCGTTCTCCTCGGTTTATTCCACCAATTCGCCGGTCTCCCTGCTAGTGGGATCCGGGCCATATCGGGTGAAGGAAGTAAACCACGGCAAATGGACGTTGCTGGAGCGCAACCCGGAGTACTGGGTCGCGGATCGCGAAGGCCACCGCCTCCCGTATTTCGACGAAGTCATGTTTTTGCCCGTGAACGGCCAGGTCGGCGAGGAAGACCTTTTTCTCGCGGGCAAGAGCGACGCCTGCGACGCAATCAACCCGGAGGATTATTCGAAATTCAAACAGGCCGAAGGCACGCGCTTCAAAACACTGGACGTCGGCCCCGGCTCGGAACGCGATTTCCTTTGGTTCAATCTAAACACCGGCGCCACCCCCTCCGGGCTGCCGATCGTGAACCCGGCGAAGTTGAAATGGTTCCGCGACAAACATTTCCGGCAGGCCATTTCGTGCTCGATCGATCGCGCCCGGATTGTGCGGGAGGTATATCACGGCCGGGCGCAGGCGGCCACCGGGTTCGTTTCCGGCGAGAGCCCGCGGTGGAATAACCCGAATGTCCCCCAATACAATTTCGATCCCGCGCGCGCGAAGGCGCTGTTCGCGGAAGCCGGTCTGCAGGATCGCAATGGCGACGGCGTGCTCGAGGACGCCGAGGGCCATCCCGTCGAATTCTCGCTGATCTCGAATGCCGGCAATCCGTTGCGCGAGCGGGCCGCGCTGCAAATCCAGGATGATTTCAAGAAGGCGGGCATTCGCATGGGGTTGGACAAGGTGGACTTTCGCGTGCTCGTCGAGCGCATCAACCAGTCTTTCAATTACGAGGCCGCGTTGATGGGCCTGGGCGGGGGCAGCCCGGAGCCCGCGTCGCAGGTGAATGTGCTGCGCTCGAGCGAGGAGCTGCATCAGTGGTTCCCGTTGCAGCGCTCGCCCTCGACCCCGTGGGAGGGGCGCATCGACGCGTTGATGGACGCGCAGATGCGCACGCTGGATTACGCCCAGCGCAAAAAGGATTACGACGAGGTGCAGGCCATTCTCGCCGAGGAACTGCCGCTGATTTATACGGTCACTCCGTTCTGGGGCGCTGCGGTACGGAACGACGTGGGCAATGTGCGTCCCTCCAGCATGATGCGCCACCGGGTCACCTGGAACCTGGAGGAACTTTACTTCAAGAAGTGATACCTAATTGAGCGGGTATCCGTCTTTATCCGGAGTCCGGGCTCCGGCAGTCGAATTTTCTGGGGCGCACCGGCGTCTTAAGTAGCTGACATGCAGAACATTACCCGCCGACAGGCCCTCAAACAGACTTTCTTTTTCACCGCCACCGTGGGGCTGGCGGCCCATGCGCGATTGGTGCGCGCCCAGGAAGTCAAAGGCGCCGACCTCCATTTCCTTATGATTGGCGACTGGGGTCCGCCGCCGACGAGCGGCGCGCAATTCAAGGCGCAGCAGGCCGTCGCCGCGGGCATGAAGAATTACGTCGAATCGCTGAAGATCAAGCCCGAAGGCTTGTTCCTGGTGGGCGACAATTTCTACGGCGAGATGAAAGGCGGCGTGAACTCGCCGCGGTGGAAGACGGGATTCGAGGACATGTATCCGAAATCCGTGTTTCCGGGCCCGTGCTGGGCCATGCTCGGGAATCACGAATATTGGGAACAGATCGGCGTGAAACTGGAGGCGCAGCTTGCCTACGGCGCCGCCAATCCCGGCACGCGTTGGACCATGCCCGCCAAGTGGTACAGCTTTGACTGGCCCGCGGAAAACCCGCTCATGTCGTGCATCGTGCTCGACAGCAATTATCCCAACAAGAACCACTCGCTCAGCGAGGAGGAACATGACCGGCAATTGAAGTGGTTGAAGCAGGAGCTCGCCAAGCCTCGCCGCGCGCCCTGGCTTGTGTGTGTCGGGCATCATCCGCTCTTCAGCAACGGCCCGCACGGCGACCAGAAGCGGCTCATCGCCGACTGGCTGCCGCTCTTCAAAAAGCACAACGTGGATTTCTATTTCTCCGGCCACGACCACGAATTGCAGCACCTCGAATTCGAAAACATGCGCACATCATTCGTGATTTCCGGCGGCGGTGGCGGGCGGGTGTACGAATTGAAGAACACCGAACGCGGCCCATTCGCAAAGTCGGTCTATGGCTTTACGCACCTGCAGGTGAATCCGCAGCAGTTCGTCGTCCGGCACGTGGATCCGAACCAGAAACAGCTTCATGGGTTCAGCAAGACGCCGGATGGGAAGATAAGCTTCTTGAGCTGAACGGTCCTTCAAAACCCTTCATCGCGTATTGCGCTCAAGCCAGGAACGCCATTGTCCGGCATTTGTGCCAAAATCTTCGCGCGTTGCCCGGCGCAAGGCGACCGCCGTCTCCCACCTGGTGTAATCGCGAGGATGGCCTGCAAGAATCGCCATTTTGTCGAATTCTGTCGGTGCGGGCGAGTTGCTTTCCAATAAATCAACCAACGTCATCAGAGAACTTTTGTCTCCCGCTGCGGCCAGTGCGCCGATGGCGTTTTCCCTGATCAGAGTATCATTCGACGAGACAGCAAGGACGAACAATTTGCTTCGGGCCCGTTCATCTTGGTAACGACCCAGCGCCCGGATCAGGTGAATTCTTTCATCTCTGTCAGTTTCGTTTTCCAGCATGGTTAAGGTCACCGCCAGCGAATCCTGGGCGCGCAGTTGGCGCAAAATCCGTTCCCCGGCTTTGCGTTGAGGCAACTCGTCGCTTTGAGGAAGAGAATGAACATATTTTTCGATCTCCGGAACAACCGATGGGTCTCCTATTTCCCGCAGGCTTTCCAATATGGCTGTCTTGGTCCTCGAGTCGCCTGAAGAAAAGAGACAAGACACAAGTCGATGCGCCGCGGGTTGGTATTTGAGCGCTCCCAGCGCCGCGCCAACTTCGGACACGTTCCCACAATTCAAGACATCGAGGAGAAAGGGGCCAACAGAAGGATCGCCAATTTCGCCCAGGGCGCCAACGGCTCCGTAATAATTCCCTGGATTTCGCTGTATCAGAGATTCGAGACCGGGAATCGCCCGTGGTTCCTTTACCCTGCCCAAAGTGGCGACGACGTAATTGATAGGTGGCGTATCATCATCCAAGAAATCCCCCTCCTTGGGATCATCACCCGGCGACGGGCGATAACTGCGGAAAGCGGGCAATTCAAGCGATCTATTCTCCACCATCCGGACCAACTGCATCGAAGCCCACTGGCATGGCTCGCCCTTGGCATGGCTCGCGAACCATTGGATGGTCCGGGCCGCATTGAAACGATGCCGAAGATTGGAAGAGGCAAGGTAGTTTGTCAGCAGCGATCGGGCCTCCCCATCGGTGTCCGCCAGAAAATATGCCGCGCACATCCGGGCATAAACGCCTGCGGAATTATTGGTCAGGAGCATGCGCAACAGGGGCTTATCCGCGGCAATAGGACGGAATCGCGTTGCTTCCTCGGCTTCGGTGAGATCGTAGAGACGCCAGGCTACTTGGAGCTCATCGCCGTAATTATCCCCGCCCACACCCATGGTTCTCATCACCTCCACCGCTCGGCGGAGTTCGGGGCGGGCGTTGCGAAGGGCGTCCTGAAAAGGATCGGCGCGGCGGTGGCAGCCCGCGACCAAAAGCACAACCGCTTTTGTGCCAATGAAACTGTATATTCGTGAGTTCACCTCACAAGTCCACTCTGATTACCAATCAAGTATCTCGTTTGGCCAAACGGCCGTCAAATGGATGCGAAACGTTATTTGAGTCGCTAATTCAGGTTGATTTTAGGCCCATTTTTAACGATATTAACCGGCCCGTTCAGGGTTGCGCGTGATGTTTGGGCGCGGCTTGAAACGGCCCCATGAGCGTCGAGTTACATTTCAACCGACACCACCGCCAGGTGGAGCCGGGTGGGTCGCTGTTCGATTATGCCGACTCGCTGGGAGTCCGTGTGCCCACTTCCTGCCACAAGCAGGGAAAGTGCAAGGAATGCCTCGTCGAAATTCTCGAAGGTGAGGAGCTCCTCTCCCCACGTTCGCCCGCGGAGGCGCATCTACGCGATCGTTTCCGGCTTTCGTGTTCGTGCAAGCTTGTCGCCGCCAACGGCGTGCTGCGCTGCCATACATTGCGACGCGGTGAGATGCGGATTGAGCGTCATGCGTTCGAATTGCCAGCGGGTGGAAAGAACTGGAAGCTCGAGCCCGCGGTGACGCGCGACGGCGAACGCATCCTGCTCGAGGGCGAGGAAATTGACCGGCGCACGGGGCCGATTCACGGACTCGCGATGGATTTGGGCACGACGACGGTGGTGCTGCGGTTGTTGAACCTGGAGACGGGCGAAGTGGTGGCCGATGCGTCGTTCGAAAATCCGCAGCGGTTCGGCGGGTCGGAGGTGATGTCGCGCATTCACTATGATACGAACGATCGCAGTCATCTTTTACAGCGCACGCTGGTGGGTTATCTCACGCACGCCATCGAAGAGTTTCCCGTGGATCCGCTTTCGATTTACGAGTTGGTGGTTGCAGGCAACTCGACGATGCGCGACATTTTTTTCAGGTTAAACGTTTATCCAATCGGCCAGAGTCCTTACCAATCCATTACCGAACTGGATCTCGCCGCCGGCAAGCGCACCACGACGAGCCTGTCCGAGACCGCGAAGCGGCTCTCGCTGCCGATTAACCCGAAGGCGCGCGTGTATGGCTTGCCGATCATCAGCGGACACGTGGGCGCGGACGCGGCGGCGTGTCTGCTCGCGGTGGACCTCGCGAACGAAGACCGCCTCGTGTGCGTCATGGATATCGGCACGAACACGGAGTTGATCCTGGGAAATCGCAGCAAGATTCTGGCGGCGTCGTGTCCCGCCGGGCCGGCCTTCGAAGGCGGAAAGATTTCGTGCGGACTTCCCGGGCTGCCCGGAGCCATCGAGAAAGTGCGCATCGGCACCGATGGCAGGATGTCTTTCGAGGTGATTGGTGGCGGCGTGCCGGAGGGTGTCTGTGGCTCCGGGCTCGTGGATTTACTGAGCGAACTCCTGCGCACGGACCACATCAATGCGCTCGGGCGCTTCGAGCACGGCGAGGACCGCGTAATGCTGACCACAACCGAAGAGGGACCCATCTCGTTCACCGAGTCGGATATCAACGAACTCGCCCAGGCCAAGGGCGCCAATGCCGCCGGACTCCAAATTTTGTTCGATGTCTACGGCGTGCCGTTCGAGGCGGTGGACGTGTTCTATCTCGCGGGCGGTTTCGGACGGCATTTGAACGCCGATTCCGCGCGGCGTATTGGGCTGATTCCGGACATCGCGCCGTCGAAAATCGTGCAGGTGGGCAATGCTTCGGTGGAGGGGGCGTGCATTGCGCTGCTATCGAAGACCAAGCGCGCGGAACTCGAAAGCCTCGTGCGCCGCGTCGGTCATTGCCGGCTGGAAACCCACCCGGGGTTCTTTGATTGTTTTGTGGAGGGGTGCCAGTTCCGGCCCATCGCTTCCACGGTTTCGTCCTCCGCCGCATGAAAGTTGTCCGCGCATGATGGAGCTGATCGAAACCAGGCCGGAAGTGTCCGTGGCTGAAGCGGAGTATCAGCGGCTGCTCGGATTTCCGCCGAACTACCAGATGGACGGACGCCCGCGCGAACTGGCGGAACAGGCCCGGCAATGGTACGCCCAACATGGTCGCCCGTGGATTTACGCGCGCCAGACCGGCGAGTTGAATCTCTCCGGCCCCACGCTCCGCATCAACGGCGCGGAGTTTTCTTCCCAGCGTCTGCGCCAGCAACTCGCGGAAGCGGGCGCGCACCAGGGCGTGCTGGTGGCGGTCAGCGCCGGGCCGGAATGCGAGGCCGAAGCGCGCCGTCTCTGGCAGGAAGGCAAGCCGGACGAATATTTCTTCATGGAGATTTTCGGTTCGGCTGTCGTGGAACATCTCGTCACGGTGGCGGGCGCGAGGCTTTGTGGCTGGGCTGAACCGCTGGGAATGGCCGTGCTGCCGCATTACAGCCCGGGTTACACCGGCTGGGACGTGAGCGACCAAACGCGACTCTTCGCGCTGTTGCGCGAAGGCATGAGCAAGGCGCTACCCGGCGACATCGAAGCGCATGACACCGGTATGTTGCGGCCCAAAAAGTCGCTGCTGGCATTCTTCGGCGTTACCGCGCAACCGGGCCGTTTGCAAAGTGTGCGCGACCTCGTGCCGTGCAACAATTGCGCTTTCAATCCCTGCCAGTATCGGCGCGCGCCTTTCACCGCGGCGCTGCCTTCCCTCGAAGACGTGCGCCGGTTGCAACCAGTCGTGCGGCCCGAGGCTTCACGCCCGGCGCTCGATTACAACGCAAAGTATTCCGTCAACACCCGCGCATTGCGCAAGTGGTCGAAGGAGCGGCTGCAACTGGAATTCCTGCCGGACAGCTCGATCGAGGCGCGCTTTCGTTACGAAGGCACGACCTGCACGAATCTCGGCCATCCGCTGGTCTTTGATTATTTCGTGAAGCTCGCGTCGGCGTCGCAGAATTACCGCGTCGAGCAAGCCCGGTGCGCACCCGCGCGGGGTGATGAGGGCCATACCAAAATGTGCGCGTGGATCAACAATCCCGCGGGCCTGGCTGCGCGCATCGCCGCCGAGCAACCGCTGCTTGGCCGGCCGCTGAATGATTTGCTCGCCTGGGAGCGCCGCTTCAGCCCCTCGGGCTGCTATTGCGACGCCGACGGCCGGACCCACAAATGGGGCCTGGCCCTGGAAGTGATGCACTTCGCGCTAGTCGAGCACGAGAAATCCCTTAAGCTTTCCCCCACCTGACATGACTAAACTTTGCGACATCAATCTGGCGGCCAAAGAGAAACTGCCGCCCAATTTCGCCGATAAATCCGGCGTGGGCGTGCACTACACCGACGCCTTCATCAAGCCGATGAACACGACGCTGCCCGACGGCACCCGCGTCGCCTGCAAACGCAAGGGCCTGAAACTCATGCTCCGCGCCGGCGACCGCAAAGGCGAAGGCCTCCTCCGCCGACTCGCTGCCGGCAAAGACCCTCTCGTGATGCTCCCGGCTGCGTTGCAGGAAGCAGCGAAGCAAGCAGGCATCGAGCTTAAGATTACCGACACGGAGATATTGATTGCGGTACCGCCACCCGCGCCAGCAACGCCGGCGTGAGGCGGAGAAATCCGAAGCACGAATGTCGAATGACGAAAGAAGCCCGAAGCCCGAATACTGAAGCGTCCGGGCCGATTTCGACATTCGGTGATTCGGAATTCCTTCGTCATTCGACATTCGTGCTTTGTCATTAACCCCCCATGTCCCATCGGATCACCAAGGACTGGAAGGCGAAGCTGAGGTCCGCCATCCCTTTCGGTCTCGGTCAGGTGAAGCCGAAGCATTTTCGCGACATGGCGGGCATCGTCTGGCGGAATCGCGATAATCTCCCCTACGCCTACAAGGTCCTGAGTCGCGGCGTGTGCGACGGTTGCGCGCTCGGCGTGGCCGGGTTTCACGATTGGACGATCAAAGGCGTTCACCTGTGCATGACGCGGTTGAATTTGCTGCGCCTGAACACGATGCCGGCTTTCGACGAGCGCCTGCTCGAAGATGTTTCCAAACTGGAATCCCTCGACAACGCCCAACTCCGCGAGCTAGGCCGCTTGCCGTATCCGTTCGTGCGCGAAAAAGACGCGCGCGGATTCAAACGCATTTCGTGGGACGAAGCCTACACGCGCATCGCGCAGCGCATCCGGACGTCCACGCCGAAACGGCTGGCCTTCTTCGTGACCGCACGCGGCGTGACGAACGAAATTTATTACATGGCGCAGAAGGTCGCGCGCTTCCTTGG
The DNA here is from genome assembly GCA_964448135.1 of uncultured Verrucomicrobiota bacterium. GTDB lineage: Bacteria > Verrucomicrobiota > Verrucomicrobiia > Limisphaerales > UBA8199 > CAYUVH01. Next base: position 105,502 of record CAYUVH010000054.1, on the reverse strand, counting down.
CACGAACAACGTGGACAACGCCGCCCGCCTCTGTCACGCGCCCAGCACCGCCGCCATGAAGGAGGCGCTCGGCGTCGCCGCCACGACTTGCAGCTATCAGGACTGGTACGGCACCGACGTCATTATTTTCTTCGGCTCCAATCCCGCGAACGACCAGCCCGTGGCGATGAAATATCTTCACGAAGCGAAGTTGCTCGGCACGAAGATCATCATGGTCAACCCCTACCGCGAGCCGGGCATGGAACGTTACTGGGTGCCCTCCACGCTGAGCAGCGCGCTCTTCGGCACGGACGTGGCGGATTACTGGTTCCCCGTCGCCATCGGCGGCGACATCGCCTTCCTCAGCGGCGTGCTGAAGCTGATGATGGAGAACGGCTGGGTGGACGAGAAGTTTATCGCCCAGCAGACCGTCGGATTCGAAGAACTCAAAGCCCACCTCGCCACGCTTGATTTTGCAAAGCTGGAAGCCCAGGCCGGCCTCGACCTCGCCGCCATGCGCGAATTCGCCGAGTTGATCCGCGACGCCCGCACCGGCGTGCTCGTCTGGAGCATGGGCATCACGCAACACCGTTTCGGCGGCGACGCCGTGCAGATGATTTTGAACCTCGGCCTCGCGAAGGGTTTCGTCGGCCGCGATCAATGCGGCTTGATGCCGATTCGTGGGCATTCCTCCGTGCAAGGCGGCGCCGAGATGGGCGCGTACGCCACCGCGCTCCCCGGGGGCAAACCAATTAACGCCGAAAACGCCGCCGCGCTTTCCGAGCAATACGGTTTTCCGATCTCGAGCGAACTCGGACTGAGCGCGACCGAAATGGTCGAAGCCTGTGCGCGCGGCCAGCTTGACCTGCTTTACAGCCTCGGCGGCAATTTTCTCCGCACGCTGCCGGAACCTGACTACGTCCGCCGCGCGCTTGGAAATGTTCCGCTTCGCGTCCACCAGGATGTCATTCTCACCGACCAGATGCTCATTCCCGGCGAGGCAGTCATTCTCCTTCCCGCGCGCACGCGCTACGAGCAGGACGATGGGGGCACCGAAACCACCACCGAGCGCCGCATCGCGTTCTCGCCTGAAATTCCGCGCCAGGTCGCCGAAGCGAAGTCAGAGTGGAAAATCCTACGCGAGCTCGCCGTCGCCGTTTACCCCGAGCGCGCCGGCCAACTCGGCTGCGAGACCGGCTGGAAAATGCGCGAGGAAATCGCCCGCATCGTGCCCTTCTACGACGGCTTCCAGAATCTGCGCAAGACCGGTGACGCCATCCAATACGGCGGCCGCCATCTTTGTGCGGACAGCAAGTTCCTCACGCCCGATGGCAAAGCCCATTTCAAAGCCGTGCAGCTGCCGCCGGAGCGCGAACCCCGCCGCAACGGCAACGGCAAACCCGCTTCGTCCCGCTTCTACGTTACCACGCGGCGCGGCAAGCAATTCAACTCGCTCGTTTATGCCGAGGTGGATCCGCTGAATGGCGCCCAGCGCGACGCCATCCTGATGAGCCCGGATGATGCCGCGACGCTGCATCTGATCCAGGGCGACCGCATTGCGCTGGTGAATGAAATGGGCCGTTACGAAGGCCGCGTTTTCCTCGCCCCGCTCGCGCGCGGCAATCTCCAGATCCACTGGCCCGAAGGCAACGTCATCATCCGTCGCGGCGTGATTGATCCCCGGGGCGGCGTGCCCGACTACAACGCCGGCGCGACCGTTGAACGCGTGGTATGAACGCGACCAAGGCTCGTCGTCCGGTGGTCCGCTCCATTTCGCAGCCCGCGATCGCCACCGTCCAAATCCTTCGCCGCCGCGATCAGTCCAAACCCAAACGCGAAAAGGATTTTCTCGCCTGCGAGGAGCCCCTGGAAATCCGCGTGCGCGGCGCCAGTGTGGCCGTCACGATGCGCACGCCGGGTCACGACGCGGAACTGGCGGCGGGTTTTCTCCTGACCGAGGGTTTGATCCACAAACGCAGCGACGTGGCCGCCATCGTCCATTGCAAAGTCGCCGCCGCGCCGGAAAATACCCTGAACGTTTTCCTGCCCGAATCCGTCCCCGTGAACCTCGCCCGCCTCACCCGCCACGTCTTCGCCTCTTCAAGTTGCGGCCTGTGTGGCAAAGCCTCCATCGAATCCGTCCACCAGCATTTTCCGCCGGTGAAAAGCCGGATGACGGTGTCCGCGAAAACCATCGCGAGCCTCCCCGACCGCATGCGCGCCGCGCAGGAGACCTTCACGCAAACCGGCGGCCTCCACGCCGCGGCGATTTTTGATTCGTCCGGGAAACTGGTTGTGTTGCGCGAAGATGTCGGCCGGCATAACGCCGTAGACAAAGTCCTCGGTTACGGCTTCCTGGAAAATCTGCTGCCGTTCGATGACCACATTCTGCTGGTGAGTGGGCGGGCGTCGTTTGAGATTTTGCAAAAAGCGCTGGCCGGGCGCGTTCCCATTATTTGCGCGGTGTCCGCGCCTTCCAGTCTGGCGGTTGATTTTGCGAAGGCCAGCCGGCAGACGCTGGTGGGCTTTTTGCGGGGCAGCGCGATGAATATTTACACCCGTCCTGAACGCATCCGGGATTGAGCGGAGCGCGCCCGTCTCGGGCGCAGCAACGTTCGATTGCGGTGGAGCAAACGGAGAGCACCAGCAGCGATATGCGACGCAGTTGGATTTTTGAATACCAAGGACACGTTTGGGCATTGCTGTGGCCGAGGACGGCCACGCTCCGTTCCGCGGGCGGCACCAACTTGCTGCTTAATGCCCCGCCTTGCGCTTGTGGATGCAAACGCTATTCCCATCCGGGTCAAAAACCAGCGCCATCCGGCAAACCGGCGTATCAAACGGCTCCCGACGAAATTTCACCTGCTTCGCGTTCAGATGCGCGACCGCCTGGTCGAAATCCTCCACCTCCAACCCGGCCATGCAACCATCCGGGCTCGGCTTGAAACCCTCGGCGCTCCCCAAAGCCAGCGCATAGGGCCCAAATTCATACTCCGTCCACTTCGCGTGATCCGTGTCCACGACGCTCGTCGGCTTCAATCCCAGCACGCCTTCGTAAAATCCGCGCGCCCGCGCCATGTCCGTCACCGCGTAACAACAAAATGCGAGTTCGATGACCTTAAGCATAAATCCTCAGCGTGATTTATTGTGCTCATCCACCAGCTTCCGAATCGCCCGCGTGTGGTCGGGTGTGCTGCCACAGCATGAGCCCACGATGTTCACGCCGGTTTTGAGCAGTTGCGGCAATTTGGCCACCATCTGCTCCGGCGTTTCCTTGTAAACCGCCTTTAAATTCTCCAACACCGGCAGCCCGGCATTTGGCTGCGCCATCGTGAAGAGCCCGCACGCCGATTTGTATTCCGGGATGATGTGCGACGCCGCCAGCATGTCCATGCCCGTACCGCAATTCAGCGCCACAATATCCGCGCCCTTCTCCTCCGCAAACGCCGCCGCTTCCGCGGGCGAGATGCCCATCATCGTCTTGAAGAATGTCCCATCCAGCGAACGGTCGTATGCCAGTGATCCGATGATGCACGGCGCGCCCGCTTCCTTCGCGGCCTCAATTCCCAATCCCAGTTCTTCGTAACTCGTCTGCGTTTCGAAAATGATCGCGTCCACACCCGCTTCCACCAGCGCCTGGCATTGCTCCACCAGCGCCGCGCGCACTTCGTCCGTCTTCAGATCTCCGTACGGTTCCAGCACTCCGCCCACCGGCCCGACGTCGCCCAGCACATATCCCTCGCCGCCGCTGAACGCTTCCCGCGCAATCTTCGCCGCCGCGCGATTTATTTCGGCCAGGTCCTCCGCGTGGCTGTGACGAGTCAGCATCAACCGGTTCCCGCCAAAAGTGTTCGTGATGATGCAATCCGCGCCCGCCTTCGCGTAATTCTGTTGAATCTTCAGCACCCGCTCCGGATGGGTGATGTTCCACATCTCGCCTGAACCGCCCTGTTCCAGCCCCGCCAGCATCAACTGCGTGCCCATCGCCCCGTCGCACACCAGAATTCTCTCGCGCAAAGCCTGCTTCAACGTCTTCTTCGTCATGTCGGCGTAACTTTCGCAAGGGAACCTCTCACCGGCAAGCGCCGCGTTCGTTGTGGATGGTGCGGCTTGGTACAGGTCTGGTACGGGTCTTTGGTACGGGTTTCGCCCAATGTTTACGGGCCATGGTACAGGTGGTACGGGTTTTGCAGGTATGTATACCCATTATTATAGGTCGGCCCGCCCCTATGGCCACTTTATGCCACATGACGGGTTTGGCCTCCGGGGCTACATTTTGGCATACGATGAAACTGATCACCGGCCATTCCTCGAAGTCCGGCTCCCGCGCGGGTGTGCGGCGGGGTTTCACCCTGATCGAACTGCTCGTCGTGATCGCCATTATCGCCATCCTGGCGGCCATGCTGCTGCCCGCCCTCGCGAAGGCAAAAACGCGCGCCAAACAAACCGCCTGCATCAGCAACATGCGGCAAATCGGACTGGCGCTCACCATGTATGCCAACGAATGGCAGCAATACCCGCAATGTTTCTGGTCCTCCGGCGCCAGCACCCCTCCGGGCAATAATACCTATGTCTGGATGACGCGGCTGCTGGGCCTCATGGGCGACAACCGCAAGGCCTTTTCCTGTCCGGCCGCCCGGCCGGAGAGCGCCTGGGATCCCACCGTTAATACCACCATCGGCCCGGTCGTCGGCGAGGACGGCAAGATCAACCCCTACGGCGTCAAGCAAACCTCCCTCTTCTCCCTCGGTTACAATGATTGGGGCCTGAGCCAGGCGCTGGCCCTGGGCATGGGCGGCGACGTGGGCAGTACCATCATCAAGGACTCGATGGTCCGGCGGGCCTCGGACATGATTGCCGTGGGTGAAGTGCGCACGGACGCCACCTCGGTTGATTTCGGGGCGAACATAGATCCGCAGATCAGCAACATGCAGAATCCCACGCAACACAACCAGGCGCCCTGCAACCGCCACAATCTTCGCACCGACCTCCTCTTCGCCGACGGCCACGTGGACAGCCCCAAACGGAATGACGTGATTGATCCGAATAACGCGCTTTGGCGCGCCCGGTGGAACAACGACAACGATCCGCATCCGTCGATCACCTGGACCGTCCCCGCGAACCTGAACGCGCCAGAGCAATAATCTCGCGTCTTCCGTGTGGCTTTGCTCCCCGGGCCGGACCGCTCGCGGTAATACTTTGATGAAAACCTTGAAGCTCGGTTTGCTCCTTTTAACTTCGGCCGCGGGAGTTCTCTTTACCCATGCCGCCGAGATCACCCGGCCGCCTTCAGTGCCCCTGGTCGCCTGCGACCCCTATTTCAGCATCTGGTCTCCCGCCAACGATCTGACCGGCGCGGACACCACCCACTGGGCCGGCAAACCGCACCGGCTTTGCAGTCTCGCGCGGATTGATGGCCAGGGATTCCGGCTCATGGGAACGGAACCGTCCCAGGTCCCGGCGCTGGCGCAGATCAGCCTCCAGGTTTTGCCGACGCGTACGATTTACGGCTTTGAAGGCGGCGGCGTGCATCTGACTTTGACGTTCCTGACCGCCGCGCTGCCGGATGATTTGGATGTCCTGTCCCGTCCGGTCACTTATCTGACTTGGGAAGCGAAATCCACCGATGGCAAGGCGCATGAAGTCGCCGTTTATTTCGACGCGCGTACGGAGCTCGTGGTCAACCAGCCCGAACAACCGGTGGCGATTCAGCCGGCGGACACGACCGGCCTCACGGCTTGGCGCGCAGGTTCGGTGGAGCAACCGGTATTGCAAAAGCCCGGCGACGATATCCGGATTGATTGGGGATATTTGTATGTGGCCGCGCCTTCCGGCAAACGCACCCGAGCCACGGCCGCGAATAAACGGAGCGTGCGGATGGATTTTGCATCGAGCGGCCGCCTGCCCGCGCCGGCGCCGGCAGCGGAACTGGCGAATTCCAGTTCGAACCAACTGGCCCTCGCCATCGCGCTGGACCTGGGCAAGGTGCAAGCCGAACCCGTCTCCGCCTGGCTCATGGTGGCCTACGACGATCTCTATTCCATACAGTACATGCGCAAGAACCTCCGGCCCTATTGGCGGCGCAATGGGTGGGAGGCCGCCGATTTGCTGAAAGCCGCGGCGAAGGATTACCCGGAACTCTGCAAACGCTGCGCGGCTTTTGACGATGAGCTGATGGCTGATCTGCGCAAGGAAGGCGGCGAGAATTACGCCCAACTCGGCGCGCTGGCCTTCCGCCAATGTTTCGCCGCCGGAAAATTCGCCGCCGACGCGAACGGCAAACCGCTGCAATTCTGCAAGGAAAACCATTCCAACGGCTGCATCAGCACTTCGGACGTTTTCTATCCCATGGCGCCGCAGTTCCTGCTGTTCGGCCCGACGCTGGCGAAGTCGTTCATCGTGCCGTTCATGAATTACGCCGCCAGCGACCGCTGGCAGTTCCCGTTCGCGCCGCACGATATTGGCACTTATCCCAAAGCCAACGGCCAGGTGTATGGCGACGGCGAGCGCGGGGTGAACAACCAGATGCCCGTCGAGGAAAGCGGCAACCTCCTGATCCTGTTCGGCGCGGTCGCCCAGATGGAAGGCAACGCGGATTTCGCCGGTCTCTACTGGAAGCAGCTCGAAAAGTGGGCGCAGTATCTGAAGGAAAAAGGTTTCGACCCGGAAAACCAGCTTTGCACCGACGACTTCGCCGGCCACCTCGCGCACAACGTGAACCTGAGCGTGAAGGCGATTTGCGCGCTGGGCTCCTTTGGCAAGCTGTGCGAGATGCGCGGCGACAAGGCCAAAGCGGATGAATACTCCCAGCTCGCGAAGCAACTCGCGCAACGCTGGGAGAAAGAAGCCGCCGACGGCGATCACTATCGCCTCGCGTTCGACCGGCCCAACACCTGGAGCCAGAAGTACAATCTGGTTTGGGACCGCATTTTGGGTTTGAACCTGTTCTCACCGGAAGTCGCGCAAAAAGAAATGGCCTATTACAAGAAGATGCAGAACCAATACGGCCTGCCGCTCGACAATCGCGAGACCTACACCAAACTCGACTGGATCACCTGGACGGCCACGCTCACGCAAAATCGCGCGGACTTCGAAGCGTTGGTGAACCCCATCCTCCTGTACGTGAATGCCACACCGGATCGCGCACCGATGAGCGATTGGTATCAGACCAAAACCGCGCGCAAAGTCGGTTTTACCGCGCGGCCGGTGGTCGGCGGTGTCTTTCTGCCCATGCTGTATGACAAGCCGGTGTGGACGAAATACGCCGGCCGCGACAAGACGAAAGCCTCCGATTGGGCGGTCATTCCGCCGCCCATCAAGAAAACGGTGATCGTGCCCGCGGCCGACACCAGCCCCTCCATGTGGAGTTACACGACCACCCGCCCGACGGAAGCCTGGGTCAAGGCCGACTTCGATGCCAGTTCGTGGAAACGCGGGCAGAGTGGTTTTGGCTCGGCTGGCACGCCGGGCGCCATCATCGGCACCACCTGGCGCAGCGGCGATATCTGGCTGCGCCGCGAAGTGGACCTGCCGAAAGCTGACCTCGATGAACTCCAGGCCTGGTTCTATCACGACGAGGACGCGGAAGTTTACGTAAACGGCGTCCTGGCGCTCAAGCTGGCCGGCTATGTGAGCGGCTACGACACGTTTCCGCTGACGCCCGAAGGGCGCGCGGCTTTCAAGCCGGGCAAGAATGTCATCGCCATTCATTGTCATCAAACCGGCGGCGGCCAGTACGTGGACTTCGGCCTCGTGGATGTCCAGGTCAAATAGCAATGATGTCCGGCTCTGCCTCGATTCACCTGCCGCTCCGGGCGATCTGGCGTCACGCGGCTGACACTCCCCCGGAGCCGGAGCGCGGCTTTCCCCAGCCGCAGCACGCGCCAACGCATGCTTGGGAGACCCAAACTCTGCCTGAAGATGCCGCCGACTCGGCAGCGGACCTGCGCCAGGATTCCGCCGCATCGGAGGGCAGATGAAACTCGCTCGTTGCCTTCACGACCAGCGTGCCCGGGCATTTGGATATGGGCCGCTGCTTCTTGCCGTTGCGCAGGTTTCCAACCTGCTGTATCGCGGATTTCCAATCCGCAGACCGTTCTGCCTCTCTGCGCCCAACCGCCTTCGGAAAGCCGGCCGACTGGAAGTCGGCGATACAGCAGGTTGGAAACCCGCGCTACTATTAGCGTTACTGGCGTCTTCGTTGGTCCCGGTTGCCGCCGCGCAATTCCCCACCGCCACCAATCTGCCGCCGACGGCCATCACGACCAACCGTGCGCCGTTGCTGGCAACGCCCTATGTGGCGTTGCCGCTCGGCAGCGTTCGGCCACAGGGCTGGCTGCTCAAGCAATGCCAGTTACAACGCGACGGATTGACCGGCAATGCGGAGGCCGTTTACTCGGTGGACCTCGGCACGAACAGCGGATGGCTCGGTGGTTCCGGCGAGAATTGGGAGCGCGGTCCCTATTACTACAAGGGCCTTATCTCCCTCGCTTACACGCTCAACGATTCCGCTCTAAAACAAAAAGCGCAGAAGTGGATGGAATGGCTGCTCACTCATCAGGGCGCCGACGGTTTCCTGGGTCCGACCGCCAACAACGATTGGTGGCCGCGCATGGTCGCCACGTATGCGCTGATGGATTATTACGAGGCCACCGCCGACGTGCGCGTGCCCACGGTGCTGAGCAATTACTTTCGCTACATGCGCGCGAATCTGCCGGCGCGGCCGTTGGTGGATTGGGGCAAGGCGCGCGCGGGCGATGAAATGGCGGTCGCGCTCTGGCTCTATAATCGCAACGGCGACACGAACCTGCTGGGCCTCGTGAATCTGCTTCGCCAGCAGGCGTATGATTGGCCGGGCATTTTCACGAGCAACAATTTCGTCCTCTACGGCACGGATTTTCAGCCGAAGCACAACGTCAACGTCGAGCAGGCGCTCAAAATGCCGGTCGTGTATTACCAGCTCTCCGGCCAGGCCTCGGACCGCCATGCGCTCTCGCTGGGCATCGATCATCTCATGCGGGAGAATGGGCTCTCGACGGCCATCAACAGCGGCACGGAATTTCTCTCGGGCCACTCCAGCATCCAGGGCGTGGAGCTTTGCTCGATCGTGGAAGCCATGCTGAGCCTCGAGAACGCCGTGCAAATCACGGGCGACGCGTCGCTCGCGGACCGGTTGGAAACCATTTCGTTCAACGCGCTGCCCGGCGGGCTTTCGAGCGATATCAAGGGACACCAATATTATTCGCAGCCGAACTGTGTCATCGCGATCAACGGCGGCCACGGTTTCAACCAGAATTATGACAACGGCATCCTCCCCGGCCCCAACTCCGGCTACCCATGCTGCCGCTACAATTTCCATATGGGCTGGCCGAAGTACGTCCAGCATTCGTGGGCGGCCACGCCCGATCGCGGCCTCGCTCTGATGGCTTACGGGCCGACGATCGTAAACGCCATGGCCGGCGGGCAGCAGGTGCAGATCACCGAGGACACCGCATACCCATTCGAGGAGCAAGTAAGACTGACTATCTCGGCGAGCAATGCCGTGGCCTTTCCGCTTTCGTTGCGGATCCCTGGGTGGTGCGCGAACGCCACGATTTTGGTGAACGGCGAGCCGCAATCGGGCATCTCCGCTGGAACGTTTTTCAGAATTCAACGCACCTGGTCGCACGGCGATCAGGTCGTCATCAATCTGCCGATGCCGATTCAAACGAGCGGAGGGCCGAGCCAGTCGGTGGCGGTCAATCGTGGTCCATTGGTATATTCACTGCGCATAGGGGAAAACTGGACCGTGCGCACGCCGGACCCGCTCGGTATGGGCTTTAACGAAATGGAAGTCCGCCCGGCCACACCCTGGAATTACGCGCTGCAATTCGACCCGGCCAATCCCTCCGCTTCGCTGACCTTTACGAATATAGCGACGTCAGCGAATCCGTTTGATCCGGCGCAACCGTCGGTCGCCTTGCTCGCGCAGGGTCGGCGTTTGCCGGAGTGGACCATCGGCTGGCTGACCACGCACGCCTTCGAGCCGCCGGTGAGCCCGGTGTCCTCTGCCAGCGGAGTGGAGAACATCACCCTGGTGCCGTTCGGCTCGCAACATCTGCGCGTGAGCTGGTTCCCGTATCTCGGAACGCCCGCGCCGGTCATGACCAATTTCACGGAGAACTTCGACTCCACCTGGTGCCAGCGGTGGACGACGTTCGGCGGCAATTGGCTGGCGCGCGACGGCAAGCTCAGCACCGTTCCGGCTTCGGCGAACGGCGCCAAGGCGCTCGCGATGGGAACGCTGTTCACCAATTTCACCTACGATGCGGACGTTTCCGTCGGTCCCGTCGGCAACGCCGGTGTGATCTTCCGCGTCAGCAAGCCCGACATCGGTTCGGATGCTTACTGCGGCTATTACGCGGGGATCGACGTCCAATATTCCCGACTGGAGTTCGGCTGGGTCAGCAATGGCTGGCACGTGATCACCAACGTTCCTTTGAGCGTCGCAGCCAACACATTTTACCGCGTGAAGGTCCAGGCGTTCGGCCCGCGCATCCGTGTGTTTGTAGGGAACACCAACCAGCCCGTCGCGGAGGTGCAGGACAACCATTTCGCGTCCGGCATGATCGGGGTGCGCGACTACTGCACGGATGGCAACCAATCCATTTCCAGCTTCTCCAACCTGGTCGTCACGGCGTCCGCGAAGCCCTTCCTCACCTCGGCGCGCCTGCCGAACGGCGCGGTCCAGATCTCCGTGGCCGGTGATGTGGGTCCGAGTTACTCGGTTTATTCCGCGACGAGCCTCGCGCCGCCCGTGTGGTCGCTCGTCCTCACCACCAATCCTTCCGCGCTGCCGTTCCTGTTCACGGACAACGGAGCGCGGAGTTCCGCCCCACGTTTCTATCGCGTGGCCCAAAATTAGATGAATGCCCGTCGACAAACCGGTTTCGCCGTTGTCCTGTTGCTTTTCGCGGCCATCGGGGCCCGCGCGGCCGGCTTTACCTGGCCCACGAATCAACTCCTGCCCACCTTTTCCACGCCGGCGACGAATCTGGATTGCATAGACATCACTTCGCTCTCCGCCGCCGAGGCGGATTTTTACGCGTCGTTGCAGGGTATCGTCAATCGCACGCAGCCGCGCATCGCTTGTGCCGCCAATGGTGATGGCGAAGGCAAATTCACCTGGCTCAATTTACACAACCTCCCGTATACCCTGATTTCCGGCACGAACGCCGTCTTGAAATACCAGACCAACGTCAACGGCCTGGTGGTCACTGACCCCGCTCAACCGGACACGCTGAACCTCGCCACCACCATCGCCGGCGTCAGCAACCTGCTTATCTGCGACCCCAGCTTGCTTAATACCTTTACCAACGCGCCGTATAATCTCCCCGTTGCCCAGGATTTGCGCGGGAAGTTCTCCAACAAATATCAGATCTACGGCTATCTCTACACCAACTACTGGCCGCAGTGCACCCATCGCATCATGACCGGCCTCTGGACGAATCTGCATGGCCAGTTGCGCGATTATTGCGTGGCCGTGAAATCCGCCGTCGTGTGGCTTGATCCCGGCACCTTTAATTTTTCCGACAAGAATGCGCTCGCGCCGTTCCTCAACGACATGACGCCGCTCAACGGCATCTACATCGGCTGGTGGCCGGACGAAGGCAACGGCCTCAACTGGATCGCGCAGTACGGCATCCCCGTGCTCGCGAGTGATTACTTCCGCAATGCGTCGGTGTTCAGCGGCGTCGCGAAGAACATCGTCGTGCCGGACATCCCACCGCCGCCGCCGCTCGCGAACAAGGTTTACGTGTCCCTGATTCTCAGCGACGGCGACAACATCCAATACATGCAGCACGTCATGAAAATGGATTGGGACAAAGGAGTGCGCGGGAACATACCCATCGGCTGGACCGCTTCGCCGCTCGCGGCCGACCTGGATCCCGCCATGATGAACCATTACTGGAACTCGGCCACGAGTAACGATTGCCTGATTTCCGGGCCTTCGGGCGCGGGCTACTGCCACATCCAGAATTGGAGTGCCACCTATCTTGCCGGTCTCACCAAGCTCTCGAATCCCTACCTGCAAAAGACAGGCATGCGCGTCATCACGATTTGGGACCAGGTGACCACCGGTGTGGCCCAGTCTTTCGCCACCAATTGCCCGACGCTGCTCGGCCTGACGGATCAAAGCGGCGGTAATTATACTTCGGTGAATATGGGACTGCGAACGATCGGCCTCACCGTCGCCTATTCCTCCAGCGCCAGCGACATCCTTTACGGCATCACGAACACCGCCCGGACCTGGAACGGCACCGCGCCCATGTTTATCGGCGCGCAGGCGGTGGTGTGGAACCTTGGGCCGGATGATCTGAAGAACATCGCGAGCCAGTTGGATACGAACAAGTATGTGCTCGTCCGCCCCGACCACCTGTTCATGCTGTATAACCAGCTTGCGGGAAATCCGGTTGCCATCACGAAATCGCCGATTGTAACCAACAGCACGATCGCGGCCCTGCAAGGATCGGTCATTCCAAATGGACTGAATGCGCGGGCGTGGTTCGATTGGGGCACGAACAGTAACTACGGCTCCAAGAGCAGCATTTTTGCCTTATCCGGCGTTTCACTCCAGCCGGTGAGTGCCTTCATCGGCGGTTTGAAAGCGGATATCGTGTACCACTACCGGACGGCGGTAAGCAACGCCTTGGGCATCACTTATGGCGCGGATAAGGCGTTCAAAGTCAGCGGCCGCGTAAAAGTCTGGGGCGATGGCAGCCTGGGGCAGACCAATTTGCCGCCCGGGTTGACGAACGCGGTCGCGGTGAGCTGCGGCGCGAATCACGGCCTGGCTTTGAAGAACGACGGACAGGTCGTGGCGTGGGGCTTCAACACCTTCAACCAGGCAACCGTTCCACCGGGATTGGGCAGCACCATGCAAATCGGCGCCGGAGTGCAGCACAGCCTCGCGCTCAGCGTCAACGGCACGGTGACCGCGTGGGGTGATAACTCGATGAACCAAACGAACGTTCCCGCGGGACTTTCCGGAGTCACCGACATTGCAGCGGGCGGCTATCATTCGCTGGCACTCAAATCGGACGGCACCGTGGTGGCCTGGGGCTATAACAACCTCGGCCAGACCAATGTGCCCGCGGGGCTAAGCAATGTCGTGGCCATTGCCGGCGGACGGTACCACAGTCTCGCCCTCAAGGCGGACGGCAAGGTCGTTGGCTGGGGGAATACGAGCCTTAACATCACCAATCCACCGGCGGGATTGAACCAGGTGGTGGGAATCTCCGCCGGTGATGTTCACAGCGTCGCGCTCAAAGCGCCGGGCAGTCCGGCTTCCCAACTATTGCCCGCGGCCCGTTGGGTGGCCGATGGCACGACCAACACGGACAACGTGCAGATCGGCGCCTGGCCCGATACCGTGCTGGGCAGGAAGGCGTTGCAGACCGCCTCCGGCAACCGGCCCACTTACCGCGCGAATATGATGAACGGCCACGCGGTGATGCGGTTCTTCGGCAGCCAGTATCTCACCGTCTCCGCGGCGGATAGCCCGATGTGTTCCGCGGGAAGTTTCACCGCCGCGATGGTTTTCAAAACTTCCGTGGCTGGAGCTTCCTCCAGTCTCTTTTATCAGAACACCGGCCTGCTCGGTTGCGAACAGCCGAACATCGTGCCGGACTGGGCATTGTGCCTGAACGGCAGCCAGCTCGGCGCTGGGTTGGGCGGCGGGGGCAACGGCTGTGGCACCGACCTCAGCCTGTATGGCGGAAATGTCACCGATAACACCCCGCACCTCGCGATCTATCATCGCAATGGCGGCATCGTGACGCTCTACGTGGACGGCATCGTGGTCGCCACCCAAAGCGCGCTCTGCGCGGGCGCGCGCGGAACGTATCCCTTCCAGATTGGAGCCATGGTCGCCGGATCACTCTATTTCAATGGCGACATCGCTGAAATTCAGCTCTTCGACCGCGCGCTGAGCGCCGGTGAATTGACGACCTTGAACCAGACGCTCGGTGTCACCTACGGGATCGGCGGCGCCACCCGTACCATCGTGGCGTGGGGCAGCAATGGCAACGGCCAGACCAACGTCACGACGACGCCGACCAACGCGATGACCATCGCCAGCGGGAACACTTTCAACTTCGCCCTCCGGCCGGACGGCTCGGTCTTCGGCTGGGGCAACAATGGCTCTGGTCAGCTCAACCCCGTCCCGGGTCTCACTAATGTCAGCGCCATTTCCGGCGGCACCAGCTTCGCACTCGCCCTGGGAAATCAACCGCCGGCGGTCTCCGAAGCGAACCTCTCCGGTTACGTGAACCACGATCTCTCGTTCGCGTTGCCGGTAACCAGTCCGGACCAGACGCCATTGAATATTCGCGTGCTGTCGTTGCCCGCTGCCGGACAACTGTATCAATCCTCCGGTGGCGCTCGCGGCCCGGCGATCAGCGCCCCGAACACCGTAGTGACCGATCCCGCCGGCCAGGTCATCTTCGCGCCCGCGCCCGGCGACCAGGGCAGCCCCTATGCAAACTTCGGTTTCTCGGCGAGTGATGCCGTGTACACATCCTCTTCCGCGCAAGCGACCATCGGCATCGGCCTGCCCGCCGCTCCGCAATTCGACCAGTCCGAATTCAATTCCGCCGCCGGCAATTTCAGCGCTTCCTTCTCCGGAAGTTCGAACGCGACCTACAACGTTTGGGCTTCGACCAATCTCTCCGACTGGACCCTGCTCGGCCCCGCCAGCGAAACCGATCCGGGCCATTTCGACTTCGTCGACTGGGCCGCTTCCCTCTGGCCCCAACGCTTCTATCGCGTCGGCGCGCCTTGATGCTCCTCTTCGGAGTGCGGTGAAGATGGCCGGTCCGGCTCGAACCAAAATGACGCCGCCGTTTTTGGCACAACAGCGCTTTTGATTTGAAAACGTGCTCGCTTCCGAAAGGGTTTTCGCGCCGCCTTCGCTAACGGAGCGCGGCTCTGTGAGCCGCAGCGCATCCCGATTCACCATTCACAGTCGAATCACTTCCCGCGCCCGTTTCAAATCATCCCGCCGCGTCCGGCCTGAAACCGTCTTAACGGCCACGCTCCGTCTCGCCTTTGACTCCTTCTTTACGAATTCTTAACGCCCTATCCGCCCATCTTGATTAGCTGAACCGGCCACCTCGGGAGCAAATTAGCCTCGTAAAACGGCAGCGGGCCTGTCCCGCCGTTCCAGGAATTTTATGAGTGATCTGATTTATCTGGCAGTAGTGGTGGCCTTCTTCGCAGCCAGCGTGGCATACGCGCGCTTCTGCAAGGCCCTTTAGGAGGACGTATGGAAACCCTGATCGCCGCGGGCATCTCTCTCGCTTTGTTCATCTATCTGGTGGCAGCCATGCTGTACCCGGAAAAATTCTGAGGACACCATGAATTCCAACGGCTGGCTGCAACTCGTCCTCTTCGTCGTCGCGCTCGCGATCATTACGAAACCCATGGGCCTGTACCTCATGCGCGTTCTCGACGCCCGCGGCCGGACCTGGTTCGACCCCATCGCCCGTCCGCTCGAACGCCTCACCTACCGCCTGATGGGCGTGGACCCAACGAAAGAACACGATTGGAAGCATTACACCGTTGCCATGCTGCTCTTCAGCCTCGTGAGCTGCGTGTTCACCTACGCCATCCTGCGCCTCCAGCATCTCCTGCCGCTGAACCCCCAGGGTTTCGGCGCGCTCTCGCCGGAGCTGGCCTTCAACACCGCCGTCAGTTTCACCACCAATACCAACTGGCAGAGCTACAGCGGCGAATCGACGATGTCCTACCTCTCCCAGATGGTGGCGCTTGCCCTCCACAACTTCGTCTCCGCCGCCGTCGGCATCGGCCTGGCCGCCGCCCTCGTGCGCGGCATCGCGCGCCATTCCGCAAAAACGCTCGGCAACTTCTGGGTGGACCTCGTGCGGGTCACCTACTACCTGCTGCTGCCGATCTGCCTCGTATTCGCCGGATTCCTCGTTTCGCAAGGCATGATCCAAAACTTCAAGCCCTACACCAAAGCCTCGCTCACCGAGCCCTACAAGATCTCCGTCGAGAAAAAGAACGACAAAGGCGAAACCGTCCTCGGCGCCGACGGCAAACCTGTGATGGAGGAACAAACCGTACGCGAACAGCTCATCCCCCAGGGCCCCATGGCCTCGCAAGTCGCCATCAAAATGCTCGGCACCAATGGCGGTGGCTACGCGAACGCGAATGCCGCGCACCCGTTCGAGAATCCAACGCCGCTCTCGAACTTCCTGCAAATGCTCTCGATCTTCGCCATCGGCAGCGGCCTGACCTATTACCTGGGCCGCATGACGAAGAACCAGGCGCACGGCTGGTCCGTCTGGGGCGTCATGATGATTCTCTTCCTCGCCGGCACGCTGTTCTGTTGGTGGGCGGAAGCGGCCGGTAATCCCATCCACCAAAAACTTGGTGTCGCCGTCGCCGACGGCAATATGGAAGGCAAGGAAGTCCGCTTCGGCATCTTCAATTCCGCGCTCTTCGCGACCATCACCACGGATGCTTCGTGCGGCGCGGTGAATTCGATGCACGATTCCTTCACCGCGCTCGGCGGATTTGTGCCCCTGTTCAACATCCAGCTCGGCGAGATCATCTTTGGCGGTGTTGGCGCCGGCCTCTACGGGATGCTGGTGTTTGTGGTCCTGGCTGTGTTCATCGCCGGTCTCATGGTCGGCCGCACACCGGAGTATCTCGGCAAAAAGATTCAGGCCTACGAGGTGAAAATGGCCATGCTGTCATTGCTCATTCTCTGCCTCTCCATTCTGGTCTTCTCCGCGTGGGCGTCCGTCAGCGATTGGGGCAAGGCTGGCCTCAACAATTCCGGCCCGCACGGCTTGAGCGAAATGCTCTACGCCTTCAGCTCCGGCACCGGCAACAACGGGAGCGCCTTCGCCGGCCTCAGCGCCAACACGCCCTGGTACAACACCACCCTCGGCATCGCCATGCTCCTCGGCCGTTTTTGGATGATCATTCCCATCATGGCCCTGGCCGGGTCGCTGGCGGAAAAGAAAATTTCCCCGCCCAGCTCCGGCACGTTCCCCGTCTCCGGCGTCACGTTTATGATTCTCCTGCTCGGCACCATCGTGCTGGTCGGCGCCCTGAACTTTCTCCCCGCGCTGGCGCTGGGGCCGGTCGTCGAACATTTCCTGACGGCCCAGGGCAGGCTTTTTTGAGGCAAATCATATGACCCAGAAACCTCCCTCTCTTTTCGATTGGAAAATCGCCGGCCCGGCCATCGGCGAGTCCTTCAGAAAGCTGGATCCCCGGCTCATGGTGAAAAACCCCGTCATGTTTGTGACCCAGGTCGGCGCGGCGCTGACCACGGTCGGCATCTTCACCGCCGAATCTTCCTTGCGCGGTTTTGTCGCCCAGCTCGCCATCTGGCTCTGGTTCACCGTCCTCTTTGCCAACTTCGCCGAGGCCGTGGCGGAGGGGCGCGGCAAAGCGCAAGCCAACGCCCTGCGTAAAGCCCGCAAGGACACCGTGGCCCGGCGTTTGAGCAACGGCAAAGAAGAAAAAATTCCCGCCGCGGATTTGAAAAAAGGCGACCTCGTCGTCTGTGAAGCCAACGATGTGATCCCGGCCGACGGCGACGTGGTCGAAGGCATCGCCAGCGTGGACGAGGCCGCCATCACGGGCGAATCCGCCCCGGTGATTCGCGAAAGCGGCGGCGATCGCAGCGCCGTCACCGGCGGCACGCGCGTGCTGAGTGATCGTATCGTGGTTCGCGTCAGCACCGACAAGGGCCAGGGCTTTCTGGATCGGATGATCGGGCTCGTGGAGGGCGCCCGGCGCCAGAAGACTCCCAACGAAATCGCTCTTACCATCCTGCTCGCGGCGCTGACCGTGATTTTTCTGCTCGTGTGCGTGACGCTGAAGCCCTTCGGAATCTATTCCGCCACGAACTTTTCGATCCCCGTTCTGATTGCGCTGTTGGTGTGCTTGATTCCGACCACCATCGGCGGCTTGCTCAGCGCCATCGGCATCGCGGGTATGGATCGCGTGTTGCAACGCAACGTCCTCGCCATGAGCGGCCGCGCCGTCGAAGCTTCCGGTGATGTGGATGTGCTGCTGCTCGACAAGACCGGCACCATCACCCTTGGCAATCGCATGGCCACCGCCTTTCTCCCCGCGCCGAACATCAAGCCCGAGCGTCTCGCCGACGCCGCCCAGCTTGCCTCGCTCGCAGACGAAACCCCCGAAGGCCGCAGCATCGCCGTGCTGGCGAAGCAACAGTTCAATCTCCGTGCCCGCGAAGTCGCCGATCCGCATGCGAAGTTTGTTCCGTTCGCCGCGCAGACCCGCATGAGCGGCGTCGATTTTCCGGCGCTCGACGGCCTGCCGCCGCGTTCCATTCGCAAAGGCGCCGCCGACGCCATCCGGCTTTACGTGGACCAGCACGGCGGGTCCTTCCCCCAGGAGGTCAGCCTTGGGGTGGATGAAATTTCCCGCGCCGGAGGAACGCCCTTGGTGGTCGCGGAAGGCCGTGAAGTGCTCGGCGTCGTCCAGCTGAAGGACGTCGTCAAAGGTGGCATCAAGGAGCGTTTCGCGCAGCTTCGCAAGATGGGCATCAAGACCGTGATGATCACCGGCGACAATCCGCTCACCGCCGCCGCCATCGCCGCCGAGGCAGGCGTGGACGATTTCATGGCGCAGGCGACGCCCGAGCAGAAGCTCAAACGGATTCGGGAGGAACAGGCGGCGGGGCATCTCGTGGCCATGACGGGGGACGGCACGAACGATGCCCCGGCGCTGGCCCAGGCCGACGTTGGCGTCGCCATGAATACCGGCACCCAGGCCGCGCGCGAGGCCGGCAACATGGTGGACCTCGACAGCAATCCCACGAAGCTCATAGACATCGTCGAGATCGGCAAACAAATGCTCATCACCCGCGGCTCGCTCACCACCTTCAGCATCGCCAACGACATCGCCAAGTATTTCGCGATCATTCCCGCGATGCTCATGGCCACCTTCCCGGCCATAACGGCGCTCAATGTCATGCGGTTGGCCTCGCCGCAAAGCGCCATTCTCAGCGCCATCATTTTCAACGCGCTCATCATCATCGCGCTGATTCCTCTCGCCTTGCGCGGCGTGGCCTACCGGCCCATGGGCGCTCTTGCCATCCTGCAGCGCAACCTCCTCATCTACGGCCTCGGCGGCGTCATTATTCCTTTCATCGGCATCAAGGCCATTGATCTGATCATCACCGCCCTGCATCTCGTTTGACGTATGAAAACATTTTTCTCCGAACTTCGCGGCGCGCTCGTGTCCACCGTGGTGCTGGCGATCGTCTGTTGCGGTGTGTATCCGCTCGTGGTTTTCGTTGTGGGCCAGACGCTGTTCCGTGACCAGGCCAACGGCAGCCTGATCGTGGCTCCGGATGGCAAAGTGCGCGGCTCAAAATTACTCGGCCAGGGTTTTGCCGCTGACAGGTATTTCCATCCGCGTCCCTCCGCCGCGGGGAATGGCTATGACGCCACCGCTTCCGGTGGCAGCAATCTCGGCCCGACTTCGCAAAAACTGAACGACGCCATCAAGGATCGCATCGCCGCATACCGCACGGAAAACGGTTTAAAGGAGACCGACGCCGTGCCCGCGGACGCCGTCACGGCTTCGGCGAGCGGATTGGATCCTCATATCACGCCCCGCAACGCGGAACTGCAAATTCCGCGCGTTGCCAAAGCACGTGGTTTGAGCGTCGAGGCGGTCCGTGACCTGTTGAAGAAAAGCACCGACGCGGCGGATCTGGGAATCCTCGGCGAGCCGGGTGTGAATGTCCTGGCTCTAAACCTTGCCCTGGACGGTGCCTCGGCAAAATAGGAGGCGAGCCCCTGATGCTGGAAGAACTGGCGATAGTCCTTGCGATTTTGGGTTTTCTGCTGGCGGGGACCTTTGTCATCGCCGGGCTCGTGGTCTGGACCTTCAAGCGGTTTGGCCAGCCCCGAATCTATCCCCGAACCGCTGTGGGTATAACTCTGGCCGGGCCGCGGCAAATCATCGTGATCCGGGTCGTGGTCGTTGATAAGGTCGAATCATCTGAATTCATCCGCAGGCGAAATCGTGCGGACCGGCCGCCACTCTGGACCTGGTTTCTCCCGAATCCTGCGAGGGCCACCGCGAATAATTAGCTGAATTTGGCGTTGTCATTGTTACCTTGATTATGTGAGCGAGAGCGACCGCCCAAATCCTGACGCGCTGCTGAGTTCCATCCAGCGCGAGGAAACCGCCAAGGCGCGCGGTCGTTTGAAGGTCTTTCTCGGTATGTCCCCGGGCGTCGGCAAAACCTACGCCATGCTGGAGGCTGCACATCGCGAATTGAACGCGGGCCGCGACCTGGTCGTGGGTTATGTCGAAACCCACGGTCGCAAGGAGACCGATGCGCTCGCAGCCGGTCTGCCGCAGCTTCCCCGCAAGACCCTTGAGTATCGCGGCGTGACGCTCACGGAATTCGATCTCGATGCCGCCTTGTCGCGCCGGCCCCGGCTCATCCTCGTGGATGAATTGGCGCACACGAACGCACCGGGCGCCCGCCATCCCAAGCGCTGGCAGGACGTCGCCGAACTCCTCGACGCCGGCATGGACGTTTTCACCACGCTCAACGTCCAGCATGTCGAAAGCCGCGCCGACACCGTCCGCCAGGTCACCGGCGCGGAAATCCGCGAAACGGTTCCCGACAGCGTGCTCGACGACGCGGTGCTGGAGTTGGTGGACCTGCCGCCGACCGAACTGATTCAACGGTTGCAGGAGGGCAAAGTCTATTTGCCAGATCGCGCAACCGCCGCGGCTTCGAATTTTTTCCGTGAGGGCAATCTCACGGCATTGCGCGAACTGTCTCTGCGTCTGGTGGCGGATCACGTGGGGGCGGACACGCGTGGTTTTCGTGCCACGCAGGCCAGCGCCGGCCCCTGGAAGACCGGTCATTGCCTGCTCGTCGGCGTGGGGCCCGGTCCGTTTTCCGAGCCACTCATGCGCTGGACGCGCCGCATGGCCGATGGCCTCCGCTGCCGCTGGCTCGCGGTGCACGTCGAGAGCTCGCGCTCGCTCACCACCTCCGCCCAGGCGCAACTCGAAAAAAATCTCGCCACCGCCCGGGAACTCGGCGCCGAAGTCTTCACCACGACGGACGATGATCTCGTGCGCGGACTGCTGCGTGTCGCCCGCCAGCAAAATGCCACCCAGCTCATTGTGGGCAAACCCGTCGGCACGGGCTGGCTGGAATGGCGGCGCGGCGACCGTTTGCTTCGCCGGCTCGCCCGCGAGAGCGGTGATGTTGATTTGCAGGTCGTGCGCGCGGAAAAAAGCAGCGTTGAGCCGCCTTCGCCTTTTCGCCTGCCCGTGGTGGGATCGGACTTCCAGCAATATTTTTTCGCCTTCACCGTTGTCGTCATCACCGGGCTCATCAATCTGGCGTTGATGGCCTGGTCCGGGCCGCGGGTCCCCGGGCTGGTGTTTCTCCTCGCCGTGGTGCTCGTCGCGCTCCGGGTCGGGCGCGGCCCCGTGCTGCTCGCCGGCGCGTTGAGCGCCGTGCTGTGGGATTTCTTTTTTCTTCCGCCGCGATTCACCTTCGTCATTTCCAAGCTCGAAGACGCCATTTTGTTCGCGCTCTATTTTGTTGTGGCCATCGTGCTCGGCCAGCTCGTCGCGCGTATTCGCGCCCAGGAGGCCGCCGAACGCAAACGCGAGGAGCGCGCCGTCGCCCTGTATGAATTCACCCGCGAACTCGCGGAAGTTTCCTCCCGCGACGAGGTGGTCTGGCAGCTGCTCACGCAGGTCAATCGCGTCTTTCGCGCGGCCGTCGCCGTCGTGCTCGCCCAAAACGACACGCTCGCGCCGCACCCGGACGGTTCGCTCACGCTTTCCATCAAGGAACTCGGCGTGGCCGACTGGGCGTTCCGGCAGCGCAAACCCGCCGGCCGGTTCACCGACAACCTGCCCGGCGCCGAGGCCTTCCACCTGCCGCTGGCCACCGGGCGAAAAGCCTTCGGCGTGCTGGCGGTGCAATTGCCGGATGCGAATCTGACCCTCGCCCAGCGCGATCTGCTGGAGACGTTCGCGCGCCAGGCCGCGCTGATTCTCGATCGTGTCGAACTGCGCACCGCCGCCGACCAGGCACGGTTGCTCGCCGAGTCGGAGAAATTCAGCCGCACGCTGTTGAATTCCATCTCGCACGAATTGCGCACCCCCCTCGCCGCCAGCACCAGCGCCGCTTCCGCGCTCGCGCTCGCCGAATCCGCCGCGCCGGAACAGCGCCGCGCCTTGATGAACGAAATTCTCGAGGCCAACGTCCGGCTTAACCGCGTCGTCGGCAACCTGCTCGACATGGCCCGGCTCGAATCCGGCAAGGTGCGTCCCCACCTGGACTGGTACGACGCCCGCGACCTCGTGCAAACGACCCTGCGCGAGTTGGAGCGCGAGCTCACCTCGCATCCGGTCACATCCGACCTGCCCGCCGAACCGCTGCTCGTCCGCTTGGATTTTTCGCTCGTCCAGCACGCGCTCGGCAATCTGTTGCTCAACGCTGCGGTGCACACCCCCGCCGACACGCCCGTCGAAGTCAAAGCCGCGCTCGCCGACGGCCAGCTGCGGCTCAGTGTCGCCGACCGCGGCCCCGGCATTCCGGCCGAATGGCTGCCGCGCATCTTCGACAAATTCTTTCGCGCTCCGAACGCGCCGACCGGCGGCAGCGGTCTCGGCCTCGCCATTGTAAAGGGCTTTGTGGAGGCCCACGGCGGCATCGTCAGCGCCGACAATCGCCCCGGCGGCGGCGCTATTTTCACTCTCAGCTTGCCACAGCCCGACAAACCGCCAACCGTTGAACCCGGATGACGAAACTGGACCCCAGCAAGCCCGCGCAGACGGCCTTGGTCATTGACGACGAACCGCAAATCCGCCGCCTCCTGCGCGTGACGCTCGAGGCAGCGGGCTATCGCGTGTTCGACTCCGCGACCGGGCAGGAAGGCGTCCTTCAGGCCGCGCAACGAAAGCCCGACGTGGTGCTGCTCGACCTTGGCCTTCCGGATATGGAAGGCACGGAAGTCCTCAAGCGCATCCGCGAATGGAGCCGCGTGCCCGTCATCATCCTGAGCGTGCGCGACCAGGAGGATGACAAAGTCGCCACCCTGGATGCCGGCGCGGATGATTACGTCACCAAGCCCTTCAACAGTGCCGAGCTCCTCGCTCGTCTCCGCGCCGCGCTGCGCCACGGCCAGCCGCAGGGCGCGGACGCCCTCTTCCGCACCGGAAATCTCGAAGTGGATCTCTCCAAGCGCGTCGTGACCAAGGACGGCGCGGAAGTAAAACTCACGCCCATCGAATACTCCCTGCTGCGGCTGTTGGTCACCCACGCCGGCCGCGTGCTTACCCATCGCCAATTATTGACCGAAGTCTGGGGCGCTAAGGCCATCGAGCAGTCGCATTATCTTCGGGTCCATATCGCCCACCTTCGCGAAAAACTGGAAGCCGACCCCTCGGCCCCGGCGCTCATCATCACCGAACCCGCCGTAGGTTATCGCTTGTTACTTAAGCCGGTTTAGGAAAGATAGGCTCCGGTAGATTCCGAGCCGGCATGTATTTCATTAAAACCAAAGACAAATTGGCGCTGGGGAACCGGCGCTTGAGTTCCAAAATCCGGCGCGTTGCGGGAATTCTCACGCTCGCTGGACTCTTGCTGGCTCTGGTCGCGCCCGCTTTGAGGGCCGCTGAACTGACGCCCGAAATCCGCGCTTCAATTTACGACCGCACGACCAATCAATTCGCCCGCGCCGATTA
This sequence comes from uncultured Verrucomicrobiota bacterium, assembly GCA_964448135.1. GTDB lineage: Bacteria > Verrucomicrobiota > Verrucomicrobiia > Limisphaerales > UBA8199 > CAYUVH01. Next base: position 81,733 of record CAYUVH010000054.1, on the reverse strand, counting down.
TTTTAAACCGATCGAAGCGAAAACGAACGGCCTGGCCGAATTGCTGGCGCCCTTGATCATGCTGCAAACGGAGGCCGGTGATGGCCGCGGCAAGGAATCGGTCCGGCCGACGCTCTTCTGGGACAGTGATACGATCACCGTCCACGGCCGGCCGCATGCCCGGTTTTCCTATGTTTGGTTTTACGCGGGCACGCGGAACACCCCTCGCGCCTTCGCCATGAGTCCCATCCCGCAATATGGCGGCGACGGGCGCGAACCCCAGGGCGTGCGCATCACCCTCAACTCCGCCGGCCTGCCCGTCATCTGGGAAATCCTGGCCGATCCTTCCGGAGCGCAGTTGATTTTCGTGGCCCGCAGCGTCGAAACCGCCGCGGCCGCGGAATTCGGCGCGCCCCTCGCCAGCCGGCGTTATTCCGTCGAAGCCGGCCTGACCAACGCGCCCGATGTCATTGTCCCGCGCCTTATCGAAGACAGCGCGGCGGCGCTGGGCCCCATCCTTTATCTCGCGGCTCCCGATCACAACGTCAGCACGCTGCTCTGCCGGTGCATGCCCGCCCAGGCAAAACAGCTCGGCACCACGACCGTCTACTCCCTGGCTCCGCTCGCCCAAATATCCAGCCGGATCGAGCGGATGCAGGACAAGCTGCCCGAATGGAGCCGCGCCCGTTTCCCGGCGCGCGAGACGGTGGAGAAATTGCTCCGGCTCCCGACCACTTTTTGACCGGCAAACGCTACGGAGCTCGGACATTCATGCCTGCCCTGAGGGCCTCGAGTCGGGGTCCGCAGCAACGTCCGAAAGCGGTTCAATATCAGAATTCCCGCGGCTCCGAGTCTACCGGCTGTTCTTGCTCATGTTCGCAAAGCCCGGCTTCTCGACTTGGTACCAACATTTCCAATCGCAGTTTTTTCAGGAATCTCGTTTCCTGATTGTCGAATGGATGGCGTAAGAGGATATTCCCCCGCCTGCGGATGAAACCACCAATCTCAACCTCACTTTTGGAACAACTTCTTTCTGGCTTCCAACCCGCCGCCGGCTCCGCCCGCCCGCCCGCCGTCCAAAAGGCACTCTTCCTCGCCCGCCGTCTCCAGGAGCGCGCCGCCGAATTACAGACTTCCTCTGAACGTCGCCAGCAGGCCGAGCTGGATCGCATGCTTCAGACGCCGTCCGACAAGTCCACGCTCGCGCAGATGACCGACCAGGCCTTTCGCTCGCACGACCCCGCCCGCGCCGTCGAGCATCTCACCCACATTCTCGACGTGCAGGGTGTCCCGCGCTTTTTCAGTCCGTGGGATCGGACCCTGCTGAAAGGGTTTCAGACATTCGGTGGCTACCTGCCGGGCGTTGCGTTGCCGTTGGTCAAAGACCACATGCAAAAGGAGACGGCCAACGTGATCCTGCCGGGCGAAAGAGAAATGCTCGCAAGCCACCTCGCGGACCGCACGCGGGAAGGGCTGCGCATGAACGTCAATTTTCTCGGCGAAGCCATCCTCAGCGAAACCGAGGCCGCGCACCGCCTCCAGCAACTCCTCGCCGCTCTGCAATGGCCCGAGCTGGAAGTCATCTCCGTAAAAATTTCCACGCTCTACTCCCAGATTTCCTCCCTCGCCCGCGAGCACACCGTCGCCGCGCTCTGCGAACGCCTCGAGCCGTTGTTCCGCGCCGCCATGCAGGCCCGCTTCACCCGGCCCGACGGCGAAGTCGTCTCGAAGTTCGTCTACCTCGACATGGAGGAATACCGCGACAAGGATCTCACGGCCCTGGCCTTCATGCGCACGCTCGATCTCCCCGGCTTCGAGCATGCCCGCGCCGGCATCGCCCTCCAGAGTTACATTCCGGATTCATTTCTCACCCTGCGCCAGATCCAAATCTGGGCGCAGCGCCGTGTCGCCGCGGGCGGCGGCCGCGTGACCGTCCGCATCGTCAAGGGCGCCAACATGGAGAGCGAGCGGGTGGAAGCCTCGCTACGCGGCTGGGCTCAGGCGCCGTATCAAACCAAACGCGACACGGACGCCAATTACAAGCGCATGCTGCACGCCGCCATGGAGCCGGAAAACCTCGCGGCCATGGACGTCGGCGTCGCCTCGCACAATCTTTTCGATCTCGCCTACGGTCTCGTGCTGGCGCAGGAATGCAAAGCCCTCGATCGCGTCCAATTCGAGATGCTCGAAGGCATGGCGAACCATCAGCGCCGGGCGCTCTTTGAAGCTTCCCAGCGCCTGCTCCTTTACGCGCCCGCGTGCAAAAAGGAAAACTTCATCAACGCCATTGGCTACCTCATCCGCCGTCTCGACGAAAACACCGGCCCTGAAAATTTCCTGCGCCACGCCTTTAAGCTCAAAACCGACAGCCCCGAATGGCGCCAACTCGAAGACAGCTTCATCGCCTCTTTCGAAGCCGTCGATACCGTGGACGTCTCCCCGCGCCGGGCTCAAAACCGCATGCTCCCTCCGGCTGCCGTGAATCCCATCGCGCGCGCGTGGCAGCATCTTGAAAACGAGCCCGACACCGATTTCACCCTCCCGCTGAACATTCACTGGGGCCTCCAGATCATCGAACACTGGAAGCCGCGTTGCGGCGACCGAGCCACTCAGATACCCATCGTAATCGCCGGCGAGGAACTCACCACCGGCCACCCCATCCGCGATTGCGTCGACCCCTCGCGTCCCGGCGTTGTTGTCGGCCGCTCGGTCCAGGCCAGCGAAGCCGACGTCGCTCGCGCTGTCGAATGCGCTGCTGCTGATCCAGACGGCTGGCGCGCACTCGCTCCCTGCGATCGATCGGAAATTCTCCGGCGCGTCGCGCACGAATTACGCGTAGCGCGCGGCGATCTTATGGGCGCCGCGATGGCCGACGGCGGCAAGACCTTGCCCGAATCCGATCCTGAAGTTTCCGAGGCCGTGGACTTCGTCGAATTCTACCGCGACTGCGCCCGCTGGTGGCAGGAAATGCCCGGCCTCAAGGGCCGCGGCAGGGGCGTGGTCGTCGTCGTCTCGCCGTGGAATTTTCCCATCGCGATCCCCTGCGGCGGCATTGCGGCCGCCCTCGCCGCTGGCAACACCGTCATCCTCAAACCCGCTTCCGACACCATCCTCGTCGCCTGGGAGCTCTGCCAGTGTTTCTGGCGGGCGGGCGTGTCGAAACGCGTTCTGCAATTCGCGCCCTGTTCCGGCGGTCAGGCTGGCCGCGCCCTCGTGCAGCATCCGAAGGTCAACGCCGTCATTCTCACCGGCGGCACCGAAACCGCGCGCGCCATGCTTCGCGAAAACCCGCGCCTGCCGCTCTTCGCCGAAACCGGCGGCAAGGATGCCACCATGGTCACTGCCGTCTCCGATCGCGATCAGGCGATCAAACACGTCCTCCAATCCGCCTTCGGCCACAGCGGCCAGAAATGCTCCGCCACTTCGCTGCTACTGCTCCAGGCCGAAGTCTATGACGATCCCCAATTTCGCCGCGCCCTGTGCGAAGCTGCGGCGAGCTTGAAAGTCGGCTCCGCCTGGCAACCCGAGACCAAAATGGGCCCGCTCATCCGCCCGCCCTCCGGCGACCTCGCCAACGCCCTCTCCCGCCTCGACCCCGGCGAAGAATGGGCGCTCGAACCCCGCTCGCTCGACAACAATCCCTGCCTTTGGACTCCCGGCATCAAATACGGTGTCCAACCCGGCAGCTACAGCCATCTCACCGAATTCTTCGGCCCTGTCCTTTCCGTGATGCGCTTCGAAAAACTCAGCGAAGCCGTCGCGCTCGTCAACCAGACCGGTTTCGGCCTCACCAGCGGCCTCGAAAGCCTCGACGAACGCGAATGGGACTATTGGAAGGAGAACATCAACGCCGGCAACCTCTACATCAACCGCGTCACCACCGGCGCCATCGTCCTCCGCCAACCCTTCGGCGGCATGGGCAAATCCGTCTTCGGCCCCGGCATGAAAGCCGGCGGCCCCAACTACGTCGCCCAACTCATGGAGTTCCAAGATGTTTCTCCCTCTCCTCCTCTGGAGGAGAGGGCAGGGGAGAGGAAGCAGCGCGGTGATCAACAGAAAGACACCCTGATCGTCCTTTCCCACGATCCGCGCATCGCAACCCTCCCCGACTCCCCGCGCATCCTCACCGCCATTTCGAGCTACATTCACGCCTGCCGCGAAGAATTCAGCCTGCCTCACGATCACTTCCTCCTCGTTGGCCAGGATAACTTCCGCCGCTACCGCTCGCTCGAAACCATCCGCGTCCGCGTCCATCCGGCGGACACCACCTTCGAAATCTTCGCCCGCGTCTGCGCCGCCCACGCCACCGGCGCGCAAGTCGTCGTCAGCCGCCCGCCGGCCTTCACCTCCGAAGCCCTCACGCTCCTCGAATCCCTCACCGAATCCTGGGCCGCCGACATCGAATTCCTCGACGAAACCGACGAGCAACTTATCCAGGCCATCCGCGAAAACCAGACTGACCGCATCCGCTACGCCGCCGCCGATCGTGTTCCCGTCGCCATTCTCCAAGCCGCCGCCGAAACCAACCTCTGCATCGCCAGCGAACCCGCCTCCGCCGAGGGCCGCCTCGAACTCCTCTGGTACCTCCGCGAGCAAAGCCTGAGCATCGGCTACCACCGCTACGGCAACCTCGGCACCCGCACCGCCGAACCCCGCGCCCCGGTTCTCTGATCCGCAAGGGGGTGGCAGGGCTCCGCCCGGCGGCCTAAAACCGCCGGACGTTTCCCCATTTCCCGAATTCCACTTCACGCCCCTTCACTCCCAAGCAAAATTCTTCACTCCCGCCCCTATTCCCCATATCCTGTCCCGCTTATGAGTTCACAGACTTTTAACATCGCCGCTCTGGCCGGCGACGGTATCGGACCCGAAGTGATGCGCGAAGCCATCAAAGTGCTGCGCGCCGTCGAAAAGAAATTTCCCGTGCGCTTCAACATCACTGAAGCGCCCGTCGGCTGGGCCGGCATCGACGCGGCCGGCGTGGCTCTGCCCGATACGACCCTCTCGCTCTGTAAACACTCCGACGCCATCCTCTTCGGCTCCGTCGGCCTCCCTGATCGCGACCCCACCGTGCCCAAGGACCAGCGTCCCGAGCGCGCCGCCCTGTTGCGCTTGCGCAAGGAATTCGGCCTGTTCGCCAATCTGCGCCCCGTCGTTCTGTTCAAGGAACTCACGCACACGTGTCCGGTCGCGCCCGAGCGCCAGGGTGGCGGCATCAACCTGCTCGTCGTCCGCGAATTGACCGGCGGCCTCTACTTCGGCACGCCCAAAGGCATCGAAACGCTGCCGAACGGCCAGCGTCGCGCGATCGACACCATGGTTTACACCACGCCGGAAATCGAGCGCATCGCCCACGTCGCGTTCCAGGCCGCCAGCCTGCGCCCAAAATCCGGCGGCAATCGCAAAGCCAAGGTCACCAGCATCGACAAGGCCAATGTCTTGGAAAACGGCATGCTCTGGCGCGAAGTCGTCACCCAGGTCGGGAAGGAATATCCCGGCGTCGAACTCGAGCACATGCTCGTGGACAACGCCGCCATGCAGTTGATGCTCAAGCCCGCGCAGTTCGAAGTCGTCCTCTGCGAAAACATGTTCGGCGACATCCTCAGCGACGAAGCCGCCGCGCTGGCCGGTTCCCTCGGCATGCTCCCCAGCGCCAGCCTCGGCGCCACCAAGGGCGACCGCGTCTTCGGACTCTACGAACCCGCCGGCGGCACCGCCCCCGACATCGCCGGCAAGGACCTCGCGAATCCCATCGCCCAAATTCTCTCCGCCGCCCTGATGCTCCAGCACAGCTTCAAGCTCCAGGACGCCCACACCGCCATCATGTCCGCCGTCGCAAAAGCCATCGCCGCCGGCAATCGCACCGGCGATATCTTCAATCCCGCCGACTCCTCCGCCAAGAAAATTGGTACCCGCGCCATGGGCGACGCCATCGCGGCGAGTATTTAAAGCACCATAACCGAAGCGGCTGGCTCTTAATTAGAGTGGCGCAAAGCGTTTAGGTATGTGCGTTCTCGCCTGAGGTGCTGCGTGTCCGACGACTACATCAATATCATCCCGGAGCGTCCCGGCTTCGTGCCGGAGGAGGTCGGCCGCCAGGCCGCGCTGGCATATTTTCGAACCATTGCTCCCGCGGCGGACAAAATCACTGCCGAGGTGTCGGAACAGGTGGAGTTCGTTCACTGTGGCCAGAATTTTGAAAGGATTTTTTGCCCGTCGTGCGGAACTCCCATCACCATGGAAGTCTGGCAGGACTGGATGGATCAGGATTTCAGAGGAAGAGACAAAGGATTCGTCCTCGCTGATCACGTTCTGCCTTGTTGTGGCGCTTCGGCATCGTTGCACGACTTGAGATACGAATGGCCACAGGGATTTGCATGTTTCAACCTCTGTGCGGAAAATTCCAATATTGGAAAACTCTCGGATGAGCAATGCCGGGAGTTCGAGCGCTTGCTGGGCGCGAAAGTAAGAATTGTCTACGAGCACTTGTGAAGCAGGTCGGTGATACTGTTGCCGGTCCGCGTCAATTCGCAGCCGCATTCCTCGTAGCGGCTTCGGTGCTGGCTTTTTCTTTGGAAGTTTACAAGTAAGTTTGACCCTGCCCGTCGCGCCCACCACAACTTGTGGCACTTTTAACGTTTTAACCTTGTAACCCTCCGCCCTCATTCCCCTTGCCTTTCCGTTCCCGCTGGGGAACCATTTCCGCGCATTATGGGACATGTTAAATTGCACATCCCCGGTCCGGTCGAAGTGAGCGAAAAGACCTTTCGCGCGCTGGCTTCGCCCATGATCGGGCACCGCGGCCAGGGCTTCAAAGACCTCTACGCCCGCATCCAACCTCAGCTCCAGCAACTGCTTTCGACCAGGCAACGGGTCTATCTCAGCACCTCTTCCGCCTGGGGCGTCATGGAAGCCTCGCTGCGCAATCTGACTTCCAAAAAAGTCCTCAACTGCATGTGCGGCGCGTTTTCGGACAAGTGGCTCGACGTCGCCAAACGCTGCGGCAAGGAAGCCGCCCCGCTCCAGGTGAACTGGGGCTCGCCCATCCGCGCCGAGGAAATTGAAAAACATCTGAAGACCGGCCAGTTCGACTCGGTCACCATCATCCACAACGAAACCTCCACCGGCGTGATGAGCCCGTTGGATGAAATCGCGGCGCTCAAGAAGAAGTATCCCGACGTCATGTTCATCGTGGACTCGGTCAGCTCCATGAGCGCCGTGCCCTTGAAGTTCGACGAGATGGGCATCGATGTCCTCCTCGCCGGCACGCAAAAGGCCTTCGCCATGCCGCCCGGCCTCGCCGTCTTTGTCTGCTCACCCGCCGCGCTCGCGAAGGCGGCGACCATGAAGGACCGTGGCTATTACTTCGATTTCGTCGAATTCCAGAAGAACGCCGAACAGGAAATGACCCCGAGCACGCCCAGCATCCCGCATGTTTACGCGCTCGACTCCAAGTTGCAGGACTTCTTCAGCGAAGGCCTTGAGGCCCGCTACGCCCGCCATCGCCGGACCAATCAAATGACCCGCGACTGGGCCGCGCGCCACGGCTTCACCCTGTTCCCGGATAAAGGCTTCGAATCCCTCACGCTGACCTGCGTCAATAACGGCGCCAAGCCCGGCGGACGCGTGGTGGATGTGGCCAAACTCCAAAAGCTGACGAAGGACCAGGGTTTCCTGATTGACGGCGGCTACGGCAAAATCAAGGGCACGACCTTCCGCATCTCGAACATGGGTGACGAAACCGAAGAGTCAATGGGACGGCTGTTTGCGGCGTTGGATGCGGCGATGGAAAAACTGTGAGAAAATGACGAAATCCGAACGACGAATACCGAAAGAAGCACGAAGCCCGAATGTCTAATCAGACACTCGTTCTTCGAGCTTCGTCATTCGGAATTCTTTCGTCATTTGACATTCGTCACTCGGGCTTCTTAAACCCGGTGGTTCGCGGTCACAAACCGCCTAAACTCCATCCTCCGGCAATAACGCATACAGCACCGCGTCCACTTGCTGGTCGCGCAGGCAGAGCCGCTGCCGCAGAATGCCTTCCGGTTTCGCGCCGAGTCGCTCCGCCACAATCTGGCTGCCCACATTGCCCACCGCGATCAACAGTTCCAGTCGCGCAAGCTTGAGTTGCTGAAAGGCAAATCGCGCCGCCTGCCGCGCCGCCACGGTGCCCACGCCCTGTCGCGCGCGGCTCACCCGCACCCAGTAACCGAGATTCGCCACGCCGTGGTCCTTGTCCACATCGCTGATGCCGATGCTGCCGAGAAATGTGCCGTCGCGCTGGTCGCAGATGGCGAAACAGTATTGCTTCCCGCTGGCCCACGCCGCGTCGCAATTGCGCACAAATGTCTCGCTGTCCGAGAGCGAATAATTCGGCCGGCACCACGTCATCCAGGCGCACAATTCGTTCACCGATTCCCGCGCGGCGTCGAACAGCGGGTGCACGTCCGCGGGTTCAAAACGCCGGATGACCACATCCGGGGGGACGACCTTGCTCCCGCTTGTTTTCCAGCCTGGGCCGCGTGTTGAAGTCATGCTTGTTTCAAAACCGAGTCTCGTTGCGATGCTGCTCATGGAGTTCCTGTATTTGCTCCCGGGGGGCGAAAGTTGCTGCTGCAAAAAAAGCGCGGCCTGCTTATCGGGATGTGAAACGCCTGCGTTTCACCCGTGGTTATTTTAATTTTCTTTGGTTCGCTCATCGGCCAACTTTTCTCATCCTGACTCTATCAGGGTGCCGATTAAGCCAGAATTAAGATTGGGCACATTTACGCCCTTTTTGCCGGTTTTATCGGCTTCCCTTAATGGCGCCTTAATCGCCTTTGGGCTATCCTTTCTCCGTGTCTCCGCCCCTTCCCGGGCCTGCGACACCGCTGCGAAATGAGAATCCTGGTGGTGGAAGACGAACCGCGACTCGCGCAAAACCTAGCCAAGGCCTTGCGCGAGGCCGGCTATGCCGTGGACTCCGCCCTCGACGGTGAAGCCGGCCTCGAGAAAGCGAAGGCCAACGACTACGACGCCATCGTTCTCGACATCATGCTGCCCAAACTCGACGGCTGGCAGGTCTTGCAACAGCTTCGCCAGATCAAATCCACCCCCGTCCTCATGCTCACCGCCCGCGACGCTCCCGCCGACCGCGTGCGCGGCCTCGACACGGGTGCCGACGACTATCTCATCAAACCATTCGATCTCTCCGAACTCCTCGCCCGCCTGCGCGCGTTGATCCGCCGCGCCGCGGGCCTCGCCAAGCCCAACATCGAAATCGGTGACATCGTCATTGACCCGCGCGCCCGCGCCGTTCTGCGCGAGGGCAAACCCGTCACCCTCACCGCCCGCGAGTACGCCATCCTCGAATATCTCGCCCTCCACCGCGGCGAACTCGTCACGCGCACCGATCTCTACGAGCACCTCTTCGACGAAGAGGACGACACCTTTTCCAATCTCCTCGACGTCCACGTCTTCGGCATTCGCCGCAAGCTCGGCGCCGACCTGATCGCCACCCGCCGTGGCCAGGGGTATTGCATCGAAAAATAACTCCGCGCCATGCTGCCTCATTCCATCCGCGGAAATCTGCTCCTCTGGCTTTCCTTTTTGCTCGTCTGCATCCTCGCCGGTTTCGGCGTCACCGCCTACGAACTCCAGCAGGTCAATCAGATGAACAAGATTGATCGCGAACTCGAGCAACGTGTTGCGGCCCTCACTTCCGATGCCTTGCCGCTCCGGCCCAGTCACAATCGCACCCCCGACTCGCACGAACCCCGCGCCCCTGACTCCCGTTGGTCCGATTCGCGCGGAAAGAATTTCCGCGATCGCGACCGCGATTCGCATGGTCTGACTCGCGCGCATCACGTCAACGAATTCGACACGGCCGTAAACGATTCCAGGATCGAAAACACCCAATCGTGCGAAACGGACGAAAAGATTCGTCCCGCCGGTAATTCGACCAACGCGCCGGGTCGCGAGTTCAGCTTGCGCCAGATCACCCTCACCGCTGAAACGAAGACGTTGCTCAACGACGCCGGGGGCGCCGGCTGGTATTACGCGTTCTGGTCGCGCGACGGCCGGCTGATGGCCGGTTCATCGAATCCGCCGGTGCAGTTGAAAATGCCGGTCCGGCAGGGCGAAAAGACCGTCATTCAATGGCGCAACCGCGACCGCGGCGAAACGCGCGAAGCTTGGCACTTCACGGAAATGGGCGAGTGCGCGCTCGTCGGCCGCAGCATCGGCGCGGACATGCTCGCGTTGCGCTGGATGGGCTGGCGTCTCGTCGGCGCCGGTTTCGCCGTCCTCGCGGTCGGACTGGGCGTGGGCTACTGGCTGGTGGGGCGCGCGGTCTATCCCTTGGAGGAAATTTGCGTGGCGGCCGGACGCGTTTCCGCCGGCGACCTTTCCGAACGTGTGCCCGTGCCGGAAAACGCCAGCGAGTTGGGACGTCTGGCGGGCGTCCTGAATACTACGTTCTCGCGCCTGGAAACCGCCTTCGCCGAGCAAAAGCGTTTCACCGCCGATGCCTCGCACGAACTGCGCACCCCGCTCGCCGTCATCATTTCCGAGGCACAGACCACCCTCGCGCGCGAGCGCACCCCGGCCGAATACCGCGAAACCGTCGAGGCCTGCCTCGAGACCGCGCAGCAAATGCGCCGCCTCACCGAATCCCTCCTGCAACTCGCCCGCTTCGACGCCGGCCAGGAGTGCGTGAAAAAAGCGCCCTGCGACCTCGCCGCCGTTGCGCTTGCGGCCACCTCGCTGCTTCGCCCGCTCGCCGATCTGCGCGGCATCCGGATTCACACCGAACTCGCTCCCGCTCCCTTCAATGGCGATTATGACCGCATCCAGCAGGTCATCACCAACCTGGTCGCCAACGCCATTCACTACAATCGCGACAATGGCAGCATCTACGTGACCGTCACCACCGCGCCCGGCGACGTGCTTTGCACCGTGCGCGACACCGGCCCCGGCATTGCCCGCGAGGAACTGTCCCGCGTCTTCGAACGCTTCTACCGCGCTGACGCCGCGCGCAGCCGGTCCGAGGGCAATACCGGCCTCGGTCTCGCGATCTGCCAGGCGATTGTCCAGGCCCACGGCGGTTCCATCTCCGTCGACAGCACCCTCGGCGAAGGCACCACCTTCACCGTCCGCCTGCCTTCCTCCTAATCCTAATCGTAATCTTAATCCTAATCCTCCGGGAGAGGTCGGAAAGATTAGGATTGCGATTACGATTACGATTAGGAGAAAAACATCAATCCCTCACCCCGAGCCTTGAACCCCGCGCGTTCACCAGAAATACTTCCTGCCCGTGTGGAAATGGTTCAAATTCTCCATCGCCGTTCTGCTCCTGCCCGTTTGCACCGGAGCGGCCATGGCGCTCTGGAAGGTCATCATCGCCAGCGGCCAGGCCGACACCATCTGGGTCGCGACCCTCGCCGGCGCGGCCTGCTGGGTGGTCATCTTTTTCATGCTGCCCAAACCCATGTGGGTTTACGTCTTCGGCCATGAACTCACCCACGCCGTCTGGACCTGGGCCATGGGCGGCCGCGTCAAAAAATTCAAAGTCACCTCCTCGGGCGGCCACGTCGTCGTCACCCGCAATAATTTCGTCATCGCCCTCGCCCCGTATTTTTTCCCCCTCTATGCCGTTCTGGTGATCCTGGTTTTTCTGGCCGGGCACTGGCTCTGGAATTGGAAACATTACCTCGCCCTGTTCCATCTCTTTCTCGGTGCCGCCTACGCCTTCCACGTCACGCTTACCGCGCACATCCTCCAAAACCACCAATCCGACATCAGCGACCAGGGCTACCTGTTTTCCTGCGTCGTGATCTTCCTGGGCAATGTCACCGTCCTGCTCATCGGCATTCCCCTCCTCGCCGCCCGCGTGGACGTCCTCACCGCCCTCACCTGGTGGCTCGAAGGCACCCAGGCCATCCTCCGCGCCTTTGTTCATCTCTTCTAGTTCAAACTATTTGCTTGTAAATTAACGCGTTCCGGAATTTTGCGGAGCGTCAAACGGGGAAATTCAGCTTGAGTTTCGTGCTGCCTTCAGGCGAAATAAACCGACGCGGATTCATTCCGACCGTATGGACTTAGGCGATATTTTAGGCAGTGAGCAGATCATCACGGACATGCAGGCGTCCAACCGGTGGGAGGCCATTGATGAGCTGATCAACAAGCTCATGGCCACGGGGAAAATCCAGCCGGAACACCACGACGCCATCTCCGCGGTGGTCAAGAAGCGCGAGGCCTCCATGAGCACGGGCATCGGCTTCGGCATCGGCATCCCGCACGCCTCCACGGATTTGATCCATGAAGTCGTCGGCGCCCTCGGCCGGTCCAAGAAAGGCGTCAACTTCGACGCCCTGGACAATCAGCCGGTCAACCTCGTCATGCTCTTTCTCGTTCCCCAGGGCCAGTTCCAGAAACACCTCCACACCCTCGCCAACATCGCCAAGCTCCTCCACAAAGCCGAATTCCGTCAGGCCCTCGAGCAGGCCCCCGACGCCCAGGCGATGCTCCAGATCATTCGCAGCCAGGGCGGCAGCAAAAAGTAGCGGTTCGGTGTCCCGTCCCGCCAGGGCGGGACGGCCTATTCAACTCATGGCACTCATGTCATTCTTGTTCACTCGGGCTCACTAATCCTTTGCTTCCTCAACACCACATCCAGGAACGCCTCCGCGCCGCTGTCGCTTCCGTCATGCCCGACGCCGACCTCGAAGTCGTCCAAGTCCGCCCCTGTCCCGACCCGAAGTTCGGCGATTACCAGGCCAACGCCCTCATGTCGCTGGCCAAGGCCCGCAGAGCCAACCCGCGCCAGCTCGCCACCGATGTCCAAGCCAAGCTGGACGTCTCCGAATGGTGCGAACCCGTGGAAATCGCCGGCGCCGGCTTCCTCAATTTCCGGCTCAAACGCTCCGCCCTCGAAGCCGTGTTGCAATCCGCCGTCCGCGGCGAACATCTCTTTTTCGAAAAAGCCCCGCAGCCGCGCACCGTCGTCGTTGATTTCAGCTCGCCGAACGTCGCCAAGCCGATGCACGTCGGCCACATCCGCTCGACCATCCTCGGCGATTCCCTCGCCCGCACCCTGCGCCTCCTCGGCCACAAGGTCATCACCGACAACCATATCGGCGACTGGGGCACCCAGTTCGGCATGTTGCTGATCGGCTGGAAAAATTACCTCGATGCCGCCGCCTTGGCGAGAGATCCCATCGCCGAGATGGAGCGCATCTACAAATTGGTCAACGCCGCGACCAAGGAAGATCCCGCCGTCCTCGATGCCGCGCGGCAGGAGCTCGTCAAACTGCAGGGAGGCGACGCCGAGAATCTGCGCATCTGGCGCGAGATGATCGCTCTCTCGCAAAGGCAGTTCGACACCGTTTATCAGCGCCTCGGCGTCACCTTCGATCACACGCTCGGCGAAAGCTTCTACAACCCGCATCTCCAGGGGATTGTCAACGAATTCCAGGGAAAAGGCATCGCCCGCGAAAGCGAAGGCGCCATGGCGATTTTCTTCGAAGGCGATCCCAAACTCAAAAACTCTCCGGCCCTGATCCGCAAAAGCGACGGCGGCTACAACTACGCCACCACCGACCTCGCCACCCTCCAGTACCGGCTCGCGAACTGGCATCCCGGCGAGATCATTTACGTCACCGACGGCCGGCAACAGCTCCATTTCCAACAGTTGTTCGCCGCCTTCCGGCAATGGCAGCCGGATGCCAAAATCCGCCTCTCCCACGTCTGGTTCGGTTCCATTCTTGGTGAAGATGGCACGCCCTTCAAAACGCGCTCCGGCGATACCGTCAAACTCGTCGACCTGCTCGACGAAGCCGAGGAGCGCGCCTATAAAGTCGTCGCCGAAAAAAATCAGGACGCCTCCGAAGCGGACAAACGCGAAATCGCGCGCATCGTCGGCATCGGCGCCGTCAAATACGCCGACCTCCTCCCCAACCGCCAGACCGACTACGTCTTCAGCTGGGACCGCATGCTCGCCCTCAATGGCAATACCGCTCCCTACCTCCAATACGCCTACACCCGCATCCGCAGCATTTTCCGCAAGGGCGCAGAACAATCAGCCACCCAAAACGCTCCCTCTCAAAACCCGCCGCCGACAATTCCCCCTCTCCCTGGGGGAGAGAGTCGGGGTGAGGGGAATTCTCCCCCTCTGCTTTTAGAAACTCCGCACGAGATCGCCCTTGCCAAACACCTCCTCAACTTCGGCCTCGTCCTTACCGCCGTCGCCGAGGAGTACCGCCCCAACTACCTCTGCGGCTATCTCTACGAACTCGCCGGCCACTTCACTGCGTTTTACGAAAACTGCCCCGTCCTGAAAGCTGAACCCGCCCAGCGCGCCAGCCGCCTCGCCCTCTGCAACCTCACCGCCCGCGTGCTCCAGACCGGCCTCAACACCCTCGGCATCGAAGTCGCCGAGCAGATGTAATTTCTTCTCCCATTTTTCTGTCACCAAATTTTTCTGTCATCGAGTCCCCTCTGGTTTTCTCCCTTTGCAATTTCAAATTTCAAATTTGCAATCCAAACAATTCTCCCGACTCGCCACGAAATCGTTCTTTATTCTGCATTCTCCACCCCGTCAAAGGAAAACCCCCGCAATCAAGATTTGTCAAACCATATCAAAGTAAAAAAGGGAGGTTCCATGTAACCCGTGCAATTTGACTCCGCTCTTGCCGTTCTCCAGCGAAGCAATCCTCGGAAAAAGCTTTCCCTGCGGGGTTTTTCCACGTATTTAAAGGCGCGAAAATAAGCAGATTTACCGCAAAAACATGAAGAAAAGCTCCGCGCCCAAACACGGCCCGAAAAACTTCCGGCTGATCATGATTTCCGCCATGTACGAAAACGGCGGCAACACCACCCACCGGATGCTCGACGGCCATCCCAACCTGTTTGTGTATCCGTTCGAGTCGCAGGTCGGCAATGCGTTCGGCACGAACATGATGGATTCCTGGGTGCCCATCCGCTATCGCTGGCCGGAGTTTCCGGCGAACATGGAGCCGAATGAAATTTACGACAACATCTGGGACGAGGAATTGAAGACGCTGCTGCGCGCCCCGCGGCGGAGCAAATTCAACCAATGCGGCCTCCAGATGAGCGAAGCGGTGCGCCGGAAGTGGTTCGTGGATTTTCTGTCGAGCAAACCGCTCACCCGCGCGAACGTAATCGAAGCCTACTATCGCTCGACCTTCGCCACCTGGACGAATGCGAGCGTCACCGGCAAGGAGACCCACTACGTCGGCTACAATCCGGTCCAGCTCTTCGACACGGACAAGATCATGAAGGATTGGCCGGACGCGCAGGTGCTGCACGTGATCCGCAATGTGTTTTCCGGATACGCGGACACCAGCAAGCGTCCGTTCCCCCTGACGCCGACGCGTTACGGGTGGATTTGGAACGCCTGCCAGCTCAGCGCGCTCACGTACGAGAAGAAGTATCCCGGCCGTTTCCACATTTTGCGTTTCGAAGACATGGTGGCGAATCCCAAGGCGCGGCTAACGAAGCTGTTGAAGGCCATGGGCCTGCCGCCGTCCGAGGAATGCACCTGGCCTTCGTTCAACCGCCAGCGGCTGGAGCAGGTCTATCCGTGGGGCACCATTCGCACGCCGACTCCCGAGGCCAACGTCGCCACGGCGAACGAACTCACTCCGTCGCAGAAGAAGCTGCTCCAGACCGAGTGCAAAGTGATGCTTGACGCCTGCGGTTACGAGACCTTCTACAAAGACCATTTGGTCTGAGGGCCAGGCATGGCCGGAACGCAGCAGGACGCGCTGGCGCAATTCACCGCCCGGCGCCGCGATATCTTCTACCTGAAGACCGACCTGCCCGTTCCGGATGCCGAGCTTCAAAACTTGCGCAACCGTTCCGATGAAGAGCTGGGGCTCACGTCGGAAGTCCTGCGCGCCGCCGCGGCTGCCGCCTTTCCCGGCCAGCAACCCACCTTGCAGCGCATGGAACGGCAGGGGACTTTTCACCGGTTGTTCCGCGCCGAATTTCCGGACGGCACGCGCCGCGTGATGCGCTTCAACGTTGGCGCAGGCGATGGGGGTGGTTACATCCTGCGCCTCGAAGCCTGGGCCACGAGTCGCGCACGAGCGGCGGGCATTCCTGCGCCGGCTGTGCTGGCAACGGAAACCGGTGGACGGGTTTGCCCGATGGACTTCCAGGTGGTCGAATGGGTTTCCGACCGCAGCCTTACGGAGTTTGACGAATTGGAGCCGGATGCTGTGCGGCTGCTCGAAAAATTCGGGGGCCAGCTCGCGAAGCTGCACAAAGTTTCGGTCCACGGCTTCGGCTGGTTCGACGTGGCGCCACTTTATGCGCAGCCGGCGGCCGAGCCGGCCGGTCTGTTTCGCTCGTGGGCAGACTATTTGAGCGTGCAACTCGAAGCTCACGTTGAGGCCTGTCAGAATCTGCATGCCCTCGGCAAAGCTGAAGGGGCGCGGGTTTTGGATCTGTTCGCCGGCTTGATTCCGGGGCTCGCCGATTTTACTCCCGCGCTCCTGCACGGGGATCCGGGCGGACACAACATCGCCACCGACGGCGAAAATATAACCGCGCTCCTGGATTGGGAGGATTGCCTCGCCGGTGATCCGATCTACGAAGTCGCGTTCTGGGCCACTTTCCAACCCGAGCGCCGCCACGCGGCGTTTCTTTCGGGCTACCGTTCGGTGCGCCCGCTGCCGGACGATTTCGAAATCCGCTTCTGGCTGTACTTTCTGCGTGTTTCACTGGCGAAGACCGTCCATCGCCATCGCTTTGGTTATAAAGATCGCCCGGATCGGCCACCGGCGGCGCAGCGCGTGCGCACGGCACTGCTGCGGCTCGAGGAAGCGGTTGCCCGGCCAGACTAAGTCGCATGCGCATTTTCCTCACAGGTGCGTCGGGATTCATCGGGTCGTTTTTGCTCGAACAACTCGCGGCGACTGACCACCAGGTTGCTGTGCTACTGCGCAAGGGCTCCAATCGTGCGCGCATTTCCCGCTGGTTGAACCGCGTGCAGGTTGTCAAAGGCGATTTGGCGGCAACGAAACTTTGGGAGGATGAACTAACCCGGTTCGGTCCGGAAACAGTTATCCATCTGGCCTGGGGTGGCGTGCTGAATTCCGCGCGCAACGATGCATCCCAGTCACAGAATGTGGAGCAAACCGTCGGTTTGGTGAGACTCGCCCATCGCGCGGGCGCCAAGACTTGGATCGGCCTGGGCTCACAGGCGGAATATGGCCCGTGCAATCAGCGTGCCGACGAATCGTTTCCGTCCAATCCGACGACCCTTTACGGCAAGGCGAAGCTCGCCGCGTGCACTCAGTCGCGCGACCTGGCTGCCCAACTTGGTCTTCGCTTCGCCTGGCTGCGTCTCTTTTCCTCGTACGGTCCCGGCGACGACCCGTCCTGGCTGATTCCATCGCTCATTTTGAAACTACAGGCGGGCGAGCGGCCGGCCCTGACGGCGGGCGAACAGAAGTGGGATTACATTTACGCCGGCGACACTGCCGAAGCAGTTTTGCAAACCGCCCTATCGCCAAATGCGGAGGGAATTTTTAATCTGGGCTCCGGCCAGGCCCGGCCGTTGCGTGAAATCATTGAAACGGTGCGCGATCTCGTGCGCCCCGGCGCGCCGCTGGGCTTTGGCGAAGTGCCGTACCGTCCGGACCAGGTCATGTTTTTGGAAGCCAATATAGATCGCTTGAAGCGGCTCACCGGCTGGAGCCCGCGCACGCCGCTGACTGATGGGCTAAAGCGCACGGTCGCTTATTACGTGCAAACGTCGAAAGCCGCGTAATCAAAATGGACTCCATCGCCTTCGCCGCTCAAATCCGCCGTGCCACGGTAGAGATGGTTCATCGCGCCAACGCCTCGCATGTCGGAGGGGCGCTTTCGATGACGGACATTCTGGCCGTGCTCTATACCGATTTCCTGCGCGTGCAGCCTTCCGACGCGCGCTGGGCGGAGCGCGATCGTTTCATTCTCAGCAAGGGACATTGTTGCTCGGCGGTGTACGCTGCGCTGGCGCTCAAGGGCTTTTTTCCGGCGGTCGAACTCGAAACCTACGGCCGCGACGGCTCGCGACTGATGACTCACATCAGCCACAAGGTGCCGGGGGTGGAGTTTTCGACTGGATCGCTCGGACATGGCCTGCCGTTTGCGACCGGCAAAGCCCTCGCGGCCAAACGGCGAAATCTCAAATGGCGCGTGATCGCGATGCTCAGTGACGGCGAGTTGGATGAAGGGTCCAATTGGGAATCCATCCTCCTCGCCCCCCAGCATCGCCTCGACAATCTCGCGGTGATCGTGGACTACAACCAGATTCAAAGTCTTGGCTCCGTCTCCGAAGTAATCGATCTCGAACCGTTGGCCGACAAATTCCGCGCCTGCCGCTGGGCAGTGAAGGAAATCGATGGCCACGACCACGCGCAAATCCGCGCCGCGTTGCAGGCGCTACCATATGAATCCAGCAAACCGTCCTGTCTTATCGCCCGCACGGTCAAAGGCAAGGGCGTCGGCTACATGGAGAACCAGTTGCCCTGGCATTACAAATCGCCCAACCCCGCGCAACTCGAGCAGGCGTTGAAGGAAATCGGTGGCGCATGAGAACGGCTTTCATCCAACAACTTATCGTTCAGGCGCGGCAGCGGCCCGATATCTTCCTTGTGGTCGGTGATCTTGGTTTCTCGGTCGTCGAGCCCTTCGTCGCGGAATTTCCTGACCGCTATCTCAACGCAGGCGTCGCCGAACAAAATATGACGGGTGTGGCCGCCGGCCTTGCCTCCGAGGGCTACCACGTTTTCACGTACTCGATCGCGAACTTTCCCACGCTCCGGTGCCTGGAACAGATTCGCAACGATATCGGTTATCACCAGCTGCCGGTGACCGTGGTGGCGGTCGGCGCGGGCTTTGCTTACGGCAATCTCGGCTACTCGCACCACGCGGTGCAGGATATCGCGGCCATGCGGTCCCTTCCGCAGTTGACCGTTCTTTCGCCGGCTGATCCGGGCGAAACGCGGCAATGCGTGGACTGGCTCGTGGCGAATCCGTGCCCGTCATATTTGCGCCTCGGCAAAGCGGGTGAACCCAACTTGCACTCCGTTTCCGGTCTGCCCGCCGGCCCGTTGCGAGTGCTTGAGGGCAGGAGCGATTGTGCCATCGTGGCGACGGGCTCCATTTTGAAAGTAGCGCTGGAAGCCGCGCGCCGTCTTGAAGCCGAGGGAGTATTCCTGACCGTTTATTCTTTCCCGTGGTTACAACCTCTGGCCCCCGACGCGTGCCGGACGCTTGAAGCGTTCAAATCGGTCGTGGTGCTTGAGGAGCATCTGTCGGTGGGTGGCCTCGGCTCGCTCCTGCGCGAGTATCTTCAAGGTCCTCGCATCATTTCGTTGGCGGCGAATCCGGCGGCGTTGAATCAGGTTGGTTCCCAAGACTACCTGCGCCGCCAGGCAGGCATAGATACCGAAGCCGTCCTGACTGTCATCCGGAATCTGCAGCGGTAGGGGTGTTGCGGCGGGTCGGATTTTAAGTTTATTCTGCCGTATGCGCACAATACTCAAGAGTCTCGCCGTCCTGGTGCTTGTCCTGTGCGGCGTTTGCCCGGACTCGACGAGCGCGAGCGAAATCACCGAGCAGGGACAAAAACTCGCCCGCGCGCTCGATTCGATGCACGTGGAACAGCTCTGGCTCGCCGGGCGGCAGGTGAACTGGCGCACGGGAGAGCCCAACGGCAAGGTTTACACCAACAGCACATCGCACACTCATTGCAGCGCCTTCGCCGCCGCGGCCGCGGAGAAGCTGGGCGTTTATCTGCTGCGTCCTCCCGAACACTCGGCGAGCCTGCTGGCCAACGCTCAGCAGAACTGGCTCCGCGCGGCCGGGACCAACCAAGGCTGGCGTGCAGTCGCTTCTCCCGTGGCCGCGCAGCAGTTGGCGAATGAGGGCCAGTTGGTGGTCGTCACGTGCAAGAATCCCGACCCGCATCTGCCGGGTCACATCGCGATTGTCCGTCCCAGCACCAAGACCGAGGCGAGCATTCGTGCCGAAGGCCCGGAGATCATCCAGGCGGGCCGCAATAATTACACCGATACGAGCACCAAGACTGGTTTCAAAAATCATCCCGGTGCGTTCGAAAAGAACGAGTTGCTGTACTTCGTTCATCCGCTGCCCGCAAATCCCTGAGCCACCGTGGTAGCGGAGCTATTTGCTGGAAATTGACCCAGTCTCGTGCACAATGAAACCGGTGTTTACTGCGCGAATTACATACACAGTGTTGGCGGCCATCGTTTTGTGTCTCCCCGGGTGCGCCACAAGCCGTTTCAAATCCGGCCAGGGTGACGCCGGATATTTCATCCTGCTCAAGGCGGAAAAGTTTGGTGCCGTGCCCACGGATACCAACGCCGTGTCGAATCTCAAGGGGCCATGGCATTTTCTGGAGGATCAGTACGGCGTGGTGGTGCGGATGCCGTATTCGGAATATCCGGCGCTGGAGACTTTCCTGAAGGCGTCGTTCGGCGCGCCGCAGGTGGGACCGAAGGAATCGAAAAAGGTCAAAGGCACGACTTACGGAGTTTACCGACTGACGCCGAAAGGCGGCGGACTTCAATTTAGCATCAGCAAGGACACCGGCGCGCAGGTCGTGATCATCGGCCCGATGGACACCAAGGCGGCGGGCGAAGCGGCGGTGCGCGTCCTGCAGGACGAAGACAGTCGCAAGTCCCTATACGAGACGGTGCCGGAGCCGGCGCCCGAGCCTTCGAAGTGAGTGATAAATCCCTAGAGAGCAGCGACACCACGCGGCACGCGCGGCCGCTTCGTTACGCCCAATCCATCCGGTTGAAGGGCGCGCTGAAGCTCGAACGCGACGGCGAACTGCCCGAGGTAACAGTCGCTTGCGAAACCTATGGCCGGCTTAACCCGGCCAAAGACAATGCCATTCTTGTCTGCCACGCCATCAGTGGCGATTCGCACGTCGCCAAACACAGCGAGGACGACGACCAGGGTTGGTGGGAAATCATGGTGGGTCCGGGCAAGCCGGTGGACACAAACCGCTTTTTCGTGATTTGCCCGAATCTGCTTGGCGGCTGTCGCGGCACGACGGGTCCCGGCAGCGTGAACCCGGCGACCGGTAAACGCTATGGCCAGGATTTTCCCACGATTACAGTCGGCGACATGGTCGAAGTTCAGCGACGTTTGCTGGACCATCTCGGCATCGGTCAGCTTCTGGCGGTAATCGGCGGTTCGCTTGGAGGGCAGCAGGCCCTCACCTGGGCCACGCGGCATTCGGATCGGGTGCGCGGGGCGGTGGTCATTGCCAGCTCGCCGCGGCTCACCAGCCAGGCGGTGGCCTTCGACGTCGTGGGCCGCAACGCCATCCTGCGCGATCCGCATTATCATCACGGGCAGTATTACGATCAGGCCCACGGCCCGCAGGTCGGCCTCGCGCTGGCGCGGATGATCGGGCACATCACGTATCTTTCGCCCGAGGCGATGACTTCCAAATTCGAGGCTGACCGCCTTGAACCGCGCAAGGTGGCCAATGAGTTCGAAAAGACTTTTTCGGTGGGTTCCTATCTCGGCCACCAGGGAATGAAATTTGTCGAGCGCTTTGACGCGAACAGTTACGTGACGCTTTCGCTCGCGATGGATTTGTTCGACCTGGGCGCGACGGCGGCGCAGCGCGCGAAGTCGTTCAAGCTCTCGACCTGCCGGTGGCTGGTGCTGAGTTTCTCGAGCGACTGGCTTTTCCCGCCCAGCCAGTCGCGGGACATCGTGAACGCGCTTTTGGCGAACAAAGCGCCCGTGAATTATTGCGAGGTGCGGAGTAATTGCGGGCACGACGCATTTTTGCTGCCGGATGATTTTGCGGTTTACGGCGAGATGACGCGCGCTTTTCTGGACAACCTCGCCGCCACCAGCGGTCAGGCGCAGGCATTGCAGGATGCGCCCGGGCCCACGAGCATTTTTGCGCAACACCGGCTGGATTACGATCGCATCGTCGAACTGACGCCGTCCGGCACGAGTGTGCTGGACCTGGGCTGCGGCTCGGGCGGTTTGCTGGCGCGGCTCAAGCAGCAAAAGCCCCGCCGGCTGGTTGGCGTGGAGCTGGACGAACGGAATATCCTCACCTGCATCGGCCGCGGATTGGATGTAATCCAGGCGGACTTGAACAAGGGACTGGGCGCGTTCGGCAGCGGTGAGTTTGATTGCGTGATTTTGTCGCAGACGTTGCAGGCGGTTTACGACGTCGAGGGACTGATCATGGAAATGTTGCGCGTGGGCCGCAGCGCGATTGTGAGCTTTCCGAACTATGGTTACTGGCG
Organism: uncultured Verrucomicrobiota bacterium; assembly: GCA_964448135.1. GTDB lineage: Bacteria > Verrucomicrobiota > Verrucomicrobiia > Limisphaerales > UBA8199 > CAYUVH01. The sequence goes on along the minus strand of CAYUVH010000054.1, from coordinate 59,453 downwards.
ACTGCGCGAGATGCTGGCCGAGAAAGGGCGCGCGCCAAAGTCCACCGGCCTGCTGAACAACGAGTGGTACAACACGCCGAACATCCGTTTCTTCAGCATCACGGACTTCGAGGATTTCTGCGCGGCCAAGGGGTTGAAGATTCATCGCCGCATCGCCCTCGACACCGAAGCCGGCAAGGACATCTTCGAGGATCCCAATCGCAACGCCGACCTCGCGATATTTGTGATCAGCCGGGCGGAGGCCGGCTGATTAAGCCTTCATTTCATTGTTTCCGCGCGGCGAATTTGTAGTCGCCGGAATCCACTTCAAATATTGCCTCGCTCTCACCGCGTCCCAGCAGGCGGATGCCCTTGTCGCGCGAGATCGGTTTTCCATTCTCGGTCAAATACGTGTGCAGTTCAGAGGGCAGAAAGACCGTAGCCACCACGCCGACCGGGATGCGGATGTGCAGTTGAAACTCTTTGTCCGTCCGGTTCCACTCGCACACAATCTGGCCGTGCACGGTGTCGTGCGTGGCTTTGGCCCAGCTTAGTTCCTTCACCGGCTGCGGACGGATGATGACGTGGTCGAAGCCCACGGCGTCGGGCGCGGGATTGATGCCGGCCAGCACGCGGTAGAACCATTCGCTGACCGAGCCGAACATGGGATGGTTATGTGAATAAGTATTGTCGCTGTATTCCCAGTGTTCCCACAGGGTGGTGGCGCCTTTTTCGAGCATGAAACCCCAGCCGGGAAAAGTGCGCTGGTTGACGATGTCGTAAGCCACGTCGGTGCGGCCGCCTTCCGCGAGCGCGTGCAGCATGTATTTGGTGCCGAAGATGCCGGTGGTGAGATGGCCTTTGTTGTTTTCCTGGATGTCTTTCACCAACACTTCCAGCGCGCGGTTTTTTTCCTTCGTTGCCGCCAGCCCCAGGTAGAGCGCGAAGGCCTGGCAGGCCTGGCTGGCAGTGTCGTATTTGCCGGTGCCGGGGAGGAGAAAGCGGCGGTTGAAGGCGAGCTTGATGGTTTCGGCGAGCATTTGGGCTTCGCTGGCTTCGCGCGTGCGGCCGAGCGCGTCGGCCATGCGGGAGACGAGTTGCGCGTTGAGGAAATAGAAGGCCGTGCCGGTGAGTGCGCGGGGTTTGGGGACGAGGCTTTCGTGGTCGCTGATGCCGTTGTCGAGAATGCCGTTGGTTGAGCACGATTGCAAAAAGGCCAGCCAGCGGCGGGCAAGCGGGTAGTTCGCCTCGAGGATCCGACGGTCGCCATACCATTGATATAATTGCCACGCGAGAACCGGATGCGCCGTGCCCCAGCCGACCGGCCCGGCTTTTTCACCGAGGCCGTCGCTCACGATGCCCACGAAGGGCGCGGTCTCGGTGAAGCCGCCGTTCGTCCGCACGTCATCGGCGAGGTCGGCCACGGCTTTCGCGTAGAAGCGGCTCATGTCGAAGTTGAAGCAGGCCATGCCGCCGGCGGCGACGATGTCGCCGCCGTAACCGAACTTCTCGCGATGCGGGCAATCGGATTCGACGCTGAACAGGTTGCTGAGTTCAGTCCAGAGAACAGCCTGCTGGATGCGATTGAAGAGCGGGTTGGAGCATTCGAAGGAGCCGGCGGAAGCGACATCGGAATTCATCCGCAGTCCTTCGAGCGTGACGCGCTCGGCGGGAACGCCGGTGACTTCGACATAGCGGAAGCCGTGGAACGTAAAGCGCGGCACGTGGAATTCTTCGCCGTCGCCGCTCAAGGTGTATTCGTCCAGTTGGAAGGCGGTCTTCGGCAGGCCTTCGCCTTCGTAGCGATAATTCGGGCCGCCGGCTTTGATCTGGCCGCAGACCGCCGTCATGCCGTTCAGCGTGCCGTCCGGATAGAGCAGTTCCCCGTAGCGCAGGCGAACGCGATCTCCGGCTTTGCCTTTTACGCGCAAACGGACTTCGCCGGCGAAGTTTTGGCCGAAATCGTGAATGAAGACGCCTGGCTTTGGTTGCGTGACCTTGGCGACCTTGAGGGTCTTGGTAATCCGAATCGGCGGCGCGTCTTGCGCGACCAAAGGACCCAGGGGTTCGGTCGCGCGGGTGACGGGCTTCCAGAAGTTGTCGTTGAATCCCGGCTTGTCCCAGCCGGGTGATTCGCGGCGGGCGTCGTAGAATTCGCCCAGATACACGCTGTTGCGGGTGATCGGACTGTCGGTCGCGCGCCAGGTTTCGTCGGTCACGACGGTTTTGCGGGTGCCGTCGGCGTATTCCACTTCGAGCTGAGCGATGCCGCGCGGCTGGCCGATCGTGAGGTAATCGCGAATGTTATACTGGCCCCACATTTTCAGCGGCAGCGGGTTGTACCAGCCGTTGCCGAGCATCAGGCCGAGGGCGTTCGGCCCGCTTTTCAGTTTGTCGGTCACGTCGTAGGTGGAATAGAGCACGCGCTTGGCGTAGGCCGTCCAGCCGGGGTCGAGCTCGTGGTCGCCGACGCGCTCGCCGTTGAGGCGGGCTTCGTAATAGCCGAGACCGCTGACATAAAGACGTGCGCGGCGGATTTTCTTTTCGACCACGAAATCCTTGCGCAGCAATGGCGCGGGATGTTCGCCGTAGAGTTGGTCGTCGGGAATGGGCTTGGTCGCCGGCCCGGAGATCCAGGTGGCCTGCCAGTTGGTCGGCGAGAGCAGGCCCATTTCCCACCAGGCGGGTTCGCTGAATCCCGACCCTTTTCCTTCGCGGTCCCAGACGCGCACTTTCCAATACACGCGCTGGCCGGATTCGAGCGGTTTGCCGCGATAGACGATGTGGACTGATTTGCTGGAGTTGATTTTGTCACTGTCCCAGAGATCGGCATCGCCGGGAGAAAGCTTCTTCGGCGAGGTGGCCACCAGGATTTGGAAGGCGGTTTGGACGTCGCCGCGGGTTTTGGATTCCAATTGCCAGCTCAGGCGGGGTTCCCGGGCGTCGATGCCCAGCGGATTGGTTTGGTATTCGCATTTGAGGTTGTTGACTTCCAATCCCAAGGCGGCGAGCGGGCGAGCGGCCAGAGCCAGGGCGAACAGCAACAGCGTGGCGCGAGCGAAACGAAATGGAACGAGAAGAGCCATGAGGACGATATGGTTTGAACAGGGGGGGCCAGCGTCAAGCGCGGGTTGAACCGGGCAGCGTCCTGACTTCAATTTTGAAATTTCAGATTTCAAAGGAAAAAAGATGTGGCAAAGCCCGGGTGGGACAGGACCTTGGGCCGACTCCGACGGGGAGGGGTGACGTGGGGCCCTTTTTTTCAACTTGGATATACTTGGATGAACCTTGATTGCCGGGGTTTTTACTTTGCGTATGCCTTGCCGATGCTCTGGCCTTACTTTGACCATACCTTCCTAGTTTGACGGTTACTTTGACGGCAGGCTTGGCCGTGGCCGCCAATTGGCCTAAAAGAAGATTGATCCACAACGCGGCGCGACCAGCTTTCCGGAATTTTTTCGGCCGGATTTACCCGGATTTACCCGGATTAGGCCGGATTTACCCGGATCGCCTCGGGGAGCGCCGGTTGAATCAGCGGTTCATGCGCTTCGAGTAGCTTTTGAAGCAGCCGCCCCTTCTGTTCAAGATGCATCCCCCTCCTCACCGGCCTCATAATACCAGACTTCATCACGCTTGCAACGCCGGCCGCGAGAAATTTTTTGAGAGGGTAGACCTCTGGTTCCGATCGCTTTCCACTCATTTGATGTATCGCCCCGCCATCGCCGGCTGGGAAAAATCGTCTCTTCCCGCGCCCATTAAAGCACAAAAGGGATCAAAATGATCTCCCACCGTGGGAGATTTTTTTTCGAGTATTCCCTTGAGTTTTTTCGTCACCGGGGTCATGCAGGGCCGGTGAAACGAAGGGCGCGATATTCCGGGCCGCCGCGGGTGGCGTTGTTGATTGAATCCTCACGGGCGTATGGACGGGGATTGCTGCAGGGCATCGCGCGCTATGTGCGGGAGCGGGGGCCGTGGACGGTTTTCCTCCAGGAGCGCAGCTTACGCGATGCAAGCCCGGCGTGGCTGAATGAGTGGCAGGGCGAAGGCATCCTCGCGCGGGTCGAAGACAAGGGGATGGCCGAGGCGATTGAGCGGCTGAAAATACCGGCGGTGGATTTGCGCGTGGTGGTGCCGGGGCTGAATATGCCGTCCGTCGGCCCGGATGATGCGGGCATTGGGCGCATGGGAGCGGAACATTTGCTGGAACGCGGATTCCGGCAGTATGCGTTTTGCGGTTTTGAGGGGCTGATGTATTCGGACGCGCGCAGAGCGGCCTTCGTCACGCGGATTGTCGAGGCGGGGTTCAACTGCCGCGTGTTTCGTGATCCGGCGGGACCGGCCGCCGGGGGCCGCCTCGAGTATGAGGAATTGGGCCTGGATTACGAAGAGCGCGTCAGCCAGTGGTTGCAAGGGTTGCCGAAGCCGGCCGGCCTGCTGGCGTGCAACGATATTCGCGGGCAGCAATTACTGGCCGCCTGCCGCGCGCTGAACCTGGCCGTGCCGGACCAGATCGCCGTGCTGGGGGTGGATAATGATGATGTTCTGTGCGAACTGTCGAACCCGCCGCTTACGAGTATCGTGCCGAACAGCCCGCAGATTGGCTATCAGGCAGCGGCTTTACTGGATGGAATGATGGCGGGCAAACGGCCGCCCGCGCAGCCGGTGGTGGTGCCGCCGGCCGGAATCGTGACGCGGCGGTCCACCGAAGTACTGGCCATGGAGGACCGGCATATTGCAGCCGCGGTGCGATTCATTCGCGAGCATGCGTGCGAGGGCATTGATGTGAGCGACGTGCTGCGGGCGGTGCCGCTTTCGCGCAGCACGCTGGAGCGGAGGTTTGCGGTGGTGCTGAGGCGTTCGCCGAAGGAGGAGATTTTGCGGATGCGGTTGGACCGGGCGAAACAGTTGTTGCTGGAGACCGATCTGGCGCTGCCGCTGATTGCGGAGCGGGTGGGGGTGAAGCACGCGGAATACTTCAATGTGATCTTCAAGCGGAAGACGGGGATGAGCCCGGGGAAGTTTCGGGCGCGGGGCCAGCGGGGGACGGGGGCGGGGCGGGAGGATTTTTGGATCAATGTGCCAGCAAGCTAGATGAAACGCAGTGGTATGACAGCGCGTTTTGCTTACCTTGAAATGATATGACGAAGGTATGACAGAGTCGGAAATGGTATGAGGGTCCCCTTTTTCATCGTTGGCGGTTGGGCGATGGATTTGTCGAGATGATGCGGAAATGGAGATCGGGATGCGGAGTGAGAAAAAGCGTGGAAACATTGGGTGTTCGGCAGCATGGTCGGATGGATACGCGCAATTCCCAGCATCCGCATAAGCTTGCGATGATTTTCGAACTCCTTGATCCGGCTCGATTTGCCTACGAATCAAGCGGAACTTGGACCGAAAGACACGGACTGGCGTTCACTCAAGCTCAGGGAAGAGTGTCTGAGTTGCCAGGAACGCCAAAGGCGAGGGAATATTTGGCCGACCTCAGGTTTTGTTTTGCCCGCCCTTTTTCATCAGGGTAGATTTTCTGTGTAGCCCCCGGCGGGCTGCACGCCGCGCGCAGATGAAAAACATCGTTTATTTCGATTTGGAAACCCAGCGGTCCGCCGATGAGGTGGGCGGCTGGAACCATATCAGCCGGATGGGGATGAGCATCGGCGTCACATACAGCACGGCGACGGGCGAATACCGCATCTACGGCGAACCGCAAATCAACGATCTGATCCGCGAACTACAGCGCGCTGATTTGGTGGTCGGGTTCAACAACCTGCGCTTCGACTACGAGGTTCTGCACGGCTATACCGCGCTCGACCTGCGCCAGGTGCCCACGCTGGATATGCTGGTAGTCCTCCAGGAAACGTTGCAGCACCGGCTTTCGCTCGACTCGATCGCCAATGGCACCTTTGGCCTCGAAAAAACCGCCGAGGGTCTCCAGGCGATCGAATGGTTCAAGCAAGGCAAGCTCCTTGAAATCGCCGAATACTGCTGCTTCGACGTAAAACTTACCAAACTTGTGCACGAGCACGGCGCGCGGCACAAGCAATTGCATTACATGAACCGCTTTGGGAAAAAGCTGTCGGTATCGGTGAATTGGTAAACGAATTGATTTCCTCCATTCGGGGAAGGGGCTTCCGGCATTCTTGACCGCAAATCCAATGTCGCCTAATTTGCGCGGCGAAGGAAAACGCAATGAAAATGGCCCTTTCTGTCTGCGGTGTGGTTTTGTTTGGCGTGCTCGCCTTCGTGGCCGTCGCGCATCGTCACCCCACGACCAAGCCGGATGGCAAGATACAGGCCGTGCAATTGACTATCTCCGGTCCGGAGGGACAGCAGTTTGCGGGTTCCTATGTCGTGGATGGCGTCACCAATTCACTCATGGGCAAGGTCCCGGCTACGATTGATCTCCAGGCGCGACACGTCAGCTACAACTTCAAGCCTGCGGACGACCGTGAGGAATTCCGCGTAGTCCTCGACGTGAACGGCGCCCACCGCACCTCGTTTTGCAGCTATCGCGGACGCGAAGTCAAAGGCGGCTGGAAAAACTGGGCCCACGGCGAAAGCGCCTGGTAACTCACTCGCGGCCTTCCTTGCTCTTCGGCGGCACGGCCTCTTTTGCGAGTTCGTCGTAACGCTTGCGCAATTCCCCCAGCTTCTTCGGGTTCTCTTCCGCCAGATTTTTCTTCTCCGACGGATCATCTTTGAGATTGAACAACTCCTGTGTTCCGGCCGCAGCGACGGCCTCCGCGCGCCTGGCCTTTTTCTTCTTGGTCGTCTTGGCGTCATCAGCATTCGTGTCGGCGGCGGGAGCCGCGCCATGCACGACGATCTTCCAATCCCCCACCCGCAACGCGCCACCGGTGGGCGTGGTGTTGCACAGCACCTCGGTGCGCGGGGAGGGTTTATTGTCGGTCAAACAGGCCCAAATGTCCTTGCCGTCAATCGGCAGCTTTTGCTTCAACGAACCGCCGGTCAGGTTGATGAGTGTCGGATACCAATCCGTCATGTGCGCGAGGGCGTCCACGTGTGTGCCGGCGGGAAGATGATTGTCCCACGTCGCAAATGCGCAGGTGTGGACTCCGCCTTCGTAAACCGTGCCCTTGCCCGCGCGCAACGGGCCGTTGCTGGTCACATGGCCGGGTTGCGGGCCGCCGTTGTCGCTCGCGAAGATAAAGAGCGTGTTGGTGCGTCGGCCGGACTCTTCCACCGCAGCCACAATCCTGCCCACCTGCTCATCCAGCGCCGCCAGCATTCCGGCATAAGTCCGTCGTGGCTCCGGCAATTTCACGTAAGGCTCCTTGTAAGAGTCCGGAACCTGCAGCGGATCATGCACGGCATTGAACGGCACGTACAGGAAAAGCGGTTTGTCCTTGGGCTGCGCCTTGATCACGCGGACCGCTTCCTGCCCGACGAGGTGTGTCGTATAACCCTGGTCCTTGTTGGGCTCGCCGTCGCGCCACCAATCCAGTTTGCCCTCGCGGATGTGCGTGTTGTAATCAAGCGCGCCCTGCAAATGTCCGTACCAATGATCGAAGCCGCGCGCATTCGGCCAATAAGACTTCTCGATGCTCCCCAGATGCCACTTGCCGCAAATCACTGTCGTGTAACCAGCCTCCCGCAATACCTGCGGCAGCATCCGCTCCTCCAGGGCCAACCCGTAATCCGCCCACGGCCGTATCACCCCGACCTGCAACCCATAGCGCATCGGATAGCGCCCCGTCATCAGCGATGACCGCGTCGGCGAGCACACCGGCTGCACGTAAAAATTCTCCAGCTTCACCCCGGCCTTCGCGAGCTGGTCCAGATTGGGCGTCTGAATTTCACTGCCCCGCCAGCTCACGTCATACGATCCCATGTCATCCGCCAGGATGAAAACGATATCCGGCTTTTGTGCAGCCATCGCGGAAAGGCAGGCCAGAAAGATCAGTAACGCGGTGAGGGATAACGATTTCGCCCGATTCATATTCTCCATCACGGACGTCCGGGAGCCTCGGAAGGTGACAACGGATTCCCAACCGGCCTGGAAATCCCTTTGACACCCCGTCTTCCTCGGCTAGGCTCGGCGACGCCTTATGAGACTGGGAATCAACACGTTTCTATTCACGTCGCCCTTCACCACCGCCAGCACCAAACTATTTCCGCAGTTCAAGCGCTGGGGATTCGACACGGTCGAAATACCGATCGAGGACCCTTCGCACATCGACCCCGCGAAGGTGAAGCGTGAACTCGACAAGCACGGTCTCGTCTGCGGCTCGGTCTGCGCATGCATGGGGCCGGACCGCGATTTGCGGGGCACGCCCGCGCAGCAACGAACGGCCCTCAAATACCTGCGCGCGGTGATGGATCAAATGCCCGCGCTCGGCTGCCCTTCGCTGATTGGCCCGGTCTATTCCTCCGTTGGCCGTGCGGATGCCGTCGCGCCCGCCGACTACAAGCAGCAGTGGAAAACGGTCGTAAAACACCTCCGCAGCCTGGCCGAGTATGCCGAAAAGCGCGGCGTCCAGATTTGCCTCGAGCCGCTGAACCGCTTCGAGACCGATTTCATCAACACCTGCGACCAAGGCCTGAAGATGATCGCCGACGTCGGCCATCCGGCCCTCAAGCTTCATCTCGACACGTTCCACATGAACATCGAGCAAAAGGACCAGGCCGCCGCCATCCGCCGCGCCGGCAAAAAGCTCGCGCACGTCCACGCCTGCGGCAGCGACCGCGGCACGCCGGGCAAGGACCACATTGATTGGAAGGGCATATCCCGCGCATTGAAAGACATCGGCTACGACGCCGACGTGGTGATCGAATCCTTTACCACCGATGTCAAAGTCATCGCCCGCGCCGCTGCCATCTGGCGCAAGATCGAACCCAATCGCGACGACATTGCCCGCCACGGCGTCAAATTTTTGAAAAAGGTTTTATAAGCGCAAAAATTCATGCAACTGAATCTCAAAACCCTCGGCGCGCTCCTCGCGAGCGCTGTGTGCATCACCGCAAACGTTTCTGCCCAACAGCCTGCCGGCAACGGTTTCATCAGCCTTTTCAACGGCAAAGATCTTACTGGCTGGAACGGCGATCCCGTCCTGTGGTCGGTGAAGGATGGCGCAATCACCGGTGAAACCACGGTGGAGCATCCCGCGAAAGGCAACACCTTCCTCATCTGGACCAATGGCACTGTGGGCGATTTTGAGCTGCGCTGCCAGTTCCTGATCCGTCCCGGCGATACCAACGGCTTCGCCAACTCGGGCATCCAGTACCGCAGCGAAGTCCTCGATCCCGCCAAATGGGTCGTGGGCGGATACCAGGCCGACATGGAAGCCGGCAAGAGCTACACGGGCATTCTCTATGAAGAGCGCAAGACCCGCGGGATCATGGCTGCCCGCGGCGAGAAAGTGGTCTGGGACAAGGCCGGCAAGAAAAAGGTCGTCGGTTCCCTGGGCACTTCGGAGGAGATCCAGGCCGTGGTGAAGCCGGGAGCTTGGAACACCTACGTCATCATCGCCAAAGGCAATCACCTGCAGCAATTCATCAATGGCAAACAGACGATTGATGTCATCGACGAAACCGAGGGCAAGCAGGTCATGAGCGGCATTCTCGCCCTGCAACTCCATGCCGGGCACCCCATGTTCGTGCAGTTTAAAGACCTGCAGTTGAAGAAGCTTTAAGCACAAGAAAATCGCCCGGTGAAATCACCGGGCGATACTTCAGAGAGTTTGATCGGCGCGCTCCGCAGGGAGCCGGGTTCGATTTGGAGTTCCGGTCAGGGAGCAATGAACGCGTACTGGGCGCGGTTCGTGTCGCTAATCGCCCAGAGATGCTGCGGCCAGGTGGTGCCGCCGTATTTGATGTTCCGCACGCTGCCGTCGGTGAAGGAAAAATTGGAGTTGCCGGAACGGTTTTTGTGCACGGACGAATGAGAGCCGTGTTCGATGCGATCCACGTCGTTGCCGTTGCTCTCCAGCAAATCCATGAAATAATCGCGCGCGTAGGACAGATTCGGGTCCGCGTCATGGATGTTCTTCTTTTCGCCAAACATCACGGTTTCCGACGGCTTGATGATCACGCTCTCCTTCAGGTTCGCGCGCGGGTAAGTGCCCGCCATGTAGGAGGCAAAATCCGTGGGCGACAGCATGTCCTGGAAATAATCGTTCCAGCCGTTGATGAAATAGCTCCGCTTGGCCGCGTCCGTCAGTGTCGTCGGGCTCTGGCCGGAGAGTGGATCGCCGCGCATCCGGTCGGTCGGGCAAACGAGCATGTTGGTGGTCTTGTAATAATCCACCAGCAACGTGGGCCAGCGGGGTGAGCCGCTGACGCGTTGCGGAAAGACACTGTCGTTGTCGTCGGCATAAAGCTTCACGGACAACTCGAGCTGCTTCAAGCTGTTGCCACACGAGATGCGATTGGCCGATTCCTTGGCGCGCGAAAGGGCCGGCAGGAGCATGCTCGCCAGGATCGCAATGATCGCGATCACCACGAGCAGCTCGATCAACGTAAACCCGCGTTTACTTTCGGCGCACCCCAACCGGGCGCATTTCATTTTCCAACTCATAATGTCCAAAAACGGTTTCTCGAATATAAAACGCGATTCGAGCGTCAACCTTATATCTTTATGACGCGAAAAGCATGGCTCTGGGTTACAGTAGTTTTACTTCTCGCGGGCGTTTCACTCTACCTGAATAAAGACTGGTTTTCGAAGGACTCTATTCGAATTTATAGTCGTTCCCGGCCGATGCGGGGCGGCGTGGCCGCCATGTTCGGCCGCCGGCGCTCCACCAGCACGAGCAGCGATCAGGGCGAAATCAACCCCATCACCTTTGGCTTCGACCGCCGGCTCAAGCTGAACGATCTGAAGGTCATCCCCCTCAGCGCGCTGCAGACCAACAAGTATCCCCAGCCGATCTGGCACCTTATTTCGGAATCGAATTCGATCCCCACCAAGGATTTCTATTACGGCCAGCTCATCAAAGGCATGCATCCCGCCATCAAGGGTGCGGTCCCCGATCCGTTGCAACCCGGCGTGGAATACCGGCTCTTCGTCGAAGCCGAGAACTTCAAGGGCGAGCACGATTTTGTCCCGGTGGCGAAATCGCAATAGTGCCGGGCCCAGCTCCCCGGCTCCGGTCATTTTGCAATCGTTCCCACGAACAGGCATTTGGCATTTTGTGCGCAGGAACCGTGCCGTTTCCGCGCCGGACCGCGTGTGAATTATACCCCGACGGGCTTCCGTTTTCGCCACCGCCCATCGGTAAAATCCGGGAAACTCACCTGCCGCCCGCCCTTCGCGACCGACTCGATGCTCAACGGCACAATCGCCGACCAGTCCGCAGCGTCATACACATCCTGGGGCGGAACCGCCTGCTCGCGGATCGCTTTTAGAAAATCCCGGAACATCAAATACTCCGCTCCGCCATGCCCGCCGCTTTTTGCCGCAGCGTCGGCAAATTCCTGCCACAGCGGATGCTCGTATTTTTGCTGGTAAGCATCGAACGGTTCCCACTTTTCCGCGCCATTCCCGCCGTGTTGCAGGGAAATGCTGTCATTCGAACCCAGGTAAATTCCCGCGACCCCTTGCAGCCGGAAAATCAAGTCATACGGCCGCCACGTGGACACATTGTAGTACAGCGTGACGGTCCGCCCGCTCGCGGTCTGCAGAAAAGTCGTGTTCACGTCGCCCTGCGCATACTCGCGCTTCGCCAGCGGGTGATCTGGTCCGAACTTTTCCCGCGCGTATTCCCGCAGCCCGCGCGCGTTGGTGCTGACGCTCGTCAGCGAAACAAACCGGTCGCCGCGGCCGATGTTCATCCATTGGGCCACCGGTCCGATGGCGTGCGTGGGATAAAGGTTTCCATTTTGCGTGGCCGCGTGCTGGCCGCGCCAGGAAAGTTTCCCCTCCTTCGTAAACGCCAGCTCCCGGCCGTCGTGCTGGTAACCGGCCTCCGCATGCAGCAGCTCGCCGAAACAATTCTGCCGCGCCATTCGCAACAGCGCCATGACGTTGCGGAAGTAGCAGACGTTTTCCAGCATCGTGCACGGAATCCCTGTGTGCTCCGAGACCCGCACGAGCTCACGACATTCCGAAACGGTGATGGCCGCCGGCACTTCCACTCCGGGCCGGATCCCCGCCTTCATCGCCGCCACCGCCATGCGCGTGTGCCATTCCCACGGCGTGGCGATGATCACCGCGTCGAGGCCGCCGCGCGCGATTAACTTTTCCCAGATCGTTTCGTTTCCGGCATAAACTTCCGGCGCCTGCCCGGTCTTTTCTTCCGCCGCACGGCTTGCCTTCGCCGCTCGATCTTGCTCGATGTCGCACACCGCCCCAATCCGCACCTCCGGAAATTGAAGCAGCGTGTGCATGAGGCTGGAACCCCGTGACCCGGCGCCGATCAGCCCGATGCGCACCGGCTTGGTTTCCGCCGCTCCGGCAAAACCGGTGATCGCAAACACGCTGGTCGCGGCCAAGCTGGCCTTAAGGAAAGTGCGCCGGTCGAGAATGGAGGGCGGTCTCATGTACCGCAGCATAAACGCAGCCGGCGCGGGGGGACAAGGATTCGACTTTATCACCCCGGCTGGCCGGAGTACGTTCGCGGAAGACCCGCGGCCCGGGTTCGCAAACATACATGGCCAACGAAAACCGCAGGAACGGCCAGAAAGGCCCGCGCATCCTCATCGTGGACGACGATCCGGGACAGCGCAGCCTGCTGGATTCTTTTCTCCGCAGCCAGGGCTTCGAGACGGTCGTCGTGTCCTCGGGCGAACAGGCTTTGGAAAAACTCCGCACCGAGCAGGTCAGCTTGATGATTTCCGATGTTCGCATGCCGGGTATGACCGGATTGGAAACCCTCCGTCACGCCCGCGAGCAGCACGCGCAACTTCCCGTCCTCCTCGTCACCGCCTATGCCGACATCCGCGAAGCCGTGGGTGCCATGCGCGACGGCGCGCTCAATTATCTCGCCAAGCCCATTGATCTCGACGAGCTGCTCGCCACCGTGCAGCAGGTCACCGGCCTTTCCCGCACCGCCGCCATCCAATCCGCTTCCGGGCTGAAACTGCCCCCGCACATCATTGCCCGCAGTCCGTTGATGCAGGCCGTTTTTCGCGACGTCGCGCTCGTGGCGCCGTCCGACAGCCGGGTGCTCATCACCGGCGAAAGCGGCGTGGGCAAGGAAGCCGTCGCTGATGTTCTCCACGCCTGGAGCACGCGGGCGGCGGGGCCGTTCGTGAAAGTGAATTGCGCCGCGATCCCGGAGACGCTGCTGGAGAGCGAACTCTTCGGCCATGAAAAAGGGGCCTTTACCGGCGCGGTCGTCCAGCGTATTGGCCGTTTCGAAATGGCGAACGGCGGTACGATCTTTCTCGACGAAGTCGCCGACATGTCGCCCCCGCTCCAGGCCAAGCTGTTGCGCGCGACGCAGGACGGCCGCTTCAATCGCGTGGGCTCGAGCATCGAACTCCAGACCAACGCGCGCATCCTCGCCGCCACAAACCGCCTGCTCGAGGAGGAAGTCAAAACCGGCCGCTTTCGCGAAGATTTGTTCTATCGCCTGAACGTGGTGGAACTGAACGTCCCGCCGTTGCGCGAACGACGCGAAGATATTCTCCCGCTCGCCTCGGCGTTTCTGGCGGAGTTCACGCAGGGCAAGGCCCGGCTTTCCGCCTCCGTGCCCGATTGTCTCACGCGCTATGCGTGGCCCGGAAATGTCCGCGAACTTCGCAACGCGATGGAACGCGCGGCGTTGCTTTCCTTGGGCGACCTCATCATGCCCGAGCACCTGCCAGCCCGCGTTCGCGGCGGCAGTGAAACCGCCGCACCGGTCGAACGCAGCGAGGCCGAGCGCCTCGGCGAAATCGAACGCCAGGCCATCCTGGCCGCGCTCGCCAATCACAATTACAACCGCACCGAAACCGCGAAGGCCCTCGGCATCAGCCGTCGCGCGTTGATTTACAAGCTGCGCCGCTTCCGGGAAGAGGGACACGCCGTGGACCCGGTTTAACGGGCCACGGTGGCAGGATCGGATTTGTAGCCGAAAGGCTGTTACGCGGCCGGCGTGGGGGCCGGTTCGGTCGGCGGCGGAGCAGGAGACTCCGGCGCTTCGGCGCTCGCTGTTGGCTCGGCCGTCACCGCTTCAGGAGCGGCAACTTCCGCCGGGGCGGACGTCTCGCCCGCAGCGGCGGCCTCTGCTGCAGTCGGTGCTGCTTCAGCGGCAGGCGTTGCCTCGGCCGGGGCCGCGGGCGCTTCCGCCGGCTTGGCCGCAGGCTTCGGCGGTTTGGGCACCGGCTTCTTCGCCGTTTCCAAAACCCCGGTCGCAAATTCAATCACATGCCCCTGGTGAATCAGCCAGTGCAGGTCCGCGTTCACCGCGGTCTGTTCCGTTGTGAACTCAGGAGCTGCCGGCGGAGCCGCCGGTGCCGGCTGGCCTTCAGCCGGCGCAGGCGCAGCGGGAGTCTCGGCCGCCGCGATCGGAATCGGCGCGGGTGCCGGAGCTGGAGCCAGGGCCGTCAGCAATTTCCGCCGCGTGCACTTGGGATTGGTGTTGATGAAATTGACGATGTTCCGGATGCCTTGCGAAACCGGCGTCGCCTCCAGATCCAGGTAAACCGGCCGCGCCACGGAAACGTGCGTCACCGTCTTGTTCACCTTGAAGAACTGCAAACCGCGCGACGCAAATTGCTGGCTCAGCACCGTCGCCACCTGCAACGGAAACCGCCGCTGGTCCTGCGACACACTGCGCACCAGGCGCGAAAGCCCCGGCGAACGCAGCCCCATCGCCGCCGTGCCCGACAGCGTGTAGTTTTCCACCGGCTTGATGATGCTTTCCTTGTGGTTCTCGCGGAAATGTTTCTCCACCGCTTCCCGCGTCGGGAGGCGGAGCGGTTCGGGCATGTTCAGGCAGATGTATTCCGTCGTCCAGCTTTGCTCCTCGACCCACTTCTTCACCACTTCCTCGTCGCGGACGATTTTCACCCGCGCCTTGTAGGCCTCGAACGGCATCCGCGCATAGCGTTCCGCGTGCAGCTTGCGCAATTGGTTCTGGTAATCGTGATGGTTGGGCGGGCCGAGAATCGTTCCACTCATGCCACACTGCGCGACAAAAGTGTATTTGCCCTTGGGCGGTTCGGTCGCTGTCTTTTCGGCCTGATAAAACGTCCCGAAATGCCGCCGCAGCACGTGCTCCACCGCTTCGTCCTCGGACAACCACAGCGTGTCGTCCAGCGCGCACAAAAAGAGCGCCTGCACCGGTTTGCCCTCGGCATTCTTCTTCACCTTGAAGGTGAACGCATGCCGCTCCGGCTTCTGCAAAATCATCTGCGCGATGCCGAACAACGGAAACGCCCGGCCCGTCATCTTGATCTGGCGCGCCAGTGAATCCACGCCCTTCTCATCCGGCACCAGCGTCACGTCAATCTCCGGCAACGGCTCCGGCGGCGGACGCTGCTCGCGCGCTTCGTCGAAGCGCGGTCCGCGCCCGCGATCCTGCCGTGGACCACCACGGCCTCCACCGCCACCGCCACCAGGCGGTCGGCCGCCACCGCCACGTTGATCGCGCCGGGGACCGCCAAAACCTCCGCCACCGCCGCGCGGTGCTCCGCCGTCACGGCCGGGCGGACGCGGCCCACGCCGCTCGCCACCGCGGCCATCGCGACGGCGCTCGCCGCCTTCGCGCTCGCCCTGGAAATCGGCGTACTGCTTGCTTGAAGCGGGTTCCTGTGCCCAGGCGGGCAGAAAAAGCTTCTCGAGATCGAACTCGCTTTCTGGTGCGTTGCTCATGAGTGCTGGTCTGAGTCGCCGGCGGGCCATAGAGCCGAACCGGCCATTCCAGCATGGCGCGGCGCGGGTCGGATTGCAAGCGCGGCGATTGTTTGTGAATATCTTGTTTTGCCAACCCCGGTGACTTTCCCGCCGGCGCCATTTCTCATTTGCAGCTTCCTTGGTCCTTGGAGCTTCACTCGACGGTCTTTCAAGCGTGACAATGGCTGGCCGCCGAACTAATCATCCACATTGCGCTATGCTCTGGCTGACTCAGCGCCGGCTCCAATCCAAAAACGTCACCACTCGGCGAAAGACCGTCGAGGGGCTCGCCGCCAATCCCGGTCCCCGTGACATTCGTGCGTTGGAAATCGCGCTCGGCGACGAAGAGGCCGGCATTCGGCGGATGGCCGCCGAAGCTCTCGGCAAGATCGAGGATGAGCGCGCCGCGCAACCGCTGCTTGATGCCCTGCGCGACACCGATGCCGATGTGTTGCAGGCGGCCATCGGCGGGTTGAAACGTGGCCAGGACGATCGCGTCATTCCCGCAGTCACCCCCATGCTCCGCCATGCCGATGCCGGCGTGCGCGCGCGCGCGGCGGGCGTTCTGGAAAGTCGCGGTTGGAAACCCGCCAACCGGGAGGACGAAATCTGGTTCTGCGTCGCCAAAAGCCAGTTCAATCGCGCGGCGGGCTTCGGGGTCCACGCCATCCCCGCGCTCGAAGCCGTGCTCGATTTCGGTTCCTACAGTCTCTGTGTGGGCGCGGTGAACGCGCTCGGCACCATCAACGACCCCCGTGTCCTGCGCCCCCTCATGGGCGCGCTGAAATCCGCCGACGCCACCGTGTGTGTGGCCGCCGTGGATGGCTTAAGCCGCATTGGCGGGCAGAAGGTTGCGGATGCCATCGCGGGAATGTTGAAGCATCCGGTGCAGCATGTGCGCGTGGCCGCGATCGAAGCCATCGGCCGGTTGGGCGCCGTGTCCGCCGTGGAACCGATGCGCGCTTTGCTGCGGGACAAGGCCTGGGATGTTCGCCGTGCCGCCGCCGAAAATCTCGGACGCCTCCGCGACGCCAAGGCCGTTGAAGCCTTGACCGGGAGTCTCGGCGATGAAGACGCCGACGTGCGCGAGGCCACCGCCATTTCGCTCGGCGCATTGGCCGATCGGAAAGCCATCGGCCCGCTGGTGTTCGCGCTGGCGGACAAAACGAGCGGGGTGCGGCGTATCGCGGCGGCCGCCCTCTCGCGCATTGATGAGAATTGGAGTTCGTCGCCGGAAGCGCGCGCCGCGGCGGCTCAGCTCAAATCCGTCCTGCGCGAAGACGACCAGGAGGCCCGACAACTGGTGTCCCAATTACTTGTGAGTTTGGGCGAGGAGCAACCCGCGGTCGCCAGCCAGGATCAACCACTCGAAGACGAGGCCGCTTCGAATCCCGCCAAACGCCGCAAACTCGCCGTGAGCTTGTTTCAGGCGGTGCTCTGCGATGCGGACCGCGATTTTCGCCAGGCGGCGGCGGAAGCGCTGGGGCGGCTCGGCGAGCGCCGCGCGGAACCGGCTTTGGTAAAAGCCAAGGCCGATCCCGATGCGGGCGTGCGGTACGCTGTCGAACGCGCCTTGCAGGAACTCAGCGCGGCCCCCGCAGGTTGAGCCCGATGCCCACCGACATAACCAGGCGAAAACAGGTTCTCTTCGTGGACGACGACCCGAAGTTCCTCGCGAACTTGCGCGAGTTGTTCGAGTCGATGTCGGGAGGGTCCTGGGAAATCCGCACCGCGGGCAATCACGCGCAGGCGCTGGAAATACTGGGCCAGCGCTCGATGGATGTCATCGTGCTGGATATTGGCATGCCCGGCGTGGACGGCGTGCAATTCCTCCGCCTGCTGGGCCGCACCCATCCCGGTCAGACGGTGGTGATGCTCACCGGCCTGGCCACCGAGGCCAATCGCAAAGCCTGCCAGGAGGGAGGCGCGGCGCTTTTCCTGGAGAAGCCTGCTGCGCGCGCCGGCTTCGAAAGCATTTACGCCGCCCTGGACGCCCTGGCCGGCGCGGCCCCGCAGTCGGGCTTCCGCGGCATGATGCGCCGGGTGGGCCTCCAGGATGTGCTGCAGATGGAATGCCTCGGCCGCAAGTCATCCGTGCTCGAGGTTTTTACCGGCAAGGTCCACGGCCGCATTTACATTTGCGATGGCAGCATCGTTCACAGTGAGTCGGGTTCCTTGCAGGGAGAAGTCGCCTTGTATGGATTGCTGGCTCTGCGCGGTGGTGAGTTCAACCTCGTTCAGTACACCGAGCCGCCGCGCCGCACCATCGCCGGCCATTACGAATTTCTCCTCATGGAGGCTGCGCGCCTGAGCGATGAAGCCATGGAGTCGGCGGCCAATGCCCCTGCCGACCCCAGCCCGGTGCCGGCAGCCGAATCCGCCGCCGACGAAGCTCCGGCCCCGAATCTGCATCCCGTTGCGCCCGCGCCTCCGCCGGAGCACACCACCATTGAAGAGGTGGTTTTATGTTCGGGCGCGGGCGAGACGTTGTATGAATGGGAGTGCAAGGCGCTCGACCGCCGCCTGCGCTTGCTCGCGCAAATCGAGCAGCAGGGGGAACAGTTGAGCGGGCTCGGGCCGCTGGGAAGATTTGACCGGCTGGAGATGAATTCCCCGGAGGGGCGCATCGTCTGCCAGGTTCAGCCGCACCTGCGCATTTTCGTGCGCAGCAGAGGACCGGAGGCGGGGAATCCATGAAGCCGCAAATCCAGGAGTTTCTCAGCCGGCGGCTCCCGGTGCCGGGCGTGGCCGCCTGGGGCATTCGCTTCGCCGACCGTGAGCTCGCGAACCACTGTTACAACGACTGGTTCAACGCGCGGCAGATCGAGCAATTGATGCCGCGCCTGACCTTGTTCATCGAAAATCTCGCGCAGCATCGCATCGAACCCGCGCGCCTCTCCTGGGTCTTCGAACGCGCCCGCATCCTGCTGGCGTTGCGCAAAGACAGCACCTGCCTCGCCCTGTTTGTCGAAAACCGCCCGGGCAGCACCACCGCCGCACTGGACGAATTGCTCGAGGAATTCCGCAACCTCCCCGCCGAGTGAACGCGGCGCCCAGGTTGATCACCAAAAATCCTATCCGCTAAACAGGGTGGCGCAAGCGTCCTCGCGAGCCACTATTTTTTGTAGCAGCCGAGCTTTTCAATCGCGTGCGCGTGGTGGGCAAAGGATACGCGCACGCAAGCACGAAGCCCAAGCAACGTCCGTCAGGTTTTGGACTGCGGCAGTCCTCTGCCGCTTTTCGTTCCAAGTCTTCAAGCGCATCGAGTTACCGCACGCACACAATCTCTGTATCTTGGAGGTGACGAGGCTCATTCTTACCGGCTACCCCATGCGGACCACAGCCATGAAATTGTAAAAACTCATCAAGCCATCCCACGGCTCCCCCTCTCCCTTCTTGTCGCGCTGAGGCGTCCTCGCGAAGGCGGATGGGAGAGGGCCGGGGTGAGGGGGGGCCACTTTCCCCGACGGAATCACTCCTGCTAAGGCGCAAGCACGCGATAAAACCGCGTGGGCGCAGATGTCGCGCCACCATCCACGAATTGCACGACACCGGTAGTATTCGTCAGCATCTTGATCGTGCTCCAATTCGAGAGGTTGGTGGAAATTTGCACCGCATAGTTCGAGCCCGGAGCGCCGGACACCACCAGTTGAAACTGGCCGGCGTTGGTTTCACCAAAGGAAGCGATTTGCATCGTCACCACGTTCAAGACCGCATTGGAGCTGATCGCGGACCCGGCCGCGTTGGTCGCCACGACACTGTAAGTTCCCGCCCATGAAACCGAGACGTTGCTCAGCGTGAGCGAACTCCCTGTGGCGCCGGATACGTTCGTGGTGCCCCGTTTCCACTGCCATGCCAGCGGTGTGGTGCCGCTGGCGGCCGCGGCAGCCGTCCAGTTCGCCCCCGAATTCACGGTGCTCCCGGCGGGCTGGTTGGTGATAACCGGCGCAACCACCGCCGTGTAAACGCGCACGTTATCAATGATCACGTAGTTGTCCGCCGCGGGATTGGCGATGGACGAGTACGGGTCCATGTAACCGATCATCACGTTGCCGCTTCCGTAAACGCTGGTGTTCGTGCGTTGCGCGAAGACCGCGCCGTTCAGACGCCACGTGATGACGTTGTTGAACTGGCTGAGTTCGACCTGCACCCAATGTTTTCCCGGGATGCCGGGCGACTCGTAATTCGGATAACCGAATATTTTCCCATAAAACAAATCCACGTAATCGAAACTCACCGCACCGCTCACATCCATGCCGCTGGAGTTGACGGTGAGCGTGGACGGCACGCCGCCGTTGCCCTGATACGCCCGGTAATCCGTCCCGCCGGAGCCGCCCTCGCCGTCCACCGCATACCAATGCCCGTCGCTCGCGGAGACATAATCCGGCAGCCAGTTTGCGCGCGTGCCGGTGTGGTCCAGGCCGCAGGTGAGATACTCGGTCGAACCGGACCCGCCGCCCGGACCGCCGTTGTAGTTGATCCAGGCATCGAACTTCAGCACGTAGTTGCTGCCGAAATTGAGGTTCTTCGGATACAGGCTGATGCCGGATGGCGAACCCGTGCCGTCGTTTTTGTTCACGGCGAGTTTCAGGCCCGACCGCGTGCCGTTCGTGGTCGAGGGCGCGACCGGGATCAACGCCGTATTGAAATTCGAAGCCGTCAGCGTGTAAGCGCGATACGATTGCGTGCTGTAATCGAACGCCCAATTCGTCGTGAAATCCATTATCGAGTTCGCCGAGCCTTGGAACAAACTCCATAACGCTGCGCTGTTGGTCTCAAAATCGTCCGCAAACGCGAGCTGCAACACCGGCGAAGGCGTGGTGACGGTCAACTTCGCCACGCGGCTCGTCACCGCGCCGGACGCGTTGGTCACCACGACGGTATAGCTGCCGGCGTTCGTTGCCTGTGCGCCGGTTACGGAAAGACTACTGCCGGTTGCCGAAGTGATGTTCGTTCCATTGAATCGCCACTGGTAGCGCAACGTGGGCGCACCATACGCCCGCGCTCCGAAGACCGCCGTGCCGCCCGGGTCCACGCATTGGTTGTACGGCTGCCCGGGAATGCCCGGCGCATTCGTGGTCATCAGCGCGATGTTCGTCGCGCCGATGGCGGTCCATTGATCGGCGCTGTGTTCCTGGCAATCCCAGAAGCTGACGCCGTGGAATCCCTTCGGCGTGACGGGGGTGGGATACGTCTGCAAATAGTAAACGAAATCACTTTCGTCACTGCCCGGCACCGTGTCCACGTCCGCCTGGGCGGCGGGGATCAAGGGTTTGATGGCATTCGTCCCCGAACCGCTGAGCGTCGCCATCCAGGCAACCCACTGCGTGTTCACCATGGTGACCATCGCCTGCGGCGTGATGCCACGGTAGCCCCAGTAACATTGCGGCATTACGGCGTCGCAGTACATGCCAAACTCGCGATAGGGAAAAGTCTGGTGCAGCGACCAGCTCGGCGACGGCGCGTAGCCGAGGAAGCGGTTCGGATAAGCCGCGCGGATGGCCTGGCAATATTTGATGGCGTCCTGCGGGCCGAAGACGTTTGTTTCGTATTGGATCTCGGCATCAATGATGAATCCGTCCGCGCCCAGCCCGAGGCAGTTGAGCGCCACATTGATTTCGCCCGTTACGTTGCTGCCGCGCGAGTAGCCCCAGCCATAGACCTTGAGCCCCGCGTTGTGACAGGCCGTAACCAGCGAAGAACTGAACTGGCTGTAAATCGAACCGCCGTCGCCGCACTTCACCGTGATCCACGCCATCCCCTTGTTCGTCTCGTAGCTCACGAGCTGTTGCACGTTGCTCAATCCGAGCGACACCTGGCTCTCCGGCACCAGCCAGATCCAGTCGCCCTTCCCGAAATTCCAGGGATCCACTCCATTGTCCAGTGTGGTGCTCGCCGCGCGCGCGCCACCACCCCAAAGCGCGAGGCAGGCGAATGCCAGTGCGAGCCGGAAAAAAAACGGAAGAAATCTGATAAACAAGCTCAACAAAATTCCGCCCACCCACCCGATCAAAACCACGCGACCCAGCGCAACAAGCCAGTGGCAGACATAACCGGACTCTAAGGTAAAACGGGAGGTGAGGCAAGCAGAGCTGACCTCGGAGGGCTTTGCTGGGCTAGTAGAATGAAACGCTCGCGCTACCGCACATCATCCAAACCGCTACTTATTTGAGAATCTTTTCCAGGCTTTCTTTATACGCAAGTGGCTTTCGATGCAGCCACACGAGGGAAATATCGTGGCTGCCATTGTCAGCGCCACGGAGAACGCGGGCCAGCTTGTTGGTGTCGCCACTTTCCTGGATCAGCCGAAGCTGGTGAACAAAATCGAAGTATGGCGTACCCACGCCGGTGTTACAGAGACCATGAAACTCCCGCACCGTCTCGATCTCCGTCCTCCAGGCGACGTAACGCCATTCCGCGACCATCAAAAGAAGGACGCCGATGCCCGCGATTACGATTGTGCGCGTCTTTATAAACATAATGTTGGCTGGAATCTTGGCTACCCTCGGCGGGTTACGGCCAAATCACATGCTTGAAACGCTCGAAAGCACACGCCCGTGATCAATATCTCACCTCTGATTCTATTGTCATATTGGAACGCACGGTGAGCGTGATGCCGCAAAAGCCTGAATAATTGGAATAGATCTGCGGGCTGGCGCCATATCGTTTTGTGCCATTCGAAAAGCTGAACAGAATGGGTCCGCCCTTGTGATATGCGGTCGCGGTTTGCCATTCCAAGCTATCGCCCACCGTATCGGCGTGCCGATGTTCGCATGCGCCTGAAATCGTGAGGTTGCTAAGGACAATGCCCGACTGATTGCGAACGGAAATATGGGCATTCGGAGAATTGATGGCCCGTAACCAGAAAATAACGCATGCCGCAATGATCACTCCAGGCACCGCGAGGAAAATGGCGATTAGTCGATTAGTGGACATGGTGCAGGATGATCCTTGATCCGTAATCAGTCATCGCGATGCGCGATTATGCATTTGGCTCGCATTTACGAAGGGGCGACAAGAGGAGTGTCCCGGGACAAGAACCTTGCGTCCGGACTCCAACGCCCGCTGCCTACCCTTCCCAAACCTGCAACCTTTAACCTGCAACTTGTAACCTTCTAAATCCCCCCATACTCCAACCCAACCCTCACCGCCTTCACATCGGCCACCGCTTCATACGCCGCATCGCCCATGATGAACTTTTCAAACTCCTCCACCTCCTCCGGTGTATTGCACCACTGGTTGCCATCTTCCAATTCGGTCAACTCCGGCGTCGGCTTGAAATGAAACGTCAGCGAGAGCTGCGACATCCCATCATCATCCTCATCGGCCGCATGTATAAACTGCCGCGTGATATCGAGCTGAAACGTTTCTCCCTCGCCGGAGTCGTGCGTCCCCCATTGAAACAGCAGCATGTCGCCATCCTCCTCCAACGGACAATCCTCGGCGCGAACGTCCCGATAGAAATCCAGCATCAGCCGAACCCCCTCTGCCGGGGTGAGGCCGCCGATGGGCGTGCCCGACTTCTTGATGAGCGCTTCCAATTCCTTTTTCGAATTCTCCGGTTTCATGGTGCGGTGGTAATGTTCGATTTGGTCTGCTTTGGACGAAAGGATCGCGAAAAACCTCGCAATATCAAATTTCAAATTGCGTTGGCCTCTCCTTATCAGCCTGCACCCTGGCACTGTTCTTGATCGCGGTTTTTCATCCCGAAGGGATCGCAGAAAGTAGCCGGTCGGTCATTGCGAGTCAGCGAGCAATGACCACCGGTCACCGAAACGAAATACTCCTGCATCCGAAAAGGATGCCACCTCTTCCCAACTCGCAACACTCCACGAGCACCATCGACTGCACCATCTGCAAAGGCGCCGGGTATCTATCCACACCGGAAGAAAGACCGTGAAGCGAATCATGGAGGCTTGGACTGATGCATGCGATTGCGCGTTGGAATGCATTCCCTTGACAGCTTTTCCTCCCGGGCGTTTATTGGCTTTGATGAGAGCGTCACCTGCAGACCCTCGCCTTTCCAAACCGACTGCGTCCTCGTCGTTATGCCCAGAGTAGAGGCTGTGTACTCACAATTACAGAAATGGGAGAAGACGCGGGCTAAAGGAAAGGTTCGCTACGTTTTGGTTGCTGGAGTTCTGTTTTGGGGGCTCACTACCGCAGCGATCGTCACATTCTTAATCCCATGGGTCACAGGTTTAACGATCTCCGGGTCCCGCGCTCTCATCAATTTCATCGTATTTCCGCTTGTTGGCATCGGTTGGGGGCACTTCATGTGGATGGTGAGCGAGAAAGCATACCGGAAATCGAAGTGCTCCGAGCCAGGTGATTCATCGAATCGCGGCCCGGCCGTGCCTCTAAGTTAGCCGGTCACGTGTGCGGGCGGGTGCCTCACGGGAACCGCTGCCACCAGGCCTATCCCCTCCTTGCTTCCCACTCACCCCAAAATTATCCTCCGACCGAAGCGCCATGAAAAAATTCAACGTCGGCATCGCCGGTTACGGTTGGGTCGCCACCGCCCACATCCCCGCCATCAACGCCACTTCACTGGGCCAGGTCACCGCCGTATATTCCTCCCGTCAGCAAAATGCCGGCGAACTCAGCGCCCGGCACGGCGGACCGATCAAGGTTTACAACGACTTCGACGACCTCCTCGCCGATCCGGACATTCATGTGGTTTCCTTGTGCGGCTTTCCGACGCTGCACGTAGACCAGGTCAAGCGCGCGGCGAAGGCGGGCAAACATTTGATCATCGAAAAACCGCTCTGCTTTTCCCTCAAGGACCTGCGCACCATGCAACAAGCCGTGAAACGCGCCGGCATCCGGACCTGCGTCGGTTTCGAATGCCGCTTCTCCAGCCAGTTTCTTGCGACGCGGGCGGTCATTGACAAGGGCTTGCTCGGCAAACTCCACTACGGCGAGGTGGACTATTACCACGGCATCGGCCCGTGGTACGCACAGTTCCGCTGGTGCCAGACGAAAAAGGCTGGTGGATCGTCCCTGCTCGCGGCGGGTTGCCACGCGCTCGATGCGCTGTTGCTCTGCATGGATGATGAAGTCGTCGAGGTCGCGAGCTACGGCGCGAAAACGAAGAGCAAGGAGTTCAAGCCCTACCAATACGACACCACGAGCGTAACCATCCTCAAATTCAAAAATGGCGCGGTAGGCAAATGCGCGTCAGTCATTGATTGCTACCAGCCATATTATTTTCACACGCACCTCGTGGGTAGCAAAGGCAGTCTCCTCGACAATAAATTCCATTCCACCGACCTCGCCACCAACAAAGCCGCCTGGAGCAATCTCGCGATGAAGCTCGTGGATTCCGGGGACGTCGCCGACCACCCCTACCAAAGCCAGTTCGAGGCCTTCTTCCAAGCCCTGGCCAAGGGAAAAGAAATGCCCCTCACCAGCCTCGCCGACGCCGCCATCAGCCACGAAGTCATCTTTGCCGCGGACAAATCCGCCCAACTCGGCCGCCCCGTCAAAATGTCCGAAATCCGCTAAACGCATGAACGACACATTTTGGACTGCGCCGGCAGAGCGAAGCGGCGACGGCGCTTTCGGAAGCGGGGAGATATTCGAATCGAAAACCGCAATCCGCGCAAAAGCGGTGTCTCCGCTCCGCTCTGGCTATTGTAGGCCGGGTAGCCTTACCCGGCTTTTTCCTTCCTGATTTTCTATGCCCCGCAAATCCGCCATCGCCATCGGCGCCCACCCCGACGACATCGAGTTCTACATGGCCGGCACGCTCGTGCTGCTGCGGCAGGCCGGTTGGGAAACGCACTACCTCTCCGTCGCCAACGGCAATTGCGGCAGCACCCGCTACGGCCGCGCCGAGCTCGCCCGCCTCCGCGCGAAGGAAGGCAAGGACGCCGCCCGCATCCTCGGCGCGAAATATCACGCCAGCATCACGAACGATCTCGAAATCTTTTACAATCTTCCGTTGCTCCAGGCCGTCGCCGCCGTCATCCGCGACGTGAAGCCTTCCATCGTCCTCACCCATTCCCCGCAGGACTACATGGAGGATCACACCAACACCTCGCGCCTCGCGGTCACCGCCGCCTTCGCCCGCGGCATGCCGAATTTCCCCACCCGGCCCCAACGCAAAGCCGCCGATTACGACGTCACCGTCTATCACGCCATGCCCCACGGCCTCTGCGACCAACTCCGCCGCCGCATCACTCCCGGTTCATTCGTCAATACCACCGGCGTGAACCAAATCAAATGCGACGCCCTGCAAGCCCACAAAAGCCAGTATCTCTGGCTCGAAACCAGCCAGGGCATGGAATCTCTCCATGAGACGATGGAAAACATGTCTCGCACCGTCGGCAAAATGTCGAAGCGCTTCCCGCTTGCCGAGGGCTGGCGCCGCCACCTCCACCTCGGCTTCGCCCCCACCGACGCCGACCCGCTCGCCGACGCCCTTGGCCGGAACCACCTCGTGAATACCAAATACGAAAGAGATTTAGGGAAGGGAGAATAGCCGCGGTTTTGCGTGATGAATACCGGCTCAGTTTTGCCAAACCGGGTTCAAGGATGCCAATCATTGGCTGATAGTTATACTGACAACTCTTCGGCGCATTCGGTGTTATTCACATTGTGCCGTCCACTTCAATCGGACGCGGAAATATGCGGAACTCCAAAATAATTTGCGGTCTGATTGCTGCTTCGCTTTTCCTGTGCTCTCCCTCATTCGGCGTGGATACAAACGCCGCCGCCCTCCTAATAAAGGCACCCGCAATTAACGGAAACTGGTATGGTTGCGGAGACATGGTCCGGGCAGTTAATAGCCTTCGGCGCCTCGGCAAGGATCAAGCTCTCGCAGTGCTCAAAAACCATCTTCGGACCAATGACCCCTACGCTTCTCCGAACCAGTGCTGGAAGCTTCATTTGATCTGTCGGCTGCTTTTCGTCAACCCCCAGGGCTGGAAGTTTCCCCGGCTCGGGCAGCCCTCTCCTGAAATAGATTGGACAATTGGTGAGCAGGTTCCTCAGTTTCCCATGATCTTATCGCATCGCGTGCCCTTCCTGCTCGTCGGCGGCTACAATGCCGGAGGGTACTCTGGCGATACTCCCGAGAAATGCGTCCAACTATGCGAGAAATTTTCCATCATCAAAGACGACCTGCCGGAGGAAGGCTTTGAGAAAGCCGCTCAGGATTTGATCCAGAGTGAAATATTTCAAAAACTATATTTGACCGCTGATGGCCGAAACGAAGCTGCCCAAATGATCCTTGCCCAGGCGGTGCGCACAAATTCTGAACCACCGACGACCGGACAGGGCACGATCACCATCTCCATCACTCCGGATCCCACCCCTCAAAGCAAGAATAAGCCTAAGTGAGGCTTCCACCAAATAGATACCGTGACATGGACTGACAAACCAGCCAATCGGGCACGTGACGAATCTCCACCTCCGCTGTCAGATTCACCGGAAAGGCAATGTATATGCGTGATCTGACATTTCTCGAAACCGGTTACGTCTGCTTCGGCCTCGTGCTTAGTCTGGTACTCCCACTCTTGCTGAGTTTCCGTGCTCCCCAGGACCCAGCCGCCCGAAAATCCGCCACCCGCACCGTCTGGCTCGGCCAGTTTTCCCTGGCCTTGGCCGGCGTCGTGATCCTCGCCTCGCCGGTCAGCACCCCATTCGCCGCAATACTCGGCTGTGTGGCCTGGCTGACGTGCCTCGTCCGGTTGCGGCGGCAATTGGGGCTGTTTTCGCGGGTTGGGTGAGAAACGGGTGCGCTGGTCGCCAGTTGGATTCCCCTGGTATTCGCGGCGCTCTGCACGCTGACTTTCCTGCGGCGCTTCCAGGGAGAGGAAAAATAATGCCCCAACAGTTCGGTAACGAATATCGAGAGTATCTGCAACGCACCGGGCGACTGCCTCCAGCCTGATGACTGGTCCTAATCTTAATCTCCCCGCCCCTTTCGATTGTAACCGCTGGCGCCGGTTTGTAACCGATGTGTAACCGCAAATGTAACCGATAAAACATGCATTTCACCCAATGTTTATGCGGTTTGTAACCGTGTAACCGATAGATCAGGGGGTATACCCCCCCTCACCCTCGGGGAGTGCCTGAATTCCCTGCTTCGTGCGAGCGGGTTGTCCCAGACTCCATGGCCGACGTGGGACTTGAGCTCCCATGCCGTTCCGGCATGATAGTCTCATGATTGTCTCGAATCTGAACCGGCGCGATTTTCTGCGCGTCGCGTCCCTGGCCACGGTTGGTGCATTTGTGCTGCCCGCTCCGCTACTCCAAGCCGGCGAACCGGCGATGCCAGCCCGGAACTTCAAAGGCGAGGACGTGTTCAACCACATTGTCGCCAAGGCGAAGGCGGAGAACTGGCAGGCGCTGCCCATCGGCGAGTTGATCGGCAAGATCGCGATGGAGTTCAAGGACACGCCGTATGTCGGCTTCACGCTGGAATTGTCGAAGGACCACGAAGCGTGCGTGGTGAATCTGAAGGGGCTGGATTGCGTGACGTTCTTCGAGGACTCATTGGGCATGGCGCGGATGATCAAGAAAGGCAAGAGCAAGCCGGAGGATTTGATCGCCGAAATCACCGAGACGCGATATCGCGGGGGCAAGCTCGGCGATTTCACGTCACGGCTGCATTACACGACGGATTGGTTCGTGGACAACGAGAAGAAGGGCACCGTGAAAATCCTGACGCCCGAGTTGCCTGGCGCCGCGCCCTTCACGCAGAAGGTCGGCATCATGTCGCAGCACCCGGAAAATTACCGCCAGCTCGCCGCGCATCCGGAGATGGTCCCGACGATCCAGAAGATTGAGGACACCATCAATGGCCGCTCCTTGAAATACCTGCCCATGGACAAACTCAAAGCCGCCGAACCGCTCCTGCAAACCGGCGACATCGTCGGCGTCTGCACCACTGCGGACGGCATCGACATCGCGCACACAGGTTTATGCATCAAGGATGCCCAAGGCGTGGTGCATTTCATGGACGCGTCCTCCGCGAAGAAGAGCATGAAGGTGACGCTGGAACCGGAAATCAGCACCTGCCTGAACTGGTCGCCGAAGCTGACCGGCGTGATGTTCGCGCGGCCGCTGGAAGTCGGAAAGTAGTAGTCCCTGAAGGGGCGCCACCTAAGCGGTCAAGTCTCCGTTGCGGGATTTCTTCAGCCAGTTCAAAAGCTTCAACACGGCCAACTCCTTGGCTTTCGCTTCAACCTCGACTGTAAGCTGCAGTCCTTTCCACACTGCCGGAAAATCCGCAGGGTCCACATAATCGTGATGTCGCTCTGGATTCGCGCCGCGCCAGCCATTGCGCGGGCTGGAGATATGAAAGAGCGGCTCGCGCTGCCAGGTGCCCAGCGCCCGCTCGGTGGCGGCTTCGATGCCGAGCCCATCGCGCAGGCAGCGGTGGTGATGAACGTCGTAGACCAGCGGCACTTCCAGGTCCCCGCAAACAGGGAGCAGATCCTCCGGCGAATAAACGCGGTCGTCATTTTCGAGCGTCAACCTCGAGCGCACCGGCGCGGGCAGGCGCTCAAGCGTTTGCCGCAGCGCGCGCAAGGCGGAGGCCTTGTCACCATAGCCGCCCCCGCCATGGATGTTCAACGTGTCGGCGCCCAGCCACCCGGCGACCTCCGCCTGGTAATCGAGTTCGGCCAGGGATCGTTCCAGAGTCGCCGCGTTGGGCGAGTTGAGCACGACAAACTGGTCGGGATGAAAGGAGAGCCGGATTTGAAATGTCCGGGCAAACGCGCCGCATTCGCGAAAGCGGCCGACGATTTTTTCGGCCCCGGGCAATTCCGTGATTGCGTACCCGGCCTGAGGGTGGGTCTTAAGGGGGAGAATCTGGCTGTTCACCCGAAACGCGCCGATGCCGTGCGCGGCGCAAAACTGCAGCGAGCTCATCAGCGCCGTGGCGTTGTCGGCGCACAGCTCCGCGAGTCGCGCCAGCCGTTCAGTCCGGGAAAGCCGGAGCATGGCAGTGACCGTCGTCGTGCGGAATTTGATGGGCTGTTCGATGAACTGGCAGCACAGGCCCAGGCGCGGATATTGCGCGGGATTCGCCGGCGATGAATTCTGGCGGGGCAGATTCTTCATGAGTCAGGCGCGGCCGAGCCGAGGAGCTTCGTAAGCACTTCGCTGCGATAGCGGAAAATGCGTTCGATCTCGGGCCGCACCCACCAGTCGTGCAGCAGCAAATTCAATGGCACGGCGTAACTCACATTGTCGCGAATCAGCGTGCCGCCGTTCAAGGATTCGAACGTATGCTCATGAATCCAGCGGCGATAAGGACCGCGGAGCTGCTCATCCACGAAACGAAACGGCGGCTGCCACACGCTGATGCGGGTGCGCCAGCGCAACGGCAGTCCGCGCACGCGCAACCGGTAATCAATCAACGTGCCCTCGCCCATCTGCACTGGGCCCAACGTGGTGATCTGAAATTGCAGCCATGGCGGGGTCAGGGAGTCCAGATTGCGCGCGTCCGCAAAGAAGGGAAACAAGCCGGCGAGCGGCGTCGGCAGCCATTGCTTGGTTTGAAATTCGTGGATGCGCATGCGAAGACGCGGTGGCGATGGGGCCGGACGAAAACGCGGTCTTACTTTTCCGGGGGCGGGTTCGGTTTGTCGCTCAGGCTGGCTTCGAGGGCCGCCCGCGCCGCGCGGAGCCCGGTCTCATTGACCAGGCCGGTCAACCGCGCGCGAATCGTTCCGCGGTGATCGATAATGAGAATATTCGCCACGCCCGGGGTGTAGCCGAATTGCCGGCAGGCGGCGCCGGACCAGTCCATCATCACCGGATGAGTGTCGTCGCCGCGAAATTGTTTGCGCACTTTTTCGCGCAGGAAACCGGGGACGCCACTGAGGTTCGCCAACCCCAGGACGGAAACGCGGCCGGCAAAGTTTGTTTTCAAGGCCGTAATCCAGCCGGCGATTTGCTCCGAGCCACCCCGATCCGCGACCGCGAGCAGGATGACTCGCGTGCCCGGAAAGGTGAGCGCCTGGGGGTCATTGTATTGGTCCAGCAACTCGACCCGGGCAGGCGCGTTGGTGGGAAATTCCTGTACCGCAGCCGCGCGGCCTTCCACAGCACCAAGGAGGACGCCGGCGAGGACCAGAATGTGTATTCGATTCATGTTGGATGCAGCCGGCGTGAGCGGGGCGGTGGAAGGTAAGCGCGTCCTTTCCACGTGGCGGGAACGGAACGGCAATGGCGAAGCAAGGCGAGCCATTGGATGGCGAGTAACGCAAGAATTCCCACCGGATGCAAAACCGCACTCAGCAGCGGTTGTTGAAAGCGAAAGGCAGCAATGAATCGTGGCGTCCAGGCAAGACCCGCTGCGCAAGCCGCTACCATGATGGCGTAGCTGGGAAAATCTCCGGTCCCCAACAGCAGCAGGAAGGGCAGCACCTGCCCGCCGAACAACAGGAAGGTCATGGGAATAATGGTGGCAGGCGCGGCGAGCCCTTCGACGGCATTTTTGCCGAGGCCCTGCCAGGTTTCGCGGCTCGAATGATACATCCGGCACACGGCGAGGTCGGTGGCGTCGAAGAGATCAGTCTTGTATCCGGCACGGCGGAACGCGCGCGGCAGCTGGATGCCGTCATGAAGCGAGTTGCGCAATTCGGAATGGCCGCCGCAGGCCAGGTAGGCGGCCTTGCTTGCGATGAACAGTTGTCCGCAACCAGCGGAAAAAGCCGGGCGCAAGGTGCGCCGCATGGCGTGCATGGGTAAAAAGGCGAGCAAAACAAAATGAATCAGCGGGAGCAGCAGTTGCTCGCCGAAGGTGCGGGTTTCCTGCCGGGGCACCCCGCTCGCCAGCGCCGCGCCCGTGCGCACTATGAACTGCCGCATCCGGACCAAAGCGTCGGGCTGGAGGCGGACATCGGCGTCGAGAAAGACCAGCCAGTTACCGCGTGCCAGCCGGGACAGGACGTGACAGGCATGCTGTTTGCCGCACCATCCCTCGGGCAGCGGCGGCGCGGACTCCAGGCGAACGCGCGGGTGGCGGGCGCCAAACTCGCGGACGATTTCGGCCGTCCGATCGGTGGAGTGATCGTCCAGCACCACAACCTCGTAATCAGCATGTTTGTTCGCGAGCACGCTGGTGAGGGTCGCGGCGATATTTTGCTCTTCGTTTCGCGCGGGAATGAGAACGGAAATCAGTTCCGGGATGGGTTCGCATTGCGGGGAATCCGGCGATGTCCCGCGAATACGGCGGTAGACCAGGAGATTCGCGAGAAAGAGCACGCACGGCCCGACGGCGAGAAACAGGCACACGAAGGCGATGATGCCGGTCGTCACAGGTTGCCGTGCTCCGGGTTGAATGATTCGCCCCGCCACTTCGCTTTCCAGGAACGCCAGCGGTCGTAGATGCCGCCTTGTCCGGCTCCGCCGCGCAGAAGCATGCGAAAGGCTTTGGAATCCCGCCGTTGCGCCGCGGTCGCGAGCTCATCTTGTGCGGAGGCGAGGTCGCGTTCGAACGTTGCTGTCCAGTCGGAAGCGGAAGTCACAGCACCGCTCTTATGGTGCACGAGGCGTGGCTCGCCGAAATGGACGAGAATTTCCGGCAGGCGTTCTTCCCAAAAGACGTATTCGATAGCCAACGGCAGAAATACGGCGCGGTGTAATCTTGCGGCCAGATGGCCAAGGCCGGAATCAAAACTCGCGGGACGCTCGCGGACATCCGTAAACCGGCCCTGGGGCGTGATGGCGAGGAGGGCATCCGATTGCTGAAGGATCGCCCCGGCCGTGCGGAGAAAATCCTTCGCGCCGCCCGGCGAACCGCGACGCACACCGAAGAATCCCAAACGGCCGAAGAAGCGATAACGCTGCAGCATCGCCGAGTCCATCGGCGCAAAGGTCCGGCGATCGAAAAAAAATTCCTTCTTGAGCAGGAAACAGACAATGGCATCCCACCACGATGCGTGGTTCGAATAGACAACGACGGGTAGCCCGCTGAAGCTTTCCGGCATTCCGCCGGCCAGAACCCGCAGTGAATGGAAATGACGACGGGCATACCGGCGGCAGTACCACGTGAACCATTTCAGCAGCACAGGTGAGGCGGCCTGGATTTCGGGCGCGGCGCGAATCACGGCGGGACTCCGCGCGTCGAACGACGGATTCGCAGGCAGGGCCAGGGTCTTCATGCGGCGAGCATTTCTTCCCGCGGCTGCTCGTTTGCGTGCGGCGACATCCTGCGAGGTTCGGTCACCGCGTCCTTGTCGAGGCTGGCTGCCGCGATCCACCCGCTCATGAGGACCATGGGCATGCCGGGACCGGGATGCGCGGAGCCGCCCGCGAGGTAGAGGCCGCGTAGGTCCGGCGAGCGGTTGCCGGGTTTGAAGGCGCCAAGAAATCTCCCGTGACTGGCAAGGCCGTAAATGGCGCCGTTCAGCACGCGATACCGCTCGTGAATATCCTGGGGCGTGAGCGCCCTTTCGAACACGATTCGATCTTCGATGTCTTTCATGCCGCCGGTGCGCTTGAGTTTATCGAGGATCACGCGCCGGTACGCCGGAAACATCCTGCTCCAGTCATGGTGCGGCCGGAGATAGGGCGTGTGCACTAATACGTACAGAGCTTCGCCGCCGGGGGGCGCGGTGCCGGATTCGGTGGCGGAAGTCGCGGCCAGGTAACAAGTCGGGTCGGGGGCGGGTTCGCCCCGACGGTAAATGAAATCGAACTCTTCGTGGGGGTCGCGGCTGAAAACGAAATCGTGGTGCGCGAGATGTTCGTAACGGCGGTCCAATCCAAGATAGAGCACAACTCCGGAGCAGGCGGGCTCGTAGCGGCGGCGGCGCTCGAACTTTTTCGCAACCTCACCTGGGAGGAGTTCCCGGTGGGTGCGAACGGCGTCGCCATTGGAAACAACCGCGGAGAGGGGAATTTCTTCGCCGGATGCGGTGCGCACGCCGCTCACCGTGCCGTTCTGCGTCAGAATTTTTTCGATGGCGGTGTCCAGGCGGAATTCGACGCCGAGTTCGCGAGCGAGACGTTCAAGCGCCAGCGGCACGGCGCGGGTGCCACCGAGCGGATACCACACGCCCTCGTCCGTCTGCATATGCGCGACGCTACACAACACCGCCGGGGAATTGTAGGGCGACGAGCCGACGTATTGGGTGAAGTGGTCCATCATCTGCGCCACGCGCGGATCGCGGTTGTAGGCCCGGACCGTGCCGGCCACGCTGCGGCCCATGCGCAAGGCCAGGACATCCGAAAGCACGCGGGGTTCGAGGGCGGACTTGAAATCGAAGACATCGCCCAGGCCGCCGATCGAGCGGTCGAAGAAATAGCGCCGCGAAATCTCGTTCAGGCGCCGGCTGACTTTCATGAACTCGCGATAACCCGTCCCCGCCCCGGAGCCCGGAGCGAAGCGATCCAGGTGCCGGCTCATTTCCGCCTCATCCTGGCGGAGGTCGAGAATCGAGCCGTCCGTGAAAAAGCAGCGCCACTGGGGATCAAGCCGGACGAGTTTGATGTAATCTTCAAGGTGGCGTCCGGCTTCAGCGAAAATCCGGCGCAGCACCGACGGAATGGTGAGGATCGTGGGTCCGGCGTCGAAACGAAACCCGGCGCCCGCGACCGGGGCCGCTTTGCCGCCGAGCCAGTCATTGCGCTCAAACAACGTGACCGCATAGCCGCGCGCGGCGAGGGTGCAGGCCGCGGCCAGTCCGGCCAGGCCGCCGCCGATGATACCGATGGGAGGTTGCGTCGAATTTTTCATGGCTGATGCGAAGGGATGGATTTTCGGCGCTCAAAAAGCATCCGAACAAAACTGAAAAAAGCACCACAACGAGAAGCAAGACCCCGCCCATGCGCAAAGCCCAGGTAGGACTGGAACAACTGCTCGTCGCTTTGCCGGGGGTTTTCGAAAGCAGGCCGAAAATTGCCGCGTGAAATGGCGACGGTTTTGGGTGTGGTCATTTCCAACAACCCCTCGGCACCGCGCGTTACGCCGAATCCGCTGCGACCCCGGCCGCCGAAAGGCACGCGGGGATCGGCGGTGGGCACGATAAGATCGTTGATGGTTACGACGCCGACCCGCAGCCGGCCAGCGAGGAGCCGCGCGGCATGCTCATCACGCGAAAAAATGCTCGCGCCCAGCCCAAAAGCGCAATCATTCGCGTGGTGGACCGCTTCGTTGTCGTCGTCCACGGGCACGATACTCATCAAGGGCGCGAAAATATCCTCGTGCAGCAGGCGGCTTTCGGCGCTCACGCCTCCGAGCACAATGGGGCCCTGCCTCGCCGGGTCACCCGCCACCAGATAGGCGCCATCCGCGAGAGCTTCCGCCAGCAACGGACTCCATTTTCGGTCGGGAGAACCGCAGCGGTTGCGTGGCGATGGGCGGGGCTGCAGCGCGTTGGCCAGCCGGGTTTCCAATTCCTCTGCCAGCTCCCGCCCAACGAACACGCGTCGTGGCGCCAGGCACGTCGCCCCGTTGTTCAAAGTCAGGCCGAAGACCAGGGCCTTGGTGACGAGGTCCAGACCGGCGTCGGGACGAATGATCGCCGCATCACAGCCGCTGAGCTCCATCGCCGCCGGAATCAGTCGCGGCGCCAGCAAACCCAGGATGTGCTCTCCGGTGTCTGCCGAGCCGGTAAACATCACCTTGTCCGGACCGGCCAAAATAGCAGCGCGGGAGGTTTCCAGCATTTCCGGCAGAAGCGTCACGAGGCCGGGATCGAAGCCCGACTGCCCGAGCAGCTCAATCAATGTGCGCGCTGCCGCAGTGCCGCCGAAGCCGGGTTTGAGCAGCACCGCGTTGCCGGCCACGAGGGCTTGAACGAGTTGAACGCCGGGAAGCAGCAAGGGATAATTCCCAGGGCCAATGATCAGTACGACGCCCAGTGGTTCGCGCTGAATCTCAAACCTCGACCGGTGCATCCCGGTGAGGGAGAAGCTCCCGCCCAGCTTTCGCGGGGCGAGAATTTGCGGCGCTTCGCGTTCAAGAAAACGACAAGCTTCGGCGAGGGGAATCACCTCGGCGGCCAGGGATTCCGCGGCAGGTCGGTGGCGCCCGGCGGCGGAGGCGGTGGCCAGGGCGCGAGCGTTTGCCGCGATCAGCCCGCGCAACTTGCGCACATGCTCGAGCCGCCGGGTCAAGGGCTCGCGATGCCAGCGTGCCTGCGCAAGCCGGGCGGCGCACATGCCTTCCGGTGGCACAGCTGCTTCGCGCTCCGCCTCGCAAAATACGATGGGCACCCGAATGGCTTCGCGGTCGAGTCTCATGGCTGGAACTCCTTTTCGGGCGCACGGTTCGAATCAACCCGGGCCGGCTTCAGGTTGAAAAGGCGCGCGAGCATTTGCATGGACTCCGCCACGGCGCCCGGGGCGCGGGACGCATTCCCAGCGGCGACGGCATCGCTGGAAGGGGGCGGCTTCACGCCGAAGTCCTGCAGCAGCAATCGGGCGCTGATCCGGGCGCTCTCGAAAATCACCGGCAATCCACTGCCCGGATGCGTGCCCCCGCCCACCAAATACATGCCGTCCAGGTCTTCAAAGCGATTTTGGGGGCGCAAATGCAACATTTGATCCAGCGTGTGGGCGAGGTTGAACGTGGCTCCGCGGTGGATTTCGTAGCGTGAATCCCAGTCCGCGGGAGTGATCACGCGCTCGTAGCGAATACGCGAGGGATCAAGATCATAACCCGCCTTGCGGATTTGCCGGAACATGAGCGCCCGGTACCGCTCGCGTTCCCGGGTCCAGTCCACATTCGCATGCTGGTGGGTGACCGGGGCCAGGACGTAGAGGGCGCTGCAACCGCGCGGCGCGAGCGCCGGATCGGTAACGCATGCATTCTGGACATAGAAACTCGGGTCCTCGCTCAAGATGTGGCGATCCTCGATGTCCGCGAGGTTCTGGGCGTATTCCCGGGCGATGTGAATCGTGTGGTGCGGCAAATCAAAGGTGCCCTCCACGCCCAGGTACATCATGAAGGTGGAACAGGAGAATTTCTTTTTCGCCAGCTGGCGGTTGTTCCAGCGCTTGCGCAGCGCATCCGGCACGAGCCGCTCCATGGCGCGGGCAAAATCCGCGTTCACAACGACCGCATCCGCGTGGTGCACGCCTGAGGGCGTGCGCACGCCGGTGGCGCGCCGGCCCGCGAAGAGGATTTCCTTCACCGGTTCGTTCAATCGGATTTCGACGCCCAGCCTTTCGGCGACGCGCGCCATGGCGGCGGAAACCGCGGCACAGCCGCCCAGCGGATGCCACACGCCGAACTCATATTCCAGGAAGGAAAGGATCGAAAAGAGACTCGGGCAGCGAAACGGCGACATGCCCAGGTATTTCGATTGGAAACAAAAAGCGAGGCGCACGCGTTCATCGCGGAAGAACCGCTTGAGATAAGTATCCACCGATTGATGCGGGCGCAACGCGGGCAGCATTTTGAGCAACCGCAGTTGCAGGAGATCACGCCAACCGAGAAAAGGAGTTTCCAGGCACGGCTCCATGAGGCCCAGCTTGGTGCGATTCTCCGCGAGGAAGCGCCGGAAGCCGGGCGCGTCGGCGGGAGATAACGCCGCAATCTGCTTTTCCATCGCGGCGATATTGGCGGTGCAGTCCAGTTGGCCGCCGGCACCGAATTGGATGCGATATTGCGGATCCAGCCGGACCAGTTCCACTTCGTGGCGCAGGCTCGTTCCGGCCGCGGCGAAGATTTCCTCGAGCACGCGCGGGTAGAGAAAGAACGTCGGGCCCAGATCGAACTTGAAACCGTCGGCCTCGATGCTGGAAGTGCGCCCGCCAACCATCGGCAGGCGTTCGAGCACTCTCACCCGGACCCCCGCGGCGGCCAGCAGGATCGCCGAAGCCAATCCGCCGGGGCCGGCGCCGATAATGATGACTTCCCGGCTCATGAGCGATAAAGGTGCAAACGCAGAAACCAATTCATGTCTATATTTTGTCTAATATCATGCTGTTTGTCAACTATATGTCTAATTATCAGTGATCCAGCACGTAATTCGGCTCAAAAATGCTAATATTCCCAGGAAATTTAAGTTCTTAGGGGCTGGAGTACGCTTTGGCTTGCGAACCGGATGGGTATATGTCTACTATTTGTCTATATTTATGGCTCAGGTTTTTCATTCGATTAAGACGGTGGTCCGCCGCACCGGCCTGACCGCGCACGCGATCCGGATATGGGAAAAGCGATACGCGGCCGTCGAGCCGAAGCGGTCGGGCACCAATCGCCGGCTTTATACCGATGAGGAAGTTGAGCGTCTGAACCTATTGCGGAGCCTGACGCGTTCCGGCCACAACATCGGGTCGGTGGCGACCCTGCCGACACAGAAGCTCCGCCGGATGGCTGCCGAAACGCCGTCCGGCGAGGCCACCGCCACCGTGCCGGCCAAAGGCAAATCCTCGCTCCTCGAAGAATGTATAGCGGCGATGAAGGTGCTCGACGCCCGGGCGATGGAGGACGCGCTCAATCGGGGCGCGGTCGCCTTGGGCGCGCAAGGCCTGTTGCAGAAGCTCATCGCGCCGCTGGCCCAAACGATTGGCGACCTGTGGCGGGAGGGCACGATCACGGCGGCGCACGAGCATTTTGCGAGCGCGGTGATCCGGATTTTTTTGGGGCACGCCTCCCGCTCGTTCGCAGTCGCGGAAGGCGCGCCGGTGATCGTGGTCGCCACGCCTACGGGGCAGATCCACGAACTGGGCGCAGTGCTGGTTGCCGCGGCGGCCGCCAACCTCGGCTGGAATGTGACTTACCTGGGCGCAAGCCTGCCGGCGGCGGAAATCGCGGGCGCGGCGCGGCAGAACCGCACGCGCGCGGTCGCTTTGAGCCTGGTTTATCCGGAGGATGATCCCGCCATGGAGAGCGAGCTGGCACGCCTGCGCGAGTTATTGCCGACGGACGTGGCGTTGCTCGTCGGCGGACGGGCGGCCCCGGCTTATGCGCGCGCGCTTCACAAAGCCGGTGCGGTCATGATGCAGGACCTCACCCACCTGTGCTTGACTCTGGACGAGCTGCGGCGGCCGCCGCATAATGCGCCGCATGGCCTTCCGAATTCACGATAGCGTGGTCCGCGGAGAGATTGACAACCGGGTCAAAGGAATCGTCAGCGGAAAAATCTGGGTCGTAGGTCGGCCCGATCCGGTGGTGCTTGAACTGAAAGGCAATGCCTGGGCCGACCTCGCCGGTTGCCTGCTGGCTTTCAAAAATCCCCTGCCGCCCGTCGCGCATCATGCGCTCGACAGTTTGCAGCCGTTGCAGAAAGGCAGCATCGGGGATCTGACAGCGTCGCGAAAGGTCCGGGTATTCGATGTCCCGTTGGAGGAGGCCATGGAAATGTGCCGCCGGAAGGAAAAGCCGCCCGAGCACCTGGCCAATTGCCTGTACTTGGAGTGGTTCAGCGAGGCCAATGGGCGGGTGGTGGTGGAAAGCTCGGATTACGAGTTGACCATTTCCGCGCCGGAATGGCGGCTGACCCCGGCCGACGAAGCGGACCGCGCGAAACAGGCCGCCGAAGGCATGGCCGGTTTCATGGGCCGGCTGACTGAAGCCATTGAGCGGCAGCAACGCAGCCAAAAGAGCCACGAGGAAAAGTGGGACGAGTTTGATTACGAAAAATTCCTGAAGGAGTGCGACGCGAGGACAGATAAGTACGGGGAGTTGCTGGACAAGTATGGTGATTCGGACGGGGCGGATGAAAAAATCGCGCGCGAAATGGGTTGGAGCAGCGGAGAGGAACCGGACGAGGATGCGCAGAAGCGTATCGAGGAGGCCAATGCCGCCTGTGAAGAGGCCCTGAACGCACCGGAGCCCGAACCCGATCCGCTCCGCGAAGGCATCGATTGGATCCGGACCGAGCATGGCGACCTCCGCCATCCACTGCAGCACCGGTGCTATCTGAGCTGTGTGCGTTACACGCGCCAGATTGACCAGATGGCCGGTGGTGAGCTGGCAGACCCCGACCTCGAGCAATTTCTCGGCGAGTTCCAGATCACGGGCGCCAAACTCGCCGGCGCGCTAAACAGCATTGCCCGCGATCAATGTCCTCCCGATCCCGCCTTCACCGTGGCGTACCTCAAGCGCGCGCTGGATCACCTGCACAAGTCCCAGGCCGGCCTGGAAGCAGTCGCGCCAAAGAATCTTCTACCGGAAGCGACCGTGGTGGAAGCGCGCAAGGAACTGTTCGAAATCCGCGAAGGAATTCTCCGGCTGATGGACGACTATCGCGGCCGATCCGAGGAAATTTGAGCGCCCCTCACTGGGCCAGCGTGGCGAGCGCCGACTTGTAAACTTCGACCGTTTCTCCGGCGTTCGTCACCGTAGCGCCCAGGTCGCGAAGCAGTCCGTCCTGCAAGCCATAGACCCAGCCGTGCACGGTCAATTGCTGTCCACGGTCCCAGGCGTCGCGGGCGATGGTGGTGTGGCAGACGTTGAAAACCTGCTCAATCACGTTTAATTCGCATAGTCTGTCACAAGCGGCTTCGTCATTGGCGGCCCTGGCCAGAATCTTTTCGTGCTTCTGGCGCACGTCCACCACATGGCGCAACCAGTTATCGCTCAATCCGATGCGATCGCCCCGAAAGGACGCCCGCACGCCGGAACAGCCATAATGCCCGACCACCATGATGTGCTTCACCTTCAGGATGTCCAAAGCGAACTGCATGACCGAAAGGCAATTCAGGTCGGTATGCACGACGAGGTTGGCGACGTTGCGGTGGACAAATAGTTCACCAGGCAGCAGACCAACGATCTGATTCGCCGGCACGCGGCTGTCGGAACAGCCGATCCAAAGGTAGCTTGGCGATTGCTGTTGGGACAGCTCGCGGAAGAAATCCGGGTCTTGCTTCCGGATGCGTTCGGCCCAGGTCCGGTTGTTGGCAAATAATTGGCTGAGAATCTTCATACGCACGGCCAGTCGCCGCCGGGCATGGTAAGGAACCCGATCCACAACGGAAGCACCAAAATGGGTCTGCGTCCGCCTGTCCGTACCCGCCCTAGGGAGAATCCTGGGCGCTTTTCAATTGACGCAGGCGGGCTGGGATTTACGCTTGATGCATGCACGACAACTGTCAGGTGGCCGAACCCCGTCTTCGCACGCTTTCTCCCCGTCGAATCCTCGGTCGCAGACCGGATTTGCTTACCCGGATCAGCTTCCTGGCGATTCTTTTTACGGCCTTCACACTGCTGAACCGCCTTCCGGTCGCCGCGCAGGAAACCACCACTACTGAGGAAAGGTATGTCCTCATTTACGGCCAGATGCTGCAGGCCGAGAAACTGGTCACGAACCAGCCCGCCGCTGCGCTCGCCAAATACCGCCGCGCCCTTGGGGATCTAAACACCCTGTCCACCGCGAATCCCTTCTGGAACCAGCGCGCCGTCGAATTCCGCCAGAAGGACCTCGCTAAAAAAATCGCCGAATTGTCTGCCGCGGTCGAAACGACGCCGAAGAACATCGTGGAGACTCCCAACGCCCCGGTACCCGGTTCCAAGGGTGTCAAGGTGCTCGAGGCTGGCGCCGAGCCCCGCCAGCAGGTCCGCCTCCATCCCAAGGAGGGCGACAGGCTTTCCCAGGAAATGACCATCCGGCAGCTCAAGGTCGAGAGCAAAATAGGCGCCATAGATACGCCGCTCCGCTTTCCACCCATGCACATCACGATGGAAAGCACCGTCAAGGGCATCGCGCCCAACGGCGATATTTCCTACGAGATGGTGATCACTGATTTCCTGGTGGACGAAGATGAAAGTGCCAACCCGCTGATCAGCCAGTCGCTGGAGAAATCCGCCATAGGGCTGAAGGGCATGGCGGGCACGGGCGCCATCAGCAGCCGGGGAATCCCCCTCAACCTCGAAATGAAGGCTGCCCCCGACATCAATCCCCAGGTTCGTTCGACCCTGCAGCAATTGAGCGAGTCCTTTTCCCAGTACTGTGTGGCCTGGCCCGAGGAAGCCATCGGTCCCGGCGCCAAATGGCAGGCCACTTTGCCGGTCAAAAGCCAGGGCATGACCATCGACCAGATCGCCACCTACGAGCTTATCTCGATGGATGGCGACCAATTCCGGCTCAAGGTCTACATTGCCCAGAAGGCAACCAACCAGCGGATTTCCAACCCCACCATGCCATCGGTGAAGATGAATCTGCTCAATCTGTCGGGCGCAGTCAGCGGCGATATCACCGCCAATCCGACCCGGATCTTCCCGACCACCTCCAAGCTCGTCATGCAGAACAGCACCGAGATGAACATGGAAATGTCCGGCCAGAAACAGGTCATGAGCATGAAGATGAGCATGAATTACGGGGTCGAAACCAAGTAGCCCCTTCGGTTCGTCCGCCGGTCCGTCGGAGCGCAGCTGCGCCTGGCCCGGGCCGGTTCTTTTATACCGCCTGCCTGAGGTTTTAGGCAGTTTGGGGAGGGGGAAACTGGTGCCGGTAGTTTTTTTACTGTGCCTTCAAACGCACAGTTGTCGCCTCCCCGGCTCCGGTTAGGCTTGCCTCGCGCATGGCTACCAAAGAGCACAGGCGGCGGGCCCGGGATCTCATCACAACCTTGGAATCGAGGGTTCATCTTGGACCTCCCATTTCCGCCGCCGAAATCAATTCCGCCCGCGAATTCCTGCGCCAGAATGATTTCTCCACCACCAGCGATTACTACAATCGCCTCGGGCAGGTGCAACACCGGCTCGTCACGCGTCCCACGGCACCGGCCTGCCTGCCGGCGGGCAAGCGCAATTACGGCGGCGAGGCCGCGGGTTCCTGGCTCCAGGTCCAATCGGCATTCGACCACGTCATCGTCTCCACCTGTTACCAGGGCGAGTTCAACTCGCAGCG
Organism: uncultured Verrucomicrobiota bacterium; assembly: GCA_964448135.1. GTDB lineage: Bacteria > Verrucomicrobiota > Verrucomicrobiia > Limisphaerales > UBA8199 > CAYUVH01. The sequence goes on along the minus strand of CAYUVH010000054.1, from coordinate 16,931 downwards.
GGGCCGTATCAAAATCTCCCACCGATTCAATCAGGCCGGCCGGATTGACTTCGTCGAACTGAAATTTCTCCGTTCGCTCCAGCCCGTGCTCAATGGCGAATTACGCAAACTGGTTCGTATTTGCGATTATCCCGGCATCCGCAAAGACTGGCTCACTGCCGAGGCCTTCATCCTTCCGGTTCTGCCCCGCGAACTCATTTTCCTCTACGAGGAGATTTTTCGTTGCCCGCGTCCGGAAGTCATCGCCTGGCTGGTCAACATCGGCCATCGCCTCGTAAAAGACGTTCAGCAGGATCTCGCCTCCCGCGCCGGGGCCACCGACGCGGCCGAAGCGAATGAAAACGGTCAGTTGCCCCTGGCCGCCGTGCTCGGCGACGACGTCGCGGCTCCCATCTTCCAGCACGTTGCCGCCTTTGAGTGCGCCGCCGAAATCACCGGCGCCCAGACCGCCGAAATCCGCTACCTCCGCAAGTAGCCCCGGCGCGCCGGCTTGCGCATCCCTGCCAGTTTTCATTTTGCAAAGGACGATTTCCGCCGCGTTGCGGATTGCACAGCGTGGCCGCTTTTCACCAGGGACGGTTCCTGCACCACGAGAAAATCGTGAAGTAATTTTTTTCGAAATACTCAGGTAAAACGTTTCTTCAGGTACACGCTCGCGGCTCACCTGGTCAAAATGCCTTGAGTGGCATTCTTTCAGCTAAGCAGTCCGGCAATTATGAAGAAACTGGCAGCGATCCCGGCCTGGTCTTTGATCAAGGCGCACCTGAAGCGGCGATACCGGCAGCTTACCGACGCCGACCTCTCGGAGGCGGAGAGTCACGGTGACGGGTGGCTGCACTGCATTCACCGGATCATTGGTGGTTCCTTCTTTGAACTCGCCTATTTCATTGAGCAGGTGACCGAGCAAGTCCGCGAGTTTCCGCATTTGATCGCCGACGTCACCGGCCCCCGCCTTACGGCTTGATGCCGCCAACTGCGGCCGCCGCCCTCCTCCGCGCCGCCTTATTCCCGTTTGGTTTCGAGATTTGTCTTCTGTCCCGCCGGCAGTTCGTTACGAAACCGCACCTTGACCGGATAATTTTTTCCGTCCTGAAAAGTCTGCGACAGCCAGTTGTGGACGAATTCCTCGACCTGCTTCCGCCCGGTCTCACGCACGAGGTTGCGATTGGAGACCGCCTTTTGGTGGACCATCGAACTGATGGACTTCTTCAAGCCATCGAGCGCCGCTGAAGAATTCCGCATCATGCTGTCCTTTTTTACCTCGTAGGTGATGCGCGAGGCGTCCACCGACGGCTCGTTGAATTTGATGTCCGGTGCGACCACCTCAATCACGCCGGCGTGCAGCGTCATCTCCCAGTGATCGTTTAAATCGAGAAAATACGTGTACGTCACCGGCGCGCTCGCTTCGACGATCACTTCCGGCAGCGGAATATAGCCGAACCCCGTCGTCGCCTCGTCCGTGCGCTGAAACCGCTCCTCCTGTTTCAAGGTCGCGAATTGCAGATACTGGCTTCCGGAAAGGGTCGTCGCGTAGCTGGTGAATTTAGTGGTGATGGTTCCCTGGTTGAAGGCGGCCGCGAGTTTTTCCAACTGCGTCCCCACCTTTTCCACGATCTGCCCCGGGGCATCGCGGCAGGATTTGAAGACATAAAGCGCTGCGAGCACCAGGATCAACACCGTCACCACCCAGGCCAGCGGCCACGCCCACGGATGCGTGTGCGACGCGGGCTTCGCTGGAGTTGGCGATTCGGCGCTCACGAGTGCGTCAAGTCCGGCTTGGACGCACCGTGCCCCAAACCGCAATCGCGCCCACCACCATCACCCACGAGGGCACGAATGCCAGGCCGGGTACGGCTTCCATGAACAATCCGATCAACAGCGGCCAGCGCCAGCCCAAAACCATGAACAATAACGCCGCCGTGGTTATGTCCACGGTCAATTGCATCGGCTCCAAAAATTGTGTCCAAACGGAAATCAGGTCCGACACCACGGCGATGCCAAAAGCCGCCACCAATCGTCCCTTGGAAATGTTATGGCCTGGAGCTTCGGGAATTCGGGCAATCTCCGGAGGTGAAGGGGGAGGCGGTGCCGGTCGCAACACAGGTGGAGCCGGCTGCGGGCCTGATGCCAAGGGGCGGGCTGCGGCTGGAACCGCTTCGCCGGGCGCCAGCAACTCACTGCTGCCGCGCGACGGATCGGCGGGGGAGATTTTACTGTCACTGGTGCTCATCGGTCACCTTCTCCCGCCTACGCTACTTCCAGTACGCGCTCCGGTCAACCGACCCCGCCAATCTCTGGCAACCGACAATTGCCGCTCATCGGGTGCCGGGCCCCTGGTTCCTGGACCTTCATTTCTGCCTGGTCCATTCCTGCGGATCGCTGCCATCCAGTGGCACGATGCGCATCGTGACTTTTCCTTCATCGTTGGTGCGCAATTGAAAACCAAAACTTTGTTCGACATTCTCGCCCATCGTTACCGTAAGTCCCGAGCCATTGGCCGTCCATTTCGCCATGACATCTTTGAGGCCATCGCCGGCATCGGCCGGGGCTTCGGGCGCTTTGCCCGTGTCGCGGAATTTCTTCGCACTGGCCAGGCTCCGCGTCAGCAACGCCGTGCCGTCCTCACGCAATACGCCATAGCTTTTCGCCGGTGCTCCGCCATCGGCTGGAGCAGCTTCAACTTTCAACCACATTCCCGCCAGGTCCTTGTTGGGAGTGGCGCTGTCAGCCACGGCAGCGGAAATGAGTTGGAAATCGAAGGTACTGAAAATCCGCCGCAGCATCGGGTCGCAGGCTTCGACGCGCTTCACCGGGCCATACGCGGCCAGGCTGGCGATGTATTTGTCCAGCAACGTCACGTAAACGCGGATGCGCGTCACATTGTCGTTCGCGTCTTTGGCTTCCCAAGTGTAAGCCATGCCCGGACGCGCGCCGGCCTTGACGGCTTCGGGCTTGCCGGCGCGTTTCATCTCCGCGTTGCTTTGATGCACCAGCGATTCCAAGCTCTCCAACACCCGCTTATCGGAAACGTTCGTGATGCCGTCGCCGCTGCCGCCGGTTACCAGGATGGTCTCCCGCGGATCGGGAATCCCGTCGTTCGGAATCAGGTAAATGACGGGCTGGTCCGGCGCTTCCCGCCGCGTCCAGCCGTCGGGAAAGTGAAAAGTGACGCCTACCTGGTGATGGTAAACGTTGGTCCACGTTTCCGAACTTTTCGGCGTCTGCTTCGTCGCGGCAGTATCCGCGGCCCGCGATGGAAGTGACCCACCGGCCAGCAATCCCACGCAAACAAGAATGGCGATTCCACGCATGACTTCACCCTATCGCGCCCCGTCCCGACGTCAAGCAGCGAGCCGCTCCGGCGCGCTGGTGTCGGGTCAAAGCAATGCCACCGGGAGCTCGCCCGATTGCAGCTCCTCCTCGACCTCCATAAATTTTGGCCCGGGCTGAACCCGGGGGGCCGGACTCTGCGCCACCACCCTGGCTCCTTTTTGAATTTCCCCAGCCTGACCACCCAGCGCCTGGCGCAGGAGGCGCAAAACCCTGGTCGCCGAAGCCAATTCCTTTCGGGTGACGTGCTTTTCCGCGCTGTCTGACATCCGGGAATGTTCGTTTCCCGCCGATCCCAAGAGCGCCCGGCCCGACCCGGTCAATTCGATCAGCACGGAGCGCTTGTGAGCCGGGTTGCTTTCCACGGTGACGTAGCCGGCTTCGCGCAGGCGGTTGACGAGCACCTGGATGTTCTGCCGCGAGGTGGACCGGCGGCGGGCGATCTGGGGTACGGTGCCGGGGCCCTCGGAACTCAGCGTTTGCAAGACTCGCCATTCCCCCGCCGGGAGACGGGATTCTGAACCGTCTACCGTGAGCGGGTGATTCAATTTTGAAGCCAAAGCTTGCACCTCTTTTGTTAATAAGTTTAATATTTTTGGGTAATCGGCTTCCGAAAGTGGCTGAGACTGTGACATATTAATTGTCATTATGACAACATATTGCCATTATTTTACCCATAGAACAATGGGATTTTTGAAGATGACACCGTCCGGCTGATTTTGACCTGCGTTTGGTGCCGGTCAGGTATTGATTTTTTTTCGGCCCTAAATTTTTCTGTTCGCGAATCCCCGCCCTTTTCGATTTCAAAGCGCCTCCGAATGCTGTTCCCTTACGACATCATGCAGCGAAATTCATCTTCCTGGCGCCGGCGCGCAATATCAGCGGTTGCCGGCCTGCTGGCCGCCTCCTCCGCCTTCGCCGCCGATACCAATCCCGCACCCGTGAACGCAACTGACTTTCTTTACATTGGCACCTACACCGGCAAGCGCAGCCGGGGAATCTATTATTGTCCCTTCGATGCGCGCACCGGCACGCTCGGCGCGCCGAAGCTGGCGGTGGAAACCCGCAGCCCCAGCTTTTTGGCGCTGCATCCGAATGGCCAATGGATTTATTCGTCCGGCGAAATGGGGAGCGGGGCGCAACGGGCGGGCGCGGTGAGCGCGTTTCGAATCGAACGGCCCAGTGGCACGCTCACGCTATTGAACCAGGAAAGCTCGGGCGGGGCGGGTCCGTGCCACGTTTCGGTGGACGAAAAGGGCAAATGTCTGCTGACCGCGAACTACGGCAGCGGCAGCATCGCCAGCCTGCCGATCGCCAAGGACGGCAAACTGGAACCGCCCGCCTCGAAGATCCAGCACCAGGGATCCAGCGTGAACAAACAGCGCCAGGCCGGGCCGCATGCGCATTGTCTCACGCCCGATCCCAAGAACCGCTTCGCGCTCGCCTGCGATCTCGGGTTGGACCATGTGATGGTTTACAAACTGGATGCGGGCAAAGCCACGCTCACGCCGAATGATCCGGCTTACGGCGTTGTGCCCCCGGGTTCGGGACCCCGGCACATGGCGTTTCATCCGAAGGGAAAATTCCTCTACGTGGTGAATGAAATGGGTTCTTCGATCACGGCATTTGATTGGGACGGAAAGAGCGGCGGCATGAAGGAGTTGCAGACGATTTCCACGCTGCCGGCCGGTTTCACCAATTCAACGACGTGCGCCGAGATCGCGGTGCATCCTTCCGGCAAGTTCGTTTACGCCTCGAATCGCGGGCATGACAGCATCGCCGTTTTTTCCGTGGATGAAGCGACCGGGAAGTTGAGCGCGGTGGAACACGCCTCAACGCAGGGGAGAACGCCGAGGCATTTCACGATTGATCCTTCCGGGCGCTGGCTGCTGGCGGCGAATCAGGAATCGGACAGTATCGTGGTGTTTGCAGTGGATCCGAAGAGCGGCCGGCTGAGGGACACGGGGCAGAAGGTGGAGGCGATGTCGCCGGTGTGTTTGATGTTGGTGCCGATAAAAGTCAGTGAGTGAGTAAGTGAGTCAATGATTTGGCGAGTGCAGACAATAAAGAACACACAAGGAGAGGCAGACGCACAGATTCATCAGCCACAACGAGGCACAAAAATTCACAAAAAGGGGCGGGGAAGTAGCGAATGTTTTTGAAGAATTATGGTATGGAGCGTGACGAGGCGTACATGTGGGATTGAGGGTTGGATCAAGCGTCGGTGGTTATAGTGTCGCACGTAATGCAGAGAGCCGAAGATCATGGAGCGGGCCTTCAGCCCTTATGATGTTCTTGGGGTTGCTGGTCCTGGGCCGTTGGCCCAGGCTGGTATGGGGCCGGGCCGTTGGCCCTACGAAATCGGCATTTGGGAGAGGGTTTCGAATCGGGCCTACCTCGACTACGGCACCACGATGCGATAGAAACGCTTGGCGGCGGGCGGGTTGTTCGTATCGGTGATGGAAGCCGTGGAGCCCGACGCGGTGACCGACCCTAGAATGCTCCAAAGCGCGTTCGACAGGTCGTTCTTATATTGGACCTGGTAGGTCACGCCGTTGACGGCGGACCATTGAATGAGGGCGTTGGTGGTGCCCGCGCCGGGGATGCTGTTTTGAATCACGGGCTGCGGAGTCGTGGTCGAAACGTAGGAAAGGATGCTGTTCCCGCCGCCATCAATTGAGGTGGAGAAAGTTCCCGAGGTGATGCCGTTGGTCCCCGTAATGGACAGGTAGTCCGAGTTGCCAGGATTGGCCGCGGTGCCGCTGAGCGCAATGAGTTTCCAGGTGTGATTGACCTGCCAGAAGGGGTCGCCGGAAGTGGGCGTGGAGGCCGTGCCGGTGAATTGAATGAGCAAGTTTGCGCCGCCGCCGAGAGCCAGGTTGCCGCCGGTGAGGGCAAGCTGGTCGAAATCGGTTCCGGGAATGCCGGTGGTGATGTCCTTGTTCGCCGCCAACTCCCACGCGTAGGTGCCGCCGGCGCTCAGATCGAGCCCGTTCCGCAACGTGAGTTTGTCCACGAGGTTGCTGGCTCCGATGGTCGCGCCTGAACTGAGCGGGCTGACCGAGCCGGAAATGAACCCTTTGCCGCCCAGTGTGGCGGCAGGGATCACACTGACCAGCCCGGTGCTCGTGCCGCTGCCGCTCGGGTTGTTGACCAGCAACGTGCCGGCGCTGACGGTGGTATCACCGGCATAGGTATTCGACCCGGACAGAGCGAGAGGGTCAGTGCCCGCTTTAGTAAGGGCGCCGGGCCCGTCCACCGGCCCCGAGAACCTGGCCGACATTCCGCCCAGGACTGTGACGGTCGTAGGTGAGGCGTTGGACAAGGTGAGCGGCCCGCTCAATTCGAAGTTGTTCGAGCCGAAGATTGTGAAGCTCTGGTTGACCGTGGTGGCATTCGTTACTGCATTGGCTCCGGACAAATCCACGTAGGGAGCAATGACCAGGGTGCTGGCGGGGGGCGTCGTCGGGCTGCCAATGACAAAGGTGCCCTTGCCCGTGGCGTTCTTGTGCCCCAGCGCCACGGCGCGGCTCTCGATCTGCAAGCCGCCGGAGTAGCTGTTGCTGCCGGTGATAACAACCAGGCCCGAACCATTGTTGTCGCGCAGCAGACCGGCGGGGCCGGTGATGGGTCCGTCGAACTGGTTGGTGCCGCCGTTGGACGGGAAGAGCAGGCCGCGGCCGGCTTTCAAAAAGATGGAGTTGGTGATGCGGACGATGCCGGCGGAGTAGTTGCCGCCCACAGCCGCGCGGGGCGAGCCCCCATTATCCTCCATGGTGATGGTGCCGGTGCCCGCCGCCTGGGAAATGCCGCCGACGGTGGCGGCGTTGGTGCGGAGAAAGAGCGTGCCCACCTGGACGACAATGCCGCCGCTGAAGGTGTTGCTGCCCTCGATCTGCTGCGAAATGAGGTTCGAGATGACCAGGCTACCCGGGCCACTGATGACGCCGGTGAAGTTGCGGCTGGTGCCGGCGTTCGCGATGGTCAGGGTCCCGGCACCCAGGGCCACCGTCCCGCTGCCCGCCAGCCCGACGACGTTGCCGGTGAACCCGTTTAAATCCACGGCGCCGTTGGCAGTCAGGACCGCGTTGGCGCGAATTGCTGCGTCGCTGGCTGCCTGAAGAGTTCCGGCGCTGACGGTGATGGGACCCAGAAAACCAGAATTCGTACCAGACAGAATGAGCCGTCCGGTACCGGCTTTGGTGAAGGTTCGTGCCGCGCCATCATCGGCCAGGCTGCCGGCGAGGGCGGTGTCCGCGGTATTATTGACGGTGACCGTCCGGTTCCCACCGTTCAAGGTCCAGTTGCCGGCTCGGAAGTTCAACGCGGCCGACCCGCCGATAGTCATATTCGCGTTCAGGGTGATGGGGTTGTCCACCGCGCGCGCGCCGCCGGACGCCGACAGCGTCGTCGCCGCGCTAACCGTCAGCGAACCGGTGCCGAGCGGGCCGGAAGTAATGACGCCGCCCGAAGAAATGGAGTCGGATCCCAGGCTGAGAGTTCCGGCGCTGGAAAAGGTGCCGCCCGAATAGGTGTTCGAGCCCGAAAGCGTCAAGGTCCCCGAACCGCTTTTGGTTAAATCGGAAGGTCCCGCGAGCGGCGCGGAAAGCAACAGCGTCCGGGAACCCGTGTTGAAAATCGCTGAGGTTCCCAGCGACAGAATATTCGGCGGAGCACCGGTGACCGTCAAGGTGCCGGCGGTGCCGGTAAGAGTGATATTCCCCACGGTGATCGGCTCGGTGAGCGTGACGGTGTAATTGGCAGCGACGCCAAAATCAGCCTCATACCCCTGGGTCCAGAGCGTGTTGATGCCGGAATCCACCGTGACCGTCCAGTTGGGAGTGGTGGTATTCCAGTTTCCAGAAACGCTGGTGCCGGCCGTGATGCCATCCGGGTCCCAAAACAGCACTTGAGCGGAAACCGTGCGCGCGAAACCCACCAGGAGGAGAATCGCTCCGAGGACTGTGAACGTCTTCGTTTTCATAATTGTAGCGAGTCGGATTGAGATGAAAATGGAACCGGTAATATTTCTACACGCCCGGAGGTTTAACACCAAGCAACAATTTCATGACGCCCCGAAACGAGTAAGTTAATGAGTGAGTCAGTGAATCAGCGAACCAGTGATCAGGTGAGCGGACAGACGGAAGAAAGTGGCCTGCGTTGACGACAGTTGGTAACTGTTGGAAGGTAGGCGCAACGGTTATGAGCAAAGTGATAACGCCACATTTCGAACGGATGATTGACCGGTTTATCGCGACCGGGCGGTTCAACAACAAGTCCGAGGTCATCCGCGCGGGATTTCGCTTGCTGGAGGAACACGAGACGACGACCGGATCGGCGAGCCGGGAGGAATTAAGCCGGGTGATCGAGACGGCGCTGGCTGATACGCGACCGTTGATTCCGGCAGCACAACTGCTCCGCCGTCGTCGGCGATGAAAAACCTGCCGGTCTTTTTCACGGGCCTGGCCGAAGAGGATCTCAATCAAATCGAGGATTACATCTCGGCGCAAGATCCAGCGGCTGCCGCGCGCCTGCGGGTCGCGATCGTCCGCCAGAGCGTTCTGCTGGGCGAGACACCGGAGGAAGGAATGCCCTTGCAAACAATCGCTGGCGAGCAGGAAGAGGGAGTTCGCCTGTGGCCGGTTTTTCGGTTGAGATTACTTTGCCGAGACCGAACGGGACTTCATAACTTCCGCTGCCGCCCGCAGGCCGGTGTTGTAGGCGCCAAAGACGGTGCCGGTCTGGGCATCCAGGACGGTGGCTTCGCCGGCGAAAAACAGAGTGCGGGCGACCGGCCTGGCGAGCAGGGCGGGGAGATTCATTCCGCCCGCGGGAATATAACTGTAGGCTCCGCGAATATCCGGGTCGCGATCCCAATGATGCACATGAATTTTCAGGAGCTGCTTCGCGAGCCGTTCGGGAGATTTGGCGAACATCCGGCCGAGGACTTCCAGTGAAAGTGATTTGAGCTGCGACCGGGAAAGGGTGCGCAAGACGTCCGTCTTCGAACCGCCCGCCCAGCCAACCAACACCGGCGCGCTGGCATGCGTCCACCACGTCGGCAGCGGTTCGTCGAAGGATTGCAGAAAGCCCACCTTGCGGGGCCACCAGCGATGCTGGAAGACGAGGATTACTTTGACGACGTGTCCGGATTCCAACTTGCCGGCCGCGGCGTCTTTTTCGCGAAGCGGTGGTTGGATTTTTACCGTGCCCGCCTGCCAGACACCGAGGGGAAGGGTGAGGACGGCCGCACCCGCGTGAGCGGCTTGGGTGCGACCATGACTTCGCCAGGTGGCGCGAACGTGCCCTCGCCGCCAGCGGAGAGTTTCAATCCGCGCCCGCCGGATGATCCGGCCTGCGCGCGCTTTGATTTTCCGTTCCAGGAAACGGACCAACGCGCCGTAGCCGCGATCCAGCTGCCCCTGCCATTCGCCGTCCATTTGCTCCGCCGATTGCTGGGCCTTGAGTATCGAGTGCGCGCTGATGCGCCCGGCACGCGCGCCGTTGAACCCCTCGGCAAATCCGCGCGCGAGGCGGGCGAGTTTTGCGGGAAGTTTTTCGCGCGATAGGAATTCTTCAAAGGAACGGTCCGGTCCCTTCAGGTTGATGCGGTCCACAACCTCGCCAATCTGCTGCCAAAAATTGACGCGCTTCAGCCGGCCGTTTTGGGCGAGCTGCTGTTTTGCGGGCAGGCGATGCAAGGAAAGCCCGGCTTCCTCGATGACCCGCATCAGCGCCGGGTCGCGGCCGTGAATCAACTCCGCGCCCAGTTCAATCGGCCACTTTCCGTGATGCTTCGTGTGAATGCGTCCCCCGAGCCGGGCCTTGGCTTCCAACAAGGTGACGCTGACGCCCCGGTCGGCGAGTTCGCTTGCTGCAGCCAATCCCGCAATGCCGCCGCCAATGACGATGACCGAGTTGTGCATACGGCAACATAGCACCGGAGGAATGGTTGGAGAATCCGTGAGTGGGGATTACTTCAGGCGGACCGGTGGTCCCTCCTCGCAGACTCGTCGGGACCGATCCGCCGTCGTCGCGACTATGGCGAGACAAGCCAGCTACTGTCTGTCATCCCTTTCGGGATGAGGGCGGGGCGGGTTTGTCTGAAAGGCGCAGGCGGAGGAGGAGGTCGTTGAGGGCGGCGCGGGTTTGGTCCGAGGGTAACTCGGGCAGCGTGCTGGCGTCGTGGGCGGATTGGAGTTCGGCGCGGAGGCGGTGGTATTCGGATTCGTGGAAGGCGACGTCGGCGTCTTCGAGTTTGGATTTCTCCGGTCCGGCGAGTTTGCGGGCGATAAGGTTTGGAGGAAAGAAGCATTCCCGACCCTGCGAAAGCCGGGCTTTAGAGGAATACTCATGTATTTCACCACCGACGCGTGCGGTAGAAGCGTTGTGAATTCGTGGCGGCAGAATCAGTCAGGGTCAAATTAGTGCCGTTACCCGCGTACCGCGGCAAGGTCATCCACTCGCCGCTGGCCAGGTTGGTTTTGAATTCCAAGCCGTAGATACGGCCGGATTGGGTCGGCAGGTTTATGCTGAAACGATTCGAACCGAATACAGGATTGGCGGGCAGAGCCTGCATCACTGGCGGGCCGTCTCCGACCAAGGCGACGCTGACGCTCATGCCCGCGGCGATCATCACGACATTGCTGAGGCCCGCCGGAACGCTGATCTGGCCGTACGTGTTCGTGCCCCAAGCCACAACGGTGCCATCGCCACACAAGGCCAGGCTGTGGTAATAGCCTGCAGCCACAGACACCACATTGCTCAAGCCGGGAGGTGAGTTGGTCTGGTTTTCCAGATTTCTTCCCCAAGCGAACACCGTTCCGTCGTTCTTCAGTGCCAGATTGTGGTAACCGCCGGCAGCAATCGCAACCACGTTGCTCAATACCAAAGGAACACTACCCTGATGGTAGCTGTTATCCCCCCAAGCCAGCAAAGAGCCGTCGGCTTTGAGCGCCAGACTGTGCTGCGCACCGCGGGCTACGGCCACGGCATTGGAGACATTCAGTACAGACGACGGTGCGCCAGACAAGAAGCTGCCTTTCAACGTTCCGTCCGCTCGCAATGACAGATCGCCGGCATTGCTTCCCGCGGTCGCTATGGCGTTGGATGACCCTGCTCCGATCATCGGACCGTAGCCGTCATGAGACCAACCATATACTCTGCCATCGGCCGTGACGGCCTCGCCAAAAAAGTTCAAGCATGGCCCAAGTGCGACGACGTTGGTCAGCCCCGGGTATTGACGGAAAACATTTCCCCACCATACCAGTGTGCCATCGTGCCGGACGGCTGCCGGGTAACCATTAATCGCCATGACATTTGTCAAACCGGGTGGCTGCTCATCGGGGCCACCCCAGATGACCACGCGTGAGATGGTGAGCAGGGCGTTCGAGCTTGTGACGACGCCATATGCGTTGGAGACAACAGCGTCGTAAACCCCTTCATTCGCCACCTGCAAATTGGTCAGCGTGAGCGTGGCACTGGTGGCGCTATCAAGATTCGTTCCGTTGAATTGCCATTGGTAAGTCAAAGGCCCCGACCCGGTTGCATTCACACTCAGCGCAACATCGGCAAAAATAAACGAGCCGAGCCCAACCGGCTGGCTCAACAGAATTGGCGCGGATCCAGCGGGACCCGAAGCCCCGTTTACATCAGTCGCCAGCAGTCCTAGCGTTCCCATTGCGACCAACAGCGCGACCAGTGCCGCAAAGGGCCGGCACTTCAGCCGGGTGGTTGCAGCGGCTGGAAGGGTTTGGTTGTTGGCTTTGCGTGGCCTGGGTGCCGTTAGGTCTGGCATGGTCTACCCTTTAAGCTTCATGACGGAGAACGCGACTCCTTCCTCACTAATTACAAGTATGTTCCTCCAATCTTCCTTCTGCGTCAAGGTTGGAACCAAGCCGGAGGCCAGGACGAGCCTGCTGTTTTTTAGGACATAGGGTGGGCTAGACCCACACGACAACCTCTTGGTCCTCGGTCTCAGCCCGCTGTGGGGATACTCCGTCCTCGCGCCTCGTTCCCGCCCCAAATCCCTCGCCGCTCCCATCCTTGCTCATTTACGAGATGGCTTCGTCTTCCTGTTATCCCTTCATGATGAATATGGGATCGATGCGCTTGAACAATCAGGCGGGCATTTACGCGAGGCGCAGGCGGAGGAGGAGGTCGTTGAGGGCGGCGCGGGTTTGGTCCGAGGGTAACTCGGGCAGCGTGCTGGCGTCGTGGGCGGATTGGAGTTCAGCACGGAGGCGATGGTACTCGGATTCGTGGAAAGCAATGCCGGCGTCTTCGAGTTTGGATTTTTCGGGGCCGGCGAGTTTGCGGGCAACAAGGTCGGAGAGGTAAGCCAGTTGGAATTGTTCGTTCAGAGTGACGAGATTGGCTTCGATTTCGCCGGTGCGCATCAGGTGGATGCCGGTGAGCAGGACGCGATAAACGTAAAGGAGTGGTTTTACGCGGCGGGGCGATTCCTTCAGGAACAGTTTCCACTGGGTTTCGGCGAAGCCGAAGTAGTGATGGGAATGGTGTTTGGTAATGACGCCGGCGCCCGATGCGCGGGTGCGGCAAATGTCCTTGAGCTCGGTGTGCTCGGGAGTGGTAAGGACGATGAGCGGCGAGAAGAGCTGTTCGAGGACGTAGCCGTTTTTCTTCAGAAGCAGGCCGAAGAATTTGCGTACGTCGTGGCTGACGATGTCCATCTCCAGGCCTTCGATGACGCGGGAGTCCTGAACGGTCTCGTCGTGGACATCGAGGCCGACGATTTTTTCGAGCGGCAGGATGTGGGTGCCACGGAGATCGAAATCGGAATCGGGGGAAGGGAAGCCGTAGAGGTGAGAGCCGCTGATGCTGGCGAAAAGCAGCGGGTAGGGTTGGGCTGTGACGATGCGGTGGAGGCGGGGGTCGGACGCCCAATCATTGGATGTCAGGCCGTTGTCTTTACACATATACGCTCCAAGTCGTCTTTGCCGGCCATTATTTCAAGTATCCGGGTCATCATGCGGCGTGGAAAGGTAGAATCTTACACGGTGAAAGGCGAGAGAGATGGGATGGGGAAGCGGCGGAATCTCGATTGGGGGCTGCAATGGTCACAGAGGAAAGGGATGGCTATGGGACGGGCCTTCAGCCCTTAGGATTGTACATTGGGGGGCGCGGGTCCTGGGCCGTTGGCCCAAGCTGGTATGGGACGGGCCTTTGGCCCTTTGAAGTCAGAGTTTGAGAGAAGGTTTGGGGGTGGAAAAGCTAGAAATCGTTGATGATTTCACGCGTCAGGCATGGCGGAGCACGCGCCCGAGCTTTTGGGTATCGTCGGTCTGACGGGCGGTGAGGAGGAGGGTAGGCATCCAGACACGGAGGATAGGCTTTTATTGTGTCGAAGGCTAGAGGGACATGAACGAGACGACCAATTCCGCATAATCGCAAGACCGGAGTGCGATCGGGGACGAGTGTGTGATCAAGGAGCCATGGGGCGGGCCTTCAGCCCTTGATTTGTTGTGAGGGATCGGATCCCAGGCCGTTGGCCTGGGCTGGTATGGGGCCGGGCCTTTGGCCCTAGGATTTCGGCGGTTGACAGCACGCATTCAGAGGGTTGAAGGGGAGAAATGTCTTGCCGCCGAAGCGCCAACGGCGCGACGCTATACCAGCCTGGGCCAACGGCCCAGGTGTAAGGCGTAAATAAAACCACATGAGGGCTGAAGGCCCGCCCCATAGCCATGCCACAGTCATTAAGTCTCGTTGTTGTGCATCTGATCTTCAGCACCAAAGACCGCGAAGCATTTTTAGATGCGCTGTTGCGGCCCAAACTTCACGCGTATCTGTCAACAGTGGCGCGGAACATGGATGCCGAATGCTACCGGGCCGGCGGAATGGCGGACCATGTGCATCTGGCATTGCGCCTGCCTCGAACGATTTCGATCGCCGACTTGGTGGAGGAGTTGAAGACCGCGTCATCGAAATGGGTGAAGACACAATCCTCAAAACTGGCTGGTTTCTCGTGGCAACGTGGTTATGCGTGCTTTTCGGTTGGGCCGAATGATTTAGGCTCGCTTTGTGAGTACATTGATAAACAGGAGGAGCATCATCGGGTGAAAACATTTCAGGAGGAGTACCGGATGTTTCTGAAGAAATACGGTGTGGAACACGATGAGGCGTATGTGTGGGATTGAAAAACGCATCGGACGGTGAAGAGCATGGGGCGGGCCTTCAGCCCTTGATTTGTTGTGAGGGATCCGTTCCCAGGCCGTTGGCCTGGGCTGGTATGGGGCCGGGCCTTTGGCCCTAGGATTTCGCCATTCGACGGCGGGCTTTAAGGAGGAATGTGTTGGCGCGTTCGTAGTCGGGGCGCTCGGGGAGTTTGGTTTCGGCGAGGGCGCGCTCGAAATCGTGGTGGAGTTCCTTGCGCCAGGCGTCCACTTCGGGCCACGGAATCTCGCCGCGTTTGACGGAGAGGAGACGTTCGCGGTGGGCGTCGGCGCGGACGGGGACGCGTCCTTCGCGCAGGGTGGCAGCGCCGGTGAGGAGGAGGCGCAGAAGGTGCATGGCGTGTTTCCAGCGGACTTCGCCGTGATTGCGGATGTCCTGCTCGATCTTCTTGAACTGCGACATGGCGTAGCCGTTGAAGGTCTGGAAAATCATCTGGCTGAGAAAGATCTCGCGGATGGCGACGAGTTCCTCCCCGAGCGGAGTGATTTTTTCAACGAGGGGGGAGTAGAGGCACTCGAGGATGTTGGGGTTGGCTTTGAGGGCCATGGAGAGGAATTTCTGGAGTTCCCAGTAGCAGCTTTGGGCGGCGTTGTCCTCGAATTGCTCGGGCGCACCGAAGAGGGACCATTGCAGATCGGCGGGCGCAAGGTAGATGCCGCGACGGTCGGTGTCGGAGTCGTCGTGGTCGAGGCCGTAGGCACGGGAGCCGACGACGCAACGGTAGATGATGAATTGGTCGAGGTCGAAGGCGGGCGCGGCGCCGGTGGAATCGGGAACAGCGCCGAGGCGGTCTTTGAAGTGTTTAAGGACCTCGAGTTGAGTGAGGTCTAAAGGAGCCTCGAATCCGTCCGGGAAGCGGACGAGAAATTTTTCGCCGGCGACCGCCGGTGTGCGCGTCACCACCCCGACCGCTCCCCGCGGGTGGACGAGGGAATTGTTCGTGCCGCGGACTTCGATCAAGGAAACGATCTGTGTGCCGGCCGCGATGTTTGTTGGTTGGTGGGACATGAAGAGAGTGGGTGAGTTAGCGAATCAGTGAGTCAGTGAGTTGGCTGAAAATGAAAGGAGGGCCCGGCTATGAGCGGGCAAGTCAACTCAGTACCATAAGCAACACGCCCGTTCGGAGACGGGCGCTCCGGCGGGGAGTTACTTTTTCTTTTTCAGAAAACCGCGGACGCTGTCCAGGGCGTTGCTGATCTGGCCGCCGGTTTTTTCGCCGACGGCTTTGTTGATTTCCTTGATCGCGGCGTCCTTGCCGGTGGTGGTGGCGATCTTTAGGCCGACTTCGAGGGACTTGTCGATGATGGCCTTGAGGACTTTGCTCGAGAGTTCCGCCGAGGTGATGCCATCGGGGCCGGTGCCGAGACTAGTGAATTTGATTTCGGGCAGTTCCACGGTTTGTTCGGTGGCCACGCCGACCAGGGAATTGTTCACGCTAACGTGGACCTTGCCGCCAGCGATGATGAACTCGTCCACCTGGAGTTTTTTGTTCGGGCCGGATTTGGGCGGGGCTTCGGTCTTGGGAGTGGAGCCGCCGCCGGTGGCTTTGTTCAGGTTATCGAGAATCTTTTGGAGGTTGCTGCTTTTAAGATCGGTCTCGAGGGTGATTTCGGGGGCCTGAATGTTGATGGATTTGACGATGACTTTGTCGCTGAAGATGGAACCGGGTTGCACGACGAGGCTGCCGCTGCCGAGGCTGATGGCGGAGGGCTTCTTATAGCCTTCCGGGTTGCCGATGACGAGGCCGTTAAGTTTGCCGGAGCCGGAGAGGATGGAAAGGCTCGCGGAATCGAGCTTCACGGTGGTGCCGGTGAGTTGCGGGCCGTAGGTTTCGACGCCGCGCTTGATGCCGGAATCGAGGAAGAAGGCAATGCCGACGACGACGGCAATCACGAGGAGGAGGACCAGAACCAAACCGCCGATGAGTAGTTTTTTCATAAGATTCCCAAAGGGCTGGGAAAATCTAATGTATTTGGGGACGGGGCGCCAGTGTGGGATGACCGGGGAAATCCGAATGACGAATGTCGAATGACGAAAGAAACCCGAAATCCGAAGCTCGAAGAAAAACGAAAGGTGATGAACCACAGAGACACAGAGCGACGGAGCCGCAATCAAATGACGAAGCTCTAATGTCGAATGACTAAAGAAGGCAGAAATCCCAAGCACCAAGGAGAACGAAGCGGGGGAAACCCCGGAGACGTGCAGGCGCGGGGAGAAGAAGAGGATTCAACCGCGGATAGACACGGATGAACACGGATAAGGCAGGGAGAAAAGAGAAAGCGATTTAGCCGCGAAGAGGCGCAAGAAGCGCAAAAAAAGATTAGGAGGGTTTTTGCAGGGCTTGTTCGCGTTCCAGGAGGGTGGGGTGGGAGTAGTAGAAGGCGCTGTAGAGGGGGTGGGGGGTGAGG